>NZ_RJTN01000009.1 GCF_005497185.1 Pectobacterium polonicum | reverse complement strand
ATTTAATGATCGTTCGACCATTCATTATAAATTTTTAGAATAACTTCAGCAAAATCATCATCAACTGTATAAAAATAACACTCTGGCACATTAAGCACTTTAGCAAACGCGCACATCATCTCAAATGTTGGGCGATGTATACCGCTTTCATATTGGGATATGCGTGATCGTGCAGTGGCTTCTTCAATGCCAGCCAGTACGCCTAGCTTTTCTTGAGTGAGATTGGCTTGTAAACGAGCCGTTTTAAGGCGAATGGGCAACATGATGGCACCATCAATAAGGATATTGATAGCATGTTTAGCACTACTTTACATGTAGGTTGCTTAGACTTCCTGAACAATAGAGGCGGGGATTTATTTGCATTCGTTAAGAATGACTCTGATGTTTAAGGTAAAGCTCCAGAATCATCTTAGCAAAATCATCGTTTACCGTGTAAAAGTAACATTCCGGTACATTAAGTACCTTTGCAAATGAGCACATCATTTCAAATGTTGGACGATGTATCCCACCTTCATATTGAGACACGCGAGAACGCGCAGTTTCTTCTTCAATGCCAGCAAGAACTCCCAATTTTTCCTGAGTTAGATTAGCCCGTAGTCGGGCGGCTTTGAGACGAGTAGGCAGCATCCATTACACCATCAATGATCATACATTGACTTAGTGTTTAGCATTACTTAACATCGTAGTTGTTTAGACTATCTGAACAAATGATGTTTAATGTGAGGCCACAAAATAAGGATCATGGAGATGATTGATAAGGATTGGCACCCGGCAGATATCATCGCCGGGTTAAGAAAGAAGGGAACAACATTGGCGGCCGTTTCCCGAGAAGCGGGGTTAGCGTCTTCCACGTTGGCAAACGCGTTAACAAAACACTGGCCGAAAGGGGAAAAGCTGATTGCGGAAGCGCTGGGGGTTTCACCTGCGGAAATCTGGCCTTCCCGTTACCGCAAATCAGAAGATCGTTAAAGTAAAACAGGATCTCCCGAACCGTTATCGACCTAGGTTGGTAACGGTTCGGGAGAAGGCAAGCGAAGCGCGACAGTTTACTTTTGTTGTTCGCCCCATGCTCTCACCCCGTGACTTCGCCCCATGGTATGGGGCAAGTATATGCGGCGAGCGCATGAGGCGAATGCGGTGGCAGCAATGCAGCCCTGTGCCGGAAAATACATTTCCAGGCACAAAACGGCGTGCGCCAGTTCATGCGGGCTGGACGCCCTTATTGCCTGTCGCATGGGGGTAATGTCGCGGCTGGACGCCACGCCAAAACCCCAAGGTCAACGGCGGCACACCGTCGCACGCTACGCGCGACCAACCCCTTTAAGACGCGCGTTTTAGCCTGTTATTTCTCTTTCTCGCAAGCTCGGTGCGAAATAACGGGAAACGCTGCTTTAAATGGGTTGGTCGCGCCTCGCTACCGGCTTGTGGCCGGAGACTTAGCGACGACGGTGTGCGGGGCAAGCCCCCCAAATAAACCGACGCGTGGGCGCGTCTTTTTGCTCGCTGGGGCGGCAAAATTTATTCGGCTCCCCCCGGCCTGCTCGGTTTCCCTTGGGGGAAACGCTCGCGGGTGGGTTCGGGCGACGCAAATTAGCCATTTCTGCGAAATGGAATTTACTCGCCTCACGCCACTTTTTAACTGCTGCTGTTCGCATCCATTAAAAAGCCATACAAGCGCGGCCTGTCATATCGTTTGTCCCTGTAAACACGGGTAATTGCGATGGTGACAAATTCCGCTGTTTTATCAGGGATGTTCGGTGCTCGCTCTGCTGCGCTCCGCCTCAGCCCTGATACAACAGCGGCGTAGAGAAATAAGAAAACCGCCTCCGTTCGATCAGAAGCGGCTTATTTTATTCGTGCATCTGTCTGACTCAGGCAACCTTAATCGACTTCTCAAATCGATAAGCCGGGATGAACTGATGCTGGCAGGCATCGAGATAATCTGACCACCATTGCATCATCTGAGTCCGTTCGTCGAGGTGTTCCGCTTTGTGAATATAGGCGGCACGAACGTGGTTGCGCTCCTGATGGCTCATCTGCCGCTCCACGGCATCTTTTGACCAACGACCTGATTCAATCAACGCGCTACATGCTATCGTGCGGAAGCCATGTCCGCAGATATCCACCTGTGTGTCATAGCCCATCGTGCGCAGTGCCTTGTTGATGGTGTTCTCACTCATTGGCTTACGGGCATCGTGATCGCCGGGAAAGAGTAATTCCCCGTTGCCGGACAACAGTTTTAGCTGCTTCAGTATCGTTACCGCCTGTTTTGACAGCGGCACCAGATGCGGCGTTTTCATTTTTGCGCCACGCTCTGAGTGACGCACACCAGCTATGGGCTCCCGCTGTGCAGGAAGTGTCCACATGGCGTTATCCAGATCGACCTCCGTCCAACGGGCAAAACGCAATTCACTGGAGCGGATAAAGATCAGCAAATTAAGCTGTACGGCCAACCTTGTTAGCAGTCTGCCTGAATAGCCTTCTATTCTTTCCAGCAGTTCCGGCAACTTTTCCAGCGGCAGGGCAGGGTAATGGTTTTTCGGCGGCGGGGTGATTGCGCCGCAGAGGTCATTGGCCGGATTGCTGGCAATCAGTCCTTCCTGTACGGCGTAACGCATGATGACCGTCGTGCGTTGTTGTATCCGTGCCGCTGTTTCCAGACAGCCCTTTTTCTCCGCCACCCGCAACGGGATCAGCAAATCGGCGGTTTTCAGGTCGGTGATAAGGACATTGCCGATGAGCGGGAAAACGTGTAATTCCAGTGAGCGCAGGACTTTGACGGCGTGTGCCTCACTCCAGCGAATGTTCGCGGCCACCCACTGACGTGAAACGGCCTCAAAGGTATTGCCGTTTTTCTTCGCCTGTTTGTCGTGCTGTTTTTTTACACCGGGATCGTCCCCTGCGCTGAGAATAGTTCGGGCTTCTTCACGCAGTTTACGTGCAGTTGCCAGCGAGACAGTCGGGTAAGCGCCAAACGCCAGCTTCTTCTCCTTGCCGCCGAAGCGGTACTTAAGATGCCAGAGCTTGGAACCGTTAGGTTTAATCAGCAGGTACAGACCCTGCGCGTCGCTGAGTTTGTAAGGTTTATCGAGCGGCTTGGCGTTGCGGATGGCGGTATCAGTCAGAGGCATGGTGGGGGCTCCGTAGTTTATCGAACCGACAGGCCCCCAATTAAGCCCCCAAAAACTACGGATGTCAAAAAATCTGGTAGTACCTTGAGGTACTCCAGATTTCCATCAACTTACTGATTTTGCTATGTTCCCGGACGTATAGGAACGTCCCAAAACAAAAATATGGTGCCCGGACTCGGAATCGAACCAAGGACACGAGGATTTTCAATCCTCTGCTCTACCGACTGAGCTATCCGGGCAACGGGGCGCATTAAACCGTATTGGCCGCGTGGCGTCAACGGGTTTATCAACGAAAGCATGGAAAACCTTACTGACTGCCGACTTTTCAGCCAAAATGCGGGCTTTACCGCATTTTGTGTCTGAAATCAGGTGAGTGCACCGTTTTTACGGCACAGCGCAAAGCGTAAGACATCTTCTGCCAGCCGCTGGGCGGTGGCGATGCTGGCGGCCTGATGCTTGACCAGCAGGTTGCTCAGGCAGCCTTCCAGAATCAATTCCATCTGCTGTGCCACCATTTCGGGATCGTCGGTTTCCAGCTCTTCCAGCAAATCGCGGGTGTATTGGTAAGACGCTAACTTCTGCTGTTCCGCAATCTGGTGGATAGGGTGGTTGATATCAGGAAAGAAGCTGCACGCCGCAATAAACAAACAGTCTGGATAGCGCTGTTTGTTCACCGACTCGTGTAACACCTGATAGCGCGCCAGTAGCTTCTGCTCGATGCTTTTCTCGTCGTCTAAGAGAAGCTGACGCCGCCAGGTATCGACCTGCTGGCTATGGTGACGCAGGCCGTCATACAGCAGCGCTTCCCGATCCGGCCAGAATGGTGTCAGTTCCTCTACCGGAACCCCCAGTTTCTCCGCCAGCATATCCAGCGTCGTCATGGCAAATCCGTGCTGCTCCAGTAGAGTAAGCGCATGTTCAAGAACATCTTCCCGTTGCATTAGGTCTCCTCCAGAAGCACAAAATCGGATAGAAAGTGTCGTTTATGGGCTGAACTTCTGCAAATGTGCCTGAAATTGTTCAGCGTTCATAAAACCGGTGACGCGCGAGCCGGGGATCTCTTTCCCCTGAGCGTCAAAAAAGACGATGGTCGGCAGCCCTAAAACCTGTAGCTTTTTTAGCAGCGCGTTTTGTTCTTCGCGGTTAGCGGTGACGTCCGCCTGTAGCAGCGTAATGCGCGACAGATGATTTTGCACCGCCGGGTCGCTGAACGTGTATTTCTCGAACTCTTTGCAGGCCACGCACCAGTCAGCGTAAAGATCGAGCATAACAGGCTGAGCGCTCTTTGCCAGCGCGCTGTTGAGATCGGCAATGTTGGCGACTGGAGCGAAGTTCAATGCCGATGTGTGAGTTTGCGCCGCGCCTGTTGGAGGGAATACCCAGTCTTGCAGCGGTTTGGCGCTGATCACTATGCCTGCCAGCAGTAGCAACTGTACGCCACGCATCCAGCCTTTGCTGCTACGCAATGTCAGCATGAGCGCCCAGCCGAAGAAGGCGATGCCGAGCGCGCTCCACAGCCGCATTCCCCACGTTTCACCCAGAATACGTTCCAGCAGGAAGACGGGCAGTGCCAGAATAATGAAGCCAAACGCTTCCTTAACGTACTGCATCCACGGGCCGCTACGCGGCAGCAGTTTGTTGCCGAACAGTGTGACCAGAATGAGCGGTAAGCCCATGCCAAGCGCGTAGAGATAAAGCGTGCCGCCACCTGCCAGCATGTTGCCGCTCTGAGCGATGTAAAGCAGGATGGCGCTGAGCGGGGCGGTGGTGCAGGGGGAACAAATGAGCCCCGCCAACGCGCCCATGCAGAATACGCCGGTGACGGAGCCGCCTTGTTGACGGTTGCTCCACTCTGTCAGCCGAGTTTGTACCGATGACGGAAGCTGGAGCGTATACAGGCCAAACATGGACAGCGCCAGCGCAGCAAACATCACCGACAGACCAATCAGAATGTACGGGTGCTGGAGCGCCGCCTGAAAGCGTAATCCGGCGGCAGCGACAACCAACCCGAGCAGTGTGTAGGTGAGTGCCATGCCTTGCACATAGGTCATTGACAGCAGCAGCGTGCGGCGCGGCGTCAGCTGTTCTTTTCTGCCCAGCACCAGACTGGCAATCAGCGGGTACATCGGCAGGACGCAGGGAGTAAAGGCGACGCCGATACCAATCAACAGCGCCCACCACGGCGAGAACGGCATCGGCGTGGTCTGTGGCGGTGGCGTCTGGGCTGATGCGGTATTCGAGGTATCTGTGCCTGCGTTAGCCAGCACCTGACTGAGAGGAACGACGCGCGTTTCCGGCGGATAGCAGAAACCCGCATCGGCGCAGCCTTGATAGGTGACTTTAACGGTCGCGCCGTTTTCGGCCTGTTGAATGGGTACCGTTAGCGCCAGCCGATCCCGCAGGATAAAAACCTGACCGAAAAACTCGTCGTTGTGGCTTTCGCCCTGCGGCAGCTCCACCTTACCAAGCGTAGCACCGTTTCCTTCGATCTTGATTTGTGCGCGGTACAGGTAGTAATCGGGATGGATATCCCAGCGCAGGTTGAGCTGGTTATCCTGCTGTTGAAACTCAAAGGCGAAAGCCCCATCGACTGGCAGAAAGCGTGATGTCGTGCTGTTGCCAAACAGTTTCTGACCAAAAGAAGAGGCGGCCACACTGGGTGTGCCGACAGCTGTCCATAACAGGAAAATCAGCGTAAAGATGCGTTGAGCCATGTCAGATAATCGCTATCGCCCCCGGATATCGGCAGAACTAACAGCTCCGGCGTATCGTAAGGGTGTTGTTGTTTCAGGTGAGTCAGCAGCGCTTGCTGATGTGAGGTATCGCTTTTTATCAGCATTTGTACTTCTGATTGCTGTTCGAGCTTGCCTTCCCAGTAGTAAAGCGAACGTGCGCCGGGAAGCAGGGTGACGCAGGCAGCAAGTCGAGCTTCCAGCAGCGAGTCGGCAAGCCGTTGTGCACAGGCGTCGTCAGGTGTGGTACATAATATGACGACAGCATCGCAAAGCGGGCGGTCAGACATCACATCCTCCGTGTCAGATGAACAAATTCCAGACAACCAGAGCCACACTATACCTTGCTTTATTGTTTGAAGGGAATGAGGCGGATCGACGAGCTAAGCCGATCCGCGAGGGACTGTCTGGAAAGCAATCTTTAGATCAGGATACTGCCGAGGATAAAGCCAAATATCACCGACAGCGTAATCGCCATCACGCCGGGAATCAGGAAGGAGTGGTTAAACACAAACTTGCCGATACGCGTTGAGCCGGTGTCGTCCATCTCTACAGCGGCCAGCAGGGTCGGGTAGGTCGGCAGAACGAACAGGGCGGAAACGGCAGCAAAAGACGCCACGGCCGTGACCGGAGATACGCCTAACAGCAGCGCAGCAGGCATCAGTGCTTTTGCTGTTGCTGCCTGTGAGTAAAGCAGCGTGGCGGCGAAGAACAGCACGACGGCCAGCATCCACGGGTAGCTTTGCAACAGCGCGCCAGCGGTATCCTGAATATCGGAAATATGCGCTTTAACAAAGGTATCGCCCAGCCAGGCCACGCCCATCACGCAGATACAGGCGCTCATGCCGGACTTAAACGTGCTGGCGGAGAGGATGCGCGCGGTGTCGATTTTGCAGGTGATGCAAATCAGCGTGGCGATGGTCAGCATAAAGACCACAATAGCTTCGTTACGTGGCAGAACTGGATTCTGAATCAGCCCAACCGTGCCGCTGATCGCCGTGGCATACAGAACAACGGCGACGATGCCGATCAGAAATAGCATCACGGAAAGTTTGGCACCCGGTTTGATCTCATGTTGGCTATTACCGCGCAGCGTGGTTTCGCCTTTTTTCAGACGTTCCTGATAAATCGGATCGTCTTTCAGCTCTTTACCCAGGAAGTTAGTCACAATCGCCGTCAGCAGGATCGCGGCGAGCGTGGTAGGAATACAAATCCCTAACAGCAGCAGGTAGCTGACTCCGTGCGGCTCAAGAATACCGGCGACAAACACCACCGCCGCCGAGATTGGTGAGGCGGTAATCGCGATTTGCGAGGCGACGACGGCGATAGAGAGTGGGCGAGAAGGGCGAATTCCCTGCTCTTTGGCGACTTCGGCGATAACCGGCAGGGTGGAAAACGCGGTGTGTCCGGTACCAGCCAGAATTGTCATGAAATAGGTGACCAGCGGCGCGAGAAAGGTGACGTATTTCGGGTGCTTACGTAGCAGTTTCTCCGCTAGGCTGACCAGATAATCCATTCCGCCCGCGACCTGCATGGCAGCGATAGCGGCGATAACGGCCATGATAATTTCAATGACATCAAAAGGGATTAGGCCAGGCTTTATCTGAAACCCCAGCGTAAGAACAAGCACCCCTAGGCCACCGGCGAAACCAATGCCGATGCCTCCTAGTCGTGCCCCCAAATAGATGGCGAGCAGAACGATGAGTAACTCAAGACCAAGCATGACTATGCTCCTTAATTAATAATAAAAATTTCATAACTTATTCTTATGGCTGTATGCAGCAAAAAATAAAGGCACGCTGTTCTTCGTGAACGGACGTGCCTGAGAAGAATTAAGTGTTGGTGTTAAGGAAGCTCGTTTTCATCGGTATAACGTTTGGCTTTGTAAGCCGGATGCATCAGGTTCTGGATGGAGAAAATGTCATCCAGTTCAGCTTCTGTTAGTAGACCTCGCTCCAGTACGACTTCACGCACGCTCTTGCCCGTTTCCGCACAGATTCTGCCGACGATATCGCCGTTGTGGTGGCCGATGAACGGGTTCAAATACGTCACGATTCCGATAGAGTTGAAAACATAGGCTTCGCAAACGTCCTTATTGGCGGTGATGCCGTTGACGCATTTCTCAAGCAGGTTGTAGCAGGCATTGGTCAGAATGTGGGTCGATTCAAACATCGCCTGACCGATGACCGGTTCCATCACGTTTAACTGTAATTGCCCAGCTTCTGACGCCATGGTGACGCAAGTATCGTTACCGATGACCTTGAAGCACACCTGATTGACGACTTCCGGCACCACGGGGTTAACTTTTGCGGGCATGATCGAAGAGCCCGCCTGTAACTCCGGCAGGTTGATTTCATTCAGGCCAGCGCGCGGGCCTGAAGAGAGCAGACGCAAGTCATTGCAGATCTTCGATAGTTTCACCGCCAGACGCTTCAGCGAACTGTGGACCATGACATAGGCACCGCAGTCTGACGTGGCTTCGATCAAGTCTTCTGCGGGCACGCACGGCAGGCCGCTGACTTCCGCCAGGCGCTGCACTGCCAGTTGCTGGTAGCCGTCCGGCGTGTTCAGACGCGTACCGATTGCGGTCGCGCCCAGATTGACTTCAAGCAGCAGTTCCGCCGTGCGCAGCAGGTTTTTGATTTCCTCTTGCAGCAGTACGTGAAATGCATGAAATTCCTGACCGAGCGTCATTGGCACGGCGTCCTGCAACTGGGTGCGGCCCATCTTCAGAACGTCTTCAAATTCTTTGGCTTTACGCTCAAAACCCTCACTTAACTTCGCTATCGCATCCGTTAGTTTCAGTATGGCCGCATAGACCGCGATACGAAATCCAGTGGGGTAGGCATCATTGGTGGATTGGCATTTATTCAGGTGATCGTTGGGGTTCAGATACTGGTATTCGCCTTTCTGGTGGCCCATCAGCTCCAGGCCAATATTGGCTAATACTTCGTTGGTATTCATATTGACCGACGTACCAGCGCCTCCCTGATATACATCTACCGGAAACTGGTCCATACATTTGCCGTTATTCAGCACTTCATCGCAGGCGCGGATAATGACGTCAGCGATTTTTTTCGGGATGGTTTGCAGCTCTTTGTTCGCCAGCGCGGCAGCTTTCTTCACCATGACCATGCCGCGCACGAATTCGGGGATATCACTGATTTTATTGGTACTGATATAGAAGTTTTCGACGGCGCGCAGCGTGTGAACGCCATAATACGCGTCTGCGGGAACTTCTCGGGTGCCTAACAGGTCTTCTTCAATACGGATGTTTTCTGACATGAAAATTCCTATCCTGTTGTACGACTAGCGAGGTGACTAGACGTTGTGGGCTGGTTTTTCAGATGGCCTTACTTCGGAAAATAGCGTGACTACGGATAAACCGTCTTCTCTCGGCAATAGTATTGGGATGTTTGACCAACCATATATCCATTGCCGTGAGGATATGTCGTTGTGACAGTGAAAAATAGGTGTTTAGATCACTATACTGACGTTCTCTACCGTTACGGTAAATGAACTGTGATTGTAGTCACGAGTCATTATTTTAGAACAATAATCATGGAGTGGCGGCTTGAAAACGTGCAAAGGCGTACCCATTTTACTAAATCATGATGTGCCGGATCGCAGAGCAGAGCGCGTGTTTGACCTAATCCATTGGCAGTAAAGCGTATCTGGATTTTCAATCGCGATGGCTTAACACGTTTTCATTAACACACGTTCTTATTAACGACAGTTCGCGTGAAAAAACACAGGAGAACCGGGTGCGCTGGTTACCGTTATTACTGATTTTTCTTTTAGCTTACATCGAGATATCGCTGTTTATTCAAGTGGCTGAAGTGCTGGGTGTCGCCATGACCCTGCTGCTGGTGGTCTTCACGTCCTGCGTGGGCGTCTCACTGGTACGCAATCAAGGGATGAAAACGCTGGTGCAGATGCAGCAGAAAATGGCGGCAGGTGAAAGCCCTGCGGCTGAAATGGTAAAAAGCGTTTCACTGGTGCTGGCTGGCTTCTTGCTGCTGATTCCGGGCTTCCTGACCGACTTTCTGGGGCTGTTGCTGTTACTGCCGCCAGTACAGAAAAGCCTGACGCTCAAACTGATGCCTCACTTACACATCCGGCGTTCCGGTTCCGGCGCACCGCCTTCTGGCGGGAACACCTTTGAAGGTGAATACCAGCGTAAAGACGGTGGGCGCGGAAATATTGAACACCGAGACGATCGGGACGACCGCTAACGTCGCGACTGCCTGAAAAGCAGATAAGGATTATCATGTTGATAATCCTTATTTTTTATCTGCTATCGGTAACACGTAACCGCCTAACGCAAAAAAAATGAATTTTCTCCCTTGAAGGGCAGCGAAACGCCCCCACTTAGAACACCACAAGGCCGATTATGAAAAGCATAGTCGTTATGAAAACATAGTCGGCGTTTATCCTAAACCGATATGGACTTTCTCAAAGGAGAGCTATCAATGAATATTCGTCCATTGCATGACCGCGTGATCGTCAAGCGCAAAGAAGTTGAGTCAAAATCTGCTGGCGGTATCGTACTGACTGGTTCCGCTGCTGGTAAATCTACCCGTGGTGAAGTTCTGGCCGTAGGTCACGGACGTATCCTGGAAAATGGCGAAGTGAAGCCGCTGGATGTGAAAGTGGGCGACATCGTTATTTTCAATGATGGCTATGGCGTGAAAGCAGAGAAGATCGATAACGAAGAAGTGTTGATCATGTCTGAAAGCGACATTCTGGCAATTGTTGAAGCGTAATTGCGCGTAATCATCTGAACTGAACGAATTTAAGGGAAATACACCATGGCAGCTAAAGACGTAAAATTCGGTAATGACGCTCGCGTAAAAATGCTGCGCGGCGTGAATGTACTGGCTGATGCAGTGAAGGTTACCCTGGGCCCGAAAGGCCGTAACGTAGTTTTGGATAAATCCTTCGGTGCACCGACCATTACTAAAGACGGCGTATCTGTTGCGCGTGAAATCGAGCTGGAAGACAAGTTCGAGAACATGGGCGCACAGATGGTGAAAGAAGTTGCCTCTAAAGCGAATGACGCAGCAGGCGACGGCACCACGACCGCAACCGTATTGGCGCAGGCTATCATCACTGAAGGCCTGAAAGCTGTTGCAGCGGGCATGAACCCGATGGATCTGAAGCGCGGTATCGATAAAGCCGTTATCGCCGCTGTTGAAGAGCTGAAAGCACTGTCTGTACCGTGCTCTGACTCTAAAGCTATTGCTCAGGTGGGTACCATCTCTGCTAACTCCGACGAAACCGTAGGCAAAATGATTGCCGAAGCAATGGACAAAGTCGGTAAAGAAGGTGTTATCACCGTTGAAGAAGGTACAGGTCTGCAAGACGAGCTGGACGTGGTTGAAGGTATGCAATTCGACCGTGGCTACCTGTCTCCGTACTTCATCAACAAGCCAGAAACTGGCGCTGTAGAACTGGAAAGCCCGTTCATCCTGCTGGCTGACAAAAAAATCTCCAACATCCGCGAAATGCTGCCAGTCCTGGAAGCGGTAGCGAAAGCGGGCAAACCGCTGGTTATCGTTGCTGAAGACGTTGAAGGCGAAGCGCTGGCTACGCTGGTGGTTAACACCATGCGCGGCATCGTGAAAGTGGCTGCGGTGAAAGCACCAGGTTTCGGCGACCGCCGTAAAGCGATGCTGCAAGACATCGCGACGCTGACTGGCGGTACTGTTATTTCTGAAGAGATCGGTCTGGAGTTGGAAAAAGCAACGCTGGAAGATCTGGGTCAGGCAAAACGCGTTGTGATCAACAAAGACACCACCACCATCATCGATGGTACGGGTGAAGAAGCTGCGATCCAGGGCCGCGTTGCTCAGATCCGTCAGCAGGTTGAAGAAGCAACGTCTGATTACGACCGCGAAAAACTGCAAGAGCGTGTGGCTAAACTGGCTGGCGGCGTAGCCGTTATCAAAGTTGGCGCAGCAACTGAAGTTGAAATGAAAGAGAAGAAAGCACGCGTTGAAGATGCCTTGGCTGCGACTCGCGCCGCGGTAGAAGAAGGCGTGGTTGCTGGTGGTGGTGTGGCACTGGTTCGCGTTGCGGCTAAACTGGCTTCTCTGACTGCTCAAAACGAAGACCAGAACGTGGGTATCAAAGTTGCGCTGCGCGCGATGGAAGCTCCACTGCGTCAGATCGTTTCCAACGCTGGCGAAGAGCCATCTGTGGTTGCGAACAGCGTTAAAGCAGGCGAAGGTAACTACGGTTACAACGCAGCAACTGAAGAATACGGCAACATGATCGACTTCGGTATCCTGGACCCAACCAAAGTCACCCGTTCTGCGCTGCAGTTCGCGGCTTCTGTTGCTGGTCTGATGATCACCACCGAATGTATGGTAACCGACCTGCCGAAAAGCGATGCACCTGACTTAGGTGGCGCTGGTGGTATGGGCGGCATGGGTGGTATGGGCGGCATGATGTAATGTGACACCTTTGTCGCCGGAAGCCATTTTCTGGTGACAGGCGTCAGGTTACAGAAGTTCGTCTTTCTGTCCTTCAAAGAGCACTATCTGGTCGCGAGACTGGGTGGTGCTTTTTTTATGCGCCTCTTTTCTATCAATCAATTCAATGCATTATTGAGATAAATGTACTTGTGTTTGTTGATCTCCTGCCAAACGACTGTGTGAATGACTAAAGAGGCATCGCGATGGCTGGCGCGTAACCAGCCACATTGCCAAAATGTTGCCACATCGGGGATGAATTGGTTTATAGCGTGTTATCGGGGGAAGCATTCTGCGCTACAATAAGGGCGCTTACTTTATTTACGAATGCTTTATCGATAAGCAACCCTGTCTGGAGTAGGGATAATGTCTGACGATGCGTCAACGCTTCTGCGCACCATATCCTGGTTTACTGAACCCCCTTCGGTATTGCCTGAACACATTGGTGACTGGCTGATGGAAACCAGTTCCATGACGCAGCGGCTTGAAAAATACTGTGCCCAACTGAGGGTCACGCTTTGTCGTGAGGGTTTCATTACGCCACAGGTAGTGGGCGAAGAGCGCGATCAACTCCCTCTTGATGAACGTTACTGGCTGCGTGAAGTCGTGCTGTATGGTGACGATCGCCCTTGGCTTTTCGGCAGAACGATTGTCCCACAACAGACGCTCGATGGTTCAGGCTCAGCGTTGACCAAAATAGGCAATCAGCCGTTAGGTCGTTATCTGTTTGAGCAAAAATCGCTGACGCGTGATTATATTCATACCGGATGTTGCGAAGGTTTATGGGCGCGGCGTTCCCGCCTGTGTCTTTCGGGGTATCCGTTACTGTTGACTGAGCTTTTCTTACCGGAATCACCCGTTTATTACACACCTGGTGATGAAGGTTGGCAGGTAATTTGAGGAGATAAATCCTTGGAAAGAAGTGTTACAGCAGGGAAATGGCTGGCTTATTGTCGCTTGATGCGGATTGATAAACCGATAGGTTCTCTGTTACTGCTGTGGCCAACGCTATGGGCGCTATGGCTGGCGGGAGGGGGAACACCTGCACCGTGGACGCTCTTTGTTTTTGTCGCTGGCGTTTTCCTTATGCGTGCGGCGGGTTGCGTTATCAATGATTATGCCGACAGGCATTTTGACGGCCATGTAAAACGAACCGCTTCTCGCCCATTGCCCAGCGGCGAGGTGAGCGAGCAATCAGCCAAAATTCTGTTCGTGGTTCTGGTCTTGTTGGCGTTTGGTCTGGTGTTGACGCTGAATAAGATGACTATTTTATTGTCTGTCGCCGGGCTGGCTCTGGCGTGGGTTTATCCGTTTATGAAGCGGATCAGCCATCTGCCTCAGTTTGTGCTGGGGGCGGCATTCGGTTGGTCGATCCCTATGGCCTACGCAGCGGTAAGTGAAAGCCTGCCCGTGACCTGCTGGATGATGTTTTTGGCGTATATTTGCTGGACGGTGGCTTACGATACGCAATATGCCATGGTGGATCGTGATGACGACCTGAAGATCGGTGTAAAATCCACTGCGATCTTATTTGGTCGTTTTGACAATCTCATTATCGGGTTATTGCAGTTTAGTATGCTGGCGTTGTTGCTGATTTTAGGAAAGCTCACCGGGCTGGGAACCCCCTACTATATCTCGCTGTTGATAGCTGGCGCGATGTTTGTCTATCAGCAAATACTGACTGCCGGGCGCGAGCGCGATGCTTGTTTCAAAGCATTCCATAATAATAAGTATGCGGGTATGGCGATATTTATTGGCGTACTGTTTGGCCTGTAAGGTGAACATCAGATACAAAAAAGCAGCGATTTCTCGCTGCTTTTTTTATGACGGAATGTCGGGTTCGTTTGTTATGCTAAACGCGTCCACGGCTTGATGGCGGCGCGTTGTCCGCCATTTTACCGTAGTTACTGCCTGACTATTCCTGCTTTGCCTCTTCCACCGTCTGACCGGCTGTTTCCATCTCGGCGGATGAGCTGGCACTTTCGATAGTCAACCTAACTTCTGGGGTGATCAGATCGCCAAGGATGTTGTAGATTGCCACGATATCGCCTTGTGCTGCTTCCGCACTGTCGGTGATATATCCGGCTGTGCGTAACGTCGCAACCAGCGTGGAGAACACCGCTTTATCGAAAAATTCCGGCGCATTAATGCCGTGCAGAACAGACAGACGCTGTGCCATATTTCGGCTTTCTTTCTCCAGCGTTCCACGGTTGATTTCTGGGTTCGCGCACAGCAAGGACAGCGTAATCGCATAACGTTGCAGCGTCTCACGCACGCCTGCTGACAGCAGTTGCAGGGTGCGGATACGTGGTGGATTAATGGCTAACTCGCCGTCACGGCTACACAGCAACTGTTGCCGAATCAGTTCATTAGCTAGCGTTTCCAGCACGCCCGGTAATTGCTCTTTGGAATAATGCAGGAACAACTCGGCTTGCAGTAGCGGATAGATTAGCGTGATTTGTTGCACGACGTCGGCGAGAGTAATCCGACGATGATGGATGACGATGCTGGCGATCAGCGATGGCAAGACCAACAGGTGCTGGATGTTATTGCGATAATACGTCATCAGAACGGCTTGCTCGCGCGGCAGAATGATGATGTCGCCAATGCTGTCCTTCTCTACTTCAAACTTGTTCATGCCTAGCGCGTGTTCCAACAGTTCATCCGCTGTCTTCTTAGGCGCTGTAATATCTTTGTGGTAAGGAACCTGGCGCAGCAGTTGCAGGTAGCAATCTAGCTGTTCATGCATTTGTTCACGGGTCAGAGAACGCTGGCGCGAGGCTAACAGGGCGGTAGAGCACAGGTTCATTGCGTTCGCTGCCGCAGAGTTATTGATGCGCACCATGATATCCATGGAGATATCCTGCACTGTCGGCGTTAGCCAGCTTGGGCGCTGTGCCTCAATCGGATCAATCGCGTCACGCCATTGCGGCACATGCTGATTCAGATAGGTTGTCAGCGGGAGGGGTTCGCCGAAGTTCACGTAACCCTGACCCAAATTACGCAGTTTGCGCAAACCGCGCACCATCTGCATAAAGCCTTCTTTTTCCTTCACCGCACCGCGCAGCTCTTTCGCATAGGTGCCGACTTCCATCACGTGCTCGTAGCCGACATAAATCGGCACCAGCGTGATAGGGCGCGTGCCGCCTCTGAGCATGGCCTGAATGGTCATCGCCAGCGTACCGGTTTTCGGCTCTAGCAGACGGCCCGTGCGTGAACGTCCGCCTTCCATGAAGTATTCAACCGAATAACCGCGGGCAAACAGCTCACCCAGATATTCACGGAAAATCGTGGAGTACAGCTTGTTGCCTTTAAAGGTCCGGCGAATAAAGAACGCGCCAAGACGGCGGAAGATGGGGCCAGCTGGCCAGAAATTCAGGTTGATACCTGCGGCGATGTGCGGCGGCACTAAGCCTTGATGGTACAGGACGTAGGACAGCAGCAGGTAATCCATATGGCTGCGGTGGCAGGGCACATAGACAATGCCATGACCATCCTGCGCCAGTTGTCGCACGCGTTCGGCGTTGTGGACGTTAATCCCCTGATAAAGGCGGTTCCACGTCCAGCTCAACACGCGATCTGACAGACGCACAGCTTCGTAAGAGAAGTCGGCAGCGATTTCCTCCATCAGCGCGATTGCATTTTGCTGCGCTTTCTCGTGGGAAATTTTCTTACTGCGTGCCTCATCGTCGACGGCTTTCTTGATCGCTTTGGAGTCCAGCAGCTTGTTAAACAGATCCTGACGTACGGGTAAGCGTGGGCCAACTGCCGCCAAACGCTGACGGGAGAAATGCATACGCGCGACACGTGCCAGTTTGTGGGCTATGGTTTTGTCAGTGCCATGCTCGGTCGCCATATAGCGCAGCGACACCGGGCTGGAGAAGCGGACAAAGCTGTCACGACCTAGCCACAGTACGGCGAAAAATTTCTCGATGCCGTTAAGCAATCGCAGGTGTGGTGTGGCCTGAGAATGGCCTTCCCGACCTGGAGAGCGCCCAAACATCACGGAAACCGGCACCATCTGCACGTCTAAATCTGGATTAGCACGGTGCAAGTCCAGATAGTCGTGGAACAGTTTGACGGATTTCTGCTTGGGAACGTAGTAGCGGAAAACGCGCGGCCCGTCATTAATAAAGACATGGCTAGGGAGTTCGACGCCATTGAATTCGAACGATAGCGAAGGATCGGGTAACCCCAATGCCAGGCATTTCGCACGTAGCGTCAAGAGATCCGCCTGAGAGTTATAAGGCAGGACATAGAGTATAGGACGTGAGGGATCTAACCCCAACTCGACCACCGGATCTGCGGGAATAACTTTGCTCTTCACCAGCAGTTTCAGTGGGAGATTCAATAGTTTATAGTAAATTTTACGCCAACCTGACATAACAACGTGGAGCCTCTTGTTAGCAATGCGCCGCAAGGATACCAGAAACTGCGCCGGAGATCTGTGGTGATGAGACAACACGAGCGCGTTAAAATGCGAACTATTTTGCATAAATAGCGGAGGATAAATGAATAAAGCAACGGGGATGACCCGGATTATTAAGGCGACCGGTTATTCCTTTAAGGGGCTGAAACAGGCGTGGCAGCATGAGGCAGCGTTTCGTCAGGAAACGATACTGACGGTTGTCGGCGTCATTACCGCGTGTTTACTGCCGGTTACGCTGGTTGAAAAACTGCTGCTTATCGGATCTGTCGTGTTGATTATGCTGTTTGAACTGGCTAACAGCGCCATTGAAGCCGTGGTCGATCGCATTGGTTTAGAGCACCACGAATTGTCCGGTCGGGCGAAAGATATCGGATCAGCGGCTGTCTTTGTTGCCATCTTGTTAGCCGCTGTCGTATGGGGCAGTATCCTCTGGCAACATTTTGCCTGATGCTCCGCATAAATGAATAAAACTCAGGGCTTTGCCTATATCTCGATTCCCAATTGAGCCTTACCTGTATATACTCACAGCAAGACTGTATAAACAACCAGGGGGCGGAATGAAAGTATTAACAGCAAGGCAGCAGCAGGTTTATGACCTGATCCGCGATCATATTGCGCAAACCGGAATGCCGCCAACGAGGGCGGAAATTGCCCAACAGCTGGGATTTCGCTCTCCAAATGCGGCTGAAGAACATCTGAAAGCGCTGGCGCGTAAAGGCGTGATTGAAATTGTCTCGGGCGCGTCTCGTGGCATTCGTCTGCTCATGGAAGAAGAGACGGGTATTCCTCTGGTTGGTCGCGTGGCCGCAGGTGAACCGCTGCTGGCGCAGGAACATATCGAATGCCGCTATCAGGTTGACCCTGCGATGTTTAAACCCAGCGCCGACTTTTTGTTACGTGTCAGCGGTATGTCGATGAAAAATATTGGTATTATGGATGGTGATTTACTGGCCGTGCATAAAACAGAAGATGTGCGCAACGGTCAGATTGTGGTGGCGCGTATTGACGATGAAGTGACGGTGAAACGCCTGAAGAAGCAGGGTAATACGGTGCATCTTCTCGCTGAAAATGAAGAGTTCGCCCCTATCGTTGTCGACTTGCGTCAGCAAAGCTTTTCGATAGAAGGCTTAGCGGTTGGCGTGATTCGTAACAGCGACTGGAGCTAACCATTCGCAAAAAAATGATAGCCCTCAGGGCTATCGTTTTTTAATTGGAACCGTATGGTCGTGATCGCAATGATCCGGCTGCTTGCATGATGCCACTTCCTGACAGTCTCCACACAACCCATGTGCTTCCACAACGCTGTGACGCAGCGTAAATCCTGACTGCTGCGCCAAACTGCGTAGCGTTTCTTCTACACCTTCGGTTTGACGTTCAGTGACTTGCCCGCAACGGTCGCAGATGAAAAGGGCAGATGTATGGCTGTGATCTTCGATATGGTGGCACAGCACGTAGCTGTTGTTTGATTCAACGCGATGGATAAAGCCCTGTTCCAGCAGAAAGTCCAGTGCGCGATATACAGTAGGCGGTTTGGCCTGAGGTTCTGTGAGTCGCAGAAGATCCAGCAGGTCATAAGCGCTGATAGCCCCCGCTTGCTGTGCCATAAGGCGTAGAACCTCCAACCGCTGTGGTGTTAGACGCACAGCGCGCTGCTGACAAATCTGTTCAGCCTGGGCAAGAAGTTTGTCCTGTTTGGTTGAATCCATTGTCATATCACCCTGACACATTGAGGAACAAGACAGGTATCTTACCACGGCTGAATAAAAACGCCGAGCGAGTGGCGCTTTCCTGCGAAGACGCTGGGAAGAGGAACTACACGACCAGATCGATGAGCAGCGCTCGCAAAGGAGATTCTGCCTGTAGCGTCAACGCTGTTTCTTCCTTGATGAAAGCACCGTCGCCGCAGTGTAATGTTTCACTGTGCTGCTCGCCTTTCACCGTCATTGAACCGTGAATCAGTTGGAGATAGGCCTGATTCCCTTGTAGCACTATCGTGCTTTGTTCATTCGGCTGGAGATCGACATGGTGAATCCAGACCTGTTGGCGCAGTTGTAGACTATCTTGCTCGCCTTCCGGTGACGCGAGCAGAGTATGACTTGATGAATTGAGCCCCATGCGTTGCAGCGGGCTGTTCTCTCTGGTTTGGCAGGCATTCAACCATAATTGTAGGCGCGTCAACGGTTTGCTGGGGTTGGTATTATGTTCGCTGTAGCTGACGTTTGGTTGAGTGGCAAGCAACAACACATCGCCAGCTTTAGCCTGAATATGGCCGCCGTTGCTGTCACGGTATTCTGCTTCGCCCTGAAGAATAATATTCAGGATATCAACCCGTGGGTAAGTTCGCGGCTGGAATGATGCCCCCGGTGCCAGTACTTCCTGATTGAGCACGCGAAGAGAAGCATAGCCCAGCAACTGTGGGTCAAAATAGTGACCGAAAGAGAAAGTATAGCGTGCCTGCAACCAGCCATAATCGGCCTGACCGCATTGCCCGGCTGCTCTTCGTGTGATCATAATTTTTACCTCCCCCCAGATAATTATTTCTTAAACCGATAGTAATTGTGTGGACGTTGGATTGTTAGCTAGTTAATCTGGTCGGTATATTCAAAATTCCTGAATGAGTACGAAGATGGCGAGAGAACGAGCATTGACGCTGGAAGCCCTGAGGGTGATGGATGCGATCGATCGTCGTGGCAGCTTTGCCGCTGCGGCAGACGAATTGGGTAGGGTGCCTTCGGCACTGAGCTATACCATGCAGAAACTGGAAGAAGAGTTAGATGTTGTGCTGTTCGATCGTTCCGGGCATCGTACTAAGTTCACGAATGTTGGACGCATGTTGTTGGAACGCGGGCGTATTCTGCTGGAAGCCGCAGATAAACTCACCACGGATGCGGAAGCGCTGGCTCGCGGTTGGGAAACGCACCTGACGATTGTGACGGAAGCTTTGATTCCCACTCAGCGGATTTTTCCCCTAATCGATAAACTGGCGCTCAAAGCGAACACGCAGGTATCGATTCTGACTGAAGTGCTGGCAGGGGCGTGGGAGCGTCTTGAGCAAGGGCGGGCCGATATCGTGATTGCGCCAGATATGCATTTTCGTGCGTCGTCCGAAATGAACACCCGCAAACTGTACACGATGAATAACGTTTACGTCGCTAGCCCAGAGCACCCTATCCATCAGGAGCCGGAGCCGCTGTCGGATGCGACCCGTGTGAAATATCGCGGGATTGCCGTCGCGGATACTGCGCGTGAACGCCCGGTGCTGACGGTGCAACTATTGGATAAGCAGCAGCGTCTGACGGTGAGTTCGCTAGATGATAAACGGCGTGCGCTGCTGGCTGGATTAGGTGTCGCAACCATGCCTTATCCAATGGTAGCGCAGGATATTGCCGAAGGGCGTTTACTGGTGATTGGGCCGGAACATCAGATGGAAAGCCAGATTATTATGGCGTGGCGGCGAGACAGCATGGGCGAAGCGAAATCCTGGTTCCTGCGGGAAATTCCCAAACTGCTGAACCAGCCCTAAATTTCACGCTTTTCTGCGGCAAGGCGTGGTATCACACCCTGCCGCTACGTTTATAACTTCAGTATAAACTGACAAACGACTTATCACGCTGGTGAGGCTGGTTCAGATCTTGCTCTGGACCCAGAGAAATCACACCATGTGGATTAATCGTGCCGTGGCTACGGTAGTAATGGTGGCGAATATGCGCCATATCGACGGTATCGGCGATGCCGGGCATCTGATAAATATCACGCAAAAAACCGAACAGATTGGGGTAATCGCTCAGGCGATGTTTATCGCATTTAAAATGCGTGTGATAGACAGGATCGAAACGGATCAATGTCGTCCACAGCCGCAGATCGGCCTCAGTTAACTGCTCGCCAGTCAGATAACGCTGTTTTGCCAGAATGGCTTCCAGATCGGAGAGCGCGGCGAAAACGGTGGTGGCAGATTCATCGTAGGCTGACTGGCTCGTTGCAAAACCCGCTTTGTAAACACCGTTGTTGACCTTGTCGTAAATCCAGCCGTTCAATTCATCAATCTGATCTCGTCGCGCTTGCGGGTAGTAATCTCCGGCTGTTGCGCCCACACCATCAAAAGCGCTGTTCAGCATACGGATGATATCGGCGGATTCGTTACTGACGATAGTGTGTTGCTCGGTGTCCCACAGGACGGGGACCGTCACTCGACCGCTGTAGTCCGGTTTGGCGTGTAGGTAGAGTTGGTAGAGAAAGTCGTGCTGATAGAGCGAGTCACCCGTGGCGGCCTCAAAATCGGTACCGAACGTCCAACCGTGATCGAGCATGAGTGGATGAACTACCGAAACTGCGATGTGATTTTCCAACCCTTTCAACTGTCGCATTAACAGCGTGCGATGTGCCCACGGGCAGGCGAGTGAAACATACAGGTGATAACGGCCAGACTGAGCGAGAAAGCCACCTTTGCCGGTGAGGCCAGGAGAACCATCAGGCGTTACCCAATTGCGGAATACAGATTCTGAACGTTTAAAGTGACCGCCGGTAGATTTGGTTTCATACCAGGTATCGTGCCATATGCCGTCAACCAGTTGTCCCATAAATCCTCCGTGAGTGAGTGACGATAAGACAACGGCAAGCTTTGTATGCCTGCCGTCTCATTCATTATTCGATTATTAAGTGTAGTACAGGCCGGAAAAGGCTCGTCTTACCACTTTTTGCCCAGCAGACGGTCGATGCTGAATGCGCCTGGGCCAGTTACAGCCAGCAGGAGGTAACCACCAGCGATGGTCAGGTTTTTCATGAACATCAGTTGGTTCATGCCTTCCGCAAAGTTAGAGTGGAAAATCAGTGCGGTCAGCAGCGTAAAGCCAGCCGTGAACAGTGCGACAGTACGTGTTAGCAGCCCGAACAGAACAGCCAGACCACCACCCAGTTCCAGCAGAATGGTCAGCGGCAGCAGGAAGGTCGGTACGCCCATTGCCTGCATATATTGCTGTGTGCCTGCATAGGCATCACCCAGCTTACCGTAACCTGCAACGATAAACAGAATTGGCATTAAGATACGTGCAACCAGCAGTGCAGTGCTTTCTAAATTTTTCATCATCTCTCCAATTAATTTTGTTGTGGGCTATATGGCCCTGTTGTGTTTGTTGCAGCAGGTGTTATCTGAAAATTTAGCCCGCTATCAGGTTATGGGCAGATAGTATAGGGAGATGATTTGCGCTACCAGCGAGTATAATTGTTGTTTTATTTCAGAAAAATTGATGTTCGGTTAAATTGTCAAGAACGCGCTGTAATAACGTGAGCGCGTTAGGCAAAAAGTGAGATGAAAAGTGTCTAATGTGGGGAAGGGAAATAAACGATGAAACAGAGAGAGTCACGGACGTGGGTCAAATGTTTTGCGCACGAGCCGGAATGTCCCCCACAGTCCGACGAGGCGGCGTCCCCAACGAATCATGCGGCTGGGATGGCGCACGCCATAGAGTGCCACGAGGCTGGAGCCCACGATCCAGTATTTGCGCCACTGCATCAGGTTTTGCCAGCCGCGATCGTAACGGGCTGTGGTATCCAGCCAGTGTGTCTTACCGGCCGATAAATCCAGCCGCTGTTGCTGTATCCGGCGCAGTAGCTGGGCTTTTTCTCTGTCTCGCTGTTGGCGCTGGTTCACTTAGTCTCCTCCTCCAACAGCGATCTGTCGGTCGCCAGCTCCTTGCGCGTCGCTTTGAGCAAGGTAGAACGACGGACTTTCAGGAGTGTCCATATGCCGCCTATCAGCGCCAGTCCAAGTAATGTGGCAGTAATACACCCCAGCGCAAAGAGACGGTATTGTGGGTCGATGCCCCAGATGATCAGCGCAATCAGGCTCATAATGCCAAAAGCGGCAAAAAGCAGCGTCAAACCGACCATAATGAGCAACTGAATTAGATTGGTTTTCTCTTCCTCTAATTCAATCACAGCCAATCGGACACGACTTTCCACCATGCTGACAATAATGGAGATGATGCGCTGAGCAGAAGCCATGACCCCGCTTGCGGGGCCTTGTTGTAGTTTATCTGTCATAACAATCTGCTAATTAGCGACGAGACAGTAGGACGCCAAGCACGACGCCGACTGCGGCACCAATGCCGACACCTGTCCACGGATTCTGACGCACATAGTCATCCGCTGATTCAACCGCTTCTTTGGTTTGGGATGCGATGCGCTCACCGGTATCGCTCAGGCGGCTGCGGGTTTCTTTCAGGGCGCTCTCTGCCTTATTGCGCAGCTTGTCCAGTTCCGCTTTAGATTTATCGCTAGAGGTGCTTAATACTTCTTCCAGCGTGTCCGCCAGTGATTTCAATTCGGCGCGTAGGTACTCAGAATTTTGATCTTTAGCCATATTAATAACCCTTCATGTTATAAACCTGAATGTTAACTATAGCTGAAGCTGAGATTTATGCCGCCCTAAACGGGTACGGACAATTCTGATAACTCGCTGTAAATTTTAGCGATTTGGTTTTTGGATGCAAAATGAACAATTGTCGGCGTGTTGTATGGGCCATATTTTAGCGGAGGCGTGTGACGAGGCGTTATTGCGATGAGCCACTTTCCGCCGCGCGCAACTCCTGCTCGGCTTCAGCCAGTTTTCTTTCACGTTTAAGGATCTTCTCTGCGCTATCCTGTTTCTGCCGGCTTTCATTCAGTTCCTGCTGCCGTTCAGCGACGTCTTTACGTTTTTCCGCAATGGCTTCTTGACGTTTCTCTGCTAACCCGGCATCCGTACAATGGGTTCTTACGCCGTCCAGCGCCTTCTCTAATCCATTGATGCGGTTCTGGTTACCGTGCTTACGCGCCTCATCGATTTGGCGCTGAATATCTTGCGCTTTCTGCTGACAGCTCTCTACCTGATTGGCGGTATTGGCCAGCGCATGACCGGAAAGCAGGACGGATAAGGCAATAATGGATGGAGATAGTTTCGATGGAGATAGTTTCATAGTCGTCACCCCAGTTTAGATTGTTTCTGTGTCAGTTTCTGCTGCCAGAATGGGGTTGGCGTTGTCGCTTGCTGTGCAGTAATGGTGACCTTAGGCAGGGACAAACGCAGGACATCTCTGGCAGCGATACTCTGTTCTGGCGAGGCCAGGCGGACGATCAGGCTATCTTGTTCTGGCGTAATGCTTTTGATCGCAATCCCTTTCTCATTGAGACGCTGATATACGTAAAAGCCATCTGGCAATGCGGCACCGTCATAAGGCTTGATATGTAGCATAGCATCGTCTTGGGAAAGGCGTAGCGATTGGGACTGCGTTAAGGCAATAAGTGGCAGGGCCAGTAAGAGCAGTATGCGTCCTACTTTCCTGAGGGAAAGCGTAGAGAATAGCCAGTGAATTGACACGGTTAGCTCCCTTTTTCTGCATTATCAGCTTTAGCGTCACGTTTTTTACGCCACAGGACAAAAAGCGATCCAAACAGGCCGATAAACAGCAGCACCAGCGGCAGCATCATCAGGCAGAGCATCAATTCGTCTTCATATTTCAGGAAGACCGTTGTTTTCCCTAAGGCGAAGCCCAGCGTAACCAGAATAAATACCCACAGGAACCCGCTCATCCAGTTAAAGAACTGAAAGCGCGCGTTATTCAGGCCCGACAGGCCGGCGATGGTAGGGAGTAACGTTCTGACAAAAGCCAGAAAACGGCCAATTAACAGCGCGGACAGACCATGACGGTGGAAGAGCTGATGGGCGCGTTGGTGATAGTGCGCGGGCAAATGTGATAGCCAGCCCTGAACCACACCCGTATTGCCAAGCCATTTCCCTTGGATATAACTGGCCCAACAGCCGAGGCTAGCGGCTGTCGTCAGGAGAAATATCGTAAAAGGGTAATTCATTGTGCCTTTAGCGACGAGGACGCCGACCAAAATGAGCAGGCTATCGCCGGGCAGGAAAGCGGCTGGGAGCAGGCCATTTTCCAGAAAGATAATCAGAAACAGCAATATGTAGATGGTCCATACCAGCTTCGGGTCGGCTAAAATATCGAAATCCTGATGCCAGAGTGCGTTTAACAGTTCTTTGATTAATTCCATCCGGTATTCCTAATACTGCTGTTGCATTTTAGCCTTGGCGACAATCACGCACGCTTCTGGACATGATAAGAGTGAATACAGTTTTATACCCGTCATACTTCACGTTATTTAGGGTATATCGGGGCACAGGGTTATGGTTTTTTTGACGATCTCTGTTTTCTTCCGCCCGATAGTGACGCTGGTGTCTGACTTGATGCTCACTTCTCGCTGCGAACCTGATAAACAGGTGGCTTAGGGATTGTTTGGTCTTGGCAGACTTTACGCCCGAAGCGATGGATTAAGCGTAAGAAAGACGCGTTAACTGTAACAAAATAGGTGTTGCTGAGACAGGGAAATATTACGACAACCGCGGCGATTTAGGGGGATTTTTCGAGGAAGAGTTGGGGTTTCTACGATATTTTACACTCGCTGACAGAAATCAACGTTTTCTGACCTTTTCTCGCAGGGGAAAAAATATTACCCCTCGTTCAAAACAAGGGGGCGAAACGCGTTTTAGGATTTACCGGTGTGTATCTGGTCGAGATGAACGACCGGGTTTTCGGCGAACATGTAGCGATCGACGTTAAACTCGAAATCATCCGTTGTGGCGCGAAATAGCATCTGTTTGGTATTTTCCAGATGTTGCCACATTGCCAGTTTTGCCGCGTATGGATCTTTGCGAATCAGCGCTTTAAGGATGCGATCGTGTTCTTCGCACCAGCTTTCAATAGACTTGTCGTCGATGTGCTCATGCAGCTTACGCCAGTAGGGATTGTGAATCCGCTGGCTCCACATTTTCTCGACGATAGTTGCCATCGCGGAGTTTTGCGTCGCCAGCGCAACCTGGACGTGGAATTTGAGATCCCACTGAGAATCACGGAAGCGATCTTCCTGACGCGCATATTCCTGAATTTCCATCAGTTGAATGATGTCCTGACGGGTCACCTGCGTGGCTGCAAATTCAGCAATGTTACTTTCAATGAGCTGACGAGCCTGAAGTAGCTCAAATGGACCAGCCGCAACGAATTCAATATCGCCACTATTAATGAATGGGTTCTTCTGCTGGTTGGAAATAACGTGAATACCTGAACCCTTGCGTACTTCAACGTACCCTTCGACTTCCAGCATGATGATAGCTTCACGCACTACGGTGCGACTGACGTTCATTTCTTCAGAAATATAACGTTCTGCCGGTAATTTTTCGCCGACCTGATACATACCGCTTTCGATACGCTGTTTTAATTCTGCGGCTAACTGCTGGTATAGCCGTCTGGGTTCAGTGAGTGCCATGATGATGTCTACTCTCGATAGATGACGGTCCATGTGCCACGTCAGGGCCTGAGTGTCTATCTCGTTAATCTTTGAGGGATGATTTGTTATACCACTTAATAATAGCAGTAACCAATGTTGTGGTCACAGTTATTACAATGTGTAACTGGGGAGGTGGCTCACCCGGTATCCGATCATACCGGATGAGTCAGGATAATGCAGGGATTATCAGTGCTGGTTAGCTTCTTTCAATGTTTCAGCGGCGGCGGCGACTTCTGACGCAGGTTGGTTTTTCAACACTGTCCAGATGACAACAGCGCCTAACAGATCAAAGACTGCCAGTGCAGCAAACAGCGGGCTGAAGCCCATCGTATCGGCCAGTGCACCGACGACTAATGCAAACATGGTGCTTGCCATCCAGGCTGCCATACCGGTCAAACCATTTGCCGTTGCGACTTCATTGCGGCCAAATACGTCGGATGACAGGGTAATCAGCGCGCCAGATAGTGACTGGTGTGCGAAGCCACCGACGCACAGCAGTGCGATGGCAACATAAGGACTGGAGAACAGCCCGATCATACCGGGGCCAATCATCAGTACCGCACCCATGGTAACGACCAGCTTACGAGAAACGATCAGGTTCACTTTGAAATGCTTTTGGAACAGCATTGGCAAGTAGCCACCTAGGATGCAGCCGATATCGGCGAACAGCATTGGCATCCAGGCGAACATGGCAATTTCTTTCAGGTTGAAGCCGTAGGCTTTAAACATGAACAGCGGTATCCATGCGTTGAACGTGCCCCATGCGGGCTCAGCCAGAAAACGTGGCAGGGCGATACCCCAGAATTGACGGTTACGCAGGATCTGCCAGGCAGACATTTTTTTCGCGTTATTGGTTTGGTGCTGTGCTTCCTGCCCGCTAAGAATATAGTCGCGCTCTTCGTCGCTAAGTTTTTTCTGATCTTTCGGATGCTTATAGAAAATGAGCCAGCAAATGGCCCAGATCATGCTCAGTGCGCCGGTAATAATAAAGGCCATTTCCCAACTGTGCGCCACAATGGCCCACACCACCAGCGGTGGAGCGATCATCGCGCCGATAGACGATCCCACATTGAAGTAACCGACCGCGATTGAACGCTCTTTTGCCGGGAACCACTCGCTGCTGGCTTTCAGACCCGCAGGGATCATGGCCGCTTCGGCCATACCGACCGCGCCACGGGCGATAGCCAACCCACCCCAACTGTTTGCCAGCGCCGTTCCCATACAGAAGATCGCCCACAGAATGGCAAACATGGCATAGCCTATTTTTGTGCCGAGCAAATCCAGTACGTAGCCGGCGATGGGCTGCATAATGGTATAACAAGCTGAATAGGCCGCAACGATGTAAGAATACTGCTGTGTGGTGATGTGCAATTGATCCTGTAGCGTCGGGGCCGCGACAGAAATTGCATTACGCGTCAGATATCCCAGCACGGTGCCGATGGTCACCAGGCCGATCATATACCAGCGTAATCCTTTGATTTTACGCATTTAAATTTCTCTCCGAGTCAATAAAAAACACAGTGGTGGCTCTTGAGTAGCGTCACGGTGTGAGGTGTCTTGTGATGTAATGCGACACGTTTTTTTGTTGTGCCGAACAGGAAAACCCTTCTCTTTGTGAGATAGCGATTGAATCCCTGCTTAAGGCAGCGCTACAATAATTTGTCATACAACTTTAAAAGTTGAGTGATATCACAAAACCATTATTTTTATGCGGAATAACGAATTATTTGTTTAAATAGAGAAGAGATAGCCGTATAGGGCCATGAGTGCTGAGTTATTGTACTGCTTTGTTACATTTTTGCGATCATGACCTCACAAATGCTGTGAGATATTGCGCATAATTGGTGTGATATCTTTTAATGACCAACCCATTTGGTGCACAAGAAGCACGGTAAGGAAGAAAACATGCCCCAGTTTCTGAGTGAAGATTTTCTGTTAGACACTGAATTTGCCCGTCGCCTTTATCATGAGTATGCCGTCGACCAACCGATATTTGACTACCACTGTCATTTACCGCCTGAGCAGATTGCGGAAAACTATCGCTTTAAAAATTTGTATGACATCTGGTTGAAGGGCGATCACTACAAGTGGCGTGCGATGCGTACTAACGGCGTGCCTGAGCGTTTGTGTACGGGCGATGCCAGCGATTGGGAAAAGTTTGAAGCCTGGGCCGCTACCGTGCCGCACACCATCGGCAACCCGCTTTATCACTGGACACATCTGGAACTGCGTCGTCCGTTTGGCGTAACCGGTACGCTTCTGTCTCCAGGTACGGCAAAAGATATTTGGGATCGTTGTAATGCGATGTTGGAACGCGATGACTTTACCGCGCGCGGCATCATGCAGCAGATGAACGTGAAAATGGTTGGTACGACAGACGATCCGATTGACGATCTGCGTCACCACAAAACCGTTGCTCAGGATTCAAGCTTCTCCATCAAGGTGCTGCCGAGCTGGCGTCCAGATAAAGCGTTCAACATCGAGTTGGCGACCTTCAACGACTATATGGCGAAACTGGGTGAAGTTTCTGACACCGACATTCGTCGCTTCAGCGATCTGCAAACGGCACTGACCAAGCGTCTGGATCACTTCGCGGCGCACGGTTGCAAAGTTTCTGACCATGCGCTGGATGTGGTGCTGTTCGCCGAAGCGGATGACGCAACGCTGGACAAAATTCTGGCGCGTCGCCTTGCTGGCGAAACGCTGAGCGAGCATGAAGTGGCACAATTCAAAACCGGCGTTCTGGTTTGGCTGGGCGCAGAATATGCCCGTCGTGGCTGGGTTCAGCAGTATCACATTGGTGCACTGCGCAACAATAACCTGCGTCAGTTCAAGCTGCTGGGGCCAGATGTCGGTTTCGACTCCATCAATGACCGTCCGCTGGCTCAGGAATTGTCTCGCCTGCTCAGCAAGCAGAATGAAGAAAACCTGCTGCCGAAAACCATCCTTTATTGTCTGAACCCGCGCGATAACGAAGTGCTCGGCACCATGATCGGCAACTTCCAGGGGGAAGGGATGCCGGGCAAGATGCAGTTCGGTTCTGGCTGGTGGTTTAACGATCAGAAAGACGGTATGCAGCGCCAGATGACACAGCTAGCACAGCTTGGTTTGTTGAGCCGCTTTGTCGGTATGCTGACTGATAGTCGTAGCTTCCTGTCTTATACCCGCCATGAATATTTCCGCCGCATTCTGTGCCAGATGATTGGCCGCTGGGTGGAAGATGGCGAAGCGCCAGCCGATCTGCCGCTGCTGGGCGAAATGGTGAAAAACATCAGTTTCGATAACGCTAAAAACTATTTTGCCATCGAGCTGTAATTCCACCGCGTCGTAGCGTGTGAATTGCACGAGAGGCGCGGCAGTAAGATTCCCGAAGGGGCTTACGCCGCGACTCTTTGTGTCTCGGTCTTTTGTCATCGGCAGCTGTGGTGATGTGGTGCTGGTGAATATGAATATAGGGCAAGGATGACGGTTTATCGGTCGTGCCCTGAATGTGAGATTCGTCCTGAGGTAGCCTGTTAATGCAAACGTTAAATCGTCGTAATTTCCCCGGTCGTCAACACCCGGATCGTGTTATTCAGTTTGGTGAAGGTAACTTCCTGCGTGCCTTTGTTGACTGGCAGTTGGATTTGCTGAATGAGCACACTGATTTGGATGCGGGTATTGTCATTGTTCGCCCGATCGATTCCGATTTCCCGCCCGCACTGGACACGCAGGATGGGTTGTACACCACCATTATCCGTGGCCTGAATGAGCAAGGTGAGGCCGTTCGTGAACCACGCCTGATTCGTTCGGTAAACCGTGAAATCAACGTATACCGTCAGTTCGATGACTATTTGGCGTTAGCACACGATCCGAACATCCGTTTCGTCTTCTCCAATACCACCGAGGCGGGTATCAGCTATCACGCGGAAGATCGCCTGAGCGATGCGCCGCCAGTCAGCTTCCCGGCGAAATTAACGCGTCTGCTGTATGAGCGTTTCTGTCATTTTGACGGTGCGGCAGATAAAGGCTGGGTGCTGCTACCGTGTGAATTGATTGATTACAACGGCGTGGCGTTGAAAGAACTGGTGCTGCGTTATGCTGCACAGTGGGAACTGACGCCAACATTTACCGCTTGGTTAAACGATCACAACACGTTCTGCTCAACGCTGGTCGACCGTATTGTGACGGGCTATCCGCGTGCCGAAGTGGAAGCGCTAGAGCAGGAGATGGGCTACAAGGATACCTTCTGGGATACGGCGGAGCACTTCTATCTGTTCGTTATTCAGGGGCCACAGTGGCTGGCGGAAGAGTTACGTTTGAACAAGCTGGATCTGAACGTTCGTATCGTTGATGACATCAAGCCGTACAAAGAACGTAAAGTGGCGATCCTCAACGGTGCCCACACCGCACTGGTGCCAGTCGCATTCCTGGCGGGTCTGGATACCGTTGGCGAATCGATGGATGATGCCCTGATTGGCAAATTCGTGGAAAAGACCATTGCCGAAGAGATTGTACCGGTATTGGATTTACCGCATGACGAACTGACCTCATTTGCTCAGGCTGTGTTAAGCCGCTTCCGTAACCCGTTCATTCAGCATCAGCTGTTATCTATCTCGCTGAATGGCATGACCAAATTCCGCACCCGCATTCTGCCGCAGTTGCTGACTTACCGTGAACGTCACGGTGAATTGCCAGCACGCCTGACGTTTGCGCTGGCGGCTCTGATTGCCTTCTATCGCGGCGAGCGCAGCGGTGAAGGCGATGCGCTGCAAACCTATCCGTTGCAGGACGACGCTCATTGGCTGGAGCGTTATTCCTCGCTGTGGGCGGGCGTAAAAGAAAACACTGTCAGCCTGGCTGAGTTGGTGAATGTAGTGCTGCGCGATGCGGACCATTGGGAACAGGATTTAACGCAGGTTCCTGGGCTTGCTACGCAGGTGACAGAACAGTTACAAACCATCGTTGAACGCGGTATGCGCGCAGCTGTGGAAGGTTATTGCTAATCAGCAAGAAGGGTTATCCATGCAAAGTATTATAAAAATTCATTCTCTGGACAATGTGGCTGTCGCCTTGCGTGATGTGGAGCAAGGTGAAACGGTGTCGGTGGATAGCTATACGGTGACACTTCAGCAACCTGTCGTGCGCGGACATAAGTTCGCGCTAGAAACCATCGCACCGGGAGAAATGATTACCAAGTATGGCCTGCCGATCGGCCATGCGCTGGTTTCCATTGCGCCCGGAGAACATATTCACTCCCAGAATGCGAAGACTAATCTGAGCGATTTGGATGAATACCAGTACCAACCTGAATTTCTCGAACTGCCTGCACAGATGGGCGATCGGGAGGTGCAACTCTACCGTCGTAAAAATGGCGATGTCGGTATCCGTAATGAATTATGGATTCTGCCAACCGTCGGCTGTGTAAACGGTATTGCCCGCCAGATTCAGCAGCGTTTCCTGAAAGAAACCAACGATGCGGAAGGTATCGACGGCGTTTACCTGTTCAGCCATACCTTCGGCTGTTCACAGCTGGGTCAGGATCATGAGAACACCCGCACGATGCTGCAAAACATGGTGCGTCACCCGAATGCGGGTGCAGTGTTGGTGATCGGTCTGGGTTGTGAGAACAATCAGGTTGATGCGTTCCGCAGCACGCTGGGGGGCTTTGACTCTGACCGCGTCACGTTCATGGTCTGCCAGCAGCAGGACGATGAAGTTGAAGCGGGTCTGGAGCGTCTGCACACGCTGTATGAAGCAATGCGCCATGACAAGCGTGAGCCAGGCAAGCTGAGTGAACTGAAATTTGGTCTGGAATGTGGTGGCTCCGATGGATTGTCTGGTATTACGGCCAACCCGCTGCTAGGCCGTTTCTCCGACTATCTGATTGCTAACGGCGGCACCACCGTGCTGACCGAAGTGCCGGAGATGTTTGGTGCGGAGCGTATTCTGATGAGCCGTTGCCGTGATGAAGCCACGTTTGAGAAAACGGTGCACATGGTGAATGACTTCAAACAGTACTTCATTGCGCACAACCAGCCGATTTACGAGAACCCATCGCCGGGTAACAAGGCGGGGGGGATCACGACGCTGGAAGAGAAATCACTGGGCTGTACGCAAAAAGCCGGACAGAGCAAAGTCGTCGACGTGTTGAAATATGGCGAGCGCTTACATACTCCGGGGCTCAACCTGCTCAGCGCACCGGGGAATGATGCGGTAGCAACCAGCGCGCTGGCGGGAGCGGGTTGCCATATGGTGCTGTTCAGTACCGGACGCGGCACGCCTTACGGCGGATTTGTTCCTACTGTAAAACTGGCAACCAACAGCGAACTGGCGAAGAAGAAACCACATTGGATTGATTTCGATGCGGGACGTCTGATCCACGACATGCCGATGGATGAGCTGCTGAGCCAGTTCGTTGAGCTGATTGTCGAGATTGCTGACGGCAAGCGTACGAAGAATGAAGTAAACGACTTCCGCGAATTAGCGATATTTAAGAGCGGCGTGACGTTGTAAATATTATCCATTCCAATTAAAATAAAACGGCGTTTCATTTTTATAATGGCGCCGTTTTTTTTCGCCACAACTTTTAGAGGCAGGGATCATGACACAGTATTGGATTGCCCAGTCTGTTGGTGTACTGGCGTTTGTCGTCGGCATCACCATGTTTTTCAACCGTAACGATCAAAAATTCAAAATACAGCTCTCGGCATACAGCGCCGTCATTGGCCTGCATTTCTTCCTGATGGGGGCAAATGCGGCGGGTGCCAGCGCCTTGTTGAACTCGGCACGTACACTCATTTCACTCAAAACACACAATATCCTTGTGATGTTTGTCTTTATCTCACTCACGCTGCTCTTTGGTTTATCAGGCATGAAGCATGCGATGGAACTGCTGCCGATAGCAGGCACGGTCGCCAGTACCTGGGCGCTGTTCCGTACTTCTGGGCTGACGACGCGCTGCGTGATGTGGTGCTCAACCGCTTGCTGGGTTGCGCATAATATCTGGCTGGGATCGATTGGCGGATCGCTAATAGAAGGCAGTTTCCTGCTGATGAACGGCTTTAACATCATCCGCTTCTGGCGTATGCAGAAGCGCGGCATCGATCCTTTCAGCGTAGAGAAGAAAGCATAATTTCAGGTGTTTCTCGTCACTTTAACGCCGCTCGTTTTTAAGCGAGCGGCCTGATTATCAATCCCTAATCAATTACAGCAGATTCAAACGCTCTTTTTCCGCCAGTTTGGCATCTTCCGCGTGACACACGGCGGCGATGAACATCACGTCCGTTGAGGAGTTCACCGCAGTTTCTGCCGAGTCCTGCAAAACGCCGATGATGAAACCAACCGCAACCACCTGCATAGCGATATCGTTGGAAATACCAAACATGCTGCACGCCAGCGGGATCAGCAACAGTGAGCCGCCCGCCACGCCCGATGCGCCACAGGCACACAGCGATGCCACGACGCTGAGCAGCAGCGCAGTCGGCACGTCGATCTGAATGCCCAGCGTATGTGCGGCGGCCAGCGTCAGTACCGTGATGGTAATCGCCGCGCCTGCCATATTGATAGTGGCACCCAGTGGGATAGCGACAGAGTAGGTGTCTTCATCCAGATTCAGCTTGCGGCACAGCTCCATATTCACTGGAATGTTGGCGGCGGAGCTGCGGGTAAAGAAGGCGGTCACGCCGCTCTCACGCAGGCAGCGCAGTACCAGTGGATAAGGGTTGCTGCGAATCTTCCAGTAGACGATCAGCGGGTTGACCACCAGTGCGACCAGCAACATACCGCCGATCAGCACCATCAACAGGTGGGCATAGCCCCACAGTGCACCAAAGCCCGTTTCCGCCAGCGTGGAGGCGACCAGACCGAAAATCCCCAGCGGTGCGAAACGAATCACCACGCGCACAATCATGGTAACCGCATTGGAGGCATCGTTAATCATGCTCTTGGTGCTGTCCGAACCGTGACGGAACGCAATGCCCAGCCCCACGGCCCAGACCAGAATACCGATATAGTTCGCATTCAGCAGCGCGTGAATCGGGTTAGCGATGATGCTCATCAACAGCCCTTCCAGCACTTCGACAATGCCCGACGGCGGTGTGATGTCAGTTGCCTGTGCGTTGAGCGCCAGCGTAGAAGGGAAAATAACGCTTAGCACGACGGCAATCAGCGCCGCAGAGAAGGTGCCGATGAGGTAAAGAAACAGGACAGGGCGAATGTTGGTTTTCTGCCCCTGCTGGTGGTTGGCGATAGAAGCCATGACCAGCATCAGTACCAGAATGGGGGCGACGGCTTTCAAGGCACCGACGAACAGCGTTCCCAATAAACCGGCGGCCAACGCGGCCTGCGTGGACAGAGAAGCCAGAATAATACCGGCCGCGAGCCCCAGAAGGATCTGCTGAACCAGACTGCCCCGAATAATGTAGTGCAAAAAACGAGAGTGTTGAGTTTCCATAATTTTGATGGCGTAACCGTTCCGCTAAGTGGTTGTGTGCACGGACTGACACCTCTGGCCTGCGCCGGGTGGCTTTTTCTTTCCGTAACTAAATGTGTTTGCGTGTATCAGTATATGAAAATTTATTTTTGAGAAAAGCGGTGATGTGATTTTTTATGACGGACATCCTTGTCCGTCACCCTACGGGCCGTCGCAAGCGACGTTGAAAAACGTTCCCGACGTTTTTTTATGACGGACATCCTTGTCCGTCACCCTACGGCCGTTGCGCAGCGTATAGAAATGAGTAAATGAGGAAAATGATCTCCGCACGGCGGGAACCGTGCGGAGATAAAGGAAAGGATTAACGCTCGGCGCGTTTGTTCACCCAGACGTTGATCAGCATAGTAATGACCAGAATGCTGGCGACGACGCCCAGAGAAATGGCTACCGGAATATGGAAGATATCGATGAGCAGCATCTTAATACCGATGAAAATCAGGATAACGGCCAGACCATATTTCAGCAACGAGAAGCGTTCAGCCACGCCAGCCAGCAGGAAGTACATGGCACGCAGGCCCAGAATTGCGAACAGGTTCGACGTTAGGACAATGAAGGGATCGGTCGTGACGGCGAAAATTGCTGGGATACTGTCAACGGCGAAAATCACGTCGCTGATTTCAACCATAATCAGCACCAGAAACAGCGGCGTGGCATACAGCAGACCGTTACGGCGCACGAAGAACCGTTCATTCTCGATGCTGTCCGTCATGCGCAGATGGCTACGCAGCCAGCGCACCAGCGGCTTATCGCCTATTGCCCCGTCTCCCTCTTTAGCCAGCGCCATTTTAAGACCGGTGAACAACAGAAACGCGCCAAACACATAGAGCAGCCACTGGAACTGTGTGACCAGCCAACTGCCGCCAAACACCATCAGCGTTCTGAGAACGATGGCACCCAGCACGCCGTAAATCAGCACGCGACGTTGGTATTGTGGGGGAACCGCGAAGTAGCCGAAGAGCATCAACCAGACGAAGACGTTATCGACGGCGAGGGCTTTCTCGATCAAATAACCGGTCAGGAACGCCAGCGACTGGGCGTTGGCAACGTCGCGGCCCAACGTGCCGTCCAGATACCACCAGAAACCGGCGTTGAACAGCAGAGAGAGTGTGACCCAGATGATAGACCAGACGGCAGCCTGTTTGAACGTCATGACCGTCGACCCTTTACGCCCTTGATAGAGCAGGTCGATGGCCAGCATCACAATAACAATGGCAGCGAAGCTGCCCCATAACCAGGGTGTGCCAATGGTGTGCATAGCAAGCTCCTAAAATAGAAACAAAAACGGCCAACATCGGAAGGACGCTGGCCGCTCATGATTAAAGCTGCAAATGCACCTCGCCTTCCGGCAAGGTCTCACTTACAACGTTAATGAAGCTGTCTCATCAAGAATCAAGCTTTTCATCAAAGTTGCCCAGTAACCGGATGCGAAACGCATCGTAATGACGATTAGCTGGCGGAAAAGTTACTCCCCTTTGCCTGACAGAAGATAGGTGAAAAGATGATCTTGGTCAAATAATTATCACCGTCTTACTCGGCATTTCCCGGCGCTGTGGCATCGGCTGGAAATACGACACCGGTTTGGCGGCGAATTTCTGTCAGCAGCCCAGCGACGGTGCGTGAGCGCGCCAATTCCGCATGGTTAATATCGCCGTCGTTCACCAACGTGGCAAAGACTTCGGCTTCGTACAGCATGCTATTGATATGCTGCGGCTGGCTGAGATCCAACTGCTTGCCTTCGCGCGGGATGAATTTCACGTTATGGCACTCGGAGAGCTTTTCAATCACCAGCGAGCCGTCTTCCCCCTGAATTTCACTGGGGATGGCAGAGTGGCTGACTTTGGAATGAATGATGGTCACATCGAAGTCGCCGTAATTCAGGGTAATACTGCCATGCGCATCTACGCCGCTTTCCAGCAGCGTCGCGCTAGCCTGCGTGGTGCATGGTTCTCCCCACAGGGCCACGGCGAAGGCCAGGCAGTAGTAGCCGATATCCATAATGGAACCGTTGGAGAACGCTGGGTTGAACGTATTCGGATTCTCGCCTGCCAGATAGCGTGGGTAGCGTGAAGAATATTGGCAGTAATTCAGCACCACTTTACGTAGTCTGCCGACTTTCGGCAGTGCCTGCTGTATCACCTCGAAGTTAGGCAGGCTGGCGGTTTTGAACGCTTCAAAGAGCACAACCTGATTTTCTCTGGCACAGGCGATCATTTGTTCGACTTCATGGCGGTTGGATGCCAGCGGTTTTTCACAGATGACGTGCTTGCCGTGGCTCAGGAAAAGCAGCGCCTGTTCGCAATGCAGTGAGTTAGGGCTGGCCAGATACACCGCGTCGATAAGGTCGGATTTCGCCATGGCGTCCAGTGAATCAAAGAGCGTATCCACCATGTAATCGGCTTGAAACGGCTGTGCTTTTTCTGCCGTTCGGGAATAGATGGCGGTGAGCTTCAGTTTGCCGGTTTCATGGGCAGCATCAACAAACTGACGGGTGATCCAACTGGTGCCTACAATAGCGAAGCGAATCATAAATGTTTGGTATCCTGAGGGCATCGGTGATGAATAGGCAGATTATCACGGTGAAATGACAAGGCAACGTCAATCATTTCCTTTTCTGGCAGAGAAAAGCATTTACTGATGGGCTATTTTAAGGGATAAACAGCGCAAATTTTATGATGTAGGAGAGGCGAATGAGCCAACTCGAATTGGAAACGTGCAACCTGACGTTGGTGCGTTACCCTCAGGTCGCTGAAAACTCGGCGCTACAGGCGTGGGATGCCGCAGATGAATATCTGCTGCGTGAGCTGGCTAGCATGGAGATCGCGCCGGGGCCGCGCCTGATTTTCAACGATACGTTTGGTGCGCTGGCCTGCGGCTTGCAGGCGCAATCACCTGTCAGTATCAGCGACTCTTATCTCAGCCAACTGGCGACGCGGCATAATCTGGAACTGAACGGCTATGATGCCAATGCGGTAACGCTGCTGGATAGCATGGCTGAGCTACCCGATGCGCCCGCGCTGGTGGTAATGAAGATACCCAAAACGATCGCGCTGCTGGAACATCAGTTGAGAATGTTGCGTAAGGTCGTCACGCCGCAAACGCGTATTATTGCCGGGGCGAAGGCGCGGGATATTCATACCTCTACGCTGCAATTGTTTGAGCGCGTGATGGGGCCGACGAAAACCTCGCTGGCCTGGAAAAAGGCGCGTCTGGTTCACTGTGAGTGGGCGGAGCTCAAAGTCAGTGAGCAGTCACTTACTACTGAGTGGGAGCTGGATGGTTACGGCTATCGCATTCAAAACCACGCTAACGTGTATTCGCGTAATGGGTTGGATATCGGCGCACGTTTCTTTATGCAGCATTTGCCGGAACAGATAGACGGCAAGATCGTCGATCTCGGCTGTGGCAACGGTGTCATTGGGCTGGCCGCACTGAAAGCCAACCCGGAGGCTACCGTCGGCTTCTTTGACGAATCCTACATGGCCGTCGCCTCGAGCCAGATGAACGTTGAGGTTAACTGTCCGCAGGATATCGATCGCTGTAGCTTCACAGTGAACAACGGATTGTCCCGTGTTAGGCGCGATACGTTGCAGGCGGTGCTGTGTAACCCGCCTTTCCACCAGCAGCAGGCGGTGACGGACGAAATCGCCTGGCAGATGTTTATGGATGCCCGCCGTTGCCTTCAGGTTGGTGGTGAACTACGCATTGTGGGCAATCGCCATCTGGATTACTTCCACAAGCTGAAGCGCCTGTTCGGCAACTGTGAAACCATTGCCAGCAACACCAAGTTCGCCGTGCTGCGTGCGGTGAAAACGGGGTCGTCCCGCTAAGCTGAATTTGTCTATACCCTAAATAATTCGAGTTTCAGGAAGGCGGCAAGCGAAGGAATCCCGATGAGCTTACTCAGGTAAGTGATTCGGGTGAGTGAACGCAGCCAACGCACATGCAACTTGAAGTATGACGGGTATAAATTATAGCGTTAACGCCAGCCGGGTAGCCTGATCGATTGCCCGGCGAGCGTCTAATTCCTGTGCCACATCAGCACCGCCAATCAGATGAACATGGCACCCGGCAGCCAGTAAGGGGTCATACAGTTTTCGGTTAGGCTCCTGACCAGCACAAATAATGATGTTATCCACGGGCAGGCAGCGCATTTGCTGGTCATGGATAATATGCAGCCCTTCATCATCAATACGGTGATATTCCACGCCGCCCAGCATCGTCACGCCGTGGCGCAGCAGGGTAGTGCGGTGTATCCAACCTGTCGTTTTGCCCAGGTTTTCGCCGGGTTTGCCCGCCTTCCGCTGTAATAAGGTCATGTCCCGCTGGTGAGGAAGCTCGCCAGATCGATGGGGCAGCAGACCGCCCCGGTGTTGTAGCTGTTTATCGATACCCCATTCCGCATAAAAATCATTGTGTTCAGGCTGAGAAGGAGGGGAATTAAGGTGATGATGGCGGCTGGGAAGGTGCTTTTCAGTTAAAAGGTAGTGTGCAGTATCAAAACCGATGCCGCCTGCGCCGATAATGGCTACTCGCTTACCGACGGGCTTTTTATCACGCAGTACGTCCAGATAGCTCAGCACGCTAGGGTGATCGATGCCTGCAATCGCGGGGATACGTGGCACAATGCCAGATGCCAGTATTACATCATCAAAACCGAGCAAATCCGTGGCCGTTGCCTGCGTGCTCAGGCGGAGCGTGACGCCAAGCAATTCTAGCTGGCGGCGGTAGTAGCGCAGCGTTTCATAAAATTCCGCTTTACCGGGGATCTGTTTGGCAATATTGAACTGCCCGCCAATATAGGAAGATGCTTCAAACAGTGTGACCTGATGGCCGCGTGCGGCCGCGTTGACGGCAAAGGCCATGCCTGCGGGCCCTGCGCCGACCACTGCAAAGCGTTTACTGACCCGCGCAAGCTGGATAGGTAGTTCAGTCTCGTGGCAGGCACGCGGGTTAACCAGACAAGATGTGACCTTACCCGCGAAAATCTGATCGAGGCAGGCCTGATTGCAGCCGATACAGGTATTGATTTCATCGGCGCGTCCCGACTGCGCTTTTGCCACCAGTTCAGCATCGGCGAGAAAAGGGCGAGCCATCGATACCATGTCGGCGCAGCCCTCGGCCAGCAGTTGTTCCGCCACGCCGGGATCGTTGATACGATTGGTGGTAATCAGCGGGATACGGACTTTCCCCATCAGTTTCTGCGTCACCCAGCCGAAGGCACCGCGTGGCACCAGCGTGGCGATAGTTGGAATGCGCGCTTCATGCCAGCCAATGCCAGTGTTGATAAGAGTGGCCCCCGCCTGCTCAATGGCCTGCGCCAGTTGCACAATTTCCTGCCAGCTTGAACCTTCTTCTATCAGATCGAGCATGGATAAGCGGTAAATCAGGATGAAGTCAGACCCTGTTTGCTCTCGCACGGCACGGACAATCTCAAGTGCAAAACGGCAGCGGCGTTGAAAATCACCGCCCCATTCATCGTCACGATGATTAGTGTGTGCCACCAGAAACTGATTAATCAGATAGCCTTCCGAACCCATGATTTCCACGCCATCGTAACCTGCCTGCTGCGCCAGCACGGCGCAATGAGCAAAGTCGTCGATGGTTTGCATAATATCCTGCGTGCTCATTGCCCGTGGCGCAAAGCGGTTAATCGGTGCCTGAATGGCGGACGGCGCTACCGGGTCGGGCTGATAGCTGTAGCGCCCCGCGTGGAGAATTTGCAGCGCAATTTTTCCGCCTGCGTCGTGTACCGCCTGCGTGAGTACCTGATGATGCGCCACCTGTGCTTCGTTATGTAGGGTCGCGCCCCCTTTGGCGACGGCTCCCTTGGCGTTTGGCGCAATACCGCCTGTAACAATCAAACCCACGCCGCCCAGCGCCCGCTCACGGTAAAATGCTGCCAGCCTTTCTGCGCCGTCCGGGTGTTCTTCCAAACCGGTATGCATGGAACCCATCACTACGCGGTTCTTTAACGTGGTGAAGCCAAGATCGAGTGGGGCAAGCAGCATAGGGTAGGCAGTCATTGCACTCTCCGGTGAAGTTAACTGGTCTGATGAGTTATGGTGTTCAATCTAGCGGTAATTGAGTGAGTTGTGAAATTTATGTTTGTTTATTGTGAGTGAAGTCATTGCTAATCGTAGGGAGAAGTACGAGTCGGCAAGGGATCGCGTGCTGGAGTGTTTGTTGTCAGGGGCGTGTGACATTATAATCCGCGGGTTTATTGGGCAAAGGTATCGTTATGCGGGTGGAAGAGTTGGAATATCGGCTGGATAGCGCGCTTCGGGCGTTAGAGCAAAGCGTTCAGCGTCAGCAGCAGACGTGGCGACAGGAACATCACTCCCTTCATCAGCAACTGCTTCAGGCGAGAGAGCGTGACGCTTACCTTTGCACGCAGATTGAACGGCTCTCTGCGCAGTTGAGCGCGATGGATAGCTCGCCGGAGCGAAATCCGCTGATTCAGAAAATGAAAGTCATTCATGCCCATCTTGATGTGTTGGCACAAGAGGCCACGGCCTTTAGGCGCTCGCTTCGATAATTTCACGGCCGGTATTTTTCAGCTATTTAGCCCGTGGTGCTGTAAAAAAGCATCAAGGGTAGAGTCGCAAAGCAATATCGCGGCGCGGTGTTAACGCAATGCTTCCGCTTTCTTACACAATTCCTCCTCATTCTCCACAATTGCCGCAAATGTGGAGCTGACACTTGCAGAGATTTACCCTTGCTCTAATTAACTGAAGGTGTCGAGCCTATACTTTCTCTCGTAGCACGGCACTCGCCGTCGATAAGTTAATTCAGAGAGAGGAATAGAATATGCGTAAACTCACTGCAATGCTGGTTGCTTCTTCTTTGGCATTGGGCGCGGCAGGCCTCGCGCATGCTAATGACGCACCGAAAGGCCCGGCATCAGAACACAAGATGATGATGAAAGAGGGTCGTGAGCACCGTGGCATGATGGGGCCGGATGCGATGTTTAAGGAGCTGAATTTGACGGAAGCGCAGAAGCAGCAAATTAAAGACATCATGAAAGATTCACGCGAGAAAATGCATAAAGCGATGCAGGACGATCGTCGTGAGATGCATAGCCTGGTCGCATCAGAGACGTTTGATGCCGCAAAAGCGCAGGCGCAATTGGATAAAGCTGACGCTGCACACAAGGCCAGAATGCTTAATGGACTGGAAACCAAAAACAAAATTTACAACGTTCTGACGCCAGAGCAGAAGAAACAGTACAACGACAGCTTTGAAAAGCGGCTGACTCAACCGCCAAAACCTGATGGCAAGCCAACTCCTGCGGAATAACGCATTATTTATGAATTCGCGCTAGACCTGAAATAAATGCCCCAAGACCACCGGACTGATGGGCTGCTAGCAAGCAGTGCATCAGCCCGGTGGTTTTTTTATTTTTTCCCTTAAGCATCGTGCTGAGTAGGGAAATGATTAATGCTATTCTCCCGTAGATGAAGCGGGTGGACCTATCGGGTAGCGGGCGGCAAAGGGCAGATGAATAACGATTTGATGTTGAAAACTAAAAAGTTCATGCCGTTTTTATTTCTGACCACCCTAATCGTGAGCTGTATGGGATTTCGATTTCGCGTGCTGGATGAGTTATCGCTGTTTTGGCCCGCGAATATTTTAGTTTTTTGTCTCATGGTTAGCTTCAGGGTCAGAAAAGGGACGATAAACGCTAAAACGCTCTCTATCTGTATGGGGTTTTTGGTGAGTTATGCCGCGATGCTGTTGGCGGCGTTACTGATGGACAATAACTCACCGTTAAAAACCAAGGTGCTATTGTGCTTGTGTAATATGGTCTTTGTAGTGACCGCCTGGTGTGCCTTTTGCCTGATGTGTCGGTTTACCGGAAAGTGGTCCACATTTGAAAAATTTAGCAAATATTACGTCTATATTATTTTCGCTTCGACGTTTTTAGGCGCTTTCTCATCCGGTGTGGCATATGGTTTTTATGCCTATGTTTACGATACGGGTAACCGCTATGACGAGTTTATGGACTGGTTCAGTGAGCAACTGGGCACCGGCATTATCCTCGCGTTCTTTTTCCTGCGGGGTAAAGACATCCTGCGGGTGCTGCGAAATATTCCGCTATGCCCTAAGCACGTCAGAGAAAATTTTTTTCCTTTCCTGGTCTTTATTATTTTCCTCTTGGTTAGCCTATTTTTTCTGGATGCCAGCCTGATTACGCTGTCCGTTATTCCGCTCACGTTGTGTGCATTCAACTACTCTTTCCCTGTGATGTCGTTACTCTGTGCGATAACGGGTGTAATACTGAATTATCTCTATATTAATCAAGTCGGTATCCTCATCAATTCAAATTCTGAAGCGTACATTAATTCGTTTCTCACCACGGCGCGGCTGAATATCGCGATGTTAATTATGGCGATGTTAAGCGTCTCTCATTTTGTCTCGATGAACCGGCGACTGATTAAAATCATCGAAAGCAATAGCCTGAAGGATGCGCTGACCAATACCTTCAATCGCCGCGCTTTCCTCAGTATGCTGAACGGAAGGCAGGGCATGCTGATGAATAAGAAAAAGCGCCAATTAACGCTGCTATTTCTGGATATCGATTATTTTAAGCAGGTTAATGATACCTATGGGCACGCCTGCGGTGATGAACTGATCGCCAGCTTTGCCCGTATGCTGAGCACCACTATTCGGCCGAACGACATTCTTTGCCGCTGGGGTGGTGAGGAGTTCGTGATTGCGGCTTATGACCTGACGGCTGAGCAGTCTGAAGAGATGGCCGAAGCGCTGCGGCATCTTACGGAATCCACGGCGCTTACGCTGTCCGATGGCCGGGCAATCCATTTTACGACCAGCATTGGTGTTGCCATTTTTTCCCAGTATGAAGGCGGCAATATTTACGATCTGATCGGTCTGGCGGACGAGCAGTTGTATAAGGCGAAGGCGCAGGGACGTAACCGCGTTTGCATACGCCTGGTCGAGGGAGCCTGAATCTTTTCTTGACCTTCCCCTTACAGGAACGTCTACCCTCAAAAAGCACTGTGACTGATTGAGAGGTGATGATGAAGAGTGTCCATTTTTTATTAACGGCGACCTTGCTGGTGCCGTTTTTCTCGCTGGCGGCCGACAGCGCCCATAGCGGCCATGGTACAACGAACGATGTGTCGCCCTCCCAGCAGGCGTATGCGCAAGGGATGGATGCGATGCATACTGAGATGATGGAAGGTATGCAGTCCAGCGATCCTGATATTGCCTTTGCTAAAGGGATGATTGCGCACCACCGCGGTGCGATTGATATGGCAAAAACGGAACTGCAATACGGTAAAGACCCGGAATTGCGTAAGCTGGCGGAAGAGATTATCAAAGCCCAGCAGCCGGAGATCGACCAAATGGAAGCCTGGCTGAAGAAGCAGGGCAAGCCTTAATCGGCACTATCCATTCGTGTCCGAACCACGCTACCGATGTGCAGGGTTGTTAGATCGGTAGCGCTATCCACCTGCTAATTTTTGAGCAGAGCCTGAGAAGTTTTTAGCTAATTAAACGAAATTTAGTGACAGTTTTCACAGAATAAAACGGAGAGATAGCTTTCTTAGCATTAACTTGTTAGAAAGCAGGCAAAGGACGTCACCAGAATATTCTGGGCGAGACCTGGATAAAGCCGCGTATAGCACGCGTTTTTATCCAGGTTTTTTTTTGCTTATTTTCCAGCTGGCCAGCGGATAACAGGCGGGATGACGTGTATTGGGCAGTTGCAGCCATTGACGAAACGGGAAGTCATTATGAATAGCAAAGTGCTAGCTGAAAATATTTTGAGGTTGGTCGGGGGAGAGGCGAATGTCTCCACCCTGGTTCATTGTGCAACACGCTTGCGCTTTAAGATTGTTGACCATGGCAAAGTCGATATGGCTGCGCTGGAAGCACTGGAAGGTGTCATTACGGTCATCAATGCTTCAGGGCAGTTGCAGGTGGTTATCGGAAACCGAGTGCCGGAAGTGTACCGCGCTTTTGGTTCGATCTCTAAACTGCTGGAGGACGGCGACGGGAAACGCCAGACGGCGGAAAGCGAGCAATCGACCTCGGCTATGGGACGGTTGATCGATCTGGTTGCCGGGATCTTTACCCCATTATTGGGTGCGATGGCGGCGGCGGGGGTGCTGAAAGGCGCGCTATCCATCGTGCTGGCGCTCGGGTGGCTCAATGCCAAGGAAAGCACCTATGTCATCCTACATGCGGCGTCCGACAGCCTGTTCTACTTCCTGCCGATGCTGTTGGCGATTACCGCCGCGCGTAAATTTGAAACCAACATTTTTGTGGCGGTGTCGGTTGCTGGCGCGCTGGTTTACCCGACGATTCAGGGGTTGTTTGATGCTGGTCAGCCTGTAACGTTCTTCGGTCTGCCGGTCGTGATGATGAAATACACCTCCTCGGTGATTCCGATTATCTTCAGCGTATGGCTGATGTCATATATCGAGCGTTTCCTGAATCGCCATATTCACGAAAGCGTGCGCAATATTCTGACGCCGTTCTTCCTGCTGGTGTTGATGGTGCCGCTTACGCTGATGACCATCGGGCCGATTGGTATTTCGGCCAGTAAGCTCATTGCGTCGGTGTTTGTCAGTATCTATGAATTTAATCCAATTCTTGCCGGGGCGTTGATGGCGGCGTCGTGGCAGATCTTAGTGATCTTTGGCGTTCACTGGGGATTCGTCACCGTATTCATCAACGATCTCTCCGTCATGGGGCACAGCTACCTTAAAGCGGCATCTAGCCCGTCTGTCTTTGCTCAATCCGGTGCGTTATTGGGCGTGATGGTGCGAACCAAAGATAAAAAACTTAAAGCGCTGGCAGGTAGTACCTTTATCGCATCGCTGTTTGGCATCACGGAGCCCGGTGTCTACGGCGTAACGCTGAAGCTGAAAAAACCGTTTATCTGTGCAGTGATCGCCGCGGCAATCGGGGGCGCTATCGCGGGCTATGCGAAAAGCTCGGCGGTTTCCATGGGGATGCCTGGGTTGCTGACACTGCCGATTTTCTATGGTGAAGGCTTCGTTGGGTTCCTCATCGGCTGTGCTATCGCATTTGTCGCAAGTTTTGTGCTGACTATTGTGGTTGGGTTTGATGATCCAACCCCGCCAGCCGGGAAAGTGCCGGCACCTGCCACTGCGCCGGCAGCGACCTCCACTTCAACGACCGCATCCACTACATCCAGTGCATCGACAACCTCGGCTGCTGGCGCGAACGTGATGCCATCGACAATACCGTTGGCAGAGGCTCCCGCCACGGCAGAGCAACTGGGTTCGCCCGCAAAAGGTGAACTCATTCCATTGGAAGAGGTAAACGACAAGGTGTTCTCTTCTGGTGTGGTTGGACAAGGCGTTGCCATTGTGCCGAATGAAGGCTGCATTTATTCACCGGTGGATGGCGTGATTGCCAGCACGTTTGCCAGTGGTCATGCCGTCGGAATTCGCTCGCAAAACGGTGCGGAAATTCTGATCCATGTGGGTATCAATACGGTTCAGCTGGAAGGGCAGCACTATCAAATGCGTGTTGAAGAAGGTGATGAAGTGAAGAAAGGCCAACTGCTGCTGGAATTCGATCTGGAAGCGATCAAGAAAGCGGGTTACGACATCGTGACGCCGATGGTTGTGACAAATCCTGAAGACTATCGCGTATTTGGCCTGAGTTCTGTTCGTCACCCGCAGGCTGGCGACACGATCATCGCGCTGGCGTAGCACGCGAATGGCATGACGAATGACAGGCGGCAAAGTGTGGACGCTGTCATCGGGTATCAATACGCAGGGAGGGCGGTAGTCAACGAACAAGGGAATGGCGGATTGGCCATTCCCTTGGCGGCACAACCATACGGGCGTAGTGATGAAAATAATAAGAATATTAAGCAATAATGCGGTATTGGCAGTGACTGATAAGGGGGAAGAGTGCGTCGCACTGGGGCGAGGCATTGGATTTGGCAAAAAGGATGGTGACAACGTAAATGAAGATCGGATAGACAGTCGATTTCTCAAAACCAGTAATGGACTGAATGCGTTCTTCGCTGAAATACTGGCTGATATTCCGCCTGTTTATCTGAGTATTACTGAGAAAATTATTATGCTTGCGCGGGAAGTGCTAGATATCAAATTACAGGATACGTTGTTTTTGGCATTGAATGATCATATTAATTTTTCGGTAAAACGTCATAATGAAGGGATCAAAATAAATAACCAGCTACTCTGGGAAGTTAAGCTCTTCTATCCGAGAGAGTTTTCAGTCGGATTAAGAGCGCTTGATATTATTGAAGAAAAATTGCAAGTGCGTTTGCCTGAGGATGAAGCAGGTTTTATTGCTTTCCATTTAGCGAATGCAGCAAACAATAGCAATATGGAAAGCACGATGCAAAGTGCTACGCTTATTAAGGATATTTTGACGATTGTAAAATATGACCTTAATATTAATTATGATGAAGATGCGATTGATTATCAGCGTTTTATCACACATTTAAAGTTTTTTTCATTGCGCTTATTCAATCGAACACCCGTGAGCCATGCTGATGATAGCATTTATGACGGTATCAAAGAGTTAATGCAAGTGGCTTATGCTTGTGCGATGCGCATTTTTTATTATGTCGAGAAGCATTACGAATATAAATTAACGACAGATGAAATCATGTTTTTAACGATTCACATTAATCGTCTTAGCCATCATCCTAAATAAATTTAACTGAATTTTTCAGGTGATGTTGTTCACGTTTCTAAATGGTAAAAATTGAAATGATGATCTTAGCTAATTATACTTATTTATAATTAGGACGTAACTGATTAAATTCAGGCGAAACCTATCTTGTCCGATGATTTTTTCATCTGGCTGGATAGGTTTTTTTTTACATAATAAAAATGGGGGAATGGAAAACCTACAGACTACTTGAAGGATAACAAGTTAAAAAGTGACTACTTCGCCACACCAGGGATATATCACTGTGACGTTTACTCTGTGATAACAGTCAAGAGAAATGAGGGGTAATATGATGAATAATAAAAAAATGAGAAATAAAAGGCTGACGTTCAGAAAAAAAGCCGCTGTGTTAATGTTGTTATCTTGTTACGGTCTGGCACCGGATGCGATGGCACAAAAATTAACGCTTGAGCAACGGATGGAATTGCTGGAAACACAATTAAAACAGACGCAGGAAAAGCTACAGGCTTATGAAGATAAAGAAAAAAAACAAAATTCATTAGTTAGTTCCTCTCCTGTAAATACGGTTGTTGGGTATGAAAGTGTGGCGCAACCCGCGGCAGCATTACAAGCCAAATCCACGGCTGTGGAGAGCGATCCGGTATTATCAGAATCGGCATTGAAAAAAATTAGCAAATATGTTCAGGAAGACACGGGTTTTAAATATTCGGGTTATTTCCGTACTGGCTATGCATCAACGACGAATGGTGGGCCTCAATCCTGGGCCGCAGGCTCACTGGGGCGTTTAGGCAATGAATATGACGGCTGGTATAATCTGTCATTTAAAAAACGTGCCTGGCAGGAAGGCAATAAATCAATTTGGGCTAACGTACAGTTTGAAGGTGATTTAGGATTATCTCAGAGTGATGAATCCTTTGAGAAAGGCATGGCTGGCGGTGGAATGGGAAAACTCAGCAAGTTATTTGTTGAAACGAAGGGTTTCCTGCCATTTGCACCAGAAGCGACATTCTGGATCGGTAAACACACACTGCCACAATATGAAATCCAAATGCTGGATTGGAAAGGTAGTCGGACACTTTCTGGTGCAGGTCTGGGGATTGAAAATTGGGAAATGCCTGTTGGATCATTAAGCATGGCATTGACGCGCAATGATATCGATAATTACAGTACGACCTGTACAACGGCAACATGTAGTAAAACCACCCAAGTCAATGTGAATATTGCTGAAGTTAGATATAAAGATATTCCATTGAGCAAAGATTTGTCTCTTGAATTGGGGGCGAAACACGCTTTTGCTAATCAGACTGATGAGCAAAAAGCGGCGCAATCTGCCGGTAATGACTATAAAGTCAAATCAGCCTGGTTAGGTCAGGCCATTTTACGTCACCCAGTGTTAGGCGGTTTTAATGAATTAACCGCGCAAGTTGCTAATAATTCTTTTGCTAGCCAGTTTATGAATATTTCTGGCCCAAATCCAGATTTTGACTATAAGAGCGCTTATTACGGTATTCACAGCGAAGGCATTGGCTGGAGGTTAATCAACCAAGGCGAGATATACCTGCGTGATAATGTCATCATGGCGCACTCTCTGGTATATGGCCGCGGTAATGATCTTTACTCGATCAATAATGGCGCGCACACGGATTTTGAGACAATGCGTGCGGTGATCCGTCCATCCTATATTTGGGACAGAACGAACCAGACCGCGATAGAACTTGGTTATTTTGTGCAGGAAAATACCGCTAAAAATAGTAGTTATGATGAATCCGGTTATAAAGTGACTCTGGCTCATATCCTCAAAGTGGATACCAGCCTTCTAAAATCTCGACCAGAAATTCGTTTCTACACCAGTTATCTTAAAGCGCTGGACAATGAAATTGATAAACACAGCTTTAATGATAAGAAAGATTATCAAATCAGTTTTGGTGTCCAGGCTGAAGTCGTTTTCTGATGAGGAATAACTATGTTTTTATCGACTAAAAGTATGAAATCTATTTCTCTAAGCGTTTGTTTGGCAACGACTTATGTTCCAGTATTCGCGATTGCCGCGGCGTCTTCCACGGCGGAAGAGCGCGTTGAGCAGAAAAACGTCGTCAGTGCAGAGAAAACACGCATCTTGATTCTGAGTGACATAGGCAATGAGCCGGATGACTCACAATCGCTGGTCCGGTTCTTGCTGTATAGCAATGAGTTTGATGTTGAAGGGATTGTGGCGACAACCTCAACCTGGCTGCGCGACAAGGTCAATACTCCCATGATTCATGAACGTATTGATGCTTATGAACGTGTTCTGCCTAATCTGCAAAAGCATGCACAAGGTTATCCTTCCGCTAAAGCGTTACGTGATGTTGTTCGCAGTGGGCGGGCAGGCTTCGGGATGGCGTATGTTGGCGCAGGAAAATCTACCGACGCATCGAAATTGATTATTCAGGCGGTTGATAAACGTGACGATCGCCCATTGTGGATCACCCTATGGGGTGGTGGGGTGGATTTAGCTCAGGCTCTGCATGATGTGAAAGCAGAGAGAACACCGAAAGAGGTGGATGCGTTCATTAGTAAAATCCGTGTTTATGCTATTTCCGATCAAGATAATACGGGTGCCTGGATTCGAGGAAATTTCCCACAATTGCGTTATATCACCAGTATTCATGCCTGGAATGAGTATTTTCTCTCTACGTGGGTTGGCATGTCTTCATCACGCGCGGCCGGTGGTGACATGAGTAAGGTGAATAACGAGTGGCTGGCGGAAAACATACGGCGCAAAGGCCCGTTGGGCGCAGTCTATCCTCCTTTGGAATACTCCATGGAAGGTGATTCTCCGTCATTCTTATATTTGCTTCGTACGGGTCTTGGCGATCCTGAGCATCCAGAATATGGCAGTTGGGGTGGACGTTATGGCGAAATTTCGCCAGGGAGTGAACTTGGTTTGCGTGTCAGTACATCAGATGAAGTTGTTGGTATCGATGGTAAGAAATACCGCACCGCCCCTGCGACTATCTGGCGGTGGCGTGATGCGTATCAGAACGACTTCGCTGCGCGTATGGACTGGACGTTGACGGGGGATGTGAAGAAAACGAATCATAACCCGCATCTGGTGCTGAATGGTAAGCCGGGAACGGAGATCGTTTCCTGGCAGGTGAAAGCGGGTGAGTTGGTCACGCTATCGGCGCAAGGTTCAGGTGATGTTGATGGTCACGCGGTGACCTATCGCTGGTGGCAATATAAAGAGCCGACAGCTACGGCGATGGGCGTGCACTTTGGCCCAGGTATTACGCTATCTCAGCCTGAGGGTGGAAAAACCAGCTTTGTCGCGCCAGCCGTTAAGGTTCCGACACCGTTCCACATTATTCTGGAAGGAACAGATAGCGGATCGCCAGCATTAACATCTTACCGACGTGCAATTGTGACGGTTGTCCCTTCAGAAAAGTGATAGCGTTTTTTAGGAGCCTATCCCATTAGGGCTATTTCATTGATGACGTGATGCAAGGGCTGGAAGCACTTAAGCGTCATAAGGCCGAGTTTACAACCTTGGCAGTGGTGAATATGGAAAGTGTGTTTGTGATTAACGTTGAACACACTGATTCACCAACGTGGTCGGGTAGCTCAGTGCCTGTGTCATCAATGAAACCTGTGGCGAGAATCTGATGTTGAAGTGAATGGTGATGGGGGATAACGGCTTAATGTTCGGTGAACATGGGCTGTGATCGATAAGCGCAATGCCTATGAAGAGTCGATTCGCGTGCCATTGATTGCCTCCGGGCTGGCGAGCCGTTAGCGCCGTTCCCGCGCGAATGGCTGAAAGGGTACAACCACGAGGAGATTCTCGCTGGGTTTATCCCCGATCAGGTCGGTAAAGAAGCGAAGGTGAAAGCCTCCAACGACGCGGTGAAAAAGAGTGAGCCGCTGCTGAAAGAATTAATGGATAAATAATCCACTGCAATAAATCAGACGGCGATGTATGAACACGCCGTCTGATTTTTTCTATCGTTTGATTCTCTATCTCGTTACAACGACTTCCCGTTGCTGTTAATCACATCCTGATACCAGTAGAAGCTGTCTTTGCGCCGACGTTCCAGCGTGCCTTTGCCTTCATCATCGCGATCGACATGAATAAAGCCGTAGCGTTTTGACATCTGCGCCGTGCCTGCGCTGACCAGATCGATTGGCCCCCAACTGGTGTAGCCCAGCAATTCGACGCCATCGTCAATGGCTTCACGAACCTGAATCAGATGGCGACGCAGGTAATCAATGCGGTAGCTGTCGTGAATGCTGCCGTCCTCTTCCACCACGTCGCGTGCACCCAGCCCGTTTTCCACGATGAATAGCGGCTTCTGATAGCGGTCATACAGCTCATTTAGCAGGAAGCGCAGGCCTTCGGGGTCGATCTGCCAGCCCCATTCGGACGCTTCAAGGTGCGGGTTAGGAATCAGGCGGATGATATTGCCGCGTGAAGATTGATATTTTTCCGGCTCGAAGGTCGCACAGCCGCTCATGTAATAGCTGAACGAGACAAAGTCGACGGTGTGGCTCAGGTCGTCTTTGTCCTGTGCGGTTACGGTGAGTTCGACGCCATTTTCCCGGAAATAGCGCTGAATCCAGGCCGGATAGGTGCCGCGCACCTGGACATCACCGAAGAACAGCCATTCACGGTTCTTGCTCTGCGCTTCCAGCACATCTTTCGGGTGGCAGGTCATGGGATAGCGCACCGCGCCCAGCAGCATGTTGCCAATTTTGGCATCCGGGATGATCTCGTGGCAGGCTTTTACCGCGCGTGCGCTGGCAACCAACTGGTGGTGGATAGCCTGATAAATCTCTTGCTTCGTAGGCTCGCCGCTCAGCCCGATGCCCGTAAAAGGTGAGTGCAGCGCCATGTTGATTTCATTGAAGGTCAGCCAGTGCTTCACTTTGTCTTTGTAGCGGCTGAAAACGGTACGTGCATACTTCTCAAAATGGTCGATGACGGCGCGGTTGCCCCAGCCTCCCAGCTTTTTCACCAGGCCGTACGGCATTTCATAGTGCGACAGCGTAATCAGCGGCTGGATCTGATGCTTTGCCATTTCATCGAACAGGCGATCATAGAAGGCCAAACCGGCTTCACACGGCTCTGCTTCGTCGCCTTCGGGATAAATCCGCGTCCAGGCGATGGAGGTGCGCAACACCTTGAACCCCATTTCGGCGAACAGCTGAATATCCTGCGGGTATTGATGATAAAAATCGATGGCCCGATCTTTGATGCAGCTAGTGTTCTCATCGCGCTCTGTCACCGGACCATGCACGCCCTTTAGCTGAAGATCGGAGGTGGATACGCCTTTACCGTCTTCATTCCATGCGCCTTCTACCTGGTTTGCTGCAACTGAACCGCCCCATAAAAATCCGTCGGGGAATGCTTTCATGGTATTTCTCCTCATCGTTTTCTACATCATTACGCTGCGCCGGACGCAGGTTCCGCACAGGGAACTACCGGATGACAGGCAAAAAAAAACTTGGGCAGAAGAGAGTAGTGCTACTCACCTCTGCCCAAGTCTCGCCCGCCATTGGCGGTAACGTCTTGTTAGTACACTATACAATCCTGAATCTCTGCGGCAATGCCCCCGTTTGGTTATGTGACTTCGGTCACGACATCTCTATTAAGTCGGTAGAGCGCTCAGTAATGATCTACCGGCCACAATAAATCACGTGAAGCAGCAGATGAACCAGAAGTGAACGGCTGCCCTCCGATTCTGCACCACCGTGATGCAGCTACGCGGAAAAAAATGCCCTAGCTTCCCCTCTCCCACGTTATATCTGGCTGTGCATAACGGTGGCACGCAACTTGCTTCTCAACCTTATAGCGATTCCGTCGCTTTGCCTCAACGGTGAGCAAAGCCTCGGTTAGGACAATGGCGTCCACACAATCATGCTTTTCGCATCAAGGCGAGAGCAGGGTTCTGTGGACGTTTTTTTATGGCGTGCCATCCTTGGCTGCCACCCTTATGGGCCGTTGCTAACGCAACGTTAAAAATTTCTCCCGGAAATTTTTTATGCCTGAATTCGCCCGGTGCAGCCCTTGTTTTGCGCGGCTGTTGCAACTCAGTCCTTACGGGAGTCAGTCATGGATGCCAAATCCTCAGCGTGTGTAAAGAGTGTTTGCCCTTACTGTGGGGTCGGTTGCGGTGTGGTGATGGAAGTAAAAGATAATCGTGTGATCAAGGTATCAGGTGACAAGACGCATCCCACCAACTTTGGTCGACTGTGTACCAAGGGCAACACCAGTGGTCAGGCTCTTGCTGAATCAGGACGGCTGGAGAATGCCTACCTGCGTGCAGATCGTCAGCACGAATCGGTCAGAGTTGATATGGGGAAAGCCATCAAGGAAACCGCGCGACGGTTACGGGCTATTATTGATACCCACGGCCCCGATGCGGTGTCGCTTTACGTCTCCGGTCAGATGTCGCTGGAATCCCAATATCTGGCGAATAAGCTCGTTAAGGGTTTTATCGGTACGAATAACATAGAGTCAAACTCCCGTCTGTGTATGGCCAGTGCGGGTAGCGGCTACAAGCTCTCTTTGGGATCGGACGGGCCACCGGGCTCCTATCAAGACTTTGACCACGCCGATGTCTTTTTCGTCATTGGCGCGAACATGGCCGACTGCCATCCCATTCTTTTCCTGCGCATGATGGACCGCGTCAAGGCAGGGGCTAAGCTCATCGTGGTTGACCCACGGCGTAATACTACGGCGGACAAAGCGAACCTGTTCCTGCCAATCAAGCCCGGCACGGATTTGGCTCTGCTCAACGGCCTGCTGTATCTGCTTGTCCAGAATGGACACACCGATCCCGCTTTTATCGCCGAGTTCACCGAAGGGTGGGAGGCGATGCCTGAATTCCTTGAAGACTATCCCCCAGAGAAAGTCGCGGAGATCACCGGGCTGCCAGAGGCGGACATCCGCAAGGCGGCGGAGTGGATTGGTACGGCGGCGGAGTGGATGAGTTGCTGGACGATGGGGCTTAACCAAAGCACGCATGGCACCTGGAATACTAATGCGATCTGCAACCTGCATTTAGCCACTGGCGCGATTTGTCGCACGGGAAGCGGCCCGTTTTCCCTGACGGGGCAGCCCAATGCGATGGGCGGGCGTGAAATGGGCTATATGGGGATGGGATTACCAGGGCAACGTTCTGTGCTGGTGGAGAAGGATCGGGCAGCCATTGAGGCACTCTGGGGTGTTCCTGCTGGAACGCTGCGCACGGATCTCGGTGGCGGCACCGTCGCCATGTTTGAAGACATGATGGCGGGCAAGATCAAAGCGTGCTGGATCATCTGTACGAATCCGGTGGCTACGGTTCCCAACCGCAAGAATGTGATCGTGGGGCTACAAGCCGCCGAACTGGTTATCACACAAGATGCGTTTCTCGATACCGAGACCAACCGCTATGCCGATATCCTGCTGCCCGGCGCACTGTGGGCTGAGGCTGAAGGCGTGATGATTAACTCCGAGCGAAATTTGACGCTGATGCAAAAGGCCGTTGAACCGCCCGGTGAGGCGATGGCCGATTGGCAAATCATCGCCAGCGTCGCCTGCGAGATGGGCTATGAGCAAGGATTTAGCTACGGCTCGGCATCCGAGGTGTTTGAAGAAATCAAACAGTTCTGGAACCCGAAGACGGGATACGACATTCGTGGTGCCAGCTATGAACGCTTACGGCAGGCTCCCTTACAGTGGCCCTGTCCTCCTGAGGATAACCAAGACCGTCATCCCATTCGCTACCTCAATGACGGCGTGAGCCAGACGCGTAAAGACCTGCCGGACGGCACCCAGCCACGCCTCGTTTTTGCGACCGAAAGCGGTAAAGGAATATTCCTCCCTCGACCGCATATGTCGCCCGCCGAAATGCCGGATGATGACTTTCAGTTTGTGCTGAATACCGGCCGCTTACAGCACCAGTGGCACACGATGACGAAAACCGGAAAAATTCCGACGCTCAACAAGCTCAATCCTGGGCCGTTTATCGAAGTGCATCCCGAAGATGCCATTGCGCTCGGTATTCAGGATAAGGATCGTGTGGAAGTCCGGTCGCGTCGTGGGCGTGCGGTACTCCCCGCCGTGGTGACCAATCGGGTTCGCCCCGGTAACTGCTTTGCTCCCTTTCACTGGAATGACGTCTTTGGTGACGATCTGGCGATTAACGCCGTCACCAGCGATGCCATTGATCCGATTTCCCAGCAGCCTGAATTCAAGATCTCTGCGGTGGCGCTGACGCGGATCGCTGAACCCTCAGCGCGGATTTCTCCTGAGCGAGAGAGCCGCCCAGCGGCTGTTCCCGTATCGGAACAGGCCGAGGCGAGTACGCCGAAAAACGACATCAAGGAACTCGACATGAAACACATTGATGCGCTGGCCACGCTACTTGGCCTTGATGCCGCGCCAGCGATGACACTCAGTGCGCCCGAACAACACTATCTGCAAGGTTATATTGCGGCCCTGCGTACTGACGCATCGAGGCTGGCTGGTGGTGTGCCTGTACTGCCCGCCACGGCACCACTGGAACCCTCCAGACGCTTGATGCTCGACGGAATGCTGGCAGGGCTTTTTGCCCGCACCTGGCTACCCAGTGACGGTATAACGTTGCTACCCGCTTCTTCTCCCAATGTGGTGGCTGCAACTGTGCCATCACAACCCCCTATTTTGATTTTATGGGCGTCGTCGACTGGCAATGCGGAAGGTTTCGCGGCACAGTGCGCCGAACGTCTGAAGGCTGAAGGGCATACCGTTACCCTGTCCGATATGGACAGTTTCAACAGTGCTAATCTGCCTGCGATGCCGCGTGTGCTCTTCATCGCCAGCACGTTTGGCGACGGCGACCCTCCTGACAATGGCACCACTTTCTGGACGGCATTAGAGGCGGAGACTGCACCCAGACTGGCGGACGTGTCGTTCTCTGTACTGGCATTCGGTGATTCAAACTACGATCAGTTTTGCGGTTTTGGCCGTCGGCTCGATGCACGGCTGGAGGCGCTGGGTGCGCAGCGTCTGTCAGCACGAATCGACTGTGAGCCTGACTATCAGGATGCGGCGAAAGCCTGGTTAGACAGCATGGTCAACGCCCTCGCGGGAGCGCATACGCCAATGGCAAGCAAGGTTGCTACGCCCGCAACGGCGGTACTGGCTGACGGAAATGAAGCATGCACGATGACACCAGCAGCTTCGGTGCCTACCTTTAGTCGAAATGCGCCTCTGCCTGCACGCCTTGTCATCAACCAGTTGCTTAATGCGCCGGGAGCGGAAAAAGAAACCCGGCAATTCGCCTTTGATATTTCAGGCAGCGATGTGAGCTACGAAGCGGGGGACGCGCTTGGCATCTGGCCGACTAACAGCCCTGAACTGGTGAGCGATATGCTTTCTGCCCTCAAACTCTCGCCTTCTACCGTCGTGACCGTCAAAGATAAGGGTGATATGGCGCTTGCTGAGGCGTTATCCCAGCATTTCGAGATTGCCCGCATCACGCCGGAGATCTTGCAGTTTGTCAGCGCACGCTCGGGTCATGCTGCGCTGGCCGACCTGCTGAAAGAGGAACGTAAAGAAGAGCTCAAACAGTGGCTGTGGGGACGGCAGATTGTCGATTTGCTACAGGATTTTCCGATACAGGTTCAGGCTGACGAATGGTTGCGCGTGCTTAAACGTATGCAGCCGCGTTTGTACTCGATTTCGTCCAGCCCGAAAGTCACGCCGCACCAGATCCATCTGACCGTGTCGACGGTGCGCTATGGTGCTGAGGGTAAACCGCGTGGCGGCGTGTGTTCAACGTTTCTGGCTGACCGCGCAGCAGGGTCGGTTGCCGTGCCTATCTTCATCCAAAAATCAGCGCATTTTCGTACGCCAAAACACCCAGATACGCCAATCATCATGGTTGGGGCGGGCACGGGGATCGCACCTTTCCGGGCTTTTCTGCAAGAGCGACGGGCGACAGGGGTGCAAGGTAAAAATTGGCTGTTCTTTGGCGAGCAGCGTGCCGCGACAGATTTTTACTATCGTGAAGAGTTGGAGAAACTGCAACGCGAGGGTTACCTGCATCGGTTTGATACGGCTTTTTCGCGTGACCAACGTGAGAAAATTTATGTTCAGCACCGTATGTGTGAGCAGGGGGCTGAGCTATGGCGCTGGTTAGAGAAGGGCGCGCATTTCTACGTGTGTGGTGATGCCAGCCGCATGGCGAAAGATGTGGACTCGGCGCTTCGGCAGGTTGTGCAGGTTCACGGGAACATGAGCCGTGAAGATGCGGCGTCCTATATTGCCAAAATGGCACAGGACAAACGCTATGTCCGCGATGTGTACTGAGTTTGCCAGTGGCTTTTGCTGGTATCAGGCGCACCGCCTGATGTGCGACGTCCTTTCTAAGGTTGATGCGTTAGGTGTTTTACCACCTAACGCAACTGATGATGCGGTGATTACGCCTTCGTTTTCAGCGCATTGACGACGGCTTCGCCAAGCGCTTGAGCGGATGCTGGGTTCTGGCCGGTGATCAATCGCCCGTCAACGACGACTTTATTTTCGAAGATTGGGGCTTCTTCGAATGTTGCGCCGTCCTTTTTCAGCGCCGCTTCAAGTTCAAACGGAACAATCTTGTCGTAATTACGGGACGCTTCTTCTTCCGCAGTAAAGCCGGTAAGGTGACGGCCTTTAATCAACAGTTCGCCATTGCTGAGCTTCACATTCAGCAAGCCAGCTGGGCCGTGGCAAACGGCACTGATGATGTCATTTTTCTCGTACATCGTACGCACGATGTTGATCAGCTCAGGATTGTTGACGAAATCCCACATTGGCCCGTGTCCGCCGACGAGCAGGATCGCGGTGTATTTAGCAGGATCAACGTTTGCCAGCGGGATGGAATTGGCCAATTTGTTGCGGTGCTCTGGGTTAGTCCAAAAATCCAGACTCGCGCGATCTTTGAGATCGAACCCGTCGAACGGAGGCAATCCTCCTTTCGGGCTGGCAATGTCGTAATCCAGTCCGGTTTTGTCGAAGACTTCAACCGGGTGAGTCAGTTCTGGAAACCAGAAGCCACCGACGAGGTCAGGCGTCTTTTTATCCAGACTGGAGACGACGATCAGTATCTTCTCTTCTTTCAGATTGGCCTGAGCAAAAACAGGGGAGGCTGCGGCAAACACAGCCATCGCGGCGATAAGACCAGCACAACGTTTTATTATTGACATAAAAAACTCCTTTCAGCAGGTGATGTCTGCCGACTATATCTGTGATAACTGGTTGAAAACAGGGGGTAATAACGGGATGCATTGTTTAATAAATCGATGTAATAACTTTGTATTGGCGTGATAAAATGTCGTAAAGTGCGTTGAATGATCCTGGTATCGCATGACGATGAGGAACCCTGATGGGGCAATCTGATAGCTTTGATGGACTGGCAGAATTTCTGGCGATAGCGAAACGATTGAGCATTCGCAAAGCCGCGCTCGATCTGGGCAAGACGCCGGGTTCGGTGAGTCTGTCGCTCCAGAAACTGGAGCATCGCCTCGGCGTGCTACTTTTCCATCGCACGACACGCAAAATGGCATTGACGGAAGCAGGAGAAGACCTGCTGCTGAGAATTGGGCCCGCGGCACACGTTATCGCAACGGGTTTTGAAGATGTGGCTCAATCGGCAAAAAAGCCCTCGGGGACGTTGAAGCTGATCGTAGAACGTTTGGCATTGCCTCATGTTATCGAGCCCCTCATACCTGCATTTCGTCAGGCGTGGCCGAATTTGAATATCGATATCACGGTGAGTAATCGTCACGATAATTTCGTCTCCGAAGGCTACGATGCTGGCATTATGATCGGTTCATACATCGAACAGGATATGATTGCAGTACGGCTCTCCCCGCCATTTAAGTGGGCGGTATTTGGTTCGCCAGACTATTTCAAAGCGAACGGTAAGCCTAAAGCGACGTGCGATCTGGTGCATCACGAATGTATTCGCTTTCGTCGCCCAGAAAAGGGAGATATTTATCGGTGGGAGTTTGTCGAAAATAAAGAAAGTGTAAGAGTTGAGCCGACCGGTACAATTACCGTGAACGATGGTGAGTTAATGCGTAGCCTCGCGGTCAGGGGTGTTGGGCTTATTTACTCATCCACTTTCCATACCTCACGTGAACTGGCAAATGGCACGCTGGAAGCGGCGTTACTCGATCTCTCGCCGGGAAATGACGGCCTCTTTCTTTATTTCTCAAGAGCTGCGAGGAATCAACCTAAATTGCGTGCGTTTATCGAGGTGTGTTCACAGGTTATTAAGACGTGAATAGGCTGTTTTGCTTTTCCATTCCATTCCGCTTCTTCCTGATAAACATAAACCGACGCCCAAAAATAAAGGAGCTGCGCTGTTAACGCAACTCCTTGAATTTGGTGGCCCCTGCTGGACTTGAACCAGCGACCAAGCGATTATGAGTCGCCTGCTCTAACCACTGAGCTAAGGGGCCGGATGGGCGGTGATTATACGGTAATGTATGGGGGAAGGTCTATAGCCTATCTACCGGGTGGTGATTTTATACTCAAGATAGCTTGTTGTTATTCCTATCAGAATTTACGATAGGCTCAGTCAATTGCGGTAGGGAAAGATATGATTACCGATATTCTGGCCATGAATCTTCAGGTTGTTTTCTGCGGTATTAACCCCGGGCTGTCGACGGCACATCACGGTTATCACTTCGCGAACCCCAGTAATCGCTTCTGGAAAGTGATTCATCAGGCGGGTTTTACCGAACGCTTGTTGACACCTGCGGAAGAACAGCATCTGCTGGATACCAGATGCGGCATCACCATGTTGGTGGAGCGACCAACGGTCGAGGCAACCGAGCTGGGGCGAGATGAATTGCTGCAAGGCGGGAATGCGATTGTTGAGAAGATAGAACGCTATCAACCGCGTACGCTGGCCGTGCTAGGGAAGCAAGCGTTCAGTCAGGCGTTTGGTATCAAAAAGGTCTCATGGGGGCGTCAGGAGCGGCGTATTGGTGAGACGCAGGTTTGGGTGTTGCCGAATCCTAGCGGGCTGAACCGTGCGACGTTAGAGTCGCTGGTGGCGTCGTATCAGGAGCTACATCAGACGTTGCAGAGTAATACATAAATCCAGGCTGAGGATTCTGATAGATAAAAAATAACCCCGGCGAACCGGGGTCATCTAGCGTGTGGATTAGCTAAGGGATGAATTAATCATCCAGGAAGCTACGCAGCACTTCAGAACGGCTTGGGTGACGCAGTTTACGCAGCGCTTTTGCTTCGATCTGACGGATACGCTCACGCGTAACGTCAAACTGTTTGCCGACTTCTTCCAGCGTATGGTCGGTGTTCATATCGATACCGAAACGCATACGCAGGACTTTCGCTTCACGTGCAGTCAAACCAGCCAGTACGTCGTGTGTCGCTGAACGCAGGCTTTCCGACGTGGCGGAATCCAGCGGTAGCTCCAGCGTCGTATCCTCGATGAAATCGCCCAGATGTGAGTCTTCATCATCACCAATTGGGGTTTCCATTGAAATCGGCTCTTTCGCGATTTTCAGCACTTTACGGATCTTGTCTTCCGGCATCAGCATACGCTCAGCCAGCTCTTCCGGCGTCGGCTCGCGACCCATTTCCTGCAACATTTGACGAGAGATACGATTCAGTTTGTTGATCGTCTCAATCATGTGTACCGGAATACGGATGGTACGCGCCTGATCGGCGATAGAACGGGTGATCGCCTGACGAATCCACCAGGTCGCATAGGTCGAGAATTTGTAACCACGGCGATATTCGAACTTATCTACCGCTTTCATCAGACCGATGTTGCCTTCCTGAATCAGGTCGAGGAACTGCAAACCACGGTTGGTGTATTTCTTCGCGATAGAAATAACCAGACGCAGGTTGGCTTCCACCATTTCTTTCTTGGCGCGACGTGCTTTTGCTTCACCAATCGACATACGGCGGTTGATGTCTTTAACCTGCTCGATCGTCAGACCGGTTTCTTCTTCGATCTGCTGCAATTTTTGCAGGCTACGGGTGACGTCTTCTTCAACATCATTCAGCTTTTCAGACCAAGGTTTGCCCATTGCCACTGCTGCGGCAAACCAAGTGTTGTTGGTTTCATTGCCAGTGAACATCGTGACGAAGTTTTTCTTCGGCATTTTGCACTGTTCAACGCACAGTTTGATGATCAAACGTTCCTGAGTACGGACGCGATCCATCATGGAACGCATGCTGTTAACCAGGAAATCGAACTGTTTCGGCACCAGACGGAACTGCTTGAACACTTCAGACAGGTTCAGAATTTCCTGTGCTGCCAGCGCATGACTGCGGCCGTGTTCTTTGATTACCTGACGGGTCGTCTCGTATTGCTCACGCAGTTCGGTGAACTTTTCACGCGCCAGTTCAGGATCGATACTGTTGTCGTCTTCTTCTTCCTCGTCGTCTTCTTCCTCGTCGTCATCGTCCATTTCTTCGCTTGAAAGCTCAGAGCCAACGTGAGTCGCGGTAGGGGCGATGTCCTCTTCCGCATTAGGATCAACGAAACCAGTGATCAGATCGGACAGACGGCTTTCGCCCGCTTCGACGCGATCGTATTGTTCCAACAAGTAGGTAATAGCTTCAGGATACTCGGCAACAGAGCACTGAACCTGGTTGATACCGTCTTCAATACGCTTGGCGATATCGATCTCGCCTTCACGTGTTAACAGCTCAACGGTACCCATTTCACGCATGTACATGCGAACCGGATCGGTAGTACGACCAATTTCCGATTCAACACTGGATAGAACCTGCGCAGCAGCCTCTGCCGCATCTTCATCGGCATCATTGGTGTTTTCGGCCAGCAACAGATCGTCAGCATCCGGTGCTTCTTCCATCACCTGGATGCCCATGTCGTTAATCATCTGGATGATATCTTCGATCTGATCCGAGTCGATGATATCTTCCGGCAGATGGTCATTGACCTCAGCATAGGTCAGGTAGCCTTGCTCCTTACCACGGGTGACAAGCAGCTTTAGCTGTGACTGCGGGTTTTGCTCCATAAGACGGTATCCACACTTCAGAGTATTTGGGTTGGTGTCGGTCAGCGTAGTTCGCTAACAATAGCATTAGGGGTATTTTTATTATCGCCGCAGCCCCTGTAGCGGCTCTTTGCAGGGCTCGACCCTGCTATTTATCGGCAATTAAGCCTCTGTATCAGTGTTTTCTGGTCAACGCCAGTTGCAACGACCAAAGCTCTTTTTTTTCTTTGGCGTTGAGCCCATGCGTTCTGTCACGGGCTATCAATGTTTCTTGTCGCTGTTTCAACAGCTGATCGTAGAGCTCTGCCAGACTGATTCTGAACTTCTCGTCGAGCTCTTCCTCTACGATCATATGGTTCCATGAAGCCATGGTTTCAAGCTGTTTACGGTATTTGCTGTCGCGATATTTTTCCAACAGCAGACCCATATTCATTCCTGGGCTGGCGTTGCAGGTTTTCACCAAATCCTGAAACAGCGATAAACCAGCCACTTTGTCTTCTTCGATGCCTTCCAGCGCGAGGTCAGGAACTTCTGTCGCCAGTCTTGGGTTTTGTACTAAAAGTCCTACAAGTATACGCATAGTTGTGACTTTTAGTTGCGGTGGCTGGTAGGATTGAGTCTGCTCAGCCACTTTAGGTAGCAGTCTGTCCAACTGGCTGTCGTCCAAAATCCCTAGTTTGTTACCGAGCTGCTGGCGTAAATACAGCCGCAGCGTTTCTCCCGGCACCTGACCTATTAGCGGCAGCACCAGCGTGCTGAGCTTGGTTCGGCCGTCGGGTGAACTCATATCCACCTGCTGTTGCAGTGTCTCGAACAGGAACTGCGACAGCGGCAGAGCCTGTTCCATGCGCTGCTCAAAGGCGACTTTGCCCTCTTTACGTACCAGCGTGTCGGGGTCTTCACCGTCCGGCAGGAACATAAAGCGTAGCTGACGACCATCGTTCAAATAGGGTAGCGCAGTTTCCAGCGCGCGCCATGCCGCTTCGCGTCCGGCACGGTCTCCGTCGTAACAACACACCACCAGATCGGTGGCGCGAAATAGTAACTGAATATGATCGGCGGTCGTGGAAGTCCCCAACGAAGCCACCGCATAATCAATACCAAACTGCGCCAGTGCCACCACATCCATATAGCCCTCAACAACCAATAGTCGCTTGAGATCGGTGTGGCTCTGCTGCGCTTCATACAGGCCGTATAATTGGCGACCTTTATGAAAAATCTCTGTTTCCGGCGAGTTGAGATACTTTGGTGTACCGTCGCCTAATACACGTCCGCCAAAGGCAATAACTCGACCCCGTTTGTCGCGGATAGGGAACATTACGCGCTCGCGGAAGCGGTCATACGTTCTGCCCTGATCGTTAGTCACCAGCATGCCGGCATCGTTCAATGTGCTGCGGTCGTCATTATTTCGACCAAAGCGTTTTAAAACGTTATCCCAGCCGGGCGGTGCGAAGCCAATCGCAAAATGGCTGATGACGTCTGCGCTTAAACCGCGCTGTTGCAGATACTGTAACGCTGGCGTACCAACCGACTGTGTGAGTGCTTGCTGATAAAACCCGCTAAGCTGCCCCATCAATTCGTACAGACTTTGCCGTTGGTGTCGCTCTAACTGAGTTGGGCCAGTGCCAGTTTCATAAGGCACTTCAAGGCCATATTGGGTTGCCAGTTCTTCAATGGTTTCAACGAATTCGAGGCGATCGTAATTCATCAAAAAGTCTATGGCGTTGCCGTGTGCGCCACAGCCAAAACAGTGATAGAACTGTTTGTCACCGTTTACGGTGAATGAGGGGGTTTTTTCGTGATGGAACGGACAACACGCATGGTAGTTCTTGCCCTGCTTTTTCAGTTTGACGCGCGCGTCAATGAGATCGACGATGTCGGTGCGAGCCAGCAGGTCATTAATAAATACGCGTGGGATTCGTCCAGCCATAAGCCCCTGGTGTATACCTTCTGTAACGTGGTTACATCGGATATAGCTTATAAACGACAACAAGCCGCGCTTCCTTTCGGAAAGCACGGCCTTCGTATGCAACTGCTAAGTCTGCGGATTAATCACGCGTAGGAGAGAAACCCTCCTGAAAATTAATACAGACGAGTGCGGCGTGCGTTTTCTCGAGCCAATTTCTTCGCGTGACGTTTCACTGCAGAAGCTTTAGCGCGCTTACGTTCGGTCGTTGGTTTTTCATAAAACTCACGACGACGAACTTCAGCCAGAACGCCTGCTTTTTCACAGGAACGTTTGAAGCGACGCAGAGCTACGTCGAACGGCTCGTTTTCACGTACTTTAATTACCGGCATGTGCCTCTCACCTCAATAAATTCGGTTTGCCGCTGGCCTTGTGCCAGCCTTTTCAAAATGGTGCGGAATTCTACTGCAAACGTGACGCCTTTGTAAAGCATTGCGGTGATCATAAAACGCGCAACCAAGGCCAGCGCAGAAATCAGGCCGCTTATGGTAGACTATCCACAGTTTGAAGCAAGTGGCATTTAACGCGTGCTTGTATCGTCATCAAGGTAGGAACAGTAATGCGCGTATTGGGTATCGAAACATCCTGTGATGAAACTGGTGTAGCCATTTATGACACAGTAACCGGTTTGCTCGCTAATCAATTATACAGCCAGGTCAAATTGCATGCTGACTACGGTGGCGTAGTGCCCGAGCTTGCCTCACGTGACCACGTGCGTAAAACGGTGCCGTTAATTCAGGCGGCGCTGCGTGAAGCTGGGTTACAGGCCAGTGATATTGATGGCGTGGCTTATACTGCCGGGCCTGGCTTAGTCGGCGCATTATTGGTGGGCGCGACGGTTGGTCGTGCTCTGGCTTTCTCTTGGGACGTGCCGGCGATTCCTGTGCACCACATGGAAGGGCATTTGCTGGCACCCATGTTGGAAGATAACCCACCAGCATTTCCTTTCGTTGCGTTGCTGGTTTCTGGCGGTCATACGCAGCTCATCAGCGTGACGGGTATTGGCGAATACCGTTTGCTGGGTGAGTCGGTTGACGATGCGGCGGGTGAAGCATTTGATAAAACCGCCAAGTTACTGGGATTGGATTATCCGGGGGGGCCAATGTTGTCGAAAATGGCGCAGGCGGGCGATCCCCATCGCTTTACGTTTCCACGCCCGATGACCGATAGGCCGGGATTAGATTTCAGCTTCTCTGGGCTAAAAACGTTTGCTGCTAATACGATTCGTAGCAACGGTGATGACGATCAAACGCGTGCCGACATTGCACGTGCGTTTGAAGATGCCGTCGTGGATACGCTGGCCATCAAGTGTCGTCGTGCGCTGGATGAGACAGGTTTTAAACGACTGGTTATGGCCGGAGGCGTCAGTGCAAACCGGACGCTGCGTCAGCGTCTAGGTGAGGTGATGGCGAAACGCGGTGGTGAAGTGTTTTATGCGCGTCCTGAGTTTTGCACAGATAACGGTGCGATGATTGCCTATGCGGGCAGCGTTCGCTTGGTTCACGGCGCGAGCCAGACGCTTGGCGTATCTGTTCGACCACGCTGGCCATTGGCTGAATTGCCCGCGGTGTGAGTGTTCGGGCGATAATCACTACGTGTAGCAGATCTACACGTAGTAAAAAGCGGCACCAGACGAGTGAATTACAGCTCTTGTTCGAATAACACCAGAATTGCTTCGTAAAGTTGTTTGACGCTGAAGCCTCTGGCTGGCGTGGTGAAGATGGTGTCATCACCCGCGATGGTGCCAAGGATACCTTCAGATTTCCCAAGTGAATCTAGCAGGCGGGCGATGAGCTGCGCGGCTCCTGGGCTGGTATGGATCACGATGACAGCGTCGTTGTAGTCTACGTCCAACACCAGGTTCTTTAACGGGCTGGACGTAGTAGGGACACCGAGCTCGGCAGGAAGACAATACACCATCTCCATTTTGGCATTGCGTGTGCGCACGGCACCAAATTTCGTTAGCATGCGTGACACCTTGGATTGGTTGATGTTTTCAAATCCTTCGTCTTGCAATGCCTGAACAATTTCACTTTGAGAACTGAACTTCTCTTCCTTTAACAGCGCTTTGAACGCTTTAACGAGGTCTTCTTGTTTTGTCGAATTTCGCATTCTGCACCGGATTAATTGTTATGGTTAATCTTCCTATTATGCAGTTGTGTGAATTTTTATGCAATTAAATCGCGTATAATTCCAGTCCCTTTCACTCGATATGCGTTAGTCGCTGTTTTCAAAAAAAATCGACTTTCGGGTAGTCCAAAAAATGCGTCCTGCGTCACATAAAAGTAAATCAAATGTTATCAGAATGATGTTGTTTGGACGCCATCGATCGGTGTAATGTAGCGCACAGGTTAATCGCACGTGAATGAACACCGCGTTATAGCTCAATAGCTTATTAACTTTACTTACCTTTCAAACGAACGGCTGTTTTTGATTTATTATTAGAGACATAGCGTATTTTTTGTCTCTCATGTCATTTGTAGAAAGATAAGTAGGTTGCTTGTATCCCCATTTTTATATTCTGTTTATAACCAAATGAATTCACGGCACTTTTTTATTTTATGATAATAAGGAGTTTAGGATGAAAGTTGCAGTTCTCGGAGCAGCAGGTGGTATCGGTCAGGCACTCGCACTCCTCCTCAAAACCCAGCTTCCTTCAGGTTCAGAACTATCCCTTTACGATATTGCCCCAGTAACCCCGGGTGTTGCCGTCGATCTGAGCCATATTCCTACAGCAGTGAAGATCAAAGGCTATAGCGGTGAAGATGCTAAACCGGCGCTTGTTGGTGCAGATATCGTGCTGATCTCCGCGGGTGTGGCACGTAAACCTGGTATGGATCGTTCCGATCTGTTCAACGTCAATGCTGGCATTGTGCGTAATCTGGTTGAGCAAATTGCAGTAACTTGCCCGAAAGCCTGTATCGGTATCATCACCAACCCAGTGAACACGACCGTTGCGATTGCGGCAGAAGTGCTGAAAAAAGCTGGCGTATATGACAAAAACAAACTGTTCGGCGTCACCACGCTGGATATCATCCGTTCCAACACGTTCGTTGCTGAGCTGAAAGGCAAACAGCCGCAGGATATTAATGTGCCGGTTATCGGCGGACACTCTGGTGTGACGATTCTGCCTCTGCTGTCTCAGGTTCCTGGTATCAGCTTCAGCGAGCAGGAAGTGGCCGATCTGACCAAACGTATCCAGAATGCGGGCACCGAGGTGGTTGAAGCCAAAGCCGGTGGCGGATCGGCAACGCTGTCTATGGGTCAGGCTGCTGCGCGTTTTGGTCTGTCTCTGGTTCGTGCGCTGCAAGGCGAAAGCGGTGTGGTGGAATGTGCGTACGTTGAGAGTGATGGCAAACATGCCCGTTTCTTCGCGCAGCCGATTCTGTTAGGTAAAGATGGCGTTGCTGAGCGTAAAGACATCGGCACATTAAGCGCTTTTGAGCAAAACGCGCTTAACAGCATGTTGGATACGCTGAAGCAGGATATTGAGCTGGGCGAGACGTTCATCAAGAATTAATCATTGAGATTCTTGTAGTACGTGACGTTAAATAAAAAGCCGGAGATTGATATCTCCGGCTTTTCTTTTTTAATCGGGGCGGATGAGTTTTTTTCTATCGATAAGCTCATTGGTTTCTGGATTGTAATATCGGCTGGGCCAAATCTCTGATGGGTGAATACTTAGCGCATCGGCGATAAGCCATTCCCCTTTGGGCCAAGGGCGTGATAACGCGTTAGCTAGTGTAGATGAGCTTAATCCGGCCGCTCGCGATACTGCCGCCAGCGTCGTATTTTTCTTGCGCAGTGCAGCAATGATATCAGCGGGATGCCAGTCTTGTTTCCTTAAAATCATAATCCTTCCCTTATTTGCTATAAGACGACTGTAGATTAGTGGTATAAATAACGGATGTTAGTTATATGCCGAGCTAACATGACATTATTATTTGGAAATAATATAGCATTAATTTTCCTTAAAATTCTCAATTAATTTCCAAAATAAATGCGTTTTTGTTAGGGATGGCACTATCAGGATGAAAGGCAATGAAAAAAGAGTGGTTTGCTACCAGCGAATTGGTTGGAGTCGGCGGCCTTCCGAAATCAAGACAAGGATTGAATAAGCGCGCCCGCGAGGATGGATGGGAGAAACGTCGCCGTAAAGGCGTCCAGGGAAGGGGAGTGGAGTACTCAATTAACAGCTTGCCGGAGACGGTAAGAAAGTCCCTATTACTCGAAATCGAGCCTTCCGCCTACTCGGCGAGACAGCCTGCGGCACTGGCCGTATGGATGCAGATCTATCAGCAACTATCTGAAAAAGAAAGAGATGAGTTAATTGCTTATATCCTGCGGGTCGGTGTGTCTACTACGCTGAGCCAGTTGGGTATTACGCCATCAGATGGAGACGTTGTCTCATCTATGGATATTGGCTGATTTACACATTAATACGTGCTCTGATCGCTCATCTTAGCGATAGAGAAGAGTCTGAATTGTCTTTTGTTTTGTAGCATTGTTCTGGCCGCTATGTTTTGGCATTGCGCTGGATTTAATCATTTCTTCTATTACTTAGGTGTGTCGATAACGCGTAAAAGTTAGCGGTTTAGGTAATTATAGTCTATTATATGGAAACTTTTGGGCGAGTTGACGTAATGCCTGTTCAAAACAAACAAGGGAGTGACGAGTATGGACAAAGAATGGTTTGCAACAAGTGAGCTGGTTGGCGTAGGTGGATTGCCTAAGTCACCGCAGGGGCTGAACAAACGAGCACGAGACGACGGTTGGGAAAAGCGCCGGCGGAAAGGGGTTCAAGGGCGTGGCGTCGAATACTCTATTCGCAGTTTGCCGAATGAAGTCAGAAATTCTTTGTTGGTGAAGGAGAATCCGCCAACAGAGTATTATCGCATCGATAATGAGCCGACCCTGCTGTCATCATGGGTGCATATTTTCCATCAGCTATCCGTTGATGAACGTGCCCAACTGATTAATTTCATCTTGCGTGAAGGAACAATAGCAATGTTGTCTCGATTGGATGATGTCACCATCGATCAAACTGCCTAATTTGTTGAGCAAGTAGCGCTGCAAGGCAGCGCTACGTAGACTGAACCGACATTGTTGTCAGGAAAAATCGAACACCACGTTAGAAATCGCGCTGTACGGCTAAGTGGGCAAGCCCTTCAAGTGCCATACGATACTGCGTTTCCGGTAGTAACTGTAGCGCACTGATCGCCTTATCCGCCTCTTCTTCTGCGCGCTGGCGCGTATAATCGAGTGAACCGCACTGCTGCATTGCGGCCAGAACCGGTTCCAGCAGATGGCGCCCGTTTCCTTCTTCAATCGCAGTGCGAATCAGCGAACTCTGTTCTGCATTACCATTACGCATGGCGTGCAGCAGTGGCAGCGTTGGTTTGCCTTCATTAAGGTCATCGCCTGTGTTTTTGCCCAGCGTTTTACCGTCTGCACTGTAATCCAGCAAATCGTCAATTAATTGGAACGCAGTGCCTAGGTAGCGACCGTAGTCCTGAAGTGCTTTTTCTTGCTCTGGCGTCGCGCCTGCAAGGATAGAGGATGACTGCGCTGCGGCTTCAAATAAACGTGCCGTTTTGCTGTAAATGACGCGCATATAACTCTCTTCCGTGATATCCGGGTCGTTGCAATTCATTAACTGCAAGACTTCCCCTTCAGCAATCACGTTTACCGCTTCTGACATCAGCGCCAGCACGCGTAACGATTCAAGGCTGGTCATCATCTGGAAGGCGCGGGTATAGATGAAATCTCCAACCAGCACGCTCGCCGCGTTGCCAAAAGCTGCATTGGCCGTCGCTTTACCCCGGCGCATGTCGGATTCGTCTACTACATCATCATGCAGCAGGGTTGCAGTATGGATAAATTCGATCAGTGCGGCGACAGTGACATGTTTATCACCGTCATAGGCGAGGGCTCTGGCTGCAAGCACGGCGATCATCGGACGTATCCGTTTTCCACCACCGCTGATGATGTAATGCCCAAGCTGGTTGATCAAAACGACGTCGGAATTCAGTTGTTCAAGAATGACTTTGTTAACAGCCGCCATATCCTGCGCGGTTAATGTTGTAACTTGTTCTAGATTCATGGTTTATGCCAACGTATGTCTTCAACACTGCCGTAAGATTGCTGTTGCATATCGGCAAGATGGAACTGATTAGGCCGATTGTACTTGAAAAATGAGAGAGATAAACGGCAGTTCATACGTTGTATTCTTTTTCTTCACATCCGTTGATTATGCACTTGTCATCCTCAGTATTTTTGCGTAGAATTCGCGCCCTATTATGAATATTTATAGCGCGCTCTGAAACCTATTAACGGGTGCGCGGAAAGCGGAGTTTTATATGTACGCAGTTTTCCAAAGTGGTGGTAAACAACACCGAGTAAGCGAAGGGCAAACCGTTCGCTTGGAAAAGCTGGACATCGCAACTGGTGAAGCCGTTGAGTTTGACCAAGTTCTGATGGTTGCTAATGGTGAAGAAATCAAAATCGGCGTTCCTTTTGTCGATGGCGGTAAAATCAAAGCTGAAGTTGTTGCTCATGGTCGTGGCGAAAAAGTGAAGATCGTTAAGTTCCGTCGCCGTAAACACTACCGTAAGCAAGCAGGCCACCGTCAGTGGTTCACTGACGTGAAAATTACCGGCATCAGCGCTTAAGATTAGGAGAGCGGATTAAATGGCACACAAGAAAGCTGGCGGTTCAACCCGTAACGGTCGTGATTCTAACGCACAACGTCTGGGCGTAAAACGTTTTGGCGGCGAAAGTGTACTGGCTGGCAACATCATCGTTCGTCAACGCGGCACCAAATTCCACGCAGGAACTAACGTTGGTTGCGGGAAAGATCATACTCTGTTTGCTTTGACTGATGGTAAAGTTCAGTTTGAAGTTAAAGGCCCGAAAAACCGTAAATTTATCAGCATCGTTGCTGAATAATTTTTCGCGTTAGGTCTTACGGATTTAAGCCCCGCAATTCTTTGCGGGGCTTTTTACATTCTGATTCTGAGTAAACCACCTGGATAAGTATGAATACTAAACAGCAGATGGGGATCGGTCTTTGTCTGGCGCTTACCACGGCTGTTTGTTGGGGGGCGTTGCCGATAGCTATGAAACAGGTTCTGGTGGTGATGGAACCTTATACGATTGTTTGGTATCGCTTTCTTATCGCATCGATTGGGCTTGGCATTATTCTGTCATCCCGTAAGAAGTTACCCCCAATACGGGTTTTCCGTCATCGGCGTTGGTGGGTTCTGCTGCTGATTGCGACGGCGGGGCTGTTAGGCAATTTTGTTTTCTTTAGTTCATCCCTACAATATCTGAGTCCGACGGCGTCTCAGGTTATTGGACAGCTTTCCCCGGTTGGAATGATGTTCGCCAGCGTACTCATCCTGAAGGAAAAGATGCGCGGCACGCAGATCATTGGGGCGAGCATGCTGATCTGTGGCCTAATCCTGTTCTTTAATACCAGCCTGATTGAGATTTTTACCCGGTTAACGGACTACACGCTGGGCGTATTGTTGGGTGTTTGCGCCTCGGCAGTATGGGTATCCTATGGTGTGGCGCAGAAAGTCCTGCTACGGCGTCTGACATCGCAGCAGATTCTGTTTCTGCTATATGTTCTATGTGTTGTCTTTATTACGCCTTTTGCCAAGCCTGACGTTATTTTTCAACTTAGTGGGTGGCAGCTTATCTGCCTGCTATTCTGCGGTGCGAATACATTAATTGGCTATGGCGCGCTGGCGGAGGCAATGGCACGCTGGCAGGCTTCGCAGGTTAGCGCGGTCATTACGTTAACACCGCTGTTTACGTTGCTGTTTTCCGATTTACTGGCGTTAGGGTGGCCGACTTTTTTTGCTGCGCCAGTGCTGAATTGGGTTGGCTATGTAGGCGCTTTTGTCGTGGTTGCTGGCGCTATGTTTTCCGCTATCGGGCATCGTTTCCTTCCTGGGAAAAAAGAACCCATGCCACCATTGATGGCGCAAAAGTAGATTAAAGAAAGTGTATTGCGGTGGGATCACAGGCATTTTTTGACATACAGCATGCACTGTTTATTTTTAATACAGATGAAATTATTGGAGCAGGCAGGTACAATCCTGCTCCTTTGCTGGAATGCGTTCTGGTGCGTCAGTTTTTTAATGGTAAGTAGAAATATACTACCTGCCGTAAAATCAAAAAGTTACGCCAAAGAGAACCAATAACAAGCCTAAAACACGTAGATATTCTCTATTGGTTTTTTGCGGAGAGAATCAATGAAGTTTGTAGATGAAGCCACAATTCTCGTTGTGGCGGGCGATGGCGGTAACGGTTGTGTTAGCTTTCGCCGTGAAAAATATATTCCTAACGGTGGCCCAGATGGTGGCGACGGCGGTGATGGCGGTGACGTTTATCTGCTAGCAGACGAAAACCTGAACACGCTGATCGACTATCGTTTTGAAAAATCCTTCCGCGCTGAGCGGGGGCAAAATGGACAAAGCCGCGACTGTACCGGTAAACGCGGTAAAGATATTACAATTAAAGTCCCTGTTGGTACCCGTGTTCTGGATCAAGGTACCGGCGAGGTGCTAGGTGATATGACACGCCATCAGCAGAATCTGATGGTGGCGAAAGGCGGCTGGCACGGTTTAGGTAACACGCGTTTTAAATCGTCCGTCAACCGTGCTCCTCGTCAGAAAACCAGCGGCACGAAAGGCGAAGAACGTGAACTGACGCTGGAGCTGCTGTTGTTAGCTGACGTGGGTATGCTTGGTTTACCTAATGCAGGTAAATCGACCTTTATCCGTGCTGTATCAGCGGCGAAGCCTAAAGTGGCCGACTATCCGTTTACCACGCTGGTACCTAGCTTGGGTGTGGTTCGTATGGATAGCGAACAGAGCTTTGTTGTGGCAGATATTCCTGGGTTGATCGAAGGGGCATCCGACGGCGCCGGGCTGGGGATTCGTTTCCTGAAGCACCTTGAACGTTGCCGCGTACTGCTGCATTTGGTTGATCTGGCGCCGATCGATGAATCAGATCCGGTTGAAAATGCCAAAATCATTATCAACGAGTTAGAGCAGTATGGCGCGGGTTTGGCAGAAAAACCGCGTTGGCTGGTTTTCAATAAGGTTGATTTGATCGACAAGGCTGAAGCAGAACAACGTGCCAAAGAGATTGCGGCCGCGCTTGGTTGGGATGACAAATACTATCTAATTTCTGCGGCAAACCGTGAAGGCGTTACTCCACTTTGCTGGGATGTGATGAGCTTCCTGAAAGCCAACCCGAAAATAACGGCGATTGCCGAAAGTGCGCCGGAAAAAGTTGAGTTCATGTGGGATGACTATCACCGTGAACAACTGGCTGAAGTAGAAAAAGAAGCCGAAGAAGAGTGGGATGATGACTGGGACGATGAAGATGATGAAGGTGTTGAGATTATCTATCAAAAGTAATCCTTCCTTCTGTTAGTTAATTCTCGTCTATCGCGGCCTTATCCTGACAGGATAAGGCCGTATTCTTATGTTAGTTGCTCTGATAAATGTCTTTGTAGAGGCGGCTTTCAAATCTCACCAGAGGGACGCGACGTGCGCGCTGGTCTTCTGGTGGAACAGCGTAGCCTGATAAGAACTGAACGAATGCCATACGCTGGCCGCTCGCGGTGGTAATGAAACCTGCCAGATTGTATACGCCCTGCAAGGCCCCTGTTTTAGCCGAAACCTTGCCATCAACTCCCGCTTCGTGCAGGCCGCCACGGTAACGTAACGTACCGTCATAGCCAGAAAGCGGAAGCATTGTGATGTAATTCAGCTCATTATCGTGCTGCGCGATGTACTGTAATACCTGCATCATCGTTTCCGGTGAAATCAGGTTGTGTCGTGATAAACCCGAACCGTCAACAACAATGCTGTTTCCTAAATCTACACCTGCTTTCTGACGCAGAATCTGGCGCACAGCATCGGCACCTGCACGCCACGTTCCCGGTACACTAAAGCGTTCATGCCCAATGGTGCGAAAGACCGTATCGGCAATCATGTTGTCGGATTTTTTTAGCATGATAGTGAGAAGGTCATGCAGTGGCGCTGATTGTGTCTGGGCAAGCACGCTTCCCGCGGCACTAGGCTGCGTCTGTCGGCGTAGGCTGCCTTTAATGCGGATATCTGCCTGCTGTAATTCATCTTTAACGATTGCGCCGGCATAGCTGGCTCCATCCTGAATAGCGAATGCCAGCGGAAGGGGTTCTGTACGCTGAGTCAGACAGCCTGTGAGCGTAAAGCGATTTAATTCTCCGGGAATCACATCCAGTTCGCAGTATTGCGCATCGGGAGAGCCTTTTGCCAGCGTGCGCACCTCGCTGAACATTTGCACTGGATAATAGGATGCAACGCGGATGAATGCGTTATCACCCGCTTTAGGCGCGCTGTAGAGCGAAACGGAAAAACAGTTACGATCGACAATAGCCGCCGCCGGCGGGGCGCTGAAACACTGTGTCATGTCGTTCCAAGGCCAGCCAGGTGCTTTATCGTGACTGGCAAAAACGGAGGTATCGATCAGCACATCGCCTGCGATTTCCTGTATTCCTCGTTTCCTTAATTCCTGCACCATATTCCGTATTTGCTGGCGTTTCAGGGTTGGGTCGCCGCCAAACCGTACGATGAGGTTACCGTTCAGAATTCCGCTGGTGACAGGGCCATGGCTTTCCATCGAGGTGATGAATCGATAATCTGGACCCAATTGTAGTAATGCAGCTAATGCAGTTATCACCTTTTGCGTACTGGCGGGAAGCGCCATTTGCTGGCTATTGAAGGCCATGCTGGGTGTTGTTGCGCCAACTTTCTGTACCAATAACGCCAAATTGGCGCCGTCTGGCAAATATTGACGATGATCCTCAACAGAAGCTGCATTGGCATGCAGAACAAAAGCGCAGGCAAGTCCGGTAACAATCGATGAAAAACGCATAATCTCAGCTAAGAACGGGGTAACGTGTGGTCATACTACGGCGCAATAAGGTCTAAAGTAAACGATGACCCTCATTGAACTCTGGGGTAAAATACGTATCAAAATGCAAAACCGCTGCTAGCCTGGAAATTTTGTTCCGGGGCTGGTTGCTTTTGTTTTATGTCCAGTGAGGACTGGCACGTTGCAGAGACTCCGTCGCCTTTGATTTTTAGCGCGTCAGGATGACGATTATTTGAGTCTTACAGACTTTTTTAGAGGTATAGACAATATGAAACAATTTCCGATGACGTTGCGCGGTGCTGAAAAATTGCGCGAAGAGCTTGATCACCTGAAATCTGTACGCCGGCCTGAAATTATTGCGGCGATTGCTGAAGCGCGTGAGCATGGCGATCTGAAAGAAAATGCAGAATATCATGCTGCGCGTGAGCAGCAGGGCTTTTGTGAAGGGCGTATTCAAGATATTGAAGCCAAACTGTCTAACGCACAGGTTATCGATGTCACGAAAATGGCTGCAAACAACGGGCGTGTTATTTTTGGCGCAACCGTGACGGTGATGAATCTGGATAACGATGAAGAGCAAACCTACCGGATTGTTGGCGATGACGAAGCGGATTTTAAGCAAAATCTGATTTCTGTTAACTCCCCAATCGCGCGTGGTCTGATTGGCAAAGAACAAGATGATGTCGTGGTCATTCGTACGCCGGGCGGCGATGTGGAATACGAAGTTCTGAAGGTCGAATATTTATAAATTTTGCCATATTGTTGATTAAAACAGCAAAAATTGTAAAGAAAAGAAAAAGGCCGCTTGCGGCCTTTTCTCTAACCGAGAGGCATGGCACCTTTCCGTTAAAACCGAGTATCCTGAAATAAAAAGTGTTATCGTGGTAACACAATTTTACGTTCTTTCGCTGGGCGGTAGAGCACCAGCGTATGGCCAATAACTTGAACGTTAGCGGCGCCTGTTTCGCGAACAATCGCTTCAACAATCAAGGCTTTGGTTTCGCGATCTTCTGTCGCTACTTTTATCTTGATCAGTTCGTGATGTGATAATGCTTGTTCGATCTCAGCCAGAACACCTTCGGTGAGACCGTTATTGCCTAGCATGACAACCGGTTTTAACGGATGGGCCAAGCCTTTCAGGTGTTGTTTTTGTTTATTACTTAGGTTCATTGTCTTTTTTACTTAGGTTGGGATTGAAAACGGGTCATTCTACCGCCATCTCATGATTATAACCAATTTGACTGTTCTGATTGGTAATATGTGAGAAGTTTCTCCCCACCACGAGCGTGTTACTGAGAATAGTTGGAAAATCGATGGCGAATAAAAAGCGTTCTGCAAGTTCCAGTCGCTGGTTGCAGGAACACTTTAGCGATAAATATGTGCAGCAGGCCCAGAAAAAAGGGCTGCGCTCACGTGCTTGGTTTAAACTTGACGAAATACAGCAGGGCGACAAACTGTTTAAACCTGGCATGACGGTTGTAGATTTAGGCGCTGCACCGGGAGGCTGGTCGCAATATGTGGTCACGCAAATTGGTGGGAATGGTCGAATCATCGCGTGTGATATTTTACCGATGGACCCGATTGTTGGCGTCGATTTCCTGCAAGGGGACTTTCGTGATGAACAGGTCCTCAAAGCCTTGCTCGAAAGGGTTGGCGATAGCAAAGTTCAGGTGGTGATGTCTGACATGGCCCCTAACATGAGTGGTACACCAGCCGTTGATATTCCGAAGTCGATGTATCTGGTTGAATTAGCTCTTGGTATGTGTCGAGATGTATTAGCACCAGGCGGAAGTTTCCTGGTGAAAGTGTTTCAGGGAGAAGGCTTTGATGAATACCTGCGGGAAATTCGCTCCCTGTTTACGAAGGTGAAAATTCGTAAACCAGACGCCTCACGTGCCCGGTCTCGTGAGGTGTATATTGTAGCGACAGGGCGCAAACTGTAGTACCCTAACGCTGTTTTTTAACACAGTTGTAATATGAGGTTAATCCCTTGAGTGACATGGCGAAAAACCTAATTCTCTGGTTAGTCATCGCAGTTGTGCTGATGTCTGTTTTCCAGAGCTTTGGGCCCAGCGAGTCGAATGGCCGTAGGGTGGATTATTCAACCTTCTTGACTGAAGTGAATCAGGATCAGGTCCGTGAAGCACGTATTAATGGGCGTGAGATCAGTGTTATCAAAAAAGACAGCAACAGATACACGACCTACATTCCTGTCAATGACCCCAAGCTACTGGATAACCTGCTAACGAAGAACGTGAAAGTCGTTGGCGAGCCACCGGAAGAACAGAGCCTGTTGGCTTCTATTTTTATTTCCTGGTTCCCGATGCTGTTACTGATTGGCGTTTGGATCTTCTTCATGCGTCAAATGCAAGGCGGCGGCGGTAAAGGTGCCATGTCCTTCGGCAAGAGCAAAGCGCGTATGTTGACTGAAGATCAGATCAAGACGACGTTTGCTGATGTAGCCGGTTGCGACGAAGCGAAGGAAGAGGTTAGTGAGCTGGTCGACTACCTGCGCGAACCTAGCCGTTTCCAGAAGTTGGGCGGTAAAATTCCGAAGGGCATTCTGATGGTCGGCCCGCCCGGAACGGGTAAAACGCTGCTAGCGAAAGCGATTGCTGGCGAAGCAAAAGTGCCTTTCTTTACGATTTCTGGTTCTGACTTCGTTGAAATGTTTGTGGGTGTCGGCGCATCTCGTGTTCGTGACATGTTCGAACAAGCGAAGAAAGCTGCACCTTGTATCATTTTTATCGATGAAATTGATGCCGTTGGTCGCCAGCGTGGTGCCGGTTTGGGCGGTGGTCACGATGAGCGTGAGCAGACGCTGAACCAAATGCTGGTTGAGATGGATGGCTTTGAAGGCAACGAAGGCATTATTGTCATCGCCGCGACGAACCGTCCCGATGTTCTGGACCCTGCCTTGCTGCGTCCAGGTCGTTTTGACCGCCAGGTTGTGGTTGGGTTGCCAGACGTTCGTGGTCGTGAACAGATTCTGAAAGTTCATATGCGTCGCGTACCGCTGTCTCCAGATATTGATGCGTCAGTTATCGCGCGTGGAACGCCTGGTTTCTCTGGTGCGGATTTGGCTAACTTGGTTAACGAAGCCGCATTGTTCTCTGCTCGTGGCAACAAGCGCGTTGTTTCGATGGTCGAGTTCGAGAAAGCTAAAGACAAAATCATGATGGGCGCAGAGCGCCGTTCCATGGTGATGACTGAAAAGCAGAAAGAGTCGACGGCATACCATGAAGCTGGGCATGCGATTATCGGTCGTCTGGTACCAGAGCACGATCCGGTACACAAGGTGACGATCATTCCACGTGGTCGTGCACTGGGGGTGACGTTCTTCTTGCCTGAAGGTGATGCGATTAGCGCCAGCCGTCAGAAGCTGGAAAGCCAGATCTCTACGCTGTACGGTGGTCGATTGGCTGAAGAAATTATTTACGGCGTGGAACATGTTTCGACCGGTGCGTCCAATGACATTAAAGTTGCGACGTCAATTGCTCGTAACATGGTGACTCAGTGGGGCTTCTCTGAAAAACTCGGTCCATTGCTTTATGCGGAAGAAGAGGGTGAAGTATTCCTCGGTCGTTCCGTCGCAAAAGCCAAGCATATGTCAGATGAAACGGCGCGTATCATCGATCAGGAAGTAAAATCTCTGGTTGAGCGTAACTATGTACGTGCTCGTGAACTGTTGATGGCAAATATGGATATCCTTCACTCAATGAAAGATGCGTTGATGAAGTATGAAACCATTGATGCGCCGCAGATCGACGATCTGATGGGACGCAAAAAAGACGTACGCCCGCCAGCAGGTTGGGAGGCTTCTCGCTCCGATAACGATTCAGGCAATGGCGGCGGCACACCGAAAGCCCCTACGCCAGTGGATGAGCCGCAGACCCCTAATGCAGGCAGCAATCCTGGTAATACGATGTCTGAGCAAGCGGACGACAAATAATTCGCCCGTGATAGACATTTGTAACGTTCCGAAACCCCAGCCTAGGCTGGGGTTTTTTACTGGGAATGCTCTTGAATCACATTACACGCTAACTACACCAGAATGCGGAGGTAAATCATGCAACTGGTTGCCAGAGACTCAACGCTGGATCTTTCCTGCCCACACGTCATGGGCATTCTTAATGTCACGCCAGATTCTTTTTCCGATGGTGGCAAACACAATAAGCTTGATGCGGCGTTACTGCACGTTCAGGAGATGGTTACCGCTGGCGCGACCCTGATCGATGTTGGCGGTGAGTCAACGCGCCCTGGGGCGGATGAGGTCAGTACAGAAGAAGAACTGGAACGTGTGGTGCCCGTGGTTGAAGCCATTGCTAAACGTTTTGACGTATGGATCTCGGTCGATACTTCAAAACCAGAGGTGATGACGGCGTCGGCACTGGCAGGCGCGCATCTGATTAATGATATTCGTGCTTTGCAAGAGCCTGGTGCTCTGGAAGCGGCAGCAGCAACAGGTTTGCCAGTGTGCCTGATGCACATGCAGGGTATGCCGAGAACCATGCAGCACAAACCGCATTATGATGACCTACTACAGGATATCGGAAATTTCTTTCAACAGCAGATTGAACGCTGCGTGAATGCCAACATTCCGAAAAGTAAGCTATTACTGGACCCTGGGTTTGGATTCGGTAAGAATCTTGCTCATAATTACGCGCTTCTGGCTCGTTTGAGCGAGTTGCATCGCTTTGAACTGCCTCTGCTAGTTGGCATATCGAGGAAATCCATGATTGGACAACTCCTTAATGTGCCGCCAGCACAGCGTGTTTATGGTAGCGTCGCATGCGCAGTCATTGCGGCGATGCAAGGAGCACAGATTATTCGCGTCCACGATGTTAAAGAAACGGCTGATGCTATGCGCATTGTTGAAGCCACCCTTTCTGCGAAGGAATAAAAACAAGATGAGTAACCGCAAATATTTTGGTACCGATGGGATACGTGGCAAGGTCGGCGATACGCCTATTACACCTGATTTTGTACTTAAATTGGGTTGGGCCGCTGGGAAAGTACTCGCGCGGCATGGTTCGCGTAAAATTATTATCGGCAAAGATACTCGTATCTCTGGCTATATGCTGGAATCCGCACTAGAAGCTGGGCTCGCAGCCGCGGGGTTATCGGCTTCTTTTACTGGCCCGATGCCGACGCCTGCGGTTGCTTATCTCACCCGCACGTTCCGTGCAGAAGCCGGTATCGTTATTTCTGCTTCTCACAACCCGTATTATGACAATGGTATTAAATTCTTCTCAATTGACGGCACCAAGCTGCCAGATGACGTAGAAGAAGCGATAGAAGCTGAACTGGAAAAGCCACTGACGTGCGTTGAGTCCGCAGAATTAGGCAAAGCCAGCAGGATTGTTGATGCTGCTGGGCGTTACATCGAGTTTTGTAAGGGGACGTTCCCGAGCGAACTGAGCCTCAATGGTTTAAAGATTGTCGTCGATTGCGCTAATGGTGCTACCTATCATATCGCCCCCAGCGTATTGCGTGAACTTGGTGCTAAAGTCATCGCGATTGGCTGTGAGCCGGATGGGATGAATATCAATGAAGAGTGTGGTGCGACGGACGTGAGGCAGCTACAGGCACGCGTGCTGGCTGAAAAAGCGGATGTTGGGCTGGCCTTTGACGGCGATGGCGATCGGCTCATCATGGTCGACCATTTGGGCAACAAGGTCGATGGCGATCAAATTCTGTATATCATCGCTCGTGAAGGTCTGCGCCAAGGGCAACTACGTGGCGGCGCGGTAGGCACCCTGATGAGCAACATGGGGCTTGAGGTTGCGTTAAAGCAACTGGGTATTCCGTTTGCTCGTGCCAAGGTGGGTGACCGTTATGTGTTAGAAATGATGCAGGCAAAAGGGTGGCGCATCGGTGCGGAAAATTCCGGTCATGTCATCCTGTTGGATAAAACTACGACGGGAGACGGTGTGATCGCTGGTTTGCAAGTACTTACCGCGATAGTGAAAAATCATATGAGCCTTCATGACCTATGCAGTGGCATGAAGCTGTTTCCACAGATCTTGGTTAATGTACGGTTTACTGGCGAAAATGATCCGCTGGAAGATAACAATGTGCAGCAGATTACGCAGGATGTAGAAAAAGAATTGGCCGGACGCGGACGGGTACTGTTGCGTAAATCGGGTACTGAGCCACTGATTCGCGTCATGGTTGAGGGTGAACACGAAGAGACGGTAATTGCGCTGGCTAATCGTATTGCTGATGCGGTGAAGGCCGTCAGCTGAGGTTTTTTGATTCACCAATCAGGTAGATAAGGCTTTCTATATGTGCTTTGTGTCGAAAGCCGCTGTTTTTTTCTGCAATCAAGCCGTAGTAGCTAAATTACCCTTGCGTAGGTTACATCCTTTGGTTAGTATTCAAACCCGCTTCATAAGGGATGTTCTACATCCTGTTTAGCGGAATGACACGCGGTTTGCCGCCAGAATATAGCATCTCCATGAATCATGGAGAAAAGGTTAACGGGTACGACTATGTACGAAGCTCTATTAGTGATTTTCCTGTTAGTATCGATCGGGCTTGTTGTCTTGATCATGCTTCAACAGGGTAAAGGTGCTGATATGGGGGCCTCGTTCGGAGCAGGTGCTTCTGCCACTTTGTTCGGTTCGAGCGGCTCCGGTAATTTCATGACCCGCATGACTGCGATACTGGCGACCCTGTTCTTTATTATCAGTCTCATTCTGGGCAACTTAAGTTCGCTGCAGAAAAGAGGTGGTGCATGGGATAACCTAAGCCAGCCAGAAAAAGTGGAACAGACGACAACGCCTGTTGCGCCTTCAACGCCGGCGAGTGACATTCCGAAGTAAGTGTTTTGAAGCAGTAATTGTGATGCCGTGGTGGTGGAATTGGTAGACACGCTACCTTGAGGTGGTAGTGCCCGATTGGGCTTACGGGTTCAAGTCCCGTCCTCGGTACCAACATAAAAAATAGACGCTAGCAGCGTCTATTTTTTTGTCCTTAATTTCTCGAATTAACCTTACAGATGCACTAGTTACCTGCCAAAGTGTTACCGTCTAATAAGTCGATAATAGCTTGAGGCGGGTTTTCTATCCCTTCCAATAATATAACTCCACTGTTTTATATCTTACTTTCTCCGCGTTATCAGGTTTCTGGTAGTTGGTGAAAGGTTCAATGGGTTGGATTTATCTATGCTTGCAGTTTTTTAGGGAACCAGTGTGGCTACGTCCATCGTTTCTGTGTCGGTTGGGCTTGGTCTATTGTCCATTCGGCGGGCGTTCTTGGCGTGATCCTTTAGTGAAATGAGACGTCTTGTTACTCTGTGATGCTATTGAGGCTCTATTCTCTGTTACTTTAGGTATATTTCTTCCTCGGAGAATAATTTTTACCGTGAAGGGCTACAAGATAAGTAGGTTCGTTAGATTACCACTCTATTCATCATGTAATAAATATAAAAACATGAAGGGAATACCTTTTTTAGTATCTACTAGTTGGGTGCGAATGAGTTTATGAGCTTTTTTATATAATTTTATATACTGGATTTCATGGTTTTAAGAATTTAATTTGTTAAAATTTAACTGATTTTTTTAATTTATATCATCCATTCTTTATCTCAAATAATTATTCCTGCATGTATGATTTATCTTATTTTATGTCTATGAAATAAAAATTTCCTGCTGTGGCTTTGTTATAAATAATTGAAATTAATGGTTAATTTTTAATGATTTTCTGGAGGGAAAAAAGAGGGCTATGGATGTGTTGTTGCGGATAAATCTATTTTTATTCTTGGCTCATTTGTTGAAATTAATGATTATATTAGGTGTCAATATTTTTTATGAAAAGGGGATTACATAGCATTTTGTCTTGAAATAGTAATTTAGTATTTTTTCTAAAAAAACGTGAAGCACAGTTTTGCTTGAAAATTAGTATGAGTGATATTCATGTTAGGGGGATTGTTGTAGCGGATTTTATTGTTAGAGGAAGAATGAAGGTAAATTTCGGTTAGTTATTATTTTATTTAAACATATGGGTGCAAAGTACCCTCTCTTCCCCCTCCTTGACATCTAAGTTTTCCTCGACGTACGGCTAACGTGATAGAACAGGGTTCTTTAGAATCCCTGGTTTTGCGATTGATGCCTCCAGTCAAGCGGTTGTTATTGACAAATGGACCTATTCTGCGTATAAAAATCGCCTTCGAACCAATCCTATGGATGACTTGCATTTATGCGGTTGTCAGCGTAGTATTTGCCACGATTTCGGACGCGGGGTGGAGCAGCTTGGTAGCTCGTCGGGCTCATAACCCGAAGGTCGTCGGTTCAAATCCGGCCCCCGCAACCACTTACTTCCAGTAAAGTGTTTTTTCAAATACGTTCTTCACTCAATTTCTATCTCTTTTTGCAGTGATTTTTGAAAAAATCCTTCACCGAAAGTTATGCCGTGCTGGTTCGCGGTATTAGGGTCCAGTTGCATAAAGCCCCGATTTTTCGGGGTTTTTTGTTATTTGGCAACAAACAACTGGGCTATTAGGCCCTTTTTTTATGTCTTGGGGGTGGACTTGTCCACATTAGAGCAAAAATTAACAGAGATGATTTCAGCGCCCGTGGCCGCATTAGGCTATGAATTAGTTGGAATTGAGTTCATCCGTAGTCGCCAATCGACGCTGCGTATCTATATTGATAGTGAAGATGGGATCACTGTTGATGATTGTGCTGATGTCAGCCACCAGGTCAGTGCGGTATTGGATGTAGAAGACCCAATCACTGTTGCTTATAACCTGGAAGTTTCGTCTCCAGGGCTCGAACGTCCCTTATTCACCGCAGAACACTATCTGCATTTCATCGGTGAAGAGGTGACAGTGGTGCTGCGTATGGCAGTCCAGAATCGCCGTAAATGGTTGGGTGTGATCAGCGCTGTTGACGGCGAAATGATCACCATAACAGTGGAAGGCAAAGATGAAGTATTCGCGCTGAGCAACATTCAGAAAGCGAATCTTGTACCCCACTTTTAAAGTTTGGATGAGGCAACTAGGATGAACAAAGAGATTCTGGCTGTTGTTGAAGCAGTTTCCAATGAGAAAGCCCTTCCGCGCGAGAAGATTTTTGAAGCGTTGGAAACCGCACTGGCGACAGCGACCAAGAAAAAATACGAACAGGAAATTGATGTTCGCGTCAGTATCGATCGCAAAACGGGCGATTTTGATACCTTCCGTCGTTGGTTAGTGGTGAATGAAGTCACTCAGCCAACTCGCGAAATTACGCTTGATGCTGCGCAGTTTGAAGATCCTTCTCTCGATGTGGGTGGCTACGTTGAAGATCAAATCGAATCCGTAACCTTTGACCGCATTACGACGCAAACGGCAAAACAAGTTATCGTACAGAAAGTTCGTGAAGCTGAACGTGCGATGGTTGTTGATCAGTTCCGTGAACAAGAAGGCGAGATTATCACCGGTGTCGTGAAGAAGGTGAACCGTGATAATATTTCGCTTGAAGTCAGACCAATGGATGGTTCTAACACGAGTGCGGAAGCCGTCATTGGCCGTGAAGACATGCTGCCTCGCGAAAATTTTCGCCCTGGCGACCGTATTCGTGGCGTGCTGTACTCTGTTCGTCCAGAAGCTCGCGGTGCTCAACTGTTTGTCAGCCGTTCCCGTCCGGAAATGCTGGTTGAACTCTTCCGCATTGAAGTGCCAGAAATCGGTGAAGAAGTTATCGAGATTAAGGCTGCGGCTCGCGATCCGGGTTCACGTGCGAAAATTGCAGTGAAGACGAATGACAAACGCATCGATCCCGTTGGGGCTTGTGTCGGTATGCGTGGTGCACGTGTGCAGGCTGTTTCCAGTGAACTGGGCGGCGAGCGTATTGATATCATTCTGTGGGATGACAATCCTGCACAGTTTGTGATCAATGCTATGGCACCTGCTGATGTCGTATCGATCGTCGTTGATGAAGATACCTGCACGATGGATATTGCCGTTGAGTCGAGCAATCTGGCTCAGGCGATTGGTCGCAACGGGCAGAACGTCCGTCTGGCTTCCCAACTATTGAAACAGCATCGTTCAGACGATCGTTGGGAACTGAACGTGATGACAGTGGAAGATCTTCAAGCCAAGCATCAGGCTGAAGCACATGCTGCAATCGACGTCTTTACCAAGCATCTTGATATTGATGAAGAGTTTGCCACTGTGCTGGTTGAAGAAGGTTTCTCTTCACTTGAAGAACTGGCCTACGTGCCAATCAAGGAACTGTTGGCTATCGAAGGCCTTGATGAAGAAACCGTTGAAGCATTGCGTGAGCGTGCTAAAGCTGCATTAACAACGCTGGCACTGGCGCATGAAGAAAGCCTTGGTGACGGTCAACCTGCTGAAGACTTGCTTAGCTTGCCTGGGCTGTCGCGTGAGTTGGCGTTCAAACTTGCTGCGATCGGTGTTTGTACGCTGGAAGATCTTGCTGAACAGGGCGTCGACGACCTGACAGATATTGAAGAGCTCAATGATGAGCAAGCGGGCGAATTAATTATGGCCGCGCGTAATATCTGTTGGTTTGGCGACGACAACGAATAACGAACTGTAGCAGGAAAGGAACAGCATGACAGATGTAACCGTAAAATCGCTGGCCGCAGAGATTCAAACTCCGGTGGACCGTCTGGTACAGCAGTTTGCTGATGCGGGAATGACCAAGTCTGCATCGGACTCTGTGACCCAGCATGAAAAAGAAACGTTATTAGCGCATCTGAACCGCGATCGCGGTAATGCGCCGAGTAAATTAACGCTGCAACGCAAAACGCGTAGCACGTTAAATGTCCCTAGCACCGGCGGTAAAAGTAAGTCGGTGCAGATCGAAGTCCGCAAGACACGCACTTATGTAAAACGCGATCCGATTGATGCCCAACGGGCTGAAGAGGAAGAGCAGGCACGGCGTGAAGCGGAAGAACAGGCACAACGTGCCGCTGAAGAGCAGGCTAAACGCGAGGCCGATCTGCGCGAAGCTGCTGAGAAAGCGAAGCGTGCTGCCGACGAGCAAGCCAAACGTGAAGCCGCTGAAAAAGCTAAGCGTGATGTAGCGGAAAAAGAAAAAGTGACGAACCAACAAAACGAAAATATGACCAAGCCGGCTCCTCAGTCAGAGAAAGCGAAACGTGAAGCGGAAGCTGCCGAGCTTAAGCGTAAAGCAGAAGAAACTGCGCGTCTTAAAGTTGAAGAAGAAGCGCGTCGTATTGCTGAAGAAGCTCGCCGCATGGCTGAAGAAAACGCCGGACGTTGGGAAGCGGAAAGCGCTAAACCTGAAGAATCTGCTGATTACCATGTGACGACATCTCATCATGCGCGCGAAGCGGAAGATGAGAATGACCGTCAGGTTGAAGGTGAACGCCGTAGCCGCACCCGTGCTGCTAAAGTTACCAAGCAGAAGAAAGGTAACCGTCAGTCTGAGTCCAAAGCTGACCGTGAAGAAGCGCGTGCCGTTACCCGTGGTGGTAAAGGTAAGCGTAAGCCAAGCTCACTACAGCAGAGCTTCAATAAGCCTGCTCAGGCGGTTAACCGCGATGTTGTGATTGGTGAAACGGTTACCGTTGCTGAACTGGCTAACAAAATGGCCGTTAAAGGCTCTCAGGTCATCAAAACGATGATGAAACTGGGCGCAATGGCAACCATCAACCAGGTCATCGACCAGGAAACCGCGCAACTGGTCGCGGAAGAGATGGGCCATAAAGTCATCCTGCGTCGTGAGAACGAGCTGGAAGAAGCGGTAATGAGCGACCGTGATATGGGTGTTGCGGCAGAATCCCGCGCGCCGGTTGTGACCATCATGGGTCACGTTGACCACGGTAAAACCTCTCTGCTTGACTATATCCGTTCAACCAAGGTAGCGGCAGGCGAAGCGGGTGGTATTACCCAGCACATCGGTGCCTACCACGTTGAAACTGACAACGGCATGATTACGTTCCTGGATACACCGGGACACGCCGCGTTTACCGCAATGCGTGCTCGTGGTGCTCAAGCTACGGATATCGTGGTACTGGTTGTGGCGGCAGATGATGGCGTGATGCCTCAGACAATCGAAGCTATCCAGCACGCGAAAGCGGCTCAGGTTCCGGTTGTTGTCGCTGTAAACAAAATCGATAAACCTGATGCCGATCCAGATCGTGTGAAAACTGAGCTGTCTCAGTACGGTATCATGCCAGAAGAGTGGGGCGGTGAATCTCAGTTTGTCCACGTATCAGCTAAAGCGGGTACGGGTATTGATGAGCTGCTAGATGCGATTCTGTTGCAGGCCGAAGTTCTGGAGCTGAAAGCGGTCCGTAGCGGCATGGCAAACGGTGTAGTGATCGAATCCTTCTTGGATAAAGGTCGTGGCCCGGTTGCAACCGTACTGGTTCGTGAAGGTACGCTGAATAAAGGCGACATCGTTCTGTGCGGCTTTGAATATGGCCGTGTCCGTGCGATGCGTGATGAATTAGGCCGTGAAATTGCGTCAGCGGGTCCTTCTATTCCTGTTGAAATTCTCGGTATGTCCGGTGTGCCTGCCGCAGGTGATGAAGCTACGGTTGTTCGTGATGAGAAGAAAGCGCGTGAAGTTGCCTTGTATCGCCAGGGTAAATTCCGTGAAGTCAAACTGGCTCGTCAGCAGAAATCTAAACTGGAAAACATGTTTGCCAACATGACTGAAGGTGAAGTTTCTGAACTGAACATCGTTCTGAAATCTGACGTACAGGGTTCTTGTGAAGCCATTTCCGACTCACTGCAGAAACTGTCTACTGACGAAGTGAAAGTGAAGATTGTCGGTTCTGGTGTGGGCGGTATCACAGAAACGGACGCCACGCTGGCAGCGGCATCGAATGCGATTATCCTTGGCTTTAATGTTCGTGCAGATGCATCAGCTCGCCGTGTAGTCGAAGCGGAAAGTTTGGATCTGCGTTATTACTCCGTCATCTATGATTTGATTGACGAAGTGAAACAGGCGATGAGCGGTATGCTGGCGCCTGAATACAAGCAAGAGATCATCGGTCTGGCCGAAGTGCGTGACGTCTTTAAATCACCGAAATTTGGCGCTATCGCCGGTTGTATGGTGACGGAGGGTATCGTTAAGCGTCACAACAAAATCCGTGTACTGCGTGACAACGTGGTTATCTATGAAGGCGAGCTGGAATCTCTGCGCCGCTTCAAAGATGACGTTAACGAAGTCCGTAACGGCATGGAATGTGGTATCGGCGTGAAGAACTACAACGACGTTCGCCCAGGCGATATGATCGAAGTCTTTGAAACGATTGAGATCAAACGTACGATCGCCTAATCCATTTCAGCGACGACGTAAGTGATTTGTAAGGGGGGCCTAGTGCCCCCCGATTTTTACTGGAGGATTTATCATGGCAAAAGAATTCAGCCGCACCCAGCGCGTTGCGCAGGAAATGCAAAAAGAAATCGCCATTATCATTCAACGTGAAGTGAAAGATCCGCGCATCGGTATGGCGACCGTATCTGGTGTGGAAGTTTCTCGCGATCTGGCGTATGCCAAGGTTTTTGTGACCTTCCTGAATGATAACGAGCCAGAGCAAGTTAAAATAGCGGTGAAAGCACTGCAAGATGCGTCTGGCTTTATCCGTATGATGATTGGTAAAGCAATGCGCCTGCGTGTTGTTCCTGAATTGACCTTCTCCTATGACAACTCACTGGTTGAAGGGATGAGAATGTCCAATCTGGTGACCAATGTGGTTAGAAACGATACGGAACGTCGTTCTGTTACGGGCGAAGATCAGGAGGATTAATGAGTCGTCCTCGTCGCCGTGGCCGTGATGTACACGGCGTATTGTTATTAGATAAACCGCAGGGCGTGTCGTCTAATGATGTTTTGCAGAAAGTAAAACGGATTTTCAACGCTAACAGAGCGGGCCATACTGGGGCGTTAGACCCATTAGCAACCGGTATGCTGCCGATTTGTCTTGGGGAAGCGACAAAGTTTTCCCAATATTTGCTGGATTCTGATAAGCGTTACCGTGTCATTGCTCGCCTTGGGCAACGCACTGATACCTCTGATGCCGATGGCAACGTCATTGAAGAACGTGCGATTGGCTTTTCTGCTACGGATCTGGAGCAGTCGCTGGAGAGCTTTCGCGGCACTACGCAACAAGTGCCATCCATGTACTCGGCGCTGAAATACCAGGGGCGTAAGCTGTATGAGTACGCTCGTCAGGGGCTAACGGTTCCGCGTGAAGCGCGTGAAATCACCGTTTACGAACTTCAGTTTATTCGTTGGGAAGGCGATGAACTGGAGCTAGAGATCCACTGCTCGAAAGGGACGTACATCCGTACCATTATTGACGATCTGGGTGAAAAGCTGGGATGTGGCGCGCATGTGATTTACCTGCGTCGCTTGCAGGTTGCCACGTACCCTACCGAAAGAATGGTGACGCTGGAGCAGTTGTCGGCATTGGTCGAGCAGGCTCAGGCGCAAGAACACGCACTTTCTCTGACTCTTGATCCGCTACTTATGCCGATGGAAAGCCCGGTCATTGATTTCCCTGAAGTGAATTTGCCGCCAGTTGTTGCAGGTTATTTGAAGCTCGGGCAAGCGGTTCAGGCAGCGAATGCACCGTTGAACGGCATGGTGAGAATCACCGAGGGTGACGCGCACAAATTTATCGGAATGGGTGAAATTGACGACGATGGTCGCGTTGCACCACGACGTTTGGTTGTTGAGTTTCCGGTGTAAACCCGCCTGTAGCTACCTTGCTATCGCAGAACGCTGAGGGTAGAATAGCGCGGCTTGACTATTGGGTAGCTGAATTAGAGATCGGCGCCTGTTTTTTTATCTATAATGTTTGGAGTATTACAATGTCTCTAAGTGTTGAAGCTAAAGCTAAAATCGTAGCAGACTTCGGTCGTGGCACTAACGATAGTGGTTCTACTGAAGTTCAGGTTGCTTTGCTGACTGCGCAGATCAACCATCTGCAAGGCCACTTTTCTGAGCACAAAAAAGATCACCACAGCCGTCGTGGTCTGCTGCGTATGGTTTCTCAGCGTCGTAAGCTGCTGGACTACCTGAAGCGTAAAGATGTAGCACGTTACACCAGTCTGATCGAGCGTCTGGGTCTGCGTCGCTAAGTCTTCTGAGTTTCAGTGGGAAGGGGCCTCTTTTGGCCCCTTTCTTCTAGGAAGCGTTAGCAAAACAGAGTAGTGTATTGTTGTTAAATATGATCTTTCATTACAGAGGTTCGCGCGGCTAATGAGAGGCTTTATCTGCATAAGCAAGATAAGGGTTGTCATTAGTCGTGAGGATGTAGTGTAAAGGTCGGGAGTTCATTGGTGCGTTTATCTAGAATACGTGTAACGCGCCCCAGTTAAGGATATTATTTTGCTGAATCCGATCGTTCGTAAGTTTCAATATGGTCAGCATACCGTCACGTTAGAGACAGGTATGATGGCACGCCAGGCTACCGCTGCTGTAATGGTAAGCATGGATGACACAGCGGTATTTGTTACCGTTGTCGGCGCTAAAAACGCTAAACCCGGCCAAAGTTTCTTCCCGTTGACGGTTAATTATCAAGAGCGTACCTACGCTGCTGGACGTTTCCCCGGTGGTTTCTTCCGCCGTGAAGGTCGTCCAAGTGAAGGCGAAACGCTAATTTCTCGTCTGATTGACCGTCCGATTCGCCCTCTGTTCCCAGAAGGTTTCCTGAATGAAGTTCAGGTGATTGCAACTGTCGTTTCTGTTAATCCACAGGTTAACCCTGACATCGTTGCCATGATTGGCGCCTCTGCGGCACTGAGTCTGTCCGGTATCCCGTTCAGCGGTCCTATCGGTGCGGCGCGCGTCGGTTACCTGAACGATCAGTATGTCCTGAACCCAACAACGGACGAGCTGAAAGAAAGCCGTCTGGATCTGGTTGTTGCAGGTACAGAAGGCGCGGTTCTGATGGTGGAATCCGAAGCTGACCTGCTGAGTGAAGACCAAATGCTGGGTGCCGTCGTGTTTGGTCACGATCAACAACAGGTGGTTATCGAAAACATCAACGCTCTGGTTGCCGAAGCAGGCAAACCGAAGTGGGAATGGCATGCGCCAGAAGTTAATGTTTCTTTAGAGCAGCGTGTACAGGCTTTGTCTGAAGCTCGTTTGGGTGACGCTTATCGCATCACCGAAAAACAAGAGCGCTATGCACAGGTTGACGTCATCAAAGCTGATGTTGTTGCTGCTCTGCAAGCCGAAGATGAGACGCTGAATGCTGGCGAGATCCAGGAAATTCTGGGCAACGTCGAGAAAAACGTTGTGCGTAGCCGCGTACTGGCTGGCGAACCGCGCATCGATGGCCGTGAAAAAGACATGATTCGTGGTCTGGACGTGCGTACGGGTGTACTGCCGCGTACCCACGGTTCTGCGCTGTTCACCCGTGGTGAAACGCAGGCGTTGGTCACTGCAACGCTGGGTACTGAGCGTGATGCCCAGACCATTGATGAACTGACCGGTGAACGTACCGATCGCTTCCTGCTGCACTACAACTTCCCTCCGTACTCTGTTGGTGAAACCGGTATGGTTGGTTCGCCTAAGCGTCGTGAAATTGGTCACGGTCGTCTGGCTAAGCGCGGCGTGTTGGCTGTTATGCCGAAGGCGAGCGAATTCCCGTACACTGTGCGTGTGGTATCTGAAATCACAGAATCTAACGGTTCTTCTTCGATGGCGTCTGTCTGCGGTGCTTCTCTGGCACTGATGGATGCAGGTGTGCCGATCAAATCAGCCGTTGCGGGTATCGCGATGGGTCTGGTGAAAGAAGGCGACAACTTCGTTGTTCTGTCCGACATTCTGGGTGATGAAGACCACCTGGGCGATATGGACTTCAAAGTTGCTGGTAGCCGCGAAGGTATCACCGCGCTGCAAATGGATATCAAGATCGAAGGGATTACCCGTGAGATCATGCAGGTTGCTTTGAATCAAGCCAAAGGTGCGCGTTTGCACATTCTGGGTGTGATGGAGCAGGCAATCAGCACGCCGCGTGGCGATATCTCCGAATTTGCACCGCGTATTCACACCATCAAAATCAGTACCGATAAGATCAAAGATGTGATCGGTAAAGGTGGTTCAGTGATCCGTGCTCTGACCGAAGAGACGGGTACGACCATTGAAATCGAAGACGATGGTACAGTGAAGATCGCTTCAACCGACGGCGAAAAAGCGAAACACGCGATTCGTCGTATTGAAGAGATCACTGCCGAAATCGAAGTCGGCCGCGTGTATCAGGGTAAAGTTACCCGCATCGTTGATTTTGGTGCTTTCGTCGCTATTGGCGGCGGTAAAGAAGGTCTGGTACATATTTCTCAGATCGCCGACAAGCGTGTAGAGAAAGTGACTGACTACCTGCAAATGGGTCAGGAAGTGCCAGTCAAGGTTCTGGAAGTTGACCGTCAGGGCCGTGTGCGCTTAAGCATCAAAGAAGCTAATGCGCAAACTCAGGAAGCGGCAGCCCCGTCTTCTGAGGAATAACGACTGTTAGAAAACGGTCCTATGGCACCTTGCCTGATTATGGCAAGGTGCTGCGTATATCGTAAGGGTATGGATGTCCTTGCGTTGAGCAGTCCGGGACAGGATGTTCATCCAATGTTTGTCTTCGGGAGTGGGAAATGAAGCCTTTCTTGCGCTGGTGTTATGTTGCAACAGCACTCATGCTGGCAGGATGCAGCAACACGGATTGGCGTAAAGACGCAGTATTGGCGATTCCGTTACAGCCTACTTTACAGCAGGAAGTGATTCTGGCACGCATGGAACAAATCCTTGCAAGCCGAGCATTAACCGATGATGAGCGAGCACAGCTATTATATGAGCGCGGAGTGCTGTATGATAGCCTCGGGCTACGGGCATTGGCGCGAAATGATTTTTCACAAGCGCTGACGATCCGCCCTGATATTCCAGAAGTTTTTAACTATTTGGGTATCTATTTAACGCAGGCAGGCAATTTTGATGCTGCCTATGAAGCGTTTGATTCTGTACTAGAGCTTGATCCAACTTACAATTACGCGCGTTTAAACCGTGGCATCGCTTTGTATTATGGCGGTCGCTATCTGTTAGCGCAGGATGATCTGCTGGCGTTTTATCGAGACGATCCGAATGATCCTTTCCGTTCGTTATGGCTGTATCTTGTGGAGCGAGAAATCAATCCAGAGACGGCCAAAATTGCGTTGAAGAAACGCTATGACGACGCGAAGAAAGGGCCTTGGGGATGGAATATTGTCGAATTCTACCTGGGCAGTATCAGTGAAAAAACACTGATGCAGCGTTTACAGGAAGAAGCTACGGATAACACTTCGCTCGCTGAGCATCTCAGTGAAACTGACTTCTATTTAGGTAAGCACTACCTAAGTCTGGGGGACAAGAACACCGCTTTGGCGCTGTTCAAGCTGACGGTTGCCAACAACGTCCATAACTTTGTTGAGCACCGCTATGCATTGTTGGAATTGGCGCTATTAGGCCAAGAGCAAGACGACCTATCAGGATCGGACCAGCAATAGCTGACGAACACTTAATCAGCCTGAAAAACTTCGGTTATCACCTTCACGGGTGAGGGCTTTTTTGTTCGCTTTTTAATCCAATTTGAGCCGGTTCACACTTTTCAATGAAAATGACTGAAAATTTTCACGACGAGTTATGTAGACTGGCCGCCATGTTTAATGAGGCACGTGTACATGACTGATTTATTTACTTCTTTTTCCGATTTGGGGCTGTCTGCTCCTATTATTAATGCCCTGACCGATCTGGGCTATGAAAAACCATCGCCGATTCAGGCTGAATGTATTCCTCACCTGCTGAACGGTCGTGATGTGCTGGGTATGGCACAGACCGGTAGCGGTAAAACTGCGGCTTTTGCTCTGCCATTACTTAATAATTTAAAGCCTGAGTTAAAAGCACCGCAGATGCTGGTGCTGGCACCAACCCGTGAGCTGGCTGTTCAGGTTGCTGAAGCCTGTAATGATTTTGCCAAGCATATGCACGGCGTTAATGTTGTTGCCCTGTACGGCGGCCAGCGTTATGACGTTCAACTGCGCGCTTTGCGTGGTGGAGCCCAGATCGTTGTGGGTACTCCTGGTCGTCTGCTGGATCACTTGAAACGCGGTACGCTGGATCTGTCTAATCTGAGTGGTCTGGTTCTGGATGAAGCTGATGAAATGCTGCGTATGGGCTTCATCGAAGATGTTGAAAACATCATGGCTCAGATCCCTGCTGCGCATCAGACTGCGCTGTTCTCTGCCACCATGCCGGAAGCGATTCGCCGCATTACGCGTCGTTTCATGAAAGATCCGCAAGAAGTTCGCATCCAATCAAGCGTGACTACGCGCCCAGACATCAGCCAGAGCTACTGGACGGTGCAGGGTATGCGTAAAAATGAAGCGCTGGTGCGTTTCCTGGAAGCAGAAGATTTTGATGCGGCAATTATTTTCGTTCGTACCAAGAACGCTACGCTGGAAGTGGCTGAAGCGCTGGAACGTAGCGGTTACAACAGTGCCGCGCTGAACGGTGACATGAATCAGGCGCTGCGTGAGCAAACGCTGGAGCGTCTGAAAGATGGTCGTTTGGATATCCTGATCGCGACCGATGTTGCGGCGCGTGGTCTGGACGTTGAGCGTATCAGTCTGGTCGTGAACTACGATATTCCGATGGATGCCGAGTCTTACGTCCACCGTATTGGTCGTACCGGTCGTGCTGGTCGTGCAGGTCGTGCTTTGCTGTTTGTAGAAAACCGCGAGCGTCGTCTGCTGCGCAACGTTGAACGCACAATGAAGCTGACGATTCCTGAAGTGGAATTGCCAAACGCAGAGTTGTTGGGTCAACGCCGTCTGGCTAAGTTTGCTGCTAAAGTACAGCAGCAACTGGAAAGCAGCGATCTGGACATGTACCGCGCGCTGTTGACGAAACTGCAACCGCAGGAAGAGTTGGACATCGAAACGCTGGCTGCCGCGCTGCTGAAAATGGCACAGGGCGAACGTCCTCTGATTCTGCCGCCAGATCCGGCATTCCGTCCGCGTCGTGAATTCCGCGATCGTGATGAGTCTCGTGGTGATTCACGTGGCGATCGTCGCCGCGATCCGCGTGATTCCCGCGAAAGCCGTGACGGTGACCGTCCGCAGCGTCGTGAACGTCGTGATGCGGGTGAGATGGAACTGTATCGTATCGAAGTGGGTCGTGATGACGGTGTTGAAGTTCGTCATATTGTTGGTGCTATCGCCAACGAAGGGGATATCAGCAGCCGTTACATCGGTAACATCAAGCTGTTTGGTTCCCACTCAACGATCGAACTGCCGAAAGGTATGCCGGGCGATCTGTTATCGCACTTCACCCGCACGCGTATTCTGAACAAACCAATGAATATGCAATTGCTGGGTGATGCCGTCGCACAGCCAGAGCGTCGTGGCGGTGGTCGTCCTGGTGGCGAACGTCGTGATGGCGCAGCTCCACGTCGCTCTTTCGGCGGTGGTGAACGCCGTGAAGGTAACGGTAACGGCGGTGAGCGTCGCGAGCGTTCTTTCAACCGTGATAGCCGTGACGGCGCGCCACGCGCTCCACGTCGTCGCCCTGCTGACGCGTAAGCTACGATTTTTTTAAAATCGACTGCAATACAAAACGACCCTGAACGGGTCGTTTTTTTTGGTCAGAACAAACTCACTCGTTCGATATTACAGCGTCTTGCATACATCCATCGCGATTTCAAACGAGCGCAGTCGCGCCTGATGGTCAAAAATTTGACCATTGATCATCACTTCATCCGCCTGCGTTTCACGCAAAAGGCTCTGCAATCCATGACGTACCTTTGCGCTATCGCCGACAATCGACAGCCGTAATGCTTGATCCGCACCGAACTGCTCGGCAGGCGATCCGACTGTGTCGATGTTCTCTACCGGAGCGGGTAGCGGGCCCGGTGTGCCACGGCGCAGGTTGATGAACTGTTGCTGCATTGAGGTGAAGAGGAAGCGCGCATCCCGATCGCTATCGGCTGCAACCACATTGACGCAAACCATCGCATAAGGCTTGGCATGGGGGGCGGAAGGGACAAAGTTCTCACGGTAGAGGCGGAAGGCTTCCAGCAACATATCGGGTGCGAAATGGGCGGCAAAGGCGAAAGGTAAACCCAGTCTCGCGGCCAGCTGTGCGCTGTACAGGCTCGATCCCAATAGCCAGATCGGAACGTGTAGACCCTGTCCAGGGACGGCCTGCACTGCCTGACCCGGCTGTGCGTCGGCAAAATAGCGTTGTAATTCCTGCACATCGCGTGGGAAATCTTCGATATCGGCATTGAGGTGACGGCGCAGCGCCATCATGGTGCGCTGGTCGGTGCCGGGTGCGCGACCTAATCCCAAATCGATACGGCCGGGGTACAGCGATTCCAGCGTACCGAACTGCTCGGCGATGACGAGCGGTGAGTGGTTCGGTAGCATCACGCCGCCGGAGCCGAGACGGATGCGTTGTGTACCCGAGGCAAGATAGCCGAGCAGCACTGACGTCGCCGCGCTGGCGATACCCGTCATGCTGTGGTGTTCCGCCAACCAATAGCGGTGATAGCCCCATTTTTCTGTCTGTTGCGCCAGATCCAGCGAGCGATGAAAAGCGTCACGCGCTGTCGCGCCTTGCGGAATCGGTGCAAGATCGAGGACGGAAAACACAGCGGCTTGAGAAGGTGTGGACATAATATGGCTCACTTTGTTGTTCACTGACTCCACCCATTCGGTGGATGCTAACGCCGTCAGTCAATGATGAAAGTCAGATCAGTATGCGGGAATGTCGCAGCACCGCGTAGTTGAAAGGTGCGATTGAGGGAAAAGGGCGGCTGGCCGCCCTGATAGGAAGTGAATTACTGAACGAGCTCCAGGCCAGCAACGCGACGCCAGTAGCCGTTGCAATCTGCCTGATTTTCCAGCGTTAATGGTGCATTACCTTGCTCGTTGGCGCGGAATTGATCCAGCATCGTCAGCGTGCTGATATCGTTCGGGGACAATCGGACGATATCGACCAGATCCTGCATTGACGTCAGCTCGTTGCCGAGGTTGTAGCAATAGCCGCTTTGCGTCTGGATGCCATTCAGGACAAAGACTTGCTGGTTCTCCTGCGACAGCATTTTTCTGCCTTGCGGATAGCTGAGGCAGCAGGTTTCGCATTCATCCTTCGGCCGATCTTCTGAGCGGGCGGTAAAGCAGCGGGCGGAATAGGCTAACGGTAAATGGCCGTAGCTGAGCACTTCCACTTCAAACTGATGGCGAAAGCCAAGCTCGTCACACTGATTCAGCAGATTTTGCAGCCAGTCTCGGGAGAGCTCGACCGGCATGCACCAGCGCACCATACCTTGTTTATGCAGCACTCGCAGGGTGTACGCATTGTAGCAGTTGAGCGCGTGCCCGGCGACAAACGGCAGATTGCGTTCGGCGGCGATGTTAACGGCGCCCAGATCGTTTGCTTCCAGCAAGAACTCGCCGTTCTCCACATAGCGTTTTAGCTCGGTGAGTTCAGACGGCGCTTGTAACAGTGCCAGCGTAGAGATCACCACCTGTTTCCCGCTGTTGGCGACCTCGCGGGCGACGTTGAACCAGTCCGCCACTTTCATCAAGCGGCGTTTGCTGCACACCGTTTCGCCGAGATAAATGATATCGGCGCTGCTGTTCACCGCAGCCTGATAAAACGCCTCAACATCCTCTTTCGGCCAATAGTAGAGGATATTCCCTAATGCGTATTTCATGTGTTCTCCTGCTACTGCCATTTACGGTGATAAGCGCCAAGCGTGGTCTGTTTGCCTTCTGCTACCGCGCCTAACGCATCCATCCAGGCCTGAGTGGGAACGAATGTCTCAGGATTGGCACGGCAGCGATCGATAGCCTGTCGCCACACCTGCGTAATCTGGCTGACGTAGGCTGGGCTGCGCTGGCGGCCCTCTATCTTCACAGAGGCAATATTGGCAGCCATCAATTCAGGTAGAAGCTCTAGCGTGTTCAGGCTGGTTGGCTCTTCCAGCGCATGGTAGCGCTGTCCATCGACCAAATAGCGGCCTTTACATAGCGTCGGATAACCGGCGTTTTCATCATCCTGATAGCGGTCGATCAGAATATTGTTCAGGCGTGATTCCATGCCGTTCTCCGTCTGCTGCCAGCGTACAAACCGCGCGGGGGAACAGGCACCTACGGTATTCGGTGATTCACCGGTCAGATAAGAAGAGAGATAGCAGCGGCCTTCCGCCATGATGCACAGGCTACCGAAGGCGAACACTTCGAGCGGCACCGGGCTGGTACGAGCGATTTGCTTCACCTGATGGATGGACAGCACGCGTGGCAGCACGATGCGTGAGACATCGAAATGGCGATGATAGAAACGGATCGCTTCGGTGTTTGTCGCGGAAGCCTGAACCGACACGTGACGCTCAATGTGGGGATAGCGCTCGGCGGCATATTCCAGCATGGCGAGATCGGCGAGGATCAGCACGTCGGCCCCGATCTGCGCGGCCATGTCCACGGCGCGCTGCCAGCGCTGATAGCCGTCTGGGTGAGCAAACGTATTGATGGCGATATGCAGCTTACGCCGATGACGATGCACGTACTCGCGCGCTTCCTGTAGTTTCTTATCGGTAAAGTTCAGCCCGGCAAAATGACGTGCATTGGTGTCATCTTTTAGGCCGATATAGACCGCATCTGCGCCATTATCGATGGCAGCTTTCAGTGCTGGCAGGTTGCCAGCGGGGCAAAGCAGTTCCATACACAATCCTTCATTAATCCCTTCGGGCCGTAGCGGGTCGGTACGATCAATGATGTTCAGACTGATACCGCTTTTATGACGGGCGTTTTGCCAGTCACCCCCGCGGGTCGTCGTAAGCGATGAGTTATCAGTCGATGAATGTTGTTAACGATTGGGAATCTTAATTAACCCATCAGGTAAGGACTTTGATTTAAGGCAGTTTATGGTGCTAATCGTCGCGCAAGGACAAAATCTGTTGGGCATAATCAGATAAGCGACTAAATTATTGACATAGACCCCTGCCGCTTGCGGTGGATGTGGCAAAATGTTTGCAGATTATCTGAACAGTCAGATTGCTTTAAGAGGAGTATGCCAGTGTTGGAAAAACTACGAGCGCAGATTGTGCGTCAGGGGCCGAGCTTATTAGGTAAGCCACTCAAGTTCACCCCCTTTGCGCTACAGCGTCAGGTTTTGGAACAGATGTTGGGCTGGCAGTTCCGTCAGGCGCTAGAAGAGGGCGATCTGGCATTTCTTGAAAGCCGATGGCTGAAAATTGAGGTGCGTGATGTCGGTTTGCAGTGGTTTATGACGCTGCGTGATGGTCGTCTGGTGGTCAGCCACGATGAGACGCCGGATGTCAGCTTTAGTGCAGACGCGAACGATCTGATTTTGATCGCCGCGCGCAAAGAAGATCCCGATACGCTGTTTTTCCAGCGCCGTCTGCGCATTGAGGGCGATACCGAGTTAGGGTTGTATGTGAAGAACCTGATGGATGCCATTGAGCTGGAAGCCATGCCTGCGCCGCTGCGCATTGGTCTACTGCAACTGGCGAACTTTGTTGAAGCCGGCTTACAGGAGGGCGTCGTGCAACCAACGAATCACGCGCCAGTATCATGCTAGTTCGGGTGGAAATTCCTGTTGATGCCGCAGGGATCGACAGCTTATTGCGCCGTTCTTTTCCTACGGGTGCAGAAGCCGATTTGGTGCATCAACTGCGCGAAGACGGCTTATTGACGCTTGGCGTTGTAGCAACCGACGATGAAGGCGGTGTGGTGGGCTACGCGGCCTTCAGCCCGGTGCTGATCGAAGGAGAGGATCGGCAGTGGGTGGCGCTTGCGCCGTTGGCGGTAGATGAAAGTCTGCGCCGACAAGGCGTGGGGGAGAAGCTGGTCTACGAAGGGCTGGATGCGCTGAATGAATTTAGCTACACCGCCGTCGTCGTGCTGGGTGATCCTGCTTACTATGCCCGCTTTGGTTTCGTTCCGGCTACCGAGCACCAGTTACATTGTCGCTGGCCGGACAGTGAATCGACTTTTCAGGTTTACCCACTGGCGGACAATCAGGTTGCTGGTGAAGATTCGTTTGAAAGCGAAAGCGGATTTGAACAGGCGATCGGTCTGGTTGAATATGCTGAGCCGTTTAACCGCTTTCTCTAGTCGATAGCGTATCAATACAACGTGTTTGAAATACAAAGCGTCTGAGGCTGGTCTTGTACCAGCCTTTCTTTTTGGCTTTTGCTCAGCTGCTTAATGCGATATTCCAGTTTGAGCGCGTTTGAGCGATCGCCCGCCAGACAGTGAAACACCAGCGTCAATTTGCCTTTCCCCCGCAGCGCTTTTGCCCCTTTTCCCGTTTGATGTTGATTCAGGCGGCGGCTGACATCCGTCGTAATACCTGTGTACAGCGCCCCGTTGACCGTGCGCAGTATGTACAAGTACCAATGAGAATCTTCGGCGTGTTCAGTCATGGTGTTGTCAGTGGATTCTCAGAAACAGTCTTGTGAGTGGTTAGTTTAGGGCGCTTATCCTGCTACGTGAAGCGGCAAGTCGCTGCTGGTGGGCTGATTATTTTTTGGAAAAAGTGATTCAGTACGGCTAAACATAAATAGCACGTTCTTCAAATAACCTCTCACCTATTTGGCGCGGGAAGGGCTGTTTAAGGGGGGACATGATGCTGCACCGGCATCCTGGCGATGAGCATTCAACCTCGCAAGGTTATTCACTTGATGAACCTTCCTGGGGGCAGTTTATGTGATTAAAATCACATATAATAACCATCTATTGCATTCCTCTTACATCAAGTGTGAATGAATGCACAAAATAGTCAGGCGCAGCGTGTTCAAATATCTGATGTGTTCACGTGTCTACATAGTTTCTTTCCGTATTGTTCTTTCGGTGTTGAAGTCATCACAGGATGAACGATAGAGGAAGGCTGATTGCGGTGAGAAGGATCTCAGTGCCGTTACAGGTTGTATCCCCTGAGCGCCATCTTCAAGGAACCAAGTCCGCTCGCCAAACGTGCTGGTTTACGCCAGTTAATGTTCATGGCCGGCTAGACCGGCTGACGAGTTGGAGAATTATATGATCAAGCTGACCATAGCCGCGCAACGTGCGCTGACGCTGATGGGGTTAACCACGTTTTATTGCCTCTGGCGAAAAAGATCCTACGTGAGTAAAAACCCCGCCATCTATCTGCAACTGGCGGACGATATCATGGGCGCTGACGTCGGCCCGTCTGCTGGCAACGCTTGAGCATGCCGCTTCTGCTCAACAGAACTTGCGATTAATCACGCGCACACGGCGCACTATTTTATTCGTGAAAACATTTCATTCATGACAGCATTTTGTTTATGACTGCATAGGTTCACAACAGCAAATGTGCTGGCAGCGACAGGCTGCTGAGCCATATCAGAATTCATCAGGAGTACAGACCTTGTTTCTGATTCAGGAAATTATTCGTAAGAAGCGTGATGGAAAAGCTCTGAGCGAAGAAGAGATCCGCTTCTTTATTAACGGTATTCGTGACAATACCGTCTCTGAAGGTCAGATCGCCGCTTTGGCGATGACCATTTATTTTCACGATATGTCGATGGATGAGCGCGTGGCGCTGACGTTGGCGATGCGTGACTCCGGTACAGTGCTGGACTGGAAAAGCCTGAACCTGAATGGCCCGCTGGTGGACAAACATTCTACCGGCGGCGTGGGGGATGTGACCTCGCTGATGCTGGGGCCAATGGTCGCCGCCTGTGGGGGCTATGTCCCGATGATCTCCGGGCGCGGCTTAGGGCATACCGGCGGCACGCTGGATAAGCTTGAAGCGATTCCGGGACTGGATATTTTCCCGAACGATGACCATTTTCGTCGTATCATTCAGCAGGTTGGCGTCGCGATTATTGGTCAAACTTCCTCACTGGCTCCGGCGGATAAACGCTTTTACGCCACGCGTGACATTACCGCTACGGTCGATTCAATCCCACTGATCACCGCGTCGATTCTGGCGAAGAAACTGGCGGAAGGGCTTGATGCGCTGGTAATGGACGTCAAAGTCGGCTCAGGGGCGTTTATGCCAACTTATGAACTGTCCGAACAGTTGGCGCAGGCGATTGTCGGTGTGGCGAACAATGCGGGATGTCGCACCAGCGCATTACTGACGGACATGAATCAGGTATTGGCCTCCAGCGCGGGGAATGCGCTGGAAGTGCGTGAGGCCGTGCGTTTCCTGACGGGAGAGCACCGTAATCCACGCTTGTATGATGTTACTATGGCGCTATGTGGCGAGATGCTGCTGGCGGGCGGGCTGGCAAGCTCGGCGGACGACGCGCATTCACGCCTGCAAGCCGTGTTGGATAACGGCAAAGCTGCCGACGTCTTTGGTCGTATGGTTGCCGCACAGCGTGGCCCAGGCGATTTTGTCGAACACTACGATCGTTACCTGCCGGTGGCGACACTAAGTAAGCCGGTGTTCGCAATGCGTGAAGGCATTGTGACCGCAATGGATACTCGCGCGCTAGGCATGGCCGTCGTATCGCTGGGCGGCGGACGCCGTCAGGCTACTGATACGATCGATTACAGTGTCGGTCTGGATAGCATGATTAGCCTGGGTGAACGCGTTGATGCACAGCGCCCGCTGGCGGTGATCCATGCCAATACGGAAGCGCAATGGCAGCAGGCAGCGAATGAAGTCCGAGCTGCGATCCAACTGGGTGACACGGCACCAGAAAAGACCCCGATGGTCTATCGTCGGGTGAGTGCGGAAGCGTGATTGCGTAGGGTTGGCAATAGGTTATCTTGAATTGATTTTCCCCTGCCGATAGGTGGGGCGTTAGCGCATCGCTGCGCAGGAGAGAAAAAATGAAACGTGCATATATTATGGTTCTCGACTCGTTTGGCATCGGCAGCAGTGCTGATGCAGAACGTTTTGGTGATGTGGGTTCGGATACGCTAGGCCATATCGCTCAGGCGTGTGCGGCGGGAACGGCGGATAAAGGGCGTAGCGGTACGCTGCATTTGCCGAATCTGAGCCGTCTGGGTCTGGGCAAAGCTGCTGAGGCTTCAACGGGAACGTTCCCAGCAGGGTTGGATGAAAACGCAGACATCATCGGTGCTTACGCGCACGCCAGCGAAATCTCCTCGGGTAAAGATACGCCGTCTGGCCACTGGGAGATTGCCGGTGTACCTGTCCTGTTCGACTGGGGCTATTTTAAAGATGAAGAAAACAGTTTTCCGCAGGAGTTGCTGGATAAACTGGTAAAACGCGCTAATCTGCCGGGCTATCTGGGCAACTGCCACTCTTCCGGTACGGTGATTCTGGATCAACTGGCTGAAGAACACATGAAAACCGGCAAGCCGATTTTCTATACCTCTGCGGATTCTGTGTTCCAGATTGCCTGCCATGAAGAAACGTTCGGTCTGGATAAGCTGTATGAGCTGTGTGAGATCGCCCGCGAAGAGCTGACCGAAGGCGGCTACAACATTGGGCGCGTGATTGCGCGTCCGTTTATCGGCGATAAACCTGGCAATTTTGAACGCACTGGCAACCGTCACGATCTGGCCGTTGAGCCGCCAGCACCGACCATCCTGAAAAAACTGGTGGATGAAAAAGGCGGTGAAGTGGTTTCTGTTGGTAAAATTGCGGATATCTACGCGCAGGTCGGTATTACCAAAAAGGTGAAAGCGACGGGTATTGATGCGCTGTTTGACGCCACGCTGAAAGAGATGGATAGCGCGGGCGATAACACCATCGTGTTTACCAACTTTGTTGATTTCGACTCAGCCTACGGCCACCGCCGCGACATTCCGGGCTATGCTGCGGCGTTGGAACTTTTTGATCGCCGCTTACCCGAGCTGATGTCCCGCGTGAAAGGCGATGACATCCTGATTCTGACGGCTGACCACGGCTGTGACCCAAGCTGGCATGGCACCGATCATACCCGCGAGAATGTACCGGTGTTGATCTATGGGCCGAAAGTGAAGCCGGGTTCATACGGTCACCGTGAAACCTTCGCCGATATCGGGCAGACAGTTGCAACCTACTTTGGCCTGTCGCCTATGGACTACGGCAAATCGATACTGTAAAACACGTCGTTTTTACGTGAACTTGATTAATTAAGGAATAAACGCATGGCTACGCCACATATTAATGCAGAAATGGGTGATTTCGCGGACGTTGTACTGATGCCGGGCGACCCGCTGCGTGCTAAGTATATTGCAGAAACCTTTCTGGAAAATGCCCGCGAAGTGAACAACGTGCGTGGCATGTTAGGGTTCACGGGGACTTACAAAGGCCGTAAAATTTCGGTAATGGGTCACGGTATGGGTATCCCATCCTGCTCAATCTATGCGAAAGAGCTGATCACCGAATTCGGCGTGAAGAAGATCATCCGTGTGGGTTCCTGCGGCGCGGTACGTGAAGATGTTAAGCTGCGCGACGTGGTGATCGGTATGGGGGCGTGTACGGATTCCAAAGTGAACCGTATGCGCTTCAAAGATCACGACTATGCGGCGATTGCTGATTTTGACATGGTGCGTAATGCCGTTGATGCTGCCAAAGCGCGCAAGGTTTCTGTCCGCGTCGGTAACATCTTCTCCGCCGATCTGTTCTACACGCCAGACCCGCAGATGTTCGACGTAATGGAAAAATACGGCATTCTGGGTGTGGAAATGGAAGCGGCCGGTATCTATGGCGTTGCGGCAGAGTTCGGTGCGAAAGCGCTGGCCATCTGTACCGTTTCTGACCACATTCGTACCGGTGCGCAAACTACGTCAGAAGAACGTCAAAACACGTTCAACGAGATGATCGAGATCGCGCTGGAATCCGTTTTGCTGGGCGATAACGAGTAATATCATCACAGCCCGGACATTCGCTCCGGGCTATGCTCTTCCCGTTTTCTTCACACCTTTCCGTAAGAAATCTGCTGTATGTCCGCCTCTGGCCGCGTAACAGCGAGATCGATAGCGTGGTTCCCTGATTCCTCTTTTTCCTCTGGATCGAGTGGCGTTAACCGTATCCGATGCGTGAAACAATCCAGCACGGCGGGCTGATGGCTGACGGCCAGCACGATGGTGTGTGGTAGCGTTATTCTGATTTGTGCTAACAACCGAAGCGCCGCTGCATCATCGAGCTGGCTGGTGGCTTCATCCAGACAAAGTAGAGTCGGACGCAGCAGTAACGCACGCGCGAGCGACAGGCGCTGTTGTTCACCGCCTGATAGTTCCCGACTCCAGTTCGCTTTGTCGTCCAGACGAGAAATCAGTGAGGCGAGTCCAGTTTGTTCCAGTACCGTGATCAACGGTACGGTATCGGCTAGCTGTGCCTGTGGGTAACACAATACCTGACGCAACGTATCCTGCGGTAAATAGGTTTTTTGCGGCAAGAAGAGTGCTCGACCTACCGGAAAAAGACACTCTCCTTGCGATACCGGCCACAGCCCAGCCAGCGCCCGCAGCAGCGTAGTTTTCCCCGTGCCGCTGGCTGCGCAGAGCGCCGCCCATTCGCCAGCCTGAAGCGTGAGCGTCAGCGGGGCGAAATACGGCGAACCATTGGGGCGTGGTACGGATAGCGCGTTGATATGCAGGGCATGCCCTTCATGGCACGGTTCCTCTGGCGTCGGTAATTGCTGTAAGCGGTGCTGGAATTCCCACAGCCGTTCAATGGTGGAAGACCATTGAACCAGCTGACGATAGGCATCGATGAACCAGCCAAAAGCATCCAGCACATAGCCGAAGGCAGATCGCGCCTGCATAATTGCTCCAAGGCTAACCTGACGGGCGAGAAACAGCGGCAGGGTGGCGAAAACCGGGATAATCAGGCTGAAACGGAAATAGCTGGTGGTAAAGCTTTCCAGCCGGAATTCTCGCGTCATTAAACGCTGCCAGTTTTGCACGATAGGCAGAAAGCGTAGCCGCATCCGCTGCTGCTCGGCGTCGCTGCCTTGATAAAACGCGATTTGCTCGCTGTTATCCCGAACTCGCAGCAGCGTGGCGCGATAGTCGGCTTCTACCCGCTGACGTTCAATATTCAGCTTGTGCAGACGATGCCCCAGCCGATGCGTCACCACGCTGGCTAATGCGGCGTAAACCAGCGCGATCCACACCAGATAGCCGTGTATCGTGAGGAGGTAGCCGCCCAGCGTGAAGGTATGGACGCCGGAAAGCTGCCAGAGAATGGCGATGAAAGAGAAAAAACGGGCAGTATTTTTCAGCAGCGAAAGCAGGAGTTCGAGACTCTGTTCGATCAGCAGACGGATATCTTCCGCGATGCGCTGATCGGGGTTATCCAGCCCAGCGCTGAGCTGGTAGTGGGCGTGATGGCGTAGCCAATCCTGTTCATACTGGTGCGTCATGGTATCGCGCCAGCGGATAATCAGCTGTTTCTTGAGCCAGTTTCCGCAGATGATCACCAGCACGAATAGCAGCGTGTAGGCCAGATAGCGCACGGCCATCTCGTAGATTGACGCGTGCTGAAAGTAGTCGGCCAGCGCGTCGTAAAAATCCCGGCTCCAGTTGTTGTACTGCACGCTGATCCACACGACGGAGAGCGTCAGGCTCATAATCAGCAGGAGCAGTAGCCACAACAGCGTGGCGCGCGTGGTCAGCCAGAAAGGCGCGACCAGCGTATAAAAGCGTTTAAGCGTTTGCATAATGGATTGGGCGATGGCCTGCCAGCCGAGGCTGGCAGGCGTATTCGCTTAGAAATTCCACTTCGCGGTTAGCATGAAATTACGCGGGTCGCCGTAATAGTTGTTGCCGCTAAGATGGCGGTTATTCAGGTTCAGGAAGTAGGTTTTATCCGTCAGGTTATTGCCTACCAGATTGAAGCTCAGGTTCTTGCTGTACTGATAGCGGACATTGGCGTTAAACAGCGTATAGCCGCCCTGAGACAGGCCAAAAACGCGGTTTGGATAGGTTTGCGTACCCGTTTGGGCAGTCATGCCTGCACCAATCGTCCATTGATCCAACTCACCCGGCAGATTGTAGGAGGTGTACAGCTTGAACATATGCTTCGGCGTGCGCGGGCTGAACTGTGCCGCTTTATCAGTCTCTGATGCTTCCAAATATTTACTGTTAGTCAGGGTATAACCCGTCTGAATCTGCCAGCCTTCAGCCAGTTGCCCTGTGACATCCAGTTCGACCCCTTGGCTGCGTACTTTGCCTTCAGCACTGGAACAACCGCTATTAGAATTTCGGCAAACGGAACTATCCGCCTCGGCGCGCGCACGGTTGGACTGAATAATGCGGAACAGTGCCAGTGAAGCATTCAGATCGCCGTCAAAAAACTCCCCTTTAACGCCGGTTTCATAGTTGGTGCCGATAATGGCAGGCAGTAGCTTATCGTCCTTATCGCGTGCACTCTGCGGTTTATAGATTTCAGCATAGCTGGCATACCAGGTGTAATTGTCGGCAAAATTCCATAGCAGGCCGCTGTAAGGGACAAATTTATCGCGAACGTGCAGGCTGCTGTATTCCTTGTCGCTGGTGTTGCGCTGGTTATCATAATAGTAGTCGTAGCTATAAGCGCTGTAGCGGCCGCCGAGGATTAGTTTCCAGTTATCGGCCAGCTCCCAGCGTGTGGTAGTAAACAGTCCGCGCTGATAAATATTATATTGTTCTCTATAACGAGAACTGTAGAGGCTAAGGTTCGACCAATCGGGTTCTGCGACTGAGTTGGGGTTCCAATTATAGATATTGGCACTGGTGGTGTTAGCAATACGGCCAATAGCGTTGTCGAAGTTCTCTTTCTGATAATCACCGCCGAACACCAACTCATGGCTACGTCCCAATAACTCAAACGGACCACTCACGCTGAGGTTATAGCCCCATTGATCGCTCTTGTTGTCATAGTGCAGCGCATTGTTTAATCGGCTGACTCCCGTAGCAGGATCGACGCCTGCCGTGCCATTCATAATACCGATATAGCGCTCTTTAGACGTGGCTCGTGTGTAGCTGAGCGCACTTTTTAGTGTCCAGTCGTTGGTAAAGCGATGTTCGAATTCAGCAAATGGATTAATCCTTTCAAAATTAATCCGGTTCCAACTCGCCCCCAGAAACGTTGAACGCGGGAGGTGTAATTTGCTTTTATCGGTGCCGAAAGGAACGCCATAAAGATCGGGCACTACATCTGTTTTCTGCCAGTTCATGCCGGTGGTCACGGTAGTGTCGGGTGTGATATCCCAAGCCAGCGTCCCGAACAGTACTTTACGTTCGCTGCCGACATAATCTGTAAAACTCTGTTTGTCTTGGTATACGCTGATCAGCCGGCCGCGCAGGCTGGCATCGTCATTGAGTGGGCCAGAAATATCTATCTCGCTGCGGTAGTTGTCCCAACTACCGATCCCTGCGCTGGCAGAGGCCTGAAATTCATAGGTTGGTTTTTTACGTACCAGATTGACGGTACCTCCGGGCTCCCCGCTGCCCTGTGTTAGGCCTGAAGCGCCGCGCAGAACTTCGACGCGATCGTAAATCGCCAGATCGGGTGATTCACTGGTCGATTGGGAGGCGTTCATTACGCTATTTTGCGACGATTGGTTGACGCCATCTTCTTTGATATTGTCCATCGTGAAGGCACGCGATTCGTATTTCACCTGAAAGCTATTCTGGTTGACCACGTTGATTCCGGTGGTTTGCTTCATGGCCTCATCCAGCGAGGTCATGTTCTGATCGTCCATGCGCTGGCGCGTGACAACGCTCACCGACTGCGGCGTTTCTCGCGGTGACAGATTCAGCTGTGTCGCGGTGTTCATGCTGCGCGTGGTGTAGGACTGAGTGCCTTCAGTCACGCCGTTGCGGTTGACGCCTGCCACGACCAGCATTTCATCCCCCTGCGGTATTCTCTGTAAGCGCCAGACGCCGTTAGGCTGTGGAATCACCTGAAGCCCGCTCCCAGCCAGCAGAGCCGAAAATCCGCCATCGACGCTGTAATTCCCTTGCAGAGATTGCCCAGCTTTTCCTGTCGACAGTTGTGCATCACCGACCAGATAAACGCCTGATTGGGCGGCAAACTGGTTGAGTTGCTGGTTAAGCGGCCCGGCAGGGATGGAATAGGTTTTGGTTGCCGCTGCGGCTGTCGCTTCTGCCGCCGTTGCGGTGGAATATGCAATCAGCGGTGCGCCGCATAGCAACAGATGAACGGCAATTGCCAGTTTGGAAGGAGTGCGCTGTGTAGAGAAAAATGGAATCAATGCCATGAAAATTCGCCTTCTGACCCAGAGTAAAAATTGGTGGTTTTACTGTGAATCGAACGACAGTGGAAAAAGGGGAACTCAAAAGAGAAAATTTTTTGTCTGTGTCCGAAAAAGAGGGGGATATCAGCGCGGTTCGACGGTCACCCACCACGGAAAACGCTGATGGATACGAACCGGGAAAGCCTGCGCCAGCATGTTCAGTGCCATGTCGGTATCGGTTAAGGGGAAGGTGCCCATCACGCGTAAATCAGCGATGGCAGGCTGGCATGCCAGATAGCCGTGGCGATAGCGTGATAGTTTCTCCACGACTTCACCCAGCGGCATGTTGTCCGCCTGTAGTACGCCGTGCGACCAGTCGGCATCATTCTGCTGATTAGGCACGATGTCACCCTGACCGTCGGCGTTAAAGCGCAGGTGATAGCCCGCGTTGACCCGGCGTGCGGCGGAGGCGTATTTGGCGCTGACGTCGACCGCGTGTTGGTAAACGGTTAGCGTGGTAGCGTTCGATTCCTGCGCGACGCTGAAGCGCGTGCCCAGCGCCTGCAAGCGCCCCTGCGCGGTGGTGACAAAGAAAGGGCGAGCATCGGCAGCGGTATCAATCAGAATATCCCCCGCCAGCAGGGCAATTTCCCGACGCTGATTGCTGTAGCGGATATCAATCGCGCTGGCGGTGTTTAGCCATAGCCGGGTATTGTCCGGCAAGGTGAGCGATTTGATTTCTCCTACCGCACTGTGATGATCGGCCGTCATCGCCAGCAGCGAGCCTTTTAACGGCGTATGGCGATACGTCAGCCAGGAAAGGAGTGAACCGGTGCTGAGTAGCGCGGCGAGCTTGAGCGCACGACGGCGTGCCATTGATTCCGGCTTATGTAGCAGCGTATTCAATGCGGGCTGCTGACCGTCGCCGCGCAGCGGTTGGAAGCGCTGGCTGACGGTTTGCACGTATTCCCAGGCACGGTGATGCTCCTCGCTTTCTTCCATCCAGCGCTGCCAGTGACGGTAGTGCTCATCGTCAGGCTCCCGATCGCACAACTGGGCGTACCATTCCGATGCCTGCTGTAAGGCAATAAAGCTAGGCTTGTTCAGGCTGGGTTTATTCATGGATGAGCAGCCTGATCGTCCGCGTCTATCTCTGCTTCCAGCAGTACGCAGTGCAGCATGGCCTGTGCCATATATTTTTTCACCATGCGTTCAGAAACGCCCAGCGTCTCGGCAATGTCCCGATAAGGTTGCCCTTGAACCTGCGCCATGATGAAAGCAGCACGCACCTTCTCTGGCAACGCACGCAGCATGGCATCGACTTGATATAAGGTTTCGAGAATGATGTTGCTGTCTTCCGCCGACAGGGCAACCGGTTCCGGCTGTTCGGCCAGCGAGCTGAGCCACACTCGCTCAATTTCTCGCTTACGCCAGAGATCGATGCACATGCCTTGTGCCATCACGCTTAGATAAGCTCGTGCGCCAGCGTGGCTGTCGAACTGACGTGGTTTCAGCAACAGCCGTAAAAACACATCCTGCGCCAGATCGGCCGCGTCACACAGATTCCCCAGTCGTTTACGCAATAGCCCCTGCAACCAGCCGTGGTGCTGACAATAGAGCTGATGCAGATCTGCTGAGGTATCAATATTGGCTGATGACATGTCAGGTGCCTGAAACGGATCGGTCGGAGGTCAAATTTCAGGCGCATCTTAGTTGAGAATGATTTTTATTTCAACGCTAAGGAAAATGTGGGTAACGCAGCCAAAGGAGTGAGGTGAGTGTGGACTAAGGTTGGAATGCACCACGCCCGGTAGTCGATTCAGGCGTGGTGAGGTTCAACGAAACAGAGATGGGTTGGTCTACGCGCCAGACCCTTCCAACTCGTTACTTAATCGCCTGGGCTGGAACCTGCGCAGCGCTGTTAAAGCTGATCTCGTTGATGGCGCTCCACTTGTTTACATCGGTGCCAAACGTATCCAACTTGAAGAATTTGGCTTTAACGGCAGGGAAGGTGAATTTCTCACCGTCTTTGGCGTTGCTGGAAGTGACCAGGTTGTCAGCCAATTTTTTCCAGGTTTTACCGTCGGTAGAGTAGGAGACGGAGAACTTCAGTTTGCGCTCGTCTGCTTTGAAAGGAACCAGGACAAAGTTCTCAACAGATTGTTCTTTATCCAGTTCTAACTGAACCCAGCTCTCACCATTTGCTGCCCAGCGCGTTTTTACGTCGCCATCGGCAATGTTGGCAGGCTTGTGGCCTTTGTCTGAATCATAAGCGGAGGCCGTAACCGCCGTGACTTGTACCGCGTAAGCGGAAAGAGAGAATAAGCCGCACAGGAGCGTCGTAGCCAGAGTGTATTTTTTCATATTATTCCTCGTAGATAACGGATAAACCATGGCATGCCTGCAAACCAGAAACATGAAATGGAACCTTATTGTGATAAAAAAGAAACGAGGTTTTATTTATGGCGATCACGTTGCGGGGATTTTTCTGACGGAAAAAAAAGCAGAGCGGGACGGGGCTCACATTATGGCACCCGACTTGGTGTAGGTGCCACAGGAAAAAGCGTTAACCGAGTGGCAGTGCCATAAGAATGGCGTCTTCTCGGCCCTGTGCCGTGGGGTAATAATCGCGGCGCACGGAGACTTCGTTAAAGCCCAGACTTTCATACAGTGCGATGGCGCGTGCGTTTGATTCTCGTACTTCCAGCCACAGCGTCAGAATGCCGCGCCGCTCCATCTCGTCGATCACGTGTTCCAACAGTTGGCGACCGAAACCCTGACGTTGATGGTCGGGGTGCACGGCGATATTGAACAGTGTCGCCTCATCCAGCACGACCTGCGTGATGGCGTAAGCGGCAAGCTGTCCGTTATGGCTCAGCTTTAGGTTGACATAACGTTCACCCTGATTGCTAACAAACGTTTTTTCCGTCCAGGGAAAGGCGTGGCTGGCTTGTTCAATTTTAAAGGCTTGTGCCAGATCGGCTGGCGTCAGAGAAGATATCGTGTTCATGTTCACAGATCTGTTGCCATAACGCCCGTTTGGCGTCGGCATTTTGATGAAGTTCGGAAAGCAGAGGGCTGGAAAGCTGAACGCCCTGTAGCGCAATGGGGTCCGTGATGCCCAACCGCCAACTGTGACAGTGTGCGTTGGCGGGCAGCATCTCGATCTGCTGCGGCGTCAGGCGATAGGCTTGCGCGGGCGTCAGCGCCAGACTGTGCAGAACGTCGGCCAGCAGCGGTTCATCATCCGCCAACGGTTCGGCGGAAACGATCACCAGACGTACCTGGTCGGGTAGGCTGACGGCGATTTCGCCTTGCAGCACCGTCGGGCGACGCAGCGTCCACTGCGTAATCCCCAGTTGCTGTAGCAGCCTGTCACGTCTTGATTCCATACGTTGTCCTGTCTGGCGGGCGAGAAAATAAGTCGTGCCTATGCTAACAAACCCCGTCAGGCTGCGCCAATGTCGGCGCGGTTATTTCCTCTTCGCTCTGCAACTTCGGGGACGAAGCGTATATAATCCCCCGTTCAATGATTAAGGAGCCGTAGCCTGATGTCCGCATTAACCCCCGCCAGTGAAGTCATACTGCGCCATAGTGACGAATTTCTTTCACGCCGAGTTCTGTTTGCCGGTGATTTGCAGGATACCCTGCCCGCGCAATTTGAGGCGGCGTCGGTGCGTGTCCATTGCAACCAATATCACCACTGGCAACAGATGGCAAAGCCACTTGGGGATAACGCTCAATATGGTCTGGTCGCAGATGCAGCGCTGGTGGCGGATAGCGATACGCTGATTTATTACTGGCCGAAGAGCAAACAGGAAGCGGAATTCCAACTGCGTAATCTGTTGTCCTTGCTGCCTGTCGGCGCGGAGATCTTCGTCGTTGGAGAAAACCGCAGCGGTGTACGCAGTGCTGAAACTGTGCTGTCTGACTTCGTTGAACTGGTAAAAATTGACAGCGCGCGCCGCTGCGGGCTTTACCACGGTCGGATTGATAAGCAGGCCAGCTTTGCGCTGGATGAGTGGTGGGACGAGTATGTGACGGACGGCGTTACGGTTAAAACGCTTCCGGGTGTGTTCAGCCGTGATGATCTTGACCCAGGTAGTCGACTGCTGCTGTCTACGTTTGAGCCGCACATGAAAGGTAAGGTGCTGGATATCGCCTGCGGTGCTGGCGTGTTGGCATCGGTGCTGGCGAAGCAGTCGCCGAAAATCCGCCTGACGCTGAGCGATGTCAGCGCTGCGGCGGTGGAGTCCAGCAAGGCTACGCTGGCAGCGAACGCGCTGGAAGGCAGTGTGATTGCGAGTAACGTCTATTCCGACATCAACGGCCGCTTCGATATGATCGTGTCCAACCCGCCATTCCACGACGGCTTACAGACCAGCCTGCAAGCCGCGGAAATGCTGATTCGTGGTGCTGTGACCCATCTACCAATTGGTGGGCAGCTACGCATTGTTGCTAACGCCTTCTTGCCTTATCCGGCGCTGTTAGATGCCGCATTTGGCAGCCATGAAGTGCTGGCGCAGACCGGGCGCTTCAAGGTGTATCAGGCCACCGTGGGTCGTCCGCCGCGCACAGGTAAAGGTCGCCGGTAAAAAAACTACTGATTCAGGGCTGCCATACTCTCCTTGCCGTAGCGTTCACCTGCTGCGGCATCGGGCGGGAAGATGGCATCAATGGCGGCCAGCTCCTCTCTCGTTAGCGTGACATCCAGCGCCGCAACGTTTTCTTCCAGATAACGACGGCGTTTGGTGCCTGGGATCGGCACGATATGTTCGCCCTGCGCCAGTACCCACGCCAGCGCCAGCTGTGATGGCGTCACCTGTTTTTCCTGCGCCAGTTGGTTAATTTTCTCTACCAGTTGCAGGTTTTTGCCGAAATTTTCCCCCGAGAAGCGTGGATTGGTGCGACGGAAATCGTCAGCGGCTAAATCGTCCGGGCTGCGAATCGCGCCCGTCAGAAAGCCGCGACCGAGCGGGCTATAAGGGACAAAGCCGATACCCAAACGCTCACAGGTGGGCAGAATCTCGGCTTCCATATCGCGCGTCCACAGTGAATATTCGCTCTGTAACGCCGTAATGGGGTGCACACGGTGCGCACGTTCTAGCGTGGTGGCGGAGGCTTCACTCAGGCCGATGTAGCGAATTTTACCTTCCTGAACCAGCTCGGACAGCGCGCCGACCGTCTCTTCAATGGGAACCGTTGGATCGATGCGGTGCTGATAGTAAAGATCGATAACGTCCGTCCCGAGCCGCGTCAGGCTGCCTTCTACCGCACGACGAATATAGTCCGGCTTACCGCAGACACCGCGTGCGTGGGGGTTTGCTGGGTCGCGCACGATGCCAAACTTGGTTGCCAAAAAGACCTGCTCGCGCTTGCCTTTTATCGCTTTGCCCAGCAGCAGTTCATTGGTATGAGGGCCATACATATCGGCGGTATCCAGCAGGGTGACGCCCAGTTCCAGCGCTCGATGCAACGTGGCGATGGACTCTTTTTCATCCTGCGCGGTGGAGTAAAAATCACTCATCCCCATGCAACCTAGCCCAATTGCTGAAACCTGCGGACCGTTTGCTCCTAATTTGCGCTGTTGCATTGTCATCTTCCTCATCTCGTTGGGAGTGAGAGCAGTCTGGTTGTTTATCTGAAAAAGATAAATACTGCTTTTTATGCAACACTATTCAAAAATAACTAACAATGGTGGCGGTTATGGATCATATTCAGTCGATGCGTGTTTTTGTGCGAATTGTCGAGCTGGGCAGCTTCAGCCGTGCAGCAGAGCGGCTGGCGCTGCCGCGTGCGACGGTGAGCAACACCATTAAACAGCTTGAAGGGCGGCTAGGGGTACGTTTGCTGCAACGCACGACTCGTCAGGTGCAGATCACCGACGAAGGGCGCGTTTACTATGAACGCTGTCTGCAATTGCTCGCGGAAATAGAAGAGATCGACACGCTGTTCACGCAGCAAAAGCAGCAACCCGTTGGTAAAGTGCGGGTGGATATGCCGCACTCGCTGGCGAGGGAAATCGTCGTTCCGGCGCTGGGCGAGTTCTACGCGCGCTATCCGCAGGTGACGCTAATGCTGAGCGCCAACGATGCGGCAATTAATGTGCTGCGTGAAGGCGTCGACTGCGTGCTGCGTGCCTGGCAGACGGATGACGAGACGTTGGCGACCCGCCATTTGCCGTCCATGCCGCAGGTCACCTGTGCGTCGGCTGACTATCTGGCGCGTTACGGCGTGCCACGCTCACTTGATGAGCTGTCGGGGCATCAGATGGTTGGCTATTTCTCTCTGCGTACCGAATACCGTTATCCGCTGGAATTCATGTCGGGCGATGAGTGCATTACGCGTATGCTGCCCGGTGTGTTGCAGGTTAACGGCACCGATGCCTACATCGCCAGCGCGCGTGCGGGATTGGGGATTATTCAGGCTCCGCGTCGCGGCTTAAGCTCACTTTTGGAAAGCGGGGAACTGGTGGAGATCCTGCCGGAGACGCCGCCGCCTGCGATGCCGCTCTACGTGATGTATGCGCCTGGTCGCTTTCTTGCGCCACGGATTCGGGTGTTTATTGAATGGCTTGATGAACTCTTTACGCGCAACGCCGCGGAGAGATGATGATTTTTACAGCAAACCCCGCATTCCAGAGGAAATAATCATTGACGTGAACGCGAAAACCTCTAGAATTCGCCCCCGTAGTGATATTGCGTAAAGCAGTGTTGCGAAGGTGGCGGAATTGGTAGACGCGCTAGCTTCAGGTGTTAGTGTTCTTACGGACGTGAGGGTTCAAGTCCCTCTCTTCGCACCAACATCACTACGACGGTTATGGTTTGTCGAACCGAAGCAGTAAATCAGTATCGCATAGTAAAAATTGCATGACAGAGTTGCGAAGGTGGCGGAATTGGTAGACGCGCTAGCTTCAGGTGTTAGTGTTCTTACGGACGTGAGGGTTCAAGTCCCTCTCTTCGCACCATGTCGTGATAGATTTACCGCATAAGACAGATTTATTGTATAAGACAGACAACGTTCTCAGTGCGAAGGTGGCGGAATTGGTAGACGCGCTAGCTTCAGGTGTTAGTGTCCTTACGGACGTGAGGGTTCAAGTCCCTCTCTTCGCACCACCGAACGCCCCTGTATCTTCCTGATGTTCTCCCCTGTTTATTCTCTATTATCCCGTTTTTAGCTAGAGCGCTTTTCTGCGTTTGTTTGTCATTCATGGCTTTTATAGCGTCGTTAGATTAAACATAACTGACAGTGCCGCCAAACCGCCAGCCAGCGCAATACAGGATGGCAGGAGTAAATAGTGGCGCAAGCGTTGATGGAACAGCATGACAAGCGTCGCCAGCAGGGCGATGGCGATAATCACTTTTAAGTGTGTCAGGTTCAGATTGAGCAGTGCGAGTAGCGGCATAATGGCACAAGGCAACAGCACGCCCCAGGCGCTGGACAGATGTTTCCCCATACACCAGCTCACACCCCATAGCCCGCAGGCTGTGATCATTGCTGTCAGCATTTTTCCACCCGTCAAAAATGATAATGATAACTAATATCATATAAGAATTTATATCAATTACTAGTTTTTGACGAGCAGATTGTTGGAATTTTCTGCCTAATTTTGTTAATCGCGATGCTGACTGCTCAAATGCTGGCGAATCAGGTAGATCAGATTCACGATCGCGGCCGATCGTTCATGTTTACGCCAGATAGCCGCAATCTGTGTGTGGATTTTGGGCATGCCGATATCATGATAGGTCACATTATCCGCCTTAATACAGGCGAGTGATTCTGGTACAAGAGTAATGCCGAAGCCCGCAGCGACCATCCCAATGGTGGCCGTCAACTGCGGAGCAAAGGGACTGGGTTTGGGGCCATAGCCTGACAAATAGCAAGTGCGGATTATCATGTCGTGCAGCCCTGGACACACCTCGCGTGGGAAAATAATCAGCGGCTCCTGACGCAGCTCACTCAACGAAACTTGTGCTTTGTGGCTAAGCGTATGCCCTGCGGGTAACACCAATTTCATCGGCTCTTCTGCCAAAATTTCTCCGTTAATCTCATCACTAAGATCGCAAGGTAAGCGCAGAAAGGCGATGTCGATATGGCGTTCTTGTAATGAGGCGATAAGCGTTGCCGGATTTTCTTCCTTCGGTAGTGGTTGAACATGTGGATGTTGCTGGCAGTAGCGATGCAGCAGTGAAAGCACGGTGGGATGGAACATGGCCGACGGCGAAAAACCTACTTTCAGGCTCCCTGTCTCACCTCGCGCAATACTTCTTGTCCGTGCGATTGCCGAATCGGTGAGTTGTAGAATCCGGTATGCATCCTCATACAGCGCTTGTCCCGCTTCCGTCATTTCTACACCGCGCGTCAGTCGCTTGAACAGCGGTGTACCGATCTCCTGCTCGAATTTCTTGATCTGCTGGCTCAGAGGGGGTTGTGACATCCCCAGATTTTCCGCCGCCCGCGTGAAATGCTTAGCTTGTGCAACGGCGACAAAATAGCGCAGATAACGTAGCTCCATTTACGTGACTCCATATGTTTACGATCTTGAAATGACCTTCATTGCATATTGGAATTTTGTTCTCTCACGCGTCAATCTTTATCTAAATATTAGCGGTGTTTAAGTAATTGGTGCGGTGAGAAGGACGGTATGAAAACGAATGTCAGTGAAAAATCTTGTGAAGAAGCCTTTGCTAGCTACGCCCATGATTTTCGGCGACAGCATGCAGGCAGCGTTATTTATCAAACCTCATTAATGAGTGGACTAATAAATGGCGTGTACGAAGGTAGCCGAACGATGGCTGAATTACTGGAGCATGGTGACTTTGGATTAGGAACATTTAACAGTTTGGATGGGGAACTGGTTGCGTTAAACAGCCAGATTTTCCAGCTGTTATCCGACGGCAGTGCACGGGCGGCGAAGCCGGAACAGAAAACGCCATTTGCAGTCATGACGTTCTTTCGCCCGACGGAAACGATCCATTTTGATCGCTGGACCTCACGTGAAGACGTACATCGCCAGATCGATGGGATCGTGGGAACGGACAATCTGTTCTGCGCGCTACGGATTGATGGGCGTTTCCGCTGCGTTGAAACGCGTACCGTTCCTCGGCAGTGTCGGCCTTATAAACCGATGCAGGAGGCTATTGAAGGGCAGCCGACGTTTCATTTTGAACACCGTAGCGGCAGCGTTATTGGGTTTCGCAGCCCAGCTTATACTCAGGGAATTAATGTTGCGGGTTACCACGAACACTTCATTACTGACGATCGCCAAGGCGGCGGCCATATTCTGAATTATGACGTTGAGCACGGCACGCTGACGTTTGGTGTGATTGCCAAACTGATCATCGATCTGCCTCAGGATCGGGAGTTTCTCAATGCCGACCTGTCCTCAGAAAACCTCAACAGCGTAATCCAGTCAGTAGAGAGCTAGTCATTTCATCGGAGTCATGTCATGGAAAAGTCCACCGAACAGCAAAGCTGGAGTAGCGGAGCCGAGCTGGTGGTAAAACACCTGGAAGCACAGGGCGTGAAGCATATTTTTGGTATTCCCGGCGCAAAAATCGATCGCGTGTTTGATGAGTTGGAAGACTCGACGATCCAAACGATCCCAGTACGGCATGAAGCTAACGGCGCGTTTATGGCGGCGGCGATAGGGCGTCTCACGGGGAAAGCCGGCGTGACGCTGGTGACATCCGGCCCCGGTTGTTCCAATCTAGTGACTGGGCTGGCGACGGCAACCGCAGAAGGAGATGCCGTCGTGGCGTTGGGCGGGGCGGTTAAACGGGCAGATAAACTTAAGCTGACGCACCAGAGTCTGGACACCGTCAGCCTGTTTCAGCCGGTCAGTAAATTCAGTGCGGAAATTACGGCTTCTTCCGCCATATCGGAAGTGTTGGCGAATGCTTTCCGGGCGGCAGAGAGTGGGCGTCCGGGTGCGGCGTTTGTCAGCCTGCCGCAGGATATCGTCAATGAGCCGGTGATTAGCCCGGTGCTGGCTTGTCCGCATTTACCGTTGCTAAACGGCGCGCCGCATAGCGACATTGCTGAAGCAGCCAAACGGCTGAAGCAGGCTAAAAATCCGGTGCTGCTGCTCGGGTTAATGGCCAGCCAGCAGGAAAATGCGCAGGCACTGCGTCGTTTCCTTCACCATAGCAAACTGCCCGTGACCAGCACGTATCAGGCTGCTGGCGTGATCGATCAGCAGCAGTTCGATCACTTTGCCGGACGTGTCGGATTATTCAACAATCAGGCTGGCGATAAGCTGCTGCAACAGGCGGATGTGATCGTTACCGTGGGCTACAGTCCGATTGAGTACGATCCGGTGTTATGGAACAGCGGCAAGGCGACGCTGATCCACATTGATGTGCTGCGAGCGGAAATCGACAGCGCTTATCGTCCCGATATCGAACTGCTTGGGAATATCGCAATGACGGTGGACACGCTGAATGCGTGCATCAGCGAACCGTTTATCTTGTCTACTGATACACAGTCTGTGTTGCGGGATCGTCAGCGCCAGCGCCACGATCTCAGTACGCGCGCCATCAACATGGCCGGATTTGCGATCCACCCGTTGCGTCTGGTGCGGGCGATGCAGGATATCGTGAATGAGGATGTCACGCTGTGTGTGGATATGGGGAGCTTCCATATCTGGCTGGCGCGTTACCTGTATAGCTTCCGGGCGCGGCAGATCCTGATGACCAATGGCCAACAGACGATGGGCGTGGCGCTACCGTGGGCAATCGCCGCATCGCTGGTGCAGCCCGGCAAAAAAGTGGTGTCCGTCTCCGGCGACGGCGGGTTTATGCAGTCCAGTATGGAGCTGGAAACGGCGGTGCGCCTGAAAAGCAATCTTCTGCATATCATCTGGGTGGATAACGGCTACAACATGGTAGAAATCCAGCAGCGGCATAAATACCATCGTCCGGCGGGCGTGTCGTTTGGGCCGATTGACTTCAAAGCGTATGCGGAAGCATTTGGTGCGAAAGGGTTTGCCGTTGAATCTGCTGATGAGCTGGTCAGCAAACTCCGTCAGGCGATGGACGTCGACGGCCCTGCGGTGATTGCCATCCCCGTTGATTATTCCGATAACCACTGGCTGATGGAGAATCTGAATATCAGTGTGCTGATCTGATATGTCAGGATCGCGCCCGCATGCAGGTATCTATTAATATTGTAATCAGACAAGGTAAGCTGACGGTTTGAAACTATTATTTTATCTTTTTTTCCAAAAAATAGGGGGGTACAACATGGAGCGAGCTTACCCACATCTTTAAAAAGGAAAAGACGATAAATTTTTCGAACTGTATGGAATGAATTTAGTTTTTATTAATGCAGACTTACACTGTCTGCCCAGAGGAATCTGGACAGACAGTACAAGTGTAATATCCAGGAGAGTATTCATGTTAAGGACTAACATTTTTCTGTATTTTATGAAAAAAGCTCATTCAATCGTTATAAAATAACGTGCTACCTTTCTCCGTAAGTGTACTCAATTTTGTTAATTGTCGATTTGAATCCATATCGTGGAAAAATTTTCTGTGGAGATGCTAAATAACTATCAGCTAACGCTTCAGCCGCCGTTCGGTAAAACTTTTCTTGGTTTTTATTATACCAGGGGTCATCATGCGGGTTGGGGCTGAATTTGTAGGTTTGATCACGTGTAACCGCCATGATACGAATTCCACGGTTAGTACCATATTTTTGCTCTGCGTAAGTAAACTCCACGCCACCTTTGTTGAATTTTCCTTTGACATCCGCCGCGAACGCATTGTCGGCAGTAAACGTCAAAAATAGAAATGCCGATGCAGCGATAGAACGTTGCAATAATGTATTACTATTTTTTTGCATAGCTTTTATCCTATATGATTTTTAACAGGGTGAATCACATTTAAAATCTAGATGAGCATCTGGGTTTATGCAATTAGCAGTCAGATACCATTAACTATATTTTCTCTTTTTTATCTTGATAATAAATAGCAGTATTAATTTTATAATCAAATCTATTATCACGATCGTCATTTTAATTAATATTAATTTGTCATGTAATTATTCATGTAATGCTGCGTGACGATCCTTTTTTACACCTTAATCCTCGTCATACTTCAAGTTGCATGTGCGTTGGTGGATCAACGTCGTTTCGGACGAATGTGATCTTTTAGCGCGGGCTGGCACTGAGGTAAAGACGCCCGAGAAGCGGTTCGCAAAATCGTGATGGCGGTGGCATAAGAGAGGGAGTAAGGCTGGGATTTGTCGTTGGTTTTTGATTGAAAAAATCTAATTTAAGCCTGTTTTTATCATTACATTATCTAATCCGAATGGTATTTTCAGTTGGGTGACATTCCCTGATTTAGCCAGTTTTAATGTCATTAATTTGTGGTTTACGCTGATTAAAATAATTTACGTGCTTAATTTCATCAATTATTGAGCATATTACGCTGCTTTGTTTTTTGTGAGTGGCTCGGCTTTCTTCGCTTTATATATAATTTATCTTATGGCTAAGAGTGTGGTTTAACCTGCGCGTCGGTGGTAAGTTCAGTCATAAGATATCGTTTGCGCAGTGTGTTTTATCGCCTGGACGCTATGCGCTGAAGAGGGATGAGGAATGGCAAAGCAGACCCCGCTGTACCAACAACATCTGGCCGATGGCGCCAAAATGGTGGATTTTCATGGCTGGATGATGCCACTGCATTACGGCTCCCAACTGGACGAACATCATATTGTGCGTCGGGAAGCCGGCATTTTTGATGTCTCCCACATGACCATCGTCGATTTACACGGTGTGAGAACGCGTGAGTTCTTGCGTTATCTGCTGGCGAATGATGTCGCCAAACTCACACAGCCAGGCAAAGCCCTGTATAGCGGCATGCTGAATGCCTCCGGCGGCGTCATCGACGATCTAATCGTTTATTTTCTGACGGAAGACGATTTCCGTTTGGTGGTGAACTCCGCGACGCGTGAAAAAGATCTCGCCTGGATCGGGCAGCACGCTGCACCGTTCGGGGTTGAAATCCGTGAGCGCGACGATCTGGCGCTGGTTGCGGTGCAAGGTCCGCAGGCGCAGGAAAAAGTTCAAGAAATCCTGAAGGCAAAAGGCCTGAGTGATGACGATGTGGCAGCCGTTGCCAGCATGAAGCCGTTTTTTGGCAAGCAGGCGGGCGACTTCTTTGTCGCCACGACGGGTTATACGGGTGAAGCGGGCTATGAAATTGCGCTGCCGAATGAGCAGGTGGTCGACTTCTGGCAACAACTGCTGGCGGTTGGTGTGAAGCCCTGCGGGCTGGGCGCCCGCGATACGCTGCGGCTGGAAGCGGGGATGAACCTATACGGTCAGGATATGGATGAGGGCATTTCGCCGCTGGCGGCCAATATGGGCTGGACAATCGCCTGGCAGCCGGAGGATCGTGAGTTTATCGGGCGTGAGGCATTAACGCATCAACGTGAAAAAGGGACCGATCAACTGGTTGGTTTAGTGCTGACGGAAAAAGGCGTATTGCGCAATGATTTACCTGTGCGCTTTACTGATAGTGATGGCGTGATGCGCGAAGGGGTGATCACCAGCGGATCGTTCTCGCCGACGCTGGGCGTCAGTATCGCGCTGGCGCGCGTTCCGGCGGGGATTGGTGAACAGGCTATCGTGCAGATTCGCAACCGCGAACTGCCCGTGCGCGTGACCAAACCCGGCTTTGTCCGCGCTGGAAAAGCCATCGTTCAGTATTGAATAACTTCTTATGTAATACCCTAAATAATTCGGGTTGCAGGAAGGCGGCGACGCAGTGAATCCCCAGGAGCTTACACGAGTAAGTGACTGGGGTGAGCGAGGACAAATTGGCTTAGCCAATTTGAACGCAGCTTGCGGCGGCCCGTCAGGGCGAGGCTCTGCGATGAGCCGAGTATTGCCAACGCACATGCAGCTTGAATTATGACGGGTAGCGCGCAGGATTAACGACTTTAGGAAAGGGGATGTAATGAGCAACGTACCAACAGAATTAAAATACACCACGTCGCACGAATGGGTGCTGCATGAGGGCGACGGTATCTACAGCGTGGGTATTACCGAACACGCGCAGGAACTTCTGGGTGACATGGTCTTTATCGATTTGCCGGAAGTGGGCACGGTGGTTGCCGCAGGTGATGACTGCGCCGTGGCGGAGTCGGTAAAAGCGGCGTCGGATATTTATGCGCCCATCAGCGGTGAGATCGTGGAAGTTAACGACGATCTCGAAGGTTCCCCTGAGCTGGTCAACAGCGCGCCTTATACCGATGGCTGGCTGTTCCGCATCAGAATTTCTGATGAGTCTGATCTGGACGAACTGCTTGATGCTGAAGGTTATCAGGCATCGCTAGAAGAAGACGAGTAGTTATCGCGCCCTAGCCTCTATGCTGGGGCGTGTTGTTTTATGCGCCCGCGCCGTATTTCGGCGCGGCAGCCAGCACGATTAATGCAGGCACGATTGATCAAGGAAAGTACTGTAATGACCCAGACACTCAGTCAACTCGAACATGACGGCGCATTTATCCAGCGCCATATCGGTCCTTCCGTCAGCCAACAGCAGCATATGCTGTCGGTGGTGGGCGCGACGTCGCTGGATGCGCTGATCCGCCAGATTGTCCCGGTGGACATTCAATTGCCTAGCCCGCCAGCGGTGGGAGAGGCGGTGACAGAACATGAAGCGTTAGCTGAGCTGAAGGCCATTGCAGGACGCAATCAACGTTATAAAAGCTACATCGGTATGGGCTATAGCGCGGTGCTGATGCCGCCAGTGATTTTACGCAACCTGCTGGAAAACCCAGGCTGGTACACCGCCTATACGCCGTATCAGCCGGAAGTCTCTCAGGGGCGTCTTGAGGCGTTGCTGAATTTCCAGCAGGTCACACAGGATTTAACCGGGCTGGATTTGGCCTCCGCATCGTTGCTGGATGAAGCGACCGCTGCGGCGGAAGCGATGGCGATGGCGAAACGCATCAGTAAGCTCAAACAGGCTGAACGTTTCTTCGTCGCTGACGACGTGCACCCGCAAACGCTGGACGTGGTGCGTACCCGTGCGGAAACTTTCGGCTTTGAGATTGTGGTCGGCAAGGCTGAAGAGGCACTGAAAGACGATGCGGTGTTCGGCGTACTGCTGCAACAGGCGGGGACAACGGGTGAACTGCACGATTACAGCGACCTGATGGCCGCACTGAAAACGCGTAAGGTCGTCACCTGCGTGGCGTCGGACATCATGGCGCTGGTACTGCTGACCGCGCCGGGCAAGCAGGGCGCGGATATCGTCTTCGGCTCTGCACAGCGCTTTGGCGTGCCGATGGGTTACGGTGGGCCACACGCGGCGTTCTTCGCCTGTCGTGATGAACATAAACGTGCCATGCCGGGCCGTATTATCGGCGTGTCGCGCGATGCGGCAGGCAACACTGCGCTGCGCATGGCGATGCAGACGCGCGAGCAGCACATTCGCCGTGAGAAGGCGAACTCCAATATTTGTACCTCGCAGGTGTTGCTGGCCAACATTGCGGGGATGTATGCGGTATTCCACGGGCCGGAAGGGCTCAAACGTATCGCAGGGCGCATCCATCGTCTGACCGATATTCTGGCGGCAGGATTAACGCAGGGCGGATTGTTGCTGCGTCATCGCAGCTGGTTCGACACGTTGACCATTGAAGTCGCGGACAAAGACGCGGTGCTGAGCCGGGCATTAAGTTTTGGCATCAACCTGCGCAGCGATTTGGCGAGTGCCGTAGGTATTACGCTGGATGAAGCCACCACGCGTGAAGACGTGCTGGCGCTGTTCGCGGTGCTGTTAGGTGGCGATCACGGGTTAGATATCGACGTGCTTGATGCGGCCATCGGCCAGAAAGCGGCAACGATCCCTGCTGGACTGGTGCGCCACGACGCGATCCTGTCGCATCCGGTGTTCAACCGCTATCACAGCGAAACCGAGATGATGCGCTACCTGCACCGTCTGGCACGCAAAGATCTGGCGTTGAATCAGGCGATGATCCCGCTTGGTTCCTGCACCATGAAGCTCAACGCGGCGGCGGAAATGCTGCCGATTACCTGGCCGGAATTTGCCGAACTGCATCCATTCTGCCCGCCGGAACAGGCGCTGGGCTATCGCCAGATGATCGAACAGCTCTCAGGCTGGCTGGTACAACTGACGGGCTATGACGCGATTTGCATGCAGCCCAATTCGGGCGCGCAGGGTGAATATGCGGGGCTGCTGGCGATCCGTCGCTATCATGAAAGCCGCAATGAAGCTGGCCGTAATCTCTGCCTGATTCCTAGCTCCGCCCACGGTACTAACCCTGCATCAGCGCAGATGGCGGGGATGGACGTGGTGGTGGTCGCCTGTGACAAACAGGGCAATATCGATCTGCACGATCTGCGTGAGAAAGCGCAGGCGGCGGGCGAACAGCTTTCCTGCATTATGGTGACCTATCCATCCACCCACGGCGTCTATGAAGAGACGATCCGCGAAGTGTGCCAGATCGTGCATCAATATGGCGGTCAGGTGTATCTGGATGGCGCGAACATGAACGCGCAGGTTGGCATCACCACGCCGGGCTACATCGGTGCAGACGTGTCACACCTGAACCTGCATAAAACCTTCTGTATTCCGCACGGTGGCGGCGGGCCGGGCATGGGGCCGATTGGCGTGAAAGCGCATCTGGCTCCTTTTGTGCCGGGTCATCAGGTGGTAAAAATCGAGGGTGTACTGACGGAGCAGGGCGCAGTCTCTGCGGCACCGTTCGGCAGCGCTTCTATTCTGCCGATTAGCTGGATGTACATTCGCATGATGGGAGCGGAAGGGCTGAAACAGGCTAGCCAGATGGCGATCCTTAACGCCAACTACATCGCGACGTGCTTGCAGCAGGCCTACCCGGTGCTATACACCGGCCGTGACGGTCGTGTCGCGCACGAGTGCATTCTGGATATTCGTCCGCTTAAAGAGAGCACCGGCATTAGCGAGATGGACATCGCCAAGCGCCTGATCGACTACGGTTTCCATGCGCCGACCATGTCGTTCCCGGTCGCGGGCACGCTGATGGTGGAGCCAACGGAATCGGAGAGTCAGGTCGAGATCGATCGCTTTATTGATGCGATGCTGGCGATCCGTACCGAAATCAACCGCGTCGCGCAGGGCGAATGGCCGCTGGATGACAACCCGCTAGTGAACGCGCCGCACACGCAGGCAGAGTTGGTGGCTGATTGGGCGCATCCGTACAGCCGCGAGCTGGCGGTATTCCCGGCAGGCAGCGAACATAAATACTGGCCGAGCGTGAAGCGTCTGGATGATGTGTACGGCGACCGTAACCTGTTCTGCTCGTGTGTGCCGATGAGCGAGTATGCGTAGTTAATCGCGCTGGCTGTTGAGTCAGCGGCTTGGCTGTTCATTATTTTTTCCAGCCTCTCCTACTCAGGGGGAGGCTTAATTTACTGATTTTATTCTTCCTTTTTCATTACTAGCCTCTAATAACCAGCTGCGCTGAGGCCCATCGAATTTAGTCATCATCAGCCAATGTTTTACCATGTGTTCTCATCCAGTCTGCCAGTGAATCCAGCGTTGGCTGGAGTGATTTACCCAGTGGGGTAATTTGGTACTCCACGCGCGGTGGCACTTCGGCATACACCTTACGCTTCACCAGTTTTCGCTGTTCGAACAGGCGCAGCTGTCGTGTCAATTCCTTCTGAGTGATGGGGGCGATAGCGCGTTGTAATGCGCTGAAACGTACGGGGTCGCCGATCACGATCAGGCGGTACAGTATGGGAATCGCCCATTTGCCCGCGATGAGGTTGACGAAATTCACCATTGGGCACGGTTCTGCAATGTCAGATGGTGAGGAAGGGGACGTATTTGCTACTGGGCCGTGAACAGACATAAGGTTCCAATACCCTCTTTAGTATCCAATTGGTGCCTACTTACAAAAGTATACTATTGATGAAATACTGCCGTTTTTCAAGCAACACGACAGGACACATCATGATGAAACGGCTGCAAGATAAGTTTGCTTTGATCACCGGGGGCACCAGCGGTATTGGGATAGAAACCGCACGTCAGTTTCTGGCCGAAGGGGCGACGGTCGCCATCACTGGACGCGATGAGAAAGCGCTGGCACGTGCGCAGGCTCAGTTAGGCCATTCCACGCTGGCGATCCGTTGCGATGCTGGAGATATCCGTGCCCAGCACGATCTGGCCCAGACGCTGACACAGCAATGGCCGCGTCTGGACGTGTTGTATGCCAATGCAGGCGATGTCACCCATCGTCCGTTAGAAGGCTGGGACGAGGCGGCCTGGGAGCGGCTTATGGCGACTAACCTTAAAGGGCCATTCTTTCTGGTTCAGGCACTACTGCCGCTGCTGAGCAACCCGGCATCGGTGATTCTGTGTGGATCGACCAGCGCCCATATCGGCCTACCGCAAAGCAGTGCCTACGCCGCGAGTAAAGCAGGATTACTCTCGCTGGCACGCACGCTGTCGGCTGAGTTGGTGACGCGCGGCATTCGGGTTAACGGTTTGAGCCCGGGCCCGACTGAAACTCCTGCGCTTGATAAGTTAGGTCTCTCTCCCGAACAGCAGTCCGCCATGCAGGAACAAATTCGACAACTGGTGCCGATTGGCCGTATGGGAACCCCTTGGGAACTGGCGAAAGCGGCGGTTTTTCTTGCCTCTGACGAGTCCCGCTTTGTGGTTGGAACGGAATTGCTGGTCGACGGTGGTGTCGCCAACCTGTAGGGAAACTCATTGTTTTTAAAGTAATTAGTATAAAATTTCAGTTGCTTTTGATGATGAAGGATCGGCACCGCCATACTGCTCTTAACGGCGCTGGCGGCATTCATTCTGAGCCTGCGAAATCATTCGCAGGCATATTTTCCCAATTCGAAAACAAACTGTCATTAAACTGACGCCCCACTGACACGCTAGCGTTCTAGGGTAAGGCCTCTGTGTTTCACACTGAGCGACCTTTGAGTTATGCGTGCAAAATGCTTTCCCTATCTTGTGCTGTTGCCGACGCTGGTTTTTTTGCTTGCCTTCACTTATTTCCCCCTGCTGCGTTCGGTCATCGATAGCCTGTATGACACTCGGCTGAATGCTGATACGCCGCTGTTCGTTGGGATGGATAATTTTGTGCGTCTGGTGCAGGACGCGGTGTTTTGGCAGGCGTTGCTGAACAACGTGCTGTACATCCTGATGACGGTGGTGCCCGGCGTGCTGTTGGCGCTGTTGCTGGCGGTGCTGCTGTGGGAAAACACGCGCGTTAACCGCTGGCTGCGTACTGCTTTCTTCTTTCCGATGATTATTCCGCTGGTGAGCGCCGCGACGCTGTGGCTGTTCATCTTTATGCCGGGGCTGGGGCTGCTGGATTACTATCTGGCGAAAGTGTTCGGCCCGATGAACAACAACTATCTCGGTATGAGCGATAGCGCGCTGGTGGCGGTGAGCGTCATTGGTATCTGGAAATTCGCTGGCTATTACATGCTGTTTTTTCTCGCCGGTCTGCAAGCCGTTTCTGCCTCCGCACGCGAGGCGGCGCTGATGGAAGGGGCTTCCCGGCGTCAGGTATTTTTCTACGTCACGCTGCCGCTGCTACGACCGACTATCGCCTTCGTGGTCACCATCGCTTTTATTTACGCCATTACCCAGATCGACCACGTTGCCGTGATGACGCGCGGCGGGCCGAATAATGCGACGACCGTGCTGCTCTATTACATTCAGGATCTGGCGAATGATACGCACGATCTGGGTAAAGCCTCTGCGGCGACCTTCCTGACGCTGGCGATGCTGTTTGCCTTTTCCATTATGAATCTGAAGGTGCTGGAGAAAGGGGCGCATTATGAGCGTTGAAAATCCGAGTGTTGATAACCTGAACGTTGAAAATCCGAATATTGGCGTTCGGAATATTGCAAACCGCCGCGTTGCCAACCGCCATCCTCTTCGCATCACGACGCGGTTTACGCTGCCGCTGCTGCTGATTTGTGCCGCGTTGCTGTGGCTCAGCCCGTTTATCTGGATGCTGTCTGCTTCCGTCAGCGCCAGCAGCTTTGGCGTAGACATGGCCTCGCTGTTGCCGCGTCTCCCGCTGACGTTCGATAATTTCCGCGATGCGTGGGACAGCGCCGACTGGTTACGGCTTTACACCAATACGCTGATCTTTGCGGTCGGCACGTTTCTGGTACAGCTGGTGACGATCACCACGGCGGGCTACATCTTTGCCTATCACGAGTTCCGCGGCAAAACGCTGCTGTTCTATCTGCTGCTGATTCAAATGATGATCATGCCCGTCGTCATGATGGTGCCGAACATGATGACGCTCAAGCAGCTTGGCCTGCTCAATACGCTGACCGGCGTGATGATGCCGTATTTCGCCTCGGCGTTTGGCGTGTTTCTGATGCGTCAGGCGTTTCTCAATATCGCCAAAGAGATCGAAGAAGCCGCCTTGATGGAAGGCTGTCGCTGGTGGCAAGTGGTGTTTCACGTGCTGATTCCGATGACCTGGCCGTCGATTCTGGCCTTTGCCACGGTCAGCATTACCTACCACTGGAACGAATATCTCTGGCCGCTGATGGTGCTCAATGACCCCGACAAACAGGTGCTGACTATCGGGCTGGTGTCGTTCGCGATGGGCGCAGAGTCCGGCGGACAGTGGGGATTAATCTGCGCAGGCACGCTGCTGGTGTGCCTGCCGCTGATGGTGGCTTTTGTGGTGTTCCAGAAGCAGTTCCTGAGCAGCTTCGGCTTCTCGGGCATTAAGTGAATCGCTAATGGGTTAATGCGGGTAATACCGGTTACTTAAGCCCGTTGTTAGGGGAAACACAGGGGGAGGTTCCCGCAGGGATGCCTCACCCCTGTGGTCGCCCCGTGTATCTCGATGCTTAAGCTATCGGCATTAGGCCATGCGGGTGACTTAATTCTATTTATCAGGAGCGACACGCTCCGTGTATCTCGATCCTTAAACGATTGGCGTTCGCCAATGGGCGAAATAACGATAGAGGTGGTTGTTATGTTGCTGGCACAGATTTCCGATCTGCATTTTCGCAGTGAGGGACGCAAGCTCTATGAATTTATTGATATTAACGGGGAAAATGCGGAAGTCATCAACCAGTTAAATGCACTGCGTGAGCGGCCAGATGCCGTAGTGATTAGCGGTGATATTGTTAACTGCGGGCGTCCGCAGGAGTATCAGGTAGCACAGCGCGTGTTACAAATGTTGGATTACCCGCTGTATGTGATCCCGGGCAATCACGATGATAAGCAGCATTTTCTTAACGCGATGCGCCCGCTGTGTCCGCAACTGGGTGATGATCCGGAAAATATTCGCTATGCGGTGGATGGTTTCCCGATGCGTTTGCTGTTTATCGATACCAGTCTGGCAGGGCAATCGAAAGGCTGGTTGACGCCGTCCACGTTGGGCTGGCTGGAGCAGCAATTACAGGAGCATTCGACGCGAGAAACGGCGATCTTCATGCATCACCCACCGCTGCCGCTGGGATCGGCACAGATGGATCGTATCGCCTGCGAAAACGGACATGAACTGCTGATGCTAATCGAACGTTTCCCGCAGCTCACACGCGTATTTTGTGGGCATACGCATCGTCTGATTATGACGCAGCATCGGCAGGCGATTATTGCCACTGTACCGGGAACCGTCCACCAGGTTCCGTATTTCTACGAAGACGACGCGCCGTATTACAACCTGGAGCCTGCCAGCGTAGTCATGCATCGCTATGTGCCGGTGACCGGGCTGGTGAGCTATTGCCAGTCGATTGCGTCTTACCCCGGTCCTTATCTCTATGACCCTCGAATCAGCTGTCCGGTGGATGCGTAATGGCCGTGATTCAACTACGTAATATCAGTAAACGCTTTGAACACACGCAGGCGCTGGCATCGCTATCCTTGGATATCGCCGACGGCGAGTTTTTGGTGCTGGTCGGGCCATCCGGCTGTGGCAAGAGTACGCTGCTGCGTATGTTGGCCGGTCTGGAAGACGTCAGCGATGGGCAAATCCTGCTGGGTGATGACGACATCACGACGTGGAGCCCGAAGCAGCGCAATTTCTCGATGATCTTCCAGAACTATGCGCTGTTTCCACACCTGACGGTCGAGCAGAACATCACTTTTGGTATGCGGATGCGCGGTGAGCCGAAAGCGGAGTATCCACAGCGGGTACAGCGCGTTGCCAGCTTGCTCCAGCTTGAGCCATTACTCAAACGCAAGCCGGGAAAACTGTCCGGCGGCCAGCGTCAGCGCGTGGCGATGGCACGAGCGATCGTGCGCGATCCACGCTTGTTTCTGATGGATGAACCGCTGTCGAACCTGGATGCTCGGCTGCGCAGCGACGTGCGGGACGGCATTATGGATCTGCATCGGCAGTTGAAAACCACCACCGTCTACGTCACGCACGATCAGATCGAGGCGATGACGATGGCGGACAGGATTGCCGTACTGGATCGTGGCGTGCTGCAACAGGTTGGTACACCAGAACAACTGTACTCCCATCCGGCGAACGTTTTTGTCGCCGGATTTATCGGTACGCCTGCAATGAACATGGTGACGTTGGCCTGTTCCGATGGTTATGCGTTTTTGCAAGCATTGCCTGTGGTGCTGCCCGCCAGTGAAGAAACGCGTTCATTAACCAGTGTGCTGCTAGGGGTTCGCCCTGAGCATATGACCGAACACGCCGCGTCAGACGGCGATTTATCGTTATCGGGAACGGTGAAGCAACGGGAGCTGTTTGGCGCAGAGTATCTGATTCATGTGGATACGCCGCTGGGCAATATCCGCTACCGTCGGCCAAATCGTGATGGCGTGCCGAACATTGGTACGTCCGTTGTGCTTCATTTTTCACCGCAGGATTGTCATTGGTTTTCCGGGCAAACCGCCCGTAATTTATCCCAGGAGAAAAGAAATGCGTAAGCCTCGTATGATGGCGCTGGCGATAGCCTTGCTGATGTCTGGCCCGGTGCTGGCAAAAGAGAGTATCGATTTTATGTTCCCCGCCCCAGTTGATGGCAAGCTGACGATGGAAATGACGCGCATCATCAAGGAATACAACCAATCACAGGATCAGGTTGAAGTGCGTGGGATCTTCACCGGCAATTACGATACGACGAAAGTGAAAGCAGAAGCGGCCGCTAAAGCGGGCGATCCTCCGGCGCTGGTCATTATGTCGGCTAACTTCACCGCCGATCTGGTCATCAAAGATGAAATCCTGCCGATGGACGAGCTGTTTAAATACGGCAACGAAAAAGCTACGCCTTTCCTGACTAAAAACTTCTGGCCTGCGCTGCATCAGAACGCGCAGGTGATGGGCGTGACTTACGCGATCCCGTTCCACAACTCGACGCCGATCCTCTATTACAACGAAGACATGCTGAAGAAGGCAGGCTTTAACGAACCGCCGAAAAACTGGGATGAAGTCGCTGCGATCGCGAAGAAACTGACTGACCCGGCAAAAGGGCAGTGGGGCATCATGATTCCGTCCACGAACGATGACTACGGCGGTTGGATGCTGTCTGCACTGACGCGTGCCAACGGCGGAGCGTATTACAATGCTGACTATCCGGGTGAAGTGTATTACAACACCGCATCGACCAAGGGCGCGCTCCAGTTCTGGCGCGATCTGGTATACCGCGACAAAGCAATGCCCGCTGGCGTGCTGAATTCCAAACAGATCAGCGCCGCGTTTTTCTCCGGTAAGCTGGGTATGGCGATGCTGAGCACGGGTGCGCTGGGCTTTATGCGTGAAAACACCAAAGATTTCCAGCTTGGCGTGGCAATGATGCCGGAAAAAGAGCGTCGTGGTGTGACCCTCGGCGGGGCGAGTTTGGTGAGCTTCAAAGGGATTTCCGAGGAGCAGAAGAAAGCGGCCTGGCAGTTTATGAACTATCTGGTCAGCCCGGAAGTCAGCGGAAGCTGGAGCCGTTTTACCGGCTACTTTGCACCGCGTATGGCGGCCTACGACCTGCCGGAAATGAAAGACTATCTGGCGAAAGATCCGCGTGCGGCCATTGCCTTGTCGCAGTTGCAATATGCTCATCCGTGGTACGCCACTTATGAAACGGTCGCAGTACGCAAAGCGATGGAAAATCAGCTGGCGGCGCTGCTAAACGATCCGGCGAAAAAAGTCGAGGACGCCGCGGCGGCTGCGCAAAAAGAGGCAGATAACATCATGAAACCTTATGTGGATAAAACCGCGTTACGAGACGTGAAATAAGGAAGTCCCGCCCCGTTGATACTGACTCAACGGGGCGTGATCACGTTAATGCGCAGCCTGAGAACTCATCCTCGTCGAGCTACATGATGATGACAGCGTAAAGGCGGAAATCGCCGTAAAGGCGATCGCAATGCCGCCCAGAATCAGGTAAGTCTGGTTGAAACCGATACGATCGTACAGATTGCCCGCGGCAGAGGAGAGAAATATCGCCATGAACTGTTTGGCGAACTGGAAGCCCACCAGATAAATCGTGGCCGATAAGCGCGAATCAAACGTATTGGCGATGTATTTGAAGATCCCGATCAGCAGCAATGGCACTTCGAAGGCGTGCAGCATTTTCAGAATGATGACTTCCGTGACGGATGTGGCGCAGGCCGAGCCCAAGATCCTGATCGACATAATTGTTCCTGCCACCAGTAGTGCATTTTTGGCACCGATCCGACCGATCAGCCACGGCGTGCAGAACATCACCAGCGCATTCGCAGCTTCCCCTGCGGTGGTGACAAAACCAAAGATCTGATTGCCCTGTTCCTGTGAACTAAAGAACGATTTAAAGAAGTTAGCGAATTGCTGATCGTAGACGTCATAAATACAGGCGACGCCGACTACGTACAGCACCAGCAGCCAGAATTGACGGTTAGTCAGCAGCCCTAATGCCAGCTTGAGGCTAAAAGGCGAGGCGTTAGCCCCCAGTGAATCTATGACGGCGGCGGTTGGGTTGCTCTCTGTTTTTGCCAGACACAGTAATACGAGCAAAATAATCGCCGACCCAGACCCCATCCAGAATACGATATCGGGGTTGATGTTAAACAACATACCCGCCGTTGAGGCGCAGATTCCCCAGCCAAAGCAGCCAAACATGCGTGCCTTACCGTACTCAAAGTGGTGCTGCCGGCTGATGCGTTCGATGTAGGCTTCAATGGCTCCAGCCCCCGCGCTGAAAGAGAAGCCGATATACAGGCCGCCGACCAAGGCACCCAATATTACGTTGATTTTTAACAGCGGAGCGAAGACATACAGGAAGAAAGGGGCAAAAAAGAGCAACAGCACGGAGATTACCCAGAGCAGGTGCTTCTTCATGCCCAGCTTGTCGGACAGAATGCCGAGGAACGGCTGAAACAGGATGGCGAACAAGGACAGGAAGGAAAAGACGATGCCAGTATCAGTTTTATTGAGCCCGATAACATCCGATAGCCAAATCGGCAAAAATGGAAAGCATGTCGCCATGATAAAAAAATAAAGAAAGAAGAATGCGCCGAAAATCCAGAAGTTACGGTTATTTTTGTAGTAGCACGAGGTAGTAGGCATCTTTATTTCCCCCCAAGAGGGTAGCGAGCATCATGACGCGGGACGTTGCTGTCCCGCGCGGTCGTGTTGCGAATGTCTAAAGCAAGTGAAAATGCTAGCTGCCGGAGGTCTCAGCCACCGCTGAAAGCGTGACCAGAATGGCGGTTTCTGGCGTCAGGACGGGAAGGGCAAGGCCGGCCTGCATCAACCAATCGCCGGAAACCACAATCGGCTGACGTAACCAAGGCGGAAGCTCCCGCATGGTGCCGCCACCTTCACGCACCGTTTTGATCTCCGGGCCATCCAACAGTTTGACTTCATAGCGTGCATCGGGCAGCAGGCCGGGGAAGCGGAGCGTGCCTGCCAGCGAATAATCCGGCATACGCAATTGGGCTAGTTGGAAAACCGCGTGCTGGCGATCGCGGCTCACCACGCCAGTGACCTGTACCGTATCGTCCGGCATCTCTACCCGCCAGGTGGTGCCGCTGTGCAGCAGCGGGCGCAGCGTCTTATGCAGCTGAATGTAGTGGCGATAGCCTTCCAGTTCGTCGTCATCCGCTTTGACAGGATCTAGCTCGATTCCCATGTGGCCGAACAGGGCTGTCAGGCCGCGAAAGGCGATGGTATGGCGTCGATACGTCGCGTGGCAGCGCGCATGGCCGATGTGCTGCCCCATCACTTCTGGTGGAAAGAAGTAGCTCATGCCGCGCTGGATAGTCTGGCGCTCCAGTGCATCGTTGTTATCCGATACCCAGAAACGCTGGGTACGCTCCAGCACGCCGTAGTCGATGCGGCCGCCGCCGGAGGCACAGGATTCAAATTCGACATGGGGAAAACGCTGACGCAGGGTATCGAGCAGACGATAGAACTGTCGGGTTTGCGCATCGGCGGCCAGACGTCCCTCATGGCCGGGCTGCACCAGTTCGCGGTTCATATCCCATTTCACATAATCGACGGGATGCTCGCCCAGCAGCCAGCTCAGCCGCTCCAGTAGATAAGCGAAAGCGTCGGGCTGGTTTAAATTCAGCACGTACTGGTAGCGGCCCGTTGGCTGTGCGTAGCCGGGCAATTGCAGCACCCAGTCGGGATGGGCGCGGAACAGGTCGGAATCGGGATTAATCATCTCCGGTTCGACCCAAATGCCGAACTCCATCCCCAAGGCTTTAACGTGCTCAATCACGGGCATCAGCCCGTTAGGGTATTTTTCCTCATCCAGATACCAGTCGCCGAGTGCGGCTTGGTCGTGGTGACGCCCGCGAAACCAACCGTCGTCGATAATGAAGCGCTCTACGCCGACGTCGGCGGCTTTGCTCGCCATCTGCATGATGTACTCTGGATTGTGATCGAAATAGATCCCTTCCCACGTATTGAGATGCACCGGGCGTGGTTTATCACCACAGAATTGGATTAAGGACTGGCGTAGGAAGGTGTGATAACGCTGGCTCATGCCGTTCAAACCGGTATCGGAGAACGCGGCGTAGACCCACGGTGTGGTGAGGGATTCTGACTGCGCCAGCGTGATTTCGCCCGGCAGATAAAGGGCTTCCGCCTGTACGACGCGACGACCGTCAGTTTTGATATCGGCACGCAGGCGATGGTTGCCGCTCCAGCCTAAATGCACGCCCCATACTGAGCCACGTTGTTCGCTGAACGCGGACTCGCCGAGAATCAGCGCCGGGAAATATTCGTGGGAGCTTCTTCCCCGACGGCTTTCCTGAATAAAGCCGCCGTGCTGCAACGTGAGGCGATGAGCCTGAAATTCACGCAGCCAGCGGCCGTGAAACGCCATGACATCATTCGCCCGTTCCGGGACAGGCAGTGTGACAGCGAGGCGCTGTACTTGCCAGGCGTCAGCGCGCAGATTATGTAGCGTGTGGCGCAGTTGCAGCACATCGGTCTGCGGGTCCAGGTGCAGTTCGTTGGTCAGGCGAAGACCAGCCTGCGTATCGTCTGCTGTGATAGTGAGTGTGTTGTCTTGAACGTCAACCTGCGTGGTTGTGAAGATCGGCGCGGCGTCGTAGCCCGCTCGATGCCCTTCAATACCCGGCGAACCGAACTGACCACGCCCGTATTCCATTGCCAGCGTCAGGGGGAGATCCACATCCAGACGGCCGTTGGCGACGGGGCGTTGCAGAGAAATGACATCTTCTGGCGAAAAACCGCGTAGCCGCGGCCCCCAATAGAGAATTTCTGCTGCTGGGGCGCAGCGTACGATGACATCGCACTGTGCGCTGGTTAATTGAACAATATCACGCTTCATGAGGAAGGCTCCAAATTACGGCTCGTGCTTCCCAGTGAAAGCTTAAACGTTTAAGTCATCAACTTAAACGTTTAAGAATTGTGATGTTGTTAAAATAATCATTAGGGAATGGAAAAGGATTTCGATGACGATGTGAAGGGGATCTCGCTTGCGGCTGGCGTAAGAAACCAACCGATGTCGCTTACACGGTGGCAGCTTGCTGAATAGCTTAGGCGGGAAAGCTCGTTTTACCGAGGCGTAGCGTCGGCTGCCATAACACCTGCAAATTTTCTACGGCTTCGCCCGCGATGAGCGCCTGCGTCATGCTGGCAATCTGTTCACCCACCTGTTCCCGCGTCGCCTGCTCTATCGCCGTCACGCTAATGTCTGTCAGGCTGTCCTGTGGCAAACCGTCATACATCACTAACGCGATAGGGTGTGAACCGGAAAGGCGGCCTGCTTGCTGCAATGCGGCGACAGCGCCGTCGCCGTGAACGTTGCCATCCATCACCATTGCTGTTGGCGGCTCAGGCAGCGCCAGAAGGTCGAGTATGGCCTGGTAGCCCGCACGGCGCGTAGGGCTGACACAGCGCAGGTAGGCATCGTGAAAGGGGAGGCTGTGGTGTTGCAGAGCATCGCGATAGCCCTGACGACGTTGCATGATGAACGCCTGCGGGTGGTCTTCGCTCAACATGGCGATACGGCGATGGCCAAGTTCAATCAGGTGTTCCGTTGCTAGCGCCATGCCTGCGCGGTTGTCAAAATCGAACCAGGCATAAGGATGCGGTAACTGGCTGCGCCCCAGCGCGAGAAAAGGCACCTTGTTACGTTGCAGTAGCGTCAGGCGTGCATCCTGCTCGCACGTGTGCGCGACGATTAGCGCGTCGATACGGTGGCTGTTGATCAACCGAACACCGCCCTGACATTCGTCTTGTTCATCTGCCAGCAGGAGAAAATCGACGTCGTGCTGTGCCAGTTTGCGACTGATCGCGCCGATCATCTCAAAAAAGATATCGTTACTCAGAGAAGAGGCATAGGGATAGACCAGCCCGACTGCGTCGCTTTTGCCCATTTTCAGGCGGCGCGCGTGCGTATTAGGGCGATAGCCGATGCGTTCCGCTTCTTCCTGAATACGCTGGCGCGTGGCTTCGGAGATATCCCGATGGCCGTTGAGGGCACGACTCACTGCTGCCACCGACAAACCCAGGTTATTTGCGATTGTTTTTAAAGACACCACTCTCTCCTGACGCGAATGCCCAGCGACGGGCGTTTATCGGCAACATCGAATTATAGCAACCATCCCTTGGCTTTGGCGTCTTCCAGATGCTGCTTCAGGTATTGCCAGAGTTCCGGGTTGATAGCGGCGATGAATTCGGCGCGGTCGAGAACCTGTGCCAGACGGATACCGTTTTCTACCCAGCTTTGACCTCCGTTGTACAGATTCATCAGCATCGGCATGACGCGATCGAGCATCAGGGCGAACTGGGCGCTGGGCGTTTCATTCGCTTCGTATTCTTCCCACAGATCGTGGAATTGCTGGCGCTGTGGCTCTGGCAGCAGGCCGAAAATGCGCGCTGCGGCAGCGACTTCCTGATCGTGAATCGCAAGACGTGCGGAAAGATCGTAAACGAGCACATCGCCGGCATCGATTTCGACGATATCGTGAATCAACGCCATTTGGATGACGCGCTGAATATCCACGCCTTCACCCGCGTAAGGGGCCAGCGCCATCGCGGCGACGGCAAAATGCCAGCTATGTTCGGCTGAATCTTCGTGGCGTTCGCTGGCGATAATCTTGGTGCGGCGCTGTACGCTTTTTAATTTATCGATTTCTATCAGAAAGCCGAACACATCGGTCATGGAACCGAAATTCAGAGTAGATGGGGAAGATGACATGAAAAGCGTACCTCTTGCAGTGAAAACGATGCGTGACAACGTCGTGCATGACAAAATTATGCAATAAGACCAGAGGAAGGCACTGTGGGCGTTAGAACCGGGTGACCGTTAACGCGAATAACCGGTAAGAACGGCAGAGCCCTTCAAAAAACAGGGAGATATCGAAGTCGGTCATTGTAGGGGATGTTGCCTGAGATTGACATGCATGATTGATGTTAGTCAGAGAGAAACGGGAAGAAGGCGTGAGGATAATTATTTTAGCTTACACGTGTACACTGAAACTATTCTCCGTTAATCTGCTCAAAGGTTAAACACCTGCGCCATTCCGCTCAAAAGCGCGAAAGGTGGGGCAGATAACGTCATAACACTCTCTTTGCGAAATACTGCGGAATTTATTGATGTCAAACAGTGCACACAAGCCGGAGTATTCTCTGGCAGAGGAAATTGCGAACAGCATCAGCCACGGAGTCGGCGTGATTTTCGGGATTGTGGGACTGGTTTTACTGCTGGTACAGGCGGTCAACAACGATGCCGACAGCGTGGCGATCGCCAGCTATAGCCTCTATGGCGGCAGCATTATCCTGCTATTTTTGGCCTCGACGCTGTATCACGCCATCCCTTCTCAGCGAATTAAACCGTGGTTGAAAAAGTTCGACCACTGCGCCATCTATCTGCTAATTGCCGGAACCTACACGCCTTTTTTGCTGGTGGGGCTGGATTCGCCGCTGGCGCATGGCCTGATGGTCGTCATCTGGAGCATGGCGCTGTTGGGCGTACTTTTCAAACTGGCGTTTGCCCATCGTTTTGAAGTGCTATCGTTGATCACCTATCTGGTGATGGGCTGGCTGTCGCTGGTGGTGATTTATCAGATGGTGATGAAGCTGTCGGCAGGGAGTGTGACGCTGTTAGCGGTGGGCGGCGTGGTGTATACGTTGGGGGTGATTTTCTACGCTAGCAAGCGTATTCCCTACAATCATGCGATTTGGCACGGGTTTGTTTTAGGCGGCAGCGTCTGCCACTTTCTGGCGATTTATCTTTATATTTAAGCCTGCATAAAACGCATGAGCCAAGCTGGCTCATGCGCGGTATCACTCGTCGGGTTAATCCGTTATTTCATACGGCAGAGGCTGAACTGTGAGTTGGCTTTCGGCATCTTCACGTACGCGCAGAAGGTTCTCTGCGTTCAGATCGTTATTCAATACCGCCTGAACCCAAACATCGCCGTTCTGCAATTTGCTGGCAGCCAACACTGTACCGGTACGGCGCCAGTTCTCACCGAGCTGCAATTCGAGGTCGTCCCCCGCCTGCGGCATCTGGCTTGCTTTACCCGCCAGCCAGTAGAGTGCGCGCTTGTTCGCACCGCGATATTTTGCCCGAGCGACCATTTCCTGACCGGTATAGCACCCTTTGCTGAAGCTAATCCCATTTAATGCCTGTAAATTAGTCGCTTGCGGGATGAACTGCGCACTGTTTGCGCTGTCAATGATGGGCTGACCTGCTTCAATATCCAGCGTCAGCCATTGGCGGCTGTCATTCAGGCTGACTTTATCGCCGAGTTGTTCAAGCAGCGCAGCGCTTTGCTCTGGAGACAGCACCAGCAAGAAACGCTCTGCGGGATGAGTGAAATGCAGTAAGGTGACCCCTTCGAGTTGCACGACAGGGTGTTCGGCATCGGGGAGTTGGTTAAATACTGAAGCCAGCAGCTCGCGGATACCCGCTCCTGCCGCGCCCAGCAGTACAGCGTTGTCGTCTGGTGCGATGGTGGTTTTCGAAAAAACGGCGTATTTTTTCAGTTCGCTAAGCTGGGCGTCGCGTAGATTACGGCGTTCAATGAAAGCAAACCCCTCGCCGTGATGGAACAGACGCAGGTTGCTCCACATTTTTCCTTTCGCGTCGCAGTGGGCGCAAAGGATGTGCCGATCGTCAGCCAGAGCGCTGACATCCGCGGTGACCTGTCCCTGAAGATATTTGACGGTATCCGGCCCGATCAGCGTGGCTAGCGCCCAGTCATCCAGTGAGATGAGTGTGGCGGCGAGCTGGGCAGAAGCAAATGGGAGTTGTGAGGCAAAAGGGCGTTGTTGGTTAACCATATAGTACAATCCTGCGCTAGGGGCGATGGCCTAATGGTAAAAGAGCGCTCAGGGTTTGCAAGTGGTTATTCATGCGGCGTTATGACATCGCACATCCTGACGCTGATGAGTACACCTGGCGCAGTACATGTCAGTAAGTTATGTCAAAATGTTACTATTAGTTGATGTCCGCTACCGGAATCGGAGTACACTAGCGGCAAGCAGCGATAACAAGGTGGACATGAAATATGGAAATCGATAATAAATCACGTATTCATTGGGCATGCCGCCGTGGTATGCGCGAACTGGATATCGCCATCATGCCGTTTTTTGAGCATGACTATGACACACTTAATGACAGTGATAAGCACACGTTTGTACGCTTGTTACAAAGCGACGACCCTGATTTATTCAATTGGTTGATGAACCACGGTGAGCCGGAAGACGGAGAGCTGAAACGCATGATTTCCCTTATTCAGACGCGAAATAAAGATCGTGGCCCAGTGGCAATGTGACCTTCGCGTTTCCTGGCGTATGCAACTGCTGTCATTGGTTGTGCATGGCCTATTAGTGTTGCTCATTCTGCTGGCACCGTGGCCGGACGGCTATGCGTGGCTGTGGCTCTGTCTTGTTACCATGGTGATGTTTGGTTTTATTCGTAGCCAAAGGAATATCAAATCGCGGCAAGGGTGTATTACTCTGCTCAGCGAAACGACCCTGAACTGGCGGCAGCAGGAGTGGCAAATCGTTAAGCGACCGTGGCTGCTGAAGAATGGCGTGTTGCTGTCATTGCAGGCGGTTAACGCTAAAGACAAGCAGCAGCTGTGGCTGGCATCAGACAGCATGGGCGATGACGAATGGCGCCATTTGCGCCAACTTCTCTTACAGCAGAAACATTGGGCGAGATAAAAGCGCATTTTGGCGTGGGTATCACGTCCAGTGTGTAGAAACATCACCACGGTGATTTACGGAAATAATCGCAGCAGGTATCTTACGCCGCTTCGTGAGGATAGGATATCGGCTGTTCCCGTCACGGGAATGTCGGCTTTCCTTTCTTTTTCCCCGTGCTATTCGGGGAAATGTTCTTATTCGGCCACTGTCTGGCCGTGCCTTACAATCTATAGGGTATAACAACCTATTGGGTATAACTGATGACTAAGCCCGCAGTGCAAAAAAGTGGTCTGCATCCTCGTAATCGCCATCGCGACCGTTATGATTTTCCCGCGCTCAAACAGAGCTATCCTGCGCTGATCCCGTTTGTGAAGGTGAATGCCTACGGTGATGAGTCAGTGGATTTTGCCAATCCCGAGGCGGTGAAAACGCTGAATCAGGCATTGTTGCAGCACTTTTATCAGATTGCGCACTGGACGATCCCTGACGGTTTTCTGTGCCCACCGATCCCCGGCCGTGCTGATTATATCCACCATCTGGCCGATTTACTGGCGGAAGATAACCGCTCGGTGGTGCCGCGTGATGCATCCGTACTGGATGTCGGTTGCGGTGCCAACTGCGTTTACCCGCTGATTGGGCATCGCGAGTACGGCTGGCGTTTTACCGGCAGCGAGATTAACCCGCTGGCGATGAAAGCGGCCAATGAAACGATTGAAGCGAATCCCGGTTTGAATCGGTCGATTCGTCTGCGTCGTCAGAAAAATAGCAAAGCGATACTGGCAGGCATTATTCACAAGAACGATACGTTTGATGCCGTGATGTGTAATCCGCCGTTCCATGCCTCCGCTGAAGATGCCCGTCAGGGATCGCAGCGTAAATTGCATAATCTGGGACTGGATAAACGCTCACCGCTGAATTTTGGCGGCCAGCAGGATGAGCTGTGGTGTGAGGGCGGCGAGTCAGCTTTCATTGGCCAGATGATCAAAGAGAGCGCCGGTTTTGCCCGTCAGTGCCTGTGGTTTACGTCGCTGGTATCGCGCAAAGAGAACCTGCCGGAGATTTATCGTGCGCTGGAAGCGGTTGACGCGGAGAAGGTCAGAACGATAGATATGGCGCAAGGCCAGAAGCAAAGCCGCTTTGTGGCGTGGAGTTTTCTGGATACCGCTGCGCGAACCCGCTGGTTACAAAAGCGCTAAGCTGATGTAACGTTCACGGATATCTGTCACAAAGGTATCCGTGAACGTGTTGCTGTCAGTGCCCCATCTCTCTGGCGTATTTCCCTGTGCCTGTTTGAGCACAACCGGCAAGCAACAATCCTGTGACCGCTATGAGTAACATCTTCATCGTGCTTACTCCTGTCGGTTCATACCATTTACAGTAGTGATGCCATCTCTTGCAGAATCTGTTCGCACCACTGTTCCAGCCGTTCATCGCTGAGATCGTATTGATTCACTTCGTCCAGCGCCAGCCCGACAAAGTGTTTGCCGTCGGCAGTCAGTGGTTTCGGACTGGTGAAGTCGTAGCCCTCTATTGGCCAATATCCAATAAATGTGACACCTAACGGCAGCAGTTGGTCATGCAGCATGCCCAGCGCATCAAGGAACCATTCGCTGTAGCCAAGCTGATCGCCCATACCGTAAAGCGCTATCACTTTACCTTTGAGGTTCAGCGTCGCTAATTGGCCCCAAATGTTCTCCCAGTCTTCCTGAATCTCACCGAAATCCCAGGTGGGGATGCCGAGAATCAGCGTACTGTAATCTTCCATACGTTGAGGGTCGACATCCTTAACGTTGTGCAGATCCACCAGTTCTTCGCCCAACATGTCGCGAATTTTTTCCGCTGCCATTTCGGTGTAGCAGGTGCTTGAGCCGTAAAACAGACCGATTTTCATATTCAGTTCTTTATAAACACTTTTTATAAACAAGAGCGCGTTCGCTTTAGGTCACAAAGAGGACGTGACGGGCGAATGATGCCGCCGGATATCGGTATTCTAAAAGGAGAACAGGCGTAAGGAAAGGTGCAGTGAGGGCCGTAGCCCTCACAGAAGGGAAATTATCCCAGCGACTGATGACGCGTTTCTTTGGTGAGCAGCAGTGCAATCAGCGTCAGTGACGCCATCGCCGCCAGATAAACGCCAACATAGAACAGACCGTAGTTGGCCGTCAGCCACGCCGCGATATACGGTGCGACCGATGCGCCCAGAATCGACGAGACGTTATAGGAGAACGATGCGCCGGTGTAACGCACTTCCGTCGGGAACAGTTCCGGCAGCAGCGCACCCATCGGGCCGAACGTTAGCCCCATGATGCTCAGACCCAGCACCAGAAAGCCCATTACCAGCGCCTGATTACCTGAACCGAGCATATAAGGGAACAGCATGGCGAAGATGATCATGAGGCAGGTGATGGCAATCATGGTTTTACGGCGGCCGAAGGCATCTGCCAAATAGCCTGCTACGGGTACCATCAGGCCAAAGCCGATCACCGCGATCATCAGCATTAACAGGAAGCTGTTGCGCGAGAAACCAAGCCCTTTCGGCACGGGGGCTGTGCCATACGTCATGGAATATACGGTCATGATGTAGAACAGCGTGTAGGTCGCCAGCATGATAAAGGTGCCAAGAATCGTCACTTTCATATGCTTGCTAAGCAGCGTTCCCAGCGGCATGCGCACCTGCTTACCGGCTTTGACCGCTTTGGTAAAGACCGGGGCTTCATGCAGAGAGATACGAACATACAGGCCAACCAGTACCAGCGCAGCGGACGCCACGAACGGCACGCGCCACCCCCAGGTCATGAACTGCTCTTCCGTCAGCAGCCAGGACAACAGCAGGAAGGTGCCGTTAGCGAAGAAGAAGCCAATCGGTGCGCCAAGCTGGGGGAACGACCCATACAGCGCACGTTTATTGGACGGGGCATTTTCGGTCGCCAGCAGTGCCGCACCGCCCCATTCACCGCCCAGACCCAGCCCCTGGCCGAAGCGCGCCAGTGCCAGCAGAATCGGTGCAAAAATACCAATGGTTTCGTAGGTCGGTAACAGTCCAATCAGAACGGTTGAAATCCCCATGGTCAGCAGAGAAGCAACCAGCGTGACTTTACGCCCAACGCGGTCGCCGAAGTGACCGAAGACTGCCGAACCAATAGGGCGAGCCACAAAGGCAATCGCAAAGGTGGCCAGTGACTGTAGCGTCGCGGCCGTTGGATCGCCTTGCGGGAAGAAAATATGCGGAAAAATCAGCACCGCAGCGGTGGCATAGATATAAAAATCGAAAAATTCGATGGCGGTGCCAATGAGTGACGCCACAATAACCTTATTGCGTGAGTTTACGGGTGGCGCTTCCGCTTCGGCATCGAGAGTGGGAGTGATGGTGGCTTGCATAATGTTTCTTTATTTTAACAACACGAACAGCCATTCTACGCACAGAAAAATCGGCTTTTCAACGTTGATTAAGTAAGGTCAATACCCGTACGAACAAGGCTTCAAGGCACCTGTTCCAGTATACTGTCGATACATAAAATATAATGTTATGTGGCCTTATTTTTGCCGGAGAATGTTATGGTGATGTTGGCATTCACGGAATATGTGAGATCGCGCACAATTCTGTCTGCGCGAGAATATCGCCTTGATGAAGATGTAAAGTCGTCGCTTCATCGGCATAATATTGCCAATCAGTGAAGAAGGACACGGCGATGCAAGAACACGATCAGGCGCTTATCGAACAGTTTCTCGATGCGCTGTGGCTGGAAAGAAATCTGGCAGAGAATACGCTGGCCTCTTATCGGCTTGATCTGCGAACGCTCGCGGAGTGGCTTGCACATCATGAGAACGGTTTGCTACAGGCACAGTCGCTCGATCTTCAGGCGTTTCTCGCTGACAGAGTCGAGGGGGGCTACAAGGCAACCAGCTCGGCCCGCTTGCTGAGTGCGATGCGCCGTTTCTTTCAGTACCTTTATCGTGAAAAGCTTCGCAGCGACGATCCGAGTGCAGTGCTGTCATCGCCAAAACTGCCACAGCGTTTACCCAAAGATCTGAGCGAGGCGCAGGTTGATGCGTTGCTCAACGCCCCAAGCATTGAACAACCGCTGGAATTACGCGATAAGGCCATGCTTGAGGTATTGTATGCGACGGGGCTGCGTGTTTCCGAGCTGGTCGGTTTGACGATGAGCGATGTCAGCCTGCGGCAGGGTGTGGTACGCGTGCTGGGGAAAGGCAATAAAGAACGGCTGGTGCCGCTGGGTGAAGAAGCGGTGTATTGGATCGAGTATTATCTGGAACATGGTCGCCCGTGGTTATTGAATGGACAGACGCTGGATGTCCTGTTTCCCAGCAATCGCGCACGGCAAATGACGCGCCAGACGTTCTGGCACCGCATCAAGTATTATGCGGTACTGGCGTCCATCGACAGCGAAAAGCTCTCGCCGCACGTTCTGCGCCATGCGTTTGCTACCCATTTATTGAACCACGGCGCGGATTTACGGGTCGTACAGATGCTTTTAGGGCACAGCGATCTTTCCACGACGCAGATTTACACCCATGTGGCGACGGAGCGGTTGAAGCAGCTTCATCAGCAGCACCATCCGCGCGCCTGATATAGAGTAAATAGACAGAGTAACAGGATGTTATCTGACTGGCGGGGCTTCTCGCCGACTACCTTGGCGTATTGCTACGAGCGGCGTATTCACCATGACGTTGCGACACAAACAGGATTGATGAAATGAAAAAAGGGTTATTACTGCTTTCTTTACTGGTGGCGACGGCGACCCACTTTGCCCACGCTGACGATGCCGCGATCAAGCAGACGTTGACGCGTCTGGATATGCAGGGGGCGGAAATTTTGCCTTCGCCGATGGCGGGTATGAAAACCGTCATTACCGAGAGCGGCGTGCTGTACATCAGCGAAGATGGCAAACATTTGCTGCAAGGCCCGCTTTATGACGTGAGCGGCACCATGCCGGTCAACACCACCAATCAAATCCTGATCGGCAAGATGGATGCGTTACAGGAGCAGATGATTGTTTATAAAGCCGCGCAGGAAAAACATGTGATTACCGTTTTCACTGACATCACCTGCGGCTACTGCCACAAACTGCATGAGCAGATGAAAGATTACAACGCGTTGGGCATCACCGTGCGCTATCTGGCGTTCCCGCGCCAGGGCATGAAATCCCCAGCAGCCAAAGATATGCAGTCCATCTGGTGCGTGGCCGATCGCAATAAAGCGTTTGATAACGCGATGAAGAGTGAAGCGATCTCGCCAGCAACGTGCAAAACTGATATCGCTGCGCATTACCAACTGGGTATTCAGTTTGGCGTGCAGGGCACCCCCGCCATCGTGCTGCAAGACGGCCTGGTTGTACCGGGATATCAAGGGCCAAAAGAGATGTTGGCAATGCTGGAAGCACACAAAGCCTCGAAAAAAACCGGCGGTTGATGCTACGTGAACATGATTACCCAACTCCGCCGGCGTCCGCTGGTGGAGGATAGTGATTTACCTGATACCGTTCCGCCCTTGCTACGTCGCCTCTATGCGCAGCGCGGTGTTAAAGGTGCTCAGGAGCTGGAACGTAGTCTGAGTGGTTTACTCAATTACCGTTTACTCAGCGGCATTGATAAAGCGATCGACCTGCTGCAATTAGCGCTGGCAGAGAAGCGCTGCATCGTGATTGTGGGTGACTTTGATGCCGATGGTGCCACCAGCACCACGCTTGCCGTACTGGCGTTGCGCAGCATGGGCGGCACGAACATAAAATATCTGGTGCCAAACCGTTTTGAAGATGGTTACGGGCTAAGCCCCGCCGTGGTGGCGCAAGCCGCCGCCTTGGGTGCGGAGCTTATCGTTACTGTTGATAACGGAATCTCTTCCCATGCAGGGGTCGAGGATGCACATCGGCGCGGTATTTCGGTGCTGGTGACCGATCACCATCTGCCAGGCGAAACCCTGCCTGATGCCGATGCGATGATTAACCCTAATCTGCCAGATTGTGCATTCCCTTCCAAAGCGCTGGCTGGCGTGGGTGTGGCGTTCTATCTGATGATGGCGCTGTTTGTACGCCTGCGTGACAGCGACTGGTTTACGCAACCCTTGTTTACGCAACAGGGGCTGGCGAAGCCGAATCTCACTGAATTACTGGATCTGGTGGCGCTGGGCACTGTGGCGGACGTGGTACCGCTGGATGCCAACAACCGGATTCTGGTGGCTCAGGGGCTGAATCGTATTCGTGCTGGCGAGTGTCGTCCGGGTATTCGAGCGTTGCTGGAAGTGGCTAACCGCGATGCCAGCCAGTTGGTCGCCAGCGATTTAGGCTTTGCCATCGGGCCGCGCCTCAATGCCGCCGGACGGCTGGATGATATGACGGTCGGGGTCGAACTGCTATTGAGTAACGATATTACTCAGGCGCGCATGTTGGCTAACGATTTAGATGCGTTGAATCAGGATCGGCGCGAAATCGAACAGGGAATGCAGGTCGAAGCCTTGCGCCTGTGCGAATCCCTGGAACGTACCCGTACCGAATTACCTTACGGTTTGGCGATGTATCACCCTGAGTGGCATCAGGGCGTTGTGGGTATTCTGGCTTCGCGTATTAAAGAGCGTTTCCATCGCCCGGTGATTGCCTTTGCACCCGCAGGCAACGGCATGTTGAAAGGATCGGGACGTTCCATTGCCGGTTTGCATCTGCGTGATGCGCTGGAACGATTGGATACGCTGTACCCCGGCATGATGGATAAATTCGGCGGACACGCGATGGCGGCAGGATTATCGCTGCATGAAACGCAGTTCGAGGATTTCCGTCAGCGCTTTGGCGAATTGGTGGGGGAGTGGCTCGAACCCTCTCAGCTTGAAGGGGTCGTCTGGTCTGATGGCGAGCTAGTGCTGCCGGAATTGGATTTGCTATCAACGGCGGAAATGCTGCGTTATGCGGGGCCGTGGGGACAGGCATTCCCTGAACCGACGTTTGATGGCTGCTTCCGTATTCTGCAACCCCGCTTGCTCAAAGAACGCCATTTGAAAGCGATGTTTGAACCGATCGGTGCAACAGGAACCGTGCCGCTGTTAGATGGTATCGCGTTTAATATTGATCCCACCATCTGGCCCGATCCAAGCATTAAAGAAGTAGAGATGGTGTATCGGCTGGATATTAACGAATTTCGCGGTAAACGCTCGGTGCAACTGTTGATTCAACATTTGTGGCCGCGCGCGTGAACCACATACGGCGGGCAGAAAGTCTATAAACTGGGCGTTTTATCCGCTAGAATGGCGGGTTACATCATTCCGTTGTCAACGACTTAACGTAAGAATACAAAAAATCATGTTTGAAATTAATCCGGTAAAAAACCGCATTCAGGATCTGTCTGAACGTAGCGCCGTTCTTCGGGGGTATCTTTGACTATGATGCCAAGAAAGAACGCCTAGAAGAAGTCAACGCCGAACTGGAACAGCCAGATGTCTGGAATGAGCCTGAACGCGCTCAGGCACTGGGGAAAGAACGTTCCTCGCTGGAAGCGATCGTGGACACCATCGATCAACTGAACCAGGGGCTGGAAGATGTGGCTGGTCTGCTTGAGCTCGCGGTGGAAGAAGACGATGAAGACACGTTTAATGAAACCTCGCTAGAACTGGACGCGCTGGAAAATAAATTAGGCCAGCTCGAATTCCGTCGCATGTTCTCCGGCCAGTACGACAGCGCAGACTGCTATCTGGATATTCAGGCGGGTTCTGGCGGTACGGAAGCGCAGGATTGGGCCAGCATGCTGGTGCGTATGTACCTGCGTTGGGCGGAAGCCAAAGGATTTAAAACCGAAATTATTGAAGAGTCAGACGGTGACGTGGCGGGGACGAAGTCCGCCACTATTAAGATCATCGGTGACTACGCGTTTGGCTGGCTGCGTACCGAAACCGGTGTACACCGTCTGGTTCGTAAGAGTCCATTCGATTCCGGCGGTCGTCGCCACACCTCATTCAGCTCAGCGTTTGTCTACCCGGAAGTGGATGACGATATTGATATCGAAATCAATCCGGCTGACCTGCGTATTGACGTGTACCGCGCATCCGGTGCGGGTGGTCAGCATGTTAACCGGACAGAATCTGCGGTACGTATTACCCACATTCCGACCAACATTGTTACGCAGTGTCAGAATGACCGTTCCCAGCATAAAAACAAAGATCAGGCGATGAAACAGCTGAAAGCCAAGCTGTACGAGTTTGAGATGCAAAAGAAAAATGCTGAGAAACAGGCGATGGAAGATAACAAATCTGATATCGGCTGGGGCAGCCAGATTCGTTCCTATGTTCTGGATGATTCGCGCATCAAAGACTTACGTACCGGAGTGGAAACACGTAACACTCAGGCCGTGCTGGATGGCGATCTGGACAAATTTATTGAAGCAAGTTTAAAAGCGGGGTTATAAGAATTCACATGGCTGAATCACAATCACAGGGTGCCGATCAGGCGCAAGATCTGAATAATGAATTAAAAACGCGTCGTGAAAAGCTGATGACGCTGCGTGAAAACGGGATCGCCTTCCCGAATGATTTCCGCCGTGACAGCACCTCCGATCGTCTGCACGCTGAGTTCGATGCCAAAGAGAACGAAGAGCTGGAAGCACTGGGCATCGAAGTGACCGTTGCAGGCCGTATGATGACGCGTCGCATCATGGGTAAAGCCTCTTTCGTGACCTTGCAGGACGTCGGTGGCCGTATCCAACTGTATGTTGCCCGCGACGATCTGGCGGAAGGCATCTATAACGAGCAGTTCAAGAAGTGGGATCTGGGCGATATCCTGGGCGCGCGCGGCAAGCTGTTCAAAACCAAAACGGGCGAGCTGTCTATCCACTGTACCGAACTGCGTCTGCTGACCAAAGCGCTGCGTCCGCTGCCGGATAAATTCCACGGCCTGGCCGATCAGGAAACCCGCTATCGTCAACGCTATCTGGATCTGATTGCCAACGACGAATCTCGCAACACCTTCCGCATCCGCTCCAACGTGATGGCAGCTATCCGCCGCTTCATGGTGGATAACGGCTTTATGGAAGTCGAAACGCCGATGATGCAGGTGATCCCCGGCGGCGCGTCTGCCCGTCCGTTCATCACCCACCACAACGCGCTGGACATCGACATGTACCTGCGTATCGCGCCGGAGTTGTACCTGAAGCGTCTGGTTGTCGGTGGTTTTGAGCGCGTGTTCGAGATCAACCGTAACTTCCGTAATGAAGGCGTTTCTCCGCGTCACAACCCTGAATTCACCATGATGGAACTTTATATGGCGTATGCCGATTATAAAGACCTGATTGTGTTGACGGAAAACCTGTTCCGCACGCTGACGCAGGACGTGCTGGGCTCGACGACGGTGGAATACGGCGACCAGACATTCGACTTCGGTAAGCCGTTCGAGAAGTTGACGATGCGCGAAGCGATCTGCAAATACCGTCCTGAAACCAACGTTGCCGATCTGGACGATCTGGAAAAAGCGACCGCGATCGCCCAGTCTCTGGGCATCAAGATCGAGAAAAGCTGGGGTCTGGGCCGTATCGTTACCGAGATCTTCGAAGAAACAGCAGAAAGCAGCCTGATCCAGCCGACCTTCATCACCGAATATCCGGCTGAAGTGTCACCGCTGGCGCGTCGTAACGATCAGAACCCGGAAATCACCGATCGCTTTGAGTTCTTCATCGGCGGTCGTGAAATTGGTAACGGCTTCTCCGAGCTGAATGATGCCGAAGATCAGGCTGAGCGTTTTGCGCAGCAGGTCAACGCGAAAGATGCCGGTGATGACGAAGCGATGTTCTACGACGAAGACTACGTGACGGCGCTGGAACACGGTTTGCCGCCGACAGCGGGTCTGGGTATTGGTATCGACCGTATGGTGATGTTGTTCACTAACAGCCACACTATCCGCGACGTTATTCTGTTCCCGGCGATGCGTCCGCAGAAGTAAGTCTGCTGTAGCTGAATCTGAGCCTTTTAAACCGGTGCTACTGCACCGGTTTTTTTATGTTTACCGCGTCTCAAGCCTCTCATTACGCTGCCAGTCCCGCCTTTACACGCGGCTTCTCATGTAAAGAGTTCATCATTTTTTTGCTCAGGATTTGATTCAGTATTCGAGACAAATTTTGCCAAAATGCCCGCCAGCCTGCTGTAAACGGAAGGCCTCGGCGAGATCGGCAAGCGGGAAGGATTTGTCGATGACGGGTCGGATGGGCAGGACGTTGAGTGCACGAACAAGATCCTGTTGATGTTGGCGGCTGCCGACGATCAGCCCCTGTAAGCGCTGCTGTCGCACTGTTAAACCTGCGGTTGGCACGGGGCCTGCCGCGCCGGTAAGGACGCCGATGAGCGCAATGTGGCCCGCCACGCGTGCCGCTTTGATCGATTGTGCGAGCGTACCGGCACCGCCGACTTCAATCACATGATCGACTCCACGTCCGTTGGTGATCTCCAGTACCGGTGTGGCCCACTCGGGTTCACGTCGGTAATTGATCAGATGATCGGCACCAAGCTGGCGTGCGCGTTCAAGCTTCTCGTCCGAAGACGAGGTTGCAATGACCGTCGCTCCCAGAGCCTTGGCGACCTGTAGCGCGAAGACAGAGACGCCGCCAGTTCCTTGCACCAGCACGGTATCACCAGCCTTTATGCCGCCATTAACGACCAATGCACGCCAGACCGTTAGACCTGCTGTCGTCAATGTAGCGGCTTCCGCATGGCTCCAACCCTGTGGCGCGTGGGTAAATGCTGTTGCTTCGGCGACCACCCACTCGCGGGCATAGCCGTCAACACCATCTCCGGGAACCGTCGAAAAGTCCCCATTCACTGGATCGCCATTCAGCCAGGTGGGAAAGAAGGTTGAGACGACACGATCGCCGATGGCGAAATCACTGATGCCAGCACCGACGGCTTTGACGACGCCTGCGCCATCCGCCATTGGAATTCGGCGGTCAGCTGAAGGCATATGGCCGCTCACCACGCCGAGGTCATGGTAGTTCAGCGAGCTGGCATGGATACGGACGCGAATCTGTCCTGCCCCCGGTGCGCCAGGATCGGGTAAATCGACAACCTCAAGGCGGTCAAGCCCACCGGGGGCTCGTAGTTGAATCGCTTTCATTAAATGATCTCCAATATGGGTGCTATTTTACTGGGAACATGGCGTTGCCGTTTGCCGATTTATCCACGGTCACTTCTTCCTGCATCACATCCCAGTGTTCCACGATCTTGCCGTTATTCAGACGGAAGATGTCTACGGCAATCATCGTTTTTCCAAACCAGTTACTATAGCGGCCATGAACCATCACCAAATCGCCGTTTTCCATAGCAACACCAGCCTCGTAGGTGGGGCTTGGATTGGGGCTGCTGATAAAATCACGTAGTACGTTCAGGCCGTTGGGCATGCTGGGGTTGTGCTGGATCATGTCGCCAGCCCAGTACATCTCTGCTTTGACCAGACTGCGTTGATTGAACACGATATTCAGATATTCGATGACGATCTCTTTATTACTCATGGACGCTCCTTTTATAAAAAATGGCTTATCGATAGTTATCGAAGGATGTGGAATGTTGGCTGCTCTGTGACGATATCGACGTCGGTTACCGCGTTTTCACAAAGCAGAAAGTCTCCAATCAACCTTGTTTAACTTCAAAAATTGAATGGTAGCGGCTACACTTTATTTTTGACAGTACGCACCAAAAAGTTAGTGTCATGGCAATTGAATGTACATCAGGAGTGATAATGTCGTTAGAAGCGCAGGGTAGGGCTCTGACTGATAAGGTCAGACAGGGGGAGTTGTTTACGGTGGATTGTCCATCAAGGGAGGTGCTCAAGCATGTCAGCAGCCTCTGGGGTGTGTTGTGTTTGATCAGCCTGCGTGAAGGGACACTGCGTTTCGGAGAACTGCGTCGTAAGGTTACTGGCGTCAGTGAGAAGATGCTGGCTCAAACGCTGAAGCGTCTGGAAGAAGATGGATTTATTTTACGTTTCTCTCATCCGGTAGTTCCACCTTATGTGGAATACAGTTTGACCCCGCTGGGGCGCGAGGTTTCCGACCAGATTGCGACACTCGCCGACTGGATCGAACTTAACATTTCAAAAATCATGGATTCCAGACGGGAGAAGGGGGCCGCGTAGACGCTTTTCAAACAGTCTATGAGCTTATTGGCTTCTGATTTTCCCTCGTCATTCTGTGATTGTTGCCCAATGCGGGAAGATGCTATTTTCAGGTATTCATTCACTGCCGGAACACGACTATGATGACTTACCGCGATGCCTGGTTTGAACTGGCGCTGTTAACCAACGGCCGCAGTTTTCCACGCCATACGCACGACGAGTTCGTCATCAGCGCCAATCTCAGTGGGTTGGAAACGGTCTGGCTGGATGGGGAGACCTTTATTGCTACCAACGATATGGTGACGACCTACAATCCCAATCAGCTACAGGGCAGCGACAATGTCTCCGACCGCTGGCAGTGCGCATCTTTGTACGTTCACCCACGGGCATTCGAACATTATTTCCACCAAACCTTTCTGTTCTCACGGGGCTGGAATCCGTCGGCGCAGTTGGCGTCCGAGTTAAAACAGCTCGTCACCTCTGATTTGGACGACAGCACGCGTCAGGAACGTATTATCCTGCTGCTGGCGGGGTTGATGGAAAATCAGCATCGAATGCCGCCCCAAAGCCAAGTCAAAGAGGCTGAGCGGATCACGCGGATCAAAGAGGGGCTGCTGAACGATCTCAGCGATATCCCCACGCTCGATCGGCTCGCGCAGCAGGAAAATCTGTCGGTTGCACATCTGATACGTTCGTTTAATCAGGCGGTCGGGCTGCCACCACTGGCGTGGCTAATGCAGCGACGTATGTGCAAAGCACGAGAACTGCTGCGACAGGGGACAGCGATCAGTCAGGTCGCAGGCGATGTCGGGTTTGCCGATCAGGCGCATTTCACTAAAGCTTTCAATCGCTATAACGCCATGACCCCGGGACAGTTCCGCCGTATCAATTTTTGACAATACAGCTTTTCCCTTGGGTTCTACACTCGCCTTATTGCTTAACGCTCTAAGGGAATATCATGCTGTTAGTTGTCTTCACGGGGATGCTGCTTTCCCTGTCACTGTGTCTCGATCTGGGAATGGTCAACACCGCGATTATTAACCGTGGGTTGCGGCACGGGGCGCGTTCTGCGTTTTATATCGGACTGGGTTCCTGTTTCGGCGATCTGTTTTATGCCACGTTGTCGGTGCTGGGGCTGGCGGTGGTATTTAACCTTACGCCGGTACGCTGGGTGTTATGGATTGGTGGCGGGCTGATTCTGATCTGGATGACGATCAGCATGGCGCGTGCGGCATGGCGTGACTATCAGATTAAGCGTTTCGCCGATTTATCTACGACAGAGAATGCTATGGACTCCACTGCGCCACCAGCCCGGTACACTGAATTTTTCAGTGGTGTCGGCATGGCATTGGCATCACCAACCGCGTTACTGTGGTTTGCGGCGATTGGCGGCACCATTATCGCGCAGTCTACCGATGGTTCTGCTTTCATGATAGGCCTGTTTCTGCTGGGCTTTTTCGCCGGAGGCGTACTGTGGACGTTTTTCCTCGCAGCGTTGGTGAAATATGGTCAGCGCCTGCTAAAAGAACGTATTTCATTCTATTGCAGTCTGATCTCTGCGTTGCTATTTGCCTACTTTGCCTGGCACGTCATTTCCAATGGTTATGAGACGTTGTTCCTACCGCTAGCCACGGCTGTATGACCGGTCAAAACAACAGCACTTTGCCGGGTTTTTTACTTGCTCGGCAACGGCATAGCGCTATAATGCCACTCGCCTCTCTGTGCGAGTGTAGTTCAATGGTAGAACGGCAGCTTCCCAAGCTGCATACGAGGGTTCGATTCCCTTCACTCGCTCCAAAAACACTTCTCTGCATGTCTCCTGAAATCAATAAAAACCAGTAAAATCAACGTAATTACGCTTTTGTTGGCCTCTGTGTGTCAACTGGTATCTACCCAAATCATGTGTTAAATGTGTATAGTAATGTGAATAGGAGGTGTTATACATACCCATTTCTATACACATTAGGTAGCTATACATACCGGAAACTATACACATGCCGCTTACAGACCTTGAGATACGCCGCGCCAAGCCACAGGAAAAGCCCTATACCAAGAATGATGGCTATGGACTTTCGCTGCTGATCGAGCCGAATGGATCTAAAGGGTGGCGTTTTCGCTACCGCTTTGATGGCAAGGCTAAATGCTGTCTTTCGGGACATACCCTACGATCACGTTGAATGAGGCGCGACAAAAACGAGACGAAGCCAAAAAGCTGGTTGCCGCAGGGATAAACCCCAGTGATTTACGCAAAGAGCAGAAGCTGGCGAAACAGGGACGAAATGAAAGCACGTTTGAGTCGATAGCGCGTGAATGGTACGAGAAACGCTTGGATCGCTGGTCAGCGTCATACAGCGAAGAAATGATGAGTACCTTTGAGAAAGATGTTTTCCCGTTTATCGGGCATCGCCCGATTGCGGAAATAAAGCCTATGGAACTCCTGGCGGTACTGTCCAAGTTAAATGATCGTGGTGCTACCGAGAAAATGCGTAAGGTGCGGCAGCGATGTGGCGAAGTGTGGAAGTACGCGATTATAACGGGCAGAGCAGAATATAACCCCGCGCCGGATCTGGTGAGTGCATTCGTTGCTCATAAAAAAGAACACTATGCTTTTTTAACGGCACCAGAGTTACCTGAGTTCTTTCAAACGCTGAATACCTACAGTGGCAGTTTAATTGT
>NZ_RJTN01000008.1 GCF_005497185.1 Pectobacterium polonicum | reverse complement strand
GTTATTTCGTCAGACACTTGCGTAAAATGCGATCGCTGTATGCAATACGCCATGATTACCTTGTTGATGCGATTAATAAAATATTATCCGATTTTGTATATGTTAACCCGCAAGCTGGAGGCATACATATATTAGCCCATCTGCAATCAACACAAAGTGATAAAACCATCAGCCAACGAGCACTATCACAGGGTTTGGGGGTTCAAGCTCTGAGTGATTGGTCGATAAAGAAAGCCACACAAGGAGGGTTATTGATGGGGTTTACTAATTTCACGACGTTCGAAGACGCGATGCTTTCCATTCGATCATTGGAGAAAATTATAAAAAATTGCACAATATAATAGTAGAACAATGATGATTAAAAACACTGATTATTGGGAATAGGAAATTAATTACAGCCACAGTGGTTCTCTTTTTCATTTTAATACAGCCTGAATCGATTGATAGTCCTGATGGTTTTTCTATGCCAAGAGTCGATGATTGACTGTTATTTTAAGGGCCACAAAAACGCCGTTCACCGCTCAATAGTATTGCCAAATGATACGATGACCGAATAGCAATAAAAATAACATTCTATTTTACTGGGGTTTTCAATCCCAAATATATACCCCAAATAATTCGAGTTGCAGGAAGGCGGCAAGAGAGGAAGTCCCGATGAGCTTACTCAGGTAAATGATTCGGGTGAGTGAACGCAGCCAACGCACCTGCGGCTTGAAGTATTACGGGTATAAACACGGCGTTGTATCCGGCGTTGACAGAATATCAAGCTTTCTTTTTCATACCTTGTACCACTTTTCGAATAGCTGTGTTGCCCGTCTTTTCACGCGTCTGCCGCCTACGATGTGTAGCGTCGACCAGCTTCCTGAAGGTGGGACATTCCATATGCGATGGTGCAGAACAGTCAGCGACATGCCTCAGCGTATCGCGCAATATCTTCAGCTCGTGAATTTGCTGGTCGATGTCATCGGCCTTCTGATGAAGCGTGGTACGGGGCAGATCTGGCATCCCATTTTGATTAAACATGCCCGCAATTTCCTGAAGTGAGAATCCAGCCACCTTCCCCATCGTAATCAGCCTGAGTTGCAGCAGTACGTCTTCAGAAAATTGCCGCCGGAGCCCATGCCGAGATACCGAAGTAATCAGCCCGACCTCTTCGTAATAACGCAGCGCTGAAGGCTTGATTCCGCTTTTCTCTGAGACGTCACCAATATCCAGAAATTTCATGCTTGACCTCAAGTTGACTTTACTTTGTAGCATGCTCTGGAACCCACATAATAACAAGGATAAAACATGGTAATTAATCATTCAGGCGAACCGGAGAAGAGCAAAACAGGGATCACCATCACACTCGCGCTGTCGATACTGTCGGCCTCGCTGGGAACGAGTATTGCCAATATTGCCCTTCCAACACTGGCGGAGGTATTTTCTGCGCCATTCGCACAGGTCCAGACTGTCGTCATCGCTTATCTTGCAGCCATGGCGCTCTCGGTTGTCATTTCAGGCCGCCTTGGCGATCGTTATGGGCTGAAGCCCGTTTTTATCACAGGCCTTGCGCTCTTTGCTGTCGCTTCGCTGCTGTGCGCCCTTGCTCCCCAACTGTGGCAACTCATCGGGGCCAGAACACTTCAGGGTATCGGTGCAGCCTTCCTGATGACGCTCGGTATGGCGCTACTGAGGCAGACTGCTGGTGAGAAGCATATCGGGCAAGCTATGGGAATATTGGGAGCGGTATCCGCATTGGGTACGGCACTTGGCCCTTCTGTCGGGGGATGGCTTCTTACAACGGCGGGGTGGCGTAGCCTGTTCTGGGTGCAGATCCCGCTGGTAATAATCGTTCTGTTTCTTGCTTCCACCCAGCTACCCGCCACGCCAGTTAAAACGAAGGCACAACTCTCAGGTATATCACCGATCCGGTACATGACGCTTCTGCCAAATCTCACTATCAATGCGGCCGTCTCCTCTGTCGTGATGACGACGTTAATCGTCGGTCCGTACTATCTTGGTTCGGGTCTGGGCCTAAAGGGCACATTGGTGGGCGTTGTTATGGCAATTGGCCCCGCCATTGCGATTTTCTGCGGGATTCCGTCGGGACGACTGGTTGATACCTGGGGATGTGGACGAGCCCTATCCGTCGGACTCTCTCTCGTGATTGCGGGCACCTTTATGCTGGCGACCTTACCCAATTTGCTTGGCGTCACGGGATATATTCTTTCTATGGTTGTCCTGACGCCAGGCTACCAGCTCTTTCAGGCAGCAAACAATACCGCCACCCTTGCCGATATCCCTGGGAACCAGCGCGGCACGGTCTCCGGCCTGCTTAACCTATCGCGTAACATTGGGCTCATCGTCGGCGCTTCTATCATGGGACAGGTTTTCGCCTTAGGTACTGGGACGGAAAATTTTATCCATGCCACCCCATCTTCGCTCGCGAATGGCCTACAGCTCACCTTTTTTCTAGCTGGTAGCATGATACTTGCCGCCGTCGCATTCGCTTACCTGCCAAAGTGGGCTGCACGGAACCGCACAGCCAAGTCTCAGGGAAAGTGATGACGTAAAGACTTAACGGCCTATTCTGACGGCTTATGGTGACGCGAGGCAACCTGTGCAAGCTCGGATAATACTGCGACGGCCTCGTCTAAACGCTCAGGGACGAGCTTGTAGAATACCCAGTTTTTGATGCGTTTCGATGTGACAATCCCAGCTTTAGCGAGATATTGGAGATGGCCGGTGACGGTCGGCTGACTTAAGCCAATCTTCTCAGTGATAAACCCGACACATACCCCGTCTTTAACCAGATCGCCATCCTGCTGTTCTGGAAAATGCGATCGAGGATCGACCAGCCATTCCAGAATGATGAGCCGCTGCTCATTGCCGAGCGCTCGCAGCAAATCGGCCGTTGTCGTCGCATGCTTGTTCATATAGCCAAATACCTATATAGTCATTTCCATATACACTTGATAGGGAAATACTATGACAAGCAAACACCAAAGGGCAACCGACTCTGTAACATTGAAAGACATTTACGCCGCATCTCAGCAGATTAAAGCAACGATACGCAGAACGCCGCTAGACCACTCGCCGGAATTATCCGCTCTTGTTGGTGCAGAAATCCGACTCAAAATGGAAAACCTTCAACAGACCGGTAGCTTCAAGCTACGGGGCGCAGCAAACGTTTTTGCCAATCTGGATGCGGAACAGCGCCACGCTGGCGTCATCGCCCCGACGGCAGGAAATCACGGATTAGGGCTCGCCTATGCCGGACAAGTGGCAGGCGTACCCGTGAGCATATTTTTGCCACGCTCGGCGGACCCAATGAAGGTTGCAGCCATGCAAGGCTGTGGTGCTCGTGTTACGTTTTTTGATGACATCGAAGCAGCACGACAGGCGGCGATGGTGGCTGCACAACAGTCGGGAGCCACTTTCGTTTCTGCCTACGATAATCCACACATGATTGCCGGCGGCGGCACGGTCGGTCTTGAGATCTTGGAAGACTGGATGGATACGGAGGTAATCCTGGTGAACATCGGCGGTGGCGGGCTCATCTCAGGGATTGCGACGGCAGCCAAAGCAATCAACCCCGCTATCGAAGTGTGGGGCATACAAAGTGAAGCCAGCCCGACATTCGCCCGTTGGAAAGAGGCAGGTAAAACGCTTCCCGTCGATCTGGTGCCGTCCATCGCCGAAGGCGTCAGTGGCTATATAGAGCCCAGCGCAATGACCTGGCCGCTGGTGCGCGACCGTGTCGATCGCGTGCTCACCGTCTCAGAAAACGAAATCAAAGCCGCAATGCTGTCAATGCTCGACTTTCATCGCCATGTTGTCGAACCATCAGGCGTGCCAGCCGTCGCGGGAGTTGTTCGCTACGCGGAGGAGATTGGAGGACGTAAAACCGTCTGTGTTGTCACTGGCAGGAATATTTCAAGCCACCGCTATCTTACGCTGCTTGATGAGGCGACAGCCACTGTAAACAGGTAAGGCAGGTAAGCGCCTTCTTTGCAGTCAAAATACGAAGAAGGCGTTACTCAAATGGCTATTCAGGCATCGCGTTGTCTGGCCTGACGGCGAGAACGACAAATTTCGGCATGATTCTGATCGGCCCACTGAATCAGCAGTTGCATCGGTTGTAAAAAAGAGTGCCCTAATGGTGTCAGCGTGTATTCCACGCGTGGGGGAACTTCCGCATAGATCGTCCGATGAATGAAACCATCAGCCTCTAAGCGCTTTAGCGTGCGCGACAACATCTGCCGTGAAATATCGTCAATACGACGAGTTAATTCGTTAAAGCGCAGTGTCTTTTCCGCCAACGCCTCCAGTATTAATAGACTCCACCGATCGCCGATGCGATCCAACACATCGCGGATCGGACAAGGGTGGTCAAACGTAGCATCGTCGTGACTTTCCGCTGGCGATGCTTTGTGGTTAACCGCATCACTGATGATGGTGTCAGTAGTCATTGTTGTGTGACCTGGTTGCATGCTGGTGACTTCTTGCCGAGGAAAAGTCGGCAATGTACCATCCAGAGGGTCTATAGTCTATTTTTGTCACTTAGTCTCGAAATAAGAAAATAAGGAGTTCACATGTCACATATCGCTCTCATTGGTGCCTCAGGCGATGCTGGTTCACGTATTCTTAAAGAGTTATCTGACCGTGGGCATACGGTCACCGCAATTGCACGTCATCCTGAAAAGATTGCCTCACTACCGAGCGTCACTGCTAAGCAGGGAGATGCGCTGGACAGCGATGCACTAGTGGCGCTATTCAAAGGGCATGATGCGGTAGTTAGCGCCGTTAAATTTGGCTCGTCAGAACCGGCTATCTTGATTGCCGCCGTTAAAGCCGCGGGCGTGAAGCGCTATCTGGTTGTCGGCGGGGCGGGGAGCCTTGAAATTGCACCGGGTCAGCGTCTGATCGATCAGCCTGATTTCCCTGATGCTTACCGCCCTGAAGCCTCTCGTGGTGCAGCCTTCCTCGACTTGTTAAAACAAGAGAAAGATCTTGATTGGTCGTTTCTCTCCCCGTCTGCCGAGTTTGTTCCGGGTCAACGTACTGGTAAATTCCGTCTCGGCAAAGACGCGCTGCTGAGTAACGATAAAGGCAGCAGTATTTCCTTCGAAGACTATGCCGTTGCACTGGTTGATGAGATTGAAAACCCGGCACACACTCGTCAGCGCTTTACCGTCGGCTATTAAGCCTTGACGGCGATCCGCACATTTCTGCCCTCCCTCAGCAATGTGCGGATCTCGCGTTATATCAATATGCAGTAGAGATAGAACAGAACGGTATCAGCAAAATGCATGAGTTTGTTATGGTGTTGACTTAACTCGCTCTCTTTTCATGCATAAGGAATTTTTGAATGGCTACCTCCCCAACTTATGTACCGCCAAAAGTTTGGCAACCCGCGTCTTCCGGCGGTGCCTTCGCCAATATTAATCGTCCGATAGCCGGTCCAACACACGAAAAAGCGCTGCCTGTGGGTAAACATCCGCTTCAGCTTTACTCGTTGGCGACACCGAATGGCGTGAAAGTGACGATCATGCTGGAAGAACTGCTAGCGCTGGGCCACACAGGTGCTGAGTATGATGCCTGGCTGATTAAGATAGGCGATGGCGATCAGTTCTCCAGCGGGTTTGTCGACGTCAACCCGAACTCTAAGATCCCCGCGTTACTCGACCAAAGCGGTGAAAAACCGGTTCGCGTGTTCGAGTCCGGTTCTATTCTGGTGTATCTGGCCGAGAAATTTGGGGCGCTGCTGCCGAACGACCTCGCCACACGAACTGAAACGCTTAACTGGCTGTTCTGGCAGATGGGGTCCGCCCCTTACGTTGGCGGTGGATTCGGGCATTTTTACGCCTACGCACCGGAAAAATTTGAATACCCAATTAACCGCTTCACGATGGAAACCAAGCGCCAATTGGATGTTCTCAACCGTCAATTGGCGGAAAACCGCTATCTGGCGGGCAGTAGCTACACCATTGCTGATATCGCTGTCTGGCCATGGTACGGCGGGCTGGTACAGAACGCGCTTTACTCCGCCGCAGAGTTCCTGTCCGTACACGAATACACGCATGTGATTCGTTGGGCTGACGAGATTGCTGCCCGCCCAGCGGTGATTCGCGGTCGGAAGGTCAATCGGACCTGGGGAGAAGAGTCTGAACAGGTTGCTGAACGCCATCAGGCATCCGATCTGGATTAACCTTCTGTCGCCTGCCGAACAAGGCAGGCGACATTCCGATTCACCTTGAGCTCTCTTCCCTTTCCGGCGCGTGATTATCCGTCAACGTATTTTCCATCGCATCACTATCCGTTTGTCGCCAGGCATACCACCAGCTCAGTAGCGCACCTATCGCACTGGCTGTTAACAACATCACTGGCGGAAGCAGCGTACCATCATGCACCACACCCATAATCACGCCCGCAACCCCACCAAAGACATACTGCAATACGCCGAGCAGCGAGGAAGCTGAACCCGTCTGGCCTGGTGCTGCATTCATCGCCACGGCCACCACATTACCGAACACCAGGCTCAGGAAACTCATGGTTAGAAATATCAATCCCGTGATAATCCACAACGACGTTATACCAGCCAGCAGTACACCACATAGCACCAATCCTCCTGCAACATGTAGGGCGATCCCGATAGGCAAGATTTGATATTCACGCCAGCGGTTCAGCAGGAAGATATTGATTTGCCCCAGCAGCACCATACCAAGCGCATTGGATGCAAAAATGTAGCTGTAAGTCGTCGGCGACAGGTGGAAATATTCAATAAAGATGAAGGCAGACGCGCCAATATAGGTAAACAGGCCGCCCATCACGAAAGAGCCAGACAGCGTATAGCCCATAAATTTCCGCTGCCGCAGCAAAACAGCATAACCGGTTAAGGCCGACAGCATGCCGCCGCCGACACGCTCACGCCGCGGCAGGCTTTCCGGCACGCAGCGCCAGGTGGCAAACAGCATCAGCAGACCGACAATCGTCAGCACCCAGAAGATGGCTGACCAACCCAGCGTGCCAAGCAGAACACCGCCCAACGGCGGCGCGATAATCGGCGCGATAGCCATCACCTGCATAAGCAGCGAGAACACTTTTGCGGCATCACGCTCCGAGTACAAATCGGCCACGATGGCACGCGGGATCACCAATCCAGCAGCGCCGCCTAGGCCTTGCATCAGGCGGAAGAAGACAAACCACGATAGCGTAGGCGCATGAGCGATAAGTAAGGATGAGAGGGAAAACAGTACAATGCCCAGCAATAATGGGCCTTTTCGTCCATAGCGATCGGTCAGCGGACCATAAACCAGCTGTCCAAGCGCCAGTCCGATCAAAAAGACAGACAGCGAGGTCTGCATTCCCGCGGCATCCGCGCCAATATCCTGCTGGATTGCAGGAAAAGCAGGGAGATACATATCAATCGACATGGCATCAAACGCGCAGAGGATGCCTAAAATGCCGATGAGAACAAAACTGCGCGACGCCAATAAAGACGAATCAGACATCGATAATACCTCAAAAATAGACCACTTAATCATGAATAACCGACAGCAAAGAAAAGGCGAATCGGATAAGATGCGTATTGCTGAGCGCAATATATGACTGACCAGTCGAAAATACAAGGCAATGTGATGGCGCGCAAAAAAACCATTGAAAACGATCTGATTTTGGATGCAGCGGAAAAGGTACTGCTGCGCGACGGCGTGCATCGCTTCACATTAGACGCAGTAGCCACGGAAGCGGGCATTAGCAAAGGCGGGCTGGTTTATAGCTTTCCCAGCAAAGATCGATTGATCATGGCCATGCTGTTGCGTGAACTTGCCCGCTTTGAGCAGGAAGCACAACAACAAACTGCACGCTATACCGGCCAACCCTACGCCGATGTGTTGGGCCACATTACTGCGATTGCTCAGGAAGAAGAAGAGACGACATCACGCGCCGTTGGCCTGCTCACCGCGCTGGTTCATTCCCCTTCGATGCTGGCACCCGTGCGGGAATTTTATCGCATCAGGCTGGATCGGCTACGTGATGCCACACCAGCCATGCGGCGTATCCGCCTGGCCTTTCTCGCCACAGAAGGCGTTTTTCTGTTACAAGGATTGGGTTTCGTAACGCTGGATCACGCGGAACGGCAGACAATGCTCGATGATGCCACATCCTTATTCCAGCCGGACGATGCTAAACATACGGTTATTGCACACCCCCTTTCAGTTCCCCAAGCTATGCAGCCCGCGTTTTCCCCACGAGAAACGCCCGTCGTTCTTGCTGGCGAAACAACGTCCGAACGCGCGATCGCCTGGCTGGCAGAAAAAGGCGTCACGCCGAGCGGAGCAGGATTGGAAACGATGCACCCACGCGCCGCTCACATTGTTGAAACTGCCACGAATCTCATCAAACGTGATGGCATTAGCGCCTTAACACACCGTGCCGTCGCGCATGACGCTCACATACCCTTAGGGTCGACTACCTACCATTTTAATAGTCTGGATGACATGCTGAATGCCGTTATGATTAGCGCGATTGCGCTGTTTCGCGACGATATGTTTAGCTGGTTTTCCACGCGACGCCATGACGATCCATGCGATGTCCTGACCGATTTTGTCATGCGAGGCATCGAAGATATTGATGAATTGGCACGCGAGTACGAACTCTTTACCGCCGCCATTTCACGCCCTTCCCTGCGCCCTATTGCGCTCGAATGGTCCAACACCGTTGTCGCTATCATCAAAGTGGTCGCACCAGATAGCGCTGCACTTCCGCTAGGTACGCTGTTGAACGGCTTTTTCATCCGCGCACTACTGGAGAAACATGAGCGTACTCTACCCCGCGATCTGATCTATCAGGCTGTTTCGGCGCTGTATAACGCCTTTCGCTAAGTCATACGGTTTCTCATAGAGAATCCCACTGCGGCTCTCTCATTCCCCCTTCTCGCGGCCAGCCCTTACAAAAAACTGTACATGTGTACTATTTTTTATCAAACTACCAAACGCAAATGACTCTCGTTTGTATTCGTATATCTGCGCGTTGTAGAGGTGAAAATAAAAAATGCACAAACAGCAATTCCATACCATAAAACCACTGGCTTTGATCGTTGCCGGACTACTTGGAGCACATCTGGGCGTAGCGCAGGCTGCCGATGAGGATGTAATGACCGTCAAGGCCACCGCCGAACAGGAATTAAAACAGCAGCCCGGCGTTTCTATTATCACGGCGGAAGACATTAAAAAAACGCCCCCCGTTAACGATCTCTCAGACATTATCCGCAAAATGCCGGGCGTGAACCTCACGGGCAACAGCGCCACAGGTGCCAGAGGCAACAACCGCCAGATTGATTTGCGCGGAATGGGACCAGAAAATACGCTGATTCTCATCGATGGCCGTCCAGTGACTTCGCGTAACGCGGTTCGCTACGCCTGGGATGGCGAACGCGATACCCGAGGCGATACCAACTGGGTGCCCGTCGAAGACGTAGAACGTATTGAAGTCATACGCGGCCCAGCCGCAGCGCGCTACGGTTCAGGTGCCGCAGGCGGCGTAGTGAATATCATTACCAAACGCCCGTCCAATATCTGGACTGGCTCACTCTCGCTGTACGGCAACCAGCCGGAGAACAGCAAAGAAGGCGCCACGCGCCGTGCCAATATTAATCTGAGCGGCCCGCTGGCCGGTGATGCACTTACCATGCGGCTGTACGGCAATATCAATAAAACGGATTCCGACAGTTGGGATATCAACCGGAATCAGAATGGTTCTGCCGCCGCAGGACGTGAAGGCGTGCGTAATAAAGACCTCAACACGCTGCTTTCCTGGAAACTCTCACCGCAGCAAATCGTTGATGTTGAAGCGGGCTATAGCCGCCAGGGTAATATCTATACTGGGGATACCCAGTTCAGCGGTGGCGGTGCCATCCCTGAAAGCCTTGCAAAGAGCGGCGCTGAAACCAACAGGCTGTACCGCCAGAATTATGCGATTACGCATAATGGAATTTGGGACTGGGGTCAATCCAAGCTGGGCTTCGCCTACGATCAAACGAATAACACCCGGCTTGATGAAGGATTATTCGGTCGTTTTGAAGGGTCTATCAATAGTGACCGCTACAGTACCAGCCGTTTGAAAAACATGCGTATTAACAGCGAGCTGAATATCCCCCTTGAGCTTTGGGCTGAACAAACGCTCACGCTGGGTGCAGAGTGGAATCGGGAGCAGTTAAACGATCCGGCTTCAAGCAGCTATACGGGAACCCCGGGTGATATCATACCCGGCACCTCCACCGACCCTTCTCAGCGCAACAGTAAAAGCAGCGCCGAGCTTAGCGCTCTCTATTTTGAAGACAATATCGAAGTCGTCCCCGGCACCAAGGTGATTCCCGGTCTGCGCTTCGATTATCATGACAAATTTGGCGGTAATTACAGCCCAAGCCTGAACATCCAGCAGGAACTGGGCGAAATGTTCAGCCTGAAAGCCGGTATTGCGCGTGCCTTTAAAGCACCAAACCTGTATCAATCCTCTACGGGCTATTTGCTCTATTCGCGCGGTAACGGCTGTCCGTTCGGCGTGGATTATAATAACGGCGGCGGCTGCTATCTAGCGGGCAATGACAATCTCGATCCCGAAATCAGCGTCAACAAAGAAATTGGTCTGGAATTCAAACATGCTGGCTGGCGGGCGGGCGTGACCTATTTCCGCAATGACTACAAAAACAAGATTGTTTCCGGTACTGAGGTTCTAAATCCGGGGCAGCGACCTGCGGTGTTACGCTGGGAGAATGGCGGTAAAGCGCTAGTCGAAGGGCTGGAAGCCAACCTGCTAGTACCTGTGATTGAAGACACGCTAGATTGGAGTACCAACGCTACCTATATGATTGAATCAAAAAATAAAGAAACCGGTAACCCACTATCGATCATCCCGAAATACACCATCAATACGATGCTCGACTGGCAAGCCACGGATAAGTTTTCTGCTAACATCAGTTGGACGATGTACGGTAAGCAGAAACCACGTCAATACGCGACAAACTGGACAGAATACAACAATCGGCTTTCTTCACGCGAAGTCGGCAGCTACTCCGTTGCAGGTGTGGGCGTGAACTACCAGTTCAGCAAGAATCTGCGCGTCAATGCGGGTATCAGCAACCTGCTGGACAAACAGCTTTATCGCGCAGCAGAAGGGGCGTCTACCTACAACGAACCGGGGCGCGCTTACTACGCCGGGGTAACAACCTCATTCTGATAGCGATACCTTTCTGACTGAGCTTGTTCAATGCAGCAAGGAGCGCGTTATTCAAATAATTAATGGCTAAAAAATCGGCCTCTACTTTCTCCCGCAAAGGAGGAGGTAGAGGCCGAATGTTATCGCACTCTCGTTCCACTAATTAACGACGTACTTTATTCAGCACCGTCTGAATCGCCGTCGACAACTCATTGATCTCAAATTTCGCGACGTAAGCATCCGCACCGACATTGCGTACGTGATCTTCATTCGCGCTACCAGACAGTGATGAGTGGATCACCACGGGGATATTTTTCAGATATTCCTCACGCTTGATGTTTCTGGTCAGCGTAAAGCCATCCATTTCCGGCATTTCCAAATCGGTCAGAACCAATGAGATTTTGTCCGAAATCGGTCGCCCTTCTGACTGCGCTTCTTTCGCAATTTGCCGTATCTTGTTCCAGGCATCCTGTCCAGTGATGTGCATACTAAACGGAATACCCATCTGGGTGAGCCCCTGTTCAAGCAGCGAACGAGCGACTTTGGAATCCTCCGCCACAATGGCAATCGCACCTGGCGTATAGGGATAAATCTTCTCTTCCGCATTCTTGAGCTTGGTTTCGCGATCGCCGGGAATAATATCAAACAGAATCTGTTCAACATCCAGCACCAGCGCCAAACGGTTGCTGTCTTTGTCGTTATCGAGGCGCGCAATACTGGTAATATACGAGCTACTCACGCCTGCTTCAGCAGCCAGCACCTGGCTCCATTCCAGACGAACGATATCGTCTACCGATTCCACTGCGAATGCCTGCGTACTACGTGCATACTCAGTGATAAGGAGAATGTTCAGTCCGGTTTCCGGTGCGCTACCTACCACCGCCGGAAGATCGATAACGGGAATGATTTGCCCACGAATGTTGACCATACCCAGCATCGGCGATTTCATACCCGCCGCTTTGGTCAACGTAGGCATCGGCACAATTTCACGCAGTTTAAACACGTTGATGCCGAACAGCTCAGATTTGCCACCTTCAGGTGATTTGCCCAGCTGGAATAATAAGAGTTCGAATTTATTAGCAGAAGTGAGGTTTGTTCTCTCATCAATCTCTTTTTGAAAATTATCCATGCTTTCCTCAGTGCGAGTCATTATTTATAGGTATAGCGTAATCAGGCAACATTCGAGATGTGAGTAAACATGAACTAACATCTGGCCGCTCCACTGTACGTGATAGTCGTATTCTTCAATCTTATCCAGCGTCAAACGTAAAAAATCGGTTAAGTACCTCAACTTACTCATCCAACGATGGCAATCATCAGATCAGTAAACGGATATCAGCCCTCTTCGGTATAACGGGAGGTGCGGATAACATTCCCTGAACCCTTAATATCGGCAGAATTTGCCAACACCTTATCCCAAATCGTGACAGAAATGTTGTTGGAGCAGAAAACCTCATGCTTATCTTAGTCAGAATCACCTTTAGGTTAGGCGATTTGATAGCTGGTCAGGCCAATTGGCCGCCTTTGAGACCGACTGGCGTCTGAGTGCCACCTCTTTACTAAGGCCACATCACTGTCGGTAAATACGATGAAAAACGGGAAAACGCGATAATGAACACCAAAGGATAATGGGGCTTGATAAGCTAAAACGGATTATTTACTATCCCGCCCCGCATGCAGAGATTCCCTGGTCGCAGGAAAGTCGACATATAGAGGATGTGAAGTATGACGAGAGAACTGTTTTTAGGGCGCATGGCTTAACACCACACACCCTAAATTCAGTAAACAGAATAGGAGCAAAACTATGGGTAATTCCCTGGGTTGGCAAATCATTTTGTAACAAATTTTTTTAAAAACTTACTGTCTTAAATTTTTTATAAATTGCCCTATTCATGAAAAAATTATAAGTGATATCATGGGGTAACAGTAGTTAGACTTAGGTATAGGTTCGAGCTATACTTTTATGTTCCTGTCGATGTGATAGGCATATTCTCGCTTTTATTGAGGTCGTTACATGTCTGTATTTTGCTCTGATAATGAAATTATCAATAACACGATAAAAACCTATCTCAGCCGAAAGTTAAAACAGTATGGCGACCTGAAATACGCCTACATGATCATGAACAAGAAAAATCCGTCTCAGGTTGTGATCATTTCAAATTACCCACAAGAATGGGTTAATACGTATAAAGAAAATAATTATCAGCATATCGACCCTGTTATTTTAACGGCGATCAATAAAGTCTCACCGTTCTCGTGGGAAGATAATATTGTTATTAATTCCAAACTGAAATTTTCCAAAATATTTAATCTGTCAAAAGAATACGATATTGTTAATGGCTATACGTTTGTCTTACATGACAATAATAACAATCTGGCCGCGTTATCGATTATGTTTGAAGAAAACGCACCAACAGATATGGAAAATATTGTTGAGGAAAACAAAGACAAGTTACAAATGCTGCTCATTACTGTTCATGAGAAAATCACCACGCTTTACAAAGAGATGACACAAAGCCCACAGAGCAAAAAGCAAAGCGATAAAGAGATATTTTCCCAGCGCGAAAACGAAATTCTTTACTGGGCGAGTATGGGGAAAACCTATCCAGAAATTGCGTTGATTCTGGATATAAAAATTAGCACCGTGAAATTTCATATCGGCAATGTGGTAAAAAAGCTCGGTGTTCTCAATGCCAAACATGCCATAAGACTGGGCGTGGAATTACAGCTCATCAAACCAGAGCCGTTATAACCGTCATCACGTCTATTTCACTCTGGTGGTATCGCGTGCTGCGCGTTCCACAGCGCGCGATAACGTCCTTGCGTAATACGTAATGCATTATGCGTTCCCTGCTGGGAAATAACGCCATTCTCCATCACCAGAATTCGATTTGCACCCACGATTGTCGATAGCCGATGTGCGATAACAATAACCGTTTTGTCCTGTACTAGCCGGTCAATTGCACGCTGTACGGCGAGTTCGCTTTCGGTATCCAACGCTGCCGTCGGTTCGTCCAAAATCACAATTGGCGCTTCCTTCAATAATGCCCGCGCGATCGAAATACGTTGCCGTTCACCGCCGGATAATCTGCCGCCAATATCACCCAGCCGCGTTTGCCATCCCTGCGGCAACCGTTGAATAAACGCCAAACATTGCGCGGCGTCGGCGGCCTGCTCGACCTCGGCATCGCTGGCATCCGGCCGCGCCATGCGAATATTTGCCAGCACCGAATCATCAAACAGGTAGACATCCTGAAATACTACGGAAATCAGCTTATTCAATTCACGCGTTGGAATATGGCGGACATCCACACCACCGATACAAACGCGCCCACGTTGCGGATCGGCGTGACGCATGAGCAGTCGTGTTATCGTCGTTTTCCCCGAGCCCGATGGCCCGACCAACGCCGTCATTGCCTTCTCTGGTAGCGTGACATCCACGCTATCAAGCACGGGGGCAGCCTCGTTAGCATAGCGAAAGCTAACCTGCTCAAACGTAACCGCATACGTCGTCGGCACAGCGGTAGGTTCACATTCGGGAAGCGGCTCAATGGCTAGCAGCTCATCAATACGATGCAGCGCCGTATCAATCAACGCCAGCACGGCCGTATAGCTGACAAATGTCGCCAGCGGTTCAGAGAAGCGCACTACAATCACCATCATCGCCGCGACGATTGACACATCCCACGCGCCCACAACTGCGCCGCTAATACCAAGAATCAGCACGCCCTGAAGACCCAATTCCACGATGCTGGCAACTACCGCACTAGGTTTGGCACCGTCGCGGTGAGCCGACGTCTGTATCTGCTGTAGATGCTGAAAACGCTGACGCAATGCCACGGTACGCTCGGCCTGCTGACAGCTGGTTCTTAGAACGGCGAGTCCCTGTACATACTCCACAATATCGGCGCTGGTTTGCTGATTAACCTCCGCCAGCGTCTGCATCGTGTGCGAAAATGCAGGCCGCCGCCAGCGATAAAGCAGCACGATGGCCGGAAAGAGCAACAGCAGACTCACGCCTAACCGCCATTCCACCGTCAGCATGACGAGCGCTATCACAACAGGCGTCACGATGGCCAACAGCAGTTGGTTTATTATCGCCAACATATAGTTCAGATTTTCATCCACACTCCCCAACAGCAGCGCGTTAATATCCCCCGCCCGCGCGGATTGAAGCGTGGTCAACGGCATACGCCGCAGTTTCTCTCCCAGACGCATACGCAGTTCATGGGTCACCGCCGCAAGCTGCCCGCGATATTCAAATCCCTGCCCATACCAGCGCAACATCAGCGTCAACAGGCTCAGGAGCGTCATAATCGCCAGCCAGATCGCTATCTCGTGCGACGCTTCTGCGTGAGTAAACGCCGACAGCAGTGGGAACAGGCATGCCAGTGCCAGTCCCTGTGCGATAGCCGCCGCCAGCAGGTTCAGGCAACACCAACGGAATCCCCCCGACTGTGAGCCCGTGACACGTTCCAGTTGACGATAGGTATGCCACCACGCAGATAACCGCGTCGTTACTACGGCATGATTTTCGTTCATCACACGCGCTCTCCTGATCGCCCGCTACTCGATGGTACTCTACCCAGCGCCCAATTCTGCGCCAGCTCATAATGTCGCCACAATTCGCTATAGCGACCTTGTGCAGTCAGCAACGCGTCATGTTGACCAGACTCGCTCAGCCGTCCGCGATCGAAGACCAGTATCTGATCGGCCTCGCGGATCGTCGACAGACGGTGCGCTATCATAATGACCGTTCTCCCCCGCATCAGGGTGCCAAGCGCCGCCAGCAGCGCGGCTTCATTCTCCGGGTCGGCAAAAGCCGTCGGTTCATCCAGCACCAGAATCGGCCGGTTATGCAGCAATGCACGTGCAATGGCGATGCGCTGACGCTGGCCGCCAGAGAGGAACTGACCGCGTTCACCGGCCAGCGTGTCGTAACCGTGCGGCAGCGCCATGATAAAATCGTGCGCTTGCGCCGCCGTCGCTGCGGCAATCACCTCGTCCATCGTTTTTTCAGGCAAACCAAGCCGAATGTTATTCGCGAGAGTGTCCGCAAACAGGAAAGACTCCTGAAAAACAAACGACACCTGCTGCATGAGCGTCTCCGTTTTCATCTGTCGGATATCGACACCGCCAATCAAAATACGCCCAGCCGTCACATCCCAAAAGCGAGGAATAAGGCGAGCCACCGTGGTTTTCCCTGCGCCCGATGATCCCACCAGCGCTGTAACCGATCCTGCCGGCACCTGAAAGCTAACGTCTTCCAGCACCCCGTCGCTCGTATGCCGGTCGTAGCGGAAACTGACCTGTTCAAAATGCACGCTGGCATCGATAGGAAAGGCATCACCGTCCGTTTCCGGCAGCGGCGGTAACGCCAGTACGTCCTGAATCCGACCAATACTCAATCGGGTTTTCGCTACCATATGATTCAGGGCCATCATCGGCATAACCGCCTCCGCCATACCATTGCCAAGCAACAGCACGGCCACCCACAGACCGAAATCGAGGCTATCGTGGCGGTAGAAACCGTATGCTACCCAGCACAACGCCAGTAACGTAGGAAGCGGGTTAAGTACGGCAAAGGAGAAACGCGCCGAGAATCCCGCCTGCTGATACCAGCGCGTAAGCACATCCAGATAGTTTTCCAACGCCAGTTGGTAGCGCCCAAATGTTGAAGCCCCCGTATCGAAAGTACGCACCACTGGCATCGCCTGTACAAATTCAATCACTGCGGCACTGACCTGCTCACGCGCCTGGTTATAACGCTGGTTCATCTCACCGGCATGGCGCATCGCCAACATCAACACCACCGCGCCGACGACCAGCACCAACAACGCCGCTAATGCCAAACGCCAATCCAGCCAGAACAGCAACACGCCCGTACACAGCGGTGCCACAAAAGCACGGGCATAAAGCGGCGTGCTATCCGCCACAAACAGATGAAGTGCTTTTACATCATCCTGCACGATCTTCACCAGTGAACCGGTACCCAGGCGCTGCACTTCACCGAGCGGAATGCACGCCAACCGTTCCGCCAGCGCGCTACGAATCTGATTTTCCAGCCGAAACGCGGCATAGTGGGATTGATTAAAGGCTTGCAGACGCAGCAGATAACTGGCGCACAAACACAGCACGGCTACCCCCATCGGAATGCGCGGCCATGACGCAGGCTGCACGATCAGGAGCTGAATACTCCACGCCAGAGAGAGTAAAAAAGCGATTCCCGCCAACACCGACAGCCCAGATAGGAACATCGCCAGACGAATCTGTCCTCGCACGGGATGCATAATCTGCCAGGCTCGACGTTGTGGCGTAGAAGGCGACGTGTCAGCGGATGAATCACCATCAACAGCAGAATGTGGCATAGTTTCTCTCTTTTCTCCTTCCCACACAGTCGGTTATCCGCAAGGCCAGCAAATCAACTCGACGGCGGCAACAAAGTCAGGAATAATAACTATTCTCAATTGCGTATCTACCCGATTCGAGCCGATTTCTACCCGGATCGGTACGTGATGTCCTGTCATCAACCGCATTGCCGCGATCGTCCGATGACGGCAACCAGCCTCTTCAGGAGTTTGCCCATTGAATGCTTCCCCACTGAAACCCTCCTGCGAGCCTGAAGTCACCATTTCAAATTTAATCGCTGAACTGCACGTCATACGGCCAGATACGGGCGCGGACTGTAGCCTACTGCGCGCCACACTTCAGGAGGGATTAGACATTCTGGTGTGGCGTGGGACGTTCCGACAGCCCACGACAATGCATTTGCATGATGACTGGGGTCGCATCAACTTTTCCTGTTCATTGCAGGGGGATTCGCAATTTTCACTGAAAGGCGATCGGGGGCGAGAACACGTGCTGAAGCAGGGGTCGGGCTGCATTAGCTACACGCCAGACTGTCAGGGCACATCGTCCTATGCCGGACAGTTTGAAAGTGTCACGGTGTCACTAAGCCCAGAATTACTGGCTAATTGGGTACCGGATCTCACGGGCAAACTGCAACAGCAGTTGGATTCTGGTCGACTCTGCACCCACTGCGACTGCAATGCCGAAATGCGGGGTACCGCTCAGGTATTAAGCCACGCGCTGTCCAACCTAACGCAGCCACAGCAGGCAGGTGAAAATCGCCATGCACCGCTGTGGCTGCTGGGACAAAGTATGATTCTAGTCAGCCTCGCCGTCGCCGGGCATTCCGATGCGGCTCCCCAGCAGGACACGCTGAGTCTGGCCGATCGCCAGAAACTACTGCGGGCAAAAGATCGGCTGCTGGCAGATCTGTCACAGGCTCCGACCGTCGCCATGTTGTCCAGAGAAACGGGATTAAGCGTACTCAAGCTGAAACGCGGATTCCGTCAGCTCTTCAATAACAGTATCTATGGGCTATTCCAGGCCGAACGCATGCATGAAGCACGTCGTCGTCTGTTTGTCACGGGTGCGCCGGTGATGGTCGTCGCCACCGATCTGGGCTATGCCAACGCCAGCCACTTTAGTGCGGCATTCCAGAAACAGTTTGGCGTCACCCCCTCTGCGTTCAAACGCCTGAATATTTAGCGGGCTGCTGACGTAACAATCATCCCGATACGGGTATAAATAGACTGGATTCGGGTAGCGCCACAATAGCGAATGATTATCATTTTCTCCATTACACGCAGGAGAAACCGTCATGCCCGATTCCATCGCAACACCGCATCCTTTTCTTGATACGCATGCCTGGCCAATCGTTTTCTTACACATGCCAGAACAGGTGCCTGACAATGAATCCGCTGCCTATATGGCACAAATTACTCAGCTGTATGCCGCACAAGAACGCGTTGTACTCTGCATGACCGGTGCCGACCTACCCCACCATTCTCCTGTCTTTATGAATGCTTATCTTCAGTGGACGCGCGATAACGTCAACCTGCAACGGCAATACTGTGCAGGCGCGATTCGTATCGAAAGCGACGAGGCCAAAAGGCAAAAATACGTGGAATGGGCAGATAACTGGGCACAATCCGGACAAGCCCCTTACGCCTATTTTGTCGTTGCCACCTTGCTTGAAGCACAGGTGCTGGCGATAACGCTGCTGGATCGTGACCAACCATGACGCACAGCCCACTAACACGCTACCTGCCCTATTGGTGTTTCTACCTGCATCAAGGCATGATCACCGCACTCATCATGCAAGGCGTCGCAGGCTATTTCCGCCATGCCGGATTAGATCTTGCGCAATTAAGCTGGCTGTCACTGACCTTCCTTCCGTGGATTGCCAAGTGCCTGTGGGCACCGTGGGGAGAGCGCCACGCCCTTCCTTTGCGCGGTAACCCCTATTTAGGCAGTCTGGTACTGCTCCAGATCGCCATGGCAGTGACGCTGGCTGTAATTGGCCTGATCTCACCGGAGCAATCTGTTCTAGCTATCGTTATCGCGCTGATGTTGTTGGCGCTGCTCTCTGCCAGCCACGATATCTATGCAGACGGTATTACAATCTGTACCACCAACACGTCCAGTCGTGCGCTGGCAAATACTGCACAGGTCGGCGGGAGCTATCTGGGTATTCTATTCGGCTCTTATGCGTTTCTGAGTATTGCCGAGCATACGGGGTGGCAAGGCGGTTTCTTCGCGCTGGCAGGGCTGTCGCTGCTGATGCTCATTCTGCCGCTGCGCTATACCCGCCAAACCGTGCGTCATTCTGATCCCACTGCGCGCCCGACGCTAAATCACCAGACATTTAAGGCACTCTGGCCAGTATTGGCCTTCACGGCCATTTTCTATCTGGCGATGCGCGGCATGATGGCACTACAGACCGTTATGCTCATCGACCAACAGCTTAGCCTGAGCCAGTTAGGTATTGTCATGACCGTGTACAGCACCGCAGTCAGCGGCGTAGGGATTGTGCTCGCTAACCTTCTGATTCGACGCATGGGCGCGCTGCGCTGCCTATTGCCCGTGATGATCGTGCACGCCCTACTCGCTATCGTGCTGGCTGTCGGTTACCCGCGGTATCCGTTGAATGCCTGGATTGCACTCTTTGGCGTGGTCAATCTGGCTGCCGCCGTCGGGTTTGTCACGCTATACAACGTCCTGATGGGGCTAGTCAGACCGCATCAGCCCGCTTCCGACTATGCGCTGTTCCAATCGACCGATGCCGCCATCGCTATGATCGTGTCAATCGCCGCGCTTCAGCTCGCGCATCACACAAACTATCAGACCACGCTAGGCGTACTGGCCTGCTTCGCTGTCGCCAGCCTGTGGCCCGCCAAACGGCTATCGGTGCGACTTTCCCGCATGTTTTCAGAAGGTATTCCTACTGCAACGGCAAGCCGTCGGGAGCGAAGTTAACGCAAAGAAAATCGTACAGGCTGTCTGCTGTATTCGGGTTGAAATAGACCCGATACGGGTAGCTCAAAAAATGCAAACGATTATCATTTAACTTTCATCATCTCTGTGTCACCCATTTTTCATGTTGTGATGAAAACCGTTGCTTTTGACATTGATTTCAGCTTTTTCAGGGATTTAATAATGAAAATAATGCGCCTTTATCCGCTCGCCTTGACCGGCGTGTTTCTCTCTTCCTGCGCCTTTGCCGCTCAGGACGATACGCTTGTTGTCTCCGCCAGCAAACAGTCACCCTATTCCGCTTCGGCTAATAACGTTTCCTCCACCGTCGTCACGGCACCAGAGCTGAAAGATGCGGGCGTCACCAGTACCGACAAGCTGACTCGGGTTCTGCCCGGCCTGAACCTCGGTAATAACGGTAGCCTGCTGTTCCCCTCCATTTCACTGCGTGGCGTCTCTTCCGCACAGGATTTCTACAGCCCTGCCGTGACGGTCTATGTGGATGGCGTACCACAGCTCGCCACCAACACCGTGCAGGCGCTCTCCGATGTAGAAAGCATTGAAATGCTACGCGGCCCGCAGGGGACGCTGTACGGTAAAAGCGCACAGGGCGGCATTATCAACATCGTCACCCAGCAGCCGGACAGCACGCCGCGTGGCTATGTCGAAGGTGGCGTCGCCAGCCGCGATGGCTACCATGGCAAAATCAATCTCAGCGGCCCCATTCAGGATGGTCTGCTGTATGGTAGCGTGACACTGCTGCGCCAGGTCGATTCGGGCGCGATGACCAACCCTGCGACAGGCAGTGATAACCTCGGTGGGACAAAATCCAGCGTCGGAAATCTTCGACTACGGCTGGCTCCTGATGGGCAACCGTGGGAAACCAGTCTGGCACTGACGGAAGACTGTACGCGCGCCACACAGGATACTTACCTGCCGTTTGGCGATGCCAAAAATCGTACGCTGGAGATCGTCGCTGGCGCGCCCGATCCTAAACTACGCCGTTGTACCCATAGCCAGTCGCTAAGCGGAAAATACACTACCGACAACTGGATCTTCAGCCTGATCGGCGCATGGCAACAACAGAATTACGACCGTACCTTCCCAAACAGTACGCTGATTGCCAACATGCCGGAGCGATGGAATCAGGACGTGCAGGAACTGCGGGCGGCCACGCACGGTGCAGGCCGTACGGTGGATATGGTGTTCGGCCTTTATCGACAAAATACGCGTGAGAAACTCGATCTGACCTACATCCAGGCGGGATCGCCGTTCATGCAGAGTCATGCCAACACGGCATCGGAGACCTTAGCCGCCTACAGCGACCTGACCTGGCATCTGACCGACCGTATCGATCTGGGCGGCGGGCTGCGCGTATCACACGATAAGGCCAAAACCCGCTACCACCAGCAGTTCTCCGGCATGAACGTGGGCGATAGCAATAGCGTTGATGACGATCAGGTACTGGGGCAACTCTCTGCCAGCTATCTGCTCAATAACGACTGGCGCGTCTATACTCGCGTCGCACAGGGCTACAAGCCAACGGGCTTTAACTACTCACCCGCCGCAGGAACACAGGCCATTCCTTACAGTGCAGAGAAATCGATTAACTATGAAATCGGCTCGCGCTATCAGAGCGGCGATGTGCAACTTCAGGGTGCCGTGTTCCATACTCACACGCGTGATATGCAGCTGTATTCCGGCCCAGTCGGTATGCAAACGCTCAGCAACGCAGGCAGCGCTGACGCCAGCGGCGTAGAAATGATGCTGAAGTGGCAGTTCGTTCCCAACTGGTCATGGGATATCAACGGTACCTATGTGCGCTCTGAATTTAGTGGCGACAGTGAAAGCTATCAGAATAAACGCGTTCCCTTCGTGCCACGCTACGGTGCTGGCACCAGCCTGAACGGACTAATCGATACCTCGTTCGGCGCATTAATGCCGCGTCTGGCGTTCAACGTAGTGGGGCCACACTACTTCGACGGTGATAACGCGCTGCGTCAGGGGACCTATACCACCACCGATCTGCGTCTCAGTTGGCAGGCCACCGACCGGGTGAATATTGCAGGCTACGTGGACAACGTCTTCGATCGTCGCTATCGCACCTTTGGCTTCATGAGCGGCACCTCCGGTTATGCGCAGGTCAATGAAGGCCGAACCGTCGGCGTGGACGTGCGAGTCGATTTATTCTGATTTATATCGTCCCGCATCCATAACACAATACTCTACTGGGGTGACATGTTGTCATCCCAGCACGTTATCATCCGTTCTTCTTGCCTCTTACAATCCGTTACCGATTAGGCTTTCTCCTTTTACCACGGGTCATATTAATGACATCGCTCCTGTTCCATACTGATCGCCGCAACGTTCACATGCTCCGTTTACCCTGATATTTTGCGCCAACCGGAGATTCGCCATGAAACGCAACACGACCCTGCTCTTCACGGTTTCTGCCATCATTTTACTCACGGCAGCCACAGCAATAGGGTGGAAGGTTGTCCGGGGAAACAGCAATGCGCTGTGGGAAATCGTCAGCGAACAGTGCGTACCAAACCAGCAGCACAGCGGCAATCCAGCCCCCTGTCTGGAGGTCAATCTGGCGGACGGCTATGTGCTTTTTGATGACAGAAACGGCCCCTATCACGATCTGTTACTCCCAACCGATAAAGTCAGTGGCATCGAGAGTCCTGAACTCTTACAGCAAAACACACCTAATTTTTTCATGCTGGCGTGGGATCGCCGTGGTCACCTTTCACGCGAGGCCGGCAAACCGATCAAAGATGGTTATCTCTCGTTGGCAATTAACTCGCGCTATGGTCGCACACAAAACCAACTGCATATCCACATAGCCTGTCTGCGCCCAGAGGTTTATCAAACGCTGAATCAGCAGTTCCCCATGATCTCTGCCGACTGGAAACCACTACCCGTAAAAATTAACGGGCACGTCTATTTGGCAAAAACGATCGCGACGAACGAACTGACGCAAAGCGATCCGTTCAAAACGCTCGATCGCTACGCACAGCGGCAGAATGAATCTATCGGCAAATACGGCCTTGCGATGGTCTCCATGCCGACGGGCGAAAAGGTGCTGCTCGCCAGCAGGTTGGACGTATTCAATATGAGCCTCGGTTCCGTCGAGGAAATTCAGGATTTTTCCTGTGCGCTGGCGAAATAGCCGCTGATCGCGCCAGACAGCGGCCTGCGCGCGCTGGGGTCCCAGCGTAATCAATTCGCTATAACTTATAACGTTTTGTTCATTGCATTGCTATCCGACCTCCGCCTAAAAAGTGGGGAAAATCGATAGGGTAGGTAGCTGCAACATGCATCTGGATTTACGGCAATTACGCAATTTTCTTGCACTGGCCGAACAGGGGAGTTTCGTACAGGCCGCAGAAGCGGTCTGTCTGTCACAATCAGCGTTCAGCCGCAGCATTCAGGCGTTGGAACAAACGGTGGGACATCCGCTTATCGATCGCCAGAGCCGACGCTTTGCACTGACGTGGCAAGGCAATACGCTGCTGCCGTTTGCGCGGCGTATGCAGGAGTTGTCCTGGGAACTGATGACCGACATGCGGCAGATCAGCGAGGCGCAGGAAGGTGAACTGACGTTTGGCTGTGGTCCCGCACCGTCTACCACGCTGATCCCCAAAGCGGTCGCACATTTCCATGCACTACGGCCGCGTGCCAAGGTCACTTACAGCGTGGATAATTGGCAATCCCTGCGAGAGCGTCTGCTGGCCGACGAGTGGCCTTTTATTGTCGCGGATACCTGGCAGGCTGAAATGGAAACCGGCCTCCACGTGCAACCATTAAGCCCGCAGCGTTGTTTCTTTATCTGTCACTCCTCGCATCCGCTGGCTCAGCAGGAAAACGTGACGCCGGACGACCTCTTACGCTTTCCGCTCGCCTCTCCTTTTATGCCTGTCGGCATGCGCAAAATTCTGGCCGCCCTGACGCGTCAGCCCGACTACCGGCCGCAAATTCAGTGTGACCATATCTATTCTGTCTTCAGCATCCTACGGCACACACAGGCCATCAGCTTCGCCAGCGAGGATGGCTTTGCGCTAGGACGATTAAGCCATCAGTTGGTAGAAATTCCGCTAACGGGCACACCACCGGAATGGGGAAACATGCAAACCCGATTCGGGATTGTCACCTGTTTGCAAAGAACGCTGCCCCCGCTAGCCGAACTGATGATTGAAACCCTACTGGCGCAAGATAGGCTGCGCTCACCCGTTCCGTCACTGCCGACGCTGTGAGCGCCTTCATGATTATTTTGTCGGATGACCGCTGGCGTCATACACCGGCCAGTTTGACTCCAGCCCCTTGGCCTTCAATGCCCGAGCGGCAAACTCGCCGGCAAACCAATCGCTGGCTGAAAACGTGTTGCGAATCAGCCCTGCCGCTTTCGCCCGCTCGATACTGTCCTGCAAGCTGCTGAGCAGGAACGGGTCGAGGCGCGGCGAGCTTTGGAAGGGGAGATCTTCCGCTTTCAGTTCTTCCTGAAAGATTGCTTGCGGTATCTGGCTCTGTTCGGACATCAGCGCCGTGTATTCCGGTAGGTGCTGCGCATCGCCGATCCATTGCGCATTATCCACCAGTACATTCACCAGTTGCTGCGTCGTGCCTGGATAGCGATCGATAAAATCCTGCGTCGCCAGTACCGCAGCCTGCGTGGTATTCTCCCAGCCCAGCGCCCGACTGGTCGTGACAATATTGATGCCCTGCTTACGCAGCGCCAGCAAAGAGACACCGCCCCACACCGCATCCACACGTCTGGCCGCCAGTGCGGCTTTGCCCGCCGTCCAATCCAGATTGATGACTCGCACATCACGCTCGTTCAGCCCGACACTTTTAATTGCGCGTTCAAATGACAGCTGATCGGCCGTTCCTTTGTAGACTGCAATCCGCTTGCCGCGTAAATCCTCAATACGCTGAATACCCGATTCCGGCGTCGCCGCCAGATAGGAATTCGAACCGCGCGATCCCACCAGCACCCGCGTCGGCAGCCCCCCTGCACGGCCAATAATGGCGGCGAGATCGCCCAGATACACCACGTCCAACTGCTTGTTTGCCAACGCCTCGTTCACCGCTGGCCCCGCGCCTTTAAAGAACGACCACTGAATGTTGATGCCCTGCGGCTCAAATTCCTTTTCCAACTGTTTTTGAATATGCGCCAGCCCCAGCGGCCCGCGGATAAAGGGCTTGCTCCCCGCGCTTTGGTCTGGCAAACCGATACGAATTTCCGTCGGATTCTGCGCATCCGACGCTACGCTCTCGTTCGCCTGCGCCGTAGAAACAAGCGTGGCGCTCATCAGTAGCGTAATAGCTAGCATCTTATTCATTCCCTGCCGCCAGCGAGAATGGGGAGCCTTCAAATCTAAAGGGGTAGCGTACTGCATACGGTGTTCCTCAGTAATCCGTTTTATCTGCCATGAAACTAGCGAACCGTTGGTGTCAGGCTTAAATAACATTTACAGGTTTGTTCAGCGGAAAAAAGCATAAATCAGGGCTGGCGGGCTTGAGCTACGCATATGCATTTATTGCACGGCGACCATCGCTTTATTGCATTGGCGTTCAACGCCGAAACCTGTTTTTTATTCCCTATTCATCCAACAGTGATGCTTTCGTGGAATAAAATGAATAAGTCGATAGTGCTGAAAAAAACCGTGATCGTCTGGCCTTCGCTGCCGATAGCGCTGGCCTATCCGCTCGTCGTTCCGCTGGCATTGCTGGCACTGTGGTATATCAGTACCCACTACGGCTGGATGCCCCCCCAGATTCTCCCTGCCCCCCATATTGTCGCTAACACCGCCGTCGAGCTTTGGCACAACGATCTCCTGCCACAGCTCTTTATCAGTCTGCAACGCTTAGCGAGCGGCCTGCTGGCCGGTTTACTCTCAGGAACCTTACTTGGCGGGCTGATGGGGGCATCACGGCGCGCCGAACACCTGCTGCACCCAACGGTATACGTGCTGGCGCAGATCCCAACGCTAGGGTGGATACCCCTGTTTATGGTGCTATTCGGTATTGATGACGGCCTGAAGCTGGCGGTTATTATCAAGGCTGTCATTATTCCCGTGACGCTGCATACGCAAACGGGCGTGCGTAATGTGCCGCATGCGCTACAGGAAGTCGCACGTACGCTGCGCCTACCGTGGCATCAGCGCCTCATCAAATTAACCCTGCCCGCGGCGTTCCCGACCTGGCTCACTGGATTGCGGCTTGCACTCTCGCAGGCGTGGGTGTCGCTGATCGTGGTCGAACTTCTGGCGTCATCTCAGGGGATTGGCTACTTACTGGTATGGGGTCGTCAGTTGTTTCAGCTAGACATCGTGTTTGTCTGCATCGCCACCATCGGGCTGGCAGGACTGACGATGGAATGGGCGATCAATCAGTTGGATCGCCGTCTGGTCTTCTGGCCACACCCGCCGCTCAGCCGCTTAACCACGGCACCGTCTCGCCGCCTATCGGCGCTGGTTTTACCCTTTCTGCTTCTGCTGTTCTGGCAGCAGGCCGGCCGCTTTGGCTGGATCGATCCGCTCTTGCTTCCTCCGCCCGCCGACGTGTGGCACATGCTGCTACAAGGCATTCGCGACGGTTCGCCTACCGAGGCGATGCAGGCCAGCCTGACTCGTGCGCTGGCCGGTGCGATAGGCGGCATTGTCGCGGGCCTCATATGCGGCGTGCTGCTGGGGCTGAATGCCACCAGCGACGCCCTCTTTACACCGACGGTCGCGACGCTGCGCCAAATTGCGCTGTTTGCCTGGCTACCGCTGCTGACCGCTTGGGTCGGTAACGATGAAACCGGAAAAATCACGTTTGTCGCACTCGCCTCCTTCTTTCCTATGCTGGTGGCCAGCCATCGCGGCATCCGCCAACGTTCACAAGCCTTACAAGAGGTCGCGCAGGTGTTGCAACTCCGTTTATCGACCCGCCTGCGAGTATTGATCTTGCCGGGCGCCGCGCCTGCGATCTTCGCGGGTTTACGCCTGTCGCTGATTTATGCCTGGCTTGGCACCATCGGTGCAGAATATTTCATGTCATCCGGCACCGGGATCGGCAGCCTGATGATTAATGCTCAACAGTTGCTGGATATGCCTTTGATTATCAGCGGTATGCTGCTGATTGGATTAACAGGCGCGGTGCTCGATCGCGTCGGACTCAGTCTGGAACAGCGGATGACGCGCTGGCGTTCCGCAGGAGAAATCGTATGACGTCCCCTTCCCTTGATGTGTCGCCGCCAGTGGTGCAATTCGACCATCTACGTAAACAGTTTCGTGTACAAGGCGAACCGCTGACGGTAATCGATGATTTTTCACTGTCGATTCACAGCGGTGAACTGGTGGCGATTGTCGGCAGCAGCGGCTGCGGAAAATCCACACTGCTGCGCATGTTGGTCGGATTAGACAACGACTATCAGGGGCGCGTGCTGGTTGAAGGAAAAACCGTGCGTGGTATCGGACGCGAGCGCGGCATGGTGTTTCAGGAACCGCGCCTGTTTCCCTGGTTGACCGTGCGGCAAAACATCGCACTTGGGCTGGCTAATGAATCAATCAGCGAAAAAGAGCGAAAACGCCTGATCGACCACTTTATTCAGTTAGTGCATTTGCAGGATTTTGCCGATGCCCTGCCCGCCCAACTTTCCGGCGGTATGGCGCAGCGTGTCGCCATCGCGCGCGGGCTCGTCGCCAATCCCCGCATCCTAATGCTGGATGAACCTTTTGGTGCATTAGATGCCCTGACTCGCCAGCAGATGCAGCAGGAGTTGCGTCGTATTCATCAGGCGGAAGGCACCACCACGCTGCTGGTGACGCACGATGTCGAAGAAGCCGTCTACCTCGCCGACCGCGTTGTTGTACTGGCACCGCGCCCAGGGCGTATCCGCCAGATTGCAACCATTTCGCTGCCGCATCCGCGCCAGCGTGACAGCCGAGACTTTCACCAGCAGTGTAGCGATCTGCTCGCACTGCTGACACAGCCAGCCGATACGGCGACCCTCTCCTCTTCTCTGAACACGTAAATACTGGAGCACCATCATGGGACACCCATCCGTCTACCCAACCGGCACAACGATTTACAACCCGGAAAAAGCCTGGGGCGGCTACACCGTCTTTCAGGCGCTGGAGCGCGGCGCGGTACTGGTGGATATGAACGGCACCGAACTGCGCCTATGGGAAGGTCTGCACGGCTTCCCCAACAAAATTCTGCCCGGCGGCTACATCCTCGGACACAGCGGCGAACGTGATTCGCGCTACGGCATGCAAGACATGGTCGACCTGATTCAGGTGGACTGGGACGGCAACGTCGTCTGGAAATTCAATGGGTATGAACACATAACCGATCCCGACCTTCCGCCCGAATGGATGGCGCGCGTCCATCATGACTACCAGCGCAGCGGCAACCCGGTCGGCTATTACGCGCCGGGGCAAGAACCGCAGTCGATTGGTGGCAACACGCTACTGCTGGCGCACACCAATCTGCACAATGAACGCATCAGCGACAAATTGCTGCTCGACGACACCATCATCGAAGTGGACTGGGAGGGCAACATTTTATGGGAATGGCGGTGCAGCGACCATTTTGATGAACTGGGCTTTGACGACGACGCAAAAACCGCGCTGTACAACAATCCTAACCTGCGCAAAAGCGGCGGCGGGATGGGCGACTGGATGCATATCAACTCCATGTCGGCACTCGGCCCCAATCCGTGGTTCGATCAGGGCGATACCCGTTTCCACCCCGATAACATCATCTGGGACGCGCGCGAATCCAACATCATTGCCATCATCGACAAACAGAGCGGCAACATCGTCTGGCAGCTTGGCCCCAACTACAACACGCCTGAGCTCAAACACATCGGCTGGATTATCGGCCAGCACCACGCGCATATGATCCCCGCAGGTTTACCGGGTGCGGGCAATATTCTGGTGTTTGATAACGGCGGCTGGGCAGGCTACGGTGCCCCCAACCCGGCATCCCCCGATGGGGTGAAAAACGCCTGGCGTGACCATTCCCGCGTGCTGGAAATCAACCCAGTCACGCTGGATATTGTCTGGCGCTATTCGCCTTATGAAGCCGGCATTCCCCACCCGACCGACGCCTTCCGTTTTTACAGCCCGTACATCAGTAATATCCAGCGCCTGCCGAACGGCAATACGCTGATTAACGAAGGGGCCAACGGTCGGTTGTTTGAAGTCACCGCCGATCATGAAATTGTCTGGGAGTTTATTTCCCCCTATTGGGGCAAGACGGTGAACACCAACATGCTGTATCGCGCCTACCGCGTCCCCTATGAGTGGGTGCCGCAGTTGCCTCGCCCACAGGAAACGCCGGTGATCGCCCCTGATAATACTCAACTACGCCAACCCGGAGCCGCCGCGCCCGGCTTCGCCAGCGTGATTCGTATTGACGGTACGCGCCCTTATAAAAAGAGCGGCGATGCCCTGTGTGTCGCGACCGACAGCGAAGATCTCAAGCGCAGCCCGAAGCTCTTCGCCGTCAACCGTGAGCGTTTTGCGCCACTCACCGCCGACGGCTGGCCAGAACTGGCAGCACAGGTTGATCCACAGCTACTGCTGGTCGGTGCCGAGCGCTGCGTCCACTGTAAGAGCCTCTACCGCCAGTTGGAAACGATTCTGGATAGCGAGGAATACCGCCAGTTGTCGAGCCATTATCTGGATGCCGATCATCACATTACGCTGGCGGAGAAACTGGCGGTCAGAACGCTACCAACCCTGATATGGCTTGAAAACGGTGAAGAACGTGCTCGCCTGAGCGGCGCACAGCAACCCGAACGCCTGCGCCAATGGCTGACCACGCAACAGAGCTAACCCTCACACCTTAACGCGATCTCGCGCCCAGTGAGATCGCGTCGTTGCTTTCATTTCTCACTTTTCTTGCGTACATCCTTCCATACCAACACAGTCGTCCTCTGCGCTTCTTCCCTACCCATATCCGCTTCTTTTACCATTGCCTACAGATTATTCAGGGACGGAAAAACAGAATGGCCGCGCATGATGCGATTTTTAAACAGTTTCTCAGCGATCCAGCCGTCGCAAAGGATTTCTTCGCCATCCATCTGCCAGAAGAAATCAGGACTATCTGCGATTTCAGCTCGCTGCAACTGCAATCAGCCTCTTTTGTGGACGAGGAACTACGCGCAAGAATATCGGATATGCTGTACTCAATTCAGACCACCACAGGGCAAGGTTATATCTATTGTGTGATTGAACATCAGAGCCGCCCAGAAAAGTTGATGCCGTTTCGCCTGCTGCGCTACGCGCTGGCTGCTATGCAGCAGCACCTCTCTCAAGGTCACGATACGTTGCCGCTCGTCGTTCCTTTACTGTTTTATCACGGCCAGCGTAGCCCTTATCCCTATACGCTACGCTGGCTCGACGGTTTTGCTGACGCTATTCAGGCAGAAAAACTCTACAACGCCTCCTTTCCTTTGGTTGACCTAACGGTGATACCGGATGAGGACATCAAGACGCATCGCCGCGTGGCGCTGCTGGAGCTGGTGCAAAAACACATTCGCACGCGCGATATGCTGGAATTAGCACAGGATATCGGGCTATTATTTGAGCGCTGGCAGATACCGCTGCCGCAAAAAAGAGCGATACTGTTTTACATCGCGCGGAGCGGCAACACCTCAAGGCCAGCAGAGTTTATTGAGGCCGTCGCGCAGTCTCTGTCAACGGATCGGGAGGCGATCATGACCATCGCACAGCAGCTTGAGAAAATCGGGTTTGAAAAAGGCATACAGCAGGGGATACAGCGCGGCATGGAACAGGGAATACAACATGGCATAGAGCAAGGTATGAAAGCCAGTGCTCAAAATATCGCTCGTCAGCTCCTGCTTAGCGGCATGGAACCTGCTCAGGTTTGTCAGATTACTCAGTTGAGCGCGGCGGAACTGGCACAGCTTGTTGATTCATCGAATGAGTAGGCTCTAAAGATAGTCTGAACCTTCCTACAATTTATTCTCCCCCTCTTTTTCATCATCGACGCGGTCAGATAAGGCTGCGTCGCGGCGCCAATTTATACGCTCTGGATCACATTTCCTTTGCACCACGTCGTTGTAATTTGTTATGTTATTACATATCGATTTACACAGACCCTATACGTTAGCCATGATTAACTGGAACAGACACACAGACGCCATTCTTCAGGTAGAGAACCTGAGCCTGTCTATTGGTGGTGAAACCAAAGTCAGCGATATCAGTTTTACGCTGTTCGCAGGCGAACGAGTCTGTTTACTCGGCGCATCGGGTTCCGGTAAATCCCTCACCGCTAAAGCCGTGATCGGCACCCCAGCCACAGGCTGCCAGATTAGCGGCAGTATTAAGGTAAATGGTCAAGAAGTCAGTCAGTTGAAAGCGCTGGCGCGCCCGCATACCAGTCGGGTATCTGCCGTTTTTCAAGACTCTGCGACGGCGCTCAATCCGCTCATGCCGTTAGGGAAACAGCTCTCGCTGGCGTTGAAAGCGCCCTCTTCCGCTGAGCTTACTGTGCTTCTGACAGCCATGAAGCTGGACGATATTCCCAACCTATTGCAGCGCTACCCTGCCGAATTGTCCGGCGGTCAGCGTCAGCGTATTTGTATTACCCTCGCGCTGCTTGGCAAAACCCGGCTACTGGTGGCAGATGAACCCACAACCGCGCTTGATGTCATCACTCAGCAGCAGGTATTACGCGTCTTACAGGAACGTAGTGCGCAGCCAGATGCACCTGCACTGCTGTTTATTACGCATGATATTGCCGTCGCTGCCCAACTCTGCCAGCGCGGTCTGGTAATGGAAAACGGTCAGATCGTTGAATCCGGCAGTATGCTACAACTCCTGAATGCACCACAGCATCCTTATACCCGTCGTTTGGTGGCTGCCGCCCGTCGCGCTGACGATGTTTTATCAACCAATGTTTTACCCATCAATATCTTATCCTCCAATGTGTTACCCGTTACCGGAGCGCTTGCCGGATGAATCACCACCTGCACGCGGTTCCTTCACCGTTTTTAAGTCTTGAGCACGTCAGCCGCTATCGCCAGACGTCGCGTTTACCGTGGCAAAAGGCCGATCCTGCCAGTGCGATTTTTCACGACCTGTCGCTACACTTACACCGTCACGAACGTGTCGGTCTGGTTGGTGCCTCGGGCTGCGGTAAATCTACATTACTGAAAACGCTGCTCGCACTTGAAGCGCCGGAGAGTGGTACGGTGTACTGTGACGGTAACCTGATTAAGCCCGGTTCGGTTCGTTCATTACTTTGGTATCGCCGCCGCGTTCAATATATTCCGCAAGACCCGGCAGGTTCGCTTGCCCCACGCCAACGCGTCGCCGATCTCCTCACTGAGCCGCTAAAGCGCCTGCGTCCTGGTGAAAATGCGCCAGTGTGCCTGCGCAATGTCATGGAACAAGTCGAACTCAGTACAACACTGTTGGACAAAGCCGCAGGGCAGCTTTCCGGTGGGCAGGCGCAGCGCGTCGCGCTGGCGCGAGCGTTGATTATTCGCCCCGATTTTTTACTGGCGGATGAACCCGTCAGCGGTCTGGATTTACCGTTACGTGAACAGATCAAAACCCTCCTGCAACAAGTCACTGAACAAAACAAGATGGGATTGCTGATGGTATCGCACGACATTTCTATGCTCGCCGGGTTGTGCGACAGAATGCTGGTTATGGATAGCGGACGTATTATTGAAGATCGCCCCACGACAGAAGTGCTGGCTTCACCGCAGCAGGCGCACACTGCCCATCTGTTGCAGGCCGTCCCCGCGCTATCGACGTCAGGCTATTAGCTCACGGGAAACACGCGTTTTACAATAAAATACCACGTCAATAACACATTTCCCCATCGCGGGGATTTTTATCACGGCTTGTTCTATAACGGATGATTGAATGTTAGACCTTACCGCCAACCGCGCTCCACGGCCTTATCCCCCGCTACTTCTGGGTAGCCAGCTTGTTTTCAATATTGGCTTTTATGCCGTTGTGCCGTTTCTGGCTATTTTCCTGCGCGATGACATGCTGCTTTCCGGCTGGGCTATCGGGCTAGTGATTGGCTTACGCACCTTTTCTCAGCAGGGCATGTTTTTAGTCGGCGGCGCACTGGCGGACCGCTTCGGCGCACGCGTGATTATCCTGTGCGGCTGTGTGGTGCGCATTAGCGGCTATTTACTGCTGGCGCTAGGCGACTCGCTGTGGCCGATCATCCTCGGCGCCTGCCTGACGGGTGTTGGTGGTGCCCTGTTCTCTCCCGCCATTGAAGCGCTGATGGCGCAGGCCGGTACGCAAAGCGAAAAAGAGGGAAAGCGTAGCCGTTCCGAATGGTTCGCCCTGTTTGCCATTTGCGGCGAACTCGGTGCCGTGCTAGGGCCGTTGCTCGGCTCGGTGCTGGCCGGGTACGGATTCCAGCGCGTGGCGCTAGCCGGTGCTGGCGTCTTTGTTATCGCGCTCATTATCCTGTTTTTCAGCCTGCCGCCGACACAGCGAAATCAAGACGAGTTGCACATCGCTCCGTGGTGGGAGACCTTTCGCCAACGGCGCTTTGTCGCGTTCATCATCGCCTATAGCGCTTACCTGTTCAGCTACAACCAGCTTTATCTGGCGCTGCCAGTTGAACTGCATCGCTCTGGCAGCAGTGAGAAAGATCTCGGCCCGCTGTTTGTGCTGGCCTCATTGCTGGTGATCGGGTTACAGCTCCCACTGGCACGTTTTGCCCGCCGGATTGGCGCAGCACGCATGCTGCCACTGGGTTTCGCACTGCTGGCCGCGTCGTTCTTTAGCGTGGCGCTATTTGCCTCTACCACGCCGCCTGAAGGCTGGCAACGCCTGCTGCCAGCGATCTCATTAATTACCCTGCTGACGCTGGGGCAGATGTTAATCGTCCCCGTTGGTATGGATCTTATTCCACGCTTTGCTAACAACCAGAATCTGGGTGCGCACTATGGCGCACTGGCATCAATGGGCGGCATCGCCGTGCTGGTCGGTAATTTTATACTCGGTAGCCAGCTCGATCGTGCACTGACACCATCGCCACAGGCTGCCATTCCGTGGGTGCTGCTCGCTGCCGTCCCCTTGTGCAGCTCGCTAGCCATGATGGTTATCTGCCGCCCGTTTAAATCCGCCTCAACCGTGAATGAATAAGGACAGACTGATGAATATGCGTAATCTCCTGTGGCCCGTTTCCGGCCTGCTATCAGCCACGCTACTGCTTTCAGGCTGCTTCAATGAACCGGAAGAAGATCCTACTTCACATCATGACGGTCGAATCAAACTGGCAATGCTCCAGCCACCGCGCTCCGGCCTAACACCGCTGAGCGATGACGCCTTTAAACTGTCACGCTGGAGTACAGCAGAAACGCTGGTGGTGCTCGACAAACTCGGTGAAGCTCAGCCCGCGCTGGCGACAAAATGGCAGCAGATCGATGATAAATCCTGGCGTTTTGAACTGCGTCCGAATGTCCATTTTCATGACAACACCACGTTAAACGCCGCCACGGTAGTGAATGCGCTGACCGTGGCGTCCACGGCGTCGCCCAAGCCGCGTATTCTGGACGGCGTACAGTTAACAATAAAAGCCGATGGCGATAGCGCCGTTATCGTTTCCACGGCGAAACCAGACCCACTACTGCCACAGCGTTTATCCAGCCCGCAATTGGCGATCCTCTCCACGCATGCGTACGGTAAAAATCGAGTCGTTAATCCGATCAACACCGGAAGTGGCCCGTTCGCTCTGCGTAGCGTCACCGGCACCAGCAGCGCGGTCTTGGATCGGTTCGACGGCTACTGGGGTGAGAAAGCACAGGCCAGCGGTATTGATGTCAGCTTTGTGTCCGATGGTGCTGCACGTGCTGCCGCCTTGCGGACTGGCACGGCAGATATTGTCGAAGCCATTCCGGTTTCTCAGGCTCCGCTGCTGGATCAATCACTGGTGCATGAAGTCCCGATGCCGCGCACCAACACGCTGTATCTGAATACGCGCCATGGCGTAATGCAAGATCCCACAATGCGAGCTGCCGTACGTGAGGCGATCAACCGCCAACAATTGGTGGATAATGTGTATGAGAAGCGTGCCGATGTCGCCCAAGGGTTGTTAGGTCCCGCGCTGCCATGGGCTGCCGAGCTGCGCCGCCCCGTGGCGAATCCGGTTAAAGCCGGCACACCCGCAGGGGCAACTATCACGCTAGCCACTTTCAGCGATCGCGCCGAGCTACCGGAGGTTGCGGTCTATCTGGCACAGCAACTCACTGCCGCTGGATTTACGGTAAAGCAAGTCGTGCGTGAGTATGCGCAGATTGAGTCTGACGCGCTGGCAGGCAAGTTTGATGCCTTTATTTTATCGCGAGCAACGGTGCTAGACTCCGGCGATCCCGTGGCTTACCTGTATAGCGACTTTGCCTGTGAAGGGTCGTTCAATATCGCTCAGTTGTGCCGTCCGGAAATCGATCAGGCGCTGCAAAAAGCGGCAGCCATTCCTGCCGGAGAAGCTCGCCGTCAGGCCATTATGCAGGCAGAAAATCTGATCCTTGCCAGCGATGCTGCGATCCCGATGCTGCATGAACGCGTCATTCAGGGTGAAAGCGCACAGGTAAAAGACGCACTGCGCGACCCGCGTGAACGCACGCTGATCAATTCAGCCACGCATATTACTGCGACGAAATAGCGGGTAATGCGCTGGTAACCAGAAAGATGAAGAGTCTATGAGCGAATCGCTGTACTGCCGCACCTGTGCCAACATTAATCAGACGCAACGCCCACGCTATGGCGTGCTGATCCCGTTATTTTCGCGGCTGCTAACGCTGGCAGGCATTGTGGTGCTGATTGGTATGCTGCCGTGGCTATCCGGCCAAGACCCGGCGCTGGCATTGCTGCGCGCCCGCTCGGGTGAACAGGAAGCAACGGCGGAAACGCTAAACGCGATTCGTCAGTCGCTCGGGCTGGATCAAGGCCCGTTGCAGTTGCTGTTGAACTGGCTGACTGGCCTGTTGCACGGCGATGCAGGTAATTCCTGGGTTTCCGGTCAACCTGTGCTCCCAGGAATGTTGCAGTCGGCTGGCGTCTCGCTCACGCTGATGGCCTCTTCAGCGCTGGTGGCTTTCACATTGGCTGCCGTGCTGTGCGTCCCAACGTTTCGGCAGGGGCTTCGTGGTCATATTCACCGTTCAGGCGGTCTGTTTGCCGCCTTCTTTACCGCGCTGCCCGAGTTCCTGCTAGCATCGCTTTTGCTGATCGTCGGTGCCGTCTGGCTACAGTGGTTTCCACCCTATGGCTGGCTGGGGGCGCATTACGCGGTGCTGCCGTCGCTGGCACTCGGTATTCCGGCAGGCGGTTACCTTGGCCGGATTATTGCCGATGCGCTTTCCGCCACCTTTAGTGAAAATTGGTTAACGACCTGGAGCGTCGCCGGGGTGAGCCGCCGTCATATCGCGCTGGCGGTGCTGAAACGCACGCTGCCCAGCGTGATGCCGCTGGTAGGATTGGTACTGGTATCGCTAACGGGCGGTGCGATTGCCGTCGAAAAAGTGTTTGCGATTCCCGGTCTGGGACGCGCAACGCTGGGGGCCGCTGCCGCGCAGGATCTGCCCGCATTGCAGGTCGGCGTGCTGATATTACTCCTTATCGCCTCGCTAGCTGGCATGGCGGCTGGCGGTGTGCGGCTGCTGATCCTCGGACGCGCACTGCGCAGCGGAGCAATGCCAGTGCCGGAAGAACGCGCTAGTTTCGTGTCTCGTCATGCCATCTGGCTACCGATTGTCTGCGTAATGCTGCTGGCACTTCTGCTACTCGCGGGTCTGCCGCGCGATCCCGTTACCTCCGCCTTTTTACGCCTGCAACCGCCTTCATTCGCGCTGCCCTTTGGCGCAGACGCTATGGGGCGTGATTTACTCGCACGCGTTGCACACGGCACGCTGAATACCTGTCTGTTAGCACTGGCGGTGTCGCTGGCCTGTCTCACAATTGGCCTATTGGTCGGGCTGTTCCCGCGTCTGTTCACCGGTCCCATCGAAGTGACTAACGCCCTGCCGCCCGTGATCGCCGGGCTGCTGGTTGCCGCCGTCAATGGCCCAACGGCCACAGGTGCGGCGATTGCAGTCATCGCCGTCAGTTGGGCTCCACTCGCTGCCCACACAGCAGCGCTGGTCGCTGAAATTAATGCGCGCCCTTATATTCGGATGTTGCCGATGCTCGGCGTGGGCCCGATACGACGTAGTCTGTTCTATATTCTGCCCGCGCTGGCTGGTCCGCTTTTTCGTCACGCCATGCTGCGGCTACCGGGCATCGCGCTGGCGCTGGCATCACTCGGCTTTTTAGGTCTGGGCGCGTCACCGCCGACGCCGGAGTGGGGGCGCGTATTGGCGGAAGGTATGCCGTATATCGAACGTGCCTTCTGGGGCGTACTGGCACCGGCTGCCGCACTCGGCGTGCTGTCGATACTGGCCGTGAGCGCAGCGAATCTCTCTGGTGGCCACAAGCACTAACCGCACGCTTCGCTTCATGAGCGTTTACCCGCCAGATTTGACGATGGCGGGTCAGTACATCTTCAGTTACGCTGTTAGCTAATCTCTGCCGAAGTGCAGAATTGAATATGTGTATACCCTAAATAATTCAAGTTGCATGACAAAACGTTAGCGTTTGAACAACGCTCTGCGTTGACCCTTTAGGGCAAGGCCCATTTATGGCCTTGTAACGCGGCAACCGCGCGAGTCCCGAGGAGCTTACTCAGGTAAGTGACTGGGGTGACAAATCTGCCGGGAGCAGATTTGAACGCTGCTTGCAGCGGCCCCAACGGGGCGAGGCTCATGGATGAGCCGAGTAACAAGGGCAGCCAACGCACAAGCAGCTTGAAGTATGACGGGTATAGAGCGTGGTTAAAGGAGAGAATATGCATAGCAGCGAATCCCACATCAGCCTCACCGTCACTCAGGCTCTGGATAAACTGGAAGCACTGTATGATGATGCCGTCTCGGCGCTGCGCGACGCCATCGGAGACTTTATCACCCACGGCACGCTACCTGATACCAACGCGCGTGCAGCCGGGTTATTTTCCTACCCCGCCTTGCGCGTGAGTTGGAACGGTGAATCGACCGGACATCCTCGACATCGTGCCTATGGGCGTTTTACCCATCCCGGCAGTTATTCTACCACCGTCACCCGTCCCGCGTTTCTGCGCGCTTATCTCGCGGAACAGCTGGCGCTGCTTGAAGGGGACTATGACGTCAGTATTGAAGTCAGCCCATCACAGCAGGAGATCCCGTTCCCCTACGTGCTCGACGGTTCCGATCTGATTCTTGACCGTTCCATGAGCGCGGGCATCGCGAAACATTTTCCAACCACGGAGCTGTCACAGATTGGGGATGAAACGGCTGATGGCTTGTATCATGCCACCACCACGTCGCCATTGTCGCATTTTGACGCACTGCGTACTGACTTCTCGCTTGCCCGGCTTCGTCACTATACCGGCACGCCAGTGGAACACATTCAGCCATTCATTCTCTTCACCAACTACACCCGTTATGTTGATGAGTTTGTGCGCTGGGCCTGTGCGCAGATTGCCGATCCCGCTAGCCCCTATGAGGCATTGTCCTGCGCGGGCGGTATCTACATCACCGCTGAGACGCCCAACCCCGAGCAAACCGTATCCGATCTGGCATGGAAAAACCACCAGATGCCCGCCTATCATCTGATTCCTCGCCACGGGAAAGGCATTACGATGGTGAACATCGGTGTCGGGCCATCTAATGCGAAAACCATCTGCGATCATCTCGCGGTAATGCGTCCCCATGCCTGGTTGATGATCGGGCACTGCGGCGGTCTGCGCGAAAGTCAGTCTATTGGCGATTATGTACTGGCACACGCTTATCTGCGTGACGATCATGTACTGGACGCCGTTTTACCGCCGGATATCCCAATACCCAGTATTGCTGAGGTGCAGCGCGCGTTGTATGACGCCACCAAGATGGTCAGCGGTATGCCGGGGGAAGAAGTGAAGCAACGCCTGCGTACCGGCACCGTGGTCACCACCGACGATCGCAACTGGGAGCTACGCTATGCCGCTTCCGCACTGCGGTTTAATCTCAGCCGCGCTGTCGCAGTCGATATGGAAAGCGCGACGATTGCCGCACAGGGTTATCGCTTCCGTGTGCCTTACGGTACGCTGCTGTGTGTCTCGGATAAACCGTTGCACGGTGAGATCAAGCTGCCAGGACAGGCAAACCGTTTCTATGAAGGGGCGATTTCGGAGCATTTGCAGATTGGTATCTGCGCCATCGATCTACTGCGGGCGGAAAGCGACAAGCTGCATTCGCGTAAGCTACGCACCTTTAACGAGCCACCGTTCCGCTGATTACATGGTTTTATTAGGACAGGCGGCCGCATTTGTGCGCTCGCCTGAGCTAGTACGGCTTGGATTGTTATGTTATAACGAACCAAATACCATAACGGATAAACTCAATGAAAAAAGGTCTGTCAGTTCTATTTCTTTCCCTGGTTGCGGCACAGGCTTCTGCGTTTCAGGCAAAAGTAGCCCAGTCCGACGAGGCTGGATTACGCAATATTGATGAGGCCAAACGCACCTTTTCCAGCTTTACCCCAATGGGATTAGAGGCAATCCACCCCGGTCAGTGCGATGCGACCTCCATTAACGGCTGTGGTTGCCCATTTTGTACCCAGTTGCGACTTATTGGTCGCTGAGGCTCTATATTTCCGATGATCGGAAAAGATTAATCACCCGCCATCAACAGCGTCAGGGGCGCTGCAATTGTCATTTTCTGCATCTTTCTCGCCGTGATGTTATTGCTAATGCGTTATGAAATAACAATTAAAGATGCAAGAATCAGCAGGAAAGCAGAGCAAAAGATCCTCCAGCATGGCGTCAGGAAGGCGAACAACACGCGTCTAACGGTAGTGCTGTGCGTTCGGCTGACGCGAACATCCTACACTTCTATCCCACTTCTACCCTTTTCGTGTTGCAAGTAAATTGGTTCACAGTCTGATAGTAATACCAACAAGATAGATTACTTACGTGCCGCAATCATTTTCGGATTACGGTTAAAATAGCGCGTAAATGCCAGACTGAAATTGGCGGGATGCCGATAGCCGACTTGCCAGGCCGTCTGCGCTACCTGAAACCCTTGATCCAATAGCTGGTGCGCCCGGTCCATTCGCATTCGTAATAGCATTTGACCCGGCGTCGTTGCGAAACAGCGGTGAAACCCAAGTTTGAGTCGGGATTCACTCATCCCTGCCTGGGTCGCAATGCAGGCCAGCGTCAGCGGCTCAGCCAAATGTTCCCGCATCCAGCAACATATCCACTCCAACTGCTGCCGCTCCTGTGGATAAACAGCATCACGCCTGTCTTTCGGTTGTAGAAGATGTCGATACTGTGACAGCAGGCTTAACGCATGGATGTGGCGATTCAGCGGATCAGTGTCGCTGCACAACGCATTGACATGAACCTGACTAGCCGCAGATATCGATGTAAACGCGTGCTGTCGCACACCATCGTCACTGAACAGTTGTTCCGCACAGGCCGACCCCAAATAGCGCGCCGCCGCCGTTTTCCCTATCCGCAACCGCAGCTGATCGACATGCTGCTGGGCCTGATAACGGCGTTCTCCCACGCTGGAGCCAAACGTCGTGATCGTGACATGTTGCTGACGAAACCAGATCTGTGAGCCACTGCTGTCACAATAGGTAGACTCCCCTGCCAGCGCAAACGTCATAACCAGCATTGGCTGTGAATGTGGATTTTGGGTTTCCTCCACCCATGCACGACGTGGCCGGTATTGCGAGCGCGCCAACGACAGATCGGCATCAATACGACTGAAATCCGACCAGCATTCTCCGATGCCATCTGGCAAAGTACGGCGTGAGCCTGAGATATCAGCCTCACTCGCACAGCACCGATCGCCCGCTGGTTTTTCACTTCGCCTGTGTCGCTGTCTTTGCATCATCTTCCCTCGCCGTTTCGCATATGAAAAACGCCGTCTCGCATAACAATGAACATAATAACCATTCTCATTTATAGATAGCATATTCCCTATCGACTGACCATCAATGAGAAAGATCGCTTATGAACCCACTAGAGACATTATGGCAGCTTGCCGCTAGCAGCGTGCAGGCCGACGCGTTACATCTTGCGCTGGAACAGCAGATTTTCGACCAGTTGGAGGACGCCACCACGTCGGAACAACTGGCGGAAGCGCTGGGGTGGCAGCCGGAGAAAACCGAATTTCTGCTTGAGATCCTGTGGAGTATGCAGCTTTTGACGCGCCATCATGGCGGTTATCGAATCGCCCCCGCCAGCGCAGCCGTGCTCTGTCGCCGCAGCCCGCGTTTTCTCGGTGACGCCTGGCGTTTTCGCCTCACCAGCCTGCGCCAGTTCGGTCAGGGACTCGGCGGCGGAATGCCCCAGCCACTGCCCGCACAGTTGAGCGAATTACCGCGCGATGCGGCGTGGGCCAACGCGGCAGAACAGCAAATCGCGCAGGAGCAGCGCTCGGTAACCGCAGACCTTGCTGAGCAACTGATCTCCAGCCTGCCGGATTTCCCACAAATCAGGCACGTGCTCGATCTGGGCGGTGGCCCTGGCTGGGTGGCAATTACGCTGGCGCAGCGCCACGCGCAGATCTCCGGCACGGTCTATGACCTGCCGCAAACGGCTGCCGTGGCACAGCGTAATATCGACGATGCCGGGTTATCCGCACGGCTGTCAGCACAAAGCGGCGCGTTTCCCGGCGAAAAATACGATCTGATCTGGAGCTCCTCCTTCCTGCATTTTGTTGAGGATATCCCCACCATGCTGGCAACGCTTCACCACACACTCGCGCCAGAGGGAACGCTGGTCCTTGCACAGGCGGAAATTGCCGAAGAGGCCAACGATGCAGCTCCCGTTCTGCCGTTTTATCTCCCGATGCAAATGAGTGGACGCCACGTTACACGAGAAGGACAGCTCACTCAGTGGTTACTGGCTGCTGGCTTCACCTCTGTCGAAACTCGACGTCATCAGGCATTTCCCATGGCTCCGCTAAATGTCTTGATTGCCCGTAAACGCAGGTAACCGCATCTGTTCAGCAGCGTTTGGAGCCGCAAAACTGACGATACCGTTGCTGCATCATGTTGATGATTATCATATTTCTGCGTACCTAGGGTTGTCAGCCTGATGCAAAGCACCTATGAAGACATTACAGGGCGTGACTGATTGATACGAGGCGAACCTGCCAGCGATCGGCAGCAGGCGCTTCAGGCCTACCACGGTAGGCAAAAAGCCAGTCAGTGTGTGCTGACTGGCAAACAAATCTCTTATGACAATATCTATTTATTATACTTCGCTATTTTCTCTATACTCGTAATACTTCAAGTTGCATGTGCGTTGGCCGCGCTACTCAGCACACTGGCGTGTGCCTCGCCCCGTTGGGGCCGCTGCAAGCAGCGTTCAAACCTGCCTATGGCAGGTTTGTCACTCACCCGAATCACTTACCTGAGTAAGCTCATCGGGATTCCTTCTCTTGCCGCCTTCCTGAAACTCGAATTATTTGGAGTATATATCCCTGACATGCTGGCAGCCATAACGGTTATATATTAGAAACTCGTCCAATCTGACGCCCCTGAAGCCGATGCACTGACAGAGGCTGGAAGCCTGGCAATCGGGAGCGTCTGCGTTGCTGGCTTCGGTGTGGGTCGTCCATAATTCGCGATTTTGAACACCGAAACCTCTCTGACAAGCTGATCCGCTTGTTCCTTGAGGCTTTGTGCTGCCGCTGCGGACTCTTCCACCAACGCGGCATTCTGCTGCGTAGTCTGATCCATTTGGCTAACCGCAATGCCGACTTGTTCGACTCCCGTCGACTGCTCGGCACTTGCGGAGCTAATCTCTGATACGGTATCGCTCAACTGGCGGATAGACACCACAACCTGCTGCATCGTTTCCCCCGCTTTATTCACCAGCACAGAACCACGCTCGACGCGCTCAACGCTCGCAGTAATCAGATTTTTGATCTCTTTAGCGGCTTCTGCGCTACGCTGCGCCAGATTGCGCACTTCACCCGCAACAACGGCAAATCCTCGTCCCTGTTCACCCGCTCGGGCCGCTTCAACAGCAGCGTTAAGCGCCAAAATATTCGTCTGAAACGCAATGCTATCGATGACATTAATGATATCGACAATACTGCGCGAGCTCTCATTAATGGACTTCATCGTATCCACGACGTCATTGACAACATCCCCTCCCTGAAGCGCTACGGTACTCGCATTTTGGGCCAGCGCATTAGCCTGACGGGCATTGTCGGCATTGTTTTTGACCGTCATGCCTAATTGCGTCATGGTCGAAGACGTTTCTTCCAGAGCACTCGCCTGCTCTTCAGTCCGTGATGACAAATCAGCATTACCCTGAGCAATCTGCATACTGGCCGTAGCAACGCTCTCCGCATTGTTTCTGACGCCAACAACCATTTGCGTCAGCGCCGCTTGCATTTCCTGCATAGCTTCCAGCAGCAAACCTGTCTCATCGCGGTTATTGACCACAATAGAACCACTCAAGTCACCCACACTGATGCGCTTCGCAGAAGAAAGCGCAACAGAGAGCGGAACGGTGACACTTCGGGTTAATAACCAGGCAATAAAGCACCCTAAAACAGCAGAGAAGACCGATAGCACTAACATCCACAACAGCGCATTGCTGATATATTCTTTCGTCGCCCGTTTGGCATGATCAACGAACGACTCCTGTAACTCAGTAAATTCATTCAGTTTGGCAAAATAAACGGCTTGGATGTTTGCGATATCACCAAATACCAATTCTGTTGCCAGCGCATCCTGTTCTTCCATCGCATAGTCAATGGCTTTATTTATACTCAGGCTATACTGTTTTCTGATATCGATAAGTTGATTAAATAACTCCCGCGCTTTTTGCGAGTTGATACTGCCATCGAGATTTTTATATATTTCACTTGCCGAGTTGGTCGTTTTTACTATGATAACCTTGAGATCGTCCTTTTCCTGTTTTTTATCTGCTGGGAGGAGGATAATATCGCGTAAAGTACGAATGTTAGTATTTAATATATCTTGAATATCACGTAGCATGTCGACTTTTATCATTCGGTCTTCGGTGATTTCATCAACCTCGGCACCAATGTTTTTCATGAAATAATAGCCCACAGATGACAAAACGAGCGTCAGCATGATTAACAAACCAAACCCTAGAGAAAGCCGCTTCCCAATTTTTATATTTTTAAATAAATCCATGTCAGCACCAAGACTTTACATTTTTGCAAAATATTTTCCCTATTGCGATTGATAAACCTCTTACCGACTACTGGTCTAAATAAAATACGAAGAACGGTAAAGTGAATCGTTATCAAAACAGGGTCCCTGGCTCCTCTAAATTTCTTATTTTCTGATGCAGACAGAAGCATAGTGGCATAAGAAATCCATTTAGCCATTAATAATTTTAAATAATAGGCATATCGACGACATTTACTTACTGAAATTGTTTACTTGGTAAATCAATTAAAACCCATTTTTATTTCACCATAAAAATCAAAAATATATGCGAACACCTGAAAGCAAAGCATGTATAAAAACGACCCCATTTTCATATTCTGCCTTACCCTACTGTGCATACGTTACGTTTAATTAATGCTATAAACTGATAAAAAGAACATGAAGATTCCGTAGCCTACGGTCTATAACTTTACACTATCACAAATGGAATATCGATCGGAAATAACGATCATTAAACCGTTCAATTCTCTTTGTTCGATCGTTTTTTTCTATCAAAAAGTAATAAGGGGAAAAATCTGATTTTCATTAATTAAATCAAATTTATCAGTTAGAAAGCTAATAGTTCAGATTGAGTAACAATACTATCCATATCATTACGCTTCGTGACACTCAATATAGTGTGACGTGACTGAATTAATTAGATTTAAAGCATAATGGCAGGTTCCCGCGTCTCGCAGGAGGATAAAAAAAGCCAGTCAATAAGAGCTGACTGGCTTTCGGAATGAACATAATGGGGTACTGCGTGCTTCCGTCTCGTTTTTCACTCTACTGCATATTCCTTCATTTTATTTTCGTCAGGCATTGTGCCGCTGAGTTTCTTAAGTACCTCTTTTGCTTCTTTCAGCACGCAGGCACATTGCTCGCGCGTGATGGTAAGCGGTGGCTCGATCCTGACCGATTTAGCATTATTCAACGTGCCCGCAACCAGAACATTACGCTGAAACAGCTCTTTCGCGAAGGCATACCCGATCTCATTTTTTCTGAACTCGATAGCCTGTAGCAACCCCATTCCGCGCGCTTCGATAATCAGTTGAGGATACTCAGCCGCCAACTGCCGTAAGCCCTGTAACAAAAATTCTCCCTGCATTGCCGCCTGTTCCGGCAGATTCTTCGTCAGCAGTTCGTTGACGGTTGCCAGCGCCGCCGCACAGGCCAGCGGATTGCCGCCAAACGTGGTGGTATGCAGGAAGGGATTTTCAAACAGTACGGAGAAAACTTCTTCCGTTGCCACCGTTGCACCAATCGGCATCACGCCGCCACCCAGCGCCTTCGCCAGACACAGAATGTCGGGCTGCACGCCATAATGTTCACAGGCGAACATCTTGCCCGTGCGCCCCATGCCAGTTTGTACCTCATCCAGAATCAGCAATGCTCCAGCCTCATCGCATAATGCTCTGACCGCAGGCAAGTAATTCTCCGGTGGCACAATCACGCCGCCTTCCCCCTGAATAGGTTCAAGGATGATGGCGGCAACGTCATCGCCGGTCTTCTGGCATTGCTGAACCTGCTTGCGCATGGCGTTGATGTCGCCAAAAGCAACATGATGGAAGCCGGGTAACAGCGGCATAAAAGGACGACGAAACGCGGGTTTAGCGGTGGCGGAAAGCGCGCCCAGAGATTTCCCGTGGAAGGCACCCGTTGCAGCAATAAACGTATATTTACCACGCGGTGATTGGTAGGCCTTCGCCAGCTTCAGGGCTGCTTCCACCGATTCCGTTCCGCTATTACAAAAGAAGCTGTATTTCAAATTACCCGGTGTCAGCGCCGCCAGCGTTTTTGCCAACAACCCTCGCAGCGGGTCGAGTAGTTCCTGGCTATGCAGCGGTTGTCTGGCGAGCTGGCGCTCAACGGCAGCAATGACGTTAGGGTTACGATGCCCCACGTTAAAAATGCCGTAACCGCCGAGGCAGTCCAGATATTCATTCCCTTGGGTATCAATCAGCGTATTCGGGCCGCTGGCACGCCATTCGACTGCGCCGTAGTCGCCGCCAGTAGTGACAGATTTTCGGTACTCCAGAAAACCTGGGTTGACGTATTCGCGAAAACAATTCAAAACTTCTCGATTCAGTGCCGCCATGTCATCGTGGGATAGCGTGTCACTATGAATCCAATGCAATGCCTGCTGAGTACACTCTAGCGGGTTAAGGTGGGCGTTTGATCTGGACAAAATGCGCTCCTTGAAAACGGACATCACGCGATGCCAATTTAATTAATGCACATAACACGCCAGTCGCCCGTCTTAAATCAGAATAAAATAAAAAAACGCGATCTAAACCAAAAATCCAGCATATTATTTGAACTAAATACGAATATTTAAAATTAATAACCAAATGACAGGGTGAATACTAGCGTGAAGGCAATTAAAATATCTTGCGCTGCCCCGTTTTTGCCCTGCGCGCCCTCTTTTGGGGCGCGCCTGTGTTGGACAAACCCGCTATCTCATTCCCCTGATTGTTCTTTCAGGACAAGTAGCCCCAACAGAGTGAATAACCTCAGTGCCGGATCATGATATGACGCACGATGGTGTAGTCCTCCAGCCCGTACATCGACATATCTTTGCCGTAGCCGGACAGCTTCTGTCCACCGTGCGGCATTTCGCTCACCAGCATGAAGTGGGTGTTCACCCAAGTACAGCCGTACTGAAGGCACGCGGCCAGGCGGTGTGCACGCCCGATATCACGCGTCCAGACCGAGGAAGCCAGCCCGTAATGCGAGGCATTCGCCCAGCCAATCACCTGCGCTTCATCGTCGAACGGCGTGATGGATATCACCGGGCCAAACACCTCTTTCTGAACGATTTCGTCTTCCTGCTTTGCGCCTGCCAGCACCGTAGGCTGGAAGTAGAATCCCTGCCCTTTCACCCGCTCGCCACCGGTCACCACCGTGATGTGCGGCAGCGCTTTGGCGCGTTCGACAAAACCAATCACGCGTTCAAGCTGCGGTTCAGTAATTAACGGCCCCAGCTCGGTCGTTTCATCGTGCGGATCGCCTATTTTCAGCGTTGCCACCGCTTTTCCTAATGCTTCTACGACCTCATCGTAGATCCCTCGTTGCACATACAGCCGACAGGCAGCAGTACAGTCTTGCCCCGCGTTGTAGAAACCGAAGCTGCGAATTCCATCAACCACCTGATCGATATCAGCATCATCGAAGACAATTACAGGCGCTTTACCGCCCAGCTCCATATGCGTGCGCTTTACGCTAGCAGCAGTATGGGCAAGAATATGCGTTCCAGTCGCAATCGAACCGGTTAGCGACACCATGTTGACTTTCTCATGCCCTGTCAGCGCATCACCGATGTCTGCGCCACGACCAAACAGGATATTCACCACGCCAGCAGGAAGTATCTCCGCCAACAGGTGCGCCAGATAGAATGTCGTCAGAGGGGTTTGCTCCGCCGGTTTCAGCACCACGCAGTTTCCTGCCGCCAGCGCGGGTGCCAGCTTCCACGATGCCATCATCAGCGGGTAATTCCATGGGGCAATGGATGCCACCACGCCAACCGGATCGCGCCGTATCATGGAGGTGTGCCCTTCCAGATATTCTCCCGCGGCTGAACCGCTCAAGCAACGCGCCGCGCCGGCAAAAAAACGAAAGACATCCGCCACCGCAGGAACTTCATCATTTAGCGCTGCATGGTAAGGTTTACCGCAGTTCAATGATTCCAGCTCGGCGAACGTCTCTGCGTTTTCCTCAATGGCATCGGCAATCCGTAGCAGCAGCGTGGCGCGTGTTTTCGGCGTGGTTTGTCCCCAGTGTGCAAAAGCGGACTCGGCAGCCAGAACGGCTGCATCAACCTGGTGCAGATCGGCCTGCGCAATGGCGGCAATTTGCTCTCCCGTTGCAGGGTTGAATATCGCCAATGCCTCGCCTTTTCCTGCGACCAGCTTGCCTTCTATCAGTAATTTGTCATGCATACATTTTCCTTACAGAGAGAAAACGATCGTGTTTTTCATCACTATCTGCAAAATGTCTGTGCAAAAAACCTGCCACGTTATGTTTGAGCGTCAATCCGTTCTGCAACAGGCGGCATCAGACTAAGGCGTGTTACCCGACGCTTTCTGCGTCTGCGTCGCGGCCTGTCGTGCTTCCTCCGCCAGCGCCTCAATCTCTTCTTTCGTCAGTTGACCTGACGCCTCATGCACCTTTGCCAGCCCTTCGCTGACCGTCACGTCTTTGGGATCGTCCTTTGTCGTCATTGTCATTCCTCTTAATCAAATGATACGTCAACAAAGGTAAGTGTAGTCGACGGCTAAAATCCGCCAATCTGAAGAAGATTTAACTCTGCTTTCCCGCTCGTCATATGTGATAATAATTATCAATTACATTAAATTTATCCCCTAAATAATTCGAGTTGCAGGACAAAACGTTAGCGTTTTGAACAACACAATGTGTTGGCCCTTTAGGACGAGGCGTATTTATGCGCCTCGTAACGCGGCAAGAGAGGGACAAATTCGTCGGGAACGAATTTGACCAGCCAAAGGCTGGCCTTCAGTGAGAGACAGGATGTCTCTCATTTCATCCGATGAGCTTACATAAGTAAGTGATTCGGGTGACTAAACGCAGCCAACGCACAAGCAGCTTGAAGTATGACGGGATATTATTCAGGGCCTTACCCGCCAGCGGACTAGCACCGTAACAAGGGAAAGGAGTTCTGTTGCCGCAGAGTCGGCGGGAAGGTCACCTGACGGGACGTTGGCATGTCAGAGTCTGAACTCAGAATGCTGTTCAACCACTATGCAGAACGGTTAGAACGCTATCTCAATCATAAACTGCGCGACCCTCAGGCAGCGGCAGATCTGGTGCAAGAGAGTTTTTTACGGTTGGCACAACGACTGGAACAGCAAGATGATGTAGATGACAAGAAAGCCTATCTCTATAAAACAGCCAATAATTTGCTGCTCGACCATGTCCGCCACCAGCAGCGTTGGCAGATGGCAACGGGTGTTGACGACGTGGATACGACGCTGGACGCTCTGCCTGATGCCGCTCCCCAACTCGATCGGGCAGCGATCGCCCAACAGGAGCTGGAACGTCTGGCAAACGTGCTGCTGACACTGCCTGAGCGTACACAGCAGATATTTCATTTACACCGGTTTGAACACATGACACAGGCGCAAATTGCTCAGCAGTTGGATATATCCCTCAGCACCGTTGAGAAGCATCTTGCGATGGCACTGCATGCCATGCTGACGAGCCGCTCTGCGTGAAAATAGCCGGCAATAATGAAATAATCACAAATTATTTACGGGTTTATTGCCGTCAGACGTCTACTTACTTAGAGCCCCTACACACTCCAGGCCTATAACATGAACGATTATCCCCCTGACATCCATCAGCAAGCAGCACGATGGGCCATACGTTTGGCCGAAGCGCCGCTGGACGATGAACAGGAACTGACATTTCAGCACTGGCTGGCACAGGACTCTCGCCATCGCCATGCCTTGGAACAGGCTGGGATGCTCTGGCACGAGTTAGGGTCGCTCAGCGTCGAGCAAAAACAGCGGCTGCAACCGCAGCCGGTAGTTAAATTGCCCGTCAAACGCATCAACCGTGCGACACAGTGGAAAATCGCGGCCTTATTGCTGTTAGGCTTCAGTCTCGGCACAACGTGGATTTCCGACGGTATTATAACGCTGCGCTCGGATTATCATGCCGATCATCGGGTTAAACAGGTTACGCTACCGGACGGCAGCCAGGTTGATATGGATGCAGGCAGCGCGATTGCTCTTGCTTACACGCCGCAAGAACGACGAGTCACAGTGCTGCAAGGTTCAGCCTGGTTCACCGTTTCCCCGATAAATACACAGGAAAAACGTCCTTTCCTGGTCGATTCGGCGTCAGGCACAACACAGGCATTGGGCACACAGTTTCTTGTGCAACATTCGTCACAGACAACAACTGTCGGCGTGGTGGAACACAGCGTTCAGGTAACGGCAAACGGTCAAGTGCTGCGGCTTGATGAAGAACAGGCTGCACGTTATACCGATCAAGGTATAACGCGTCTTCCCGGTTGGAATAGCCGCGAGCGTGGCGATTGGCGGCGTGGACTGCTGATATTTGATCAACAGCCGCTTGCTATCGTGATCGCGCGTATCAATCAGTACCGTTCTGGTACGATCGTCATCCCGAGTTCAGCGCTGCGCCAACGTCAGGTTAGCGGTATTTTTTCTCTGAACGAGCTAGATAACGCGCTGCAAACCATGACCGCTGAACTGGGTGCCAAAACCGTTGCTCTGCCCGGCGTCACTATTCTGTACTGATCTATACCGACTCTCCTCCCCCGATATTTCCTTTCGCTACCGCTTCCGCCACGCCGTTCGGGAGTGGTGAGCGCTCATCAAGAACCACGACGTTTACAAGGCCGCAACTCACCGGTGAAAAAAATTTAAATATTTTTTTACGGGTTCTGCCCCCTCAACCGTCTTCATACTTAGGTAATGATTTTTATTATCATTTTCATTAAGAACAAAGAGGTTAACCATCCCTTTGTTTGTTAATGCTTATTAGTCATTTAACTGACGGTAGACCAGGCGAACATGTTTAAAAAAACACCACAGCAAGATATACGCTTGTTACAACTTAACCCTCTTTCTCTTGCCGTCGGCATTGCACTCTCACTGCTGAGTTCATACCACTATGCACAAGCAGAAACCCAGGCCGCCAACGTTCAGGAAGCCGCTCGTCAAAGCGTTACCTTTTCCATTAATCCACAACCCTTGAGCAGCGCGTTGCTCCGCTTCGCCGAGCAGGCCGGGCTACAGGTCTTTTTTGCTGACGTCAAACTGGAAAATATGCAGGCCGCCGCGCTTCAAGGGCGTTTCACGCCAGAGCAAGGGCTGCGCCAGTTGATCGGTGCCAACCCGGTCGACTTTCAGATCGGTAGCAATGGCGTGATTACCCTGCGCCCTCGTTCAGTCAACGTCGATACGGCAAAAATAGACGACGTGATGACAGTTCGCGCATTTACCGTCGCCAATCCGGGTGACTGGATCTACGAACAACCGCGCGCCATCAGCGTGATTTCACGCGAGCAGATGGATCAGCGCCCTGCTCGCCACGCTGCCGATATGTTGGAACAATCTGCTGGAGTGTACTCCAGCGTCAGCCAGCAAGACCCTTCGCTGTCGGTAAATATTCGCGGGATACAGGATTTTGGTCGCGTGAATATGAATATTGATGGCGTACGGCAAAATTTTCAAAAAACCGGCTACGGCCAGCGTAACGGGCAGATGTATATCGACTCGGAATTGCTCACCAGCGCAACGATTGAAAAAGGCGCGACAAACGTAATGGGCAGCGCAGGGACATTGGGCGGCGTCGCCACCTTTAATACCGCCAGCGCCCACGATTTTCTGGCTCCAGGTAAAGAGCTTGGCGGAAAACTTCACGCCAGCACGGGCGACAACGGGACACATTTTATCGGCAGCGGCCTCCTCGCACTGGGCAATGAAAGCGGCGATATTCTGGTGGGTGCCAGCGAGCGCCATCTCGGCGACTACTGGCCGGGTAACGACGGCAACCTCGGGAATATCCGTATTCCCGGCAATTCGAGTAATTACGCAACGTGGGCGGATAACTTAAAGCACCAGAAAGTGAGCAGTGCGGCCTACACCATGCGCTCACGGCTGGCGAAAATCGGCTGGAATCTCCCCGCCAACCAGCGCTTCCAGCTCAGCTATATGCAGACACAAACCTCTTCCGAAAACGCCGGGACGCTATCTAATCTCTCCAATACCGATCTGGGGTGGCGAGCCAGCGGGCACAGCAATATTATGGCGCGCAGTACGGCACTGGATTACAGCCTGAAGCCAGACAACCAACGCTGGCTGGATTTGAAAACCAAGATTTACTACGCCGATACCAATAACAACACCGATAACTATGCCCTCTCCAATACCAGTGCCTATCAGGAACGTACCCGATTACGCACCTACGGCGCGCAGGCGCAAAACACCTCGACGCTGTGGCAACAGGGCGCGCACGATCTGAAAGCCGATTACGGATTAGATTTTTATTACGACAAGATCATAACAGATAGCTCCAATAGCACGGCCAGTAACGCCACCCCGGAAGGAAACCGTGCGATGGCCAGCCTATTCGCGAATCTGAATTACGCCTACGACGAGTGGGTAACGCTACAAGGTGGCCTGCGTTACGATCGTTATCGGTTACGCGGCACCACCAGCATTAGCTATCGGGAGATTCCCTATACCATCACAGCCCCCTGTAGGGAAAGGTCGATCGCACTTTGCCAACCATTCGCGACCACTACGCAGAATTGGAATGTCGATGACGAACACGGCAAGCTGTCCCCTACGCTATTTGCTGGCGTCCGACCCGGCATTGAGTGGCTACAGCTGTACACTAGCTATGGCCTATCCTGGCGGCCGCCTTCCGTCAGTGAAACCTTCGCCAACGGCACCTACAGCGCAGGCAACTATTACCTGTATCCGAATCCTAACCTCAAACCGGAGCGATCACGCGCCTGGGAGGTCGGATTCAATATACAGAAACCCGAATTGTTTATGGATGGCGACAGGCTGGTTACCAAAGTGTCCTACTTCGACACCCGGATAAACAACTACATCAGCCTGAACGGCGCCCGCACAAAACCGGGTTATAACGGCGAATCCCTCAGCAATTCTGTATTCCAAAACAATCTGGTAAAAAGCCGCTTCCGCGGCATGGAATACCAGCTTAATTACGACACGGGCTTTCTGTACGTCGATGCGACCTATACCCACATGATCGGCAATAACGATTTCTGTGCGCCGATGGCCTGGATGGGTGGCGTTACGACCGTTGGAGGGTCCAGAAACAACTATTACTCCACGCCTGTCGATACCACCGCCAGTGACTTCACTTGCCAGAAAACGCTGTTGTTCAGCAACGCCGCCTATCTTCCTGGCGATCGCGGCTCCGTCACGCTGGGGACGCGCGTCTTCGATCGCAAACTGGATATGGGGGTCACGATGCGTTTTGCCCCGGGCTATCAGGACACCGCCGCACCGGCCAACTCTGCCTATTTAGCCGACTGGCCCAAATATGAAGTTTACGATCTGTACGCCAGCTATCGCCTGACTGACAGCCTGACGCTGCGCGGCTCCGTCGAAAATATCGCTAACCGTACTTACATCGTGAGCTATGGCGAATCACTGGGCTACACGCCAAGCCGAGGAAGAACGGTGCAAGCTGGGGTGGAATACCGATTCTGATTTCTCTGCTTCCCAACATAGGAGGCAGGAAAATAAAGGGGATGGGATGGCTCATCCTCTTTCACGGCATACACGGATTGCCGTGTTTATTAATCGTTAGTTAATGAGGAGTCTGTTATGAGTTTTGCAATTACCTACGATGCCTACTATGCCAATTACAGCATTGCCAGCTACCTGACGGAATGGTCAGCAGCCTTTGGCGACGTTAACCATACCGCAGGGAATACACAAGTCGGTGGCAATAATACCGGAGGCTTTTACGGCGGCGATACCTTTATAGACGGTACTCAATATGCGATCACCAGCACGCAGAACGATGTCTCCGCACTCATTGCGGGTGGCGATCTGACCTATAGCCTCTTCTCTCCTCCTGCCCATACGCTGTATGGCGATCTGGATAGTCTGTCATTCGGGAATCTCCTGCAAGGCGGCACCACGGCGGGTACGACCTATTCTCTTGTCGAGCCGGAAGTCACCTTCAGCGGATTAGATCTCTCCACGGATATTGCCAACCTGAACGTTAGCGATCGCGGCGTGGTACATGACGTGATTTACGGTCTGATGGGCGGTCAGGTTCAACCGCTGCTGGATGCACTGGCTAATGCCGGCATTGATATCAACGCTAGCCTGGATAGCCTGAGCTTCGCGACAGCGACCTCCGATGCGGCACTTTCTGCCGATACCGTGGTTGACGTGGTTGGCGTCGCCGAAACCGCCGATCTGCTGGCGGCATAAGAAAACGGCTAAAAGATGACGCTTTTAGCCGTTTGAGTGAACACCGTCGCGGTACGGAGAGAGTATGTACCCTAAATAATGCGCGTTGCAGGAACGCAGCGTGAATTATGGTGGGTACGGCACCGCGGCGGTTTATTGAGTGTAATAACCGTTGGCAAACCGCGTCAATAGCGGTACGGCTAACCGCATTCCCCTCTGCCACGCTGTAGATACACCGCAGTGAGAACCATGGCGATTTTATTGAAGAAGGAATACCCCATGCCCGCACTCCATCCGGCGCTATCAGGCCGGGAGATCATTGACGCGCTGGCCGCCTATCGTCGGGGGTTCTGGGGAATTGGCCTGTTCAGCGCCGTCATCAACCTGCTGATGCTGGCACCAGCCATTTATATGCTCCAGGTTTATGACCGCGTCCTGCCTTCCAGCAGCACCATGACGCTGGCGATGCTGACGATCATGATGCTGGGCCTGTTTTTATTGATGGGATTACTGGAATGGATACGCAGCGCCGTGGTGATCCGACTCGGTACACAGATGGATATGCGGTTGAATCAGCGCATCTACAATGCGGCGTTTGAAAGCAATCTCAAGAATGGCACGGCGGGAGCCGGACAAGCCTTAAACGATCTTACCGCCCTGCGCCAGTTCGCTACCGGAAACGCACTGTTTGCCTTCTTTGATGCGCCATGGTTTCCAGTTTACCTTCTGGTGATCTTCTTACTTCATCCCTGGCTGGGCGCAATGGCGCTGGCGGGGGCGATCATCCTGATTGTGCTGGCCTGGCTGAATCAAAAACTCACGCGCGAACCCTTGGCCTTAGCCGCACAAAACACGGTTCAGGCAACACAGCAGGCTAACGCTAACCTGCGCAACGCCGATGCTATCGAAGCCATGGGAATGCTGCCCGCCATGCGCGAGCGCTGGCTGACGCAGCATAAAGCCTTTCTCTATTATCAGAATGTTGCCAGCGAAAAAAGCGCCAACATAACGTCGCTGACGAAAAGCACCCGGCTAGCACTTCAGTCGCTGATGCTGGGTCTGGGCGCGCTGCTGGCCGTCAACGGCGATATCACGCCGGGTATGATGATCGCGGGTTCCATTCTGGTCAGTCGCGTTCTCAGCCCAATCGATCAAATCATTGGCGTCTGGAAGCAGTGGATGCAGGCACGTCTCGCCTGGCAACGTGTCAACATCTTGCTCGATAATCACCCGGCACGACCTGTCGGCATGGCGCTTCCCGCACCAGCAGGGAGACTCCAGGTCGAGCAACTCAGCGCCAACGCCCCCAACTCCCGAACGCCCATACTCGCCAATATTACGTTTGAACTGGCCCCCGGCGATGTACTCGGCGTCTTAGGCCCTTCCGGTTCCGGTAAATCCACCCTCGCTCGCCTGCTGGTTGCGGCCATGCCCGCCCTCGGCGGCAAAGTCAGGCTAGATGGCGCAGACATGCACCAATGGGACAAAGGCGAACTGGGTCGGTTCATCGGCTATCTCCCGCAGGATGTTCAGCTTTTTAACGGGACGATTGCCGAAAACATCGCGCGCTTCACTCAGCCGGATGCAGAAAAGATCGCCGCCGCCGCCATCGCGGCAGGTGTCCACGAGATGATTCTACGGTTGCCACAGGGCTATGATACGCAGTTAGGTGAAAGCGGTGCTGGATTATCCGGCGGTCAAAAGCAGCGTGTCGCTCTCGCCAGAGCCATTTACAACCAGCCGCGCCTGATTGTGATGGATGAACCGAATGCCAGCCTGGATGACGATGGCGAGAAAGCCTTATTGGCCGCGATTGCCGCCCAGCAGGAAAACCAAAGCACGCAGATATTAATCACCCATAAACCCGCTCTGCTGTCCTGCGCCAATAAGCTATTAGTCCTGCGCGCTGGGCAGATCCAGTATTTCGGCGCGACAGAGCAGGTGCTGAAAGAACTACAGCGAGCTAAGCCCGCCAATACATCTGTTACCCAATCCGCCAGCGCCAAACCTGCACCGGTTAAATCAGCCAATGCCTTTAGCCCGAAAGAGCCAGGTTCAGCCGGACTGAGCATGGTATACAGCGCGCCGACGTCTCGCCGTGCCGCACCGGATAAATGAGGTTCAACACATTGATCATCAATGCCCGTCGTCAGGAAAGCATCATGGAAGGAAGAGCATAACCATGCCCGCGCTACGCGAAGTCATATCACAGCCGACAACGCCCCTCCCTCAGGTGGCGGATAATATCGCGACGATGCCGTTACACACCGACGCCGGACGCTATTTGAAGTACGGCCTCTGGCTGGTTCTGGCAGGATTTGGTGGCCTGCTACTCTGGGCCGGCATCGCACCGCTGGATAAAGGCGTCGCGGTATCCGGTCGGATCGTCGTTGCAGATAACCGTAAAGCGGTACAGCCGCTCGGTAGTGGACGCATCGCCTCACTCACCGTGCGGGATGGTGACCGTGTGCAGACGGGTCAAATTCTTGCCACGTTGGATCAAACCCCCGCTCAGGCACAGCGTGACAATCTCGTCACACAGCTTCAAGAAGCGCACGCGGGCGAAGCTCGCCTACTGGCAGAGCGCGACGATCTGAGTACGATTGCCTTCCCCGCCCCTACAGAGCAGTACAGTACCGTCACGCAACAAATCCAGATCGCCCAGCAGCAACTGTTCACCAGCCGTCGCGCCGCGCTGCAACAGGAACGCGCGGCGATGCAGGCCGCCATCATCGGGGCGAAGGCACAATCGCAGGGGTCACAGGCGCTCCTTGCCAGCAGCCAAACGCAATTCCAGATCGTCAACGAACAGCTACGCGGGCTGCGTCCATTAGCACAAGAAGGTTATATCGCCCGTAATCGCCTGCTGGACGTCGAACGACAGGCAGCCCAACTGGCAGGGGCGATTGCACAGGAACGCAATAATCAGGTACAGCTCCAGCAGCAGGTTGTCGAATTGGAACAAAAGATCCAGCAGCGCCAAAACGAATACCAAAAAGAAGTACGCGCCCAGCTCGCCGATACCCAGCGTTCCATTCAGGATCTCACCCAGCGGCTGAAAACGGCGGAGTATGAACTTCAGCACACGCACATTCGCGCGCCTGCCAGCGGCACGGTGGTCGGGCTGGCGCTGCATACCGAAGGCGGCGTGGTGAATAGCGGGCAGATGTTGATGGAGATTGTTCCTGATGGTCAACCGTTATTAATTGACGCACAGCTGCCTATCGAGCTGGTGGACAGAGTCAGCAACGGGTTGCCGGTCGAGCTGCTATTTTCCGCTTTTAATCAAAGCACCACGCCGCGTATTTCCGGTGTGGTCGCGCTGATCGGTGCCGACCAGTTAGTCGAGCAACAGACGGGAAAACCCTATTACGCCCTGCGTATACACGTCGATGAACAGGGTAAGCAGCAGCTTGCCGGGCTAGATGTTCGTCCCGGCATGCCAGTGGAAGCCTTCATTCGTACCGGTGAACGCTCCCTGCTCAACTACCTGTTCAAGCCGCTTTCCGACCGCCTGCATTTGGCATTGACCGAGGAGTAATCATGCTGCGCCTTTCATCCGTTTATCGCGCGGCGATCCGCTCCAGTTATGCCGTCCCGCTTTTTCTCACGCTAATCTACAGCGCTCCGAGTCAGGCACTGGGACTCATGGAAGCCTGGCAGCAGGCGCTGACGCACGATCCGGCCTTTCAGGCCGCCGTGCATGCGCGTAATGCCGACAGCGAAGAGAAGAACATCGGACGTGCCGGACTGCTGCCAAAAGTCACCTATGACTACAGCCAGTCCCGTAACGATTCCACCGTTACGGCGGGCAGCCAACAGTCAGAACGGGATTACACTAGCCGCGCTTCCAGCTTTTCCGTGCAACAGCCGCTGATCGACTACGCGGCGTGGTCGCGCTATCAGCAGGGTGAAGCCAGCGCCGTACTGGCAGACGAACAGCTGCGCGATGCCAGCCAACAGCTGCTGATACGCCTGTTTCAAGCCTACACCAACGTGCTGTTTAGCCGCGAGCAGATCGCCTTGGTTCAGGCACAACAGCGTGCCTATCGCGAACAATATCAACTGAATCAACGCCTCTTCCAGCAGGGAGAAGGCACCCGCACCGATATGCTGGAAACTGAGGCACGGGTCAACCTGACGGAAGCGCAGCTCATCGAAGCGCAGGACAACCTGGATATCAGCCTGCGTGAACTGGAAACGCTGCTGGGGATGCCCGTTGGCGTGGATCAGCTTGCGGCGCTAACGCCACGCTTTACGCCGCAGGCGCTTCAGCCTGCGGTCTATCAGCACTGGCAATCGCTGGCTCTCCGCCACAACGCGCAGCTACTGGCGCTGAATCAATCGCTCGCCGTGGCGAAATACAGCATTGAGCGCAATCGGGCAGGCCACCTGCCACAGGTCACGCTGGTTGCCAGCACGCGCAATACGCAGTCGGATACCGAAAACAGCTACAACCAGAAATACGATACGCGCTCGATTGGTATTCGCGTCAGCGTACCGATTTTTGCAGGCGGTGGTGTCTCTGCCGCGACGCGTCAGGCACAGGAGCGCTATCAGCAAACCGCGCGGGAAAAGGACGAACAGACGGCGACAATCCAGACGGAACTGCGTCGCCAGTTTAATTTGGTCACCAGCAGTCAGGCAAAAATCCGCGCCTATGAATTGGCGGAAAAATCAGCGCTGGCGTTGGTCACCGCGACCCAAAAGAGCGTTCAGGGTGGGGAGCGCGTGAATCTTGATGTGCTGAATGCTGAACAACTGCTTTACGGCGCACGGCGCGACCTGACCGAAGCACGTTATACGTGGCTGACGGCCTGGCTACAGCTGCGTTACTACGCTGGCACGCTGGATGAGCAGACATTACGCCAGTTAGCGGCCTATTTCGTGCATCGTTAGCCGCATAAAGTGATGTCGTTCGAAACAGGGGAATGGCCGCTGACGTACCGATATTCGGCCATATTTTTCTTTGGAAGGAAAATATCCAGTATCGCGATATTCTAAAAAACTTATAGAAATTTTATATTAATAACCAATCACACTATAAAAATTATTACCCTTCGCCTCTAAGATAAACATAAAAAAACACGTCAGCTATATTCCTGAAGTGAATAGCGGCAACGTCCTATTTTTATTTTCCTACCATACCGTAATAGGCTGATATTGACTTCACTACTAAACAGGGGTTCATTTTTCACTTTTTACATTAATCATTTAAAAACAATGGAATATAAATAAATACCCCATTAGTGGTAGATCAGTTAACATCGAAGTGTGATTTTTTGTGGTAAACGTTAACGAAAATAAAAAATAAAACAACACAAACCACAACAAAACAAGAACAAATGTTGAATTAATTTTAATATTACCCCACTGATTATTAACAACCTCGCCAAGTGGCGCTTACATTATCTATTAATAAACTAAAATTACACTTAAAAAACTAAATAAATCAAAGAAATTTAATTATTGCGAGCAAGATCTTTTATTTTCAGGAAATAGGGTAAAGATAAAAATTAATAGATTTAGATCAAGAAAATAAACAACAACACGTCCATATAGTACCCGCAGTAAAAACTCACTTATTTTAATTCTAACTAATCAGTTCATTATATTGAGCAATGCAATGGGGCTACTATGGACTTCATCATTCAATTAGTCATTGTCCTGATCTGCCTTTTTTACGGGGCAAGAAAAGGCGGGATCGCGCTGGGTTTATTAGGCGGGGTCGGACTTGTTATTCTGGTCTTTATCTTTAAATTGCAACCGGGTAAACCACCCGTTGACGTCATGCTGGTCATCATTGCCGTGGTGGCCGCCTCGGCAACGCTTCAGGCATCGGGCGGGCTGGATGTCATGCTGCAACTCGCAGAGCGTATGCTGCGACGTAACCCGAAATACGTTTCGATTATCGCGCCGTTTGTCACCTGTATTCTGACGATCCTGTGCGGTACAGGCCACGTGGTGTATACCATTCTGCCAATTATTTATGATGTCGCCATCAAGAATAATATTCGTCCTGAAAGGCCAATGGCTGCCAGTTCAATCGGCGCACAGATGGGGATTATTGCCAGCCCGGTTTCCGTTGCCGTCGTTTCACTGGTTGCCATGCTGGCTAATTTCACCTTCCAGGGTAAGCATCTGGGATTCCTCGACCTGCTGTCTATTACCATCCCCTCTACCCTGTTGGGTATTCTGGCGATAGGGATTTTCAGTTGGTTCCGCGGGAAGGATCTCGACAAAGATGCCGATTTCCAGAAATTCATCGCCGATCCAGAAAACAAACAGTATGTGTATGGCGATACTGCCACGCTGCTGGACAGAAAACTGCCGCGCAGTAACTGGGTTGCCATGTGGATTTTTCTGGCAACTATCGGTGCAGTGGCAATTCTAGGGGCGGTTGAAGAGCTGCGTCCGGTTTTCGCTGGTAAGCCGCTGTCGATGGTGCTGGTCATTCAGATGTTTATGCTGCTCTCCGGCGCCATCATCATTATCGCCACCAAAACCAATCCATCATCGATCTCGAAAAACGAAGTGTTCCGTTCAGGGATGATTGCCATCGTCGCGGTATACGGTATCGCCTGGATGGCGGAAACCATGTTCGGCGCACATCTGGAAGAGATCAAAGCCACGCTTGGTTCGTTGGTGAAAGTTTATCCCTGGGCTTACGCCATTATCCTGCTGATCGTGTCCAAATTCGTTAACTCACAGGCAGCGGCACTGGCTGCGATTGTCCCTGTTGCGCTGGCTATCGGGGTTGACCCGGCGTATATCGTGGCGTCAGCACCTGCCTGCTACGGTTACTATATTCTGCCGACCTACCCAAGCGATCTGGCTGCTATCCAGTTTGACCGCTCTGGCACCACTAAAATCGGCCGTTTCGTTATCAACCACAGCTTTATTCTTCCTGGTTTGATCGGTGTAAGCACCTCTTGCGTCTTTGGCTGGGTGTTCGCCGCAATGTACGGTTTCCTGTAATTCAGTTATCTATACCTAAAAGCCGTCCAGCAATGGACGGCTTTTATTTCTGTTGCCAGATACGAACGCAGGCCTGCGCCAGCGCACGTGTCGGATCGATACTGATATTTCGCCAGCGTGACGACACCGCCTCCAGCGCAGGCGGGACTTCCGTGCAGGCCAGCACCAGACGTTCTGCTCCCCGTTCCACCAACTGTGCCGCTAACTGATCCAGCAACCGCCCACCATGTTGTAGCTCGCCACGCTTTACCGCATAGCACCCCGGCACGAAGAGCGTTGTCATTTCTTGTTCGTTCGGCACCACGGTTTCCGCACCTAACTGTGCGGCAAAACGCTGCTGATACCATCCTGCATTAAGCGTCCCGTGAGTCGCAATCAGCCCGATTTTACGCGGTGATGCCTTTGCCTTATCGGCCTGTGTCAGCGCGTGCAGCGTGGCATCGGCAATATGCAGCAGCGGTGCATCACTGGCCTCCGTCAACGCGTCAAACCAGTGGTGCGCCGTATTGCACGGCACCACAATATGACTGACCGACAGGCGATTAAGCTGCCGGATAGCGTGCAACAGCGCCGGCAGCGGCGATTCACCGGTGCCTGCCAGCGCCTGCTGGCGATCGGGAATCTGCGGCACGTTCCAGACCACCACCGGCACATGATCCTGATCGCGACTGGCGGGCGTTTCTTCCACAATTTTATGCAACAGATCGACCGTCGCCAGCGGCCCCATCCCGCCCAGCACGCCAATCAGTGGCGTACTCATTGCGCGGCCGTTTGTTCGAACAGTTGACGGTAGCCAAACAACCCCGCCGAACCGCCGGTATGGATGAAAACAATGTTTTCATCGGCGCGAAAATGTCCTTGGCGAATCAAATCGATCAGCCCCGCCATTCCTTTGCCGGAATAGACCGGATCGAGCAAAATCCCTTCCAACTGTGCCAATAGCCTGAGCGCTTCCAGCGTTCCTTCGGTTGGAATGCCGTACCCTTTACCGACATAGTCGCTGTTCACCTGCACCGCGCTACGCGGCAGTTCGCCCGGAATCCCCAGCAGCTGCCAGGTACGCTGTGCTAACGCGTAAACATTCTCTTCCTGCTTCGCTTTCGGCGCTCTGACGCTGATGCCTAATAGTGGAATCTGGCTGTTCGTCGCCACCAACCCGGTCACCAATCCGGCCTGCGTGCCGGTGCTGCCCGTCGCGTGAACAATATGATCAATACGCAGACGCTGCTGGCTGGACTGAAATAACAGCTCTTCCGCACAGGCAACATAGCCCAACGCGCCTACCGGGCTAGAGCCGCCGCCGGGGATGACATAAGGCTTCAATCCTTCTTTGCGCAGTGATTCCGCTAACGTTTCCATCGCCTGCTGCATATCTGTGCCGGCGGGCAGATGATCGATAATTTCACCGCCGAGCAGGTTATCCAGCAGCACGTTACCGGAGCGCTGGTAGTCTTCACCGTAGTCCTCCACGCGTTTTTCCAGCAGCACCTTGGTTTTCAAGCCCAGCTTTGCCGCCGCCGCAATGGTTTGTCGCACATGGTTAGACTGCGTCGCGCCCTGCGTGATGATGACATCCGCGCCCTGCTGCTGCGCATCGGCAAGCAGGAACTCCAGCTTGCGGGTTTTATTGCCGCCGGTCGCCAGCCCTGTGGCGTCGTCACGTTTGATGTAAATCGTCGGACCGCCCAGATAGGCAGACAGGTTCGGTAACGCCTCCAGCGGCGTGGGAAAATGGCCCAGTGATAAACGGGGGAATCGAGCAAGGTGCATAATATTCTCCTGAAATACGGATTACAGATTGAGGTGACGACGCGCTTCTTCACGAACGCGATGTAAAATACGCTGCTTCAGTGCGGCGTAGTCAGGATGCTGTGCCAAGGTTTCAATTTCTCTCTCGCGGCCAAACGGCAGCGGGATCGTCTCTGCAATACGACCGGGACGTGCGGACATCACCAGTACCCGATCGGCTAAAAACAGCGCTTCGTCCACGTCATGCGTGACAAATAACAGCGTGGTGCCGGTTTTCTGCCAGGCAGATAGCAGCAGTTCCTGCATCATCAAACGAGTTTGTGCATCCAACGCACCAAACGGTTCGTCCATCAGCAGCACCTCGGGGTTCGGCAACCAGGCGCGCGCCAGCGCCACCCGCTGTTTCATTCCGCCAGAGAGTTGCCAGGGATAGTGCTGCTGGAACCCTTCCAGCCCAACCAAGGCAAGATAGTTTTCCGCGTCACGCTGAAGCTGAGCTTTATTCGCTCCCTGCATCCGTGGGCCAAACGTCACGTTTTCCAGCACGGTGAGCCACGGGAATAAATTGGCCTGCTGAAATACCATGCCGCGCGAGGGCCCCGGACGACGAACAGGCTCCCCACCGCACAGCACGCGCCCCTTACCGGCGGATTCAAAGCCAGCAATCATGTTGAGAATGGTCGATTTGCCGCAGCCGGAAGGGCCCAGCAACACCACGAATTCGCCTTTAGCAATCTGGAGAGAAATGTCATCCAGCACCGTGAGAGAACCGCTTTTTGACGGAAACGTGAGGCTCACGCGCTCAACGACAATGTGTGGCGCATCAGGCTGAGAATGTTCGGTCATGATGATTTCCCCGCCCACGGCACGAAGACTCGCTGTGCACCGACCAACAGCAGATCGAGCGCATAGCCGATACTGCCTAATAATAAGATGCCCAACATCACAATATCGGTACGCAGGTAGGCGCTGGCATTCATCACCATCCAGCCGATGCCCGAGGTGGCAGCGACCATTTCCGCCGCAATCAGGGATGTCCAACCGATACCGATAGCCAGCCGCACCGTGGTAAACAGCTCCGGCAGCGTATCGGGCAACACGACACGGAAAAAAATCTGTCGACGGCTGGCCCCGAGCGTTTGTGCGACGCGGATACGGGAACGTTCCACGCGCTCAACGGCGGCACAGGCACCAACCACGACGCTGAGAAAAGTCGCGATAAAGATCAGGAAGAATTTGGATGCCTCACCAATTCCCAGCCAGACCACCGCCAGCGGGATGAGTGCGATTTTAGGCAACGGTCGTAGAAACTGAACGAAAGGATTAAAAACGGCAGCAATTGGAGGCGATAGTCCCATCAACAGGCCAAGCGGGACACCAAGGATAATCGCGACGCTGAAGGCGCTCAGCGCCCGAGCGACGCTGACGGCAATATGTTCCCACAGCGATACCTGCCGATAGCCGTCCTGCGCCAGCTCTCCGGCGGTCAAGATGATATCCGACAGCGGCGGTAGCAGCAGCGGATCAACCCACTGCTGCGCCCCCGCCCACTGCCACAAGGCGAGCACCGCCGTCACGGACGTGATGCTCAATAACACATAAGACGTTCTTTTCACGACCCGTTAATTCCCTTTCGCCGCCTGCTTCAAATAGGAGGAATTAATGGAATCGGCGAACGAAGCGGGAATATCACGCTGGCGAACTTCGCCGATACTCTCCAGAAAATGCGCCGTTTTAGCGACGGCCTGACCGATGCCGCTCCGATCCGTGTGATTACCATCACCCAGCCATTGCGCCGTCGCCTGCTGTTCCAGCGTTGGGTATTCCAGCCCTGACAGCGTATTGGTTGCCGTTGTGACCGGCGCACCCACCTCTTTTGCCACAATCGCCGCTGCTTTTTCCGGGTCCTGACGGAACTCATCAACTTTCTGCTGGTGTACCCGCAGGAAGCGCGCCACCGTTTCTGGATACTGTTGGGCAAAGGCCTTTCTGACCACATAGTTGTTGTAAATCAGGTAGCCATCTTTTTGCAGATCTTTGGTCGCAAAAATGGCGTGTCCGGCGGAGGCTTCCAGCTCTTGTGCGAACGGTGCCCAGACGTAGCCTGCATCGATATCGCCACGCTTCCATGCGGCCACCATCTCAGCCGGACGTAGCGGAATGAGGGTAATTTTGCTGCGGTCGAGTTTATTCACCGCGATGGCCGCTTCTAGCGCGTACTGCGCCGTTGAATTTGGCGGATAAGCGACGCGCTTACCTTCGATATCTTTCAGCGTGGTGATGCCAGATTTTGCAATCAGCCGCTCATAGGTGGCGATCACGCCAGATACGCCAACAATCTCCACCGGAAGCTTTCTGACAATACCAGCCGTCGCCGGGCTGGAACCAAAGTTGGCGATGTCTATCGCATTACTGGCGAAATAATTCAGCGCATCAGCGCCAGAAGCAAACTGTACCCACTTTACTGGCGCACCCAGCGCTTTTTGTAGCGAACCGTCGGCTTTGGCTAAGACCAATACCTGTGAGCCGCCGCTGTAGGCCACACGAACTTCATCAGGATGTTTTTCTGCCGCCAGCACGGATGTCGTCATTAATAACAGCCCACCGACACCCACTGCACTCAATATATTTTTCATCGTTTTACCCTATGGTGATAAATAAAAGATCAGTTAAATAAGTTAATAAATGATTAATTAATTCCTCAGGCCACTTTGTTATTTAAATAAGATAACTGCCCCCAACTGACATCATCGACAAAAATACCGTTCTCCAGCCGCTGACGATAAGTTTGCTTTTCTTTATCGCCGGGCAGCAATAACGCGTCGTCATCACGGGATTGGCGCACCCATTCTAATAAGGCCGGAATTTCCTGCTGATAGGTTGCCGCACCGCCTAATTTCTGCGGATCGATTAAAATCGACAGCATGCTGTTAATAATCTGCTTACCCTCGCCTTTCGCCGTGCGTTCGGTTTTCCCACCGGTCAGCGCCGCACCAAGCAACGAGCAAACCAGCGAAAGCCCCGATCCCTTATGTTCGCCAAACGGCAGTAGCGCCCCCAAAGGTTGTTCCATCAGCCAGCGGGGGTCCACCGTCGGATTGCCTTCGTTATCAACGATACAGCCGGGTGCAACCTGTTTACCCTCATTCCACGCAATACGGGCTTTGTTACCAGCAATCACGCTAGTAGCAAAATCCAGAATCACCGGATCGTCGTGCTCAACCGGAATACCGGCGCAGAATGGATTCGTCCCGAAACGCGCCTGCTGGCCCTGCCACGGCAGCACCACCGGTTTGGTATACACATTGGCAAAATGCAGCGACACCAACCCGACCTCCGCGGCCTGTTCTGCCCACGCGCCGATGCGTCCCAGATGGTGAGCATTAGCTAAACTCACCACCGCCAGACCATGCGTTTGTGCACGCGCAATACCTTCTGCCACGGCCTGTTTTGCCACTACCTGACCAAAACCCTGCTGGCCGTCGAACGAAATCAGCGGGCCGAAATCCAGCGTTTTTTCCGCCTGTGCGTGGGGTGAAAGTCCACCTTCCCGAATCGCATCGATATAGCGCGGCAGCATGCTCACACCGTGCGAGTCATGCCCTTTCAGGCTGGATTCGACGAGGTTATCCGCCACAATCTCTGCAATTGACGTGTCCACGTCATTCTCTGTCAACCGATCGCGTAAATAATCACGTAAATAATGATGAGTAAAAACAGGCATATTTTCTCTGTATACCACAATAGACATTTATATATTGCCCACTATAACGCGCAGATTTTTATCCATAACTGACAAATAAGACTATCCATAGCGAATATTTAGCTAAAGCGGTTATTTACTTGTTTTATCGCACGCATGGCTATTTAAAATCTCATTTATTCTAACTTATTCCAAAAAACACTTTAGCCGCAACGCGCTAAGAAAATAGGATGCCTTCTTTAATACATTATTTACGACAAATAATTTATTGAAATAATACCCTGTGATTATTCTCTATTTTATTGCCGACCCTATTACTATTAATAATGAGACAACGATAATGAATCCCTCACTACCCGCAAAAAAATCGACGCGTTTCACACGCCTTGCCGCCATGATTGGCCTGACGTTAACGGCATTTGGCGCGAATGCGGAAGGCACCATCAGCATTGCGCAACAGTTTGGCATCGGTTACCTGATTCTGGATGTGGTGCGCGACCAAAACCTGATAGAGAAGCACGGTAAGCAGCAAGGGTTGGATATCAAGGTAGACTGGCGCACGCTTTCTGGCGCGACAGCGATCAACGAAGCACTGCTGTCCGGTGCGCTGGATGTGGCCTCCGCCGGTGTTCCGCCGATGCTGACCGTGTGGGACCGCACGCAGGGCCGCCAAAATGTGAAAGCCATTGCCTCACTCGGCTCCATGCCCAACTATTTGCTCAGCAATAACCCGGCGGTGAAATCCGTCCGTGACCTGAGCGATAAAGATCGTATCGCCGTGCCTGCTGCTGGCGTTGGCTTCCAGTCACGCACGCTGCAAATCGAAACCGCAAAGCTCTACGGCGCGGAGGATTTTAAACGCTTCGACAAGATTTCCGTCAGCCTGCCGCATCCCGATGCCAGCGCAGCCCTTATCGCTGGCGGCTCCGAGATCAACGCCCACTTCTCCAGCCCGCCTTTCCAATATCAGGCGTTAGAACATGCCAATGTGCACAAAATTCTGAGTTCTTATGACGTGCTAGGCGGTCAGGCAACGTTCAACGTGCTTTATACCACGCAGAAATTTCATGATGAGAACCCAAAAACCTACCGTGCCTTCTACGACGCACTGAAGGAAGCCTCGCAGATCGTCAAAGCAGATAAAGCTGCGGCAGCCGACACCTACATTCGGGTAGAGAAATCGAAACTAGATCCTGAACTGGTGAAACGCATCGTCGCCGATCCCGAGATCGACTTCACGATCACTCCTGAACGCACCTACGTTTATGCCGAAAAGCTGCACCAGCTTGGCGTACTGAAAAACAAAGCCGCCTCCTGGAAAGACTATTTCTTTGCAGAAATTCACGAACAGCCGGGCAGTTGAATGCTCAGAGTTGCGCTCATTCGACGAGAACCTCGGCGCTACGCAGGAGAACAAGCATGACACACCACATTCACGACACGATTGACCAGCCGCTGTTGCAGGTTGACGGCGTCGGACTGGAATACCGAACGCGGCGCAGTCTGGTTCGCGCCACCCATGATGTGAGTTTTGACGTCTTTCCCGCCGAGCGCTTTGTGCTATTAGGGCCTTCCGGCTGTGGTAAATCCAGCTTGCTCAAATCTATCGGCGGCTTTCTGTCGCCGGTAGACGGTGAAATCCGCCTCGACGGCCAGCGCGTCACCAAACCGGGGCCGGATCGCATCATGGTCTTTCAGGAATTTGACCAGTTGCCACCGTGGAAAACCGTGCTGGAGAATACGCTGTTTCCGCTGGTTGCCAGCCGTCAGGCGACGCGAGCCGAAGCAGAAGAACGCGCCCGCTATTTTCTCGATAAGGTCGGGCTGGCGAAATTTGCCGATGCCTATCCGCATACGTTATCCGGCGGGATGAAGCAGCGCGTCGCCATCGCGCGGGCGCTGACCATGCAGCCGAAAGTGCTGCTAATGGATGAGCCGTTCGCCGCGTTGGATGCGTTGACCCGCCGCAAAATGCAGGAAGAATTGCTGGCGCTGTGGGAAGAGGTGCGCTTCACGCTGCTGTTTGTCACCCACTCGATTGAGGAAGCACTGATCGTCGGCAGCCGGGTTTTGCTGCTCTCACCGCATCCAGGTCGCGTGCGGGCGGAAATCAACTGCCATCAGTTTGCGCTAAACGATCAGGGCAGCGAAGCCTTTCAGAGCACCGCGCAACGCATTCACCATCTTCTTTTTCCAACCGATGTTGACGCGCCTTCACCCGTCACATCCACGCAAGGTAAACCCTATGAGCATTCAGCCCCCCGTGCGGCCCGAGTATCAGCGTGAACTGACACCGCTGAAAGATTTTACTCTTACCCAGCCTCTGCCGCTGACGACGCGCCTATGGAATCAGACCTGGCTGCGCAAGCTGGTGCTGCTGGCTGGGCTGCTTATCCTGTGGGAGTTCGCCGCGCGCTGGCAAAACAATGACCTGATGCTGCCGAGCTTCCTGCAAACCTTTCAGGCTTTTCGCGACGATCTCGCCAGCGGTGAACTGCCGCAGAAAATGGTGGTTTCACTCGGCACGCTGTTGAAAGGCTATGTCATTGGCAGCCTGCTGGCACTCGCCCTCAGCGCGTTGGCGGTTTCCACCCGTTTCGGACGCGATCTCTTAGGCACATTAACCTCCATGTTCAATCCGCTGCCTGCGATTGCGTTACTGCCGTTGGCGCTGCTGTGGTTTGGGCTGGGAGAGAAGAGTCTGGTATTCGTACTCGTCCATTCCGTGATGTGGCCGATGGCGCTGAACACCTACTCCGGCTTTCTCGGCGTTTCGGAAACGCTGCGTATGGCAGGCCGCAACTACGGCCTGACCGGCTTTCGCTACATTAGCGCGATCCTGATACCTGCCGCGCTGCCGTCGATTATCTCCGGCCTCAAGATCGGTTGGGCGTTTGCCTGGCGTACCCTGATTGCCGCTGAACTGGTGTTTGGCGCATCCAGCGGCAACGGCGGTTTGGGCTGGTACATCTTCCAGAACCGTAACGAGCTTTACACCGACCGCGTCTTTGCCGGGCTGGCTTCCGTCATCATCATCGGGCTGCTGGTTGAAGGGCTGGTGTTTTCCACTATCGAAAAGGTCACGGTAAAACGCTGGGGAATGCAGCGCTAGCTTACACGTTATACCCATTCTGGTTATGCGAAATCTGTCCATTCATAGCCAGAATTGTTCTTTTGCGGCGTTCTGCATCGCTGCTACAACTGATTTATCTTTTCCCACAGAGATGAGAGATCGCGAACATGATTGCAATACAAGCGCCACAAACCTATCTGAATCGTGATGGCGTCATTCGTTCTGTCGGCGAATATGCAGCGCCCTACGCCAGCACAGTATTGATTATTACCAGCCCACAGGCATGGAAAACGACGTCGGATGCCGTCGAGCACAGTCTCAATGAGTATGGCCTACGGTATCAGGTTGAATTTTTGTCGGGTGATTGCACCAAACCGGCAATAGAAGCGCTGACCACGCAGGCGCGTGCACTCGGTGCGGAACTGATTTTAGGCATTGGCGGCGGGCGCGTACTCGATGCCGCGAAAGCCGTTGGCGATATTCTGGGGCAACTCCCCGTCATCACTGTCCCCACCATTGCTGCCACCTGCGCCGCGTGGTCACCGATCAGCGTGATATACAGTGACAGCGGCGCGCACAACGGGGCATTTCCGCTAACGCGCTTACCGGTGTGGGTGCTGGTAGACAGCGAGATCATCGCCCATAGCCCCTCACGCTACCTCAAAGCCGGTATCGTGGATGCACTGGCGAAATGGTACGAATTTCAACCCTATCTGCGTCACGGCGATAGCGGATTGGCATTGGCGCTAAAAGCGCAGGCCGCACGGCTGGCCGTAGAGACATTTAATACGTATGGCGAGCAGGCCATCGCAGATAATGAACAAGGTCTGGTCACGCCGGCCCTGCGCAGCGTGATCGACGCCGTTATCGCACTAGCGGGTCTGGCGAACAGCATGAAGGATGAGGTGCCGCGTATTGGTGTTGCCCATGCGATTCACAACAGCATGACGCGCCTGCCAGAACTGCATGACTGGCTACATGGGGAAAAAGTAGGTTTTGGGCTGGCTGCACAGGCGTTTCTGGAACACGATAACGCAGTTGACCGCGAAGAGCTGTTCGCTCAACTGCGCCGCTACGGTAGCCCGATCACGCTAAGTGCCCTCGGCCTGAACGAACGTCCACAACTGGTTGAAAGCATCGCGCAAAACGTAAAGATCGCGCCGAAAATTGCCGCCCGTCTGCCTTTTGCAACGGATGCCGAACGTATTCAGCAGGCGCTATGGCGCACACAAACGCTGGAAGAGAATACGTTCAACAGCCATGCGGCATAGTGATCATCGGCATTCATTCAAAATGGAAACGGGCGCATCGAATAATCGATGCGCCCGTTTCTCTTTTTCTTGCCAGCTTTTTGTTGCCAGAACTATCCCTGCTGAGCCGGCTGCGTACTGATTCCGTTAAGTTCACGCTCATAGGCCAGCGCTTTCTTTTCATCGAACTGGTGTTCCCACTTGGCAATCACCAGCACCGCCAGCGCATTTCCCACCACGTTGAGCGCGGTTCTCGCCATATCGAGAATGCGGTCAACGCCCGCAATAAATGCCAGACCTTCCAGCGGAATACCGACGCTGCCCAGCGTGGCGAGCAGCACAACAAACGACACGCCCGGTACACCGGCAATGCCTTTAGACGTCAGCATCAGCGTCAATACCAGCACGATTTCCTGCCCAATCGACAGATCGATACCGTACAGCTGTGCGATGAAGATCGCCGCAATACTCTGGTACAGCGTCGAACCATCGAGGTTAAAGGAGTAGCCCGTCGGCACCACGAAGCTGGTTATCGATTTTGGCGCACCATAGGCTTCCATTTTTTCGATGATGCGTGGCAGCACAGTTTCTGAGCTGGCGGTGGAATATGCGAGGATCAGCTCATCTTTCAGAATACGAATCAACACCGTGATACGCAGCTTACACAACCGTGCCACCGCACCGAGCACCACCAGCCCGAAGAAGAAAATCGCCGCATAAACCAGCATCACCAGCTTAGCCAGTGGCCACAGTGAAGCGAAACCGAAGTTAGCCACCGTAACGGAAATTAACGCAAACACCCCAACCGGCGCGTAACGCATGATCATGTGCGTCACTTTAAACATCGTTTCCGATACGCCACGAAAGACGTTCAGCAGTGGATCGCGATGTTCTTTAGGCAACGAAGACAAGCCCAAACCAAACAGCACCGAGAAGAAGATGATCGGCAACATGTCGCCGCGCGCCATCGCCGCGAAGATATTCGGCGGAATCAGCGACAGCACCGTCCCCACCAGACTATGCGAACCACTCTGCACCTGTTCCGTTGTCTTTTGATACTGCGAGATATCAACGGCAGTCAGCGTCGACATGTCAATGCCATGACCTGGTTGGAAGATGTTGGCCAGCGTGATGCCCAGGATAATCGCCACTGTCGTGATGATTTCAAAATAGAGGATAGTTTTAAAGCCGATACGCCCAAGTTTTTTGGCATCCCCTACGCCCGCAATCCCGACGATCAGGGTGGCGATAACAATAGGGACAACAATCATTTTAATCAGGCGGATAAAGATATCGCCCGCAGGGCTGAGAATATTGCTGATGAGCCACTGGCGACTTTCCTGCTGTTCATGCAGCACGGCACCAAGTGCAATACCCAGAACCAACGCAATAAGGATTTGCCAGGCAAGGCTGATTTTTTGTGTTTTCATCGTCATTTTCCATTTTAAACTCCCCGCCATCACAAACATGGCGCTAGCGCGACTCCGGCGCAATACGAACCGAAAAAATCAACGTGGAGGTGATTGACTAGTAAGAATATATGATTGGTTGCTATCGTTATTTTTCTACTGCGACACAAAAATCGTTAACATAATTATTCAATAAAAATGCACAACTATTTGTATCGCTTAACAAAAACAAACATATAAGTTATTGTTATGACAGGAATGCTACTATTCCACCACGATCATATCAAGCAGATTATCGACACGATAAACCATATTTATGCTGAATCGAGAACAGAAAACGGCTGGCGGCGCGTAGCAAGAAATCGCAACGATGCAGAAAGGAAAACGTCCGCCCAGCTAGAAAAAATGCTGGCTGGGCATCAGGTTAGGAAAGTGTGTCGCGACTCAGATTTGGTAGTCAATCACCGCTTCATCGCTATCCGAGAAGACCTTGTCTTTAATATCATCCAGCGACAGCTCTGTATTACACAGCTGAATAAATTTCCAGGCATAGTTACGCTGTAACTGACCCTTTTTCAGCCCCAGCCAGACCGTGTTAGCTTCAAACAGGTGCTCGGCATTCAACCGTACCAGCCCTTTGTCACGCGCGGGATCGAATGACATATCGGCCACAATCCCAACACCGAGCCCCAACTCAACATAAGTTTTAATCACATCTGAATCCTGCGCACTGAGCGTAATATCTGGCGACATGCCCACCGCCTGAAACGCACGATCCAAGCGCGAGCGCCCCGTAATCCCCTGACGATAGGTAATCAGCGGCTCCGCATTGAGCATTTCCAGCGTAATAACCGGCTCCTGTGTCAGCGGATGGTGCTCAGGCACAATCACCGAATGGTGCCAGCGGTAGTAGGAAAATGCCGCCAGCGAGGGATCGTTAATCAGCTGTTCGCTGGCAATGCCGATGTCGGCCTCGCCGGAATGGAGCATCGCCACGATTTCATCCGGCGTGCCCTGATTCAGTACCAGACGCACCTGTGGATACAAAGAACGGAAGGCTTTAATCACCGGCGGCAGGCTGTAACGTGCCTGCGTATGCGTGGTCGCGATCACCAGTTGCCCGGTGTCATTGTTAGTAAAAACATTCGCTAACCGACGAATGTTGCTGGCGTCATTCAGAATGCGCTCCGCCACCACCAGTAGCTCTTTCCCCGGTTCGGTCATCCCTAACAAGCGTTTACCACGACGGATAAAAATTTCAATCCCCAGCTCTTCTTCCAGCTCGCGGATATGACGGCTCACGCCGGATTGAGAGGTAAACAGCGTATTCGCTACCTCGGTCAGGTTGTAGTTGCACCGTGCTGATTCACGAATAATCTTCAGTTGCTGAAAGTTCACCTTTCACTCCCTTGCTCTTTATTACAGATAACAACATTGATCCAAGGAATGAGAGGCAGAACAAATAAGCAAATGGAGTTGATTATATTTTTTTATACTAACGGTATGTCTACCGGGACAGCTTACCTAACAAGGAATAGACATAAACATTAAAATCAAAAGGTTAAATAAAAACCCTTTTATGTTACACGCCGCGTCAATCAACCATTTCGCTATGATTTATGCTTTTCTGGTCTATTTATCTCAGCGCTTTTCTTCTCCTTCCCCGTATTTCTTCTCAAGCTAAATAGGACACACGACTTCAAGCTGATGTGCTATCACTGCTATGATGGCGGTCAGAATCAAAGAAAAGGTGGCAGCATGCAGGGCGTACCGGAACACTTTACCGATGAAAGAGACTATGCCCAGTTTCGGCACGTGCCGACGCTGCCAGGCATCGAGCTTTACCACGCGCATGTTTGCCGCTATGCCTTTGAACCACACACGCATGAAGCGTTTGGCATCGGCACCATTGACGCGGGTGCGGAGCGATTCCGCTATCGTGGTGCCAAACACATTGCGCCTGTCGATTCGTTAGTGTTGATGAACCCTGATGAATTACACACGGGGGAGTCCGCCACGGAAGACGGCTGGCGCTATCGCATGATCTATATCCCGCCCGATGTGCTGGAAAACGTCTCCGGCGAGAAAGGCTGGTGGTTTACCGACGTCGTGCGCCACGATCCCGCGACCGCACGCCAGCTGGCGATGACGCTCGCCGCCATGTGGCAGACAACCGATCCCTTGGCGAGTGAGAGTTTGCTGCTGTCGCTGATTGCGCTTTTCCGCCCCCATGCGCGTGTTGCACAGCGTCAGATTATTGAACCGTTCCACCGCTTTGATGTGGTGAAGGCTTACTTACGGGAAAACTTCGCCCACACCATTACCTTAAAAGAGCTGGCGGAGCTGGTTTCCCTGAGTCCATATCATTTCCTGCGCCAGTTCAAAGCCCAGTTTCACGTGACGCCGCACCAAATGCTGATGGCAATTCGGCTGTATGAGGCCAAGCAGATGCTGACGCGCGGTATGGCGGCCGCCCATGTCGCCGTCGCCGTCGGGCTGGCCGATCAGGCGCATCTGACCCGCACGTTTGCCCAGCGCTATGGCGTCACGCCCATCCGCTACCAAAAGCAGGTGTATCCAACTCAACGCTAGTCCTCTTCCGATAATAAACAGCAATATCCTACAATAATTCGTCGCCGACTCTCCCTAGACTGGCGCGATGAAATATTGTGAACAAATAGGTTTATCATGCTGATTGGTGTTTTATTTGCGCTTGCCGCCGGGCTAATGTGGGGACTGATTTTCGTTGGCCCCTTGATCGTACCGGATTACTCTGCGGCCTTGCAGTCCACTGGACGCTATCTGGCTTTTGGGCTGATCGCCTTACCGCTGGCGTGGCTCGATCGCCGTCGCCTGCGCCAGTTAACCCGCAGCGATTGGTTGGAAGCCACCAAGCTCACCGTTATCGGCAACCTGCTGTACTATTTTCTGCTCGCTAGTGCGATTCAACGCACGGGAGCACCAATATCGACGATGATTATTGGCACGCTGCCCGTCGTGATTTCCGTCACCGCGAATGTGCTGTACAGCAAGCATGACGGCCGCGTGGCCTGGCGTCGACTTCTCCCCTCGCTACTGCTGATTGCCGCCGGACTGGTTTGCGTGAATATTGCGGAGCTGAAAGGAACCACTATCGAATTCGATTTATGGCGTTACGTCAGCGGTATTGCGATGGCATTTTGCGCGGTTATTTGCTGGACCTGGTATCCGCTGCGTAACGCCCGCTGGCTGCGCGACCACAAAACCCATACGCCGCTTACCTGGGCCACCGCACAAGGTCTGGTCACGCTACCGCTGGCGCTGTTGGGTTATATACTGGTGTGCGGTCATCTGGCGCTGACGGATGAGTCGTTTACGCAACCGTTCGGCCCACGGCCTGAGGTTTTCATCCCGCTGATGATTGCGATCGGGCTGTTTTGTTCGTGGGTCGGCACACTATTCTGGAATGAGGCGAGCCAACGCCTGCCGACGGTGTTGGTCGGGCCGTTGATTGTATTTGAAACGCTGGCGGGGCTGGCCTATGCCTTTATGATTCGGCAATCCTGGCCGCCGCTGTTGACGCTCTGCGGCATCGCCTGCCTGATTATCGGTGTAATCTACGCCATGCGAGTGAAACCGGAACCTATCGTGGTAGAGGTGCAGGTGCCGGTTTCACGAGCAGAGTGAAAGCCAGTGAGATAATAAGGCAAGTCGGTTGTTATGTCCGGCTTGCCAGTTTCTGAAACAGCTCGGTCAGTTGCGCTTCATCCCTTGCGCCCTGATGCTGGTCGGTCACCGTGCCGTTAGCATCAATAATAAATGAGGTCGGCGTACCGCTGACCTGATAGCGCTCTTTGGTAATACCCAACTGATCGCGTACCACCGGATAGGTCACGTTATGGTGCGCCAACATCGAGGTGATATCTACGCCGTCAGGGTCGGTGTTCACTGCCACAACGACCACTTTATCGCCGTACTCCTTGCTCAGCTTCTCCAACGCGCCCATTTCAACCATACAGCCGCCACAGCCCGACGACCAGAAATTCAGGTACACGCTTTTCCCCTGCCAGCGCGACAGATCCACCTGCTGCCCCGCCAGATCGTAGGCCGCCAGCGCCGGTGCCTGCGCCCCGACGCTAACCTGTTCTTCCTTACAGCCGCTCAGCGCCGCTGCGCCCAGCAGACACAGCGCGGTAATCGCGTTACGCCATTTCATGATGATTCACCTCTTCACCAAAATATTTGCCGTGTTGCAGGCGGATAATGCGGTCAGCAAACCGACCTAACTCAGGATTGTGCGTCACCATCACAATGGTGCGCCCCTGCCGATGCAGATCTTTCAACAGATCCAACACCCGTCGCTCGTTCTCTTCATCCAGATTCCCCGTCGGTTCATCAGCGAAAATGACGGGAGGTTCATTCACCAGCGCGCGAGCGATACACACGCGCTGCTGCTCACCGCCGGAAAGCTGGCTTGGTAAGTGATCGATGCGATGCGCCAGCCCAACCTGCTCAAGTACGCGCTGCGCCGCAGCTTCATCCACCACACTGTGGTAATGCTGCGCCAGCATCACATTCTCCAGCGCGGTCAAAAACGGAATCAGGTGGAACTGCTGAAAGACCAGCCCAATCTTATCAGCCCGGAACTGACGTCGCCCTTCTTCATCCAGCCCAGCGGCATCGACGCCGTCCAACAACACCTGCCCTTCACTCACCGTATCCAGACAGGTAAGAATATTCATCAGCGTGGTTTTACCCGAACCCGACGCACCCATGATGGCGACAAACTCGCCGCGTGCGATGCGGATATTAATATCTTCCAGCGCGGTAACCTGACCAAAGCGTTTATAGAGCTGGCGAGTTTCAATCACCGCCTCCGCTGCCTGCGTCCTTTCCTGCACGTTTACTTCTACAGACATCGACCTACTCTCCTTTCAAAACTTTGGCCGGTTCGACATAAATCGCCCGCCGGGTAGGAACGACAGCGGCAACCGCCGCCACCAGCAAAGACAGCACCAGCGTGAGCGGGAACACTGGCAAGCGCAGAGAAATGGTCGCGTTGAATACCGCCATACCTAGCACCTGTGCCAACAAGTACCCCAGCAGCGAACCGCACACCACGGCCGCCAGCGCGATGATGCCAGTTTCTGCCAGCATCTGCCGGATGATGTCTCGTCCGCTCGCGCCCAGCGCTTTCTGTAGCGCAAATTCGCGGGCACGTTCGCCGACAATCGCCATCAGCGTCGTGTTTACACACAGGGAAGACAGCACGAGGATCACCGCCGATACCAGCCCCATCAGCCCTTTGATTTTATTCAGCACCTGACCTTCCGACGCCGACACTTTCAGGATCGGGCGGATCTCCAACTGCGGATACTGCTGCTGGAGCTGTGTGGCAAAGCGATCGACCTGCCCCAGATCGTTACTGACGCTCAGCAGGGCATTACTGATTGCACCTTCTTTATCCAGCCACTTTTGTGCCAGTTCCAGATTCACGATCAGCATGTTGTCTGTCGCATCGCCAGATTCCACGATGCCTTTGATCTGCAACCGCTGCTTTCCGCCGTCGCCCACCAGCGTGATGCTGTCGCCGACGTTGACGTTCAGCCGTTCCGCCAGCTTCACCCCAATCATGGCATTACGGTCATCGAAGCTGACACCAATCCAGTTACCCGTGACCTGCCAGTACGGTGCCAGTTGCCGCAGCGATTCAAACCACACGCCCATCAGCACCACTTTCTCCAGCTCCGTACGCGCCATACCATACAGATAAGGGCTGGACGCATTGATCAAGCCAGCTGGCGCGTTGTCGATAATCGGCTGGAACGTGCTTTGTGGCAGTGAATTTCCCCGCGCCGGACCAATATAAAAATTCGCGCCGAAGGTGCGCAGTTCCTGACTCATCTTGGCATTGATATCGAAATAAACGGCGGACATTGCCGTCACAATCGCCGCCCCGACCATCAGCGCAGCAAACACGACGCTGACGCGCTGCATCCGCAGCCGCAGCGCACGAAACACCAGACGCCAGAACATGCTGTTCATCCAGCCATTAGCGCCCATACAGCACCTCCACCGGATACAGTTTGGCAATGCGTCTCGCCGGGAACCACGTTCCGATGATGGCGATAAGCATCGATATCACCAGCACACAGGGGATGACGATCCACGCGAAACTCAACGGTACGCCAAACAGCATCAGGCCAATCGCTTTTGCCAGCCCCCAACCTGCGACACAGCCCGCGATACCGCCTGCCAGCCCGCTCAGCGCCGCTTCGAGATAAAACAGCAGCATGATCTGCCACTGACGTGCACCCAGTGCTTTCATCAGCCCAATTTCTTTGGCACGCTCCATGATGGTGCTGGTCATCAGCGAGGCGATCCCCATTGCAGAAGCCACCAGCGCCGCGAAGGTCACCACCGCCAGTAACAGTTGAATCTTGTCGATCACCACGCCTTCCGACGCCGCCACCTGCCAGATAGGACGTACCACCGAACCGGAAATCGCCTCTTCCAACTGGTGTGCAATCGAAGACACATACGCCGTGCAGTACCAGAGGTCATATTCTTCGGCATTGAGCGCTTCCAGATTTTCACGCGCCCGCCGCGACAGCTCATTTTCCGGCACGGTGAGCGCCGACACGCGAATCGCCTGAATTTTGCCCGCCAGTCCTAGCAGCGATTGCACCGTTGCCAGCGGCATCACCAGCCGACCTTCTTCATCGCCGCCGCTGCTCAGAATGCCGCTAATCTCTACCGTTGCGTCCCCTTTTGCGCCGTGTAATGCGAGTTTATCCCCGACTTTCCAGCCCGTTTGCGTCGCCAGCTGTTTTCCCACCAGTGCTTGTGCCACATTTTCCGTCGTCACCGGTTCCTGCGGCCACTGCCCGGCCACCTGCCAGTAAGGACTAACGGTCATTTGTCCCGTGCGATAGTCCTCCTCATCCGGCACGGCGACCGGCTGGGAAAAGAAGGTCCCCAATACGGCAATCGGCTGACCCTTGATCTCGACATCACCGCTCAACAGCGGCGCAAAGCCGACAATGTTATTGCGCCAGAAGATGTCTTTGATGTTCGGCAGCTCGGCTTCATCGAGGAAATCTTGCCCTTCCAGCGGATTACTGCGCTCGCCAAACAGCGCGGGCAGCGCCGCCTGACCTGCGGGCTCAATCAAAATATTCGCGCCGTAGGACTTCAGCTCACGCGCCATCTTGTCACCGATATCGATGGACACCGCCAGCAGCGCGGAGATCAACCCTGCCGCCAAAAACACGGTCAGTACAGCCAGCGATTTGCGCCGAATATTTCTGCGCCAGGACTGGCGTAACAGTCGCCACAGCATAATTATTCCTCCTCCGCGGGTTCGCCAGCTGCCGCTTTGGCCGTAGCAAATTTCGCGGGACTTTCGCGGAAGCGGTTATAGTTCGCTTCCGACGAGAAGAAGTAGGTTTTACCGCCGTAGCGATATTTATGCTCCGCATTCACGTTGGTCAGCTTGGAACCATCAACCGGATCGATCACGTCCATCGACACCACCGTCGAGAAGTAGTTAGTACCCGCCACCAGTGAAGCGCGTCCAATCACCAGTTCGTTATCGTCGTTGCTCCATCCTTCAATCGGCACCGGATTGCAGCCACCCGCTTTCCCGATGGAAGGAATGAAAATATGCACACCGCAGGCAACACAAATCACCTGATTGCCTTCCATCACGTAGCCCTGATCGCCGCACAGCAGGCAGGCATCAAACACCACGCCTAGACGCAGACGATCGGGATAGCGGTTAATGATGAAAAAGCGCACGGCCTTGCCGTCATCGGCAATCCACACAAAGCGATGCAGCTTGCCATCGCGCACCTGTTCAATCGGAATATGTACTTTGCCATCGGCCGCTAACGTCACCGGCTGTGCTTCCGACAGACGAGGCGGCTGCGACGCCACCTTATCCCAGTAGAGCTGAACGAAAACGACAACCAGCAGTGCCGTGACCGTCGCCAGCAGCGTGCGACGCAGCGTGAGATAGCCTGCTGTCGCTTTACGCTTTTCAATCGCCTCATGCGTGGCCAGTATCTGGCGACGCGCATGCCGCAGCGGCCAAACCAGCCCGGCAGCCAACGCCGCCATGAACAATGCGCTGAGATAGTTTAATAAATACGCGCTGTTGGTGACGTGCGCCACATAGCTCAGACGTGGCTTGGTGAGCCCCAGCGCCTGTAATTTCATCAACAGCAGCAGCAGATTACCGCTTATCGGCAACAGCAGAAGTGCAACCAACAGCGTCAGCAGCGGCCAGCGCAGTAAACGAATGCGGTGCACAATCATGCCGCACAGCGCGGCACAGAACACCAGCCAGCCAAACGCCAGCAGCACCGCGCTGAAATTCAGCAGCAGATCGGTATTCACCACATGGGTAGAGGTCAACGCAGTCAGATTGGGATCGCTGCCCCACTGCACCGCCGCTCCCGCCACCAACAGCGCCTGCCACAGATAGCCAAGACGCGGGTGGGAAAAATACTGGCAGGCCAGAAACAGGATCAAGGCAAGCGCTTGGAGCGCCGTAAACCCCAGCAGAAACGCCTGGCCGTTAGGAAAATGCACGCCAATAAACGTCCCGGCAAACAGCGACAGCAGCGTGATCCAACCCAGCGATTTGACTGTCGGCGTGGAACGATGGCTCCAACTTAGCCCTAGCAATAGCGCTATCGGCAGGAAGGATTGGAGGGTCGTGATAAAGAAATAACTCATAGGCTCGTCACACTTCACGTTACATGTGCGTTGACTGCGTTTTGCAGGTGTGTCAGTTGGGCATGATGTGTGGTGGCATCAGCACGCTGACCGAAAAATCACCGCCTCTGTGGGCTGCAATAGCAAACCCACAGCGACGTAAATATGGCCGCGACAGCACGTCGCGGACAGCAGACCTTATTCTAAGCCGACGTATTTGAAGTCAAAGCTGACATCAAACGGTTTCCACCAGCGGCCAACGCCTGTTTCACCGTCGGTATGACGGTGCATACCGGCTTTTGATGGTGGATCGATGTGGTAAGTCACTTTGTAGTTACCCACGCCCATCATTTTGATGTTCGCGCCGTAGTGTGGACCATCGCTGGCAACCATCGGCATAAAGGTTCCTTCCTGCTTCGCACCGGTATCGGTGTTAGTCAGGGTGTACGCGATGGTCAGGAACGGCATCCATTCACCCGCACCAAAACCATTCTTGTTACCTTCAGCAGCGTGAATATCCGCTTCCAAATGGATATCCGCTTTCGCGGCTGGCAGACCCATCCCACGCGGTTCCATATCGATAGGTTGCAGATAAACGGCGGCAATTTCCATTTCGTTCAAGGAAACCGGCTCACCCGCTGGATATTCTTTAAACGCCAGTGCGGCAGGTGCAGTGAAAATACCGGCAATAACGGCACCCGCAATCAGACTTTTTTGCATATTCATCAAACCCATCCTCATCATCTCAGTCGTCCCTATTCGCTTAATTTGCTAAACGAGTAGGGTTGTTATGGTTATGTTCTGCTCTTATTGCTTTCAGTATTACAGTTACATCAGAGTTATTATTTATCAGACGGCGGACGCTCTGCGCCGCATCACCCACAGAGCGATCAACGCTGCCGCAACCAGCACACCCTGTGGTATTAACGTTTCCACATAAGGATAAATACCCAGCCAGCTGATTTCCGGCACGCGAGTCAGCAACGTCGGTTCAAACAGCTTGCCCTCGATCAGCTCCAACACACCTTTTCCTGCAAACACAAATGCCATCAGATACATAAAGCAGCCGGTAAACATGAAGAACGGCTTAAGCGGTAATTTGACGATGGTGTAGCGCATCACGAAGTAAGCGATCAGCAGAATCACACAGCCGATGGCAAACCCAGCCAGAATGGAGAGGTGCCCCGCCATATTGTTGGCATCCCCCACCAACGCGTAGTAGAACAACACCGTCTCCGCCCCTTCGCGGTACACCGCCAGAAAGCTGGTTAACCACAACCCAATCATGGAGCCGCTGCTCAGCGAATGGGACAGTTTGCCTTCCAGGTAAGCCTTCCAGTGCCGCGCCTCTACTTTGGACAACAGCCAGTAGCTCATGAAGAACAGCATCACCACCGCGATCAGCATCGTAATACCTTCCAGCAACTCACGGCTGGCACCGGAATTGGTGAACACGAGTTGGAAAATGACTGCGGTAATCACGCTACACAGCAGCGCAACGTAAACCGACTGGCGAATCAGCGGCAGTTTGTCCTGCTGATGATTTTTCACCAGATAGGCCACGATCGCTGCCACAATTAGCAGGGCTTCCAACCCTTCACGCACAATAATCAGCAGGCTGTATATCAACAGACTCCAGTGCGTTTCACCGCCGTCACCCAACATGGTGACCGCCTTCGCCAGTTCCTGCTGCAACGCGTCGGCCTGCCCTTGCAATTGTTCCACAGGCTGCCTGGCGTTCATCATGCTCACCAGACGGGTGAAATAGCCTTCCAGCGTAGATTTGAACGCGGCATCACGAGAACCCACCTTGTTCTCCATACCGGTGGCTTCAAACAGATCGAAATAGGTGTCCTGCACCGCCATGATGGCGGGTTTGACCTGGCCTTGACGGTACTGCGCGATCGCAGCAGCAATCGCCTGATTGATATCGTCAGCAACTTTCGCCCAGTTCGCATCCGGCACGGCACCGGTATCGGCGTTCGCAGCAGTCGTTACCGTCGTCTGCTGGCTATCGCGCGTTGTCGGTAACCCCGGTAAGACATCTTCAATGTCCTGCAACAGTGTGGTGACCCGATAAGCAACGTCTGTCAGCTGATCGGGTTGGCTGGCTAAGGTAATCAGTGCGGAGAATTGTTGATTAATCGAAGCGGCCTGCTGTGCCGAGCGATTCTGTCTGACCGACATTTCCATCTCAGAATTTTTAAAACCCTGATAATGTGCCTGCTGTACGCTCTGGCTAGCTTTTTTGTAATCGCCAGCCTGGTACTCCGTTACGGCCTGCGCGAGTTGGTCATCGATGATTTTAAAACTCTGCTGCCAGTACGGCGCGATCTCGGCATTGTCATAGGCACCGTGCTGCTCCTGCGCGACCAGCTTGTGCCCTTCAGACAGCACGGGCAAAACGGCATCCAGCTCACCTTTCAGCCATGAGATTTTTGCCTGCACTTCAACCTGCGGTTTTCCTTCGCCAATCATGCGGCGAATTTCACCGAAGGTTGCTTCTAGCTGATAGCTTTTTTGCGCGGAAATGTTGATGCGGATAGGGCCTTCGAGGTTTTCAAATACCTCAAAATAGGCCATCTGAACTTCAGTGCGGGCGTCATCCGGCTTTTGCTGCTCATAGAGCTGAGCCGTTTTATCCAGCCTGGTTTCGATATCGTGAATGAATGAGGCGTAATCGGTCGCGGCAACAGCCACTGAACAACTAAACAGCCAACACAACAACAGAAGCGTTTTTTGCCAGATAGACATAAGCGAGTGATGAATCACAAATGATATTTATTCTTATTATCACTTTGAAGTCACCATCTGTCTTGATTTACGTCACGAAAACATGAGCAATGAGGGATTTAGTATGTAACAAAAAGTTACATTGCTTATTTTTCGCCCCAAAAACCTCTATCTTTCTAATCCATAGGGCAAACACGGTTTTTTTGATCGCAAAAACGGCAAAAGCACCACTTAAACCACCACAATTTATTAAGCAATAAGTGTGCCATTTGGTTAAATTAACCAACCAAAATCCTAGAGACACCCGTCTCAATATGATATTTCTTTACGTTACCACAGTCAGATTTACAGAAAAACTCCGTTTTACCACGGTAATCCAAGATGTTACACACGTTGACGTTAACGCTTTTCACTCACGTTTTTAGGCAATGACCAAATAGCCTTTAGGCGACAAGCAAGGGAACCAGGCAGAGTCCTTTCCGCAGGTTCATCCCAGCCTCATTGGCTGACTATCTCAAACTCACCGCATACTGGTGTTCCACAACGGCCATACGTTAACCCCACTGCGGATCAGAATTTTTCCCATCCCTCGCCGTGGCGACCCTGTACCGACAGCAGCGGTGTGGCGCTCTGCCCGATAGCCCGATGAGCGGGTGCGGACAATGCCGGGCGCGAAAAGGCAGGTTGCAGATCGCTGTTCGAATCCAGGCTGAACACATCGACAACGGCAGACAGCTCGCTGGTTTGTTCATCCAACCGGGCAGCGGCCTCTGCCGATTGTGTCACCAACAACGCATTCTGCTGTGTGACGCTATCCATTTCATGCACCGCTTGGCTAATTTGCGTAATACCGCGTGTTTGTTCATCCGTTGCCGCCGCAATTTCACCAATCAGATCGTTCACATGCGCGATGGAAGCGATAATGGCCGTCATCGCCTCGCCAGATTGCCTCACTTGTCCAGCACCGGTTTTAACCCGCGAGACGGATTCCGCAATCAGTGCCTCAATCTCTTTTGCAGCCTGCGCACTGCGCTGCGCCAGCGTACGCACTTCTCCTGCTACCACGGCAAACCCTCGTCCTTGCTCCCCCGCTCGCGCCGCTTCAACTGCCGCATTCAGTGCCAAGATATTGGTCTGGAATGCAATGCTGTTAATGACGGAAGTAATATCGGAAATTTGCCGCGAACTGGCGCTAATACCATCCATCGTCGCCATCACGTTGGTACTGATATTTCCGCCTTTTTGCGCCATGTCAGCCGCATCCTGCGCCAGCTTACGCACTTGATGCACATGATCGGTCGTTTGCCGTATCGTTGAGCTAATCTCTTCCATGCTTGCAGCCGTCTGCTGCAATGCCGCCGCCTGCTCTTCTGTGCGGCTAGAGAGATTATCATTGCCATCCTTAATACTGGACGTCCCACTATTGATTTCTGATGTGCTCTGCCGGATAACGGTTACCGTATCGCGCAAACTTTTCTGCAATTTTTTGATATCGGGAATCAACCTTCCCGCACAATTTCGACCGAACTCAACCAGTTCGCATCCCAACCGCCCCGCCGTTAGCTGTGCCAAATGGGATTTAAGCACTGAAATCGGGATAACCAGATAGTTCCTCAAGTAATATTCGGTGAAAATCAACACAATAAGGCCAATAACCATCACGGCAATAAGCGCATTACGGTTTTGGGTATTGTGCTCATTCACGCTTGGAATCAACGACGAGGCGGTAATGCCGTCAGAATAGCGTTTAATATCTTCACCAAACGTCAGACTAATCGGTGGGTAAATGGAGCGGAATATCTGTCGAAATCCTTCGTAATCATTCCGTTGTAGCGCCGCATTCATCGGGTCGATCGCGGTAGCAATCAGGGTAGTCCATGTTTTATTTACCGCATCCACCGTCGCTGACTCAACACCAACGTGCTCCGCGGCCTGGAACTTCTCTAGCGAATCCTTGGTATTTTTCAGCGCAACCTGTGCCATTTCCAACGTCTTTCTGGCGTTTTCTGGCTCGTTACGCTGCAAATAATCCATCGTTCTTTCCATGCGAGTGACGGCCCGAAAATATTGATCGGTTCCATAGACCAAATGGGAATAGGTTTTTCGCTGAGTCTCACTTTTATCAAGCAAATTGGTGACCTGATAAAGCGAGTAAAGACTGAATCCTGATGCTACTCCCCACGCCACTAGCAGGGAAGCCACTATGAGCAGCACCATTATTTTTATGCTGACATTTCTTAGAAATTCCATAATGCACTCCGCGACGTTAACAAATATTTCCCGCCCGCACACGCTGTCGGAAAAGTATTTACTTTTTTGCTCATGACGGTGCCGTCCGTCGTATCACGCCCTTTATCCCGCGCGATCTGACAGACGTTCTGGAATTCCCTGATTCATTACCCATTAGCTGGGAAGTTAAGCTCAAAAAATTAACGAACAGAATGCGTTATCTTCCTTGAGAGGCCAGTTTCCGTTGTTTTAAACAGCCGACAGGCATGAATACATCAGCCTGGCCGGTGGCACATAGAGTTAGTATCGTCAAAAACAGTATAGGCATTAACGGATAAAGAGGATGAATGCGCTACCACGTTATTTTCCAGACAAATGTCTTATGGAAAAAGGCGGTGGCGCTCAAGGCGTTAGGACAATTTGTCACGCGCTGAGCATGACCACGATCAGTAAATTAATTTTCTTTATCGGTGATTATCGAAGGTTAGACAACTGCATCAATACCCCGCGACAAGAATGCAGTTCTTACGATCCAAGACTCGGCTTTGGAGAACAATCATGCAGAAAGTGCTTACCGTCTGCCCGTATTGCGGGTCAGGCTGCAAAATTAACCTGCTGGTAGAGAATGGCAAAGTGGTTGGTGCGGAAGGGGCAAACGGCGTCACCAACGAAGGTGAACTATGCCTGAAAGGTTACTATGGCTGGGATTTTCTCAACGACACCAAAATCCTCACTCCGCGTTTGAAACAGCCGTTGATCCGACGTCAGAAAGGCGCCCCCTTTGAAGCCGTCTCCTGGGATGAAGCCATCGGCTTCGCCAGTTCCCGACTGAAAGCCATTAAAGAGCAATACGGTGCCGAGTCGATTATGCACACCGGCTCGTCACGCGGCCCCGGCAATGAAACCAATTACGTGATGCAGAAATTTGCCCGGGCGGTAACCGGCAATAACAACGTCGACTGTTGCGCTCGGCTCTGCCACGGCCCTTCCGTTGCCGGGTTACAGGTTACGCTGGGCAATGGCGCGATGAGTAACTCCATTTGCGAAATTGAAAAAACCGACTGCATTCTGATTTTTGGCTACAACGCCGCAGACTCGCACCCCATCGTGGCACGCCGGATACTGAAAGCCAAAGCGCGCGGGGCAAAAATCATCGTATGCGATCCGCGCCGCATCGAAACCGCGCGCATCGCCGATCTGTGGCTGCCATTAAAAAATGGCTCCAACATGGCACTGGTCAACGCATTTGCTAACGTATTGATTAATGAAGGCCGCTACGATAAATCCTACGTCGCCCGCCATACCGAAGGCTTCGAAGAATTCAGTAAGACCGTCGCAAAATACACGCCGGAGTATGTCGCCGATATTACCGGCTTATCACCGAAATGGATTCGAGAGGCGATGCGTATGTATGCCGCTGCGCCGTCCGCTACCATTCTATGGGGAATGGGCGTAACACAGTGGGGTCAAGGCGTTGATGTCGTCAAAGGGCTATCCGGTCTGGCACTGCTAACGGGGAATTTAGGACGTCCGAACGTTGGCGTCGGGCCGGTGCGGGGCCAAAATAATGTGCAGGGCGCATGCGATATGGGCGCGCTGCCTAATATGTTTCCCGGTTATCAAAACGTCACGGATAAGGCCATACTGGCAAAATTTGCCGATGCCTGGGGCGTGCCCGAACTCTCTGATAAAATTGGCTACTCGCTGACCGATCTGCCACACAAAATAAAAGAAGGAAAAATCAGAGCCAATTATGTGATGGGCGAAGACCCGTTGCAAACCGAGCCAGATCTGTCGATGCTGCGTGATGCCTTTAACGAGCTGGATCTGCTGATCGTACAAGATATCTTCATGACCAAAACCGCCGCGATTGCCGATGTCATCTTACCTGCAACCTCTTGGGGCGAGCATGAAGGGGTCTATACCGCCGCTGACCGCGGGTTCCAACGCTTTTATAAAGCGGTGGAACCTCAAGGCGATGTCAAACCAGACTGGGAAATCATCAGCCTGATGGCGACAGCCCTCGGTTATCCGATGCACTATAACAACACGCAGGAAATCTGGGACGAACTACGACAGCTCTGCCCGCTGTATTACGGCGCGACCTACGAGAAAATGGCTGGACTAGGCTATGTGCCGTGGCCATGTCCGAGCGAAGACAGCCCTGGAACACCGTGGCTATACGCGGGCAACCGCTTCGATCGCCCCGGAGGGAAAGGCCTGCTGTCAACGGCAGAATGGCGGCCGCCGATGGAATTGGTGGATGAAGATTACCCGCTGGTGCTGTGCACCGTGCGTGAAGTCGGTCACTATTCCTGCCGCTCCATGACGGGTAACTGCACCGCGCTACAAACGTTAGCGGATGAACCCGGTTATGTGCAGATTAGCCTTCATGACGCCGAGCGTTTAGGGATACGCGATCAGCAACTGGTCTGGATTTCCTCACGACGAGGCAAGGTTATCTCTCGTGTCGCCGTTAGCGAACGTATCAATCAAGGTGCCGTGTATATGACCTACCAATGGTGGATTGGTGCCTGTAACGAACTCACGCTGGATCATCTCGATCCCGTGTCCAAAACGCCAGAATACAAGCACTGCGCCGTTAGGCTAGAAGCCATTGACGATCAGCAGGCAGCGGAAACCTATGTGCAGCACGAGTACAGCCAGTTGAAAGATCGCCTGCGCTCCACGGCAGAAAACGTCAACTAACCAATAGCCCTACTGAACCACCACGATAATGTTGGCATAACGCGCTTTTACGTGGTGGTTTCATCCTTTTCGATGTAGGGCTGTTTCGGCTTGGTCAGAACACCGAGAGTAAATATATCCGTCATACTTCAAGCTGCTTGTGCGTTGGCAATACTCGATTCATCTCTGAGCCTCGCCCTAAAGGGTCAACACAAAGCGCTGTTCAAAACGCTAACGTTTTGCCACGCAACTCGAATTATTTAGGGTATAGCGGTTTTTTCAATGAAATAAGTTAATAACATTATTTTAAATAATTGATAACAGTCATTGGGGCAGCAAAAACGCTATTTTAAATAACCGCAACACTGTAAATATTACAAAACAGAAACACTTTGATTAATAATTACACTTTATTTGGCATAATGTTATCGGCTACATGATTAATTAAAGCAAGTCATAGTTAAAATAATTAAAAAACTAATGTAATCAAAAAATGCGATATATATCATTCTTTCATTGATTGTTTTTTTATTACTACCTAATTTTTAACCAATTGACCATGTATTTTATTGATGTAACCCACAGCATCATTAGCAACACTAATTCAACACTTTACCCCACCGAATCTCACTAACAAAAAACACACCTAAAGCACTGTTTAATAAAACGTTAATTAAAATAATGCCTTTTTCTCGATCTGCCCCCCACATCCTCATTAATCATTACAAGCGGTATGGACATGCATTTTTCGCATGACAAAGATCACAATTACATAACAATCCGCAGAAAAAAAATGTAAAAAGCAAGAATCGTTGTAATATCGGCGGGCAGACACAACACCCCAATAACAGATTCGGGTGAGGGCTTGGTGTATTCAGGGAAAGCATCAGCCATCACGCGGCAATAATATTGTGTTGTCTGAATCAATTCATCAACATGAGGTTTATATGCAAAGGCAGAAGTTACTTGTACAGATAGTCTTGGCTATCGTCCTGGGGATATTAATCGGATGGGCCTGCCATCAATATCTTGATGGCGGTCGGGCAAAAGAAGTTGCGTCTTATTTCAACATGGTTACCGATATCTTCCTGCGCCTGATTAAAATGATCATCGCACCGCTGGTCTTCGCTACGCTGGTTTCTGGCCTGGCAAGCATGGGAGGAAACTCTTCTGCCGTTGGCCGTATCGGTATGAAAGCCATGATCTGGTTTGTCAGCGCATCATTTATTTCCCTGCTCATCGGTATGCTCTTCGCTAACCTGTTCCAACCTGGTGCAGGCATGAATCTCGAGATCCCAGCTCAGCATGTTGCGACAGGCCTAAATACCGACAGCTTTACGCTTAAGAGATTCATCAGCCATATCTTCCCGAAAAGTATCGTAGAAGCGATGGCGAACAATGAGATCCTGCAAATTCTGGTGTTCTCTCTGTTCTTCGGCTCCGCGCTTGCCTATGTAAAAGGCCACAACAAGCACGCGACCACGATCATTTCCATGATCGAAGAACTGACCAAAGTGATGTTCCGCGTGACCGACTACGTGATGGCGCTGGCCCCTATTGCTGTCTTTGCCGCAATCGCTTCCGCGATTACCACGCAAGGTCTGGGTCTGCTTTACGACTTCGGTAAACTGATCGGTGAGTTCTACCTCGGTCTGGCCGTACTGTGGGGCGTTCTGTTCCTGGTTGGCTACCTGTTCCTGGGCAAAGGCATCGTTAGACTGGCGAAACTGATTCGTGAACCGACCATGCTGGCTTTCGCCACGGCGAGCAGTGAATCTGCTTATCCGAAAACCATGGAAGCGCTGACCAAATTCGGCGTGCCGAAAAAAGTCACCAGCTTTGTGCTGCCGCTCGGTTACTCGTTCAACCTCGACGGTTCTATGATGTACCAGTCCTTTGCGATTCTGTTTATCGCACAGGCTTACAACATCGACCTGAGCGTTACTGAACAAATCCTGATTCTGCTGACGCTGATGATCACCAGTAAAGGGATGGCGGGCGTAGCGCGTGCCTCTATCGTGGTGGTTGCCGCAACGCTGCCAATGTTCAGCCTGCCGGAAGCCGGTATCCTGCTGATTATCGGTATCGACCAGTTCCTGGATATGGGCCGTACCGCAACTAACGTCATCGGTAACAGTATCTCTACCGCCGTTGTGGCCAGTCTGGAAAAAGACGTCCGCGATGATGATGAGGAAGAAGCTGCCGACGAAGTCGTCGCCTATAAGGAACCTCAGCAGGCTACGCAAAATAGCTAATGCTGAGTAAGTGAATATGTCATCTAGAGCGGCCTTCGGGCCGCTATTTTTTTATCTCTCGGTCTATACGAGGTTTATAGCCCAGACGCCGATGACAGCCCTTTCATATAGCGCCAAAACTTCTCGGAAGCCACATTCAGACGCGCATCAAGCCGATACAGATAAACCCCCATGCGGATCACGGCATTTTCCATGCTCAGGATCGTCAGCTCTTTGTTTTTCAGCTCTTCCTGAATGGAATAGTCCGGTAGCCAGGCAATGCCATAACCTTTCTTTGTCATGCGCTTGAGCAAGTCGCTCATGGAAGAAACAAAATTAACCGTGAACTTATCGCTGTCGACGCTGGATAAGTAACGGCTGACCTGACGTCCCATGTAGCTGGTCTCGGTATAGTTGAGTAGCGGCACCGATGAGGCACTGACATCAAACAGCGGCCTCCCTGCGCTATCACACGCGCAGACCGGATAAAGCCGGGACTCCAGTATCTTCTCGTGCATAAAAGGCTCCCCCATCAGATCCTCATTGTAAAACGAGAAAATGAAGTCGCTGCGCCCTTCTTTAAGATTCAGCACCGCCTCATCGACATCAATCGATTCGACATAAAAGATTTTTTCCTGCGGGTCCGGCACGTCTTTTAACAGCTCCGGCATGATGAATACCGACAGCGAATGCGCCGCGGCGATGGTGATTTTATTCTTGTAATTATCCCCGCCGTGCAGCTTATTGAGCTGATACTCCAAATCGTCCAGCGTATTGCGGATATAGGCGTGAAACACGCGACCCTGCTCAGTTAATTGCAGCGGCAGCGCGCTACGGTCGAAAATATCAAACCCGACGGCCGCTTCCAGCGCCTGAATACGCCGACTAAATGAAGATTGAGAGATATTTCTCTTCTCAGCAGCCAGCGTAAAACTCCGGTGCTCTTCAAGCACGATAAAGTCATAGAGCCACTTGGTTTCGATATTGTTTAGCATCACCCCTCACTCAAGACGCTCAGCGCTATACTCTCGTTCTCTACACCCGCGCTTTACATCATCAACAAAGATTTTGTCCACGGCACGCCGTTAAACCCAGTAAAAGCATAGAGATGCTAATAGTTATGCAAATCATACATAGCAGATGGGAATTTAGCAATCCACATTGCCCATCAGTGTGCGATTATCCTTTTAATTTCATAATGCTACAGGGTTAACAGCATGAACAGTCTCGTGGGAATTCTTGGCGGTATGGGGCCGGGTGCCACCGTCGATGCGATGCAAAAACTGATCAAAAACACGCCAGCGTATCGGGACCAAGACCATATTCCGATGATTGCGGTTTCTATTCCTGATATCCCTGACAGAACACAGTGCATTCTCCAGCACAGCGCGTCACCGCTGGGTAAGATGCTGCAATATATGAAAATTCTCGAAAACGCAGGCGCTGAATGCATCATTATTCCGTGCAATACCGCACATTATTGGTTCAATGAATTAAAACAACAATGTCGTGCGGAAATGATCAGCATTATTGATGTGACCTGTCAGGCAATTAGGAACGCCAATACCACACGTGTCGGCTTATTAGCGACGACGGCGACGGTCAAAGCGAGAATTTATCAGGATAACCTGAACGCCGATAATATTGAGTGCTACACACCGGATGAAGCTGACCAACACCAGGTCATGGAAAGTATCTATGCCTATAAATCCGGTGATATTGCTGGAGCCTATCGTATGCTGTCACCGGTAAAAGATCGCCTGTTGCAGGCAGGCGTAGAGAAAATTATTCTGGGTTGTACCGAGCTTCCCTTGATTCTGGAGCAGGAAGTCAGAACATCACCGCAACACTATGTCGATGCAACGGAAGAGTTAATTAAGAAAACAGTCGAGTGGTATTTTACTCACAATACGAGAAATAATATCGCCGCTTAATTTTTTGAACGAACCTATTATATTGCGTTGAACATTAACCAATAACTATGCCACTCGGCATTAACAAATTCGCCGAGTGGCATAGTGCGATAGACTCAGTATTTAATGCATTTCACTTCACAGTGAAATACTGCGCATACTGGAACGTCATTCAATATACGTTCAACGATTACGATGGAAATTTGAGCGCACTATTTTGCGCTCCCGCATTAGAAACAACCCAGGATTTAGCCGCCGCGGTGGTCATCAAACTGTATGAATAGTTAGATGATGCCGTCCATTTCGCCGCAGGTGATTTGCTCGCTACGGCCGCCGGGGAACTGCCATTATCCGTAAAGGTTGAGCCGTTGCCTTTATCATCAACCATGCCTTTCTTTTCCGCACCAGTACCAAATACGTTACGCTCAGAAATTACATTAGCATTCTGCGCGACCGTAAAGGCCAGGTTGAATTTGTTGACGTAGTTGTTGAAGACATGGAAATAACCATAACGCATCAGGCCAGGTGCACGAACCTGAATATTTTCGTAATAGTTGTGGCAGATGGTCAAACGTGGGTAGCCATTGTATGCGCTATTATTGTCATCTGCCGGATGGCCAAAAATACAACCATATTTATGATTTGAGAATAAGCAGTTACTGATCGTGACGTAATCCGCTTTCTCACCGATATAAATCAGTTTATCGAGGCTGCCATCACTATCACTCCACGAATGTCCCGGCCATGAGCAGTGATCCACCCAATAGCCTTTACCGTAGTTCAAATACAGTTGAATATCATCATTATCCTTGATGGAGACATCATGTTTAAAAACCAGATTCTGGAAAATGACGTTAGCCGAGCTGCTATCAGCACGCAGGTGGATATTGGTCAGCACATTAGCCCCACCGAAAGAACCGACAATGGTTTTATTACTGCCAAATACGACTTTGGTTAATGCTGATGCTTTCAACGATGCACCCAGCACTACGATGGTTTTTGTGGAACCGCTCACAGCTGATTTAAAATCTGCCAGAGAATTTACCGTCACAACTTTACCACCTGTTCCTCCAGTAACATTCGCTGCTTTTGCAAAACCAATAATCCCAGTAAGATTCGTTGTTGGATAAGCCATAAATATTCCTTTTTACAATGAGTGAATAATAATGTCTTCCAGCGTCTTATTTAATCGAGACTAAATAAGGTGCCTCCGACAATTAAAAATTGTATATAAAGGATTTCATTATGCTTATTAATCGAGTTTAATAAAAAAACAACCTTGCGAATAATTCAACCTTCAATTAATACGCTGCCATCTTTTAGCAAAAATGGCGGCGTTATAATTATCACATTATTATCATTACCAACCTTTTACCGCACCACCATTGAAAATACGGTTTGCAGCCTGTTCAACTTCATCAGACTGATAGGCCTGAATAAACTTTTTGACGTTTTCCGCCTCTTTGTTATTTTCACGCGTCACAATAATATTCACATACGGTGATTCTTTATCTTCAATAAAAATACCGTCTTTCGTTGGCGTTAAGCCTGTTTGCTGAATATAGGTCGTACTAATAATGGCTACCGTCACTTGCGGGTCGTCTAACAAACGCGGCAACTGTGCCCCTTCCACTTCCATAATACGCAGGTTGTGTGGATTCGTCGTGATATCCAGCACCGTCGGCAATAAGCCCGTGTCAGGTTTTAGAGTAATTAATCCGGTCTTTTGCAGTAGCAGCAACGCTCGCCCCAGATTGGTTGGGTCAAAAGGAATCGCAATGGTATCGCCGTCTTTCAAATCGTTGATATTTTTAATTTTCTTCGAATAACCCGCCATCGGGAAAACGAAGGTATTTCCTACCGCCACTAGCTTATAACCGTGTTCGCGATTTTGCTGTTCGAGGAAAGGACGATGCTGAAAGACGTTCGCATCCAGATCGCTTTTATCCGTCGCCTCGTTCGGCAAGAGTGAACCGCTGAACCCCACCAGCTCAACCTCAAGATTATATTTTTCTTTTGCCACTTTCTTCGCGACGTCAGCAACGTCCTGTTCCGCGCCATTAATCACACCGACTTTAATATGATTAGCAGAATTGCCTGCATTATCACACGCAGTCAATGCCATCGCCGCTGTGACCATTCCCGCCACCAGCGCTATACGCCATTTCTTCATCATTCTGGTTTACCTGATATCGTAACTGTATTGATTTAAAGAGAAAAACAGTAACGCTCCATAATTCACCGAGTCAAATAACTCCGCGTTCTATGAATATGCATTTCATTATTCAATCAATAAAGAGTGATATATATCCTAAATAATTCGAGTTGCGTGACAAAACGTTAGCGTTTTGAACAACGCAGAGCGTTGGCCCTTTAGGGCGAGGCTCATTTATAGCCTTGTAACGCGGCAACCGCACGAATCCCCAGGAGCTTACACAAGTAAGTGACTGGGGTGAGTAAGGACAAATTGGCTCAGCCAATTTGAACGCCGTTTACGGCGGCCCTTCAGGGCGAGGCTCAGAGAGGAGCCGAGTATTGCCAACGCACAAGCAGCTTGAAGTATGACGGATATATCTGTTAAGCCGATTCCATTTTGCTTATCTGCTATTGCTCGCCTCTGCATTCCCCCGCATTATGACGTTTTGATGACTTTGAATTCACACGGCGAAACCATGATTAATGTGGCTTTGGTTGACGATCACATCGTTGTACGGTCTGGCTTTGCACAACTTCTGACATTAGAGAATGATATTCAGGTCGTTGGACAATATGCTTCGGCGGCGCAGGCGTGGCCCCATCTACTCAAACAGCCGATTGATGTGGCCGTGATTGATATCGCCATGCCGGACGAAAGCGGCCTGTCGTTATTAACTCGTTTGCGTCAACAGCGCCCCAATTTTCGCGCCATTATTCTGAGCATCTATGACACCACGGCGTTTGTACAAAGCGCGCTGGACGCGGGCGCGGGCGGCTATCTCACGAAGCGCTGCGGCCCTGAAGAGTTAGTGCAGGCGGTTCGCGTGGTCAGCAGTGGCGGCCTTTATCTCTGCGCCGATGCACTGCACGCCATTCGCCATCAACAGCAGCCACCGAAAGAGCTACTGGCGCTGACCCCACGCGAGCGGGAAATATTCAGCCTGCTGATCAACGGGATTAGTGTGAAAAGCATCGCTGAACAGCTCGAACTCAGCCATAAGACCGTTCACGTTCACCGCGCCAATATTCTCAGTAAATTACAGTGTGAATCCACGGTAGAGCTGGTGCACTTTGCGCTGCAACACCAACTGCTGGCTGGAAAATAAATCATGCGCCGCCTGCACGTCATCGGCATGACGCTGTTTCTGGCCTTTTTCTATAGCCTGATTTGGCTGGCGCTGTGGACCATCAGTTTCTATTTGAGCAACAACGGCCAGCAGGCCGCTCTGCTGTTACCACAAGGGCTGCGCTTGGCGCTGATGATTTTGCTGCCGCGCAAATACTGGCCGACCTTGCTACTTGCGGAAATCGCCATCCAGAGCTGGCTTATCAGCGAACAGCTCATGACGCGTTCGTTGCTGCTACTTTCCCCATTCCTTAGCCTGATTCCGGCCATCATCACGCATAAAATTTGGTATCGCTATACGCTTTATTGGCAGCGACTCCTGCTATTACTGGCTGCACTGACGCTCAATACCATTCTGCATGGCATCGCTATCGGCCCCTGGCTACATTCGCAGCTGACACAAACGCTGCTGGCGACCTTTACCGGCGGCGTCCTGCTGATTCCGTTCATCTATTTGCTGTACGAATACATCAAGCAGCAGCACTTGCAGACGCTGCTGGCACAGGAGATCCCCGATCCGCCGCTGCGTACCTCGCTGCTGATTTGGTGCTCGCTGTTTTTTTCTATCGGCGTTTGCCTGCAAATGACGTTCACACCTGAGATGGAACGGCTGCTGTTGATCTTCGTTTTTCTGCCCAACGTGGTGATGGCGTATAAATTCGGCTGGCAAGGCGGCGTGCTTTCCGCCGTGCTCGGCAGCCTGATGATTGCCGTCACGCGTCAGGTAAGCGGTGCTTTCGACGATCTGCGCGAACTGGAACTCTTTCTCTCCACGCAGGCGCTACTCGGCATTGGGCTGGGGATCGCGATAAGCCGTCAGCAACAGCTGGCACAGCGGCTCCAGCGCTACCGCCACCAGTTGGAGCAGGAGTTGAAAACCCGGCGGCGACTTATGGAACGCATCATCCACACCGAAGAGGCGGTACGCAAAGATATCGCGCGCGAACTGCACGATGACATCGGCCAAAACATCACCGCGATTCAGATTCAGGCCATGCTGGTGAAACACAGCGCACCTGCCGATGCCGCCCAGCATGCCGCCGGGCAAATCAGTGAGCTGTCGCGGCGTATCCATCACACCACGCGCCAATTGCTGCGCCAGCTGCGCCCGCCGGTGCTGGATGAAATGGTGTTAGATAAAGCGCTGCATCATCTGGCGGATGAGTTTGCCTTCTCGGCTCGCGGCATCCAGTTTCAACTGGATTATCAGCTTCCCACGCCGCCACATGATGACGTGGTGGTTTTCACGCTTTATCGGCTGGTGCAGGAACTGCTTAACAATATCAACAAGCACGCCAGCGCCACGCAAATTACCGTTCGGCTTTCCCAGCAGGATGACCTGATTACGCTCGACGTCATTGATAACGGTGTGGGCATCGCACAAAAAGACAGTCCGAATCCAACAGGCGGTGGTTTCGGCCTGCGAGGTATCGAGGAGCGTGTACAGGCGCTGGGCGGTCACTGGCTGGTAAAAGCTGCCATCCTTAGCGAATCTGCCACGCCGCGCGGTACGCACATAATTGTTAACCTGCCCACAAAATTTAAACAAAAAGACGATTAGCTAGGAATTATTCCTAGCCACCTAAAACCTTGTCTCATCCTTTTTAATTCACATCCCCCTACTCTTCTCTCAACGCGACGGAGAACCCCATGCAGGCACCCATGTTTCCACCGGGACAGCTTTCACCAACACAAATCAGCCAACGTTATCGCTACTGGCGACCACGGTTGCTGATTTCCATGGTCATCGGGTACGCCACGTTTTACCTAACGCGTAAAAGCATCAACTTCGTCATGCCGGTGATGCAGTTGGAATTAGGGTTAAGCAAAGGTGATATCGGTCTGCTGGGGACGCTGTTTTATCTCTGTTACGGCGCATCCAAATTTATTTCCGGCATCGTGTGCGATCGCAGTCAGGTGCGCTGGTTTATGGGCGTCGGGCTGATGATTACCGGCGTGCTGAACATTCTGTTCATGTACTGCCAGTCGCTCACAGGTTTGCTGATTGTCTGGGCGCTGAATGGGTTCTTTCAGGGCTGGGGTTGGCCGCCTTGCGCCAGACTGCTGAGCAGTTGGTATTCACGTAATGAACGCGGCCTCTGGTGGGGATGCTGGAATACGTCGATCAACATCGGCGGTGCGGCGGTTCCCCTGCTGGCGGGCTATCTGGCCTCCGAATGGGGATGGCAGGCGGCGCTGCTGGTGCCGGGCATCATCGGTATTGTGATTGGTCTGTGGCTGTGCTGGCAGCTGTGCGACAAGCCGCAGCAACAGGGGTTGCCAAGTGTCGGCCAGTGGCGGCGCGATGCGCTGGAGTTGCGTCAGGAGCAACAGAGCCCACCGATGCCGATGCGCCAGATTCTGCGCGATGCGATTTTGCGGAACCGTACCATCTGGCTGCTTGGGGTTTCCTACATTCTGGTGTACCTGATTCGCATCGCACTGAATGACTGGGGGAACATCTGGCTGTCGGAGAGTCACGGTTTCAACCTGCTTAGCGCGAATGCCACGCTGTCGCTGTTTGAACTGGGCGGATTGATGGGGGCGCTGTTTGCCGGCTGGGGTTCAGACCTGCTGTTTCGTGGTCAACGCGCACCGATGATTTTGCTGTTTGCATTAGGGCTGTTTTTAACCATGACCGCGCTGTGGCTGGCACCGATTCACCACTATTCACTGCTCGCGGCCTGTTTCTTCAGTATCGGTTTTTTTGTTTTTGGACCACAGATGTTGATTGGTCTGGCTGCGACGGAATACAGCCATAAGGATGCCGCAGGCACGGTGACAGGTTTTCTGGCGTTGTTTGCCTATCTGGGGGCAGCGCTGGCGGGCTGGCCGCTAGCACAAGTGCTGCAACACTACGGATGGTCGGGATTTTTTACCCTGCTGGCGTTGGCTTCAGCCTGCATCGGACTGTTACTGATGCCGCTGCTGATGGCAGGTGTCAGCCGCCGGGAACGTTTGATGACATCAAAATAGCAATAACAACAGATAGACACCTATAAAGGAACACATCATGAAACTGAGTACCTTAACGACCCTCATCGCCGCTGGACTGACCGTTGCTGCCGTCACCACCACCACTGCTCGGGCCGAAGGGCGGTTAGTGGTTTACTGTGGTGCAACCAACACCTTCTGCGAGGAAGAGACGAAAGCCTTCGGCGAAAAACACAACGTCAAAGTCTCATTCCTCCGCAACAGTGCAGGCAGCACGCTGGCAAAAATCGATGCGGAGAGAAAGAACCCACAGGCTGACGTCTGGTACGGCGGCACGCTGGACCCGCAATCCCAAGCAGGTGAAATGGAATTACTGGAGCCCTATCAGTCTAAAAACCTTGAGCAGATCATGCCGCAGTTCCGCGATCCGGCCAAACGTAAAGGCAACTACTCGTCTGCCATTTACGTCGGCATCCTCGGCTTCGGCGTTAACACCGATCGCCTGAAAGAGAAAAACCTGCCAGTGCCACAGTGCTGGAAAGATCTGACCAATCCGGTCTACAAAGGCGAAATTCAGATTGCTGACCCACAAAGTTCCGGTACGGCCTATACCGCACTGGCGACCTTCTCCCAGTTGTGGGGTCAGGATCAGGCCTTTGATTACCTGAAAAAACTGAATGCCAACGTGTCGCAGTACACCAAGTCCGGTATTGCCCCGGCACGTAACGCCGCACGTGGCGAAACCGCTATCGGCATCGGCTTCCTGCATGACTACTCGCTGGAAAAAGAGAAAGGCGCACCGCTGACGCTGATCTCCCCGTGTGAAGGCACCGGCTATGAAATTGGCGGCGTCAGCATCCTGAAAGGCGCGCGCAATATGGATAACGCCAAGCTGTTCGTTGACTGGGCGCTGTCAAAAGAAGCACAGGAACTCTCCTGGAAGAAAGGCCAGTCCTACCAGATTCTGACCAACACCACCGCCGAAGCCTCTCCGCTGTCGCTGAAGTTGCAGGATCTGAAACTGATCAACTACGACATGGACAAATACGGCGCGGCAGACGTGCGTAAAGAGCTGATTTCCAAGTGGGTTAACGAAGTCAAAATGGGCCAATAATCTCGATTCATTGACCTTCATTGATTGCAAAAATAACGGGAACACGGCGACAAAGCTTACTCGCCTAACGCCGTGTTCTCAGCATCGCTAATTAACCATTACTCAATATTACTCACCAACCAATACCTGTGACGATTCAATCTCATAAAACAACTTTATAAAACTTGCACGCACCAGGGAACCATCATGTCACACACACTAACTCTTTCACCAACGCCTAAGCGGGACCCCGTTTTCCTGTGGCTGGCGCTGATTGCAGCAACCTTTTTGCTGCTGCCAGCGTGGAGCCTGGATTACGGCCTGTTGGATGCCTCACGCGATGAACTGCTGGCGGCCTACAGCTGGTCGAGCCTGAATATCAGCCTGCTGTGGTTCCTGCTCCCAGTAGGGTTGCTGGCGCGTCCGCTGCTGACGCCCGGTCGGGAACAGCGTGGCCGCCACCGTTTTGATGCAGCTTACGCGTTGTTCTGTGCCCTTTTCGTGGTCATCAGTGCCACGGTTGAAGGACGCGGAATGGGCTATGGCACTATCGCGCTGTTTGTCGCGCTGAGTGCGATTATTACGCTGGCGCTATCCAGACTGGACTGGCTGGGTGGCGATCGCTTCGTCATCGGCTCGCTCATCAGCATCATCGCGCTGATTGGCGTCTTTATCCTTTACCCCAGCATCGCCATCTTCATCCCGATGTTCACCAACGACAGCGGTGAGTTCGCGCCGCTGTCATTTATGCAGATTTTGGGTCAGGCGCATATCTTACGGGTGATCTGGAACTCATTCCTGCTGTCGGTTGCCGTCGGTATCGGCTGCACCTTCTTCGGCATGGTGCTGGCGATTTACACCTCGCGTATCGCCCGCCGCTCTGCGATTATCGGCCGTATCTTCTCCATTCTGCCTATCGTTACCCCCCCGTTTGTCGTTGGGCTAGGCGTGACGCTGATGATGGGCCGCTCCGGTTACATGACCGAGCTAATGGTGGATTGGTTCGGACTGACCAACACCAACTGGCTGTACGGTTTCACCGGTATCTGGCTGGCGCAGGTGCTCGCCTTCACACCAATGTCGTTTATGATTCTGGAAGGCGCGATGAAGACGATTCATCCGTCGCTGGAAGAAGCGTCGTACACTCTGCGTGCCAACCGCTATCAAACCTTTCAGCGGGTTTTCCTGCCCTTGCTGAAACCAGCGCTCGCCAACTCGTTCCTGATCGTGATCGTCCAGTCGCTGGCCGACTTCAGTAACCCACTGGTGCTAGGCGGCAACTTCGACGTACTCGCGACCCAGATTTACTTCTACATTACTGGCGCACAGTTGGATTACCAGTCAGCCAGTACGCTCGGCGTTGTCCTACTGGTGTTCTCACTGGCTGTGTTCTGCGTGCAATATCTGTGGATCGGTAAACGTTCCTACGTCACGATTTCCGGTAAATCCTACCGGGGTGATGTGCAGCCGCTGCCTGTTTCACTGGTGTGGATCGTCAGCATCCTGCTCTATGTCTGGATTGCGTTTAACGTTCTGCTGTACGGCAGCATTTTCTACGGCAGCTTTACCGTTAACTGGGGCGTGGATTACACCCTGACGCTGGATAACTTCAGCAAACTGTTCGGACAAGGCTTTAGCGACGGCGCCTGGCCTTCCCTGCTGGATACGCTGTTGTTCGCGGGCATCGCCGCACCAATTACGGCACTGTTCGGGCTGCTTATCGCCTACATCGTGGTGCGCCAGCAGTTCTACGGCAAGAAGGCTATCGAGTTCACCACCATGCTGTGCTTTGCGGTACCGGGCACGGTTGCCGGTGTGTCTTACATTCTGGCCTTTAACAGCGCGCCGGTTTACTTAACGGGAACAGCGGTGATTGTCATCATGTCGATGGTCATGCGTAACGTGCCGGTTGGTATCCGTGCGGGTATTGCCGGACTGGGACAGTTGGATAAATCACTTGATGAGGCGTCGCTCAGCCTGCGCGCAGGTTCGATGCGAACGGTGTTCTATATTCTGCTCCCGCTGCTGCGTCCAGCCATTTTGTCTGCGCTGATTTACAGCTTCGTGCGTGCCATTACCACCGTCAGCGCCATTATCTTCCTGGTTACGCCAGATACTCGCGTCGCCACGTCTTACATTCTTAACCGCGTGGAAGACGGTGAATACGGTATGGCGATTGCCTACGGTTCCATCCTGATTGTGGTCATGCTGGCCATTATTTTCCTGTTCGATTATCTGGTCGGTGAAGCGCGGGTTTCTCGCACCAAAGCCAAGAATAGTGACTAAGCGGAGTGATTACCTTGAATACTGAAAAAAACTTTGTTGAACTGAAGCACGTCACTAAACGTTTCGGCAACAACACCGTCATTGATGATTTGAATCTGGCGATCCCACAGGGAAAAATGGTCACGCTGCTGGGGCCATCTGGCTGCGGTAAAACCACGGTACTCCGCGCCGTTGCCGGTCTGGAAAAACCAACGGAAGGTCAAATTTTCATCGATGGCGAAGACGTCACCGAGCGCTCGATTCAACAGCGTGATATCTGCATGGTGTTCCAGTCTTACGCCCTCTTCCCGCACATGTCGCTGGGGGAAAACATCGGCTACGGGCTGAAAATGCTCGGTCGCCCGAAGGCGGAAATCAATCAACGCGTAAAAGAAGCGCTGGCGCTGGTCGATTTGGAAGGGTTTGAAGATCGTTACGTCGACCAGATTTCTGGTGGACAGCAACAGCGTGTCGCTCTGGCGCGTGCGCTGATCCTCAAACCTAAAGTTCTGCTGTTCGATGAGCCGCTGAGTAACCTTGATGCCAACCTGCGCCGCAGCATGCGTGAGAAAATCCGTGAGCTTCAGCAGCAGTTCAACATCACCTCGCTGTATGTGACGCACGATCAGAGCGAAGCCTTTGCGGTGTCCGACATGGTTCTGGTAATGAACAAAGGCAAAATCATGCAGTTGGGTGCACCGCAGGAGCTTTATCGCCAGCCAGCCTCCCGCTTCATGGCTAGCTTTATGGGGGATGCCAACATTTTCCCTGCCACCTTCACGGCTGATAGCGTGAATATCTACGGCTACCTCATTCCACGTCCGCAGGGTTTTGCTGCCGGATTAAGCGAATCCGTCGTCGGTATTCGCCCGGAAGCCATTACGCTCAGCCATCAGGGTGACGAAAGCCAGCGCTGCACCATCACGCAGGTTGCCTACATGGGGCCACAGTATGAAGTGCAGGTGGACTGGCACGGTCAGTCGATGCTGTTGCAGGTTAACGCAACCCAGCTTCAGCCGAATCCGGGCGACAGCTACTATCTGCAAATTCACCCTTACGGCATGTTTGTGTTGTCCGAGCAGTAAACATCGGATAACTCACTATCCACCACAAACCGGGAGCGCTTGCTCCCGATTTTACTTTCTACAAACACCTAAAAAGCCGACAAGCGTCAGTTTCTCTTCGGCCTGCGTTGATTACGCCGGAATACGCACACCGATTACGGATTCCCTGCGCGATTTGTTATGATAATGCTCTTTCAAGTACATAATCACGCACGGAATCGCCGCGATGAAACAGAAACCCATAACCTTAAACGATGTCGCTGAGTACGCTGGGGTTTCCTATCAGACGGTTTCCCGCGTGTTGAACCAAGCGCCTCATGTTTCATCCCGTACTCGCAGTAAAGTGGAACAGGCGATGGCGGCGCTTAGCTACACGCCTAATCGCGTCGCCCAGCAGCTGGCAGGGAAAACCATCACCACGCTGGGGCTGGTCACTACCGATCTTTCTCTGCACGCGCCTTCACAAATTGCCGCGGCAATTAAGAGCACCGCCAGTCAGCTAGGCATTAACATCGTGATGTCCATGCTGAGCAGCCCAGATGTCAACACCTGCAATAACGCGGTTAACGACCTGCTTTCTCAGCGTGTCAGCGGCGTTATCGTGAACGTTCCGCTCTCCACGGATGACGTCGCCCACATTAGCCAAACCTGTGCCGACACGCCCGTCCTGTTTATGGATGCCGATCCGCATACCGACATACTCAACGTTATGTTCGACCCCGAGCACGGCGCACGTTTAGCCATCACGCATCTGGTACAGTTGGGGCATCGACACATCGCCCTGTTGACCGGACCAATGACGTCGATCTCCGCCCGCCTGCGTTATGAAGGCTGGTTGGCCGAGCTGGAGAAACAGCAGTTCCCCCCCGCTTCGGTGCTACACGGTGACTGGAGCGCCGCATCCGGTTACCATCAAACGCTGGCACTACTCGGACAATCTCTGCGCGTCTCCGCCATTGTTGTGGCGAACGATCAAATGGCGCTTGGCGTCCTGCGCGCGCTGCACGAATATGGCCTTCGCGTACCGGAGCAGATGTCAGTGATCGGCTTTGACGATACTCAGGACAGCGCGTATTACACCCCACCGCTAACGACCATTCGCCAGGATTTCAGGCTATTAGGTAAAGAGGGCGTCACTCGTTTGCTCGCCACGCTGCGCGATCCTGCCCAAAGCACCTCACTGCTATTACCCACCGAACTGATCGTACGCCATAGCACCGCCGTACATTCATCAACCCATGCCTCCCTGCAAGAACTCACCAAAAACCTGTTGGACATTACACGCCAGCTACAAAGGCTGTAGCCCTTTACATTTTTTGTAACCCATTACACAACAGCATCTTTTTCACCACCGATGCCAAACCCTAACAAAATAAGATGATAAACAATAAGTTATTTATCATCTCTCGTTGATTTATTGCGCAGCGCTTTCCAAATTCAATGTATTCCCATTCATTTTACAAACGATCTTTGTGATCGCTTCCACTTTATTATCACATGCCACTTTACTCGCCATAACGAGTCGATATGTTATGAGCAACATAAATTGTGAGCGGATAACAATTTAAATATCCAATCACAGAAACAGACTCAAGACGTTCAGGAGCCAAGCCATCATGAGCGATACCGTTTTACCGTATCCAGCACGCCATCGCGCCACGCTGCAAGAAATTCTTGCCCGACGTGATTGGGAAAACCCAGCCTGTACTCACTATCAGCGGCTCCCTGCTCACCCACCGTTCAACAGCTGGCGCAGCGTGGCTGCCGCACAGCAAGATGAGCCTTCTCAGCGGCTGCGTCGTCTGAATGGCGAATGGACGTTTAGCTATTTCACCCGCCCGGAAGCCGTACCAGAAAGCTGGTTACAGCAGGATCTGCCTGATTCAGACACCATTCCGGTGCCTGCCAATTGGCAGCTACAGGGCTATGACACCCCGATTTACACCAACGTAAAATACCCGATCCCCGTCAACCCGCCCTATGTGCCAGAAGACAATTCCACAGGTTGTTACTCGCTCACTTTTAAGGTCAATCACGACTGGATCAGTCGCGGACAAACGCGGATTATTTTTGATGGTGTTAACTCCGCGTTTTATCTCTGGTGTAACGGCCACTGGGTGGGATACTCGCAGGATAGTCGCCTACCTGCGGAGTTTGATATTGGTCGCTATCTGACGACCGGAGAGAATCGGCTGGCGGTAATGGTGTTGCGCTGGTCTGACGGCAGCTATCTGGAAGATCAGGACATGTGGCGTATGAGCGGTATTTTCCGCGACGTTACACTTCTGCACAAACCGACGGTCCACCTTAGCGATATCCAGCTCACTACGCCGCTCAGCGCCGATTTCCGCCACGGCACGCTGGATATTCAGGTGAAGGCAACGCTCTCTGAAGCTGAGGCCAAAAACCATCGCATCCACGCACAGCTTTGGCGTGGTAATAAGCTCATCGGTGGTACGCGACAGGCGTTCGGCAGCGATATTGTCGATGAGCGCGGGGCCTATCATGACAAATCTTTTCTCCGCATCGACGTGCCACAGCCCGACCTGTGGAGCGCCGAGCAGCCGCACCTGTATCGTGCCGTCATTGCACTGGAAACCGTAGAAGGCGAACTGATCGAAGCGGAGGCCTATGATGTCGGTTTCAGAAAAGTTGAAATCCGCAGCGGCCTGCTGCTGCTGAACGGTCAACCGCTGCTGATCCGCGGCGTTAACCGTCACGAGCATCACCCACAGCACGGTCAGGTCATGGATGAAGACACGATGCGGCGCGATATTATGCTGATGAAGCAGCATAATTTTAACGCCGTACGCTGCTCACATTATCCTAACCATCCGCTGTGGTATCGGCTGTGCGATCGCTACGGTCTGTATGTTGTAGATGAAGCGAACATTGAGACGCACGGCATGCAGCCGATGAATCGTCTGTCGGACGATCCCGTCTGGCTGCCAGCCTACAGCGAACGCGTATCAAGGATGGTGCAGCGCGACTGTAATCATCCCTGCATCATTATCTGGTCATTGGGGAACGAATCCGGCTACGGCGCAAACCATGATGCACTCTACCAGTGGATCAAACGCCACGATCCGACTCGCCCCGTGCATTACGAAGGCGGCGGTGCCAATAGCCATGCAACCGACATTGTGTGCCCTATGTACGCCCGCGTTGATGAAGACCAGCCCTTCCCCAGCGTACCCAAATGGTCGATCACCAAATGGGTCAGCATGCCGGATGAACATCGGCCGCTCATCCTTTGCGAATACGCACACGCAATGGGCAACAGTCTGGGAGGGTTCGCCCGCTACTGGCAGGCATTCCGCCAATATCCTCGGTTACAGGGTGGATTCATTTGGGATTGGGTCGATCAGGCGCTGACCCGCCGCGACGAACAAGGCAATGCCTACTGGGCCTACGGCGGAGATTTTGGCGACATGCCTAACGATCGCCAGTTCTGTCTGGACGGCTTGGTTTTTCCCGATCGCACCCCGCATCCCAGCCTGTATGAAGCCCAGCGGGCGCAGCAGCATATTCAATTCGCTTGGCAAGCTGAAGCGCCGTGTGAATTACACGTCACCAGCGAATATCTGTTTCGCCATACGGACAACGAGCAGTTGAACTGGAGCATTACGCTGAATGATAAGACGCTCGCAGAAGGTTCTCTGCCGCTGACGCTCGCTCCGCAGACCACCCAGATTCTGACACTGCTGGAAGCACTTCCCACAGTCGATCGTGCAGGGGAGCTTTGGCTTAATGTTGAAGTCGTACAGCCGAAAGCCACCGCCTGGTCAGAAGCCAATCACCGCTGCGCCTGGGATCAGTGGCAACTTCCTGCACCGCTTAATCTTCCCGAGGCACCTTGCTCTGGACAGAAGAAACCTCCTGTTCTGCACTCGTCCGATGCGTACTTTGACATCATTCAGGGCGAACAGCGTTGGCGCTTTAACCGCCAGAGCGGCTGGCTGGAACAGTGGTGGACGGCGGATACCCCAACGCTGTTAACCCCCTTGCAGGATCAGTTTGTTCGCGCACCGCTGGATAACGACATCGGTATCAGCGAGGTCGATCGTATCGATCCGCGCGCCTGGGCCGAACGTTGGAAATCGGCCGGACTTTATCAATTGCAGACGCAATGTGTTGCCATTCAGGCTGACCAACTCACCGATGCCGTACACATTGTCACCGAGCACGTATTCCGCCATACCGGACAGATCCTGCTGCGGAGTAAAAAGCGCTGGCAGATTGATGCACATGGCGTGATGACCGTGGATGTCGATGTTGATGCCGCCACGATACTGCCGTCACTCGCCAGAGTGGGCTTGAGCTGCCAGTTAGCCGACGTCGCACCTCAGGTCAGTTGGGTCGGGCTTGGGCCACATGAAAATTACCCAGACCGACAGCTCGCGGCACAGCATGGGCACTGGAATCTGCCGCTGGATGACCTTCACACCCCTTATATTTTCCCAACGGAAAACGGGCTGCGCTGTAACACGCGTACGCTGACCTATGGCAAATGGACGATCGCCGGACACTTCCACTTTGGGTTAAGCCGCTACGGGCTAGCACAATTGATGACGTGTACCCACCATCATTTATTAGAAAAGGAAAAAGGCGTTTGGCTCAATCTGGATGGCTTCCACATGGGAATTGGTGGCGATGACTCCTGGAGCCCTAGTGTCCATCGCGACGATTTGCTAACAGCAACGCATTATCACTATCGCGTCGCCATTCAACATCACTAACCGTATTGATATGAAAAAGTAGCATTGAAAATAACGAAAGTGTGCGGTTATACCGCCTCTTTTCATCCTGGTTGTATCCAGCAGGTATATATCCGCCGTCAAAATAAACGCTGCGGATATATACCCTAAATAATTCAAGTTGCGTGACAAAAACGTCAGCGTGTTGGACAACGTGATGCGTTGCACCTTTAGGGCAAGGCCCACTGCGAGCTGAGTCAACCAGGGAAGCCAACACACATGCGGCTTGAAGTATAACGGGTATAATGCATATCGGAGAACGTAACATGTACTACCTACATAATAAGAATTTCTGGATATTCGGCCTGTTTTTCTTTTTCTATTTCTTCATCATGGGGGCTTACTTCCCCTTCTTCCCTATTTGGCTGCATGATATTAACCAAATAAGTAAAAGCGACACAGGAATTATCTTCGCCTGCATTTCCTTTTTCGCTTTATTATTTCAACCCATATTTGGTTTGCTCTCCGATAAATTAGGATTGAGAAAACACCTGCTATGGATTATTACCATTATGCTGGTGTTTTTTGCTCCGTTCTTTATTTATGTTTTCGGCCCATTACTAAAATACAACATCGTTTTAGGTTCTATCGTCGGTGGGATTTATCTGGGCTTCATCAACAACGGCGGTGCACCAGCTATTGAGGCCTATATCGAGAAAGTCAGCCGCCGTAGCCAGTTTGAATTTGGCCGTGCGCGTCTGTTCGGCTGCCTCGGCTGGGCGCTCTGTGCATCTATCGTCGGTATTATGTTTACCATCAATAACCAGTTCGTTTTCTGGCTGGGGTCCGGCTGTGCCGTCATCCTCGCCATCCTGTTGCTGCTGGCGAAACCAGAGGCTTCCTCCAGCGCTCTCGTTGCCGATCAGGTAGGCTCCAACCAGAAACCGTTCAACCTGAAAATGGCAGCCGAACTGCTAAAAGAACGCAAAATCTGGTTCCTGACGCTCTATGTTGTCGGCGTTTCTTGCACCTATGATGTGTTTGATCAGCAATTTGCCAACTTCTTCACCTCATTTTTCGAGACCCGACAGGAAGGAACGCGAGTATTTGGCTACGTCACCACGCTGGGTGAATTGCTTAATGCCAGCATCATGTTTTTCGCCCCGCTGATTGTGAACCGTATCGGTGGTAAAAACGCCCTGCTCATCGCAGGAACGATTATGTCCGTGCGCATTATTGGCTCGGCCTTTGCCAATTCCGTGCTGGAAGTGATTGTGCTGAAAACGCTGCACATGTTTGAAGTTCCTTTCCTGATTGTCGGTTGCTTCAAATACATTACCACTGTCTTTGAAGTCCGCTTTTCCGCGACCATTTATCTGGTGTGCTTCTGTTTCTTCAAACAGATATCAATCATTTTCATGTCCATCTTTGCTGGCAATATGTATGACAGTATCGGCTTTCATGGCACTTACCTGATTTTAGGCGGCATCGCCCTCTCCTTTACGGCGATATCTCTATTCACTCTGTCAGGAAAAGGACCGCTATATGCCTTTTCCGATAAACAAAAAACGCCAATAAACCAGCCGTAACGATAGATAAATACGCTGCAATGCCGATATTTGCCAAAAATATCGGCAGATTGCGCATTCTCTCACCGAACAGTGCAATTTTGTGGTTTACGCCTTTGACATGTGCAACACACGCCGTTATTATGCGCCCCGTCAACACGATTCCTCTGTAGTTCAGTCGGTAGAACGGCGGACTGTTAATCCGTATGTCACTGGTTCAAGTCCAGTCAGAGGAGCCATATATAGAAAATCCCGCTTAAGGAAACTTAAGCGGGATTTTTGCTTTTTAGCACTGTATTCAATACGTTCCACCTGAAAATCGTTCCCGGTGTACATTTCGTTTTCACTAATCATCGGGAGAATTTGGTGGCCAGGTTTGGGGTCATGACGGCGTACCCCCCAAATGTCTCTTAACGACTCAAAAATCCGCAACGTAAAACGTAACGCCTTCTGATAACGCCTTAAGAATCTCAGGTTCATAGCATGATGACTTTGTTATTAACGGAAAGAAGCTACCCCTGCATCCTGATGACAACTTTTCCTTTTGCATGCCCTTGGGCAAGATAGGTAAGTGCATCTTTTGTTTCAGCAAAAGAAAACACCTTGTCAACCACTGGCTTGATTTGTTCCGTTTCAAGGAGTTTGCCAATTTGGGCCAGTTGAGCACCATCAGGTCGAACGAAATGAAATGTGTAGGCAGTGCCCCGCTTTTTCGAAAGACGCATAATCTTTCGGCTCATCAACCAGAAAACAAAAGTCAGAAAAAAGTTTAATCGCCGAGCCCGTGCGAACGCGGCATCTAACGGCCCGATGAGAGAAACAATTATTCCTCCAGGATTAAGCGTGTTGATGGATTTTTCAATCGCATCACCTCTGAGAGTGCCTAGTACAATATTGTAGCCACTCAGCACGTTTTCGAAATCTTGCTTTTTATAGTCAACCACGTCATCTGCACCAAGATGACTTACCCATTCGACGTTACCTGTACTCGTGGTCGTTCCCACCGTTGCGCCAAGGTGTTTCGCCAGTTGGATTGCAAAGGTACCAATGCCCCCCGAACCTGCTGGGATCAAAACCTTCTGACCAGGCCGGAGTTTGGCGCGCTCGATCAGTGCCTGCCAGGATGTGAGGCTCACCATTGGGAGCGAAGCCGCCTGTACAAAATCCAGGTTTGCTGGTTTCATGGCCGCCGCGTTCTCAGGCACTACGGCAAATTCGGCGAGAGAGCCCGTTCCCCTATCGAAAATGCTGGCAAAAATTTCATCACCTGGCGCGAAATGAGTCACGCTGCTCCCCACTGCAATGACGACACCGGATAGGTCACTGCCCAATGTTGCAGGGAGCGTAAAATGCAGAACTGGCTTAAATATTCCGGTAGGGATCATATTGTCGATAGGGTTTAGCCCCACAGCGTAAACGTTAACCAGGATTTCATCAGCGTTGAGCGAAGGATAATCTACGTCATCGAATCCCAATTCAGGATGCTTACCATAGCGTTTAAACGTGAAGGCTTTCATCGTCTTATTATTCATTTTTATTTATCCCGCCGTATCAAGCTGAAGACTATTACGTACCACGTTGTCGAGGAATTTTGCGGGCGAAAATCTAAGCAAAAAATTCAACTGACCTGCCAATTTCCCCGCTGTGTAGCGTAACTTAGGCTGTGAACTCTGAATCGCTTTAACGACGACTTCTGCCACTATCTCGGGGCTTTCCGCCTCAGCCATCGCCTTACCAACAACTTTCGTCAGCTTAGCCCGAATACCTTCATACTCATCAAGCTTCGCGTCCGGCTCTATGTTATTGACGTCAAACTGGGTTTTTATATAAGCAGGTTCGATAACAGACACTCTTATGCCTTGAGTCCGTAGTTCATGATCCAGTGATCCCGAATACCCTTTGACCGCATGTTTACTGGCTGCATAAAGCGCCACATACGGCAACGGAACCGTTCCCAATATCGAACCGATGTTGATGATGCGACCGCTGCCCTGACGGCGCATGTGGGGAACGACCGCTCGAGTCAACCGGACTATACCGAGGAAATTCGTGTCGAAAAGGCTCTTAGCCTGTTCGATCGAGCTTTCTTCTGCTGCCGCTGGCGCAATACCAAAGCCTGCATTATTCACCAAAATATCGATCCGACCTTCCCGCCGCAGCAGCTCATCAATAGCAGCCTCTACGGACGCGTCATCGGTGACATCAAGCGCCAATAAAGGGAAGGAATGCTTACCGGCCTGAGAGCCGCGCCGACTCGTGCCATAGACCGTATACCCTGCGGCTAATAGTTTGTTAGCCGATGCCTCACCAATTCCTGATGAGGCCCCCGTAACAAGCGCTACACGTTTATTTGTCATGCTGAAATAAGACCTTCATAAGTGGTTTGGGGGTTACTCCTCTGCAAAACAGCCAAAGACTATTATTAGCGTCCTGCAGAGTGCGACTCATTGACTAAAGGGTTTTATATCGCTCTGCGGCTTCATCTTGTTTGATGTCCGAAAGCAGCGTCTGTCGCGCGGCATCAAGGGCACCCCAGCGTGCAGCATTGTGTAATGGTGGGATGGTGACGAGCTCTCGACGATCAAAGCCAACCAGTGCGGCATCCACTAACTCGCCCACTTCCATGAATTTTGGAGAATTACTGATGTCGATACCTGCACGGTCCCAAATTTCCGTATAAGTACCGGCAGGAAGTACCGCCTGGATATAAATGCCCTTAGATGACAGCTCTACATTCATTCCCTGAGACAGGAAAAGCACAAAGGCTTTCGTTGCGCCATAGATCGACATGGCAAACTCAGGGGCTAAGCCGACTACAGAGCTGATATTGACGATCGATCCTTCACCCGCTTGCACAAATCGTGGTGCCACAGCACTGGCCAGTCTGGTCAGGGCGGTGACGTTAAGTGCGATAAGGCGTTCTATCGAATCAGGCGTCTGCTCGGTGAAGCCGCCTGACTGTGCGATACCCGCGTTATTAATAAGAATGCCAATCTGCGCATCTTCCCGCAGGCGAGCTTCGACCACGGCTAAATCACTCGTTTGCGTGAGGTCAGCAGGCAAAACACCGACAGAAATGCCATTTTCCTGTCGCAGACGATCGGCAAGTGTCTCTAATTTTGCTTTGTCGCGGGCGACCAGCACAAGATCGTGGCCTCGGCGTGCAAATCGCTCAGCGTAAGCCGCGCCAATGCCTGTAGAAGCACCCGTAATGAGAACTGAAGCTTTAGTCATAAGTTGATCTTCTTCATTTGATAGTGATTTGTGAAACGCTAAACATAATGATGATGATCGTAATCTAAAAAGTCAAACGGTTTGATTACGATCATCATCAATGTATACTTGTGACATAACTTTTTAAGAGAGGACCCTAAAGCGATGAAAGTTTCGAAAGAGCAGGTTCGCGAAAATCGAATGCGTATCGTTGAGACTGCCTCGGTGCTGTTTCGTGAGCGGGGGTATGACGGCGTGGGTATAGCAGAACTCATGTCAGCCGCGGGTTTAACGCACGGCGGATTTTACAAACACTTTAGCTCCAAGGCAGATTTGATGTCGGAGGCGATGAGTTGCGGTTTTTCGCATTCGATAGAAAATACCGTGGGTGTCGATATGGCGGGTTTTGTAGAGCAATATCTCTCTCGCAAGCATCGTGATTCGATGGGAAATGGCTGTGTGATGTCAGCACTTGGTGTGGATTCAGCACGCCAGTCAGCGTCAATTAAGGAAAGTTTCGCAGCTGGAATTGAGAATCAACTGGCAACATTAGAAAGCGAGAATGGGTCGGGAGACGACGCGCGCGCCAAAAGAATTAGCGCCCTTGCTCACCTTGTTGGCGCTCTGGTGTTGTCACGTGCCTGCCCAGATGATTCCGCCCTCGCCGATGAAATTCTAGCGGTTTGCCGCTCACGAATTCTCAGTCAGGAAGCACAATCCCCAGAAAGTGATTCATCCTTCTCAGATTTGCCGACGGGTGACCTCCTGACAGAGGAGAGGAAAAATAAATGACAATCCTCAGTGTGACTGAATTTATCCCTGCTGGAAGCTTTTAAGCTGCTCAGAGAATTTCAGCGGTTCCTTCAGATGCAGGAAGTGATCGCTATTTTCATTTTTACCATAAATCAGCGCCTGACCATCGGGTACGGTTTCCGCGATCCAGCGCTGACTTTCCACCCAGTTACTGTGTTCACCGGATACCACCAGTGTCGGACGCTGGATTTTCCAGGAAAACACATCTCGCCAGTCGTTCAGAATGTGGTCGAAAAGAACGTGTTGAAGCGCAGCCATATCCGCTGGCACAAATTCTTCAGCAAACTTGTGTGAGTTTTCAAACGCGGGTGCGCCGACGATAGTATAAAAATCAAAAATATCGGTGTTCACCACGAGGCGATTGGATGGCCCTTTACCGTAATACACAGCAATCATGGCTTCGGCTGATGTCGTAGAGTATTAACGATTAAAGAATGAGAGAGCGCACCATCAGTAAACACCGAGGCAGCGCTCTCTCGATAAAATTAATGGCCGTATTTAAAATTAAAACCTAATGCGTCACCCGTCGTATCGTATTCGCGGAAGTTGTAGATCAAAGGTTTCCATTTTGACGAGTCGATGACATCATTTGATCCTAATAATTCGCTATCCACCCAAACATTGATGATGTCCAACTCGACCAGAATAAAACGCCCTTTGTCTGTCGTGCTGACGGTCTTACATTCCGCCTGGATAGGACATTCAAGCACCCGAGGCGGCGTAATATCGGTAGAAGCTTCAGTGTGAAGGCCGACTTTGGAGAATTTGTCGTGGCAGACCTGAACGCCCCATTTAATCTGACCTTCAGATAGCACATCGCTTCCAGTCAGCTTACCCAGCGCTTCAACTTTCTCCCACAGTTTGTAATCAGGAATATTGATGACAACATCAGAGCCGGATAATAAATTACTGTAGGTCTTACTTCCTTTCGTGACACCGATAATAATTTTATCACCGAGAGAAATTGACGACGATATAGAAGCAACATTGACTTCTCCGTTGCTATTATCCGTCGTCGTAACAAGGAAAACCGGGAAGCCATAATAAAACGAACTGAGTTTCACATTCTTTTTCATTTGAGTTCAGACCTCATCATAGAGTGGCGTTATATTTTTTCATTTCTACTCTTTTGATTTCCCTTTAACAATAACTCCAATTGAGTAGCTGTAAGGATGATTTATTCAATTCAATATCCCTAATAAGTAGACCATCAAAAAATAACCTAATGTAACTATTCCTTGATGTTAGTTTTTACCTCAACGCATCGACGGAAAAAAATAACCGACGTGGGAAACATTGATCCTTGATAATACGGCCTTTCCGCGAAGTGTTGCGGTATTGTAAAAAATTAATGAGCAGAAAATAATTCACAAACATTAAAAGAGGTATATGATATGCACCATATGGTTTTTTCCTTCCCGCCCTGCAATGTGGCTGGGTAAAGCATGAGGTTTAAACATGGAACGAATTGTTATACCAGCGAATTATGTTCATACCCGCACAACCCCTTTTTGGACAAAAGAAACGGCCCCAGCGTCAATCTGGCAGCGCCATTTAGACGCAGGAACACGGCAAGGTGTTTACCCGCGTTTGTGCGTAATGCAAGGGACGATTCGTTATTATGGCTATGCCGATGAGACGAGTCCCGAGCCAATTGAAACGCTGACGATTGAAGCGGGGCAATTTGGCGTATTCCCTCCAGAAAAGTGGCATAGAATTGAAGCGTTATCTGATGATACGTTATTTAATGTAGACTTTTATGTCGATCCAAAAATTCTGATAGAAGGTTGAGGTAAAAAATGACAGCTGAAAATAAAGGGTACTCATTAACGCTATTGAACCGCGATAATAATGAAAAAGTAGAAAAAGTTTATCTTAAACCGATGGCTTTTTATGTACCAGACTTTGCTGCTGGCGCAGTTGAGGAATTGATTAATGAACTGTCTTTAACCAGTGAAAATAAAAAAGGTTTCTTGCTGATGGTGACGAATAATAACAATGGCGTAGCCGTTGACAAAGATTTCTCTGCGCTTGAAGGATTAAAAGATAAGACTGTTTCCGCTGAAACGGTAAAAGAACTGGTTAATATCGTGCGTGGTTACGATGCAGATGAAGACACTAACGTCTGCGGCTGGTAAAACAGTATAGACTCGTCGTACTTCAAGTTGTATGTGTATCGATTTTCCGCAGCGCCGGTTATTTAAGCATTACCTTTCGTACTCCTACCATTTAAAAAACAGGCGCTGGATGTCTTTTGACTTAACAAGCGCCCCTGTACCCTACATTGGTTACTAAAAATAACTATTCACAACCATATATTATGAGTCAGCTATGTAATTCCGCACGCTATTTATCGCTCTCGCCCCCCGGTAAAACATGGTGGTGGATATGCTCTCACCCGCTAGAAATCATCATCAAAATAACCATAAAAAATTAAACCATTTCTATTAAATGCCGATTTACTCTATGAAAAATCGGTTTACTTAGCTTTTACGGTGATAGAACTCAGCTTTGTATTCCGCATGATGGGCTTATCCCATCCTCCGAGAACAGCGAGGCACTGAATGATTGATATCCAGAAAACATCAACAACATCCACTGTTAATCAACTGACAGAAGCAGGCATAACCAAAAAAACAAAGGCACTCTCAACAAACACTCAGTCACCCTCGTCCTCCATAGATCCAGATAAACCAAACCAAACCAGCTCTGTGTCAACACTCGCGAGGCAACTCAGCGATGCCGCCATCAGAGCCGAAGCCAGAGACGCCAAAAGCGACCGCAGTACATTGGCAGCCAGAGCCAGAAGCGTGGATGATGAACTGGTCGGCATGGGCTATGTCAGTAGTAAGAAAGTACACGATGCGGAAGTCCCCAATAGTGATGACCCCGAGCGATTAGCCAGAGCGAAACAAGCGACAGCGTATGCCAATGGTCAAGGAAGTAACCCCTTCAAAGGCTTGTCTCGTGAACAGCTGGCGCTGATTACCTATGACGACAGCGGAACCTTTACAGTGAATGAGCGGCGTGCAGCCTGGAGCGAGGCTTATGACCAGGAGCAAGTGTGGCGCACAATGGCCATAGCACAAAGCAAACTGGAGTGGAATCGCGGCGAGTTTAAACAAACCGAATTTTTCAAAATGGTGTTAGATCACCATGAGAGTCTGCCATTAATCGAACAAGCACAGGCACCTGAAGGCTATGTACCACGTCTGAAGTACCTGATAGAAATGGACTTCAACTTTATGACAGGGGAATCAGGCAAAGACGCCGATCCATTCAACCGCCTGTTTGAGCTCCTTTCCCCCACCAAGCTTCACTTAGAAGATGGCAAACTCACTCTGGATGCCACCAAAGATGCCTGATAATTACACCTGCACAGGCATTTACGGTTGTGCTGTGATGACGTCAAAAGCGCGGGTTTGATCTTTTTTTCGTGTGACTTTATTGGCGTACATAGCAGCATCCGCTCGGCGGATCACACCATCCGGTTCATCGACGGAAGGATCTGCCGTGACAATCCCTATGCTTGCGCCTAGATATTCAATATTGACCGAACCGAGCGAACTGGCCTTACCGAGAGAATAGCTCCCCTGTAACAAAGGCGTAATGTCGTCTCTGAAGGAAGCAATCACGCGTGCATTCTCTCCCGGCGCAACGTTGACCATACGGGCAAAGACAAATTCATCGCCACCAAGACGCCCGACGACATCACCCGGATTCCCCCACGCCAGCAAGCGTCGCCCCACCTCTTGCAAGAAAATATCACCGGCTTCGTGGCCGAACTGGTCGTTAATTTTTTTAAAGCCGTCGAGGTCAATGAACACAATCAACACCTGCTGGTGGTCATTCCCGGCCTGAGAAAACATCGCTTCCAGCGAGTAAAACACGCCACGACGATTAAGCAACCCGGTCAGTGAGTCGGTGTAAGAATATTCATGTAATGCGGCATTGGCAGCCGTTAACTGCTGCACCAACCACTCTTTCTGCACCTGCTGAGCAATAAGCTGCGCGAATAAACTTAGGATCTGTTCACCTTTGGTTGTCAGCGGCTTATGGTCAGAGCTTGCGGCACAGAGCGTGCCATATAACTGCCCGTCTTCCATACGTACCGGCGTACTGGCATAGGTCATAATGCCCAACGCTTGCGCCGCCTCAGAATCCCCCCAGCATTCGGCCACATTAGACGTATAGCTTTGCCCTTCGTCCAGCGCACGCTTGCACAGCGTGTCGTGCCACGGAACCGAGATCCCTTCAGGAATATTGAGCGTTTTCGTGTTGTGAGCAAACAGGATATTTTGAAAACCCGCTTCGGTGTCAACCTGCGTCAGGTAGGTCGATTCCAGATCGGTGACCAGCTCCAGCATGACTAATAACTGGCGAACGAGCCCCTCGAAGGAAGCCTCTGAACGTAATGTGTTCGAAAGGTGATAAAGCAAATTATCAGTCATAACAACAAATCCCAACGGTGTATATTTTTAATAAAAAACAATCAACTACCTAAAAAATGACGTCCGCCAACCTATCGTCAGTGCAAACGGGCGACGCTCCTATTACGACAGAAATCCTACGCGCTTTTCGCCTCTCACTCACCCATTTGCACTCGGCGAGTTTATCTCGTTCTGTTTTCTATAATCGGTTAAAAAGCGCCATGTTTTATGCAACATGCCTGAGATTCATCGATGCTGTCAGGCTAAGTCCTCCATTCTGCTATTGCCATCACACTTACCTATCAGGGCTGCACGATCTGTTTGACTTTCCCACGTGCGAAGACTTACAACAGCAGCACAGGCGTGTAACTAGTTTTCTAGGCAAGACCTGAAGCTCTCCCACTCAACATCATGGGAAGAGCTTCAGGTCTTTTTTCGTTTCTGGATCAGGGGAATCGTCGTATGAGCCACACAGCAGCAGATAATAACGCGACAGCCTATGCCACTACCGCTGAAAAAATCATCACGTTAGTCGGTGGAATTGACAACATTGAGCATATTGAACACTGTTCTACACGGCTACGGCTAAGCCTTTATGACAACAGCCAGGTAAACCAGAACGAGCTGGAAAAGGTACCGGGCGTGCTGGGCGTTCGGGTTAACGTACAGTGTCAGGTGATTATCGGCAGCGAAGTGATGCAGGTGTACGAAGCGGTGCAGAACCTCGCGGCAGGTCGGAAGGAAACAGGCCGCGCCGCGCCAGCAAAAACCAACCGCACGGCTTTTGTTATTGATTTTATCATCAGCGTTTTTCAGCCGCTGGTGCCTGCGATTGCCGGTGGCGGCGTGCTCAAGTCGCTGTTACTGCTGCTGGATCTGCTCGGTTGGCTCACCAAAGACAGCTCAACCTACAAAGTGCTGGATAACATCGGTTCCGCTCCGCTCTATTTTCTGCCGATTCTGGTGGGCATCACCACCGCGATGAAGCTGAAAGTGAATGTGCTGGTCGCCGTTTCCGCCGTCTCTGTCATGGTGCTGCCTGCCATGTCGAAACAGCTGGCGGAAGGCGCAGAATTTCTCTCTCTCGACCTGAAAAACGTCGCTTACGCCTCACAGGTTTTCCCAGCGATTCTGTGCGTCATTTTCTATGCGCAAACCGAAAAGCTCTTCAACCGCTACTCGCCGAGCTCCCTGCGTATTTTCCTGTCACCGATGCTGTCGCTGTTGGTCACTGTTCCCGTCACGCTGTTGGTTCTTGGCCCGCTCGGTTATGAACTCGGGGCGGGTCTGGCTAGCGTGATCCTCTGGCTGTACAGCAAGCTGGGCTTTGTGGCGACGGGGTTGCTCGCCGCTGCACTGCCCTTCATGGTGGCGTCGGGGATGCATAAGCCGATGCTGCCCTATGCCGTGTCCTCCATGAGCCAGTTTGGTAAGGAGATGCTCTATCTGCCTGCGTCGCTCGCACACAACATTGCCGAATCGGGTGCCTGTATGGCGATTGCGCTCAAGAGCAAAGACAAAACGCTAAAATCAACGGCGATTTCAGCCGGTATTTCTGCCCTGTTCGGCATTACCGAACCCGCGCTATACGGAATTACGCTGCTGAATAAAAAGGCGCTCTACAGCGTGATTGCGGGTAGCTTGGTCGGCGGTGCGTTTATCGGTTGGATGGCGATTGAAGCCTTTGCGCTGGTTGGCCCCGGTCTGGCTAGCATCTCCATGTTTATCTCACCGGAAAACAGCTGGAACATCGTCTATGCCATCGCCGGTGCCGTGCTCTCTTTTGTCATCGCCTTTCTCTCCGCCCTGTTCCTCTGGCGAGAAGAGAAGCCTGTCGTCACCGTAGAAGAAAGCCATCACACGATTACCGAATCCCAGTTCACCAGCCCGATTGAAGGAAAAGTGATTCCGCTGGACAACGTGAATGACGAGATTTTCTCCAAACGCATTATGGGTGACGGCATCGCCATCATCCCAGAGAAAGGTGTGCTTTATGCACCCGCGAACGGCACCATTGAGAACGTATTTGAAACCGGCCACGCCGTCAGCATGCTCACCGATAGCGGTGCCGAGCTAATTTTCCATATCGGCATTGATACCATCAAACTCAATGGTCAGGGCTTTCAGCCGAAAGTCATGGCCGGTCAACAGGTTAATACCGGCGATGTCCTCGTTGAATTTGACCTCGATAGCCTCATCGCTGCGGGTTACGATCCCGTCGTCATGATGGTTATCACCAACAGCGAGCGCTTTCGCGTGATACCGGAAGCCACTGACATCGTCATCCATCCCCACACCATCATCATGACCTTAAAGGAGTCTGTGTAATGGATAAAAACATCGCATTCCCGGAACACTTTTTATGGGGCGGCGCGATTGCCGCAAATCAGGCCGAAGGCGCATGGAATGAAGACGGCAAGGGGCCGTCGGTCGCGGACGCCATTACCTGGAAGCCGAATCTCGATCTGAAAAATTACCATGCCCACATGGCGCTGACGGACGAAAATATCGCTGATGCGCTCAACGGAAAAAATGACGCGTTCTACCCCAAACGGCGCGGTATCGATTTTTACCACCGCTACCAAGGCGATCTGGCGCTGTTTGCCGAAATGGGCTTCAAGGTGCTGCGTGTTTCCATCGCCTGGTCACGTATTTTCCCGACCGGAGAAGACAGTGAACCGAATGAAGCGGGCTTACAGTTCTACGACAATCTGTTCCGCGAGATGCGCAAACTCGGCATCGAACCGCTGGTGACGCTTTCACACTACGAAATGCCGCTGGCGCTGAGTGAGAAATACAATGGCTGGGTGCACAGCAACGTGCTGGATGCCTTCGTACGCTTCAGCAATGTCTGCTTCGATCGCTATAAGGATCTGGTGCGCTACTGGCTGACCTTTAACGAGATCGACAGTATCCATCGCCACCCATTCACCACCGCGGGTATTCGCGAAGAGAAAAGCGCGCCGGGACAGGCCAAGCAGGATATTTATCAGGGGCTGCACCACCAATTTGTTGCTTCTGCCCTCGTGACCCGCGACTGCCATGAAAAAATCCCTGGCAGTCAGGTCGGGTGCATGCTGACCAAGCTGACGACCTATCCACACTCCTGTCGCCCGGAAGATGTCGAAGCCGCGCTGAAAAAGAATCTCGAAAACTACTTTTATGCCGATGTACAGGTGTTCGGTGAATATCCGCCGCTCATTAAGCGCGACCTTGAACGACGTGGCATTCACCTCACCATGCAGCCCGACGATCTTGCCATTCTTAAGCAACACACCGTTGATTTTGTGTCGTTCAGTTATTACATGTCACTCACTGAATCCACACAACCGGACGCCGAGAGAATCCCAGGGAATACCGTTCTGGGCGTGAAAAACCCGTACCTACCAGCCTCAGATTGGGGATGGCAGATCGACCCGGTCGGGCTGAAAATCTCCCTGCTGGAGCTTTACGATCGCTACCAAAAGCCGCTGTTTATTGTCGAAAATGGGCTGGGCGCAAAAGACGTTGTCGAAAACGGCAAAATCCACGATCCTTACCGCGTTGACTACTTCCGTTCACATTTCGAGCAAATGCGTGAAGCGATTGGCGAAGGCGTTGAACTGATGGGGTTCACCAGTTGGGGAGCAATTGACATCATCAGCGCGGGCACGTCACAAATGTCCAAACGCTATGGCTTTATCTATGTCGATCAGGATGACGAAGGCAACGGTTCGCTGGCACGTCTGAGAAAGGATTCGTTCTACTGGTATCAAAAAGTCATCGCCACCAACGGCAGCGATCTCACCTGACAGATAGGTTCAGCCGCAGGTTAGGTATGTAATGGCAGGGAACGAGAGTGACGAGGAATCTCGCGTGATTAAAGTGAAAAAAGCCTTAAACAACAGCATGCTGTTAGTCGATCATGAACAGCAGGAGATGATCCTGTTGGGTAAAGGCATCGGATTTGGTGCCAGACCCGGCTCATTGATTGATGTGACGCACGTTGAGCAGGTTTTCATTCCGCTGGAAAACCTGAAATCACGGCATTTCCTTTCCTTGACCGATACGATTCCTGCGGCTTTTTTTGACATCACCCATGAGATCGTCACGCTGGCGCAAAGTCAGTACGCCGAAAAGCTGAATTCGGTGCTGTTCTTTACGCTGGCGGAACATCTCTATTTTGCGGTTGAACGCTGTAAAACGGGCAACCACTTCATCAATAAGCTCAGTTGGGAAGTGAAACGCTATTACCAAAAAGAGTACGCCCTCGGCGTGCAGGCAAAAGATCGCGTGTCGGCGCGTTTTAACGTGACGCTACCCGATGACGAAGCCATCAACATCGCGTTTCACCTCATCAATGCCGCTGGCAGCGCCGAAATTGCCGATGCCCACCAGCAGGTTCAACTGGTGAATCGTCTGGCGGAGATTGTCCGCTACAAATTAAACAAGAATATCGATGTCAACGCCGTCGATTACCTGCGCTTTATCACCCATCTGCGCTATTTCTCCGAACGCGTGATTGCCCGCAAAATCGCACCGGGGCGCACGGACGATTTCTATCAGGAACTGCTGAAACACTACCCTGAAGCGATGGCGATCTCTTGGGCCATCAGGGATTACGTGCAGGAAAAATACAAGATGGCCTTGCCGAAAGAAGAGCTCACCTGGCTGACCATGCATATCAGCAGGCTGGCCGAAAGCCAGACGCCGTAGCAACAACCTTACTCAAGACAGCCAATCATTACAGTTTTTATCAAGATGCTGACAAATAAAACCGAGATCGCTCCTGAGGAGTGAGTATGTTGACTCCCATCACGATAGTGAATAAACCACGTTAATGAGATTGCAAACAAGAGTGATTATCATATATTGTTTTAGTCACCTGCCGAAAATATCTCCTTGTTTTATTCAGTTACGCATCACATTCACTCTGGAGAAGATAATAACATGTCAAAAACGCTGTCTGTTCTGCGCAAAAAAGCGCGCCTGCTGACGTTGGCCTCATCGATAATGGTTGCCTATGCTCTGCCTGCTGCTGCCGCAGATGACTCTCTGACGCTTTACACCACGCGTGAACCCGGCCTGATTCAGCCGCTGCTGGATGCGTTCACCAAAGAGACGTCGGTTAAAGTTAATACTGTGTTCATCAAGGACGGCATGCTGGAACGAGTGAAGGCAGAAGGCCAAAACTCACCGGCTGACCTACTGATGACCGTTGATGCCGGTAACCTGATCGATCTGGTAGACGCCGGTGTCACACAGCCGATCCAGTCCAGTGCATTAACCGAGGCTATCCCGGCGGCACTGCGCGACAAAGATAACCAATGGTTTGGTCTGTCAATGCGCTCTCGCGTGCTCTATGCGGAAAAATCGCTGCCTCTGACTGGCATTACTTACGAAAATCTGGCCGATCCGAAATGGAAGGGCAAAGTGTGTATCCGCGCGGGTCAACACCCTTACAATACCGCACTGGTTGCCGCGATGATTGCCCACCACGGTGAAGCCAAAACCGAAACCTGGCTGCGCGGTGTGAAAGACAATCTGGCGCGTAAAGCCACCGGTGGTGACCGCGACGTTGCGCGCGATATCCTCGGCGGCATCTGCGATGTAGGTCTGGCGAACTCTTATTATGTCGGCCACATGAAGAACGCCAAAGAAGGCACCGACGCCCGCAAATGGGGCGATGCCATCAAAGTCGTTCAGCCTACCTTTGAAAACGGCGGCACACACGTCAATATCAGCGGTGCAGCCGTTGCACGCCACGCGCCGCATAAAGATCAAGCCGTGAAATTGATGGAATATCTGGTCTCCGCGCCGGCTCAGCAGATCTACGCACAGGCAAACTATGAATATCCGGTTCGCAAAGGCGTCACGCTGGATTCCACCATTGGCAGCACGATTGGTGAAGTTACTGTGGATAGCATTCCGCTGACCGACATCGTTAAATTCCGTAAACAGGCCAGTCAGTTGGTAGATAAAGTTGGATTCGATCAATAAGACCAGTTCGTCAACCCTGCGCGGCGCCTTCGGGCGGCCGCGCCTCTTTTTTTCTCCGCTTCGCATCGCTGCCGTGGTCATTGCTCTCGGTGTTCTGGCCCCGCTGGTTTCCCTGCTTTGGCTAGCCGCTGGCGCAGGCGTCGGCCATTGGGATCACCTGATGCGCTACGTGCTGCCCGATGCCGCACTCAACACGCTGATTCTGCTCGTCGGCGTCGGTGCGCTCGTCATGGTGATTGGCGCAGGCTGCGCCTGGCTGGTGACGGCATTTGATTTCCCCGGCAGACAGTTCGTTAGCTGGGCGCTGCTGCTGCCGCTGGCGATGCCAACCTACATTGTCGCTTTTGCCTGGCTCGATCTGCTGCATCCTATAGGGCCGATTCAGGAAGCGATCCGCAGTGTGCTGGGCTACGACAGCCCGCGTCAGTTCCGCCTGCCGGATCTGCGCTCCATGACGGGCGCTATTCTGCTGCTCGGACTGGTGCTTTATCCGTACGTTTATCTAACGATGCGCGCAATGTTTATCAGCCAGCCCGCACACCTGCTGGAAGCCGCACGCACGCTGGGATTGAGCGCAACAGGCACCTTCCTGCACGTCGCCTTGCCGATGGCGCGCCCTGCGCTGGCCGTTGGCACCAGCCTGGCCTTGCTGGAAACGCTGAATGATATTGGCGCTTCCGAATTCCTTGGGGTCAATACGCTGACTGTGACGGTTTACACCACCTGGGTCACCCGTTCGGATTTACCCGCCGCTGCGCAGATTGCCTGCACGATGCTGACGGTGGTTATCCTGCTGCTGACACTGGAATATTACGGCCGGAAAAACCAGCGCTACGGCACCAGCCGACAGATGCGCGGCATTCTACCCGCACCGCTGAAAGGGGTACGCGCCTGGCTGGCGACCTGTGCGACCGTGTTGCCTATCCTGCTCGGCTTCATCGCTCCGGCCCTCTTTCTGGCATGGGAAAGTGCCAAGCGACTGGGCGATAGCGTGACGATCTCCGCTGGCCTGATACAGTCATTGCAGAACTCGCTTCTGCTGGCCGTTGGCGTCACGCTGGTCGTCACGTTTGTCAGCCTGATTATTGCGTGGTATGCCCGTCATTCCGCCATCGCTGACCGTTCACCGGAGCGCCGTCGCACCCTATTGAGAATTGCCTCGCTGGGCTATGCCGTTCCCGGTACGGTACTGGCGATTGGCATGCTGACACCCGGTATGGCGACGGATAATTTTCTCGCTGAATTGATAGGCTATAAAGGATTGCCGCTGCTTTCCGCCGGTATCCTGCTGGTGATCTGCTGCGCTATTCGCTTTATGGCGATTGGAATTGGTGCGCTTGATGCCGGACTGACGCGCATTCCTCCGGTGATGGAACAGGCATCGCGCCTGCTGGGCGAAAGTGAATTCGTCACCTTTTTCCGCGTGCATCTTCCCCTGCTTCGCCCCGCACTGGTGACCAGTGCGCTGCTGGTGTTTGCCGACGCAATGAAAGAGCTCCCCGCCACGCTGCTGCTGCGCCCCGTCAATTTCGAAACGCTGGCGACCGTTCTGTATGCCGAAGCCGCCAGAGGCACCTACGAAGAAGGAGCGATTGCCGCACTGCTGATTGTGCTGGCGGGTACGCTGCCCGTTGTGCTGCTGGCTCGCAGCCAGCTAAAAACGTCGGTTGAGAAAGAATGAAAATCATGAGGAAGAGTCAAGGTGTCTGAGGCTACACTCGTTCTGAATAATGTCCACGTTGCCTACGGGCACAAGCATAATGTTCATCACGTGCTGAACGGTTTTTCCATGGAAGTTGCCGCCGGTGAACTGGCCTGCCTGCTGGGGGCATCAGGATGCGGTAAAACGACGGCTTTACGCGCGATTGCCGGTTTTGAGCACCTGACTCAGGGAACGATTCACGTCGACGGGCGCTGCGTGGCGGGCCCAGACATGCATCTGCCACCGGAACAGCGCAACGTCGGGATGGTATTTCAGGACTATGCCCTGTTTCCCCATCTGACCGCCGCGCAGAATATTGCCTTTGGCCTGAGAAAACAGTCGAAAGATCTCCAGCAGTCGCGCGTCCGCGCCATGCTTGAGCTGGTCGATCTCGTCTCACTGGCACAGCGCTACCCGCATGAGATGTCCGGCGGACAGCAGCAACGTATTGCACTCGCGCGGGCGCTAGCTCCCCAACCCGCCGTGCTGCTGCTCGACGAACCGCTATCCAGCCTCGACCCCGACAGCCGCAAACGGCTGGGACAGGAAGTACGCGACATCCTACGCGATGCCGGACAAACCGCACTCTTAGTCACACACAGCGAACAAGAAGCCGAGCTGATGGCCAGCCATATTGGTTATTTGAAAGCAGGCACGTTGGAATGGCGGGAATGACGCTAGAAGTAGAGTAAACGATAAAGAGAATGGTAATGCGGTTCGATGAATTGAAATCGGCTTCTGATGTGAAGCCGATTTATTACTTACTTTTGAATCTGGAAGAGAATACCGATTTATTCCGTCGACGCCTTGTTTCACTATCCCTGTGCATTCCTGAATTTTCTACCAAAACAATATGTTCAACTAAGGCAACATCATCAGTTTTAGCTGCAGCGACAAGTTTTTTTCTCAGCGGAACGGTGGAGAGACCCGCTTTCTCTGCATTAGCGGAAAGCAATGCAGGGAGCATATCATTCATCGAACGCTCGAAAGCAACCATGTCAGCATCTGCGGCATCAGGGGAAATGTCGTCACCATAGAGTTCAGCAAGAGAAAACGTATTTCTCTCCCGTATGACTTCGGATTTTGATGACATAATCGCTCCTTAAATCTGGATATTTATTATACAGCGATGACATTAAGGTGGGCAAGTTTAGTGTAGGGACAGCGATGCGAGTTCAAAAATTCTGTCTCTGTTTTAATATTTCTGATACGAGTGACGTTAAATTTATTGGGTTGCGTAAAGTCTTTTTCACGATAATACACCGTAACCTGCACCCTTCCGGTAAATCGTTCATCTTTCAATACCTTCTTGATCGTCGAGCGACACTTCATGAAGTTATTCTTTAGTACACTCAACGGTACCTTACGCTTTCGCTGTCTGGCATACACCCAAGCGAGAGCAGGATCCAAATAGACATAATCAATAGCCGTTAAATAGCCACGTTCTAAAGCCAAAGAGAGATTAAACTCAGCGTTTTTAAAACTCGCAAAATTTGAATCCATGATGATGTCTAAGCCTTCGGCTGACGCTTTTATGTAGACATATTCAACAAGATTCGATGCTGCACACGCTGAAAGAGTGGCGCATTGGTTTCTTCGTAGTAAGGCAATAGCCGACGAAATTCATCAGCATCTATCACCAGAATATTAGAAAAAACGCGGAGCCTTTGGCGAATCAACTCAGACTTGCCAGCACCGGGAGAACCTGCCGTAAAAAATACGGCTGGGGTCACCGATTTCATCAGACCAGCAGTTATCGCGTTATAAACAATATCCTTTATCGCCTCAGCAACAGCCTCCGCTAACGCAGAGATTTTTATGTCATCCATGAATTCCCTTACCGTCATTCCTTATGATGCTTGCGAGGCAATATAACGAGTAGCCCAATAGAAACGGTAGGTTTAAATGAGAAAATGCACTGACCAAACGTAAAACTGGCATACGTCCCGCAAAACAGAGAGGCGCTATGCCAGATACGTTCACTATCACCTTGCGGCAATACGATTATTTCTATCCCTGCCTGTGCTTCTCCGCATACTCGGGACTGTTGATCCACTGGTGATCCGCTTCCCAGGTGAAACGCCACTGGCGCGTCGGGCCAGCCATCACATTCAGATAGTAGCTGTCATAGCCTGCAATGGTGGCGACCGGATGGTAGCCGCGCGGCACTTGCACCACATCTCTATCGTAGACCGCCATGCATTCATCTAATGAACGGTCATCGGTATAGACGCGTTGCAGGCAGAATCCCTGTTCTGGATTCAAACGATGGTAGTAGGTTTCTTCCAGATAGGTTTCCTGCGGCGGATTATCGACATCGTGCTTATGGCTGGGATAAGAGCTGGTGCAACCTTCATCGGTGTACACTTCGACCACCAGCAGGCTGTCTGCCGCTTTGTCCTCCGGCAAAATATTATGCACATAGCGCTGGTTATTGCCGACACCACGCTGCTCGGCGTCGATATCCTGCGGCGCGATCAGTCGAGTCGGATACGTGCCGAATCCCGGTGCGGCGCACACCGCCAGCTCCAGCGCCGTGTGTGCCGTCACCGTAATCGCCTCGCCAGTCGTGACATAGACCGCATAGGGCTTTTTGCGCTCGAACGGGCTCATTCGGTCACCAATTTGCTCGAAGCACTCGCTCGGCGTGAAGACCGTGGCTTTGCCGCTGACCAGCACCAGACAGCGTTCGTTATCGCTGGCGGGCAGCGATAGCACTTGTTCCGGTGCCAATTGATATACCTCGAACCCCACGTAGCGCCAACCCGCCGTTTCCGGCGTGATGTGCTGCGTCCGTCCGTGTTCGTCAGGGACACGATGGCGTGATAACAGTCGGGACATCTTTTGCCTCCTTATCTCCCCCGACTTCAAACTGCCTGCACGTTGATCTACTGGCAGCTTGAAGATGCGGGGGATATCACCACGAATCAGATCAATTCCGCCTGCTGGGCGAAACGCTGCAAATTATTGTAGCCCAGTGTTGCATAGGTGAGCGGATGTGCGACGGCAGGGTCCTGTTCCGCTTCGACCACTAGCCACCCGCTGTAATGATTGGCTTTCAGGATGCTAAACACCGCAGGATAATCCACGCAGCCGTCGCCCGGCACGGTAAAGACGCCGCTCAGCACTGCGTCCAGAAAACTGGTCTTGCGGTTTTTCACGTCTTTCAGCACGTCTGGACGAATGTCTTTGCAGTGAACGTGATTGATGCGGTTAATCCAGCGCTTCGCCACCGCCACCGGATCGGCACCCGCGAATGTAAAGTGTCCGGTATCCAGCAACAGCCCAACTTCCGGCCCGGTGTGCTCCATCAGGTTATCCACATCCTGTGCACTTTCAATCACCGTGCCCATATGGTGATGATAGGCAATCTGCACGCCCTGACTTTGCGTGTAGCGCGCAAACTCGGTCAGCTTTTTGCCGTATTCCGGCCAGCGCTCTTCGGGGAAACGTGGGCGCAGATGGACCGGTTTCTGTTGGTCGCCGTGAATCGCGCCCGTGACTTCGGCAAACACCAGCACCGTCGCACCGAGATCGCGCAACAGCGCCAGATGCCCCTGCACCGCCTCAATCTCTTCTTCTACTGAACGAGTAAGCAGTTCGCCGGAATACCAGCCGGAGACTAAGCGCAGATCGTGCGCTTGCAGGATCGGCCCCAGCACGCTGGTCTGGCGCGGGAATTTATTACCTAATTCAAAACCGGCAAAACCGGCCTGCCGTCCTTCGCTCAGACAGGTTTCCAGCGGGGTGTCCGCGCCCAGAGAAGGCAGATCGTCATTGGTCCAGGTGAGTGGATTAATACCAAGTTGAACGGTCATGTTATGTCCCTTTATTGAAATAAATAAAACGGGTTAACCGCGCTGACGCCAAACGGCGATCAGTTGCAGGTAGTTATGTTTAACTTGCTCAATCAATTCGGCGTCGTCGATCTCATTACGCAGCCACTTTTGCGCGGGCTGGGCAAACAGGGTGCGGCCGACGGCAAAGCCTTTGACAATCGGGAAACCCACGGCGGCGCTGAAGCCTTGTTGTAACGTTTCCAGCGGCGCATCCAGCCCCAGAATGACCACGCCCCGACAGTAGGGATCGCGCTGTGCCAGCAGCGGTGTGAGCTGTTCCCAACCTTCGGAGGACAGCGGAGGCAGTTTCCACCAGTCCGGCCGCACCCCGAGGTTGTAGAAGCGTTGAATCGCGCGCAGATAAAGTGCATCGCTATGCGGCATCCCCGCCGGCAGAATGACTTCGAGCAGCAGTTCATGGCCGGATTGACGACAGGCCTGATAGACCTCCATCACCTTCATTTCCTGCTCGCGCCGTAGCGCGTGAGCGTCTTCCGGGTGGAAGAACACCAGACATTTCACTACGTGCTCCAGCGGCCAGCTCACCAGCTGTGAACCGATATTGCCGCGCTCCATCATTAACGGGCGCGATCCCGGCAGCTCAATCGGTCGGCCAATCCACCAGCCTTTCCCGGTGATGTCATTCAGCGCATCCTGCCCGAACGTGCCGTCACACAGCAGACCGGCTTTACCTTCCAGCCCTGCCTGCTGTGCCGCGTCATAGCTGGCACGCAGAATCAGCTTTTTCAGTGCCGGAATACGGCTGATTTCCATGCCGCAGTTCAGCGCCATGTCTTCCAGTTGGCTGCGGTGATCGAACGCGATCACGCACAGTTCATGCCACTGTTTACGCCGTGTCGTAACGCGGTGCAGATGGTTAAGCTCTTCGTCCAGATCGGGACGCGGCACGCTCGCCGCCCGTGCTAAATAGTTATCCAGTTCGATCTTGCTTGGCATCGCTGGCGCACAGCCGTGGCGTGACACCACCAGCGCGCCGCAGGCATTGGCGTATGCACAGGCTTTCTCCCAGCCTTCACCATTGAGATAGCCACGTAGCAGTCCGGACATAAACGCATCGCCCGCTCCCAGCACGTTCAGCACATCCACGCGCACGCCTTTAATCGTGATGCCTTTATCCAGATGGTCAGGAATCGCGTCACTAAACACTGAGCAGCCCAGCGCCCCACGTTTGCACACCAGCTCCGCCTGCGTGTGCTGCCGCACCGTGCGCAGCGCCTGCAAGGTATCCGTGCTCCCGCCCGCAATGTGGAACTCCTCCTCAGTGCCGACAATCACGTCGAACAGCGACAGCACCTGCTGCAACTGCTCCGTAACCGCCTGCGCTTCAACAAAGCGGGTTTCTCCATCGCCCAGCGACGTCAGCCCCCACAGCACCGGACGGTAGTCGATATCCAGCGCCGTTTTCACCCCGTTGCGCCGCGCGTATTGCAGCGCCGTCAGCACCGCTTCACGCGTATTAGGGTGAGAAAGATGCGTGCCGGTAATCGCCAGACAGCGTGACGACGCGATGTAATCCTCGGTGAAATCCTCCGGTGAGATCGCCATATCGGCGCAGTTGTCGCGGTAGAAAATCAGCGGGAAGGTATCGCGATCTTTGATGCCCAACAGCACCAGCGCCGTCAGACGTTCCTTATCGGTAATCAAATGGCTGGTATCGCAGCCGACCTGATTCAGCTCTTCACGCAGGAAGCGTCCCATATGCTCGTCGCCCACCCGCGCCAGCATAGAAGAACGCAGCCCTTGTCGCGCCGTGCCGTAAGCCACGTTGCCGGACGACCCGCCCAGATACTTGGCAAAACTGCCCATATCTTCCAGACGCGCGCCGATTTGCTGCCCGTACAGATCGACAGCAACGCGCCCCATGCAAATCACATCAAACGTCTTTTCCTTACTCATAGCGGCCAATCCTGTAAAAAAGTCGCGTAAAAAAGCCTTATATACCCTAAATAATTCGAGTTTCAGGCAGGCGGCAAGCGAAGGAATCCCGATGAGCTTACTTGAGTAAGTGATTCGGGTGACTGAACGCGGCCAACGCACATGCAACTTGAAGTATGACGGGTATAAAAAGAAGAAATCACGTCAGCTGGCGTATTAGCCCACCTCATCCACATTCACCCAGCGCGCCGTTTCGTGTGACTGCACGATCGCATCCAGAACTCGCGAGACTTTCCAGCCCTCTTCGAAATCCGGCCACATGGGGACGCCAGCTGCAATACCGTCGATCAGATCGCGCACCTCTACCGTTTTCTGATCGTTGAATCCAATACCGTGTCCGGCGCTGGCGCAAAAAGCCGCATAGTCAGGATGCTGCGGCCCGGTCAGCAACGTTTTGAATCCCTGCCGGTTCTCTGGGTCGTCATGCCGATAGAGCTTCAGCTCCGCCATGCGTTCCTGTGTGAAACTCAGCGTGCCTTTGGTGCCCGTGACCACGTAGGTCAGACCCATTTTGCGGCCACAGGCGATGCGTGAGGTTTCAATCACGCCGCGTGCGCCGCTGGAGAAGCGCACCATCGCATGTGCTTGATCTTCATTCTCCACCTCTACTAATTCGCTGCTGCCCGGTGCCGTTGGACGCTGCGTAATCACCGTTTGCAAATCGCCGCAGACGCTGGCGATATCGCCCACCAGATACTGCGCCATGTTGACGATATGCGCCGCCAGATCCCCCAACGCGCCCAGCCCAGCCGTTTCTTTGAAACAGTGCCAGTCGGCCGGTTTGTTCGGATCGGCCAGATAATCTTCGTTATGCGTGCCGTAAAAATGCACCACTTCGCCAATCTCGCCGCTGGCGATAATCTCTTTGGCCAACTGTGAGGTCGGGTTCTTCATGTAGTTGAAGCCCACCAGCGTTTTCACGCCGGCCTGCTGCGCGGCATCGACCATTTCTCTGGCATCACGCGCGTTCAGCGCCAGCGGTTTTTCCGAGTAAACGTGCTTGCCGTGCTGGATGGCCGCCATCGCCATCGTTTTATGCAGAAAATTCGGCGCGCAGATATCCACCACGTCAATGTCTGGGTCCGCCACCAGCGCACGCCAGTCCCCCGTTGAGCGCTGGAAGCCAAACTCCTGCGCCCGTTTGGCTGCCAGTTCCGGCGACACTTCTGCTAGCATCGCCTTCACCAGATTGCCTTTCAGCGGGAAGACCGTCGGTGCCTGCGCGTAGGCGATAGCATGCGCACGACCGATATAGCCGGTGCCGATTAACCCAATGCGTACATCCTTCATATCCACCTCGGTGCGAAAAAAGAGTCGGTACGGGTGCGGCTCAGATAGCGCCGCGACGGCTCTTGGCGTAGGTGTCGAACGCCACGGCCAGCACGATAATTAACCCGGTGATAATCTGCTGGTAGTAAGCCGATACGTTCATCAACACCAGTCCGTTAATCAGAATCCCCATGATGATCGAGCCGATAATGGTGCCGCTTATCCGGCCGTAGCCGCCCATCAGCGATGTACCGCCAATGACCACCGAGGCGATGACGCGCAGCTCGAAGGTGATCCCCGCGACCGCTTCTGCGCTGCCGAGACGGGCGCTGAGAATAAAACCCGCCAACCCCGCCAGACAGCCAATCACGACGTAAACACTGACCAGTACACGCTGCACATTCACCCCAGCCAGACGCGCGGCTTCGGTGTTGCCGCCGATGGCGTACACGAAGCGACCCCAGCGGGTTTTATGCAGCGCCAGATAACCCAGCAAGGCGACCAGCGCGAAGATCCAGATCGGCACCGAGATACCCAAGATCTCGCCTCGTCCCCACCAGCGATAGCCGGGATCGAAACCGGCGATTGGCGCACCGTCGTTCATCACCAGCGTTAACCCGCGCCAGATCGTCATTCCGCCCAACGTGACGATAAACGGCGGCAGACGCAGTTTGGTGACACCCAACCCATGCAGGAAACCAATGAAGGTGCCCATCGCCAGACAGACGCCCAACGCGACCAGCCAGCTCAAGCCATACCAGGCATCAGGATCGACGGTGGTGAAGTTGTCGCCTTTAATCACCGAGGCAGCCGTGATGGCGCACACCGCCAGAATCGAGCCGACGGACAGGTCGATCCCGGCTGTCAAAATGACGAACGTCATCCCTACGGCCATGATCCCGTAGATGGAGACTTCGGTCAGGATGTTGGTGATGTTGCGTTCAGACAGGAAATTGCTGTTCTGCGACTGAAAGAAAATCAGCAGCAGAATCATGAAAATAAACACGCCAAAGCGTTCAAAAAAGGCAATCGGGTCAAAACGTCCACGCGGATTGGACGGCGTAATACTCTTAGAAAGCGGCTGCTGGGACATGCGTCACCTCCGTTATGCTGCGTGTAATGCGTCGTGGCAAATGGCCATCATCGTCATCAGTTTTTCTTCTGTGGCGTCATCGCCATGAATTTCCCCGCTGATCCGCCCTTCGCTGAGCGTGATAATGCGGTCGGAAATCGCCATGATCTCCGGCAGGTCGGAGGAAATCACAATCACGGCGACGCCCCGCTTCGCCATATCGAACAGCACCTGATGCACTTCGGACTTGGTGCCGACATCGATGCCGCGCGTGGGCTCATCCACGATCAATACTTTGGGATTCAGTGCCATACAGCGGGCAAGAATCACTTTTTGCTGGTTCCCGCCCGACAGCTTGCGCACTTCCTGCTCGCTGTTCACCATCTTGATGTGCAGCGCCTGACGGTAGGCCTCGATCAGGTCGTCTTCCTTACGGATGTCGACAAACCAGCGCCAGCGCATCAGTGATGAGAGATTAGAGAGCGAGATGTTTTCCCTGATCGAGAGCCCCAGCACCGCACCTTCTTTCTTACGGTCTTCCGGCACCAGCGCGATGCCTTGCGACAACGCATGCAGCGGCGTGGAGGGATAATAGGGTTCGTCATCCAGCACAAATTCACCGGTAGAGAACGCATCGGCACCAAACAGGCAACGCGCGATTTCCGTACGTCCCGCGCCCACCAGCCCGGCAATACCGAGTACTTCGCCCGCATGCACCTGGAAGTTGATGTCCTTCAGCGCGATGCCGTGCGCATCCAGCGGCGGTTTTTCCCGGCTTAAGCCCTTCACTGCCAGCCGTACTGGCTTATCCTGATGATGCGTTTCCGCAGGCGGACGGCGGTTAAACACCACGTCACGGCCGACCATCAGGCGAATAATTTCCTGCACGTTGGTGCTAGCGACATCCCCAGAACCGGTATAGCGGCCGTCCTGAAAGACGGTAAACCGATCGCACAGTTGGAAAACTTCGTGCAGCCGGTGCGTGACATACACCACGCTCACGCCGCGCCCTTTCAGCTCGCGCACCACGCGGTGCAGGCTATCAACTTCACTGTCGCTCAGCGCCGCCGACGGTTCGTCCATCACAATCAGCTTGGCGTTCAGCGTCAGCGCTCTGGCAATCTCCACCATCTGCTGCTGCGCCACGCTCAAACGCGCGACCTGCGTCGTCGGCGCAATGTTCAATTTCAGATAATCCAGCACCGCTTTCGCCTCGCGATTCACCGCCAGCGCATCCACGAATACGCTACTACGCTGCGGTTCGCGTCCCAGGAACATGTTCTCTGCCACGCTCATATTGGGCAGCAGATTAAATTCCTGATAAATGGTGATAATCCCCCGCTTTTGGCGCTCAACGGGCGATTCGAGCGGTAACAGCGTCTCGCCACCAAACCAGATATCGCCGCTGGTCTGCGGCTGCGCCCCTGCCAGCGCCTTCAACAGCGTCGATTTTCCCGCGCCGTTTTCTCCCAATAGCGCATGAATCTCTCCCGCCTGTACGGTCAACTGCGCGTTGCTCAGCGCCCAAACGCCGGAGAAACTCTTTGCCAAATTGGTAATGTTCAGTAGGGGTTCCGTCATGTTTACCTTCCTCCGGCAAGGCCGCGCGGACGCGGCCTGCTGAATACCTGTTATGTAGAGAGCGACTTATTTACCCGCTTCGCCAATACGCTCGGCATCGTTCAGGTTATCTTTGGTAATCATGGTCGGTTGGTAGTCGGCCCCGGTGATAGGCGCTTTACTACGGATGTTATTGGTCAACTGCGTCAGTGCGGTCGTCACCGCGTAGCCCGGACGTTGATCGGCAGTTACCGCCAACCAGCCGTCGCGTACGCGAGCCAGCGCTTCCGGCACGGCGTCAAAGCCAGTCACCATTACGTCACCGGGTTTTAGACCTTGCCCTTGTAACGCTTCAATCGCCCCCAGCGCCATGTCGTCGTTCGCAGAGAGGATCACCTGCGGGCGTTTAGGTAGCGAAGGAAACACACTTTCAACGATGCGCATCCCTTCGGAACGCATCCAGTTCCCCGTCTGGTCGGCGACGATGTGGTATTTACTGCCGCCTGCTTTCAGGCTGTCGCGAATCCCCTGCGTGCGTTCGATGTTAGAAGAAGAGCCTGGTTGACCGGTCAGCAGAATAATCTCTGCACCATTCGGGAATTTGGTTTTGACATAGTCGGCAATCGCCTGACCGCCTTTATAGTTATTAGCCCCAAAGTGCGGCACCGCTTTTTCTGTTTTTACCGAACGATCCAGCGTCACCACCGGTAGCTTGGCATCCTGAATATCGGTAACCGCGCTGGACACCGCGTTGACGTCATTCGGCGATACAACAAAGCCCTGTGCCCCACGCGTAATGGCATTTTCCAAGTCGGCGGCCTGCTTCGGTGAGCTACCCTGCCCATCCAACACCTGCAAATTCACGCCCAGTTCTTTGGCGGCTTTAACAGCGGTGCGCTGCATGTGTACTTCAAATGGCATAGCGAGATTCGGCGTACTGAAAACGATTTGTTCATTTTGGGCCTGAGCAAAACCAGACAGACCCAGTGCGATGGCGATTGCGGAAACGCTGATGATCTTTTTCATATGTCTTTTCTCTGCTTCTGTTATGGGTATGGGTGTAGGGTTGAAAGCAGGTAAAACGCGATGTGCCGATGCCGATACGATTACACGGCAACCTCCTTGCCTTGAGCCAGTGATTCAAAGGCTTTATCCGCCAGATTCAGCGCACGCTCACCGTCCAGACCGGAGCATTCCGGCTGCGTGCGGCCATTCAGCACATCGACAAAGTGCTGCCACTCTGCCGCGTAGGCGGCGTGATAGCGTTGTAGGAAGAAATATTCGGGTTTTGCCGCCAGACAGCCGTCGTCAGTCCACTGCTCGACCACGTTTTCGCGGATGTTACCCGCGCTGAGCACGCCCTTCGCGCCATGCAATTCGAGACGCTGATCGTAGCCGTAGCCGGAGCGGCGGCTGTTGACGATGGTCGCCATCGCGCCAGAAGCAAATTTCAGCACGATAAACGCAGTATCGATGTCGCCCGCTTCACCAATCGCCGGATCGACCAGATTACTGCCTTGTGCAAAGACCGACACCGGCTCTTCGCCCATAATGAAACGCGCCATATCGAAATCATGGATCGTCATATCGCGGAACATGCCGCCGGAAACGCGGACATACTCAGCAGGCGGCGGCGATGGATCGCGGGAGATAATCAGGAGAGATTCCGGCTTGCCGATGCGGCCTTCACCCGCCAGCGTTTTGACACGACGGAATTGCGGGTCGTAGCGACGGTTGAAGCCGACAAACAACGGCACGTTCTGCTGTTTGACGACGGTCAGGCAGTCACGGACACGGGCAATATCCAGATGCACCGGTTTTTCACAGAAAATGGCTTTGCCGTGTTTGGCGGCCAGCTCAATCAGGTCAGCGTGCGTGTCGGTTGCGGAGGCAATCAGGACGGCGTGCACCGCCGGATCGTTCATAACCTCGTCAACCGTTTTTACTTTGGTATGATAACGTTCTGCCAGCGCCGTGGCATTTGCCGGGTTGGGATCGACCACCGCGTACAGGTTGGTTTCTTTGTGTGCCGCGATGTTCACTGCATGGACCTGACCGATACGGCCCGCGCCCAGTAAAGCGATGTTAAACATAGATGCTCCCTTGCTGCCTGAGTGGCGTGTAATGCCAGACTGAAAAAGTGACGGATAACGGCTAGTCGCATTCTCCCCAGCCCCATCATCACCCGCTCTTTACCGCGAATCCTGATAGATAAAATAAAACATTTATTTCAGTTTTGTATAAATTGAAAATTATGTTTTTGCGCGCCAGTTAACATTTTCATGACATCTTCGCTGTTTTCTGCAACCCCAATCACACATCGAATGAGTATGTCGGTGGAGTTATACAAGGCTGTCAGCGGATTGAAGCAGCACAGGAACGAAATAGGAGAGAAAATGAAACTGTGGTTTGAAAATGAAATGAATATTTCAGTTCGATTTGAGCGTCTAGAGGGAGGATTAGACAGCACTAAAGATCGCAAACGTCATCTATACAGGCTGTCCCTTCGTCAAATTTTATGCGAACGAGGAGAAGGTTTCGTGCGCCACAATGCTGCCATTCCATGCTACCTCGTAGCACGCGCCCGACGCAGGGCGCTCAGTCGCCGCCGCCCTGCGAACCCAGGCTTCCGGCTAAATTATGTCGCTGCGCGATGCCATCGTCGGCATCAGGCTTAACGGACCGCTTGCGACACGCTCCCTGCGTGGCGCAAGCTTTCGCCGCGTCCATGCGGCTCATCCTAAGCCTGCTATCTCCTCAGCATAATTTCTTACGCCGGATTACGCCCAACCTCACTTGCGCCCTTGCGTTATTTGTAGATAAGAGACAGTGCGAAAGGGGAGCATTTAATACTGTCGGGCACGGGAGAGCGCGGCTTTCACGCTATTGGCGGCAGCCTCGATCTCTGGGTTGTCGGCAACCTGCGCCGTGCCGGTGCGCCACCAGGATTCGTAGCCGTGCGTCATGGTCTTTGGCAATACTTTGATATCAAGCAGTACTGGTCCCGGATGTTCGCGTGATTCCGTCAGTGCCTGCCTGAGCGAGGCTTCATCATGCACCCGCCACGCTTTGCAGCCGTAGCTTTCCGCGTTCTTGGCGAAATCTACCGGAATGAGTGCGCCGCGCAGTTGTCCCGACTCCGCATCGCGGTAGCGGTTTTCCGTACAGAAGCTGCCCATACCCTGACTCATTTGCAGGTTGTTGATACAACCAAAGCCTCCGTTGTCGAACAGCAGCACGGTGATTTTGATGCCCTCCTGTACCGCCGTTTGCAGTTCGGTATGAAGCATCAAATAGGAACCGTCGCCGACCATCGCGTAGACGGGCTGCTGCGGTGCCGCAAGGCGTGCGCCAATCGCCGCCGCAATCTCATATCCCATGCAGGAGTAACCATATTCCAGATGATAGCTGTCTGGCGTTTTCACCTGCCACACGCGCTGTAGATCGCCCGGCAGTGAGCCCGCCGCGCCAACCACAATCGCGTTATCCTCCAGTTTCTCATTCAGAATGCCAAGCACCCGCGTTTGCGTCAGATGGGTATTCAGCGTCTGACGGTATTCATCCAGCTTGTCTGCCAGACCATCCACCACCTCTGGCACCCGTTCACCGTTATCCTGCACGGTAAACAGCCGCTGTAGCTCGTCGTTCCATTCCGCACGCGCCTGTTCGATAGCCTGCTGCCAGCCGCTACGATACGATGCCGCCGCCAGCCGTTCGGCCAGCGCCTCCAGCCCGATACGCGCATCGGCGATCAGAGGTAGCGCATCCAGTTTTAACGCATCGAATTCGGCAACGTTGAGCAGTAAAAATTCGACGTTCGGGTTCTGAAACAGCGATTTGGAGCCAGTGGTAAAATCGGTTAAACGCGTCCCGACGCCGATAATCAGATCCGCCTCGTGCGCCAGCCGATTCGCCGCCAGCCCCCCCGTCACGCCAATACCGCCACAGTTCAGCGGATGTGATGACACAATCGCGCCTTTGCCCGCCTGCGTTTCGCCAAACGGAATCGCAAACTGCTCGGCAAACTGCACCAGCGCATCATGCGCGCCGGAATAACGGACACCACCGCCACAAATCAGCATCGGACGACGTTTTTTCGCAATCAGAGCCGCCGCTTCATCCAGCCGTGCCGCATCCGGCGGGCGGCGTTCGAGGTGATGAACGCGCTTGCGGAAAAACGATGCTGGGTAATCCCAGACTTCTGCCTGCACATCCTGCGGTAAACATAGCGTCACCGCACCGGTGTCGGCCGGATCGGTCAGCACGCGCATGGCGTTAATCAGCGCACTCATCAGCTGTTCAGGCCGATTAATACGATCCCAATAGCGGGAAACCGGTTTAAAGCAGTCATTGGTACTAATAGACAGATCGTGGTACTGCTCGACCTGCTGCAACACCGGGTCCGGCTGGCGGCAGGCGAAGAGATCGCCGGGCAGCAGCAGCACCGGAATACGGTTGGCAGTGGCGGTCGCCGCCGCGGTTACCATATTCGCCGCCCCTGGCCCTACAGAAGAAGTCACCGCATAGATTTTCCGCCGCTTGTGCTGTTTGGCAAACCCGACGGCGATATGCGCCATTCCCTGTTCGTTGCACCCCTGATGCACGGTGAGACGATTCGCCTCCTGCTCCAGCGCCTGACCGATGCCCAGCACATTACCGTGACCGAAAATGGTCATGACGCCCTGCACAAAGGGGGATTCTTCACCGTCTACGCTGAGGTATTGCTGGTTGAGAAACCTGACCAGCGCTTGCGCCATGGTGATGCGACACGTATCCATTGATCTACTCCTTCACGTAAGGGAGGATTAAATTACTGATCCCTGCTGCAATATCGAGATACACGGGTATACCACGGGGCGAGGCGTCCCTGCGGGAACCTCATCCCCGTGTTCCCCCTAAAACTACACATTCTTGATGCAGCACATTTCTGGTTCTTGTTATCGTTACTAACGTGACACACATCCTCACTCCAGCGTGGGCATGACGAAGCTGCTGGTGTGGTGTTCCAGGCGGACGCTGGCGGGCCAGCGGCTGGTGACGGTTTTCATGCGGGTGTAGAAACGCACACCGTCATTGCCGTGAACGTTCAGCGGCCCAAAAATGGAGCGCTTCCAGCCGCCGAAACTATGGAACGCCATCGGCACCGGAATCGGTACGTTTACGCCGACCATGCCTGCCTGCACCTCTTCGCAGAACTGACGCGCCGTTTCGCCGTCACGGGTAAAAATAGCGGTACCGTTGCCGTATTCATGGTTATTAATCAGCGTCACCGCCGTCTGGTAATCCGGCACACGCACGACGGACAGCACCGGGCCAAAAATTTCTTCCTGATAGATCCTCATCTCCGGCGTGACGTTATCGAACAGCGTCGGCCCGATGAAGTAGCCTTGCGGGTGCCCCTGTACAGACAGCGTGCGGCCATCGATGCGCAACGTCGCGCCCTGATCGACGCCGCTTTGAATATAGTCGGCAATCTTCGCCCGATGTGGCGCGCTGATCACCGGCCCCATTTCATTTTCCTGCCCATCCACCAAGCCCGGCCCGACGCGCATTGCTTTGATCTGTGCGCTCAGACGCTGATGCAGCGCTTCCGCCGTGTCATCTCCGACAGCCACCACCACCGACAGCGCCATGCAGCGTTCGCCTGCCGCGCCAAACGCCGCGCCCATGATCGCGCTGGCAGCCATGTCCATGTCGGCATCCGGCATCAGGATGCAGTGGTTTTTCGCCCCGCCCAGCGCCTGACAGCGTTTGCCGTGCGCCGATGCCGTCTGATAAATATATTCCGCCACTGGCGTTGATCCCACAAAACTCACCGCCTGCACGCGCGGATCGGTCAGCAGTACATCCACCGCTTCTTTATCACCCTGAACGACGTTAAACACGCCGTCAGGTAGACCTGCTTCTTTCAGCAGTTGCGCTAGCAGCAGCGAGAGCGACGGATCTTTTTCCGACGGTTTCAGCACAAAGGTATTGCCGGTCGCCAGCGCGATCGGGAACATCCACATGGGCACCATCGCTGGGAAATTGAACGGCGTAATCCCGACGCACACGCCGAGCGGCTGCATGAGTGAATGACTATCCACCCCAGTACCCACATTCGCCGAGTGTTCGCCTTTTTGCAGATGCGGAATACCGCAGGCAAATTCAACGACTTCCAGCCCGCGTGTCACCTCCCCCACGGCATCGGAATAGATCTTGCCATGCTCCTGTGAAATCAGCCGGGCCAGCGTATCCATGCGTTCTTCCAGCAGCGCTTTAAAGCGAAACAACACACGCGCACGGCGTAGCGGAGAGTGCTTTGACCACGCAGGGAATGCCGCCGCCGCGCTGGCAATCGCCTGCTCGACTTCCGCCTTATCAGACATCACAACCTGGCGAATCTGCTCGCCCGTCGCTGGGTTATACACCGCGGCGTAGCGTTGGCTGTTGCTGGAGGCAATCGCCCCCTGAATGAAGTTAGATACGGTTTCCATGTTTACACCTTTGTGGGTTTTGAGGAGACAAACGGCTGACATCGGATTACAGTATATGAAATGAATATTCCATTTAACGTAAAAATAAAATAAATGTTGATTATTGTGATCCGCTGCGAATTTTTATGTAAACTTGAAGACAGCCGTCCATAAAGACAGGCGAGCAGCCTCTGAAAATAGCCGTATCGATAAAAGGCGTGCCGCCAAAAATGTCGTACAGATAAAACAACCGTATCCAGAAATGAATTTTCTGTTCCGTTTCAGGCGCCAGTCATGAAATCGCCCTAATGGGATAGGTTCTTATACGTCTTTGGGAGATAACCCGATATGCCCATGGCAACCAGCCTGAGAGAGTTACAGGAACAGATCCGCGAGCGTTATGATTCGCTCAGCAAGCGGTTACAACAGGTGGCGCACTATGTGCTGGATAATACCAACAGCATCGCATTCGATACCGTCGCGGTGATCGCCGAACGCGCCGACGTCCCCCCCTCAACGTTGATTCGCTTCGCCAACGCCTTTGATTTCAGCGGCTTCAACGAAATGAAACAGCTGTTCCGTATGAATCTGGTAGAGGAAACCGCCAGCTATACCGACCGGGCGCGGCTGTTTCGGGCGATGGAAGCCGATGCGGTGCCAGAAACGCCGCTGGATATTCTGCATGAATTTGCCCGCTCAAACGCGCAGGCAATGCAACAGCTGGCAGCACGTACTCCGCAAGAAGATCTGCAAAAAGCCGTCGATCTGCTGGCGCAGGCGGAGACCATCTATATCGTCGGACTACGGCGCTCGTTCAGCGTTGCCACTTACCTCACCTACGCGCTCAGCCATCTGGAAAGCAGTGCGATTCTGGTAAACGGCCTGGGAGGTATGTTTCGCGAACAGCTCAGCCGGGTCAGCTCACGCGACGTGGTGGTTTCTATCAGCTTCTCACCCTACTCACAGGAAACCGTGATGGTCAGCGAGATGGCAGCAAAAGCCGGCGCGCGGCAAATCGTGATTACCGACAGTCAGATCAGCCCGCTGGCAACGCTCAGCGACGTTTGTTTTGTGGTGAAGGAAGCGCAAGTTGATGCGTTCCGTTCACAGTCTGCCACGCTGTGTCTGGTGCAGTCATTGATGGTATCGCTCGCCTACCGGCAGGGAAACGGCGCGGAACAGAGCGAAAAGCAGCAGCGCGGCTAGACGAGCCATTTAATTAGTCAGATCAATAAGTAAGGATACCCATTTTATGCTTCAAGTCATCGCACAGGATTTTATTAAGCCGGAGAGCATTGAGGCAGTCATGCCGCTGTACCGAGAATTAGTAGAGAAAACGCGACAAGAGCCGCTGTGCATCTCCTATGCGCTTTTTATCAATCAGAAAGATCCGGGGCATTTCACCTTTATCGAAGCCTGGCCGGATAGAGCCGCGCTAGACATTCACTGCCAGACTGAACACTTCCAGCGTCTGGTTCCCATGATAAATAGCCACCAGCGTGCCGAGTGCACATTTCTCTTGATGGACCCGTTTGACGGCACGACCTCCTCGCGTTAACCCATCCGATTTTAGGTCGCTTGGCGGCCTAACTCGATTGTCGGCATATCCCATTTTTTCCTTATATCTATTATTCATTTATTTTGAATAAAAAATTCAATTTAATTTTATCAATCATCCCATCAAATCAGATAACATATTCAAAATCTGCTGATAGCAAGAGAAAAAATGTTTATCAGCAGACAAATGATTATCAAACAAATTAAACAACCTGATAATCATTTAATGATATCACCCATATTTCTTTATCCCGGCCTACGGCCGTAATAGGTAAATGAGGTATAGGTAGATACCGACTCTCATTCAGGAGGAATCGATGTTTAATATAAAACAGGTGGTCGCATTCACGGCGCTGATGGCGACGGCAGCGAGCAGCTATGCGGTAGTAGAGGCTGATAAACGCCCGATTAACGAGCTTTATCAGAATGCCCTACGGGAAGGCGGTGTGGTTACCGTCTACGCAGGCGGCGACACGCCGGGTCAGCAGGATGGCATCAAACAGGCGTTTGAAAAACGCTTTCCAGGTATGAAACTCAACGTCATTGTGGACTACAGTAAATTCCACGATGCTCGTATTGATAACCAGTTAGAAACCAATACGCTGGTGCCAGATGTGGTACAGCTACAAACCTTGCAAGATTACCCGCGCTGGAAGAAAGAAGGCGTGTTGCTGAGTTACAAGCCTATTGGCTGGGACAAAGTGTATCCAGCATTTAAAGATAAAGACGGCGCCTGGACCGGCGTATTTGTCGATGCATTCAGTAATGTGGTCAATACCAAGCTGATCGCTGAAAATGCCTGGCCGACAGAAGCCAATGATTACCTGCGTCCCGATCTGAAAGGCAGCATTGTCTTGACCTACCCGAACGATGACGATGCGGTGTTGTTCTGGTTTAAGCAGGTCGTGGATAAATACGGCTGGGAATATGTTGCGAAGTTCAAAGAACAGAATCCCGTTTACGTGCGTGGTACACAGGCACCGGCAGATGATGTAGAAAGCGGTAAATCTGCGGCGACATTCTCAACCGACGGCGCGCTTGCTCCCGATCAGAATGCCAATTCCCGTTTTGTTCTGCCTAAGAGCGATCCGTTCGTCTCCTGGGCACAACGTGCAGCCATTTTCAAACAGGCTAAACACCCGGAAAGCGCCAAGCTGTACCTGAGCTGGCTGTTGGATAAAGAGACGCAGAGCAATGTCTGGTATATGTGGTCGGTTCGTACTGACGTTGCACCGCCCGCTGGCTATAAACCTATCTGGGAATATAAGAATACGAGTCCACAAGCCTTTGCCGACTTCATGAGCGATCGGGAGGCGGTAGAATCGTTCCGTGCTCAGATCGGTCTGTATCTCGGCGAGGTGAAAGGCGAGCCGTCTCCGGGTAACCTGGGGCTGCATCCAAAAGAAGCATTACCACATTAATAGGTTATTCGCGTTCTTATAATAGAAAAAGCCCTTATCACTGCCTCGATGGCGATAAGGGCTTCTTTGTTAGTAGCCGTCAGCACACAAACCTATCAGACAGGGGTCTTGTGGATTCAGGCCACTTCAGTTCGGCGGCGACCTTTATTTTTTGCCCGATAGAGCGCCATATCCGCCGCTTTTAACCAGTCAATGTACTGCCCCATATCCGGCGAAATTTCCGCAATGCCAACGCTGACAAAAACCGCCAGCTGAGGTGTCTGGTTGAGAAACTTCAACGATAGACTTTCTCGAATACGATTCACCGCATCCAGCGCATCCCCTGCTCGGGTTTGCGGTAAAATAACGGCAAACTCATCCCCACCGAATCGCCCAATCACATCCGTTTCCCGAAAACCGGACGTTAATTCACGTGCCAGCAACAATATCGCCTGATCGCCGACGTTATGCCCATAGTTATCGTTAAACGCTTTAAAATGATCGATATCGAACAGAATCAACGTCGCCGTCCGCTTATAACGCTGACAAATGTCATACTCATGTTTCAGCAGGTGTTCCCAATGGTGGCGATTATAGAGGTTAGTCATACCGTCATGGATGCTGACTTCCATCAGCATACGTTTGTGTTCCGCCAGTTTCAACGCGGTAGTGTAGGTCACATAGCCCAGAGAAATTGGGTAGATCAGCAACATAGGCAGACAGGCATAAAGCTGTATCGGCGTAGTCTCCAGCGAGACAGGTACGGCAAATAGCGCAAGAACCAGCATGCTGGTGACACACTGTAATACAATGCCCTGAACAAACAGCTTGATACCACCGCCAGCCGTGCCGTTCATTCCAACCATTGCAACAATCAGTGCGCTGGGCAAAAGGTTTACGCCCATAAACCCTATCCAGATGCCACCAAAGACCACATCAATCAATAGATTACGTTTCTCGCGCCGCATAGGGTCACGAGAGCGTCGGGATAACATGTAAGCCAGGTGAGGCCAGGCAAAAACATTGAGAAAGAGCAGTCCCCACAATAGCACCGGTGTTGGCTTGGTAATCAGCACCGAAGAAATAAAGAGAGAACACAGTGTCGTACCGACAATGCGCGGAATGTAGACACGCTGAGAAAAGCGTAGCCCTGAGCGACGTACATCTACCGTCAAAAACGTCGGCAGCGAGGCTGACATAACGACCCCCATGCGGTTCACTAACTAATAGCGAGAAAGAACATTATGGCTGAAAGCATGTCAGCAACAGTGAGTAGTTTTTACATTCATTTTATTACATAACGAACGGGTGTCGTAATGGCTAAACAGAGTAACACGAATGTTAATCCACGGTGGTCTTACCCGTGAGGTTCGGCCTGTACCGTTCATTCCGCAGGTGTCTCTACCACAATAACCTGCGTGATTAAGATGAGGAGGGATGTAACCGGTTGATATGAATAGTCAGAAACATGATTTCATCGGTAGTCAGTTGGCAGGCATAATTCTTTTCCACATAGTCATGCACTTTCATCGCGCAGGCATAGGCTCGCGGCATCAGCTCGGTAATCCCTTGATAGATAGAGTCGTCGCCGTGGCTTACCGTTTCCCGATTTAATAAACGCAAAGCGAAGAACTTAAGGTGCGTAACCAAACGCTGATAATTAAGGGAATGTTCATCAAAAGTGATATGCAGATCGTACTTTAGGATGGTCAAAATATCTTTAATGATACCCGCACTTTGCATCGTACTCTGCATATCGCTGTTATTCGCCGCATTCGCCAGATGCAGCGCAATAAACCCCGCTTCATCCTCCGGCAAATCGATATCCAGCCTGGCGCGAATCAGCTCCAAAGCCTCCAGCCCAACGGCAAATTCACCGCGATAGAACTGGCGAATATCCCACAACATCAGATTTTTTATCGTCTGCCCTTTCTTATAGCGCTGAATAGCGAAGTTGATGTGGTCACTTAATGCCAGAAACAGCGTGTCCTGCACATCAAGCCGCAGCGTTTTTTGCGCCAGCGTAATAATCTGCTGCGTTACCGTCAGACAGTCAGGAGGAATGTCCGCCAGCAGCTGTGACAGCACATCCGCCATGCCGTCGCTTTTCTTCACAAACTGACTTTCAATGCGCTGCGGATCGATAGGGTCACCGACCTTTTTACCAAAGCCGACACCTTTGCCAATCGCCACAATTTCACGTCGATCATCTGCCAGCACCAGCACGGCGTTATTGCTCAGTATTTTTTCAATGATCATCGCACCAGCCGTCCTGTCTGACGGGAAGGCTCGTAGGCCTCCCCTGCCGTTTAGCACCTCGACCATGGTATTACCGAGGCATATTTTTTTATCATTTACACGTCTGAGCTATCCAGCCCATTGTTTTTAATAATATCAGCATACCAGTATGCGCTTTTTTTACGGATACGCCGCAAATCTTTCAGATCGAATTCTTCGCGGTTAACGTAAATAAAACCATAGCGTTTCGAACATCCCTGATGAGTAGAAATGAGATCCAACGCCGACCACGGTGTATAGCCGAAGACATCTACACCATCGGTAATCGCAAGCTGAATTTGCTCAATGTGGCGTTGTAGATAATCAATACGGTAATCATCATGAATTTCGCCACTCTCATCGAGCTTATCGAACGCACCCAGCCCATTTTCCGTGATGATTAGGGGTAAATGATAACGATCGTGTAGTTCACGCAAGGTATTGCGGAAGCCGATGGGATCGATTTCCCAGCCAAAGGCATTTTTCTGCAAAAATGGATTGCTTGCGCCACGATGTACGCCTTCCTCACCCGATTTCAGATGCTGGTCGCCGCCGCGAGCGATCTCATCTGAACCGTCGCCTTTACTGGCTTCAACCGTTTGCGAGGTGTAGTAATTAAACGCGATAAAATCAGGTTTTGCCGATGCAAGAATATCCATATCACCGGGCAAAATTTCCGGCGTATACCCTTTTTCCTCCATATAGCGCCAGGCCGCCGTGTTGTAACGCCCGTATACCGCCATATCTAAATACAGCCAGTTGCGGATCGCATTATAGTTGAATGCGGCCATCACATCTTCGGGCTTCGATGAAGCCGGATAAATCAACGCGATATTGGGTGCGGGGCCAATTTTTGCACCGGGCACTTTTTCATGCAGCGCAGTCATCGCTTTTGCCTGTGCCACCAGCATGTTGTGGTTCTGCTGATAGAGATTCTGCTTCGGATTTTCTAGCGTAGGATCTAACGTACCCAATGCAGAACCGTGCAAAATCATCATGTTCTGCTCATTGATGGTCAACCAGTACTTCACCTTGTCGCCATACTCATCAAACAGCACGTTAGCAAAGCGCTCAAATGCATCCACGGTTTCACGGTTGTACCAACCACCTTTTTCCTGTAGCGCCTGCGGCAGGTCGAAATGGTACATGGTGACGATCGGCACAATACCGTAATGCAGCAACTCATCAATAAGGTTGTGATAAAACGCAATGCCCGCTGGATTTAGTTTGCCATTGCCGTCAGGAATAATGCGGCTCCAGGCGATAGAAAAGCGGTAAGTTTTGAAACCAATATCGGCAAACAGTGCGACATCTTCCTTGTAACGATGGTAATGGTCGCTGGCGACTTTAAAATCCGTTGTCCCTTCAGGATAAGACGTTCGGGCATCAATCACCGACGGCCCTTTGCCGTCTTCATTCCATGCTCCTTCAACCTGATAAGCCGATGTCGCTGCGCCCCATAAAAAACCTTCAGGGAAACGTTTAAGATGACGGTATTGCACAGTTTTTCTCCTTTTCTCAACGAGACTCTTTCTTAACAAGACAGTGTCAGCAAAACATTACTGATGTTACGGGTGGCGCGCGACCGAACTGGATTTAGGTAAAAAAAAACCTGATACGAACATGTTTACACAACATGTGTCGTATCAGGTTTCGCTCAAGCCTTAGCCCGATCACGTCCTTATCATCGGGTTATATCCGCTAACTGCGGTAGACTCAAACCACGGTCGGGCAATCTGTGATGAACATCACCGATAATCGCCTCACCTGACCATGATTTGTCTCCTGCCCCCATGTTCCCTGAAATGCAGATTCACCGCCCATCATCAGCCTCCCGCGCACCATTGAGTCTGACGAGCCGCTTCAACAGCCTCAGCAACTTCACGCCATCTGGCGACCCCAGCCCGGTACAGGCATCCCACCCTTCAGAAGCGACAAATGCCCCATTATTCCCCCGCACGATATCCTTGCAGCTATTACGGTTGCGATAAAGCAACGGGGGAATAAATAGCGATACCGACTCGGTCAACGCGAGCATACGCGCGAGTAAACCAGCCCACAGCGGCGCAACCGCACTGGTTCCGCCAACCACACCTTCCTGTCCGTTGACTTCAACCAGATAGCCCGTTTCGGGATCGGCATTGCCGCTGACATCGGGAACACCACGGTATTGTAGGGCATGCTGCCCACCATATTTATCGACCAGAGACAGTCCTAACTGCCAACTGGGTAATGTGAAGTACTGACTAACGCCACCGCCTGTCGCACTACCATCTCGGCTGTGCCACGCGATTTCCTCCTGCATTTTTTGCAATCGCGTACCACCACAGGCTAAAACATAGGGGCTGGAAGCAGGAAAATTCACATGCACGCCATGCGGTTCACCATCACTCGCGCCTTGATCGCCAGAAGCTACGCACACCGTAATGCCTAATGCCGCCGCCGTTTGAAAAGCCTGATTAAACACCTGTAATGCTTGTGCCGTCCATTTCGACTCGCTGCCACCCCAGCTAATCGAAATCACCGACGGTGCATTTCTCTCATCATGGATCGCGGCATTGATCGCTTCTAAAAACCCTGCATCGGTGTTCGGGGCAAAGTACACCACGATTTTAGCAGCTGGTGCCAGCGTACCCGCAATTTCGATATCCATCTGTACTTCAATATCAATGGGGTTCACTTCTTTGCCGCCATCTGACGATGTAAGGGCATTCGCAGCGCCACCAACACAAACATCGACAATCTGCGGTGGGTTAACGCCCATGCGTTTAAAATAGTGATTCAACTGCGGTAAGTGATATCCGCCACCCAGTTCAATAATGCCGATACACTGCCCTGCCCCGTCATGTTCTGGAAAATGATAATGCTCTGCCAGCTCTAGCGGCGTGTAACCTGACGGACGTTTTGCCACAGTAGAGAACGCCTCATTCACATGCAGGCAGCAATTCGTTGCCAGACGGTCATCAAGACCGAGTACGGCAATCACGACGCCCTGTAGATATTCCGGCAGATAAATCCCTCCGGATCTCCCACGAAATGTTCCCTGCTTGTGGTCGTACCGAGCTAAGCTAACGCGAAACGCTTGCTCCATCTGCCCCACTGTCCCCGTTAAAAAGACGGTACGGCTGGCAGGATGTTCACGTTCGATAGATAACCGATAATGGCGTGCAAACGCACGGACATGTTCTATATCGGCCTCATCAGCGCTGAATTTTCTGGCATAACTGGCTCTCGACAGCGGCCTGTTGGCGTTGATCCCACCAAATTGCGGATCGATACTATCGTGCAATTCGGTGTAATATTCATCATCTGGCATAGTAAAACGCAGCACCAGCATGACTCTGACGTTTTCATTAATATTACAGCGTTCGCGGTACGCTGCATCAGCGATATGTCCGCGCTCGCTCCCTTTCAATAATTGATAAGTCATCGTCTTCTCCCCCACTCGGCTACTTGCCGTCTGGTTCAATTTGACTCAATGCCGCATAAATCTGGCGTTTGTCGTTCTGTGACAGATGCTCAACATTAATAGAAGAAAGAAAAGCGTCCTCTTGCTGAGGCGCAAAATGCCCGCCATCCGCGAGGTAACGTTTAATGCTGACCAAGAGTTGGTCGTCAATCGTGAGTAACGTGGGTCTGATCGTGTCGTTCAACGAAAGGGGCGTCCAGCCGTTCTCCGGTGTCGCAAGCCAGTCCGCCATGTAGCGATACTGAATGGCTTTGCTGGCATTCATTAATGAAGTAAAAAACAGCTGTGTACTCTGAGGGAATAAACCAACGGCAACAGATTGCTCCTGTACCTTACTCAAAATACGTTCCTCTTGCTTCAGATCCTCAACGGGTAGATGTTGACGAGCCTTATACCCCGCAACATCTTTCATGAGCACCATCCTCTCCTGAATCAACTGATAGATACCAAGAGGATTGTCCTGCGTTACGGCATACAGAGGAACACACCAAACAGAGCTCATCACTAACGAGATAACAGCGGAAATAGGCAAATTCATCGGATTGCATTCTCCTGTCAGCACTACCATGAAGGTCTATGGCTATATTTTTATTTCACCATCGCGGCAGGAGATAATAGGTTTCGCAATATGAATCTTCCATGACGTAACTATTTCAATCATTACTCACAGGACACACTTTTTCTTAAAAAGTGCCCAGTCTGTCGCGACATTCGCTATTAAGTCGCTAAATTACAAGCGACTTCGGAATACCCCCCCAGAAGCACAACATTAGCTTTCTGGTGATTAGGATACAAACAATGACCAAATGAAATAGTTTACATTGGTTATTAGATGGCAATACTGATCTGTAAAGCAAACGCGCACAAAAAAGCCCGCCATGGCATTCACCATGACGGGCTTGATTCACCCTAAACGAACTAAGAACGGTTAGTGAGCGGTAACGTCATACAACGGGCTGCGACGCTGAAGCATCTGACCACCATCGCGCGTTAGCGGTACCCAACCAACAGCGCCACGTTTCACCGTTGGTTCGGTGAACAGCAGGTCAAACGGTATCGAGACATAGAAGCCTTTGGTAAAGCTCCCTTCACCATATTCCGCCGCGCTGACGTTGGTCTTGGTCGCAAAAGCACCGGCAATAATTCCACTGTCAAAGCGGCGAGACAGATCGAGGGTTACCCCTTTGTCTCCAGCCAGATAACGACCTACGCTCACCTTCGCGACTGCACCTTCCACAAACGGCAGTTCCCAGTACGCCGTCAGATGACCGGTTACCACATCGTAATCGGCCATTCTCATGATATCGTTCCAGTCACGCTGTTTGGCATAGTTGACGTCCAGCCCCAGCGCCCAGCTTTTACCAAACGGACGATACAGCACTTCAGATCCGACACCCGCATACATCATTTCCAGATAGCCGCCGTAAACCTGGGTATACCAGTCCTGCGCTGGATTATCCCTGCGGGTCAATTGCAGGTTGGTCAACAACAGATCCGAGGAGGTGACATATTCACGCACCCAGGTTCTGACGCGCGGCAGCGCAGCCCCATCAGCCGGTGGTGCTTTAAAATTGAACTTGTCATAATTATTCACCAGATTCAGCGTTGCGGTTCCCCCCACGCTCCAGTGATCGCTCAGGCGGTAGTCAGCGTTACCTTTTAGCGCAATCTGGTACATGTAGAAGGATTCAGGACCACCAAAAGACTGCACCAATGAGGGATCTAATGAATACGTCAGGCGATCGGGTTCTGCAAACAGCACCTGTTGACCACGCACGTCGGATACCGGCTCTTTACGATGTGTTTCAGGTTCCGGTTGACCCAGCGGAACGGCTGATAATTGCACCTGACTAAAGGCTTTGGCATCCACTTCCGTGCTGGCAATCGGTAAACGCTGGCTACGCTGGACAATGTGATATTCATCAACACCGCCCGGAACATGGTTTGCCAATACCGTAGCGGCGCGCTGTGTTGCTTCTTCGCTGTCACGATACTTTGTTTGCTCAGCAACAATGGTGACCTGTTTTTGATCCGCGTAGATATCAGCGTCTTTATATCCGGCCTTATCATTCAGCTCCTTCGAAACGAGCTGCCAGTTGGTGCCTTTACCATCCTTCACCGGCGCGTAGACCGGTGGCGCATCGTCTAAGTAGTTCGGCTTCAGGCTGTTAAAGTTGGTACGTAGGGTAAAACCCCACATCAGAGTATTGCCGCGCTGCCATGACAGCGTGGTATCCAACGCGTCACCAATACGGTAGACCGCACCGATATTAAAGGGGGAATCCTGCTTAATAGCACCAGCAAATTCACGGCTATAGTCATTGCCATCATATTCAAGCTTTAAACGCAACGGGTCCCACGGCGTCTGGTACTCAATCCCACCAAACAGCGCGGCCGAACCGTGGAAAAAGTTCTCAAATTCAAACTGTCCCCCACCGGCTTTAAAAGAAGTACTACGCTGGCAGAAGCTAGCTTTGAATGAACATGCCGGGTTTTTAATATTGCCGCTCTCAGCCATATTGCCCCACCCCATACCTAGGGTGAAATCAAACGGACCGAAACGCTTACTCGCTACCAAATATTCGCTATCAAACAGCCCCGTTCCCGCAATATCACGCAACCCCAGCGACACATCTGGCAGCCAGTAGCTTTCCTGCCACAACCTCGCTTTTATATCAAAGCCTTTATCTTTTTGCGTCTGATCGCCACTAAAAGCAGTGCTTTGGCTGTATGGCCGCGTGCGCGTATCGGTATAACGCACCGTCGTTTCCAGCCAGTCAAAGAGCTGGAGGGATAGGGAATAGCGTCGGTATTCCTCATTGTCACGGTAATTGAGGCTAAACTCGCCCGTTTCCGCCATACGCGCCGTCGGCATCTGCAACAACCCCGTACCGCCAAAATCAGTCTGTGATACCCCCACAGGCTGAAAACGCGTATTCTGATTGGTTACAGCACGGCTGCTTTCTGTCTCCGCCGCCATTGTCTGTGCACTCAAGATGCCGCCAATCGCCAACGACAGACAGCTTAATTTAACGTTTCTGTTCTTGGTCATTCGAGTGGGGTCCGGTTAGCCAGATAGTCAGCAAGCTGATCGTTAAGTGATGACATATCCTGAGGTAAAACAGAAGGATCGAAGCCGATAAAGATCGTTTCGCCCGCAGCAGGTTCAATATGCTGACGATTCCACAGCGCCAGCGGTACTTTACGCCACGTGCCATTTCCCCCAATCAGATAGCCGTAACTGTTATCAGCCCCCGCAAGAGACCGACGTCCAGAGAGATAATTTTCAACCGACCACCCGGCACGCAGCGCCACTTTCCCCGATGTTTCCAACTCTCCAACATCAGCAGAGGTATTCACCAGACCAATCAGAGACACGCTGTCATCATGAGGCGCCACATACAGCGCATATTCCCCTACCAAAGGGCGGTTATTCTGGATATAGACACGTACACGGTCAGGGTCCAGATCGGTACGGATACGCCCCGCAACATTGATCGGACTGATGGACTTTCTCAGCAGCCAGGCTGAGATCGCCAGATCGCCATCGCCCGAGTTGCGCCAGCGTGTTTCCAGCTCTGCCAGCTTTTGCAGCAAGACATCGCCCTGCGCTCGTATCTTCTGCGTCGTCGCGAAATCAGAAATAAATGCCGTTTTCCAGTTGATGTTCTGTGGCCAGGACACCTGTTCATAAAATTTGTCAAGCCGCGTACCATCGTCCAGTTTAACGACAGCAATCGTCTCTTGAGGGGATTTCACCGTCAGTTGCGCCGCCGTCGCGAGGCCGGAAACCAGCAGCAACAAGGTAGCGATACGATTGAGTGCCAACATTGCAGCCCCTTATTGTACGTAGGGTTTTAATACGGTGAATGTAACCAATGCCATGCCCGGCCCCATATACTGTTGGCTTTGCACTACACTGCCGTTAGCCGGATCGAGCCAGTAACTATTGGTGTAAGATTCATCCAAGGTGGGGACGGTCACTCGTTCATCAAAACGCAGCAGCTCACGCGAGGTGTCTAAAATTTTTATCGTTTCTTTGCCACGAGCCTGAAAAACGGACGTGGTTTCGTAACCACCGCGGAAGACTTGAGCCCACTCAACCCGGCTCTGCCATGTCATTGGCGTCGATGCCTTCAATAGGCCTAACGTCAGGGGGTCCTGTTGCAGGTTATCCACATAGATAATGTCTTCACCAAAGCCCTGCGTTTTCACTAAACGACCATGTTGGGTCGAGACCATATTTTTATCGGCCCCGATCCATTTCAACTGATTCTGCTCGACAAACGCGAGCACCACAAACGCCTGCGGCGCTTTACCCACTTTCAGATAAGCCGAGGCATAGGGCGTATTGGCAACCTGTTTGGCCGTCACATGGGTGTCATCCTGCCCAAAAAACGCCAGTTTGAACGTTTTCCCCACCTGCTCCACATTTTGGGAGCAGCCAGCCAGCACAATCGATAAAAGAGGTATGGCAATCAGCGCTCTCGCCTTCGCCATTCGTTTTATTTTTGTCATGAAATGCAGTTCTCGTTGAACAGCGCAGCCTGGAAAAAGAAAGGCCACCGAAGTGGCCTTGGGATTAGCGAGACATCAGGTCCCTGTCGTCGTGGTCGCTGGCGTGCTGTTATCGTTGCTGGAAACAGCAACCGCAACAGCAACACCGATCGCCGCAGCAGCACCGACAGCAATCAGAGCAGTGGTACCAGCAGCAAAGCCAGCACCACCAGCACCCGCCGCACCCGCAGCAGCAGCGCTGGTGGTCGTGGTGGTAGAGGTACCCGCAGCGGTGGCACTGGAGACACCATCAACAGCAAACGCATTTGACGACATGGCCAGAACAGCGGCCAGCGCGATTAACGTTTTCTTCATTACGATTTCCTTTTTAACATGAAGTACTTCAGGGTGGAGTACCGTCGAAAAGACCATACCCCGTCCTTCATTCCAGTCAGCACGATGGCAAATACATGCTATTCACCTTGTTACTGACCGCTACCGGGATCTCCCCCAGTAATCAGTTACAATGCAATGGCGCTGAAACTCTCTATGAGATAAAACTCACTCTGATAAGCAACACCAGAAAGCAAAACTACAGCCCAATTTTTGCAACAACGTTAAAAATAGCAAGATCCCGATATAATAAACAGCAATGATCTCGGTAAAAAAGCAGATTTCTTTAATGAAATTTACAGTATTTCAGAAAAAAAGTCATAGATATCCTAATGATATCTATGTGTTCATTCAGCAATATAAAAACGCCAGACATTTCCTAATCTGGCGTTTTATTAAAAAAACATTACCTAAGCATAAGAAATGACTATTCCAGCCACTCGGTATGGAATACGCCTTCTTTATCCGTACGCTTATAGGTATGCGCACCGAAGTAGTCACGCTGAGCCTGAATCAGGTTAGCGGGCAGCACGGCTGAGCGATAGCTGTCATAATAGGCAATGGCCGCAGAGAACGTTGGGGTCGGGATACCTTGTTGAACAGCGAAAGAAACCACGTCACGCAGCGCCTGTTGGTATTCATCAGCCACTTTCTTGAAGTAAGGTGCCAGCAGCAGATTAGCGATATCCGCTTTCTGATCGTACGCATCAGTGATTTTTTGCAGGAATTGCGCACGAATGATGCAACCCGCGCGGAAGATCTTGGCGATTTCACCGTAGTTCAGATCCCAGCTATTTTCGTCTGATGCCGCTTTCAGCTGTGAGAAGCCTTGAGCATAAGAAACAATTTTACCCAGATACAGCGCACGGCGCACTTTCTCAATAAACTCGGCTTTATCGCCACCGAATGGCTGAGCTGTCGGGCCTGTCAGCACTTTAGACGCCGCAACACGCTGCTCCTTCAGAGAGGAAAGGTAGCGGGCAAAAACGGATTCGGTGATCAGAGACAGCGGTTCTCCCAGATCCAGAGAACTTTGGCTGGTCCATTTACCGGTACCTTTGTTAGCCGCTTCATCCAGAATCACGTCAACCAGGTATTTACCTTCTTCATCTTTTTTCTTGAAGATATCAGCAGTGATTTCAATCAGGTAGCTGCTTAACTCGCCTTTGTTCCACTCAGAGAACGTCGTAGCCAACTCGTCGTTGTCCAGATTCAGAGCCTGTTTGAGCAATGCATAAGCTTCAGCAATCAGCTGCATGTCACCGTATTCGATGCCGTTATGCACCATCTTAACGTAGTGACCCGCACCATCCGCGCCAATATAGGTCACACAGGCTTCGCCGTCTGCACGCGCAGCAATCTGTTCCAGAATCGGCGCAACCAATTCGTAAGCTTCTTTCTGGCCACCCGGCATGATAGAAGGCCCTTTCAGCGCGCCCTCTTCCCCACCGGATACGCCTGTTCCGATGAAGTTAAACCCTTCAGCGGACAGCTCGCGGTTACGGCGAATAGTATCTTTATAGAAGGTATTACCGCCATCGATCAGAATATCGCCTTTTTCCAGGTAAGGTTTCAGCGATTCAATCGTTTTATCGGTTGCTTCACCAGCCTTCACCATCAGCAGAATACGGCGGGGTTTTTCCAGGGATTCGACAAACGCTTCAACGGTGTAAGAAGGCACCAGTTTTTTGCCTGGATTTTCCGCGATAACTTCATCGGTTTTATCGGAAGAACGGTTAAAGATGGAAACGCTATAGCCACGGCTCTCAATGTTCAGCGCCAGATTGCGCCCCATCACCGCCATACCGACAACGCCAATTTGCTGTTTGGACATTAAAGCAACTCCTGTCTGAAGGATAACCTGCCTACAACGGCGACAACGCCTCGCGCTGCGACCTCGCAAGCAATTTAAAAACAGGGCAACATGGTAACTCAGCTTTGCGCGAGTGGGTAGTGATTGGTTTGATAGCGAAAGCTCACCCAATCGAAACATATGGCAGGGAAAAGAAAAAACCGCAGAACGATTCAACGATCTGCGGTTTTGCAGCGAGTTATCGCTCAATATTACTTTTTCAGCAGTGCCTTAATACTTTCTTTAAATTCGGCACCAAACTCAGGATTGCGCAATCCATAGGACACAAACGCCTGCGCGTAACCCAACTTACGACCACAGTTAAAGTTCTTGCCCGACATCTGCACGGCATCAACCTGTTGAGTCGCAATCATATCGGCAATCACATCCGTCAACTGAATACGTCCCCAGGCGCCTGGTTCGGCTTTATCCAGCAATGGCCAGGCATCGGCGGTTAACACATAGCGCCCTACAGCGGAAAGGTCAGACCCGGTTTCAGACGGTGCCTCGGGTTTTTCAATCATCAACGTAATCGCAGCGGCATCACCTGGGTTCACCAGCGGTTTGTCACAATCAACGACAGAATACTCTGGCAGCACTTCATAAGGACGATGTTTCACCAACACCTGGCTGCGCCCTGTTTCTTCAAAACGAGAGATCAACAGCGCCAGATTTTCCTTCGTCTGATCGGCCGTGCTTTCATCCAGCACTACATCGGGCAACACCACCACAAACGGACTATCGCCAATGATTGGGCGCGCGCAGGAGACCGCATGCCCTAATCCCAGCGTTTCCCCCTGACGAACGTTCATGATCGTCACACCTTTTGGACAAATAGATTGTACTTCATCCAGTAGCTGACGCTTTTGGCGCTCTTCGAGCAACGATTCAAGTTCAAACGAAGTATCGAAATGGTTTTCGATCGCGTTTTTAGACGCATGCGTCACCAGAACAATTTCTTTAATCCCCGCCCTCACACACTCGTTGACGATCTTCTCGATCACCGGGCGGTCAACCAGCGGCAACATTTCCTTAGGGATGGCCTTGGTCACCGGTAACAAATTCATCCCTAAACCTGCTACAGGGATAATCGCTTTCAATGATGTCATGGATTGACTCTCTTCAATCTGATGGTTTTGGTTTTTTTATCTATTTACTTACATCTGGCAGCGTAATACCACTACACCACGCATGACACTAAGATTACACCTAATCAGTCATAAAGCGATCTCTGGTATCTGACTTTTTCTGAGGGATTACCGAGCCACAAGCGCAAAGATACACTTGCTCTGTATCAGTTACTTTTTCTGACAGGTAGGACAATTCTGATGAAACTGGGTGGTATACTAGAGCGATTATTTAAAGACAGTTTTTATTAAAGGTGGAGTTATTGATGAAAGGGATCGTGCTAGCAGGGGGAAGTGGCACTCGCTTATACCCGATTACTCGCGGCGTTTCTAAGCAGCTATTGCCAATCTATGATAAACCAATGGTTTACTACCCGATTTCTGTTCTTATGCTGGCAGGTATCCGTGAAATACTGGTTATTACTACGCCTGAAGACATGCCTGCATTTCAACGACTCTTAGGTGATGGGAGCCGTTTTGGCATTGAGCTTAGCTACGCGATTCAACCTAGTCCAGATGGGTTAGCTCAAGCCTTTATCATCGGCGAAGAATTTATCAATGGGGAACGCTGTGCACTGGTACTCGGCGATAATATCTATTTCGGACAGAGTTTTGGCAAAAAACTAGAGTCTGTCGCGGCAAAAGAAGAAGGTGCGACGATTTTCGGCTATCAGGTCACCGACCCTGAACGCTTTGGCGTCGTCGAATTTGATCAAGATTTCAGAGCCCTGTCGATAGAAGAAAAACCCGCAAAACCGAAATCAAACTGGGCTGTTACTGGGCTCTACTTCTACGATAAGAACATTGTAGAAATGGCGAAACAGGTCAAACCGTCGCACCGCGGCGAATTAGAAATCACTACGCTGAACCAAATGTATCTTGAGCAAGGCACGTTGAATGTTGAGCTGCTGGGAAGAGGTTTCGCCTGGCTGGATACCGGCACACACGACAGCTTAATTGAAGCCTCACAATTTATTCATACCATCGAAAAGCGCCAAGGGTTGAAAGTTGCTTGCCTGGAAGAGATCGCCTTCCGCAAAGGCTGGCTCTCTCGCCAACAAGTTGCCGAAGAGGCCAAAGTAATGCTCAAAACGTCATATGGGCAATATTTAAACCAACTCATTTCAGAAAAATAACATGCAAATTATTGATACTGCTGTTCACGGCGCAAAGATCATTCAGCCAAAAGTATTCGGCGATGCACGAGGTTTTTTCCTCGAAACGTTTGAAAAGAAGCGTTATCAGAAGATGCTGAATATCGACGTAGACTTTGTTCAGGATAACCATTCTCGCTCACGTAAAGGCGTCTTACGGGGCCTGCATTTCCAGAAAACGAATCCACAGGGAAAACTGGTTCGTGTGGTCCGCGGCGAAGTATTTGACGTTGTAGTTGATATTCGCCAAGACTCCCCTTCCTACGGAGAATGGTGCGGTGTAACGCTGTCGGAAGAAAACAAAACCCAGTTCTGGTTACCGCCCGGCTTAGCACATGGTTTTGTTGTGCTCTCTGACATCGCTGATTTCGAATATAAGTGTACGGATTATTATGATCCTAGCGATGAAGGTTGCCTGTTATGGAACGATCCTGAAGTTGGCATTGAATGGCCAATAGCAGACCCTTTGCTCTCTGAGAAAGATAAATTAGGAAAATTATTCAAGGATCTCACCAAATGAGAATATTGCTGACAGGGGCAAACGGGCAACTGGGTCGCTGCTTTCAAGATCGTTTACCTGTGGGATGGGAAATTTTAGCAACCGATTCTGCGGAACTCGACATTACGGATTTGGAACGCGTTGAAGAGGTAGTAAAAAATTTTCAACCTGATGCCATCGTAAACGCAGCGGCTTACACCGCCGTGGATAAAGCTGAATCAGAACCTGAACTCGCAGCAAAAATTAACGTTATAGGGCCAGAGAATTTAGCCATTGTCGCCAGCAAGCAAGGTATTCGGTTAGTCCACGTTTCCACTGACTATGTTTTTGATGGGAATGCCACAGAGCCTTACCGCGAAGACAGTACAACCAATCCGCTAAGTGTTTACGGTAAAACCAAGCTGGCGGGTGAACAGGCGGTAGCAAAAGCTTCACCCGAGGCAATTATTGTGCGTACCGCCTGGGTCTTTAGCGAATACGGCAATAATTTCGTGAAAACCATGCTACGGTTAGCCAAAGAACGGGACACATTGAGTATTGTCAATGACCAGCGTGGTTGCCCAACCTATGCAGGAGATCTCGCACAGGCAATTATTTCTCTTCTTGAAAAAAATGCTGAAGGTGGGATTTATCACTACTGTGGGGATAAAGAGGTGAGTTGGTATGAGTTTGCAAAAACCATCTTCGAAATGGCAGAACAGCAAGGCGTTATTGATAAAATCCCACAGGTGACTGAGATCTCGACGGAACACTACCCTACCCCAGCACATCGACCTCAATACTCTTCATTATCGTGTGAGAAAATTAAGGGATTGGATATTACGTTATCTAACTGGAAAGGATCGCTGAAAAAGACGATTTAGCTGTGTGATTCATAGACATCGTTTCAATTTTCTCAGCTTGTAATTCTGTTCCTGCATATGCTCTTCGCTGGGCTGATAGTTTGCGTGAACAGCATCGCAGTATGGCGTTTGCTCAGCAAGTTCGAAGTAGCGCTCCATCGGAGTTTTACCGTTGTGAGCGCTATGAGGACGTTCCCAGTTATAGTAAGCCAGTCGTTCCTTCAGGTCAGCATCTGACAGATTTACGATAGCGTAAAACTCAACTTTGTCTGTTTTTTGGGAACGTTCAACTTTGATCTTACCCACCATTAGTGGACAGGCAACTAAGTGAGTAAACTCTCAATCAGAGGTGATTACTCATGACAAAAACAACACCAACCAGCAAAACATCCCGTAAATAGTACACGCCCGAATTTCACAATGAAGCCCTGAAACTGGTTGCGCGTATCGGTGTCGCTGCAGTTGCTCGTGAACTCAGCCTGTATGAATCCCAGCTCTACAACTGGCGCAGCAAGCAACAGCAACAACTGACCTCGTCTGAGCGCGAAAACGCGTTGGCTGCCGAAAATGCCCGCCTCAAGCGCCAATTGGCGGAGCGCGATGAAGAACTGGCCATCCTCCAAAAAGCCGCGACATACTTTGCGAAGCGCCTGAAATAATGTATGTCTTCATCGAAAACCATCAGGCAGAGTTCAGTATCAACGTGATGTGTCGGATGTTTCGGGTTGCCCGCAGTAGCCAGTCTGCGTCGTCAGGGATTGCGAGCGAAAGCCAGCCGTAAATTTAGTCCGGTCAGCTACTGTGAGCATGGTCTGCCGGTATCGGAAAACCGACTGAAGCAGGACTTCAGCGCCAGCGGGCCGAACCAGAAATGGGTAGGCGACATCACGCATCTTCGCACAGATGAAGGCTGGCTGTATCTCGCGGTGGTCATTGACCTGTGGTCACGCGCGGTGATTGGCTGGTCGATATGTCGTCACGCATGACGGCGCAACTGGCTTGTGATGCGCTGGAAATGGCGCTTTGGCGTCGTAAGCGCCCGAAAAATGTTATTGTTCATACCGATCGTGGCAGTCAGTATTGTTCAGGAGATTACCAGAGCCTGCTGAAACGACATAATCTACAGGGCAGCATGAGTGCAAAGGGCTGTTGTTACGATAACGCCTGTGTGGAAAGTTTTTTCCATTCACTGAAAGTGGAATGTCTCTACGGAGAACGCGTTGTCATCAGGGAAATGATGCGGACGACGGTGTTTAATTATATCGAATGTGATTACAATCGGTGGCGACGCCACAGTGCTTGCGGCGGTCTCAGCCCAGAACAATTTGAAAACCAGAACCTCGCTTAGGGCAGTGTCCACATTACGTGGGTAGGATCAGAGAACCCCGTTGACGGAGCGCGTGGTTATAGGTTTTCCAGTTGATTATTTTGAACTTCTGCTTTGCCATATTACTGCCTATGTTATCAGGATGGTGTGTGCTCTGGTCCTTCGACTCAGCAAAAGTTCGATTTATTCAACAAAGCCCCTGACGAATCGACTATGACCTTATGCTCCTCTTTTGAGGAGTGACCATGAATTTAGATACCATCAAAGCGCATTTCAGTATCATCCGAGACGAACGACAAAGCGCAAAAGTGGACTACCCACTGTTTGATATTTTGTTTGCTTCAATCTGCGCAGTGATAGCGGGAGGTCAGGGCTGGACTGACATTCGTGAGTACGTTCTGGGCCACCATGACTGGTTCCTTAAACAGGGCTTGTTTGAAAAAGGTGTGCCCGTTGATGATACCTTTGCTCGTCTGATTTCAAATATCGATCCCGCTGAATTCCGCGATTGTTTTCTCGCCTGGATGAAAGCCTTGCACAAGTTAACCTGTGGTGAAGTCGTCGCCATTGATGGCAAGACTTTGCGCGGCTCTTATGAAAGAGACGACAGGCAAAGCACCATCCATATGGTA
>NZ_RJTN01000071.1 GCF_005497185.1 Pectobacterium polonicum | reverse complement strand
ACCATTTGCACATCACGACGTAACTGGCCAGTGAACCGTGTTCCTGGCGTAATTGCGTGATGAGCTAGCCGCATCTCACCCTGCCAATGCGGGTTCAAGCCAGCAATGGTCCACAGTAAAGAGGATTTTCCACAGCCAGAAGGGCCAACCAGACCAAAGCATTCACCAGCCTTGACCGATAGCGACGCGTCATGCACGACGGTACGCCAGTCGCGACCGTTTGGATAAGAAACACGAATATGGTGTAGTTCAATCATGAGAATCGAACGCCTCAAGCAGAGTGCGATCTAATGTAGGAAGTGCCTGCCCGTATGTCTCTTTTCCCGGTCGGCAG
>NZ_RJTN01000070.1 GCF_005497185.1 Pectobacterium polonicum | reverse complement strand
AACGTCTAATTCGCTCCTGTTGTCTCATGAGGTTTCTGTGAATCGCATGAAGACTGATAAACCCTTTAAAATCCACGCAACTGCGTGGATTTTTCTTGTGCCCAGAAAACCCCCAGCTAGGCTGGGGGTTCAGTAAAGCTTTCAGCTTTGGGCCAGTTATAAAAACCCCTTTTGATTTGTTAAAACAGTTTGCGGTCTGGCAACTGCAAACGTTCAACAAGAAATCAAAAGGGGGTCCCAATGAGGGACGAAAAGAGCTTAGCGCACACCCGATGGAACTGTAAATATCACATAGTTTTTGCGCCGAAGTACCGAAGACAGGTGTTCTACGGGGAAAAACGCAAAG
>NZ_RJTN01000007.1 GCF_005497185.1 Pectobacterium polonicum | reverse complement strand
TTATTACACCAATTGTCATGTATTTATAAAATAATCTAATCATATTTTTATGGATGTATGATATGTCAGTTAATTGTCATTTTAATTTTTTTTTTAAATCTTTTAAGTTCGCGTGATATTTTTCCCAAAATACTTTTTTTATTTAAGTAATTAACTACATAGCTATCGTGACTTTCACTAGATGCCCTGATAATATATTTTCTGTAATCAATTTCTCCTTCACTTGATATTATATCATTAGATATTTGAATGAAGCAGTCTATGAGATCTTTATTTCTCGACTCAAAAAGATGAAGATAGCTATGTTCGTAAATAGTAAATAAACCACAGATGTGGTTTTCTCCTATCAACCATTTTGGGACTGCGACATCTGAGGGGTAAACGAATTCGGGTTGGTGCCCTGCTTGTATTGCAGCATCTGTTAGACGGCCTCCAACATCAAATTTATCATCCGCTTGTAATGACGGTGCCCCTGCATTTCTCCAAGTTTCTCCTGTTAGAGCAATAAACATTGGTCCTACATAGACATAATGGTAATCAATATGATTCGCTGATTGGGCACATCCAAACACTTTTCCATTACGTGCAGATATTATGGCTTTTTTAATCGCATTCGAGTTTAGTGGTATACAGTCAATATCAACAATGATAATAACATCTTCATCTTCTGCTGCATTAAGAATTTCCCTCATCCATGTTCCATGATCCATTCCATGGCGATTGTGTTGCTCAATTTTGAAGCCAAATTTTTCAAAAACCTTTCGCTGGGCATTAACTAGCTGTAAATCGACATTGTTCCAATAGAGAGTAAATATTCGAACATTAGAATTATCGAAAGAATTGAACTCATCCATACCTACAGCCCTATGTTAAATTTAAATGGGAATTTTTCATTTTCTAGAAATATAATTAAATAATATATTCCATCAACGTTATTATAAGAGTTAATTTACAACTCCATTCTTATATATTCGTAGGATGAATGGTTTTTTATTAACTCGATGTGTTCTTTTTTTGTAGAGACCACAATTCTGTATATTTATTAAAAGTATACTGAGAATTCACTATGGCTAGTAGTAATCCTTGTTTTCCATCTAAAAAACCAGCCCTAAATATCCATGTTTTAAGAAATGCAAAGACTGTATGAATGAATATGTCTGAATAGCGGCACCGTTTCCCTCGACTGTGCCGTTCCTCTGCCCATGCCAAAGCGTAATGTAGTTGTTTTTTCTGGAAGCTTGAGAACTCACGGCATGTTAAATGCAATAAGTCACCTGATAATTTTTTAAGAGATGCACTACCATAATTTAGAGATTCATGTACAGTATTATCGTTATAAGTAAAACAGTTATTGGCATAGAAGCGAATGACATTATCTGGGTACCATCCGCTGTGGCGCATAAATCGGCCAAGGAAGAGATTCCTTCTAGCACAGAAATATACATTTCTATTATCAATATCAGGTTTTGCTAGTATCTTTTCAATAGAATTGCGTAATTCAGGTGTTACTCTTTCATCTGTATCTATCACGAAAATATAATCGCCGTTGGCATAACGTTGAGCTTTCTGCCTCTGTTTTCCATATCCTGGCCATTGATTTGTATGATAGACTCGAGCACCATAATTTTCAGCGATCTCTACAGTATTATCGGTACTTCCTGAGTCAACAATAATTATTTCATCAGCCCATTCTACTGAGCGCAAGCATTCGTCAATAAGTTCGGATGCATTTTTTGCAATCATAACAATAGATAATTTATTTCGGGTTTCCATTATTTATTGCCTTTATGATTTTTATATTTAAATTTTTTTGTTTTTTACAAATTTATATCTTGTGAGTGATATAGTGAACGACTTCATTTTCTAGCATCTCGTAGATCAAGATTTACCATTTTAAGGAACGTAAGCATTTTTTTATAAGGAAGAAAAAGTTATTAATACCCCTTTCGATTTCTCCTTTAGGTCTACTCTCTCTTTTTATCTCTTGATCTAATTTCGCTAATCGTTCTTTCTCAATGTTACTGTTGGATATATCTACGATGGGGTGAGATATTATTTCTGTTAGATATATATGTTTAAAACATTTCTTTTTGTATAGATAGTCCCACTTATCAGCAATGTAATAGTTATTGTTGAATTCTTCATGTAAATTTATTGCTAATTTTCTACTTACAAGGTAACAACATGTTCTTGTTATATATATTGGCTTATATATTAGCTTTCTAAAAACAATACCATTTATATTTATTTTGTTAAAGAATGACAAAGAGACTTTTCTTCTCTGGCTAAGGCCATCTTGTCCGCCCAGTATATAAAGATCCTCTTCGCACATTTTGAGAGTGGCCTCCTCAGACAATCCGTTTATAAGATGTTTCAAGGAGGAGTTAATAATTGCATCATCTTCAAGAATAATAGCCCATTCTATTTTTTCATTAATTATTTTGGAATATATTCTTTGATGACTTAGAGAGCAACCTATTTCAGATACAGTTGGATTAAACTCTTCCGGTGAGCTTTCCTTTATTCTATCTAGCTCTTCTTTTGGTAAATCAGATCCTAGTATTGCATCAATAAACTCAAAATCAATGTTCTCTTTTTTTAGAGCATCACCGATGGATTTTCTTCTATCTATATCTTTAGCTAAAGATACGATGAATACTGGGGTTTTATTCTTTTCCATTTTTATTTTCCAAAGAATGCTTTAATAAAAAAATATTTGGCATAACTCTTTATGCCATTTATATATTCACCATTGTGAAACTGATGCTTAGCACAATATCGCATATTACTCGCCGTCATTGCGTCTAGTAGTGACTCATTTTTCCATGGCGAGTTTTCTTTGGCTTTTAAAAAATATTTCGTACACGCGTAATTAGCAGCCCATTTATGCCAGGGCTTAGTAGGGCCAATGTAATGAATAAAAATAGTCTCATTGGAAATCGGCATAGGAGCAGACTCGCCATGACTGTATTTTAATTCATAATTTATACTGAACTGTGTGTTGTATTTAATTTCCAAGTGGCGGAATTTTTCTGCCAATAATATATTTAAAACATCTTGATCAGGATGAGTAATAATTTTTTTCATCTCTGGGTCGGTCAAAAAACGCATGCTGTTTTCTGTTACCGCCGCTTGATGCCAGTTGTTGACTTCAATTAGTAAAACGCCAGAGTTAAAGTACCCATTGCTGAGTTCAGGGTGATGAAATTTTTTTGCCCGATCACTCCACCAGTGCCTGTCACCATCGAGAACCGCAGCGGAAATATGGTTACTAACATCTAATGCTATTAATTCTTGTAATGAGCCATTACATATAATGTCCGCATCGAGGTAGAGAACTTTATCAAGTACGCCATGAAAGTAATCGGCAATAATGAAGCGGAAATAAATGGCATAGCTCCAGAGTTTTGTTTCTGGTAACGTTTTTAACCAAGAGCAATCAACGATATAGATATTAATGGTTGTATTATATTGCTTTGCCATTTCTTGAAATTTGGCTTTGTCGCTATCACTGATTTTGTCGGTAAACACGTGAAAGGATAAGCAGTGATCCTGATTTTTTAATAGAGTAGAAGCTATAGCCATGGCGCAGCCATAAATGAATTTTTCATCAGTACCAAATGCTATATTTAACTCAGGATTTTTTTTAGAATATGAGAATGAGTGTACATTTTTTATGACTTTTTCTTTGTCAAAGTACATGTGCTTACCGTGTTGGATGAGTAGCGAAGAGAATAACGAGTTGTAAAAAACAGGTCAGAATATTTATGATTCAATAATCAACTGCGCCGCCTTTTCTGGCAGGCTATAAATATCTTCCGTGTCGGCAAAGTGGCGCGCATTTTCTGCCCACTGTTTGAGCGTTTCTGGCTGACGGAGCGCGTGTGATAACGCGTGATTCAGTTCTGTCTGGCTAAAAGGCTCAGAAATAACTTGTCCGGCCTGCGAGCGCTCAATGTAAAAAGCATAACCGCATGCATCGGTAACGAGTATCGGTAACCCAGCCGCGATAGCCTCAAGTAAAACGATGCCAGCGGCTTCCTGATGAGCTGGATGAAGTAACAAATCCGCGGCTGCCATGAAGTCAGAAATATCATCTCGACCGGAGAAGAAGTGTATCTGTTGACCTATGCCGAGCTGCTCTGCTTGTTGCTGAAACGGCTTTGGATCATCTTGGCCGACGACGAGAAACGTAACGCGTTGACGCAGTTCTTGTGGCAGGCTGGCGATGGCGCTCAGGCTGCGGCCAACCCCTTTACGTTTGAAGTCGGAACCCACTTGTAACAGAACGAATCCGTTTTCATCCAGATTATGCTGCTGGCGAAATCGAGCGCGCGTATCTGGAGAACGCGTGCTGTATTTTCTATCCGCTGAAATACCTGGGGGCAGCATAAAGAAGCGTTCATCTTGTGTGCCGTAATGCTTCTGAAAATGGGCAATTTGCCGCGGTGTTAGCATCAGCATACACGTGCGACTGTTTCTGTCGAACACATCGCGTTCTAGCGCCGCATATCCGCGGTAGCGGGGGGTGAGTCGATAAAAAAAGCCTTTCTCCTGAACGGCTTTTTCTGCCGTACATCCCTCTGCGGCATAGTAGAAGTCCAGCCCTGGCATTTTGCTAAATCCGACAACGCGATCGACAGAGTGTTGCTGTAAATGGCGTTGTATCCAGTCCGAAAAACGGCGATGGCGGGTATGGTTCCCGAGTCCTGATATCGGTACGAGAACAATGTCGAACCCTTCCGGTTCGTCGCCTTGCCATTCGCTGGTATAAACGCGAATTTCATGGCCTTGCTTCTGGCAGACTTTTGCAATGCTCAGAAAATCACGCTGCAATCCACCGAAAGGGAAGTATTTGTAGACACAGAATGCGATTTTCATTGGTTATCTCTTTGCGGCGTAGTATTCAACATCTGTTCTGATGCCTGAATGACATCTTCCGCAGGAATGCAGGATAAATACTTAACAGTCTGATCGTAATTCTGTTGTGCTGGCATCTGTTGGTATTCGCCGGCCCAAATCTGTTTATAGTGTTCGCACCACGGACGCCATAATTTATAGTCTGTTGGACCAAATAAGCTTACGAGTGGTGTATTTAGTGCGGCGGCCATGTGCATCGGCGCGGAGTCGACACCGATATACAATACGGCACGGTCAATTAACGCAGCCAGTTCCAGAAAACTTGTTTTACCCGCGAAGCCCATCTCTGGTTTATGTGTGCACAGTGAGTGAATATCACGTACCACGTTTAAATCGTCTTCTGAAGGACCGCAGGTCAAAACGACTTCCAGATTTTGGGTTTTAAGATAGTCAATGACCTGAGCGAATTTGTCGTTGTCCCAGTATTTGTAGTATTGGCGAGTTGTGGGTTGGATGACGACGTAGCGTTGTGTTAAAAGTGTAGGACGTTGATTAATGATGCTTTGGGCATCTTCCTGACGATAATGCAGTGATAACTGGGAGCGCGTATTTGACGCTGGTAGGTTGAGCGGGGTGAGGAGATAAAGATTTTGCTCAACAATATGCGCGCCTATTGGCGGAACACAATGATCGAAAAAAAAACGCCAGATTTTGCCTTTCAGTTTATTGCCGCGATCGAGAGCAACACTACGCCCTCCTAGCGATTTTACTAATAACGCAATAGGCCACTGGTCAGCCAAATTCACGATCAAGTCATATTTGTTTTTCTTCAGCGCCTGCCTGATTGCCACGAAATTGCTGATTTTCTCTGAAAGCGTCTTCGTTTTTCTCTTCAGCCCGTAAAGCTGATTTATCTCTGGGTTTGCGGAGAGAATCGGCATCGTATCCTGATATAGCAATACGTCAATTTTGGCATCAGGATAATTTGCTTTTAGCGTGCTGATGAGCGGAGTGGTCAGCAGCATATCGCCATGATATCTGAGCTTTACTACAAGAATCCGGTGATAGGATATGATGCGTTGACTCACTCGTTTTCCTTCATGTAATCAAAAGTTATGATTTTTACAGGCACGCTACCGCCTTTGGCTCAACAGCTACCAAAAGACTGATCCTATCCATGTGGCGCGACAGCATGGATAGCTAATTTTTCCGCTATGGTACTAAAACCCACATCCCTCTCACAGAGGTAAATGCTACTGCCACACGTTAATTATAACAGGGCTAATTCTTTAGCCATTTTCCGGTCAGCGTTGTGCCGAGGCAAAACACCATCAGCCACGTAATGAGCATATCCCGTGAATAAAGGATGACATCGCTAAGTCCATACATAATCAGAGCAAAAAGTAGCGCGACGGAGAGGTGGCTGCGTAGAACAAAAAATGAAAAATAAAATAAAGAGGTATAGAGCAACACAATCAATATTGCGCCCGGTAACCCTTTAAGGGAGAAGGCATCAATCACTTCGTTATGCAGATGGATATCCAAATATCCTACTGCACCAGATAGCTCAGACTCTTGTTGTGCTTGTGCAATAATATGTTCCGCACGCTGTTCGGCAGATTGCCCCAATAATGCTTCTTCTCCTGCTTCGACACCGGATTGGTACATGGCGATGCGCGCACCCACTGATGTTTTGCTGTTATTCATGTTATAGCTGTGTACGTCGTTGAACAGGTCGTTGACGCGTTGATGAATCGTCTCCTGAAACAGGAATAAGCATAGAAGCAGTGTTGCCACTGAACCAATGAACGCCTTTATGAACAAACGTTTATCGTGTCTGACTTCTGACAATAAAATAGTTGCGCCAACAATAGGGTAGACAAACATCGCTGCCCGGGTTTCTGTCAGCAGAATGGCTATTGTGACTAACAAAAAATGTACCAGATAGAGATAATACTTATAGGTTGAATCGAGCTTCAGCAGCGCCTGTGCGCTTAACGCGCCGATAAAAGTAAGAAAATAGGCGGCGCTGGTTGCCGTGCCAAATACCAACCCAATGCGATGCATTCCACTGAACAGCGACTGATAGAACGCATAACCTAGCGCTAATACACAAATTGCGATGATGTAGAAGAGCGACTGCTTTTGTTGTTTCTGCGTGATATGCAGTGCCGTCAGCAGGATAAATGCGCCCAGAATACCGGCGTGTGCAGATGTCCTGTAGGCGTTATACACATAGGGGAAAAGACTATCGGGTTGATAATAGTGGTGATACCAAATGAGGTTGGTTATACCGATAGCTAGCAGGCAAAGTGGAATAAGTAGGCGTCGCTTAGCGCCCACGATGGCTCTTAGGTGTGTCACTACATAGAAAACGGATAGCGTGCCAGTGAGATAAAAAAGCCATCCGGCAAGAATGCTACTAAATGGCATAATGGCTAATGTGAGTAAGCAGCCGGGGAAGACGGCGTTAAGTGCGACAGCCGAACTTATACTGGGCGCTTTGCCCAGTTCGTACCTTAATTCATTAAGCATGTATTTGTTCACAGTCGGGAGCGGATATCACTCGTCTGATGCAGGTAATTCTATCAGCTTCTCTAATTTCTGATGGACGAGGCGAGCGGGAATTGTCTCCATTTGCTGGCTTTCAGACATTTCCGCCACCTGGTTCATCCCATAACCGCCAATCAGCCCTGGATCGGTCGGGCCGTACAGTGTGATATTTGGGCGATCCAGTGATGCAGTCAGGTGGCTAAGCCCGGTATCGACGGAGACAACCGCGCTGGCGCCCGCGAGTACCTCGGCGACCTGTTGCAGTGTCAGGCGTGGTAAGACTTCAACGTGTGGGAAGTTTTCCGCCAGCCGTAATGCGCGCTGGTGCTCATGCTCCGCTCCCCAAGGGAGTTTGATGCGCAGCCCGCTCGGTGCTAATAGGGCAATCAGTTCACGCCAGTGCGCTTCCGGCCAGTGTTTTTCATCACGCGTCGTGGCGTGGAGAAACACCAGATAGTGGTTGTTGTCTGCGGGCGACTGGGAGAGAAAACGCGAGGCAATCGCATAATCACCGCGTTCGGCAGGTTTCTTATAACCCAGACTGGCAGCAAACAGTTCCCGCACGCGTTCTACGGCGTGTTGCCGGCGGCTTATCGGGTGGCGATAGTTATAACACCAGCTTGCTAGCGGCTCACGCGCGCTCTTGCAATCCAATCCGTGTTTCTTTCCGTTGGCGAGCCGCGTCACCAGCAGCGCGCTTTTAATCAGCCCTTGTGCGTCAATAACGGCATCATAGTGATACTGGCGTAATTGACGCTTAAATTCTGCACGTTCCTGACGAGTCGGGGTGCTGAACCAGCTTTTGCGCCAGCGGCGAATCGCTACCGGAATAACGCGGGAAACCGCCGGGTGCCAGCTTGGTATTTGCGCGAAACCTTCTTCAACCACCCAATCGAACTGGATACCGGGAATAGCCTGCATCGCGTCGGTCAAGGCGGGTAACGTATGCAGCACATCGCCCATTGACGATGTTTTCACGATCAGCACTCTCATGCATGGGTTCCTGGAATGAGGCTTTCTTTGGGCATGAGATAGTTATCCAATGCGCTGAGCACGCGTTCGGGCTGAATGTCGATCAAACTTTGGTGATAACCCTGTTCAGCATCCCCTTTGCGCACCCGGTGATAGCCGGTAATCAGGCGAATCACCTCGGCCTGATGGGACAGCGGCGGGGTAAAGTCGGGGCTGCTTGGGCCGTAAAGTGCGACCAGCGGACGATGAAGTGCCGCAGCAACGTGCATGAGTCCAGAATCGTTGCTGACGACAGCATGACAGGCGGCAATCAGCACCACGGCCTGTTCCAGCGAGGTTTTCCCTGCCAGATTAGCGCAATGCTGTCGTGCGTCTTCCGTCAATCCTTGAAGGATGTCGTCGCAGGCCGAACGGTCATTGGCCGAACCGAACAGCGCTATCTGGTAGCCGCGTTCAATCAGTGATTGTGCCAGCGCCGCATAGTGATAATGCGGCCAGCGTTTGGCAGGGCCGAATTCGGCACCGGGGCAAAAACCGATGATGGGGCGCGCATCGCTGAGGTTAAACGCCTGCGTCATATCCGCAATTTCGGTCTGATTGACCTGTAACTGCGGCCACAGTAACGGCTGCGGCAGATCCTCAGCACGGCGGATGCGGCTACGATCGTAGGCTAACGCGGTATAGCGCTGCACCATCAGCGGAAAGGCGGCTTTATCCAGCACGCGTACATCGTTCAGCAATCCGTAACGCATCTCACCGCGCCAGCCTGTGCGTTGCGGAATGTTGGCAAAGAAAGGGACCAGCGCGGATTTAAAGGAGTTGGGCAGCACGTAAGCGCGGTCATAGCCCGCATCGCGCAGCGATACGCCAAGACGGCGACGTTCGCCCAGCTCAAGTGCGCCGTGTCCTAGCGGCATCGCTAACGCCTGATTGACTTCCGGCATCCGTGCCAGCAGCGGACGGCACCAGGCTGGCGCCATCACGTCAATGACCGCTTCCGGGTGTTCAGCCTTCAGTGTGCGATAAAGGCTGTGCGACATCATCATATCGCCGACCCAGGAAGGGCCGATGACCAAAATTTTCATACCGCTTATGAATCCTTATCCGATTAAACGGTACGGTTCAGCCAGGCCATATATTCCGCCACGCCTTCGGCGACGGTTTTGAACGGCTTGTCATAGCCTGCGGCACGCAAATTGGTGAGATCGGCTTGTGTATAAGCCTGATAGCGGCCTTTCAGTTTCTCAGGGAACTCGATGTATTCCACACTGCCTTTCTGATGGAAGGCGAGGGTGGCATCGGCGACAGCCTGGAAGGATTCGGCGCGACCGGTGCCGCAGTTGAAGATGCCGGAAACCCCGTTTTGCCAGAACCACAGGTTGACGGCGGCGACATCACCGACGTAGATAAAGTCACGTTGGAAGTTCTCGCTACCTGAGAACAGCTTCGGATTTTCACCCTGATTAATCTGGTTATTCAGGTGGAATGCGACGCTCGCCATGCTGCCTTTGTGGCCTTCGCGTGGTCCGTAGACGTTGAAATAGCGGAAACCGCAGATCTGCGATTCCGCTTCTGGGAGAATTTCACGCACGTACTGGTCGAACAGGAACTTGGAGTAACCATAGACGTTCAGCGGCTGCTCGTATTGACGCTCTTCGATAAAGTTATCGTTACGACCGCCGTAGGTTGCGGCAGATGAGGCATACAGGAACGGAATGTTGCGATCGAGGCAATAATGCAGCACGTCTTTGGAATACTGATAGTTGTTATCCATCATGTATTTGCCATCCCACTCGGTGGTGGAAGAGCAAGCACCTTCATGGAATACGGCATCGATATCACCCAGATCGTCACCTGCAACGATGCTGGCGATGAAATCTTCTTTATCCACGTAATCGGCGATGTCCAGATCGACCAGATTGGCGAACTTGGTGCCGTCTTTCAGGTTATCGACAACCAGAATGTCCCGATAGCCGATGTCATTCAGAGATTTTACGATATTGCTGCCGATAAAACCGGCACCGCCAGTAACGATAATCATGGGCGCGACCTTTGTTAATCTTGCCGGTGAGGCACCGCGCCCCACACTGTTTATGACCGCTATAATAGCATTTCATTTTACCGCAAGCAGCCAGAGCTTAATTTATCCCGTGTTGCCCCATTTTTTTAAGATGATTCAGGCCGTGACGACGCCAGCATTTTCAGACTGTTTACCCCGCATTTCTGCCCACATCCGCTAGCTTAAAAACCATAAAGCGATCTTTTTATGGGAGAGTGACGCTATGCCTGCCGGTTTTTATCAACAACTTACTACACAAATCATGGCTGCACGCACTGAGGGGGTATTCAAGGAAGAACGCATCATTACCTCTGCGCAGCGAGCTGAAATCGAGGTGATGGACAGCGACCGCCTGCTCAACTTCTGTGCCAATAATTATCTTGGTCTGGCGGACAGCCCCGAGCTGATTGCCGCCGCAAAGTCTGGATTGGACAGTCACGGTTTCGGCATGGCATCGGTGCGCTTTATCTGTGGAACGCAGGATATCCACAAACAGCTGGAACGTAAGTTGGCGGATTTTCTGGGCATGGACGACGCGATTCTCTATTCCTCCTGCTTTGATGCCAACGGCGGGCTGTTTGAAACGCTGATGGGACCGGAGGATGCGATTATTTCCGATGCGCTTAACCATGCTTCTATCATTGACGGTGTTCGGCTATCGAAGGCGCGACGCTATCGCTATGCCAATAACGATATGAGCCAACTGGAAGCACAGTTGCAACTGGCCAGAACGGAAGGGGCAAGGCACGTGATGATCGCCACCGACGGCGTGTTCTCGATGGATGGCGTGATTGCCGATTTGCAGGGGATTTGCGATCTGGCGGATCGTTATGATGCGCTCGTGATGGTTGATGATTCCCATGCGGTGGGGTTTGTCGGTGAACATGGGCGTGGGACGCATGAACATCGCGGGGTAATGGCGCGTGTCGATATCATCACCGGGACGTTAGGCAAGGCACTGGGCGGTGCGTCAGGCGGTTATACGGCGGGCAAGCATGAGGTGATCGACTGGTTGCGCCAGCGCTCGCGGCCCTATCTGTTTTCCAACTCACTTGCGCCAGCCATTGTCACCGCGTCGCTCAGGGTACTGGATCTGCTGGAACAGGGCGGAGAACGACGTGAACGTCTGTGGGCAAATGCCCGTCTATTCCGTGAAAAGATGACGGCCGCAGGTTTCACGCTAGCGGGGGCCGATCACGCCATTATTCCCGTTATGCTGGGTGAGGCACAGTTGGCACAGGATTTTGCGCAGGCGCTACAGCGGGAAGGCGTTTATGTCGCAGGCTTTTTTTATCCCGTTGTCCCCCTCGGTCAGGCGCGTATTCGTACTCAAATGTCAGCCGCCCATACGCCGCAGCAAATCCAATTTGCCGTTGAGGCGTTTATCAGCGTGGGCAAACGCCTGGGTGTGATCATCTGAGGATACCGTCATGAAAGCATTGGCAAAACTGCGGCCGGAAGAAGGTATCTGGATGGTGGATTCTCCCATGCCGGAGCTCGGGCATAACGATATCATGATTAAAATCCGCAAAAGTGCGATCTGCGGGACAGACGTGCATATCTATAACTGGGACGAATGGTCGCAGAAGACCATTCCCGTTCCGATGGTCGTCGGGCATGAGTACGTTGGCGAAATTGTCGCTATCGGTCAGGAAGTTAACGGTTTTCATATTGGCGATCGTGTCTCGGGCGAAGGACATATTACCTGTGGTTACTGCCGTAACTGTCGTGCCGGACGGCGTCATTTATGCCGTAATGCCATCGGCGTCGGGGTAAACCGTCCCGGTTCGTTCGCGGAGTATCTGGTGATTCCTGCCTACAACGCGTTCCGCATTCCCGACAATATTTCTGACGAACTGGCCGCTATTTTCGATCCCTTCGGTAACGCGGTGCACACCGCACTGTCCTTCGATTTAGTGGGGGAAGATGTCTTGATTGCCGGCGCGGGACCGATCGGCATGATGGCAGCGGCGGTGTGCCGTCACGTGGGGGCAAGGAATGTCGTGATTACCGATGTGAACGCGTACCGTCTGAATCTCGCCAGTAAAATGGGGGCAACGCGTGCCGTCAATGTGGCGCAGGAAAATCTGGCTGATGTGATGATAGATCTGGGCATGACCGAGGGGTTTGATATTGGGTTAGAGATGTCGGGTGCGCCATCAGCCTTTCGTGCCATGCTGAAAGCGATGAATCACGGTGGGCGCATCGCCATGCTGGGCATTCCACATGAACCGATGTCGATTGACTGGGGGGACGTGATTTTTAAAGGACTGTTTATCAAAGGTATCTATGGACGGGAAATGTTCGAAACCTGGTACAAAATGTCGGCGCTGATTCAGTCTGGACTGGATTTGTCACCGATTATCACTCACCGCTTTCACATTGATGAGTTTCAGAAAGGGTTCGATGCCATGCGCTCGGGTCAGTCGGGCAAGGTTATTCTCAATTGGGATGAAGAGTAACCTTGCCGTAGCGAGCCCACGCGGCATTACGGCTGTTTGTGCGTTTCGGCCTCGGCTGGTTCAATCCAGGTCTGCCAGCGGTGTTTGATAAACATTACCGCGGCACTGTCCCGAATGCTGCTACTCACCAGCTTGAAGAACACATCGTTCTTCACCGGTTCCGGCGGTTGTTTGACCTGACACTGCTGTATACCGCGGAACGGGTTACGCGGTTTGGCTGGCTGCTGAGGCTCATATTGCCGCGTTGGTTCATTCAGCAACTGGCTGGGACGCACTAAGACAATATCGGCATCCAACGTGGGCAACATCTGCTGTAAGACGCGGATGGTTGAAGGGTGTGGGTGCCCGATAGCGATGGCGGAACCGCTGCGGCGGGCGATTTGCACCGCGCGGGTAAACTGTTTGCGAATCTCGGCTTCGTTTTGCGAATCATCCAGAAAGACTTTGCGTTTGATGACTTTTACGTTCGTTCCTGCCGCGGCCTGGCTCGATTGGCTGCTGCCAATGGTCATGCTATCGAGGAAATAGAGCTGGTAGGCGCTGAGCGCCTGCATGACTTTTTGCATACCGGGCAGGCTGGCGGTCATCGCGCTGCCCATATGGTTATTCAACCCCACGGCGTAAGGCACGTTATTGACCGATTGGCGAATGATGCGCTGAATTTCGTCACTGCTCATATCTGGGCGTAGCGTGTCACGCTCCAGCGGCTGCTTGCTCATTGGCGCCATCGGTAGGTGGATTAGCACTTCGCGCCCTTGCTGGTGGGCTTTGGTTGCCATCTCACGGGCATACGGTGCGTTAGGCAATACCGCGACGGAAATTGCCGTAGGCATCGCCAGAATCTGGTTCTCATTATGTGGGCGATAGCCAAAATCATCGATCACGATGGAAAGCTTTCCGGCCAGCGCCAAAGGAGAAAGTGCCAACAGACTCAATGCCAATAACGGTGTTTTGGTTAAATAAGACAAGACTATCTTCCCAGCCAAGGTTGTGGATTGACCGCCTGACCCTGGCGACGGATTTCAAAATACAGTCCAGGCTGGCTCTGCCCGCCGCTGGTGCCGACTAACGCAATGGCTTGACCGGCCTTGACCTGAGCACCAACGGAAACCAATGCGCTCTGGTTATAGCCGTACAGGCTCATATCACCTTTACCATGCTGCACAACCACCACCAGTCCGTAACCTTGTAGCCAGTCGGCCATCAACACCGTGCCATCGGCGATAGATTTCACTTCAGTCCCTTCCGGTGCGGTAATTACCAGGCCTTTCCAGCGTAGTTCACCCTGTAGCGGCTCGCCGAAACGGTGCTCAATACGCCCGTTAACCGGCCAGATAGCTTGACCAGAAGGTCGGCCTAAACCGCCAGTGCGCGCCATAAGTGAGCGTTCACCTTCAGTGGGTTTGTAGCTGCTCCCGCTGCGTTTGGCCTGCTCTTCTTTGGCACGAACCTTGGCGGCCTCGCGTGCTTCCCGTTCAGCGCGGGCTTTCGCCTCTCGCTCTGCGCGGGCGATCTGATCGCGTAAGCGGGTTTCATTCTGGCGCAGTTCCGTCAACTGCTGCCGATCTTTTTCCAGCGAGCTTTCCAGTGTCGACAGCGTTTTCTTCCGGTCAGACTGTGCCTGTTCCAGCGTTTGCTGTTGCTGTTGTTGGTCACTTAATAGCGTTTTTTGCTGCGTCTGTTTTTGTTCCAACTGACGTTTTTGGTTAGCCAGCTCTACGCGGGTTTGCTGCAATTCGTTGATAGACTTCTGCCGTGCTTCATTCAGGTAGCCGAAGTAAGCGAGGATGCGCTCATTGCGCTGGCTTTCTTCTCCGCTCAGCATGAGTTGCAGCGCACTGTGTCGGCCTTGTCGGAAGGCGGCATCCAACTGACGGGAGAGCAGCGTTTGTTGCTTATCCTGCTGAGATTGCAGTTTTGCGATAGAGGCACTGAGGCTGGTTAATTCTTTATTAAGCGTAGACAGCGTATTGCGTGTTTCATGCAGTTGACGACTGGCCTGAGAGATAGACTGTTCCTGCTTTTTCAACTGCTGAACTAAGGTGCTGCGCTGCTGTTGCTGCTGTTGGACGCTTTTTTCTTTCGCGGCGATATCTTGTTGCAGGGTCTTAAGCTGCGCCTGATTATCTTCCGCTTGGCCGAGTGCGGGCAACAGCAAAACGCCAACGCAGAGCGCGCTGACGCAGCGGGTGAGTAGCCTGTGTAATGCGGATAACTGGCGATCGGCGCTACATGCTACTCGACTCTGTACAAATAACGCGTTTTTACTCATATCGATAAATTATTCCACGATGAACAGCGGCTTACCAGTTGTCTCTTGTCTGATTTCTATTTCCAGACGTGACAAGCATGGCACAAAGGTGGGCGTCTGGGCGCATCAATAGATAGATAAATGGAAAGCGCGCCGCAGATTCGATACGCTATGTTGGCTTACTGGCTGTAATTGCCGTATCGCGCAGGTATACTCAGGAACCTTATATTTTTGTTGCTTAACTGATCCGGGAGTCGTTACACCCCATGCAAGAGATTATGCCATTCGTTAGCAAGAACCCTATTTTGAGCATCGCCTGGGTTGCACTGTTGGTTGCGGTAATTGTACTTACTGTGAAGAGTAAACTGTCGAACGTAAAAGAAGTGGTTCGCGGTGAAGCGATCCGACTGATTAATAAAGAAGATGCTGTCGTCGTTGATATCCGTAACCGTGACGACTATCGCCGTGGCCATATTGCCAGCGCATTTAACCTGTTGCCGAACGACATTAAAAACGGCAGCGTAGGTGAACTTGAAAAACATAAGTCGCAGCCGATTATCGTGGTCTGCGCCAACGGCCTCTCTTCACGTGAAGCGGCCGAGAACTTGCACAAAGCCGGTTTTGAGCGTGTGCAGGTGCTGAAAGACGGTCTGGCTGGCTGGAGCGGTGAGAATCTGCCTTTAGTCCGCGGTAAATAAAACGGTTTGTGGTAAAACTATCCGCATCGTGCCATGTGTGTAGATCATACACAGCGAAAATGGCGGCGATTTTGCAGGATAATCGACAGGCTGATTGCAGTACGACAGTGATTGCAGTATGACAATGACAGAAATGTGCTGACGTCCGCCCACTTATGACGACGGAAGACGTCAAGAAAATCTAACAAAAGGGTATTACTTAACATGTCTGAACAAAACAACACAGAAATGGCTTTCCAAATCCAGCGTATCTACACCAAAGATATCTCTTTCGAAGCGCCTAATGCGCCTCAGGTGTTCCAGCAGGAATGGCAGCCAGAAGTAAAACTGGATCTGGATACGGCTTCTAACCAACTGGCTGATGACATCTATGAAGTCGTACTGCGTGTGACCGTAACGGCATCTCTGGGCGAAGAAACGGCATTTCTGTGTGAAGTTCAACAAGGTGGTATCTTTACCGTTGGCGGTATCGAAGGGACGCAGCTGGCGCACTGCCTGGGCGCGTACTGCCCGAACATTCTGTTCCCTTACGCGCGTGAGTGCATCACCAGCCTGGTTTCTCGCGGTACTTTCCCGCAATTGAACCTGGCACCGGTTAACTTTGATGCGCTGTTCATGAATTACCTGCAACAGCAGACCGAAGGTGAAGGCGCTGCGCAGCATCAGGATGCCTGATGAACGCGTCTGACGCTTCCATGACCGTCATCGGTGCCGGTTCATACGGCACCGCATTAGCCATTACGCTGGCGCGTAATGGCCATCGAGTCGTGTTGTGGGGTCACAACCCTACGCACATTCAGGCGTTACAGGCCGCTCGCTGTAATCAGGCATTCCTGCCTGATGTGCCTTTTCCTGATTCCCTACAGTTGGAAGCTAATTTGGCGCAGGCGCTCGCTGCCAGCAGAAACGTGCTGGTTGTTGTGCCGAGCCACGTATTCGGTGATGTTCTGCGTCAGTTGAAACCTCACTTGCGTGCCGATACGCGTATCGTGTGGGCGACCAAAGGGCTGGAAGCGGAAACGGGGCGCTTGTTACAGGATGTCGCACGTGAAGCATTGGGCGAAGCTATTCCGCTTGCGGTGGTCTCTGGCCCGACATTTGCCAAAGAATTAGCGGCGGGTATGCCGACGGCGATTGCGCTGGCATCAACGGACAGTGAGTTTGCTGACGACCTGCAACGGCTACTCCATTGCGGCAAGAGCTTCCGCGTTTACAGCAACCCGGATTTTATCGGGGTGCAGTTGGGCGGCGCGGTGAAAAACGTCATTGCTATCGGTGCCGGTATGTCTGACGGCATTGGGTTTGGTGCTAATGCACGTACCGCTTTGATTACTCGCGGATTGGCGGAAATGACCCGGCTTGGAGCCGCGCTGGGTGCGGACCCTACCACTTTCATGGGGATGGCTGGGCTTGGCGATCTGGTGCTGACCTGTACTGATAATCAGTCCCGTAACCGACGCTTTGGTATGATGTTGGGGCAGGGAATGGATGTGCAGAGCGCGCAGGATAGCATTGGTCAGGTTGTTGAAGGATACCGCAATACGAAAGAGGTTCTGGCATTAGCGCAGCGCTACGGCGTTGAAATGCCGATTACTGAGCAACTCTGGCAGGTTCTGTATTGTGGGAAAGATGCCCGAGAGGCGGCGCTGAGTCTGTTAGGACGTACGCGTAAAGACGAAACCGCCAAATTATAAAACACGTCGTTCTATGCTCTAAATAATTCGAGTTTCAGGAAAAACGTTAACGTTTTTAATAATGTACATACAACTCGAAGTATGACGAGTCTATGCTGGGCTTCCTAATCCTGGGGGCTCATAGTATCTTCATTTTCTTATATACGTGCGGTAGTGCTAATAAGCCTGTCGTTTTAGAACAGATATACGTTGTGGTGTGTGGTATCTCGGAGAGTAAGGCAATGTCGACAGAAGAATTGAAGCTGGTCTGGAGCAATATCAAAACAGAAGCGCGCAATCTCGCGGACTGTGAACCGATGCTGGCCAGCTTTTTTCATGCCACATTGCTGAAGCACGAGAATTTAGGTAGTGCACTGAGCTACATGCTGGCGAACAAGCTAGCCAATTCTATTATGCCCGCGATCGCTATTCGTGAGGTGGTGGAAGAAGCCTACCGCGCTGAGCCGCAGATGATCGTTTCTGCCGCGCGCGATATTCAGGCTGTCTGTCTGCGCGATCCTGCGGTGGATAAATACTCGACGCCGCTGCTCTACCTGAAAGGGTTTCATGCATTACAGGCTTATCGCATTGGTCACTGGCTTTGGTCTCAGGATCGTAAAGCGTTGGCGGTCTATTTCCAGAACCAGATATCGGTTTCTTTCGGCGTGGATATCCATCCGGCGGCGAGAATCGGCTGCGGGATCATGCTCGATCATGCAACAGGTATTGTGATCGGCGAAACCGCCGTGGTTGAAAACGACGTCTCCATTCTGCAATCCGTCACGCTGGGCGGCACGGGTAAAACCAGTGGCGATCGCCACCCTAAAATTCGCGAAGGCGTGATGATTGGCGCTGGCGCTAAAATTCTGGGGAACATTGAGGTCGGTTGTGGCGCAAAAATTGGTGCTGGCTCTGTCGTGTTGCAATCCGTTCCACCACACACGACGGCGGCAGGGGTTCCAGCCCGTATCGTCGGTCGCCCGGAAAGCGATAAACCTGCGATGGATATGGATCAGTATTTCAACGGTATCAACCGCGGTTTCGAATACGGCGATGGTATCTAACCTCGCGACATAGGTTTTTCATTACCCCTTGCTGAATATAAACCACCGACAAATAAGGTGGTTTTTTGTTATTACGGCTAAGAAACGTCTGAAAGCAATGCTTGGTTCGCTATCTATTTAAGCACTGTCGCGGTTTATCCCTTCATAATAGGCTGCTTTGGTTTCCCGCCTATATGGGCAGATTACGTAAACTGAACTATATATTTTGGTAACAACCAAAATAGTTTTGTTTGGATCACCTTTGTTTGAATGGAATCGTGACGCTGTTACAGAGAACCTTATATGCATTTAAAGCGAACGTTAATCACGTTAAGTTTGATTACACTACCCATCATCCCTTTTTCGAGTTACGCAGTAGAAAGCATAAATAATACGGGCAGCATGGAAAACCCTGCATCCGTTGCGGCGGACTCTACTGATGCTGTGTCGAATAAGCAGGATGAAAGTTGGTGGAAGAGAAGTAAAAATAACCTGTCTACGACCTGGAATGCGCCACAGAGTCACGATATTTATATCCCTGCTATCACCTGGCATAACCGCTGGACGTACGATAAAGAAAAGACTGACAGATATAATGAAAGGCCGTGGGGCGCGGGTTACGGTGTTTCTCGCCTGGATCAGGATGGGGATTGGCACGGGCTTTATCTCATGGCATTCAAAGACTCCTATAACAAATGGGAGCCTATCGGCGGCTACGGCTATGAAAAGCGTTGGCGGCCTACCCGCGATCAGGATTTTCAACTGGGTCTGGGATTTACGGCGGGTTTCACGATGCGTGATAATTGGAACTATATTCCGATCCCTGTATTGTTGCCTTTGGCGTCAATAAGTTATAGCAAACTTTCTTTCCAGGCGACATATATTCCCGGAACATACAATAACGGTAATGTTTTTTTTGCCTGGTTCAGATGGCAGATTTAATTCTTAGATTAACGAGCCTCTGTTGTTTTACAAAACGAGGCTCTGTTTATTCTGTAGAACGCAGCATTGATGAAATATATTGAATCGTGCGAGTGTTATCTGGATAACGGTATTTAACGTCACATCTTTTCTTCTCTGAGTTTACTTTCTATCTGCTTTTTATTTATCCTGATGTAAACCATATTGACTGACGTTCATTCAGCCATCTCCGCTACAATGGCGCTACTTTTTTCTCAGTGGATGCTATCGTGCCATTACTTATTATCACCACGATCTTGTGGGCATTTTCATTCAGCCTGATTGGCGAATATCTGGCGGGTCAGGTTGATAGCTGGTTTTCTGCGATGTTCCGTCTGACGGCAGCCGCGGTGGTATTTTTACCGTTCTTACGCTGGCGGGGCTACGCGCCGCGCGTCATTTTCTTGTATATGTTAGTGGGCGCTTGCCAACTTGGTATCATGTACCTGTTCGTATTTCAGGCTTACCTGTACCTGACTGTACCTGAGTTTTTACTCTTCACGGTGATGACACCGTTGTATGTCACGCTGATTTACGATCTGCTTGCCCGACAGCGCCTGCGCTGGGGCTACGCGATGAGTGCGCTTCTGGCAGTATTCGGTGCAGCCGTAATCCACTATCACGGCGTGAGTGAGCATTTCTGGTGGGGATTCCTGCTGGTGCAGGTGGCTAACGTGTGTTTTGCCGCAGGTCAGGTTGGCTATAAGCGTCTGATGGAGATTCATCCTGTGCCGCAGCACTGCGCGTTTTCCTGGTTTTATCTGGGCGCGGCGATCGTCACGATCGCCGCGTGGCTGCTCTTCGGCAATATGGCTAAGCTACCCACCACAACCTTGCAGTGGGGTGTGCTGGCCTGGCTGGGAATTGGTGCTTCAGGCTTGGGTTATTTTATGTGGAACTATGGCGCAACCCAGGTGGATGCCGGAACGCTCAGCATAATGAATAACTTTCACGTGCCGGCTGGGCTACTGGTTAACTTCGCCATCTGGCATAAAACGCCAGACTGGCTGAGCTTTATCGTGGGGACAGCAATCATTACGTCCTCGCTGTGGGTACACCAGCATTGGGTCGTGAAGCATCCTTCACGAACGGTAAATGATCGCAAGCGTGCTGGCGCGCCGAACGAATAAACGCATCAATGACCGGTTGGCGCTGTTCTCCGTCGCGGACGGCGGCGTACAACCGGCTCCAAAGCCCATCCCCCAACGATTTGGTCACAATCAGCCCCTGGCGTTCAAAACTTTCCACCACCCAGTGGGGGAGCGCGGCGATGCCCATACGAGCGGCGACCATTTGAATCAGCAGCAGCGTATTATCCACGCTTTTCAGCGCAGGGCTGACGCCTGCGGGCTGTAAAAAATGACGCCAGACGTCCAGCCGCTGCCGTTGTACCGGATAGATCATCAGGGTTTCTGTGCTGAAATCTTCCGGTTCGATTTTCTCCTTTCCCGCTAGCGGATGGTCAGGAGCCAGTACCAGTCGGACTTCAAAATCAAACAGCGGCGAATAGTGCAGCCCGCTGCGCGGCATGATGTCGGAGGTCATTACCAGATCCAATTCGCCTTGCTGGAGTGCTGGCTGGGGGTCGAACGTGACGCCTGATTTAAAATCCATCGCCACCTGTGGCCAGTGCTGATGAAACTCGTCTAGCGCAGGCGTCAGCCACTGAATACAACTATGGCACTCGATGGCCAAACGCAGCATGGTTTGGTGCGGCTCATGGCACGCCTGCAACGCCTGCTGGATTTGTGGTAACACCTGCTCTGCCAGTTGCAACAGAATTTCTCCCTGAGGCGTAAAGCGCAGCGGCTGGCTTTTACGCACGAATAGCCTGAACCCAAGACGTTGCTCCAGATCGCTGAACTGGTGGGATAACGCCGATTGGGTTTGGTGAAGTGCAGCGGCAGCGGCGGCTAACGATCCGGTATTGCGCAGTGCTTGCAGCGTTCGCAGGTGTTTAAATTCGATCATGAGAGTCCTTCACAGTGACAGTGAATAAATTGCGCTTGTGATTACTACACTACCTGCGGATTATGGATGTGTAAACATCTGGACGGCTAAATGAGGAATTAACGATGACGATTGTGAATCACACACTGGGTTTTCCGCGCGTTGGGCTACGCCGTGAACTGAAAAAAGCGCAGGAAAGCTATTGGGCAGGTAACGCGACCCAGGAAGAGTTGCTGACCGTTGGACGTGAGCTGCGTGCGCGTCATTGGCAACAACAGAAGGATGCTGGCGTTGATCTGCTGCCAGTGGGTGATTTTGCCTGGTACGACCATGTGCTGACCACGAGTCTGCTGCTGGGTAACGTACCTGCGCGTCATCAGAACGAAGATGGCTCGGTCGATCTGGACACGCTGTTCCGTATCGGTCGTGGACGTGCACCAACCGGTCAGCCTGCCGCTGCGGCAGAAATGACCAAATGGTTTAACACCAACTATCACTACATGGTGCCAGAATTCACTCAAGGGCAGCAGTTCAAACTGACCTGGACGCAACTGCTGGATGAAGTGGATGAAGCACTGGCGCTGGGCCATAAAGTTAAACCTGTTCTGTTAGGCCCGGTTACCTACCTGTGGCTGGGCAAAGTGAAAGGCGAGCAATTCGACCGTCTATCACTGCTGCAAGACATTCTGCCGGTTTATCAGCAGGTACTGGCTGAGCTGGCGAAACGCGGCATTGAGTGGGTGCAGATTGATGAGCCTGCACTGGCGCTGGAACTGCCGCAAGAATGGCTGGCTGCGTTTAAACCGGCTTACGATGCGCTGCAAGGTCAGGTGAAACTGCTGCTGACGACCTATTTCGACAGCGTTAGCCAGAATCTGGAAACGATCAAAGCGTTGCCGGTTCAGGGGCTGCATATCGATCTGGTTCACGGTAAGGATGATGCCGCTACGCTGAGTGCCCAACTGCCCGCTAACTGGGTGCTGTCTCTGGGGGTGATTAACGGCCGTAACGTCTGGCGTGCTGACCTCAGCAGTTGGTTCGAGCGCTTGCAACCGCTGGTGGGGACGCGCGATCTGTGGCTGGGCAGCTCATGTTCACTGCTGCATAGCCCTATCGATCTGAGCGTGGAAGTGCGTCTGGACGATGAAGTGAAGAGCTGGTTCGCCTTTGCTATTCAGAAATGTGCAGAGCTGTCGCTGCTGTCTCAGGCGCTGAACAGCGGCAACGGTCAGGCACTGGAAGCCTATAGCGCACCGATTCGTGCTCGCCGTACCTCAACGCGTGTGAATAACGCCGCCGTTGCGCAGCGTCTGGCGGCCATCACCGCACAGGACAGCCAGCGTCAGAACGTGTATTCCGTGCGCGCCGATGCTCAGCGTGAACGCTTTAATCTGCCAGCATGGCCGACCACTACGATTGGTTCTTTCCCGCAAACCACCGAAATTCGCGGTCTGCGTCTGGATTTCAAGCAGGGTCGTCTGGACGGTAATAACTACCGCACCGGCATTGCCGAGCACATCAAGCAAGCTGTGGTTGAGCAAGAACGTCTGGGTCTGGACGTACTGGTGCACGGTGAAGCTGAACGTAATGACATGGTGGAATACTTCGGTGAGCATCTGGATGGGTTTGTCTTTACCCAAAACGGCTGGGTGCAGAGCTACGGTTCTCGCTGTGTGAAACCGCCGGTTATCATTGGTGACGTGAGTCGTCCAGAAGCGATCACCGTTGAGTGGGCGAAATACGCACAGTCTCTGACCGACAAACCGATGAAAGGTATGTTGACAGGTCCGGTGACCATCCTGTGCTGGTCTTTCCCGCGTGAAGACGTTACGCGTGAAACCATCGCCAAGCAGATTGCGCTGGCGCTGCGCGATGAAGTGGCCGATTTGGAAGCCGCAGGCATTGGTATCATCCAGATTGACGAACCGGCACTGCGTGAAGGTCTGCCGCTGCACCGCTCTGATTGGGATGCTTATCTGGCCTGGGCGGTGGACGCCTTCCGTCTGAATGCCGCCGTAGCGAAAGATGATACGCAAATCCATACTCACATGTGTTATTGCGAGTTCAACGACATCATGGATTCTATCGCCGCGCTGGATGCAGACGTGATTACGATTGAAACCTCTCGCTCCGATATGGAGTTGCTGGAGTCGTTTGAAGAGTTCGAATACCCGAATGAAATTGGTCCAGGCGTCTACGACATTCACTCTCCGAACGTACCGAGTGTGGAATGGATGGAAGCCCTGCTGAAAAAAGCGGCACAGCGTATTCCTGCTGAGCGTCTGTGGGTGAACCCAGACTGCGGTCTGAAAACGCGTGGCTGGCCGGAAACGCGTCAGGCTCTGGCAAATATGGTTCAGGCAGCACAGCGTCTGCGTGAAACCCAGTAGTAGTTAATGGCTGATGAAATCAGGGAGGCTATGGTCTCCCTGATTTTTTACACCTATATACCCGTCATACTTCAAGTTGCATGTGCGTTGGCTGCGTTCATTCACCCGAATCACTTACCTGAGTAAGCTCATCGGGATTCTTTCTCTTGCCGCGTTACGATGCTCATTTCTGAGCATCGCCCTAAAGGGCTAACGCTTCGCGTTGTTCAAAACGTTAACGTTTTGTCCTGAAACTCGAATTATTTAGGGTATAAAATACGCACTATTTCCCCAACCTTCCGATTGTTTATTATTTCCTCCTGCAAATTTTTCTTCCTTCCCGAAAATTAACTATATTGTCTTTCCTTTAATAAAATCGCCGCGCTATCCCCCTTGTTTTTCTGCATCAACTGGTAGGTTATTTTCCGAAAATGAATATTCATCCGCTATCTATGTATCTATTTTTCGCAGGGGTGAATCGACATGGTCATAAAGCTAGAGAATATTGTGCCGATAAGGTAAACGGCATGGAAGCGGCTCAGGATGTACCAATAGAGCGAGGCTTTTTTTATTTTTAACGTTTTATTTATGTTGGAAGTGCACCTGTAATTACTCTCTTATGGGTAGATTAAATATACCCATAAAGCCTATTTCCTTTCCCGAAAAAACGATTATTTCCCCACTCTGCGACGTTATTCGACGGCGTGCTGTGCGCAGTAGTCATTATTATTTATTACCTAAAAGGAGTGAGATGTGAACTTAGCGAATTGGCGTATTGGCTATCGATTAGGAGGCGGGTTTGCCGTTCTGATTTTTATGTTATTTGCCGTGAGTCTATTTTCCCTGTCTAAACTGTCCAGTTTTCAGGATGGTGCCAGAGATATCGTCAAAGAGGTTTATCCACAAACGGTAGATGCTAATGATCTCATTGATAACGTGAATGGGCATTTTGTCGCTTATTTGCAGATGATGCTGGTATCCGGTCAGGAGCAACGCCAAGGATATGTCGATCGGATTATGGCGTACCGCAAGGAAATTAGCCGTCTGCTTGATAACCTGGAAAACAATGCCTCAGGAGAGCTTGCTCGCAAGCAGGTGGGGGTTGTCCGCGGGTTTCGTGCCGAGTTCATCAAGTCCGGTGATAAAATTATTAGTGATGCGCTGGCGGGCAATAACGACGTCGCCGTAGCGGAATTCAATAACACCCTGAACGTGATTCAGCGCAATTACCGTGACTCGGTGAAGCAGTTGGTGAATTACCAAAATGAGGCGATGGATAACTCTGTCGAAACCATGGCAGAGGTGTACAGCAGTACTCGCATAATTTTACTGCTTATTTTGCTGTTGGGTGCTGCTTTTGGCGCGCTGATTGCCTGGGCAATCACGCGTAGCGTCACCCGACCGATTGAGCAGGCTTTACAAGTCGCGGACAGAGTGGCGGAGGGCGATCTGACCTCACGTATCACTGTAACCAGCAAGGATGAAACCGGATTGCTGCTGCAATCGTTGGATCGTATGAATACCAACCTGAGCTCGATTGTCGGCCAGGTGCGTGATGGTGCAGAAACAATTTCGACGGCGGCATCGCAAATCACCGCAGGGAATCAGGATCTGTCATCACGCACAGAGGAACAGGCCAGCTCACTGGAAGAAACGGCAGCCTCAATGGAGCAACTGGCATCTACCATTAAAAACACGGCGGAAAACACCCAGCAGGCGACGGAGATTGCCAATAAGGCGACCGGTGCCGCGAAAAAAAGTGGTGATGTTATGCTTTCCGTGACGCAGAAAATGCGCGGTATTCGCGATTCATCCCAGCGTATGGCAGAAATCATTGGTGTGATTGACGGTATTGCGTTTCAGACCAATATCCTGGCACTGAATGCGGCGGTTGAAGCCGCGCGTGCGGGTGAGCAGGGGCGCGGTTTTGCGGTAGTGGCAGGAGAGGTCCGCTCGCTGGCACAGCGCAGTGCGACAGCCGCGCGGGAAATCAAAGATTTGATCGACGACTCCGTGAGCAAGATTCAGGAAGGAATGGGGCTTGTCGACACCGCTGAAGAAACCATGGGTGGACTAACGGCTCACGTGAAGGATGTGCATAGCATTATCACTGAGATTTCACAGGCCAGCCGTGAACAGAGCGACGGGATTAACCAGATGAATCTGGCGATTGGGCAGATTGATACCACAACCCAGCAGAATGCGGCCCTGGTTGAAGAATCCGCTTCTGCTGCTTTGTCCCTGCAAGCGCAGGCCTCCGTTCTGGCGGAAGCCGTGAGCGCGTTTAAAGTACAGTCATATAGCCATAGTGATGCCGGGTCTTATGCACCGAGGCCGATGAGTACACCGATGCTGGCTCTGGCAAATAAAGAGTAAATTTACTGCCATAATTTGCCTGCGTTGCTGTGCAACGTCTATTTCATCAGGGGGGTAATGGCCTCCCTGATTCCTTATCATACGGCATATAGAGGAAAGGCGAGTTTTCCTTTGCTTATTCAGTTGGTTGTCCTTTTTTAAGAAAAATTCCCTCTCTTTATTTTTAATATCAAATATGTCTGACTATCATTTAATGTAGTTGTGGTGTTATTTTTGTTAATCGCCGTTGAATTAATCTGTGATTTTTCCGATCGAAACTTAATTTTTGATAGTTGCAATCTATTTATTGTCTGTTTTTGAATGATTTAAACGATCAATTTGTAAAGTTCAGAAACAAGTTGCCGATAAAATGGATCACACAGGAACGGCTATGGATGCACGAATACGGAGAGGGAAGGTCATCATCTCACCTCGATAACGTCTCCTCGGTCTTATCAATCGTATTTGTACCACTGTTAGATTTATTGCCACTTTTGCACCTCAACACCTGAGGAAAATTATTTGATTTTTGATCGCACTTCTCATGCTGAGAGCGTGCGTAAAAATGCCTGCCTCAAGGTATCTCTGGTATGTCAGAAGGAAACCGCTTTTTCCTTTGGATAGCCAGCCATTCTCCGCCCTGTGGTCCATCAAGTTGCGACATGCGCGCAACTGACCTTGCTATGCATTACCTAAAAGGAGTGAGACATGAATTTAGCAAACTGGCGTATTGGTTATCGATTGGGGGCTGGATTTGCCATCCTGATTCTGATGTTGTTTGCCGTAAGTATTTTTTCCCTGTCTAAGTTGTCCGGTTTTCAGGACGGTGCCAGAGGCATTGTCAAAGACGTCTATCCACAAACGATTGATGCCAATAATCTCATCGACAATGTCACGAGTATTCTGGTGGCGTATCAGCGGCTGATGCTGGTTTCGGGTGAGGAACAGATCCAGACAAACGTGACTCGCGTGAATGAGTTCCGTCAGGAAATTGGTCGCCTGCTGGATAAACTAGAAAGCCAAACGGTTGAAGATCGTTCGGTTAGCCAACTCCGTGCGATTCGTGCGATTCGTACCGAGTTTCTGAAATCTGGCGATAAAATCATTAGCGAAGTGGTTGCGGGCAACCGGGAAGCAGCGATCGAGGAGTTCAACAACAACCTGAACGTGGTTCAACGCCAATACCGTGATGCAGTGAAACAATTAGTGAACTACCAAGATGATGCGATGGACACCTCCGTTGAAGCTATGGCTGAGGTATACAGCAACACTCGCATGATTTTGTTGCTCATTTTAGCACTAGGTGTCGTATTTGGCGCGTTGATTGCCTGGTCGATTACGCGCAGCGTAACCCGGCCGATACAGCAGGCTTTGCAAGTGGCAGATAGAGTAGCGCAGGGCGACCTGACCTCACGCATTACTGTTACCAGCAAAGATGAAACGGGACAACTGCTGCAATCGTTGGATCATATGAACACCAGCTTGAGCACGATTGTCGGACAAGTGCGTGACGGGGCGGAAACGATCTCGACGGCGGCTTCGCAGATTGCCGCAGGTAATCAGGATCTGTCCTCGCGCACTGAAGAACAGGCCAGCTCGCTGGAAGAAACGGCAGCTTCAATGGAACAGTTGACCTCTACTATTAAAAATACGGCGGAAAACACGCAGCAGGCAACAGACATTGCGAATAAAGCTTCTGGCGCTGCCAAGCAAAGCGGTGACGTCATGGTTTCTGTTACGCAGAAAATGCGCGGCATTCGTGATTCATCCCAGCGTATGGCGGAAATCATTGGTGTGATCGATGGGATTGCCTTCCAGACTAATATTTTGGCACTGAACGCGGCGGTTGAAGCGGCGCGTGCGGGCGAACAAGGGCGTGGTTTTGCGGTGGTGGCAGGTGAAGTGCGCTCTCTGGCACAGCGCAGTGCGACAGCCGCGCGTGAGATCAAGGATTTGATTGACGATTCCGTGAGCAAAATCCAGGAAGGCATGTCGCTGGTGGATACGGCTGAAGAAACCATGGGCGGATTAACGGGCTATGTGCGGGATGTGAATGAGATCATCAGTGAAATCTCGCAGGCCAGTCGTGAGCAGAGCGACGGGATTAACCAGATGAATCTGGCGGTTGGGCAAATTGATACCACGACCCAGCAGAATGCGGCTCTGGTTGAAGAATCTGCCTCTGCGGCACTTTCTCTGCAAGCACAGGCTTCCGTGCTGGCGGAAGCGGTGAGCGCGTTTAAATTGCTGTCATATGGCAACGGCAAAGCCGCTTCTTATGCATCGTCCCCAACACGTACCCCAACGCTGTCTTTAGCACCCGTGACGCCAGCGAAAGATCAAGGCAACAATGGCGACTGGACGACGTTCTAAGGCTGTCGGTGTAACACGCTGAAACACAAACGCCACCGTTGTTCGGTGGCGTTTTAGAGCGTAGATAAGAACGGATGCGTGTGATAGCGCTACGCTACACCGTTTTTCTGGAACCATGCCAGCATCCGTTGCCAGCCGTCACGTGCGGATTCTTCATGATAGCTGGGGCGGTAATCGGCATGGAAAGCATGGCCAGCATCGGGGTAGACGATGATTTCTGCCGCCGCGTTCGCCGCGCGTAGCGCCTGTCGCATGATATCCACTTTTTCCAGCGGAATACTCTCGTCTTTCGCTCCGTATAGCCCCAACACGGGCGCTTCCAATTCCGTTGCAATATCGACCGGATGTTTGGGGCTGTTCAGCGTTTTTTCACCGGTAAATTTGCCGTACCACGCCACGGCCGCTTTGAGTTGTGGATTGTGCGCGGCGTAGAGCCAGGTGATACGCCCGCCCCAACAAAATCCCGTTATTGCCAGCTTGCTGGCATCGCCGCCCTGTTTAATCGCCCAGTTGGCTGCGTGATCGAGATCGGACAGCACCTGTGAATCAGGAACCTTATGTACCAGCTCGGTCAGGATTTGTTGAATGTCGTTATAGTGGCTGGGGTCGCCCTGACGGAAATACAGCTCTGGGGCGATGGCCATATAGCCCTGCTTAGCTAGCCTGCGGCAAACATCCTGAATGTGTTGATGAACGCCGAAAATCTCCTGAACCACCAGGACGATAGGGAGCGGCCCATTATGGTTCGCTGGTCTGGCGATATAGGCAGGTAGCTGTTCGCCTTGGGAAGGAATGGTGGTTTCACTGGCAACGATACCGACAGAATCCGTTGTAATGATTGAGAAGCCCTGCGGTTTTACCGCCGGGGATAACCCTTGAGGAAGATGTTTGAAGGTCGTCTGTTCATCAGTCTTCATTACGCGCTCTCCTGTTATCGGTCTGCCGAGTTTCATGTGAAAGAGGGATGTCATGATAAATACTATCAATGATTAAAGAATCTACACTAGAAGACAATTAATCGGCAAAAATGAATTCCTTACCCAATAAACAGTGATTTAAATCACATTTTTTATGTATGTTGATGTTTGTTTCTTTTTTATAGGTGACTCCCGTCACTTAAAAAAACGTCATGATGCGCTAGAGTCTTTTTATAAGACGGATGCTGACAGACTGCGACAAGCAGCATAGATGAGGCATTCGGCACGATTTCTCTGAATACCCAATTGATTGCCCGGGAGGCAGTTATGTCTACATCTGATGTGTTCCACCTTGGTCTGGTTAAGAACGATTTACAGGGCGCGACGCTGGCTATCGTGCCCGGCGATCCTGAGCGTGTCGAAAAAATTGCCCGCCTGATGGATAACCCGGTACATCTGGCATCACACCGTGAATTTACCTCCTGGCGTGCAGAGCTGGACGGCAAGGCAATCATTGTCTGCTCGACCGGTATCGGTGGCCCGTCAACGTCAATCGCGGTAGAAGAACTGGCGCAGCTCGGCATCCGAACGTTTCTGCGTGTGGGTACGACGGGGGCGATTCAGTCCGGCATCAATGTCGGCGATGTGTTAGTGACTACCGCAGCCGTCCGTCTTGACGGTGCGAGCCTGCACTTCGCGCCAATGGAGTTCCCTGCCGTGGCGGATTTCGGCTGTACTACCGCGCTGGTGGAAGCGGCGAAAGCGTCGGGTGCCGCGTTGCACGTGGGCATCACGGCGTCTTCCGATACGTTCTATCCTGGTCAGGAACGCTATGACACCTTCTCTGGACGCGTGGTACGTCGCTTCCGCGGTTCGATGGAAGAGTGGCAGAGCATGGGGGTGCTGAACTATGAAATGGAATCTGCCACGCTGCTGACCATGTGCGCCAGCCAGGGGCTAAAAGCGGGGATGATCGCGGGTGTGATCGTGAACCGTACCCAGCAGGAAATCCCGGATGCGGCGACCATGAAGCTGGCTGAAACCACCGTCATCAAGGTGTTGCTGGACGCGACACGCCGTCTGTTAGCCGCTGAATAAGTACAAAAAATTGGTGGTATTTTGGGCTGGTCATCGCAGAGGCCAGCCTTTATCCTAACAACTTGTTCTGGTTTATTGGGTTAACCTGCGACACGCTCTGCGTGTGTAATACGGTTGCCTTGCTCGCCTTTCAACCTCGCAAGGAGATGTATGACCGAACCAACGTTGCTTCACCCTTCTTTATTGCCGCTGGACGGCGGAATCAACTTCCGTGATTTAGGTGGTAACCGGGCTGCTGATGGGCGGCTTATCCGACACGGTAAACTTTTTCGCTCCGGTTCGCTGGATTTGCTGAGCCAGGCGGATTGTGAACACCTTGCTGGCGTGCCTATTTCTCACGTGGTGGATTATCGGGATGCCGATGAAATTGCGCAGAAGCCCGATGTACTGTGGACTGGTGCCAGTTATCACGCTTATCCGGCCAATCCGTTACGCCACGAAGTGACAGCCAACCTGGATTCGCTAGGGTCCGATGTGCTGGCGGCGTTTGATTCCCGCGCGTTTATGTTAGAACTCTACCGCCGTTTGCCCTTCAATAATTCTGCCTACAAGCAACTGGTGTCGCTGCTATTACGGCCAGATGAGGGCGGGCTGGTACAGCACTGCGCTGTGGGAAAAGATCGCACAGGTATCGGTTCGGCGCTGGTGATGTTTGCTCTGGGTGCCGATGAACAGACCGTGATGGAAGATTACCTGCTCACGGACACGACGCTGACGCCATTCCGCCAGCAGTTACTGGCACATTTGTCGGAAACGCTGAATGAGAAAGCATTGGGACAGTTCTCTTATGTGCTCTCTGTGCAGGAAGAGTTCATTGTGACGGCGTTGCAGGCGATCTATGAACGGCATGGTTCGATCGATAGCTGGCTTGAAGTGGAATACGGTCTGGATAATCACGCTCGGAATTATTTACAAGATAAATACCTGATTGCAGGATAATGACCTGCTTTATTTTACAATAATGCGTTTTTCGAATCCGTTATTGTGGTCATAATTAGTTCTCTTATCGGTTAATTCTATTCAGCCTACCAACGCCCGATGCATTTCATCAGGCGTTTTGCGTTTGTTAAATCAGGGAGGAACATGTCTCATATCATAGGGATAGATTTAGGCACGACAAACAGTTTGGTTTCATTCTGGGATGGCGAGAAAGCCGTACTGATTCCCAATGCACACGGTGATTACCTCACCCCTTCAGTTATCGGCCTTGATGATAACGGCGATCTATTGGTAGGGCGTGTTGCCAAAGAACGCTTGATTACTCACCCACTTAAAACCGCAGCGTTGTTCAAACGCTACATGGGAACGAAAAAGGCCTACTCGCTCGGCGATGTACAGACCTACCAGCCGGAAGAATTATCTTCTTTTCTGCTACGCGTGCTGAAAGCCGATGCTGAGGCATTTCTTGGTGCGCCCGTGACAGAAGCGGTCATCAGCGTGCCTGCTTACTTTAATGATAAACAGCGTAAAGCAACGCAGCTTGCAGGGCAGCTAGCCGGTCTTAACGTGGAGCGCCTGGTGAATGAACCGACAGCGGCTGCGCTAAGTTACGGATTGCATGTTAATGATCCAGAAAGCCGTTTTTTAGTCTTCGACCTAGGCGGCGGCACCTTCGATGTGTCGGTCCTGACGCTATTTGACGGCATTATGGAAGTGAACGCCACAGCAGGGCACAACACGCTGGGGGGCGAAGATTTTGTCGATACGCTGGTAAAAGCGTTTCTGAATGCGCATGCGCTGACGTCGCTCGACTTGTCAGAAATGAGTCGCCTGCGCCAGCATATCGAAGGGATGAAACGGGCGTTAACGCTGCAACACGAGGCGACGATCGCGCCAGAGTTCGGGGGTGTCGCGTATCCGTGGCACCTTACCCGCGATGATTTTGAATCACTTTGCGCCCCTTTAATTGATGCGTTACGGCAGCCTATCGAGCGGGCATTGAATGATGCGGCTATTACCCCGCGTGATTTGAATTGCGTCATTCTGGTCGGGGGTGCCAGCCGTATGCCCGTGGTGAGAAGCCTGGCTGCCAGGCTATTTGGTCAGTACCCGATCGCGACGCTAAATCCTGATGAAATCGTGGCGTTGGGTGCTGCGGTGCAGGCTGGGCTCAAGGCGCGTAGCCAAGGGCTATCGGAGGTTGTGCTGACTGACGTCTGCCCGTTCACCTTAGGGTTAGAAACGGCACGTCGCTTGCCGAATGGTCATCTGGAAAGCGGTTATTATACGCCGATTATTGATCGCAATACGGTCGTCCCCGTGAGCCGGGAAAAGGTGTTCAGCACCTGTCATGAAGGGCAAACCAACATGCTGTTGCAAATCTATCAGGGGGAAAGCCGCCTGACGCGCAATAACGTCAAATTGGGTGAGCTGGAAATTGAGTTTCCGCCAACACCAGACGACGAACCCATTGTGCGTGTGCGTTATACCTACGATATCAACGGTATTTTGGAAGTGCAGGCGACAGACCTTCATGAGGGCAACAGTAAATCAACGATTATCCGCAATGATAGCTGCGATTTGTCGGACGCTGAGATTCAGGTGCGCTTACAGCAGTTGGCAGAGATAAAAATACATCCGCGTGAGCGTATGGAAAGTCGACTATTACTGGCGCGCGGTGAGCGTTTATATGAGCAATTAATGGGCGAAGCACGAGAACGCATCGCACATGAATTGCAAGCCTTTGAAGATGCATTGGAAACGCAGGACACCTTGCTCATTCGCCGGGTAACAAAAGAGATACAGAGCGTATTTGATGAGATGGAGCCTCATTCGTTATGAAAACGTCGTGCTGGGTATTTTTAGGGATTGAGGAAACGGTCGACCAAATGGCCATTCGACGTGCGTATGCGCGTTTGTTGCGACAGCATAATCCAGAAGATGACGCCGAAGCGTTTAAAGCGCTCCGTGCAGCGTATGAAGACGCGCTCTTACAGGCACGCTATCTGGTGGCTAAAGGGGATGCCGAGCGGCAGGAAAGTCCTGCGTCAGAGACGGCGGAAGAGGCTGAGAGCGTTGGCACCCCTGCGGCGAATATGGCGAATGATGACATTGCTGTCATGCAGGATACGATGCAGCAAATTGAAGCGATAAAGCAGCGCGTGGCAGCAACCTATGCAGATTTTCAGTGCCGTATCGACGATGAGGTCTGGCGTGACGTGCTATCGACATCGGTACTCGAACGTCTTGAAATCAAACAGCCTGTTTCATTGTGGCTGTTTGGCTTTTTAGGCCACTGTGCTTTTTTGCCCGACTCGGTGAAGCAATGCTTATTGGAGACGTTCGACTGGGAACACAACGTGCCGTTGCTAAAGCGGCACTATTCGTCACAGCAGGTGGAAGATGTACTGGAATGGCTGAATGATGAGGATGTCTGGCATATCCCGGTGCGGGGGTTGCGGTTTCCTTCCGGTATAACTGGCGAAGACGTAGACCGCTATTTTCACGACCGGGAACAGCTGGTTCGCATTGTTTATCAACATGATAATGCCGCATTTGATCGGCAACTGGCGCAGATGTTATCGCAAGAGATCTGCGATCCTGAGCTGCTCTGTTGGGCTATCGCCCACTACCATAGCCTTGGTGATTTTTCCCCTGCTCGTGAATGCTGCCGTCAGTTAATTGCAATGGTGCCGGAGCAAATAGAGGGTTACCTACGGTTAGCACAGATCGAGTTGAATGACCGACAGTATCTGCGTGCTGCCGATGCATTTAATCAGGTGCTGGAGAGGCAAAGCGACCACGCCGTGGCATTGAAGGGATTGGCTGGCTGTTTTCTGGCTCAAGGGCTGCTCTTTGAAGCTCGGGAACTGTATCGCTATGTTTGTACGCTAGTGCCGTATGACATAGAAGCGCAGATTCAGGTGCTTAAAATCAATGCGCAGACCATTGCTGGTGACTTTGCGACGATTAAACCAACGCGTTACAGCATGGAATACTGTGAAGAAGTCGCAGAATGCTACCTGCAAAATGGGGCGTATACGTTGAGCATCGATTTTATCCGCCACCTGATGGCGCGAGCGGAACACAACGCGACGTCACTCTGGCGCGTAATCCGAGGCAGTATTTTTGAGGTCATCTACCGCTCACTTTTCGTCAAGCATGGTGATTTCAGCCAGCGTCATCTTTCCTCGACGCTCTATATGACGCTTGGCGATGCCTATTATCGGTTGGAGCAGTATGAGGACGCACAGCAGGCCTATACATGGGCGATGGAAGAGGCGCAGCGGCAAGGAGAAAATGGCTACGATGCGAGAATTCGCTTAGCGCAAACCCTGCACAAAATGAAGATGTACCAGGACATCATCCCGTTATTGGAAAACGCCTTGCGCTATCATCAGGACAATTCCACTGTCTGGTTTATGCTCTCGGAGGCTTTCCGTTTTACTGATGAATGGGATAAGGCATTGGAGTGCATAAATAAGGCTATCGCGCTGGATGCATCACACTGGATATATTTCTCCGCTCGCTCGATACTTTTGCTTTATATCTTTGAACGCTATCAGGAAGCGTTATCCGATCTGGATTTTGTTGTGCGCTGTAAACCATCTCATGCCCGGATATGGTATCGCCGGGGGGAATGTTTGAGTCGGTTATCACGTCACCGAGAAGCGATAGACTGTTTTGAAGAAGCGATTGACTGGAACATCAAACATGAGGACGCTGCGCTGGAATTGTTGAAATCTGCCTGCGAATTAGGCCTGTATGACAAAGCTCAGCGTGCTGTGAGGTTATATCAGGAATACGGCGGCGATATGGATGATATCGGCGAATGGTTGATGAAGCTGGAGCAGATGGCGCCGGGGCAGCAGGGAGTAGATAACGCATGACCGTAGAAAATCAGGAAAATACACAGCCTTTATCCCACACTCAGCTATGGGGGCTGGGGCTGTCAGCCATTCTGACGGAAATGAATCGCGATCGGCACGATGTGCTGGATGGCGGTGGTGATAAACAGGAAGCGCTGAAGGCGATCCGGCATATTCTGAAACGGGATTGGGGCATTGAAACTCGCGAAGCGCTGCTGCGTCAGATCCATCGTCTGATAAACGGCCATGGACACGGGCCCGGTTACCGCCGTCTACAGCATAGGCTGTCTGCGATGTCTGAAGCGGAGATGGATGCGTATATTCAGTGCCATCAACATGACGAAGAACATCACAGTGAATTGCTGATAGTGAGGCTCAATCGGTTTGCGTTAGCCCGTACCGGGATTGATGCCTGGGACGAAGGGCGTAGCGTCAATCTGTGCCGCTGGGGGATGGCGGTGGGCATGGTGGGCGAAGCGGAAGGCTGGGATATGATCATGTCTATGGCGCGGGATGCACAACAGAAATATGACAGCTGGTATCACTTTGCCATTAGTTACGTGGTCGGGCGGCAATATTGGCGCTCACTGGCGACGGAAGATTTCGTTAACGATCAGATGGATATTCTGCGTCGTTTAACGGGTAATCCAGAAAGCCCGTGGAACACGTTGGACTGGCATTTACCGCTGGGTAGTGCCACGACGGCGATTCCTTAACCAATGTGCAGATGGCCTCTCTATTGAGAGGCCATCTGAGTTAGCGCATGTGGCGATCGAACGTTTTGTCGCAACTAACCCGTATTACGCATGCCCGCTGCGACACCCGCGATGGTGACCATCAACGCCAGCTCCAGATCGGCATCCGGCTGTTCCTGTTGACGTGAGCGATGCAGCAGCTCTGCCTGCAACACGTTCAGAGGGTCGGTGTAGACGTTACGCAGTGCGATTGACTCGGCGATCCACGGTAAATCTGCCATCAGATGATCGTCGTTGGAGATCGCCAGCACAATGCTGATGTCGGCGGCTAACTGATCGCGCAGTTGCTTCCCTAACGGCCACAGCTTCTCTTCTACCAGACGCTGATCGTAATACTCCGCCAGCCACAGGTCGGCTTTGGCGAACACCATCTCCAGCATACCGATACGCGTCGAGAAGAATGGCCAGTTGCGACACATTTCTTCCAACTGCCCCTGTTTGCCGTCATCCACCACTTTCTGCAATGCAGCACCTGCACCGAGCCATGCTGGTAGCATCAAGCGGTTCTGCGTCCAGGCGAAAATCCACGGGATCGCGCGCAGGCTTTCCACGCCGCCGTTCGGACGACGCTTGGCCGGACGTGAACCCAACGGCAGTTTACCCAACTCCAGCTCCGGCGTAGCGGCGCGGAAGTACGGAACGAAATCTGGGTTTTCACGCACGTATCCCCGATACATATCGCAGGACACGCGGGACAGTTCGTCCATTACCTGATGCCATTCCTGTTTTGGCTCCGGCGGTGGCAGCAGGTTGGCTTCCAGAATCGCTCCGGTATACAGCGCCAGGCTGCTGATCGTGACTTCCGGCAGGCCGTATTTAAAGCGGATCATCTCGCCCTGTTCTGTCACGCGCAGGCCACCTTTCAGACTGCCCGGTGGTTGTGACAATAGTGCGGCATGAGCCGGTGCGCCACCGCGACCGATAGACCCCCCGCGTCCGTGGAACAGCGTTAGCGCGATGCCCGCTTTCTCGCAGGTTTTGATCAGCGCGTCTTGCGCGCGGTACTGCGCCCAGGAGGCGGCCATCACGCCGGCGTCTTTCGCCGAGTCGGAATAACCGATCATCACCATCTGCTTGCCCTGAATAAAGCCGCGATACCAGTCAATGCTCAGCAACTGCGTCATGACATCGTCGGCGTTGTTCAGGTCATCCAACGTTTCAAACAGTGGTGCGACGGGCAGAGCAAACGGGCAACCGGCTTCTTTGAGCAGCAGTTGAACGGCCAGCACGTCGGAAGGCGTGCGTGCCATTGAAATCACGTAAGCGGCAATAGAACCCTGTGGCGCTTTCGCGATCACCCGACAGGTATCCAGCACCTCTTTGGTATCTGCACTCGGTTCCCAGTAGCGCGGCAGCAGCGGGCGCTTGGAGCTGAGTTCGCGGATTAGGAAGGCCTGCTTATCGGATTCAGACCAGCTTTCGTAGTCGCCCAGACCCAGATAACGAGTAATCTCGGCCAGCGCTTCGGTGTGGCGGGTACTTTCCTGACGGACATCGATGCGTACCAAAGGCACACCAAAGCAACGTACGCGACGCAGCGTATCCAGCAGGCGACCGTCGGCGATGATGCCCATGCCGCAGGTTTTCAGCGATTGGTAGCAGGCGTGGAGCGGTTCCCACAGCTGTTCGTTGGTAATCAGCAGATCTTTAGGCGGCAGGCGTTCTTCACCCGTCAGGCGCGCTTCCAGATAGCTCAGCGTACTGCTCAACTGCGAACGCAGTGATTTCATGATGGCGCGGTACGGTTCCTGTACCTCGCTGCCACCGGCCAGTTCCAGCAGTTCCGGCGTACATTCGGACATCGACAGCTCGGAAACCAGCACCTGGATATCACGCAGGAACAGATCGGCGGCTTTCCAGCGGCTGAGTAACAGCACATGGCGAGTGACTTCTGCTGTGACGTTCGGGTTACCGTCGCGGTCGCCGCCCATCCACGAGGTAAAGCGCACCGGAACCGCATCAACCGGCAGACGGTAGCCGAAAGCCTGTTCCAACTGCTCATCCAGTTCACGTAGAAAGGCGGGTACGCCTTCCCACAGGCTGTTTTCCACTACGGCGAAGCCCCACTTGGCTTCATCTACCGGAGTAGGGCGAATTTTGCGGATTTCATCGGTATGCCAGGACTGTGCGATCAACTGACGAAGACGGCGCATGATCTGATTGCGCTCATAGTCAGCCAAATCGTTATGGTCGAGCTGCTTGAGGCAGGTATTCACTTCCACCAGTTTGTGGATCAGCGTACGGCGGGTAATTTCGGTTGGGTGTGCGGTCAGCACCAGCTCGATCGACAGCGATTCTACCGCGTCACGGATATCGCGTTCGGTCAGATCTTTATTTTCTTTTAAACGCTCAAAGGCGTTGGAAAGCTGTGCCGGATTACTCGCTGCTTCGCCGTGCGGTGAAATCGTATGATATTGCTCAGCGGTATTGGTCAGGTTAAGGAACTGGCTGAATGCGCGGGCAACGGGCAGCAGTTCATCGTTAGACAGGTTTTGCAGTGTGGTCAGCAGTTCCTGACGATGTTTTTCATTACCTGCGCGAGATGACTTTGACAACTTGCGGATTGTTTCGACTTTATCAAGGATGTTTTCACCCAGTGCTTCCTTGATAGTATCGCCGAGTAGTTTGCCGAGCATACTGACGTTACTGCGCATTGCGGAATATTGTTCGTTCATAGTTACCCTGACCCATCCCTACCATTTTTGTAAGTTTATTTCACTTGACATATTTTGACGCACTGCCTCCATCTAGCCACGATAAGGCGGGTTCGTCAATTGACGATTCTTTCTTCTCCCTATTCTTTGTACTTGCATTGATGCGGACTTGGCAATTTGTGAAATTTAATTACAGCGGCGTGGATATTAGGTGAACTTATACCCTAAATAATTCGCAAAACGTTAGCGTGCTGAACCACGCGATGTGTTGACCGTTTAGAGCCGCGTAACGCGGTAACTGAGCGCATCCCCAGAAGCGTACTGGGGTCAGTGAATGGGAGAGTCAGAGCAACCCTCGCACAAGCTACCCGAATTATTGAGGGGGTCTATTGCGCTATTTTAAATCTATTCTATTTTCACCTGAAATTTTGGATAAGAATTAGATTAATTGGTTTTATTCGCTATAAAAGTAATGATAAACAAAATAAATGTTGGTGAAAAAATATGAATTTTAAAATTGAGAATAATCACAATTCATGTTAAAAAATTGCTGTTTATCTATACATAATTAGGTGTCGGCATGATAAAGAAATTTTTTGATCTTTTGCCATTTTTTGGTAATAAGGATGTTTCACCAACGGAAAAATTGTTGCAAGAGTCTCTATTACCGCTTGGAGAGCTTGATAACACGCTGCCAAAAAAATTGTTCCATTATGTTATGACTGGCGCTGAACCTGAGGTGATTTATGCCTTAAACCAGCTGGATTCCGATAAAGTAACGGTACTTTTGGATAAACCCGGTACGGTTGATTGGTGGTATGTTCAAAATAATAGTTTTAACTCTAGTGAATATAATAAAATAATAAGACAAGCGAGAAATTCACGCTATAAGCTCTATTCTGAGGTAGGTAAAGCACTCACCAATGAACAAGTTATACGCTTCGCTAAAGTTTTATCTGCGGCATGCCAAAATAAAAATATAAAAATTATAACGGGCGAAGTGCCAAGCTGGATGATTTACTTGCTGTGTGATGCGCTATCTACGACGTTAAAAAGCACCTCCAATGAGACGTTAAAATTAACGCACCGAACGGGGTGGCGTATTCAGCTTCTTGCCGATCTGCTTGTTAGTGAGCAGAGTCATGATCAGGGCGAGTCTATTTTATTTGCGATCTTTGATAGGGCGGAAATATCTGACTATTATAGTGCGCAACTGAATATTTTCTTTGAACTTCCTGATTTGCATACCTATATCGAAGAACATGCGCAATTTGTCCGTACCACACTGGTGGAAAAACTTTCTGCACCGGGTCTCATTCAATTCCTGAAATATTTATCCGATCGTGAAGGATTACGTATTTTATTCTCGGATGTGATTGTTAAATCAGCTATCGATCAGCGAAAAACGATACGTAATGAAGCGGAACCGCTGCTGAACATTCTCCCTGCTAGCGATGTCAAAACACACCTGAGTGATATCCTGTTTAACGGAACGCCAAAACAGCGATCTCAAGCTGCCGACCTCTTTGCTCGTCAGGGCGAAAATAAAGACATTTTAGAACATGCGTTGCAGTTGGAAAAAAGTAAGGCGGTGATAAAAAGTATCGAAAGTGCCATTACACGTTTTGCCGTTGTTGATACGGCACAAGATATTGAACTCCCTGATTTACCTGAGCTAACGCTACTTGCCGATACGCCATTGCCTGAAAGTGCAAAAATTATTCTGGTAGAAAATCTGGCTGAAATGCTGGAAAAAGCAAAAATAAGCGCAGAAAAAGAAATCGCAGAGAACAAACAGAGTGTGAACAAATATAAGTGGGCGCAAGAATATTATAAAAAAATAAACTCCGTCAGTGTTGAGCATTGTCATGGTTTGGTTGATAGACTGAATCTGGGCAATAGTGGGAAGCCACTATCTAATGAAGATATCAACATCATCAAGTATAAGAATCGCCTTAGTTCTCTTCCTGAATTTACTTTTTATCATGCGATGAGAGTTATTTTTGGCAACATACATGCGAACTTCAATCTAAGCACCGCTCGAATAGAAAATGAAGCGCCAGCGCATGTTGTCGCCGCATTGGAGTTACGACAGATTGAAGGCGTGTTGCAAAAGTTGGGGTGCCGTGAGCCCGCACGAATCGTCGCTTCACTCTGCTTAGAATCCTATAACGATGGGGTGAAACTCTTCCCTAAACCGGAACAGCTGTGGCCTTTTTTCTCCCAATATCCAGAGTATATTGCCGAAGCATTGGGGCTGTTGCCAAATAAGAGCAAAAGCCAATATAGTCAATTTGAATTAAGCCATGCTTTTGAGTTACTTAGTAAATTCCCTGCTATCCCCGCACAATTTATTCCACGTATTATGGAGCTGGCATTAGGCGAGAATAAAACCTTCCGCGTGAGTGCGCAGAAGCTGCTGGAAAGGTTGCCGAATGTGCATGTGAATGCACAGGAAAGTTTGCATTCCGCGAAACAAGAAATCCGTATTACAACGATCGAATGGCTGGCGCGTATAAAAAATAAAGACAGTATCGCTCCGCTCTATGCGTTGTTAAAAAAAGAGAAAAGAGAAACGGTTCGTGCAGCATTGCTGGCGGCATTAGAGCAGTTTGGTGAAGATATTTCGCCTTATTTATCCGAAAAAATATTGCATGAAGAGGCGTTGAAAGGGTTGAAGGCGAACCCACCTGCAAGCATGAGCTGGTTTGATTATAACGCGATACCGTCATTGAAATGGGAAAACGGCAAGACCGTCGATACTGACATCATCAAATGGTGGATAATCCTGGCGGTAAAATTAAAAATGCCCGCGGGTAATACGTTATTGCAGCGCTATGTCGGTTTATTAGCCAAAGAGAGCCAGCAGAAACTCGGTCATTTTATTTTACACACGTTTATTGCTCAGGATGTGAAGAATCCACCGCTGGAAGAAGCGATGTTGGAAGCGCATAAAGAGGCACCGGGACGTTTAAAAAACTATCAACGTTATCTTGAACTCTACCCTGAGTATTACCAAAAGTATGCGAATTACACGCTGGAGCAGACGACAGAAGAAATAAAGCAGGAAGTCTTGCGGCGCTATTTAGGCTCGGCAATCAGTGAGAAAGGCATGTTGGCGTTGACTAGCCATATTGAAGGCCATGTTGCCGTCTCGGTATTACGAAATTATATGCGCGATCATTACCAGCGCCGTTCACAGATTGAAGCGATGATCAGCGCGATGGCGATGAGTGACGATCCGCTCATTATTCAATTATTACTCTCACTGTCACGTCGCTACCGTACGGCGGCGATTCAGGATAAGGCGCGTGAATTAGTCAAAGAGATTGCCGAACGTAACGGCTGGACTGCCGACGAGTTGGCTGACCGCACGATCCCCACCGCTGGGATGGATGAGACGGGAACATTAGTGCTGGAATACGGCGAGAGGACCTTTACCGCTCGCATGGACAGTAAGCAACGCTTGGTGCTCCTGAACCCAGAAGGGAAAGAAATTAAAGCCCTGCCTGCCGCACGTAAAACGGATAATGAAGAGCAGATAAAAGAAGCGAAAAAGCTGTTCTCGTCGAGTAAAAAAGAGTTGAAGCAGGTGATCGACCTGCAAACTGCACGTTTGTATGAATCGATGTGCGCCCAGCGCCAATGGTCGAGTGAGGACTGGCAGACGTACATCATGATTCATCCGGTGATGCGACCGCTGATTGAGCGCTTAGTGTGGCAAGAAGTAAAGGGGGAGCACGTGCTCAATACCTTCAGGCCAACGGATGACGGCTGCTTAATTAATCTTGAAGATGATGAAGTGGAATTATCGGACGGCACGATGATTCAGCTTGCGCATGCCGCCATTGTCGATAACGAGACGCGTGAAGCCTGGCTTGCGCATTTTAACGACTATAAAGTGGCATTTTTATTCTCACAGATGGTACATACCGTACCAGAACGCGATCTCAAACAGGTTGAAATTGAGGATAGAAAAGGGTGGTTGACCGATACGTTCACGCTGCGCGGCGTCTTAACCAAAATGGGATACCAGCGTGCGCCAGCGGAAGATGGCGGGTCGTTTAGCCACTATTACAAACATTTCAGTAGCCTGGATTTGTACGTGAATATTGGATTTAGCGGCAGCTACGTGCCAGAAGAAAATATTCCGGCGGTATTGTTTGATTTGAGCTTTGAGAAAAATCAGCAAAATTACTGGGATCGCAATAATCTGACATTGCGGGACGTTCCGCCCATCTTATTGGCAGAAAGCTACGCCGATTATCTGAAAGTCGCACAGGCCTGCTCGGGATACGATGCCGACTGGGAAAACAAAACGCCTTGGTAATCCGCTTATGGAGCCGGTACACACTGTGCCGGCTTCGTTCATTATTTTGTGGCGAACAGAGACACGAACATGGAAAAACACCCCTCGACGGCCAGCAATGTGCTGCGTCAACATGCTGAAATTCGCTTTGCGGATGAATTAGTGCGCCTGACTCAAGCGGACGAAAATAACCCTAAGCCGCAGGGCTGGCTGCGCTCACCCCGTGCGGTGCGGCAGTTTATTTTAGGTGACGAGGCCTTAGGGATTTCCGCAAAATTTTTTGGTGATAATGCGCTGGTCGATCGTGCGATTGTGACGCTGCTGGGGAAACAGGGATTGATGCTGGTTGGTGAACCCGGCACGGCAAAATCCATGCTGTCTGAGCTGTTTGCAGCGGCTATCTCGGGTGATTCCGGCCTGACGATTCAAGGCACCGCGGGAACGACCGAAGACCATATCAAGTATTCATGGAACTATGCGCTGTTGCTTGCTGAAGGCCCCACTGAGCGGGCGCTTATCGGTTCACCGCTCTATCAGGGGATGATGCAGGGCAGGATTGTCCGTTTTGAGGAAATCACCCGCTGCCCGCCGGAAATACAAGATGTCCTGGTTTCGTTGATGTCTGAAAAACAGCTGATGATCCCTGAAATGGGTGAACAAGGACGGATCAGTGCCAAACCCGGTTTTAACCTGATTGGCACGGCGAACTTGCGCGATCGCGGCGTACATGAAATGTCAGCGGCATTAAAACGGCGCTTTAACTTTGAAACCGTGAGGCCGATTCAAGACCCTGAATTCGAGATCGAGCTGATTCAAACGCAGCTCACGCGTGAACTGGGCGAGCTGGCTGCGCTGGTCACCGTACCACCGAGCGTCATTGAACTGCTGGTGACCACATTTCAGGAACTGCGCTCCGGCAATACGCGCGACGGTGGCAGCATCAAAACGCCGGATGCGGTGATGTCGAGTGCGGAAGCCGTCAATATTGCCTATGCCTCCGCGCTTGAGGCGCATTATCTGGGCGACAACACGCTGAATGCGGGCGCCATCGCACGCCAGATTATCGGTGTGGTATTAAAAGATAACCCTGACGATGCGAAACGTATGCGTTACTACGTGGATAACGTGGCGCGGGAACGGGCAAAAAGCAGCGATGACTGGAAAGCGTTTTATGATGCCTCGCGACAGTTTTGGAAGTAAGGCCGTGGCCTAATGCTAGTCACTCTTAACCCCATATTAGGAGAAACACAGGGACACCTCGCCCTGTGGTCTCTCCGTGTATCTCGGTTCTTAAACGATCGGCATTAGGCTGTAGTCCATTGTTACTGATTACTTCACGGACTCTTTTTCATGAGGAAACGCGCCAGTGAGTCTCTCGAACATCGTACTGCCCGCACGGATGAAACAGGCGCTGGCAACATGGGATTTTTTGCAGTCGCAGCAGATCTATTTCGCGCCGGTGCGCCACCATAGCCCCGCTTGTGCCTATGGCCTGTTGTCATTGATTGAAGATATCCATCCCGATCACATCCTGATCGAGGCACCGGTCAGTTTTAATCACCTGTTGCCTGATTTGCTTCACCCTGACGCGAAGCCCCCTATCGCGGTGATGGGACAGGCCGACGTTCAATCCCGTGAGCCGCAAGACGGTGACGCGCCGCAAACGGCTACGCGTAGCGCTTTTTTCCCTTTTTGTGACTACTCGCCGGAATGGGTGGCTCTGCACGCCGGGCATCAACACGGTGCGGCATTGCGCTTTATTGATTTGCCGTGGGTTGAGCAAATCGCGATTGAGGAACGGCAGGATGATGTTAGCCAAAGCCTGCAAGCAGAACGCTATCTCGCCCACAGCCAGTTTATTTCGGCACTCGCCAAGAAATGCTACTGCCGCGATCACGATGATTTATGGGAGCATTTATTCGAATTGCGCTCGATTGAGGCGCTGAGCGACTGGCAAGCGCTGTTCCGCGACACGCTGGTCTGGTGTGCGTTGGCGCGACTGGATTATGAGCCTCAGGTTTTGGAGGCAGAGGGTTCTGCGCAGCGTGAGGCGCATATGCTTGCTGCTATCATGCAGGTTCGAGCTGAAAATCCAACGGGGAAAGTTCTGGTGGTGACCGGGGGTTTTCATTCTCTGGCGCTGCTCGAAGGGCTGTCTCACGATGGTAAATCACTCAATGCCTTCACGGATGCCGCGCAAAAGCAGTACCAAAAACAGCTTAAACAGGCAGAAAAAGATAGTGCGTGGCTGATTCGCTATAGCTTTGACAGATTAGATGCGCTCAATGGCTATGCCTCCGGCATGCCTGCGCCAGCTTACTACCAGCGAAGCTGGCAAATGCTTATGACGCAGCGGGGCGATCGGCGGGCGGAAAAGGCGTTGCCGCCGCTCACGACTCAGGAATACCGCAATAACATGGGGATGCGTTTTTTGTCTGAGGTTGCCAGCATGCTCCGGGCTAAAGCGTTTGACGATCCCCCCAGCTATATCACGGTAAAAAATGCGGTAGAGCAGTGTGTTCAGCTTGCGGCATTGCGCGGGCATGACGGCCCTGGTCGTTACGATCTGCTGGATGGGCTACAGAGTAGTTTTATCAAAGGCAGTATTGATGATGCGCAGAGTGAACTGTGGCTTGAGATTCAAAAAACATTTTCTGGTCATACGCTAGGACAAATTCCGGCAGGCAGTGCGACGCCACCGCTGGTTGCTGAAACCTATCGGTTAGCGAAATATCATCGTTTTAAACTCGATGACACGCTCGTCAAACTAAGCCGCCTGGATATCTATCGCAACCCGCAGCATCGCGCACGTAGCCGTTTTCTCCATCTGCTGAGCTTCCTTGAAGTCGGCTTCGCGACGCGCAGTAACGGCCCTGATTTTTTGGGCGGTCATCATCTCGATCTGCTATTTGAAGAGTGGCACTATGCGTGGACTCCCTCGACCGAAGGGCGATTGATTGCGCTCTCGGAGAAAGGAAGCCAGCTCGAAGCGATTGCTATCGATAAATTAGTCTATCTGGAAAAGCAGTTAGAGGAACAGGGGCAGAATCGGTCGAGTAAAAATGCGGTGCATGTGCTGATTCAGGCAGCGCTATTAGGGCTACAGTCGCGTTTAGCCGGGCTATTTCGTTTATTACATGATGATATACACAACGATTTCCGCTTAGATTCACTCGTTGAATGCGGGCATCGTCTGATTCATCTCTGGCGTGGGCGTGATTTTCTTGGCTTACGCCATCAGCCTGAATTAACGCAACTCTTGCTTAAACTGGTTCCACAGGCGCTGTTTTGTTTACCGACCATCACGGCAGGCGATGAATCCCAGCAGGAAACGCATTTTACGGCACTGCTTGGCTTGCGTGAGTTGATTGAGTTTATGCCTACGATCGACCCTTCCAGTACCGCCAGCCGTGATTTTTACCCCCAATTGCAGCAGATCGCCCCAGCGTTAAAGGACGTGCCGTTATTAAAAGGGGCGGTTGATGCGCTGCGTTATCTCGGTGGTGACATTGATGAGCACGCCCTTGATGACAACCTATCGTGCGTCTTTAGTCAGGGGAGCGATCCTGAACAAGCGGTGCGCTATTTTGTGGGGTTAATGCGTGCGGCTCCTGAGCTAATCATCAAGACCCCGCGCTTGGCCGATAAACTAAATACGCTGATTTCGCAGTGGGATGACGACCGTTTCCTGCATGTGTTGCCCGACCTGCGCTTTGCCTTCAGCCAACTTACCCCGAAGCAGAATGCGACGTTAGCGAGCTATATTGCCGAGCAATGCGGTTTCTCCGAGCCGGACATGCACCTTTGGCAAGCGGATTTCACGGAGCGGGAGATGCTACAGACGATGCAGTTAAATCAACAGCTGCAACAACAGCTGGCGGAAAACGAACTCCTGTCATGGTACGAAACCGAGAAGGGGTCAGCCCGATGAGTGCCGATGATGATAAAGAAAAAAAGGGCAAACGCTGGCGCTTGATTCTGGGCCACTATGCCGATGAGGCATTAGGTCAGGCAGCGTTTGATGCGCAGGATCTGAAGGTGGAACGCACGCTGGATTATCTCTATCGCCGTGAATATCAGCGCCGTGGCCTCAAACAGGAAGGCGGACGCCACGGCTCTCTGGATCAATCTCAGCTGACGGCGGTGAACTGGCTGAATCAGGCGCGTAAATTATTCCCCAGCAGCACGTTTGAACGGATGCAATCGCAGGCGATTGAACGCTATGAAATAACACATTTATTTAATGACCCGCAGGCTCTGCAAGCGATGGAACCCACGCCAGCGTTAGCTAAGGCGTTACTGAGTTTGCGTGGCCGGATGAATGAACAGACGCGTGAAGCGGTACGCGACGTTATTCGTAAGGTGGTGGATGAGATATTACGCACGCTGAGGCCGACCTTTACGAACGCGCTTACCGGTCGTCGTAATCGCTTCCGACGTTCGCCGATCGCCAGTAGTCAAAATTTCGACTGGCGTGCCACGATTGCGGCCAATCTCAAGCATTTTGATCGTGATAAAAATCGCCTGGTCATCGAAACACCGCATTTTAATTCACGTATGCAACGACATATGCCGTGGGATGTGATTCTGTGCGTTGACCAAAGCGCGTCGATGTCCAGTTCGGTGATGTACGCGGCGGTCTGCGCCAGCATTCTGGCGACGTTGCCTGCGGTGCGGGTTTCTTTGATTGTGTTTGATACACAGGTGGTGGATTTGTCGCACCTTGCCCACGATCCGGTCGAGGTGCTGATGACGGTTCAACTCGGGGGCGGGACGAATATTGCGAAGGCCATGCAGTATTGCGAACAGCGCGTACAAAACCCGAAACGTACTATCGTGGCGTTAATCAGTGATTTTGAAGAAGGTGGCGCACTGAGTCACCTGCTCAGCTGCGTGCAGCGTATGCACAGCCAGCAAATCACGCTGTTAGGGCTGGCGGCACTGGATGACGCGGCACACCCAGTCTACGACGCCGCCATCGGGCAAAAATTGGCCGATCGCGGTATGCAGGTTGCCGCGTTAACACCGGAGCATTTTGCACAGTGGCTGGCGGAGGTGATGCGATGAGCTGGCAACGCCTCTACCTGAATTATGATGAAGACGCGCTGAGCGTTTTTGCCAATGTTGGTTTACTGCGCCGAGCCAAAAAAGATCTGGCGGGTGATAAGGTGACGTTGGTGACTGATGCCGGGCAAGAAGGGCATTTTGCCAGCGATGGTCAGAAAGTGGTGCTTGATGCGCAGGGGATACACACTGCACGGTGCGATTGCCCGGCTACCGGCTGCTGTAAGCACATTTTGGCGGCGGTGCTGTGGCTACAAACCCATGCTGAACGGGATGCGGATCAAACAGCTGCCCTCTCTGAGGAAACGGTAGCACCACCGATAGACGTGCTTGCCGAGATCTTACAGCTCGATCCTGCTGTCTTAATGAAGCAGGTCGGCAAAGTGCAAACGCGGCATGCGGCGCGATTTGTACAAATGTGGGCGGAAGAGTCGGTGAGAACGGAACCGCTGCCAAACCAGCTTAAAATTTACCTGCCAACGCTGGAAAGCCCCGTGATCTATCTGGCCGGAACGGGGTTGACCGGCATGTTGTCGGATTTCTTGCGGGATAAGCAGCCTGCCTTGCATCTTGCTGCCATTGCCCGCCTCTTTGCCGAAAATCAACGCGTCTGGCCGTGGCCAGCGGAGTGTTTCGCTCAGGAATCGAATGAAAGGCCGTTAAATGCGGATGAGCAAGCGCTGATTGCTCTGCTGAAGGCGTTTATCCATGACGTCCTGAATCAGGGGCTGTCGCACATCAGTAAAAGCAGTGCGCGGCAGCTTCATTTGCTGAATATGTCCGCCCGTGCAGAAGGATTGCCGCGATTGGCGGGCTACCTGCGCACGCTGAGCGGGCAGGTCAGCTTATTAGCGGACAGGCATTACAGCCTGGAAGAACGTGATGTCCTGCTATTTATTGCCCGCCTGTCGGCGTATTTATACCAGCTTGAGCAGGCTAGCCCTGAACGCTTGCTGCTGCTGCGTGGGCAGGTGCGGCGGCAGTATCAACAACAGCCTGAGGCGCTATCGCTTGTGCCGTTGGGGGCGCAGTGGTGGGTGACAGAAGGCGGTGTGCGCGGTGCGACCTTTTCGTTTTGGGAGAGTGAAAACCAGCAATTACTGCATTGCACGCAAGCGCGGGCCGATCGTCATGATGTGACGTTCAGCCAGCAGAGTGTGTGGCAGGGGCAGGCCATGTGGAAACAGCTGGGCGAGCAGATCATGCGTGCCCCGTTTACGCTGCACCATCCGCGTTTTTCTGATGACGGGAGATTGGCCGCTGGCGGTGAGAGTTACGCAAATCTTGATGGTCAGCCGTGGCCTGTCGCGTCATATGAGCAGTGTAAGTCGACGGGGGGAATTGCCGATTGGTCGCAGCTGTTTCGCTACTTTGAACAAGAGAATCAGGACTACCCACAGCCTCTGCTGCTGCATGTGCATCGCTATGAACCCGTGGTCTGGCATGAGGTGGAGCAGCGTATCGTCTGGCCAGTTTTTGACGACGCGGATAATGCCCTGTACCTGAGCCTCAACTGGAAAAAGGCACAGCACCAACGGATAGACAGGCTCAAACAGGCCACACAACAAAAGTGGGCGATTGTGGCAGTGCTGGTGCAACCCCGTCGGCGTGGGAATGATATTGACTTACAGCCCTATTCTCTGTTGGTAAGAGAGGGCGGCACGGTGAAGGCGTTCAGTCTGGACTTTCAGACCATCAAAAGCGAGAAGAAAGCGCAGGGTTTTATTAGCTATATTCAAACGATGCTGGCTGAGAAGAAGCAGAGAAAAACGGTACAGCGTCCACCGCTGACGCTGGCACAGCGGATTTGCCAACCGATCCTGGATGTGTTGGACGCACAGGCCTGCACGGGGCGTCGGCAGTTAACCACAACGCAAAGAGAGCAGTTGCAACACGCCATGAAAACCGCCAATGAGCTGGGCCTAACGCTTGTTGAACGTGCATTGTCGCATTATATCGCGCAGCCCCAACCTGAGGTTGATAGTCTGCTGCGGGTCGTCTTTCTTTGCGACAGGTTTCAGCGTTTGCAAAACAGCTTACCGATTGTGCTACGCCACGCTTCATCCGCGTAACGCTTTTTTCCCGTCGGAAGCAGAATAAAAATAGGACAAGAAAGGCACGAAAAAAGACAGCGTAAGGGAGTGGTAACGCGTAGAATATGAGCACCAAAAATGATGCTCATGAATGTTCCCTTACCTGTCTTCAGGCTTTTGGCTGACATCCTCATAAAAGCACGCTGAAACATCGTTGGCCGCTCGCTATTACATGGCGATGTCATACTTTCCCTGTACCATTGCTCCATCGCGTTAGCCTCTGCCGTGACAGGGGGCGCATTCTTTTATTTTAACTTTTGATATCAATACCATGACCCGTTCTCCCCGTTCGACCGCCTGGTTACGCGTCGTCAGCCTTTCTCTGGCGGCATTCATTTTTAACACCGCCGAGTTTGCTCCTGTCGCACTGCTGTCAGACATCGCCGCCAGCTTCTCCATGAGCGCCGCACAGGTTGGGCTGATCATTACGATTTACGCCTGGGTGGTTGGGTTGATGTCGTTGCCCTGCATGCTGTTGTCCAGCGATATGGAACGACGCAGCCTGCTGATCAAAATCTTTATCCTGTTCGCCATCAGTAACGTGCTATCCGGCCTGGCCTGGAATTATTGGGTGTTGGTCATGGCCCGTATTGGCGTAGCGCTGTCCCATGCGGTGTTCTGGTCGATTACGGCATCGTTGGTGGTACGTCTGGCGCCTGCGGATAAAAAAGCGCAGGCGTTGAGCCTGCTGGCGACCGGGACGGCGCTGGCACTGGTGCTGGGGTTACCGCTAGGGCGTGTGGTCGGGCAGTATCTGGGCTGGCGCGTAACGTTTGTCCTTATTGGCCTGATCGCCGCAGTGATTATGCTGGGTCTGATGAAGCTCCTGCCCGTGTTGCCGAGCAGCAATTCCGGTTCGCTAAAAAGCTTGCCTCTCCTGCTGAAGCGCCCTGCGCTGCTGTGTGTATACGGCCTGACGGTCATGATCGTAACGGCGCACTTTACCGCCTACAGTTACATCGAGCCGTTTATCCAGAAAGTGGCGTTGTTGAGTGAAAACTTCACGACCATTCTGCTGTTGATTTTTGGCGGTGCCGGAATCATTGGCAGCATGTTGTTCAGCCGCTACAGCAGCAAGTATCCGGCAGGCTTCCTGATTGTCTCGTTCGCGTTTCTGGCGGTGTGTTTATTGCTATTGCTACCGCTGTCATTCAGCGGCTGGAGCCTGTCGACGCTGTGTATCGTCTGGGGGATCGCCATTATGGCGCTGAGTTTGGGTATGCAGGTCAAGGTGTTGACGTTGGCATCGGACGCAACCGACGTGGCGATGGCGCTCTATTCGGGGATTTATAATATTGGGATCGGCGGCGGTGCGCTGCTCGGTAATCAGGTCATTATCCATCTTGGCCTGCCCGATATCGGCTACATGGGGGCTGCGATGGCGGTGTTGGCGACGATGTGCTGTATTTTCACGTTTGTTCGCTATTCCCGTGTGTTAAAAACGTCATTAACGAGCTGAATTCGGGCAGCAGACCTTCTGTGAGGGCATGATGAATCCACACTATGCACGTTTGGTGACGCTGGCGGCGGTGAGCGCGACGGCCGTGGCGCTGGTGCTGTTTGTGATGAAAGTGTTCGCCTGGTGGCATACCGGTTCGGTGAGCCTGCTGGCGTCGCTGGTCGATTCGCTGGTGGATATCGCCGCATCGCTGGTGAACCTGCTAGTCGTGCGCTATTCGTTGCAGCCAGCGGATTCCGAGCACGCGTTCGGCCACGGCAAGGCCGAATCGCTGGCTGCGCTGGCGCAGAGCATGTTTATTTCCGGTTCGGCGCTGTTCCTGATCCTGACGGGGCTGCAACATTCTCTGGAGCCGCAGGTGTTGCACGCGCCGGAAGTCGGCATGTGGGTGACGCTCATTGCACTGTTGGCTACGCTGCTGCTGGTCTCGTTCCAGCGCTGGGTGGTTAAACGTACGCATAGTCAGGCGGTGCGGGCGGACATGCTGCATTATCAGTCCGATTTGCTGATGAACGGTGCGATTCTGCTGGCATTGGCACTCAGTTGGAAGGGCGTGACGCGTGCCGATTCCCTGTTTGCGTTGGGGATTGGCGGCTATATTTTATATAGCGCGTTACGTATGGGATATGACGCGGTGCAGTCGCTGCTGGATCGCGCGCTGCCGGAGGACGAACATCGTGCTATTGCTGAGGTGATTGTGAACTGGCCGGGTATTCGTGGCGCACATGCATTGCGCACCCGACGTTCCGGGCCAACGCGCTTTATTCAGCTACATCTGGAAATGGATGACGCCCTGCCGCTGGTTGAGGCACACCAGATTGCGGACGATCTGGAGCAGGCGTTACGCAAACAGTTTCCGGGGGCCGACATTATGATCCATCAGGACCCGGTTTCCGCCGTGCCGGAAAACCAGCGTGGCAGGTTGGCGATGTAGGCGACGGTATTTTCAGCATTTAGTGTTAAAAACGTGATAGGCCATGAAAATTTATGCACAATGTAGCCTGACCTGAATCAATTCAGCTTCGGGTGTTTGTTATAATATGCTAATAAAAGAACAAGGCGTTGCTGCCTGCGTAACAGCGGCGGTGAATTTACGATAGAAGAATCCTGCAAAATTACATCTACAAGTCCAGAGGTTGTCATGATTAGAAGAATCGGAGTGTTGACGAGCGGTGGCGATGCACCAGGTATGAATGCGGCAATCCGGGGTGTGGTTCGTGCTGCACTGTCGGAAGGGCTGGAAATCTACGGCATTTATGATGGCTATCAGGGCTTGTACGAAGATCGCATGGAGCAGTTGGATCGCTACAGCGTATCGGATGTGATTAACCGTGGCGGTACGTTCCTCGGTTCAGCACGTTTCCCGCAGTTCCGTGACGAAGCAGTGCGTCAGGTGTGTGTGGAAAACATGAAAAGACGTGGTCTGGATGCGCTGGTCGTTATCGGCGGTGACGGTTCCTACATGGGAGCCAAGCGTCTGACGGAAATGGGTTTTCCCTGTATCGGCTTGCCCGGCACGATTGATAACGACGTAGCGGGAACGGACTACACCATTGGTTACTTTACCGCGCTGGAAACCGTGCTGGAAGCGATTGACCGCCTGCGCGACACCTCTTCTTCTCACCAACGTATTTCCATTGTCGAAGTCATGGGACGCCACTGCGGTGACCTGACACTGGCGGCAGCGATTGCCGGCGGCTGTGAATTCATTGTCCTGCCTGAAGTGCCGTTTAGCCCGGAAGATCTGGTTTGCGAAATCAAAGCGGGCATCGAGAAAGGCAAAAAGCACGCGATTGTGGCGATTACCGAGCTGGTGTGTGACGTCGATGAACTGGCGAAATACATTGAAAAAGAAACGGGTCGCGAAACCCGTGCCACCGTACTTGGCCACATTCAGCGCGGTGGTTCTCCGGTTGCGTATGACCGCATTCTGGCTTCTCGCATGGGCGCGTATTCTATTGAACTGCTACAGCAGGGCTACGGCGGCCGCTGTGTCGGTATCCAGAATGAGAAAATGGTGCATCACGATATCGTTGATGCTATCGAGAACATGAAGCGTCCGTTCAAAGGCGACTGGCTGGAGACAGCGAAAAAGCTGTTCTAAGAAATCTGATCCTCCGTCTCTTAGTCCATTTTATGCGGACGCTGAGACGGTTTCGTGCGCGGTAATGTCGTTATTTTCATGCTACCTCGTAGCACGCGCCCGACACGGGGCGGCTTAAGCGCCGCTCGCCCCGTGACCCCTTGGCTTTTGGCGCGAATTATGCCGCTACGCGGTGCCTTCGTCGGTATCTGGCTTAACGGACCGCTTGCGACACGTTCCCTACGTGGCGCAAGCTTGAGCCGCGTCCCTGCGGCTCATCCTAAGCCCGCTATCTCCTCAGCATAATTTTTTACGCCGGATAACGGCAAAACTCGCGATGCCTCTGGATTGGCGTATAAGAGACCGCGCTGCATATATAACCGGTAAGAATATAAACATCGGTTTTATTATTTTTTCTGTACGGCCAGACCTGTTAGCCTGAAAATTCCTTCCGTCCTGATGACTCGCCGCGCTATGAATATCGATCTTCGCCAACTGCGTCACTTTATTGCCCTGATTGAGCATCGCAATTTTACGTCGGCGGCACAGGCGATGAAGCTATCCCAATCCGCTTTCAGCCGTAGCATCCAGTCTCTGGAACAGACCATTGGCACGCGTTTAATCGATCGCATGAACCAACTGGAGCCGACGCCGAAAGGGCTGGTGGTGCTGGAACACGCGCGTCGCCTGATTAATCAGACGCACGATCTGTTTAACGATATCCAGCAGTTCAATGAGAAAGAGGCGGGCGAAGTGAATTTTGGCTGCGGCCCTGCTCCCGCCGCCTGGCTGATGCCGCAGGTGATCGGAGCGTTCTCCCGGCTGTATCCCAAGGTGCGGATGGTCTTTCGCGTTGATAACTGGCAGGCGCTGGGCCATCGGCTCATGGCCGAAGAACTGGATTTCATTGTGGCGGATATGCGTAACTTTGAATTTGATACCCGCTATCGGGTACAGCCGTTGAGCCAGCATCGCTGGGGTTTTTGCTGCCGCAGCGGGCACCCGCTGGCGGCACAGGAAGCGATTACCGTCGAGCAATTCTTCTCCTACCCGCTGGCGGCAACGATCCGCCCGCCCAACCTGCACCGTGCGCTGGTGCAACTGAGCGGTAAACTGGATATTCGCACCAGCATTGAGTGTGAAAATGGCTACAGTCTGCTAGATGTGGTACGCCATTCAGATGCCATCGGCACGACCAATCATTTCAATGAGCCCGAACGGTACGGCCTGCATATGTTGAAGGTTGCGGGTCTGGACGATAACACCGACGAATTCTATACCCATTACGGCATCATTTATCTGGCGGACGCCCGCCTGTCCCTGCTGGCGCGTAAGCTGATCGACACCTTCGTGCAGGTCGATGGCGACCTGCACGGTGTGCCTGTGTCGCTTACAGCGGGGTAATGCTGAACTCGCTGATTTCCTGACGTGAAAATACCGTCCGAAAGCCGAAATAGCCCGGAGCGGGCGTGTTCGGGTAGCTGGCGCGGAAATAGAGCACGTCATCAACCCAAAAACGCGTTTCCCGCCGATCCACTTCAATCACGATACGATAGCGATGATGAGGGCGCAGCAGATGCGTGGCATCGGTGTATTCACCCAGTAGCAGGCGCTCGCCGTGACCGTCGTAGTAACGAAAGCGCGTGGTGCTGTTCCAGTTGCCGCCCATGCCGACATAGTACAGATTCAGGCTGTCGTATTCGTTGAGCTTGCCGTGCCGGGTAAACAGGTTCGGATTATGCAGATCGCGCGCGGCCCAGAACTGATTGAGGTCGGACACGCGGTCGTGAGGGCGATCCGTGACCAAAAGCTCCCGCGTAAAGGCGATGCGATAGGTGCCTGAGAGCGGCGCATCCAGCCAGATCGTCAGCCCGGCCGCGCTCTCCAGCGTCAGGCGCTCAGGCGTGGTCTGGATCGTGGTGCGGTCAGGGTCTTCTTGCTCCACCTGCCAGCGTAGCGGCTGACCGTCTGAATCGGTGGACCAGATAAGCGCCGCACGGTGGGGGGAATCGATAATGTTACGTGTGTCGCTTGTCTGTGGCGACAGGAGGAGCGTGTTTTCAGTACAGCTAGGGTCAATCATGGTGATGTCCTGTAACGTGCCGCCGGATGGCGGCATTAAGAAGAAGCGGGGATGTCATCCAGCAAGGCCAGCAGGGCGATGGCGGTTAATCCCCATTGAGCGACGGCGTTGGTCGCCAGATTGGTTGCCGCGGTACTACCGGAATGTTTATCAATGGTGGAATTGATCACCGGTTCGTTGATGGGGTAGAGCACGTCAGGCGGTGTCAGGCGTCGCTGCGTGAGCGTTGGGTTAGCAATGCCGCCGCTGCCTGCGTTAAATTCTGCCCAGGCACGCTGTGCCAACGTGGGATCATTCAGTTGCCGCGCGGCAAAAGCGGTCAGCCGTGCATGGCCTTGCGCTAAATTAAGTTTCTTCACCGTCTTGCCGACCCGTGCGCTTAACGTAACGGGGTCGTTATAGAACTGACAGTAGTCGAGCCACGCGCGCGTAAAGGCCGGATCGGGCAGTACCTCAACCAGCTCGCTACAGATTTCTGTCAGACCAAATACCGCGCTCAAATGCGAAATCTCTACCTGATCCTCAGGTGCGGGGAGGAATCTGCCAGTGTCGGGGTCGATGGCGGCGCTGCCGGTGAAAAAGCCGTGTGGCTGGGCGGCTAGCGTTTGCATGCTGTTGAGCAACCGTTCACGCATTGCTGGATCGCCGTAGCGTTCCCAGGCCGTGAGCCAGGCTGCGGAGACGGCCCCCCAGTCGGTGCCGAAACCCAGGCTGATATGATTTGGACTGGCAGGATGTGTCTGGCCGATTTTGCGGCCGGGCAGCACCGCGTTTAGCGTGCGCAGTGCTTCAACCTGCTCATCCATCAGTTCACCGATGCGCTCATCGGCGGTGAGGTAGTAGAGAAAACGTCGGTTAGCGACGGTAGAAATACGCAACTGTTTGGCGCTGTCGCCCCAATGGCGAACATTGTGCCGTGACCCCAGTGGGCTAAATTGCCCCAAATGGTGCACGTCAACTTCACCGGTGTGGCGCGTCATGGCTTCCGCCATACGAAACACGTCGGCGCGCCCGCTGTGCAGGAAGTAATACCAGAGCCACAGATCGGTACTCAACTCCGAGTTATCCCACGCATAGCCACCCACATCGTAGCGCCAGACGTGACGGTCGCTGTCATAGGTATGCATGACGTCGCCGAAATCCCAGAAGCCGTACCATTTGCGCTGCTCGACCTCCTGCTGGTAGGCATCGAAATACGCGCCCAACTGCTTCTCTAACCGGGTTCGGGCTGGTGTGGCTGCGGAGGCGGGCGCCCACATCGATCCAAATGCCTGTGCGCGGTACAAATCCGGTGAGTTCGCTACCAGCAGCGGCGGTTGCTGCATACGCCGTGCTCGCGTCACCAGATTTTCCGCATCGGGCGTCGCGGGCAGCACATCGATAAACAGTTCGCTGGTGCGTGCCACGCCGACCGCCGAGCCGAAGCCCGGTTCGTAATCTTCATACGTGATTGCTAACCCTTCACGCTGTTTGTCATGGGTATCCTGACCCAAACCGTCATGATAAAAGCGCATATCCATCGGTTCTGCCCACGGTGACCATAGCCAGAGTGTGACGGTTGCCACGTCGGTGTGGGCATTGTTGATTTCCAGACTGGCGGGGTAGCTCTGCCAGAAATTACGCAGGCCGAACGCTACGCCGCCGGTTGGCGTACCCAGATAGCCGACGCCTGCTGCCCGTTCGCCCGTGGCGGAAAGCAGCCAGCCCCGTCCGGCCTCGGTGCGTTTATGGATCTGAAAACCGTCGGGATGGTGTTGGGTCAGGCGGTAGCTGCCAAACGCGGGAATGTAATCCAGACGTTTGCCAACCTCCGGTGAAAAATCGGCGATCGGCGGTGTTGCTTTTCCGGCGAGCTGCGCCGCGATAACGGCTGCACCGGGATCGCGGCGTAATCCGCTCAGACCGCGTACCGCTTCACGAAAAAGTCCACCTTGATCGGAAACGAAGCGTACATGGCGATCGTGCAGTTCCCCCTGTAGCGGCACATCGAACGCCAGCCCAAGCCCTTTTAGGCTAAGTTGATCGTCGCCGTTGTCATAGACAAGGGTATGTACCACGCGCAGCGAATCGGTATTTGCATAGCTATACAGCCGAATAATAAAGGGGATGCGCTTAACCCCCGGCTGTTGCGCATGGTGCGTACCGCGCAGCGCAATCACCGTGCGCTGCGGCCCGCTTTGCTCTACGGTGACCGTGTCGATCTCACCCTGATACGCGTCCTGCGTCAGCGTGCTGTCCGTTTCCGTCCCACGCTGCATACGCAGCACCAGCCTGCCATTGGTTAACGCCAGCCGATTATCCCGCCAGATTTCTTCGATCAAGCGAGAGCCTGAACGTGGAATGACGCAGCGAATATGGCCGGTATCGATTGTCCAGCCGCGCGCGTGCTCGCTAACCATCTCTGACCCCGCCGGTATGTCCTTAACGGGAATCGGCCGCAGCGTCAGGCCGTCTTCCGGCGCGGTATCGCCGCCCAGCGCATGCGCCGACCATTTAATCGAACCGTCTGGCCAGCGAGCCAGCGGCCAGCTTTGCAGGTCATAAGTTCGTTGTTGCGCATCATGCAACTGGAAACCACTGTCGCTGCGTACCGCCCCCTGCGGCCAGGGAGCGCCCCAGGAGACGCCCGTAAACGAACGGGGGATCTGCCCGTCCAGCCAGCGCAGGCTGACCTGCGGTGTGTCTTTGCCAGCGCGGTTGGAAGCCGCTGCCAAAGGCACAGCGGCAGAGCTCCAGAACGGTGCCGACAGCGCCAGCAAGGTACTGTCACGCAGGAAGCGTCGGCGTGAATACGTCCTCTTACTCATGACATTAGCCCTTGAAGTCGTAGCCCACGGAGATGCCGACCATGCGCGGTTCGCCAATCACGCCCGTTGTGGCGCTAGAGCCTCTGACAGAGCGGTAGTAGTTCTTATCCAGCGCATTTTTCACCCACAGCGACACGTTCCAACGGTTGTCGCCTTGCTTGCCGCTCAGCCCGCTAGACAGGTTTAGCACGCCATAAGCCGGAATACGGTTGCTCTCGGAATCATCGAGCGTGCCATAGGCCCAGCTCCGCCATGACCATTGCCCGGAAACTGAGGCTTGCAGATTGTTTGGCGTATCCCACTGATAACGCACGCGCGTGTTGTAGCTCAACGTGGGGGATTTGAAGACGCGTTTTCCTGACATATCGCACGAGACGGCGGAAATTTCTGCCGGGCAGCGGGCGTTAGGGAAGTTCAGATAACTGGCATCCAACAGCGTACCGGCCAGACTGATGCTCAGGCCATCAAGCGGGCGCAGCGTCAACTGAGATTCCCCGCCACGTGAGCGGAATTTCCCGGCATTAATCAGGTAGCTGGTATCCGTTTCTTCGTCATAGGCGTTATTCTGGAAATCTTCGACAACGCTCCAGAACAGCGCGGTATTCCATTCCACTTTGCGCTGTAGCCAGTGAGTTTTAACCCCCAGCTCCGCCGAGCGAGTTTTCTCTGGATCGACGTACAGCGAGTCGATCCCCAGTTGCCTTGCCGCCCCAGATGACACGTTCAGGCCGCCGGATTTCTCCCCGTAGCCCAGCGTGAGGTAAGGGGTGACGTTCGGTGCCGCGAACCAGTTTAGGCTGACGGAGCCAGAAGGCAGGCGGTTGGTTTGCGAGAGCGGGCCAGAATCAAAGGTTGCGCGGTTCCTGCGAACAAACGTTCCCTCTTTTTTCTCGTAGGTCTGGCGCAGGCCGACAATGACATCCAGCTTATCGGCGGCGTGCCAGGTTCCGCGGCCATAGACGGAATAAACGGTGTCATCTAACGTACCAAAGCGCTGAACGTTAATGCCCTGATAGCCATTGCCTACCCATGTCCGTACGCGATTGTCGTTGTAGTAGCGACTGTTTGCCTCGGTATCGAGGTTCTCTCCCCAGTAATCGACGCCGAGTGAGTAATCGACCTTATTGCCTTTGGGTGAATCCAGCCAAAAACTTTGCGACCAGACGCGATCGCGCACGTCAGCGCCGCTGTCGCTATAGAGCGGAATGTTCCAGTTATCCGCTGTGCTGGGCAAGACGCGGAAATAGCGCAATGAGGAGAGAGAATTCAGGCTAAATCCACTCTTCAGTTTCCAGTTGGCCTCGACCGAGCCGCCGCCTTGCGCAACACGAATGACGTTCTCGTCATCCATGGCGACCTGACGACCGCCCACGACCTTGAGGCCAGTTTGTTCGGCGCGAGTGCGAAAGGCGTCGGTTGCGCTCACCAGAACCGAAACGGGGCGCTGAGTAGAATCGCTGTAGTCGCCGGTGATTCTGAGGCTAAAACTGTCATTGGGCTGATACAGCAACTGGCCGCGCACGCCGTTATTGGTGCTGCCTCCGAGCTTATGGCCGTTTTCGATATTCGTGACGTTTCCGCCGCGTTCGGTACGGGACAGGTTGATACGGCCTGCCCAATGGTCGCTGAGTGGCCCGGAAGCCATCAGTTTGGATTGCAGGTAGCCGCGTTGTCCGAACGATTGCTCCAGTGAATATTCGGGTGTGAAGGTGGGTTTGCGGGTGCGAATATCAATCGCGCCGCCGGTAGTATTAAAGCCATAAGCGGCGCCCTGTGCACCTTTCAGCACGCGGGTGCTGTCGATATCCAGCAAATCGTTAGAGATGACACCGGGGCGGGATAAGTAGACGCCATCGACAAACAGCCCCACGCTGCCCGGCATACCGATGTTGGTGCCGCTCTCGCCACCATCGCCAATCCCACGAATGGTTACGGTCGTATCCATCACATCTACGGTATCGACATCCAGACCCGTCACCAGCTGTGACAATTCCTCAAAGCGGTAGAGCCGTTCTTCTTCGAGCGTTTTGCCGTCGATCACCGATGCCAGCGTGGTCGGCGGCTGAACAGGCGCGCGCTGGGCGTTAACTTTCACACGTTTCAGTTGGACGGGGGCGGCGGTTGTGGCTTCCGTGCGGGGCGCATTATCCGTTGCGATCTGCGGGTCGGCAGCTCGCGCCATAGCGGGGAGCGTTAAGACGCAGCTCATTACAATGCCTGACGTTATGCTGCGCTGGTGTTTTTTTAAATACTGTTGGTGTTTTTTTAAATACATAGCGTTTTCCGAATTGAGTCAATAGGCTGCCGATTGCCGTGAATGTCACGGCAATACACGAGTTATAATTTGGGGGGGTAAATTACTGTGTTGCTTTTAGATAAGAATCATCCAGCCATTTATCGACATCAAACGGTTGCCGAATAAGACGCGATTCATCGGCCAATGTGACGGCACGTTTTAATTTTTCCACGAAAGCGGTATCCAATTCTGGCGAAAGACGCTCAGTTAATGGCGGTAATGTATCCCACTCGACGCGTAATATATTTTCCGGGTAGCCTGACTGGGTCGCTAATAGCTGAATAAATTCATCCTTGTTTTTATTGTCGCTAGCCCAGTTTGCCGCTTCCCGCTGAACCTTGACTAAGCGGCGAAGAATATCTTCGTTGCCTTTGGCGAATTTCTCATCCACCAACAGGAAGCCGCTGAGCTGGCCCGCTCCGTTCAGGTCGCGGCTGGAGAGTGGAATATCTGCCAGCCCTTTATCCCGCAATGATAGCGTATTGCTACCGCCCCAGGTGGCATCGATCTGCCCGGCCGCTAACGCCGCACTGGCGGCGGCAAAATCGAGATTAATCAGCTTAACGTCAGACGGTTTCAGGCCTTGCGAATCAAGCGCGCTGACGAAGGAAAGTTCCCCTGCTGTTCCACGAAAGATCCCGATGCGTTTTCCTTTTAGGTCGGCAATTTTCTCAATACCAGAGCCTTTTGCCACGGCCAGATAGTGATTGATGCCGCGTGACGCTACGGCGATCACTCGGGTATCCAGACCGCGCGAACGGCCGATAATGCTGGCTAAATCGCCCAGATAGGCTACATCGACCTGATGGTTGCCAAATGCTTCATTAATGACGGGGCCAGCGCCTTTGATGAACGTCCAGCGCACACTGATCCCATCTTTGCTAAACTCGCGCTCCAGCAGTTTCTGACTGTGGATGACATCGAGCAGGCCACCGCCGCTGGGTTTTGTACCCGCGCCAATGTCTGGTGCGGCAATACGAATTTCAGTGATTGCGGAGGTGATGCCTGACCAGGCCATACCCATTGCCAATATGCTGGTCACTAACCATTTTCGTCCTGATGTCGTCATTATTTTTACCCGCCAGTAATGAAATCGATGAATATACCCGTAATACTTCAAGCCGCAGGTGCGTTGGCTGCGTTCACTCACCCGAATCACTTACCTGAGTAAGCTCATCGGGATTCCCTCTCTTGCCGCCTTCCTGCAACTCGAATTATTTGGGGTATAGATATTGTGTTATTGCGCCTGTTATCGAACGGCGTCATATCGTTGCAGAACAACATTTAAAGGCTTGGCAATAAACTGACTAATACAAAAAAAGCATTATTATTTTTAATAAATAGCTAAATCAGTATTCATCGTCTATTTCACCGCTATGCAGCGAACGAAAAAAAACTATTCCAACTATGCATTAGCCTGACGGCAATTTTTCCCTTTAGTCTGAGTATCGATTATTAACGCTATCGTCTTATTAAATAAATAAAGAATGAAATGAATATCGATATGCAGATACATACGTTGACTTTATTAAATAGTCGGGAAGAATTGATTATCCCCATCGCTATTACAGGTGAAATAGTCATTGACGCCTGCAACGTAAAATAGGGCGATAAAGATATATTGTCAGGAGCAACCCATCATGACGGAATTACTCTATGCGGGAGCCGCGCCGATATCCCGATCCTATTCACCGGAGCCAACGCCGCAGGCTAACACGCAGCGGGTGAGCGGTGCGGTGCAGTTGCGTTTACCGCAGCTAAATACGACGGTGTCATCCCGGCCGGAGCGCTGGCTGGCCGTGGTAGCGACGTTGCTATTGCATGCGGCAGTGCTGGCGTTATTCAACAGCGCGTCGACACCGCCCGTTACGGTGCCTGCTCGGCCGCAGCCTGTCAGCGTTGAACTGGTTTCTACGGTAACAGAACCTGTGGTGCAAGAGGTCGTTCCGGTTGCCGAACCTGAGACACCGACGCCACAACCGCTAGAAGAGCCAACGATAACCGAGCCGCTCGTGGATGAAAGTGCATTACTGCCTCCTGCACCGGAAAAAAAAGTGCCGGAGAAAAAACCTGAACCTGTACCGAAAAAGACACCGGTGAAAAAGAGCGCTCCCGCGCCTAAACCGACGCCGCAACCCCAGACGGAAACCGCATCGACAGTTGCTCCAACAACGCCTGCGCCGGTACAGCCTGTCGACGCGCCGTTAACGCCGCCGCTGGCCAATGCTGACTACCTGCATAACCCTTCGCCGTCTTATCCCGACGTGGCGATTAGCCGCGGTTATGAAGGCACGGTGCTGCTAAATGTGCAGGTACGCGCCGACGGCAAGGTGCAAACCATTCGTATTCATCAATCAAGCGGCTACCCGTCACTGGACGAGGCTGCCAGAGACACGGTGGTGCGCTGGTCTTTCGTTCCGGCACGGCGCGGCAATCAGCCAGTTAGCGGCTGGGTAGTGGTTCCTGTCGATTTTTCGTTGAATTCATGAGGTATTGGTTATGACGCTTGGACACATTGAACTCTTTTCTGCAGAAGGTGCCGTGGTTCTGCTGCTGCTGCTGTTTTCTCTCGTCACCTGGGGGCTGGGGTTGTTGAAGTTTGTCCAATACCGGCTGGCACAACGGCGCGATCGGCGTTTCCGTGCGGCTTTCTGGCAGCAGGATGATGTCAGTCAAACGTTAGAAACCAGCGCTAAACAGCCCGGTTCGCTGGCTAATCTGGCACTGGCTGCCGTTAAAGCGCCGGAGCGGATTAGCGGTCAGCTTGCTTTGAATATTCATCTTCCCGATCGGGTTGAGCGCGCGCTGCAACAGCAGATTCAGCGTGAACGCCGCTCGCTGGAAAGCGGGCTGGCGGTGTTGGCCAGTATTGGCAGCACATCGCCGTTTATCGGCCTGTTTGGCACCGTGTGGGGCATTATGGCGGCGTTGCAGGAGATTGGGCTCTCTGGTTCTGCCAGTCTCGACACGGTTGCGGGGCCGATTGGCAACGCGCTGATCGCCACCGGAATCGGGATTGCGGTCGCGGTTCCTGCCGTGCTGATCTACAACTACTTTTTACGCCGCCTCAAGCTGGCTGTCGCGGATATGGATGACTTCGCCCATGATGTCTACAGCGTGATGCAGGCGAACGATTTTCACGTCGGTACGTTTCAGGCCAGCACAGAGTCATCCTCTGCGGCTTTCTCCGTAAAGAATCTGAGAGAGGTGGTGTGAGATGGCATTTACCTCGCGTAATGATGACGACGTCATGAGTGAAATGAATATCACGCCGCTCGTGGATGTCATGTTGGTATTGTTGGTGGTGTTCATCGTTACTGCGCCGATGCTGACCAATGCCATTCCTATTCAGCTACCGAAAACGGCAGCAGTAGCCCCGGTCGATCGTGCCGATCCGATTGTTATTAGTATTGATGCCGAGCAGCGCGTCTTCATCAATAAAGAGAACCTGGCACGCGAGCAACTGGTGCCGCGCTTGCAGCAGGCGAAAGCGGGTAATACCGATTTGGTGGTGCAGGTACAAGCGGACAAAGAGGCCAATTACGGCGCGGTAGCGGCGCTGCTGGCTGATGTCGAGCAGGCGGGGATTACGCGTTTATCTCTGCTGACGCAAAAATAACCTAGCCGGATATCGACGAACATGATGCCCAAATACGCACTGCGAATACGTTCCGCTTCTGATGCTTCGCTGATCGCTACGCTGTCGGCGGGGTATTCCGCATTGGTCATTTCATTGATTGTGTCGCTCGTCGTGCCGCTGCTGGTTCTCGCTGGCTGGTGGCTTGCCAGTCGGCATGGATGGATGTCTGAGCAGATACTGCCTTCTCCGCTGGCGGTTATTGATAGCGCGCGGGATTTTATTCCCGAAGAACTGATTCACCAGTTGCCTATTAGTCTGATGCGGCTTGCGATTGGTTTTAGCGGCGGCATCGCGCTGGGCCTGATACTGGGTAGTTTGTTCGGCCTGAATCGACGCCTGAATGCGCTGTTTATGCCACTCTTCACCGTCATCGCACAGATTCCGACGTTAGCCTGGATACCGCTTTTGATGCTGTCATTAGGGATTGGTGAAGCGCTGAAACTGGTGGTGTTGGTGAAATCAGTGACGGTGCCGGTGACGCTTTACACCTGCGCCGGTATTCAACAGACGCCACAAAAGTTGCATGAAATGGCACGTAGCCTGCGTTTACCGCCTGTTGCTTTCCTGCGTTACCTGATTCTGCCCGCGATGTCGCCGTATGTCATGACGGGGGTGCGGCTGGCGTTTTCCACCGGATGGGTGGCGTTGATTGCGGTTGAGTTACTGGCATCCAGCGAAGGGCTGGGCTACCTGCTGGTACAAAGCCGCCAACTGTTCATGCTAGATCTGGTGTTTGTCTGCATTTTGATCATCGGGATACTGGGATTTTCCGGGGAACGCGTGCTGCTGAAGCTGGAGCGTCGTTGGATTCACTGGCCTGCGCTGGTGCTGGGTCGCGATAGCCTGAGCTCTGCGCTGCCGGGTCTATCGCTGACGCCTTGGCTCGCGCCATTGGCTCTGGTTGCGTTGTGGCAGGTTAGCAGTACGCGCGAGTGGGTGAACGTGGCTTTTCTTCCTGCACCAAGCGGTGTGATTGATGCGCTGTGGTCGGGTTTGGCTCAGGGAGGGCTGTTGGCCGACCTGAATGCCAGCCTGCTGCGTGCGCTACAGGGCTTTTTGCTGGGGAGCGGAGTCGGCGTGCTGGTCGGTGCGGTGCTCGGCGGCTGGCGTATCGCCGACAGGCTGTTTAATCCGGCACTGTCTGCACTGCGCTGTGTGGCGCTATTCGCCTGGCTGCCGCTGATCACGGCCTGGTTCGGTTTAGGGGAGAGCGCCAAAATTGTGTTTATCGCCGTGGCCGCGTTCTTTCCCGTGATGCTGGCAACCCGTCAGGGCATTGCCCAACTTCCCCCTGCGCTGTTGGAAGTGGCTCAGGTTTTGCGCCTTACGCCCATGCAAGCGCTGCGCACGCTGGTGTTTCCCAGCGTATTACCGCCACTTTTTTCCGGTTTACGGCTGGCGTTGATGCATGCGTGGACCGGAGCAATTGGCGCAGAGTATTTCATGCCGTCGGGAGAGGGGCTGGGCGGCATGATGATTCGCGCACAGCAACTGCTTGAATCCGATCGCATCATGGCCGGGGTCGTGCTGATTGCGATCGTCGCCGCGCTCTTTTCCCGCTTGATGACCTTATCTGAACGGCGGTTGACCCGCTGGCGCTTTGCGTGACCGTTAACGGAGAATCTATGTCCCTGCATTTTCAGCACATTACCAAGTATTTTACCGTCAACGGCGCACCGCTGACGGTGTTACAGGACATCGATCTGTCGCTGCACGCGGGCGAACTGGTTGCGGTCATCGGAGCCAGCGGCTGCGGTAAATCGACGCTGCTGCGCTTAGCGGCTGGGATTGATACCACTGAACGTGGGCGCATTCTGATTGGCGATCGGTCTGTGCGCGGTATTCCCGACGATGTCAGCCTGGTGTTTCAGGAACCGCGCCTGTTTCCGTGGCTCACCGTGACGGACAATATCCGCCTCGGCATGCTCAACCTCAACCTGTCCGCTGCGGACGCGGCGCACCGTATTACACACTATCTTCAGATGATGGGGCTGGAAGGCTTTGCCGATGCGTGGCCGCATCAGCTATCGGGCGGGATGGCGCAGCGTGTGGCGATCGCTCGTGGGCTGGTATCGACGCCACGTATTCTCTTGCTGGATGAACCTTTTGGCGCGCTTGATGCGCTGACCAAACAGCAGTTGCAGGAGCGTCTGGCGGAGATTCGCCGACAAACGGATTTAACGATATTGCTGGTGACGCATGACGTGGAAGAAGCCGTTTTTCTGGCCGATAGGGTGGTGGTGATGTCACCCCGGCCGGGGCGGATTAGTGCGATTCTGCCGGTCAATCTGGCTTATCCTCGCGACCGAACCAGCACCGCGTTATTGGAACAACGGCAAGCGGTTAGTCAGGCACTGCATCAGGCTTAACCGTTGGGAACACGCCAGAGCAGCACACTGGCGAGTGCCGCTCTGACGGGCTAACGTGTTGCCACGTATCTTGAATGATGTCGGGTAGCGCTATTTAGCTAAAATACCGTAGCTGAACAAATACCCTGATTGCTTAACGAAATCGCCGTGTTGCTTATGCTGTTCAGCAGTATGAGTAGATGTGTTACTGACATAGGCTTGGGTGAAATCAGTGCTCAGCTGAAAATATTGTTTGTTCAGTTTTTCATGAATATCGCTGTCATCCGTTGTCTGCAACGTCTTTAACAGGTCGACTATTTTTTCTGCTGATTCCTGGATTTTAGGATGAAGACCACTGGTAGCAGGGAGGTCATAATTAAATTGCATGTTGACTGAATCTTTATTTTTATCTTCGCTAGCGTCGGCGGCAAGATTTTCACCATAGACATCTGCAATGTATTGAACGAGCTCTGGCTTATCAAAACATTTAGACTTGATGTTACCATTTGATGTTTTATCACGGGTGGTGATGGAATCAGGGAATGCTTCACCTAATTGGTAGGTACATTTAAACATGTTGGCATCAATGACCGACGCGTTAGCGCTTCTGACGGCCATTTCTATCTGATGACCATTAATCATCACCTCGTAGGTCGTCGGCTTAAACCCTTTTCCTTTTCCTTCAACGGCATAAACTTCGGATAGCGTATAATAAACCTGGTTGTTCGGGTTGATAATTCCGCCGTTGTTATTATCAAAAACCATGAATGAAAAACTCTCACCTTTATTATTTTCTAATAGGTGCTTACCGGGTGAAAGTTTAATTTTGTCGCTATGGTTCGGTAAAATGTCATAACTTTGTCCATCAACCTTGAAGGTAATATTACTTGCAGTCGGGTTGCTGTAATAAAATACGCCTTTCTGACTGCTCGGATCTAAACTATCACAGGCCGAAACAGACAGTGCAACGAACCCCATTATCCCCAGTTTTAATGCTTCCTTCATTATATAATTCCCTCATTAAAGGATTTTGTTGTTAATAATTACCTGGCTTAAATCGCAATAATGCTAACATATCAGTTATAGAGGCATGTTCTAAATTAAGTAAAATCCTGTAGCTATTTATCTGTAAATTCTTATATAGAAATTACGATGCTTTGATTTCCACAAATACTGGCGTGAAGGTAATATTATCTGCTGTTGCTCATGGGATTATGAATATAAATGGATGATTTCAGGGCTGGTTAGGAAGAAAAAGGGTAGCGGTAAAAATCATTCATGTTTTTTGGGAAACTAAGAGGAATATGGGTTTGGGCGATGAGGTGACCTTTCCGCTGACGATGGCGTTTCGCTACTGACGGCGTTATCTTTATGCCATCTGACAGCAACAGGGATGACATTTCTCTATGGCAACGCAGTTCACGGGTTTTTCTCAAGCGGGTTTGACGTTTCTTCAGCAGGTGCGGCAGAACAACGATAAAGCGTGGTTTGACGAGCATCGATCCATTTACGATGAGCAATTGGTTGCCCCCTTTCGCACGCTGGTGGATGAGCTCAGCCTGACCATGTTGCAGATTGACGACCACTTTGAAACTCGCCCTGCCATCGGCAAGACCCTCTCCCGTATTCATCGCGATACGCGTTTTTCCCATGATAAATCACGCTATCGCAGCCATATGTGGCTCACTTTCAAGCGTACCCGCAAAGATTGGACGGATGCGCCGGTGTATTTCTTTGAAATCACGCCGGATACCTGGCGCTATGGGCTGGGCTATTACAGCGCGACGCGCAATACGATGGATCTGTTCCGTCAGACGCTGCGTGGTAATCCGTCACAGTTCCTTGAGGTGGCGAGCTGTCTGGGGAATACCTTCACTCTGGAAGGGGACAGCTACAAACGCCCGCTGATTAAAGATCAGGAACCGGAACTGGCGAACTGGTATAACCGTAAATCATTTGCCGCGATATCTACCCGGCAGGATATGGACGCACTGTTTTCCGGCGATCTGGTGACGGTGTTAGCTCGCGGATTTACCCAGCTTGAGCCGCTCTATCATTACCTGATGAATATCGAAACCATGAAAAAAGCCGCGCAGGAAACGGAGTCCACTACGCGAGCTTTTTCGGCGGATAAGTGGTTTGAACGGTAGAGATTAGCGTTCCTGCGTTTTCTCTCGTTCCAGTAAGTAATTAAACAGGTAACCTTCTTCCTGATTTCTGCCGAAGGTGACGATTTGCAGATGATCGTCGTCAATGCAGGTGAGCAGTATTTTCACCTGCCGACCGAAGCTGCTTTCGCCTTTGCCAATGGCTTGGATATCGCTCATCTGACGGGCGGTGAAGGTGGAATCATCCAGCTTGTTACCGTAACGGAGTGCAATGGACGCGCCGCCCTCAATTTTGCCGCGTTGGGTGGTCATGGTCAGGCTAACAGCATTATAGGGGGCTTTCTGGTCATACATTTCCCGAAAATAATCCCCCAGATCGCGGTACTCCTCGGCGGAAAGCCCTGACATCACATACTTATAGCTGAATGAACCGTGAAAGCAGGAAGTATTTTTCACGGGAGTAATCGGCGACGGTAGCGCGTGCTGCGCGATGTCATTCAGGTAGCGTAGCCGATTTAACTGTTGCTGGTAGCGCTGACGCAGGCAGTCTTCGTCTTGACACTGGTCGCGTGTGGTCAACCAGCTGCGCTGAAACTGGTTGAGCGTTTTTTCCCACGGTGCGCTGTTACGATTGGTTGTCAGAAACGTGCGGGATGTTTTCCATACCTGCGCCAGCTCTTCATCTAGTTGTCCAAGCAGCGGGTTGGCACAAATCAGTTTTTCCTGCGTCGAGGCAGCTTTGTCGCAGGGGAAACTGGCGGCTTGGGCGCTGTGGCTGAGGGAAAGCAACGTCACTCCGGCGGCGATGAGGGCAGTAAAGGTTATCTTCATGGTGTGTCCTGTAATATGTCCCAAAAGGCGGCAATCAGCGGTTCGCCAAGCCGTTTTTTCTGTACGCAAACGCCCAGTTCAAGCGGTTCCATCACCTGTTCAACAAAGACAGAAACACGGTTGCGTACTGGCTCCGGGCTGTTTTCCAGTACCACGTTGGGAATCAGCGCAATGCCACAGCCTAGCGCAACCATTGAGACCATCGCTTCATGCCCGGAGATGGTGGCATAAATCTGTGGGTTGGTAATGTGATTACGGCGGAACCACTGATCGATGCGCTTACGCACCGGGCCGTGTTCCGGCAGAATAAAGGGAATCTGCGACCAGTCCGGTTCAGATTGGCGTACCAGCGACTGAACCGGGCAGGGAAGCGCTGGGATAATCAGCGCGAGAGGCAATTCATCGAGCGGCATGAAGTCAACGCTCGCAGGCAGCGCTTCCGGGCGTCCTGCAATCCCTAAATCTCCATCGTTCGACTGAATTTTCTCAACGGCATCGGCGGCATCGCCGGTTGTCAGCTTGATTTCCACCAGCGGATGCAACGCCCTGAAGCGATCCAGAATCGGTGGCAGGTGGCTGTAAGCGGCGGTGACGGAGCAGAAGATCCGCAGTTCTCCGCTTAATGACGGCCCGTGCTGGTCTATCGTGTGGCGTAGCTGCTGGTATTGCAGCAGTGTTTGTTGAGCGAATAGCTTGAGGTGATCTCCAGCATCGGTGAGCTGCACGGTACGGTTATCGCGCAGGAACAGCGTCTGCCCTAAATCCTCTTCCAACCGCTGAATTTGCCGCGATAGCGTGGATGGGCTGATGTGCATCGCCTTGGCAGTACGGCCAAAGTGTCGGCTTTCTGCCAGATGAAGGAATAACTTGAGATCACGTAAATCCATGCGATGCAGGCCTCGTTTTTTATGTTACAGCCGTTTTTTATCTTGCAGCCGCTTTTTATCTTGCAGATAGTGCAATATGACGTTGCTAATATATCAATTTAAGCAACGCAATTCCTGTCATATGATGGGGACATAGTGAATTCCCATCTGGCGGGAATCCTTTCTCGAATAATAGACAAACAAAACCGTATACGGAGCACGACATGGCTAACTATTTCAACACATTAAACCTGCGTCAGCAGCTGGATCAATTGGGCAAGTGCCGCTTTATGGGGCGCGATGAATTTGCCGATGAGGCGAGCTACCTGAAAGGGAAAAAAGTGGTGATCGTCGGTTGTGGTGCTCAGGGTCTGAATCAGGGTCTGAACATGCGCGATTCTGGTCTGGATATCGCTTATGCCCTGCGTGCTGAAGCGATTGCGGAAAAACGTGCATCATGGCGCAAAGCGACCGAAAACGGCTTCACCGTTGGCACCTACGAAGATCTGATCCCGCAGGCCGATCTGATCGTTAACCTGACGCCAGACAAACAGCACTCTGCCGTGGTTCAGGCGGTACAGCCACTGATGAAACAGGGCGCAGCGCTGGGCTACTCTCACGGCTTCAACATCGTTGAAGTGGGCGAGCAAATCCGTAAAGACATCACCGTCGTGATGGTGGCGCCGAAGTGCCCAGGTACGGAAGTGCGTGAAGAATACAAACGTGGTTTCGGCGTACCGACGCTGATCGCGGTTCACCCTGAAAACGATCCAAAAGGCGAAGGCATGGCCATCGCCAAAGCCTGGGCGGCGGCAACTGGCGGCCACCGTGCTGGCGTTCTGCAATCTTCTTTCGTTGCAGAAGTGAAATCTGACCTGATGGGTGAGCAGACTATTCTGTGTGGTATGTTGCAGGCTGGTTCTCTGCTGGGCTTCGACAAACTGGTTGCTGAAGGCACCGATCCTGCCTATGCAGAAAAACTGATTCAGTTCGGCTGGGAAACCATCACCGAAGCGCTGAAGCAAGGCGGGATTACGCTGATGATGGATCGCCTGTCTAACCCGGCGAAACTGCGCGCTTACGCACTGTCTGAGCAACTGAAAGGCATTATGGCTCCGCTGTTCCAGAAGCACATGGATGACATCATCTCCGGCGAATTCTCTAGCGGCATGATGGCTGACTGGGCGAACGATGACGTGAAACTGCTGACCTGGCGTGAAGAGACCGGTAAAACGGCGTTCGAAAATGCCCCGCAGTTCGACGGTAAAATTGCTGAGCAGGAATACTTTGATAACGGCGTGCTGATGGTTGCGATGGTGAAAGCGGGCGTTGAGCTGGCGTTTGAAACCATGGTCAGCTCTGGCATCATCGAAGAATCAGCTTACTACGAATCACTGCATGAGCTGCCGCTGATCGCCAACACCATCGCGCGTAAGCGTCTGTATGAAATGAACGTGGTTATCTCTGATACCGCAGAATACGGTAACTACCTGTTTGCCAACGCAGCCGTTCCGTTGCTGAAAGGTGATTTCATGGATTCACTGCAACCGGGCGATCTGGGCAAAGCAGTAGCAGGCACCGAAGTGGACAACGCGCAGCTGCGTGATGTTAACGAAGCCATCCGTAACCACCCAATCGAAACCGTAGGCCATACGCTGCGCGGCTACATGAAAGACATGAAGCGTATCGCTGTTGCAGGTTAATATTCGCTTCTACGTTTAGCGAAACGCGATAATGTCTATGCTGCTCCCTCTGGGAGCAGCATTTTTTTATCCGCGGTTATCCCGCCGCTTGTGTTATCTCTGTTGCATATCGACGGTGCTTTCACGTGAGGCCAGCGCCAGCGCAGCGGTTAATTCAGCTTTTGTCATCCGTACACAGTAAGACGGCATGTTCCTTTCAAAACGCCATCCTTCAGACAATTTTCCCGCATCGACGACATCAAACCCGAAGGCATCATAGAGTTCGGCCACAATGGCTTTTTCTTGCTCGTTGTCACCCGCGAGCGGTAGCGCGCGGCGATTGGCAGAACCCGCAGGTAAACCATCACTTTCAAGCTGCGTCATGGGGATGGCATTGAACGCTTTGGTAATCTTTGCACCTGGTACATAACGAGCCAGTAGTTCGCTGGTGGTGGTGGTGCGCGTATCAAGTGCGGCTACCTTGCCATCTCGCTCGGTATAGTAGTTGACGGCATCGATGACGGATTTTTCCTGTAAAGCCTGTACAGGGAGTTTATCGATGGCGGTAAAGGGAACGGCGATAACGATAATATCGCCAAAGCGCGCAGCCTGAGTGGCGGTGCCGATATCGCAGCCGATCATGGGACGGAGACTGAACAGTGACTGGGGAGCGCGCGAGTTGCTAAGCATGACCTGATGACCGTTCTGAAGCGCTAATTTAGCGATTGCCCGCCCAACGAAGCCCGCACCAATAATGCCAATTTTCATCTTTTTCTCCTGAATGCTTTTGAGAAGAGAATCTTAATTGCCTACAATTTGAAGATAAATTGTGCTTTTAAGTGAAAACAAACAACAAATATGAGTGAATCATGGATCGGCTGACCAGCATGAACATCTTTGTCAAAGCGTCGGAGTTGGGGTCGTTTGCCGCCGCGGCAGAGGTGCTGGGCACCTCACCTCAGATGGTAGCGAAGCAGGTGGCGTGGCTCGAAGCGAGGCTTGGCGTTCGGTTGCTGAACCGTACTACGCGGAGGCAAAGCCTGACGGATATTGGTCTGCGCTATTATGAGCGTTGTAAGGTTGTGCTTGCCGAAGCGGAAGATGCTGATGCCGTTGCCCGTGAAATGCAGGTGACACCTTCGGGAATTATTCAGGTTAACGCGCCCGTTACCTGGGGATCGCATCTGCTCGCGCCGTTTATCACGCACTATCTCGCACGCTATCCCGACACGCAAATTGCGCTGACGCTGAACGATCGTATGGTTGACCCGATAGAAGAGGGGTTTGAAGTTATCATTCGCATCGGTGAATTGGCAGATAGTTCAATGGTGGCTTGGCCACTTCAGCCTTACTCATTGATCGCTTGCGCATCGCCTGACTATCTGGCGCGTGAAGGCGTGCCAGATACGCCATCGAGTCTCGCACGTCACGCGTGTCTTATTTATGGTGTGCGCACCGCTGCTACGTCTTGTCGGTGGGTATTTCAGAAAGACGGTAAGACGGAAGAAATCAACCCGGAAGGTAGGCTTTTTGCTAATGACTGGAATGCGCTGCTGCATGCTGCGATAGAGGGATATGGTATCACGCTTGGGCCGGAGGTCGTGTTACGTAAGGAAATTGACCGTGGGCGTCTGGTGCAGGTGCTGTCTGACTATAATGGGCCTGCTCGCCCAGTTCATGTCATGGTGCCGGTGGGACGGCGGGCGGCGGTTAAAGTTAAAACCTTTGTCGATGCAGTCAGATCCCATTTCGGATAAAGGTAAGCCCGTGGCACAGGGAACGATGCCACGGGCGCTATGACTAAACGGACTGGTATTCCGCCTCTGCCTGCTTGAAGCGGTCGGTAATCGCTTTTGACGGCGCTTTACCCAGCAGGCTGACGATGAAAATGGTCAGGCTGTTGAAGATAAATCCGGGGATGATTTCATACAGACCCAGCCAGGCATACTGCTTCCAGATCAGTACCGTTGCTGCCCCCACGATCATGCCGAGCAGTGCGCCGTTGCGCGTCATACGCGGCCACAGCAGAGAAATCAAAATCACCGGTCCGAAGGCGGCACCGAACCCTGCCCAGGCATAGCTCACCAGACCGAGTACGCGGTTTTCAGGGTTGAGCGACAGCGCGATAGCAATGATTGCGACGAGTAGCACCATGCCGCGACCCACCCAGACCAACTCTTTCTGACTGGCATTTTTGCGCAGGAAGGGCTTGTATAAATCTTCGGTGATGGCGCTGGAACACACCAGCAGCTGGCAGCTCAGTGTGCTCATCACGGCCGCGAGAATCGCAGACAGCAGCACGCCAGCAATCCACGGATTGAACAGCAGCATGGATAGCTCGATAAAGACGCGCTCGCTGTTTTGCGCCACGTTGCCTGCCTGATCCGGGTTATTGTTAAAGTAGGCGATGCCGAAGAAGCCCACCGTCACGGCACCGGCCAGACAAAGAATCATCCAGGTCATACTGATACGGCGCGCACTGTGGATCGTGTGGTGTGAATCCGCCGCCATAAAGCGCGCCAGAATGTGCGGTTGGCCGAAATAGCCCAGACCCCAGCCCATCAGCGAGATAATGGCGACAAAATTGAGCCCTTTGAACATATCCAAATTGGCCGGGTTTTTCGCTTCAATCACCATGAGTGAGGTGTCTATTCCTCCCAGTGATAAAACGACCATCACCGGCGTCAGAATCAGGGCGAAAATCATTAGGCTGGCCTGAACGGTATCCGTCCAGCTTACAGCCAGAAAGCCGCCAATAAAGGTATAGGCGATGGTGGCTGCTGCCCCTGCCCATAACGCGGTGCCGTAGCTCATACCAAAGGTGCTTTCAAACAAACGCGCCCCCGCTACCACGCCCGATGCACAATAAATGGTGAAGAAAACCAGGATCACTAACGCGGAAATTACACGCAGTAATTTACTGTTATCTTCAAAGCGGTGGGTGAAATAGTCAGGCAGCGTGAGTGCGTTGTGGTTGACTTCAGTGTGGACGCGCAGGCGTCCGGCGACCCATTTCCAGTTCAGGTAGGCGCCTAACGTTAGGCCGATAGCGATCCAGCTTTCAGAAATACCGGAAATGAAGATGGCGCCCGGCAATCCCATTAGCAGCCAGCCGCTCATATCGGAAGCGCCAGCCGACAGTGCCGTGACCACGCTTCCCATCCGACGTCCACCCAGAATGTAATCGCCAAAGTTATTGGTGGCGCGGTAGGCAAACAGGCCGATGAGGACCATCCCGAAAATATACACCAGAAACGTCACCAGCATGGGTGTGCTTATTGTCATTCAACTCTCCACATTCTTTTTCGTGCCGCTGTCGCGGCGACGCTGTGTTTTATCGTAATCACTCAGGCCGGAACGAGACCTGAAGGTGATGATGGGCAGCAACCGTTCCATTTGTTAACAAGGTTGCACAAAGTTGCAACATGGTTGATATTGGCGTTATCCCGATGTGCATCTTCTAATCACAGGAGTGGACGCTATGGGCTTTACCACGATGGGTGTAAAACTCGATGAGGAAACACGTGAGCGTATCAAGGCGGCAGCACAGCGTATTGATCGTACACCGCACTGGCTGATCAAACAGGCTATTTTCCATTACCTCGAACGCCTCGAAAGTGGCCTCGACACTCCTGAAACACCGCAATGGGCGAACATCAGCCACATTGAAGCGGAAGAGATTATGCCGCAATCTCGAGAAGAAGAAACCCACCAACCCTTTCTTGATTTCGCCGAGCAGGTACTTCCTCAGTCCGTTATCCGCGCTGCCATGACTTCCGCTTATCGCCGCCCCGAAAGTGAACTGGTGCCTATCTTGCTGGAACAGGCAAGACTTACCGATGAATTGTCGCAATTAACGCAGAAGCTGGCTTATCGATTGGCAGCGAAATTACGCAGCCAGAAAGCCGGAAGCGGGCGTGCGGGTATTGTGCAAGGACTGCTACAGGAATTCTCACTTTCTTCTCAGGAAGGCGTGGCGCTAATGTGTTTAGCCGAAGCGCTGCTGCGTATTCCTGATAAATCTACACGCGATGCGCTGATCCGCGACAAGATCAGTCGGGGAAACTGGCAGGCGCACCTCGGCCACAGCCCATCGCTTTTCGTGAATGCCGCAACCTGGGGACTGCTGTTTACCGGAAAGCTGGTGGCGACACACAATGAAGTGAACCTCTCGAATTCGCTGAACCGCATCATCGGGAAAAGCGGTGAGCCGCTTGTCCGTAAAGGTGTCGATATGGCTATGCGGCTGATGGGGGAGCAGTTTGTCACGGGGGAAACCATCGGTGAAGCGCTGGCGAATGCCCGTGAGCGGGAGGGCAAAGGCTTCCGTTATTCTTACGATATGTTAGGTGAAGCGGCGCTGACGGAGCACGATGCTGCTGCCTATCTGGCGGCTTATCAGCAGGCGATTCATGCTATCGGCAAAGCCTCGAACGGGCGCGGGATTTACGAAGGGCCGGGCATCTCCATCAAGCTGTCTGCGCTGCATCCGCGCTATAGCCGTGCGCAGTATGATCGTGTGATGGAAGAGCTTTATCCACGTTTGTTGATGCTGACGCTACTGGCGCGGCAGTACGATATCGGGATTAATATCGATGCAGAAGAAGCCGATCGACTGGAGATCTCACTCGATCTGCTGGAAAAACTCTGTATGGAACCGGCGTTGGCGGGGTGGAACGGTATCGGGTTTGTCATTCAGGCTTATCAGAAACGCTGCTCGTATGTGATAGACGCGCTGATTGAACTGGCACAACGTAGCCGCCGCCGGCTGATGATTCGTCTGGTGAAAGGGGCGTACTGGGATAGTGAAATCAAACGGGCGCAGGTTGACGGGCTGGAAGGCTACCCGGTCTACACGCGCAAGGTCTATACCGATGTGTCTTATCTGGCGTGCGCCCGCAAGCTACTGGCCGTACCGAATCTGATTTACCCGCAGTTCGCCACCCACAACGCACAGACGCTAAGTGCGATCTACCACATGGCGGGCAACAATTATTATCCCGGTCAATATGAATTCCAGTGCCTGCACGGCATGGGGGAACCGCTCTATGATCAGGTGGTTGGTGCGGTTGTGGACGGTAAATTGAACCGACCGTGCCGCATTTATGCCCCGGTCGGAACCCATGAAACGCTACTGGCTTATCTGGTGCGACGCCTGCTGGAAAACGGCGCGAATACCTCGTTTGTTAACCGCATTGCGGATACTTCTATGGCGCTGGAAACGCTGATTGCCGATCCGGTTAGCGGCGTAGAGGCGCTGGCAAAAGTGGAATGGAGTATGGGCGCACCGCATCCACGTATTCCTCTGCCGCGTCAGCTATATGGTCGAGAGCGGCAAAATTCGAGCGGGCTGGATCTCTCGAATGAGCATCGGTTGGCCTCGCTCTCCAGCGCGTTGCTGAATCACGCGTCACAGCTGTGGTATGCCGCGCCAATGATTGAGGGGGAAAGCGAGGCAAGCGAAGAAAAGCCTGTGGTAAATCCCGCCGATATGCACGATGTGGTGGGCTATGTTCGTGATGCCTCCGTAGCGGATGTTGAACGGGCAATCGATGCCGCAGTGCGGGCCAGTGCCATCTGGTTTGCGACGCCGCCCGCTGAGCGAGCCGCGATATTGAATCAGGCCGCTTCGCTGATGGAAGAGCAGTTGCAAAGCCTGCTGGGGCTGCTGGTTCGGGAGGCGGGGAAATCCTTCAGTAACGCGATTGCAGAAGTGCGCGAAGCGGTGGACTTCTTGCGCTATTACGCGAGTCAGGTGCGAGACACCTTCACCAACGATACCCATCGCCCTCTGGGACCCGTCGTTTGTATTAGTCCGTGGAATTTCCCGCTGGCAATCTTTACCGGACAAATTTCTGCTGCACTGGCGGCAGGCAACAGCGTATTGGCGAAACCGGCTGAACAAACCCCCCTGATTGCGGCGCAGGCGGTACGTATTCTGCATGAAGCGGGAATCCCCTTGGGCGTATTGCAACTGCTGCCGGGGCAGGGGGAAACCATCGGTAGTGCATTGGTGAACGACGAGCGAGTACGTGGCGTGGTGTTTACCGGTTCGACGGCCGTAGCCAAAACCCTGCAACGTAGCATCGCAGGCAGACTCGATCCACAGGGGCGCTTGACGCCGCTGATTGCCGAAACGGGTGGCCTGAATGCCATGATTGTCGACTCATCTGCACTAACGGAACAGGTGGTGAATGACGTTATTGCCTCTGCGTTCGACAGCGCCGGACAGCGTTGCTCGGCGCTGCGCCTGCTGTGCCTGCAAGAAGATATCGCGGATCGCACGCTGGCTATGCTGCGTGGCGCGATGGCGGAGTGTCGCATGGGGAATCCTGAACGGCTATCGACCGACATCGGCCCGCTGATTGACGCCGAAGCGAAAGAGAATGTGGATCAGCATATTCAGACGATGCGGGCGAAAGGTCATACCGTATTTCAGGCTGCGCGTCCGCAGGATGAGGAGACATGGCGGCACGGGACGTTTGTGAAGCCGACCCTGATCGAACTGGGCAAGATAGACGAGCTGAAAAAAGAGGTTTTTGGTCCAGTTTTACACGTCATTCGCTATCAAAGCCAGCAGTTGGATTCCGTGATTAATCAGATCAATGCGGCGGGTTATGGCCTGACGCTGGGCGTACATACGCGCATTGATGAAACAATCCAGCGTGTGACGAACAGGGCAAAGGTGGGTAACCAGTACGTGAACCGCAATATGGTGGGAGCCGTTGTCGGCGTTCAACCGTTTGGCGGAGAAGGCTTATCAGGAAACGGGCCAAAGGCAGGCGGACCGCTTTATCTATACCGCTTACTGGCGCATCGACCGGACAACGCGTTCGCAGCAGTACTCGCCAGACAGAATCGTGAGCAAGCACCGGATACTTCTGCCCGAACATCGCTGCTGGCGGGACTACAGGCGTTGGAAGACTGGGCGATTAGCGGCGAACGTCACGATCTGGCGGCGCTGTGTCAGCGCTATAAAGAGCATAGTGTTAGCGGAACAGCGCTACAGTTGTCTGGCCCGACAGGGGAAAGTAATACGTATACGTTGTCGCCACGTGAGCGGATTCTATGCCTGGCAGATAATGAAGAAGACCGTTTGATTCAGGCGGCAGCGGTGCTGGCAACGGGCGGAAAACTCCTGTGGCCTGAAGGTGAACAGGAGAGAACGCTCTATGAATGTTTACCGCAGAAAGTGCAGTCGCGTATTCAGCTTGTACATGACTGGCAACGTCATGATGAGGTGTCTTTTCACGGCGTAATTTATCATGGCGATGCCGATCGGTTACGGCAGATCAGCGAAGCGCTTGCGGAACGTGATGGCCCGATTGTCCTGCTGTTAGGCTATACGCAGGGTGATACCCACGTTCAACTGGAGCAATTGCTGACCGAACGTTCCCTGAGTATCAATACCGCCGCCGCAGGCGGTAACGCCAGCCTGATGGCGATAGGTTAATAAGGCATTCAATAGAAAAAGCGCGCCAAACCGTAAGCTAGGCGCGCTTTTATGTTCAGGAGCGTTGGCGTAATGGCTTAGTTGCGGTACAGCACTTTGATCACATGGTAACCAAACTGGGTTTTCACCGGACCGAACGGTTTCAGCAATTCGCAGGAAAACACCGCCTTATCGAAAGCTGGCACCATGTCGCCTTTACGAAACTCACCCAAATCGCCGCCGTTACGTTTTGATGGGCAGGTTGAGTGTTTTTGCGCCAGTTTCTGGAAATCGGCACCTTTTTCTAATTGAGCCAGAATGTCGTTAGCCAGTTGCTCGGTATCGACTAGGATATGTAGGGCTGCTGCGGTATTTGCCATGTTATTACCTTTTTTGCAAAAGAGATTCCGGCGCGCAATGTAACATTTGCAATGCAAGATGTGGACTGCGACGTGCTTTCCTTAATAACAAATCCTCGGTCAAGATCGATACGGCTTTCTGCTACAATCGCCTTCCGTTTTATCAGTGAGCAAGATCGTTATGCGCTTAAACCCCAGCCAACAACACGCCGTCGAATTCGTCACCGGACCTTGTCTGGTTCTGGCGGGCGCAGGCTCAGGCAAGACCCGCGTTATCACCAACAAAATTGCGCACCTGATTCGCCAGTGTGGTTATCAGGCTCGGCACATTGCTGCTGTGACGTTTACCAACAAAGCGGCGCGTGAAATGAAGGAACGTGTGGCACAAACGCTGGGGCGTAAAGAAACGCGTGGGCTGATGATTGCGACCTTCCATACGCTGGGGTTAGAGATCATCAAGCGTGAATACGCCGCGCTGGGTATGAAATCCAATTTCTCCCTGTTTGACGATCAGGATCAGATGGCGCTGCTGAAAGAGCTGACGGAGCAGTGGCTGGAAAACGATAAAGTTCTGCTGCAACAGCTGATCTCGACGATCTCAAACTGGAAAAACGATCTGATCGATCCAGCCGGTGCAGCGGCGATCGCGCGAACCGAACGCGACAAGCTGTTTGTACATTGCTACTCGCTTTATCACGACCACCTGCGTGCCTGTAACGTACTGGACTTCGACGATCTGATTTTGCTGCCCACGCTGTTGCTGAAGCAGAACGCTGAGGTGCGTGAACGCTGGCAGAACCGCTTACGCTACCTGCTGGTGGATGAATATCAGGATACCAACACCAGTCAGTACGAGCTGGTTAAGCTGCTGGTCGGCACCCGTGCGCGTTTTACTGTCGTCGGAGATGACGATCAGTCTATTTACTCCTGGCGTGGCGCACGGCCACAGAATCTGGTGTTATTACAGCAGGATTTCCCGGCGCTTGATGTGATAAAACTGGAACAAAACTACCGTTCATCCGGGCGTATTCTGAAAGCTGCCAATATTCTCATCGCTAATAACCCGCACGTTTTTGAAAAGCGGCTGTTCTCGGAACTGGGTTATGGTGATGAGCTCAAAGTGATTACCGCCAACAACGAAGATCACGAGGCCGAGCGGGTCGTTGGCGAACTGATTGCCCATCACTTTATTAAAAAGACCCAGTACGGCGACTATGCCATTCTGTATCGTGGTAACCATCAGTCGCGTTTGTTTGAAAAGATGCTGATGAAGAACCGTATTCCTTATCGTATCTCCGGTGGCACGTCTTTTTTCTCTCGACCTGAAATCAAAGATTTACTGGCTTACCTGCGTGTATTGACTAACCCGGACGATGACAGCGCGTTCTTACGCATTGTGAACACGCCTAAGCGTGAGATTGGCCCGGCGACGATGAAGAAGCTGGGCGAGTGGGCAGGGCAACGCAATAAGGGTCTGTTCAGCGCGAGTTTTGATCTTGGACTGAGCCAGTCTCTGACTGGGCGTGGGCTGGAATCCCTGCAACGGTTTACCCAGTGGCTGGCGGAGATTGCCCGTCTGGCGGAGCGTGAACCTGTGGCAGCCGTGCGCGACCTGATTCATGGGTTGGACTACGAAAGCTGGCTGTATGAAACCTCACCCAGCCCAAAAGCCGCAGAAATGCGAATGAAGAACGTCAATCAGCTATTCAGTTGGATGACTGAAATGCTGGAAGGCTCCGAACTGGATGAACCCATGACGCTGACGCAAGTGGTGACGCGCTTCACGCTGCGGGACATGATGGAACGTGGAGAGAGTGAAGAGGAACTGGATCAGGTGCAACTGATGACGCTACATGCGTCCAAAGGCCTCGAATTCCCGTACGTCTTTTTGGTTGGGATGGAAGAAGGTCTGTTGCCGCACCAGAGCAGCATTGATGAAGACAACGTCGACGAAGAGCGCCGTCTGGCATACGTGGGGATTACACGCGCCCAACGCGAGCTGTTCTTCACGCTGTGTAAAGAACGCCGCCAGTATGGCGAGCTAGTGCGTCCAGAACCGAGCCGCTTCTTGCTTGAACTGCCGCAAGATGATGTGGTGTGGGAAACGGAAAGAAAAGTGGTTAGCGCACAAGAGCGTATGCAGAAAGGCCAGACGAACGTTGCCAATATTCGGGCGATGTTGGCGAAGGCTAAAGGGGAATAACATTCCCCCTTAACTAACTGTTAAATTGTCGTTTCTTCCAACATCAGCGGCCAGTGCACGTAACTCTGCCAGCGGCTTTCCTGTTCCAGCATTTCTGCTCGTAGCGGGTGCTGAGCCAGCCAGCCTGTAGGCAGAATCAAACGCAATGCTTCACCTTCTACGCGTAACCGCACTGCCGGCAACGTGTCATCGCGACGGCGGCTGGCAAAAATAATTGCCAGACGCAACAGGCGGCACAGGCGCTGTGCCTGACTGACCGGTAGCGCATTCTGCTGACTGAGCGGCATCAAATCGACGGGGTTAATCTGGTTTTGCAGGAGTGTGGCTAACAGTTTCTTCTGGGCTGGCGTAAAGCCGGGGAGATCGCTATGGCGAATCAAATAGGCTGCATGCTGAGGTGACTGGCGAAAATCAATGCTCAAACCGATTTCGTGCACCAGACAGGCGCTGCGCAGTAACTCACGACATCGGCTATCTAACTGCCAGTCACGGGCAACTTGTTGCAGAAAGTTGTCTGCCAGCGTACTGACACGTTTAGCCTGCTCGGTATCCAGCAGATAACGGCGTTGTAGCGTCTCCAGTGTGCGGTGGCGGATATCCTGATCGACGGGCAAATTCAACATGCCATAGACCAGCCCTTCACGCAGCGCGCCTCCGGCCAGCGTCATGGTTTTGATGTCGAGCTCTTGGAAGATCGCCAATAGAATGGCGAGCCCACTGGGGAAAACCAGCGCGCGTTCTAGCGTCAGGCCTTCAATTTCTAACTCTTCTAGCTTATCGCACTGAATCGCATGCTCTTTAAGCTGTCTGAGCTTCGGCAGAGTAATGTATTCATCCATTCCCTGCGCGACCATAATTTCCTGTAGTGCTTGTACTGTGCCGGAAGCGCCGACGCAGATTTGCCATCCTTGTTCGCGCAGGGAAGCCGCGACAGGGCGCAGCATTTCACGCGCCGCGTGTTCAGCGCGTTCAAAGTTACCTGCTTCGAGGTTGCGGTCGCTGAAATAGCGATCCAACCACGTGACGCATCCCATCGGGAGGCTGATCAACTGCGTCGTTTTTGCACCGACGCCTGTTGCCAGTTCGGTACTGCCACCGCCAATATCTACGACAAGACGCGCATCCGGGCCGCCCGTGGTATGTGCTACACCTTGATAAATCAAGCGTGCTTCTTCTTCACCGCTGATAACCTGAATCGGCAAGCCCAGAATTTCCTGAGCCCGTTGCAGAAAGTCGTCAGCGTTCGTTGCCAGCCGTAAGGTTGCGGTCGCGACGACACGTACCTGATCCTGCGGAATGTCCTGCAACCGTTCGGAGAACAGTTGTAGACACTGCCAACCACGCTGCATCGCTTCCTGCGAGAGCCGACTCTGCTTATCCAGCCCTGCCGCAAGGCGGACCTTACGCTTTATTTTCGCCAACGTCTGAATGCTGCCTGCGGTTTCCCGTGTGACCAGCATATGGAAGCTGTTCGATCCGAGATCGATGGCAGCGTAAAGTGAAGAAGAGCTCAGCATCAACGGTTAGTCCGCTCGTTTACGATTATTACGGGGCGCTCCGCTGCGGCGTGGCGCATTACTATGTCGGCGCGGGCCATTATTAGAACGCGGTGGGCGTGTTAAACGCTTCGGCGCAGGTAAATCGCTCATTAGCGCGTCACTGTTGTATTTACTGACCGGGATACCGTGACCGATGTAGGTTTCGATAGCCGGGAGATTCAATGCATACTCTTCGCAGGCCAGACTGATAGAAAATCCGCTTTGTCCTGCACGACCAGTACGGCCAATGCGGTGAACGTAGTCTTCGCAGTCATCTGGCAGGTCGTAGTTGAAAACATGGGTCACAGAAGGAATATGCAAACCGCGTGCTGCAACGTCCGTTGCCACCAGAATATCCAGATTACCTTGAGTAAATTCTTCCAGAATACGCAGGCGTTTTTTCTGCGCGACGTCGCCCGTCAGCAGCCCAACACGATGGCCGTCGGCAGCCAGGTGACCCCAGATATCTTCACAGCGATGCTTGGTATTCGCGAAAATAATGCAGCGATCCGGCCATTCTTCTTCCAACAGCGTCTGGAGCAGGCGCATTTTCTCTTCGTTGGATGGATAAAATAACTCTTCTTTAATGCGATGACCGGTTTTCTGTTCCGGTTCAACTTCCACGTACTCTGCGTTATTCATCTGTTCAAACGCGAGTTCACGCACCCGGTAGGAGAGCGTAGCGGAAAAAAGCATGTTCAGGCGCTGTGACGTGGCCGGCATGCGACGGAACAACCAGCGGATATCTTTGATGAAGCCGAGATCGTACATGCGATCCGCTTCGTCAAGCACGACGACCTGAATCGCGCCCAGATTAATATGGTTTTGTTTGGCATAGTCGATCAGGCGACCCGTGGTGCCGATCAAAATATCAACGCCGCTTTCCAGCACTTTAAGCTGCTTGTCGTAGCCGTCGCCACCGTAGGCTAAACCCAGTTTTAGCCCAGTCATGTGAGACAGCGCTTCTGCGTCAGAGTGAATCTGGACAGCCAGTTCACGAGTTGGTGCCATAATTAAGGCACGTGGTTGATTGGTTTGACGCTCTGCATTTGCAGGGTGTGAAAGCAAATAATGGAAAGTAGACGCGAGAAAAGCCAGCGTCTTGCCGGTACCGGTTTGCGCCTGACCCGCAACATCACGCCCTGACAAAGCTAATGGCAGAGCTAACGCCTGAATAGGCGTACAGTTATGAAACCCTTTACTTTCAAGGGCTTCGATAACCTGCGGGTGCAGGGCGAAGTCGGAAAACTTCTGTTCAGTTAAGTGTGTTTTGCTCATAGTGTGGTAGAATATCAGCTAACTATTGCTTTACGAAAGCGTATCCGGTGAAATAAAGTCAAGCCATTGTTGGTTAATGCTACACCAACAAGCTAGAAATAATCCTGTGGAGTAAAATATGAGCGATAAAATAATTCACCTGACTGATGACAGCTTTGGTACGAAAGTATTGCAGGCTGATGGCGCTATCTTGGTTGATTTCTGGGCTGAGTGGTGTGGTCCTTGTAAAATGATCGCTCCTATTCTGGATGAAATTGCCGAAGAGTTTGAAGGTAAACTGACGGTGACCAAGCTGAACATTGATGAAAATCCTGCAACTGCACCGAAATATGGTATCCGTGGCATTCCTACGCTGCTGTTGTTTAAAAACGGCGAAGTCGCGGCGACCAAAGTCGGCGCACTGTCCAAAGGGCAACTGAAAGAGTTCCTGACGGCAAATCTGTAAGTAGCTTGACCCCCTGGAAAGGGAGTTGCCGACGGGCGCGATCGGTCAATATGCAATTCTCATATTGACTGCTTGCCGCTCGTCGGGAAGCGTGTTAGATTCTTCATCACTGCATATCGTACTTGCCTATGTTTAAGCCCTTAGGCTTAAGCCTAAAAGTTAGAGTCTAAAGCATTATTCTGTGTCGAAATCGAAAGAACATTGTTTTACAAAGTCTTTTTTGAAAAACAATTGTTTTACAACGCGTTTGTGATCCGATTTGGGCAGTCTACGAGTTTTACAATAATTGGTTTTATGTGTCTTCGATCTCCTGCCGTTGATTTATGCGGATATCGTTTATGCGGATGTCGTTTTGCGCGGATTTAATGCGCTTCAGGTGTGAAACCAGACAGGAATCCGGTGGTTGAAGGCTGTTATAGAGGCACGGATGATCCTGCCATACCATTCACGTTACTAGTTCGAGATTTACCCCGAGTTAAAGAACCCACCACTATGAATCTTACCGAATTAAAGAATACGCCAGTTTCTGAGTTAATTACTCTTGGCGAAAATATGGGACTGGAAAACCAGGCCCGCATGCGTAAACAGGATATTATCTTCGCGATTCTGAAGCAGCATGCCAAAAGCGGCGAGGATATTTTCGGCGATGGCGTGCTGGAGATATTGCAGGATGGCTTCGGCTTTCTCCGCTCCGCAGACAGCTCCTACCTCGCAGGCCCCGATGATATCTACGTTTCTCCCAGCCAAATCCGCCGTTTCAACCTCCGCACTGGTGACACCATTTCTGGCAAGATTCGCCCGCCGAAAGAAGGTGAGCGCTATTTTGCCCTGCTGAAAGTTAACGAAGTTAACTACGACAGACCTGAAAATGCCCGCAACAAAATCCTGTTCGAAAACTTAACACCACTGCATGCAAACTCTCGTTTGCGTATGGAGCGTGGTAACGGTTCGACAGAAGATCTGACGGCGCGTGTACTGGATCTGGCTTCGCCAATTGGTCGTGGGCAACGTGGTCTGATCGTTGCGCCGCCGAAAGCAGGTAAAACTATGCTGCTGCAGAATATTGCGCAGAGTATTGCTTACAACCATCCTGACTGTGTGCTGATGGTGCTGCTGATTGACGAACGCCCAGAAGAAGTGACCGAGATGCAGCGTCTGGTGAAAGGTGAAGTGGTTGCGTCAACGTTTGACGAACCGGCTTCCCGTCACGTTCAGGTTGCTGAAATGGTGATCGAAAAAGCGAAGCGTCTGGTTGAACATAAGAAAGACGTTATCATCCTGCTGGACTCCATTACCCGTCTGGCACGTGCTTATAACACCGTGGTTCCGGCGTCGGGCAAAGTGTTGACCGGTGGTGTGGATGCTAACGCCCTGCATCGTCCGAAGCGTTTCTTCGGTGCGGCGCGTAACGTTGAGGAAGGCGGTAGCCTGACCATCATCGCCACCGCGCTGGTTGATACCGGTTCTAAGATGGACGAAGTGATTTACGAAGAATTTAAAGGTACAGGTAATATGGAACTGCACCTGGCGCGTAAAATCGCAGAAAAACGCGTGTTCCCAGCGATTGATTACAACCGCTCCGGTACGCGTAAAGAAGAGTTACTTACTACCTCTGAAGAATTGCAGAAGATGTGGATTCTACGCAAAATCATCCACCCAATGGGTGAGATCGATGCGATGGAATTCCTCATCAACAAGTTGGCGATGACAAAAACCAACGACGAATTCTTCGATATGATGAAACGTTCATAAATCCGGGCGTTCATCTATATATACCCTAAATAATTCGAGTTGCAGGACAAAACGCTAGCGTTTTGAACAACGCACAGCGTTGGCCCCTCAGGGTGAGGTTCAGAGATGAGCCGAGTATTGCCAACGCACATGCGGCTTGAAGTATGACGGGTACATTACGGATAACTCGGGGAACGCCACGCTGGGTCGTGGCGTTTTTTTATCCCTCAATTAATCGGCTGTGAATGTGTTTTCTGCGAGAAAGGTGCGGTTACCACTTCAATTTGTACTGGCGATCAACATGGGCGATAGGATATAAGGCGTAAACCGAGTCTATACTGAACAGCTACAGCGCAGCTGTTAACGGTGAACTTACTCACTATGAGTACCGAATTACTATTTATTTTCTTGTTTTCTCTGGGCTTTCTTTTTTTTGCTCGCAGCATCGCGGGTAAAATAGGGCTTGTCGATCGTCCCAATTACCGTAAACGCCATCGGGGTCTTGTGCCTCTGGTCGGCGGCATTTCCGTGTATGCGGGTATCTGCTTTACCTACTTTATTACCGATCAATACATCCTCAACTTCCGTCTTTATCTGCTATGCGCAGGTGTGCTGGTGTTTGTCGGCATGTTGGACGATCGTTTTGATATCAGCGTGAAAATTCGTGCCGTTGTGCAGGCGTTTGTCGCGGTAGTGATGATGGCCTTTGCTGGCTTGACGATACACAATCTAGGGCACATTTTCGGCCCATGGCAGATGGGGCTGGGACCGTTTGGCTATTTGGTTACGCTGTTTGCCGTTTGGGCTGCGATCAATGCGTTCAACATGGTCGATGGGATCGATGGGCTGCTCGGTGGATTATCCAGTGTCTCCTTCGGGGCGATGGGTATTTTGTTGTATCTGAGCGGCCATACGAATCTGGCATTGTGGTGTTTTGCCATGATCGCGGCGACGTTGCCTTATATTCTGCTTAATCTTGGCATGTTTGGACGACGTTATAAGGTCTTCATGGGCGATGCGGGTAGCACGATGATTGGCTTTACGGCCATCTGGCTCCTGATTCAGACGACGCAAGGCCCACAGCATCCGATTAATCCCGTTACCGCGCTGTGGATTATCGCTATCCCGCTGATCGATATGATCGCCATTATGTATCGACGTTTGCGTAAGGGAATGAGCCCGTTCTCGCCTGACCGACAGCATATTCATCATTTAATGATGCGAGCTGGTTTTTCTTCCCGTCAGGCGTTTGTGCTGATTACGTTTGCTGCCGCCTTGTTGGCGGTAGTCGGCGTCTTGGGAGAATATTTCTTTTTCGTACCTGAGTGGGTCATGTTGGCATTATTCTTGCTTGTTTTTTTACTGTATGGCTACTGCCTGAAACGAGCATGGCGGGTCGCCCGTTTTATCAAGCGAGTCAAACGTCGTATGCGGCATTCTGATGAGCAAAAGCAGTCATCCTGACCAAATAACTTTGGGGAAGTAATGAAATCAGAGAACTTGTCTACTGGGAATGCGTTGATTGATAATGAACTGGATGTCCGTGGTTTATTTCGCCAGTTGTGGCGAGGGAAAATCTGGCCGATAGCGATTGGTCTGCTTTTTGCCATCGTTGCGTTAGGCTACTCGTATCTTGTGAAACAGGAGTGGAGTGCGACAGCGATTACCGATAAACCAACGGTTAATATGTTAGGAGGGTATTATTCGCAGCAGCAATTCCTGCGTAACCTCGACGCTCGATCTTTTTCCACCCCTCCGCCTGAACAACCACCTATTTCGGCAGATGCTTATGGTGAGTTCATCATGCAATTAGCGGCCTATGACACTCGCCGTGATTTCTGGTTGCAGACCAACTATTACAAGCAACGTCTGGAAGGCGATGCTAAGGCTGATGCAGCCCTGCTAGATGAAATGGTCAACAATATTCAGTTTACGGCGCGTGATGATGGGAAAAAAACCAATGATTCCGTTAAGTTAGTGGCTGAAACTTCTGCGGATGCGAATACGTTGCTTCGCCAGTATGTGGCTTTTGCCAGCCTGCGTGCTGCCAGCCACCTGAATGAAGAGATTAAAGGAGCTTGGGCTGCCAGAACCATTTTCATGAAGTCGCAGATCAAGCGTCAGGAAGCGGTAGCAAAAGCGATTTACGATCGTGAGGTGCGCAGCGTTGAGCTGGCGCTGAAGATCGCACAACAACAAGGTATTAGCCGTAGTCAGACGGATACACCGGCTGATGAAATCCCCGCATCGGAAATGTTCCTGCTTGGTAGACCGATGCTCCAAGCCCGACTGGAGACGTTACAGACCAGCGGCCCTCACTACGAACTGGATTACGATCAAAACCGTGCGATGTTGGCAACGCTGAACGTTGGGCCAACGCTCGAAGCCAGTTTCCAGACGTATCGTTATTTGCGGACGCCGGAAGAACCGGTGAAGCGTGACAGCCCGCGCCGGGCATTTCTGATGGTGATGTGGGGGGCGATTGGTGCGCTTATCGGAGCGGGTATTGCCTTGACTCGCCGTCCACGCTAACTGGCTTGCTGCTTTGCGTTTGATGCTCAGTGAGCATCTGCGTCTAACCTGATTAAAGAGATTCAATGTGAAAGTGTTGACTGTTTTCGGCACCCGGCCGGAGGCCATTAAAATGGCACCGCTGGTTCATGCCTTGGCTCAGGATGGAGCCTTTGAATCGAGAATTTGCGTAACAGCCCAGCATCGGGAAATGCTGGATCAGGTGCTGCGTTTGTTCGATATTACGCCGGATTACGATCTGGATATTATGCGGCCGGGACAGGGACTCAGTGAGATATCCTGCCGGATTTTATCGGGGCTTGAGCCCGTTATGGAAGCGTTCAAACCGGACTTGGTGTTGGTACATGGCGATACCACCACGACGTTGGCAACCAGTCTGGCGGCTTTTTATCAACGTATACCGGTCGGTCACGTGGAAGCGGGTTTGCGTACTGGCAACCTGTATTCGCCTTGGCCGGAAGAAGCCAACCGTAAGCTGACGGGGCACTTGGCGATGTACCATTTTGCTCCGACGGAGAATTCCCGACAAAATTTGTTGCGTGAGCATTTGTCCGATCGACATATTTTTGTCACGGGCAATACGGTGATTGATGCGCTGTTTTGGGTACGTGACCGGATCGTCGGCAATGCTACGTTACGCCGCAGTCTCGATGAAAAATATGCCTTTTTGGACGACGATAGAAAGCTGATTCTGGTTACCGGGCATCGGCGTGAGAGTTTTGGCGGGGGTTTTGAGCGCATTTGTAGCGCGCTGGCAGATATTGCCCGGCGACACCCTGAAGTGCAGATCGTGTACCCCGTTCACCTGAACCCTAACGTTAGCGAACCGGTGAATCGTATCCTGAGCGGTATTGATAATGTAATGCTGATTGCACCACAGGACTATCTGCCTTTCGTGTATTTGATGAATCGATCTTATATGATTTTGACCGACTCGGGTGGCATTCAGGAAGAAGCCCCATCGTTAGGCAAGCCGGTATTAGTGATGCGCGATACGACGGAACGACCGGAGGCGGTGGAAGCAGGTACTGTCAAACTGGTCGGTACGGAAGTGGCGAGCATTGTCGATGCGGTGTCTATGCTGTTGACGGACGAAGAGGCATATCAGGCAATGAGCCGCGCTCATAACCCCTTTGGTGATGGCCAAGCCTGTCAACGCATTGTTGATGCTTTAAAAAATCGCCAGGAGCGATTTTAAACGTCGCTATGCGACGGCCCGAAGGGTGTCGGGCAGGGATAGCCCGACATAAAAAATCGCCAGGCGCGATTTTAAACGTTGCCTTGCGGCGGCAGACATAAAAATTATGGTGATACTATGAGCTTTACTACCATTTCCGTCATCGGTTTGGGCTACATCGGTTTGCCGACTGCGGCTGCCTTTGCGTCACGCCAGAAAAAAGTCATCGGTGTCGATGTGAACAAACTGGCAGTCGAAACGATTAATCGCGGTGAAATCCATATTGTCGAACCTGATTTGGATACGTTGGTCAAGGTCGCGGTAGAAAATGGTTACCTTCAGGCGATGACGAAGCCTGTACCGGCCGATGCCTTTCTCATTGCCGTTCCGACGCCTTTCAAAGGCGATCACGAGCCCGATCTGGCCTACGTTCAGGCGGCGGCAGCCTCCATCGCACCTGTTCTGAAGAAAGGCGATCTGGTGATTCTGGAATCGACTTCCCCTGTGGGAGCGACAGAGCAAATGGCCGAGTGGCTTGCTGATGCGCGAGCGGATTTGACGTTTCCGCAGCAGGTCGGGGAAACGGCAGATATCAATATTGCCTATTGCCCTGAACGCGTATTACCCGGTCAGGTTGTGGTGGAGCTGATTAAGAACGATCGCGTTATTGGCGGTATGACTCCCGTGTGTTCTGCCCGCGCTAGCGAACTGTACAACATCTTTCTGGAAGGTGAGTGTGTGGTTACTAACTCCCGCACCGCCGAAATGTGTAAGCTGACCGAAAACAGTTTCCGCGACGTTAACATCGCTTTTGCCAATGAACTCTCGCTGATTTGTGCCGAACAAAACATTAACGTATGGGAACTTATCCGATTGGCAAATCGCCATCCCCGCGTCAATATCCTGCAACCCGGCCCCGGCGTTGGCGGGCACTGTATTGCGGTCGACCCTTGGTTTATTGTGTCGCAGAATCCGCAGCAGGCGCGGTTGATTCACACTGCCAGGCTGGTGAACGATGGTAAGCCGCTTTGGGTGGTCGATCGTGTAAAAGCGGCCGTGGCGGATTACCTGATACAGACGGATAAACGCGCGAGCGAGGTTACGGTGGCCTGCTTTGGGCTGGCGTTCAAGCCTGATATCGACGATTTGCGCGAGAGCCCTGCTGTAGGGATTGCGTCGATGATTGCACAATGGAATACCGGCGCGACGTTAGTCGTTGAACCGAATGTCAAACACCTGCCGTCCGTGTTGGCCGGGCAGGTAAAACTGGTCGATACCCTCGACGCATTAAAAGAAGCTGATGTGCTTGTGATGCTGGTAGACCACCGTCAGTTTAAAGCGATTAACCCAGAAGATGTGAAACAACAGTGGGTCATTGATACCAAAGGAGTATGGCGTTGAAACGTATTTTAATTACCGGTGGTGCCGGGTTTATTGGTTCAGCATTGGTCAGATACATTCTGACTGAAACGCAGGACAGTGTCGTTGTTGTCGATAAACTGACTTATGCGGGCAACCTGTCTTCGCTGGCTCCCGTTGCTGATAGTTCACGCTTCGCGTTCGAGCAGGTGGATATCTGCGATCGTGCTGAATTGGACCGTGTCTTCAAGACCTACCAGCCTGCGCTGGTGATGCATCTGGCGGCAGAAAGCCACGTCGATCGCTCTATCGACGGCCCCGCAGCGTTTATCGAAACCAACATTGTCGGCACCTATACCATGCTGGAAGCGGCACGTCACTACTGGCAGAACCTGGCTGATGCGGACAAAAGCGCGTTCCGTTTTCACCATATTTCTACCGATGAAGTGTTTGGTGACCTGCATGGGACGGACGATCTGTTTACCGAAACCTCGTCTTATGCGCCGAGCAGCCCTTATTCGGCCTCGAAAGCGTCCAGCGACCACCTTGTTCGCGCCTGGCTGCGCACTTATGGGCTCCCGACGGTTATCACCAACTGCTCGAATAACTACGGCCCTTACCACTTTCCAGAGAAGCTGATCCCGCTGGTCATCCTGAATGCGGTCGCGGGCAAACCGTTACCGGTTTACGGTGACGGCGCACAAATTCGTGACTGGCTGTTTGTGGAAGACCACGCTCGTGCGCTGTACAAAGTAGTGACGGAAGGCGAAATCGGCGAGACGTATAACATCGGTGGCCACAACGAACGTAAAAACATTGAAGTGGTGCAGACGATTTGCGAACTGCTGGAAGAGCTGGCACCGAATAAGCCTGCTGGCGTGGCGCATTATCGCGATCTCATTACCTATGTGAAAGACCGCCCAGGTCACGATATGCGCTATGCGATCGATGCTGGGAAAATTGAACGTGAACTGGGCTGGCGTCCAGAAGAAACGTTTGAGACAGGCATGAAGAAAACGGTCAGTTGGTATCTGAATAACGAAAAATGGTGGCGCAGCGTGCAGGACGGTTCCTATACCGGTGAGCGTTTAGGGCTGAACGACTAAGCTTCGTGTCATATGGCAGAAAAGAAAGGGGCGAAACGATGACCTATCCGACATTAGCAGGACAGGTAGACATTCGCGCCACAGTTGAACCGCTGGGTTGGGAGAGCGAATTCTTCCAGCTTGACAGCGGTAAGCTGAGTTTTTCGCCTTCTGCGCCCGCGTTGACGTGTGATGCGCTTAGCGCATTTGCGCTGACGCAGGCCAAAATCGCGGCAGACAATCTGGCGTTGGCGGATGCGCTGGCCGATCTCGGGTTTCGTTTGGTGGAGGGTGAAGTCGATCTCAGTCTGTCGCTGCATCCTGCTACCGCTGTTACGTCGCTACCGCGCTGGCGTGAAGCCACACCCGACGATATTCCTGTGCTGAGGGACGCGGCATCACGCGTTTTTGCGCTGAGCCGTTTTCGTTCTCCGTGGTATCAGCCGGAAGATAGCGGACGTTTCTATGCGCAGTGGATTGAAAACGCCGTGCTCGGTACGTTCGACCACTGCTGTTTACTGGCGGAAGATGCAGCGGGTAATCCGCAAGGGTGGGTTACGCTGCGCAGAGTGGATGGCAGGGATGCACGTATCGGGTTACTCGGCGTTTGGCCAGACGTTACGGTACGGGGCATTGGTTCACAGCTGATGGCGCTGGCGGAAATGTGGTGCCGACAGCAAGGGCTGATACGCCTTCGGGTCGCAACGCAGGTTGGCAACGTGGCGGCTCTTCGTCTTTATCTTCGCCGTGGTGCTACGATTGAGAGCACGGCGTATTGGTTATACAGGTGATCACATGATTCCATTTAATGCGCCACCGGTTGTCGGTACGGAACTGGATTATATGCAGGCTGCTATGAGCAGCGGCAAATTGTGCGGTGATGGCGGGTTTACCCGCCGTTGTCAGCAGTGGCTGGAACATTATTCCGGCAGCAAAAAAGTCCTGCTCACGCCTTCCTGCACCGCGTCGCTGGAAATGGCTGCGATACTGCTCGACGTTAAGCCCGGTGATGAAGTGATCATGCCGAGCTATACCTTTGTTTCTACCGCCAACGCCTTTGTGCTGCGCGGGGCAAAGATCGTGTTTGTCGATATCCGCCCGGATACCATGAACATTGACGAAACGAAGATCGAAGCGGCAATTACGGAAAAAACGCGCATTATCGTGCCGGTTCACTACGCGGGCGTAGCCTGCGAGATGGACGCGATTATGGCACTGGCGAAAAAATACGATTTATATGTTGTGGAAGATGCCGCGCAGGGCGTGATGTCCAGCTACAAAGGCCGCGTTCTTGGCTCCATCGGCCATATCGGCTGTTTCAGCTTTCACGAAACCAAGAACTACACCTCGGGCGGTGAGGGCGGAGCCACGCTGATTAATGACGCCAGACTGGTGGAACGGGCGGAAATCGTTCGTGAAAAAGGCACCAATCGTAGCCAGTTCTTCCGTGGACAGGTGGACAAATACACCTGGCGTGACATTGGCTCAAGTTATCTAATGGCAGATATCCAGGCTGCCTACCTTTGGGCGCAGCTGGAAGCGGCGCGGCCGATTAACGAACGCCGTCTGAAACTGTGGCAGAACTACTACGCCGCCTTTAAATCGTTGGCTGATGCCGGGCGACTTACCCTGCCGACCGTACCTGCCAATGGGATTCATAACGCGCACATGTTTTATATCAAACTGCGCGATCAGGACGACCGCAGTGCGTTTATCAATTACATGAAAGAAGCCGAGATCATGACGGTCTTTCATTATATCCCGCTACATAGCTGCCCGGCGGGTCTGAACTTTGGTCGTTTCTTCGGTGACGATCGCTACACCACGCAGGAAAGCGAACGGCTGGTGCGTTTACCGCTGTTTTACAACCTGTCGGACGTCAATCAGCGGACCGTTATCAATACCATTCTGAGCTTCTTTTCCTGATATGTCGTTGGCGAAAGCATCGATATGGACGGCAGGCTCCACGCTGATAAAAATCGGCGCGGGGCTGGTTGTCGTCAAACTGCTGGCGGTTACGTTTGGCCCCAGCGGTGTAGGGATGGCAGGGAATTTCCGCCAGTTAATTACGGTGTTGGGCGTACTAGCCGGTGCCGGGATCTTCAACGGCGTCACCAAATACGTGGCGGAGTACCAGCAACAGCCGGAACGACTGAGGCCGCTGCTCGGTACGTCTGTCACGCTGGTGCTGGGCTTCTCCACGCTGCTGGCGATTCTCTTTTTGGCGGCCGCAACGCCTATCGCTAATCTGCTATTTGGGCATGACGACTATCGCGACGTGGTGCGCGCGCTGGCGTTTATCCAAATGGGTATCGCCTACGCCAACCTATGTCTGGCGATCCTCAAAGGCTATCGGGATGCGATAGGCAACGCGCTGGCCGTTATCGGCGGTAGCCTGATTGGGCTGGCGGCCTTTTGGCTCTGTCTGCAACTGGGTGGCTACGTCGGCGCTCTGGCAGGGCTGGCGCTGGTGCCTGCGCTGCTGGTGATTCCCGCGGGCATCATGCTATTGCGGCGTACACCGCTGTCGCTGGCGTCGCTAAAACCGGCGTGGGATCGTGCCATCGCGGGTCAGTTGGGCAAGTTCACGCTGATGGCGTTGATGACGGCGGTGACGCTGCCCGTTGCGTACATCATGATGCGTAACCTGCTGGCGGCGCATTACAGCTGGGATGACGTGGGTATTTGGCAGGGTGTCAGCAGTATTTCCGATGCTTACCTACAATTTATTACCGCTTCCTTTACCGTTTATCTGTTGCCAACGCTCTCGCGCCTGACGGACAAGGCTGCGCTGGCGCAGGAAATTGTACGCTCGCTGAAGTTTGTACTGCCCGTCGTGGCGGGTGTCAGCTTTTGTGTGTGGCTGCTGCGCGATGTTGCCATCTGGCTGCTGTTCTCCAGCCAGTTCACGGCAATGCGAGATCTCTTCGTTTGGCAATTGGTAGGCGATGTAATGAAAGTGGGCGCTTACGTCTTTGGCTATCTGGTCATTGCGAAAGCGGCGCTGCGCTTTTATCTGCTCACGGAAGTCAGCCAGTTTCTCCTGTTAACCGGTTTTTCTCACTGGTTGATTCCGCTTTATGGCGCACAAGGCGCAGCGCAGGCTTATATGGCAACTTATCTGGTCTATTTTTTGCTTTGTTGTTGCGTATTCATTATTTACCGTAGGCGAGCATGACGACACTGATTCATGTATTGGGATCTGACATCCCGCATCATAACCAGACCGTTTTACGTTTTTTTAACGACGTACTGGCGACGGAACTCCCCGAACAGCAGATTCGGCACTTTATCGTGGCTTCTCACGACGGCATTTCATCGGCCGATTTCCCCGCGCTGCGTATTGAAACCTGTGTGAATAAAAAGACGCTAGCTGAAGCGGTTATCGCCAGAGCCAAAGCGAACCGTAAGACGCGTTTTTTCCTGCATGGGCAGTTTAATCCCACGCTGTGGCTGGCGCTGCTGAGCGGGAAAATCAAACCTGAGCAGGCTTACTGGCACGTTTGGGGCGCAGATTTGTATGAAGAGGCGAGCAGCCTGAAGTACCGCCTGTTTTATCTGCTGCGACGTATGGCGCAAAAGCGTGTTGGACATGTGTTTGCCACGCGTGGCGATCTGGCGTGGTATCAGCAACGTTCACCGCGGGTGCCGACGTCGTTGCTGTACTTCCCAACGCGAATGAATCCGGCGCTAACGGGCATGCAGGTGGATAAACCACTGGCAGGGCCGATGACGATTTTGGTCGGTAATTCTGGCGATCGCACCAATCGTCATCAGGAAGCGTTGCAGGCGATTCACAAACAGTTCGGGAGCAATGTGCGGGTGATTGTGCCAATGGGCTACCCTGCGAACAACGCGTCTTACATCGCACAGGTGGAAAAGGACGGTTTGGCGCTGTTCGGTGTGAAAAATTTCCAACTGCTGAAAGAGCAACTGGCGTTTGATGATTACCTCAACATGCTACGCACCTGTGATGTGGGCTATTTTATTTTCGATCGCCAGCAGGGGATTGGGACGCTATGCCTGCTGATTCAGTTTGGTGTGCCGTTCGTGATCAGTCGGCAAAACCCGTTCTGGCAGGATCTGACGGAACAAGGTCTACCCGTACTGTTTTACGGTGACCAGATGGATGAAGCGTTGGTGCGCGAGGCGCAGCGCCAACTGGCATCGGTCGATAAGCACCAGATTGCGTTCTTCAATCCCAATTATCTGCAAGGCTGGCGGGATGCGCTGGCGTTGGCTGCGGGAGAACCGACATGACGCTGGGACAATTTGGCGGGCTGTTTGTCGTCTACCTGATTTCCGTCATCTTTATCCTGAGCCTGACCTGGATGGAGTTTCGCCGGGTACGTTTTAATTTTAACGTACTGTTTTCCCTGCTCTATTTATTGACGTTCTATTTTGGTTTTCCGTTTACCTGCGTGCTGGTGTTCCGGTTTGGCGTTGACGTCGTCCCCGTGCAGTACCTGCTTCAGGCGATGCTGTCCGCGACGGCATTTTATGCCATCTATTACGTCAGCTATAAGACGCGGCTGCGCCAGAAAATCGCTGTGCCGCGTGCGCCACTCCTGACGGTGAACCGAGTTGAAGCCAATCTGACCTGGCTGCTGCTGGCGTTGATTGCGGTAGCGACCGTCGGTATTTTCTTCCTCAACAATGGCTTCTTGCTATTTAAACTGCGTTCTTATAGCCAGATATTCTCCAGCGATGTGTCTGGCGTGGCGTTGAAACGCTTTTTCTACTTCTTCATTCCCGCAATGCTGGTGGTGTATTTCCTGCGTCAGACGCAGCGGGCGTGGCTACTGTTCCTCATTGGAACAGTCGCTTTTGGGATGCTGACGTATGTGATTGTCGGCGGTACGCGTGCGAATCTGATCATTGCCTTCGCTCTGTTTTTGTTCATTGGTATCGTGCGCGGCTGGATTACACTCTGGATGTTAGTCGCGGCTGGCGTGTTTGGGGTTATCGGGATGTTCTGGCTGGCGCTGAAGCGCTATGGGCTGGATGTCAGTGGCGATTACGCCTTTTATACCTTCCTCTATTTAACCCGCGATACCTTCTCGCCCTGGGAAAATCTGGCGCTGTTGTGGCAGAACTATGACAAGATTGAATTTCAGGGGCTGGCACCGATTGCCCGTGATTTCTACGTCTTTATTCCCTCCTGGCTATGGCCCGATCGGCCGAATCTGGTGTTAAACAGTGCAAACTATTTCACTTGGGAAGTATTGAATAACCATTCAGGGCTAGCGATATCCCCCACGCTGTTGGGCTCGCTGGTGGTAATGGGCGGCGTGCTGTTTATCCCGTTGGGGGCGATCGCAGTGGGGCTGGTTATCAAGTGGTTTGATTGGGTGTACGAGCTAGGGAAGAACGATAGCAATCGCTATAAGGCCGCTATCTTGCAGGCGTTCTGCTTCGGTGCAGTATTCAATATCATCGTTCTGGCGCGTGAAGGTGTCGACGCCTTCGTTTCACGCGTGGTATTTTTCTGTCTGATCTTTGGCCTGTGCCTGCTCGTGGCGAAGTTGCTTTACTGGCTGTTGGAAAGCGCCGGACTCATCCGGCAGCGTCTGATGCGCGTGCGTACCACACCGATCGCGCCGACACCCAGCGCCGTACAGGATACTGTGATAAAGGAGCAGGTATGACAGCGTTAAAAACCACAGAGACCATTCCTCTGTATACCATTCGTGGTTTGCCCATTCACGGTTTTCGTAATAGGGCGCAGTTTGTTGATTACCTGTTTGCGGGCGAGCGGGTTGAAACGGGCACGCTCGTGGCGATTAACGCTGAGAAAGTGCTAACGGCGGAAAAAGATGTGGCGCTGCGTACGTTGCTCGATCGTGCAGAGTATAAATATGCGGACGGCATCAGCATTGTACGTTCCATTCGACGCAAATATCCAGAGGCTGACGTCACACGTATTGCGGGTGCTGATCTGTGGGAAGCGCTAATGGAGCGGGCAGGCAAATTAGGCACGCCGGTTTTTCTGGTGGGCGGCAAACCCGATGTGCTGGCACAAACGGAAGCGAAGCTGCGGGCGCAGTGGAACGTCAATATTGTCGGCAGTCAGGATGGCTATTTTGCGCCGGAGCAGCGTGATGCGCTGTTCGAACGTATTCGTGCCAGCGGCGCACAAATTGTCACCGTCGCGATGGGATCGCCACGACAGGAAATGCTGATGCGCGATTGTCGCCACCACTATCCTGATGCGCTGTATATGGGCGTCGGTGGAACATACGATGTCTTTACCGGGCATGTGAAACGCGCCCCGCTCGTGTGGCAAAACCTAGGGCTGGAATGGCTCTATCGCTTGTTGTCCCAGCCGAGCCGTATTTTTCGGCAGTTTAGGCTGTTGAAATACGTTGCCTACCACTATAGCGGTCGCCTATAGGTGGGCTGAATTGGCGCGGTAAACGCGCCAATCTGTCTCACATTACCTTCCCTCGCCGCCGTTTTCTACAGTAGATAACCCTGATCTTTCATCCCTATTCGACTTCAATTGTCTGTTTGCCAAACAATCAGAAAGACAGAATTCTATCTTTGACGTATTCGTCGTCCCTGATGTGTTATTCACGCCCACATTACGGTATTTTCATGGCCGCCAATTTGAGGCGAGGAACATTTTTTCTAATAGATAGATCGCATTTCTGAAATAAGAACAATAACTGGCAATAGCCGGGATAAACACAACATAAAGACAGAGGATATATGGCAGAAGATGTAAAGCAGGAAAAACTCCATCGAGGGTTGGAAGCCCGACATATTGAGCTGATTGCGCTGGGTGGCACAATCGGTGTCGGGCTATTTATGGGCGCGGCCAGCGCGCTGAAGTGGGCGGGGCCATCAGTATTGCTGGCCTATATTGTTGCCGGGATTTTCGTGTTCTTCATCATGCGCTCAATGGGCGAGATGCTTTATCTGGAGCCAGTTGCGGGATCGTTTGCCGTCTACGCGCATAAATACATGCATCCCTTTTTCGGTTACCTCACCGCGTGGGGCTATTGGTTTATGTGGATGGCGGTCGGAATTTCGGAAATTACCGCCATTGGCGTGTATGTTCAGTATTGGTTCCCCGATTTACCGCAGTGGATACCGGCTATTGCCGCAGTTGCGCTGGTTGCAGGCGCAAACCTTGCGGCAGTAAGGCTGTATGGCGAAATCGAGTTCTGGTTTGCGATGATTAAAATCACCACCATTGTTGTAATGATCGTGGTCGGTGTCGGTATTATTTTCTTTGGCTTTGGTAACCACGGTCAGGCGACGGGATTCAGTAACCTGACTGAGCACGGTGGTTTCCTGGCCGGAGGCTGGAAAGGACTGCTGTTTGCCCTCTGTCTGGTGGTGGCATCCTATCAGGGGGTTGAGCTGGTGGGCATTACCGCTGGCGAAGCGAAAAATCCGCAGGTGACGCTGAAGCGTGCGATCAATAACATTCTGTGGCGCATCCTGATTTTCTATGTGGGCGCGATCTTCGTTATCGTCACAATTTTCCCCTGGAATGAAATCGGTACGTCTGGCAGCCCGTTCGTATTGACGTTTGCCAAAATCGGTATCACTGCGGCGGCGGGTATCATCAACTTTGTGGTGCTGACGGCCGCGTTGTCCGGCTGTAACAGCGGCATGTATAGCTGTGGTCGCATGTTGTATTCGCTGGCTAATAACCGGCAGCTTCCCGCCTGGCTAGGTAAAGTGACGGCCAGTGGTGTACCGGCGGCAGGCGTCATGGTTTCTATTCTTTGCCTGGTGGCTGGGTCGCTCTTGAATTACGTCATCCCTAACCCGGAAAAAGTCTTTGTTTATGTGTATAGCGCCAGCGTGCTGCCGGGCATGGTGCCGTGGTTTGTGGTGTTGATCAGCCAACTGCGTTTTCGCGATCAGCATCGTGCTGCGCTGGCCGCACATCCGTTTAAATCGATACTGTTCCCGTGGGTAAACTACCTGACGATGGCATTTTTGCTGTGTGTGTTGGTGGGAATGTATATAAATATCGATACGCGGATGTCTTTATTGGTCGGTATCGCCTTTCTAGCCGTGGTAAGCCTGTGTTATTTTGCACTGGGACTGGGCAAAAAAACGTCGCTGGCAGGGGGTAAATCGTAGTAGTTGGGGGCGGGAAGGACGGATTTGTATGTTATTTAGCTTGAAATGAACAAAGCATAAGCAAACGCATCATTTCGATAAAAAAGCACTAGACAGCCAGTCGCTAAGTCCGTAATATCCCGTCCCGCAACGGCGCTAAGCGCCCGTAGCTCAGCTGGATAGAGCGCTGCCCTCCGGAGGCAGAGGTCTCAGGTTCGAATCCTGTCGGGCGCACCATTATATTGTGTAAACGAGTATGTTGTGTGCAAGAGCTGCGGTGGTACACTTTTCTTCGTAAAGAAAGTATCCCGTAAAAAGGAAGTACCACGTAATAAGATGTAACGTGTGGTGATGGTGGCTATAGCTCAGTTGGTAGAGCCCTGGATTGTGATTCCAGTTGTCGTGGGTTCGAGTCCCATTAGCCACCCCAGATTTAGCAGTAAATTAGCGATTTTTCGTTAATAAAATAGTTTGTGAGTTATGCGAAGGTGGCGGAATTGGTAGACGCGCTAGCTTCAGGTGTTAGTGTTCTTACGGACGTGAGGGTTCAAGTCCCTCTCTTCGCACCACACAAACGAGAACATCAGTGATGTTCAAAAAAGCAGTAAATTCGGCGAGTAGCGCAGCTTGGTAGCGCAACTGGTTTGGGACCAGTGGGTCGGAGGTTCGAATCCTCTCTCGCCGACCAATTATAAGAAAAAGCACATCGAAAGATGTGCTTTTTTTTCGTCTGCAATTTACCTTCTCTGGCGAAAGCCTTGCCAGATTTATCAACCCGACAAGGCGTTGTGGTTCCCTGCGATATAGCGTGCTACAGCGCGTAATGCACTGGCGCTAGCGCGCTGCTATCGATACTTTCTCGCATTGATTCCAGCGTGGTATCAAAAGGACATAGCGTGCCTTGTTCTGTCTGCTGGCAGCCCTGAGACGTAAACTCTTCTTTCAGTAATGGCTGTTGCTCGCCTAGCGGCGTCAGTGAACGAATCTGATCCAACGACTGCGTCTGGAAATAGATACGCAAAAAACGCTGCTGCGTCGTGATATCGTGCCAGCGTTCGAATACCAGACTGCCCGCGGGCGGAATGTTATCGGCGGTATCGCCGGGTAGCTGCCAGTGAAACTGCAACAGTGTACGCAGATACGCGATATTGGTGTCGTGAGCGACATACAGCAAGTAAGGGACGGCTGGGGGCTCGCCTTGTGTGGTGTCCTGTTTTGCCGATGTCCCTTGCGCCAGTGCCTGTGCGATTTGCTGCATCAATAGCGAACCGCCGCGCTGTGCAATGTAGGGAACATCATTGGTGACGTCGTATTTAGCCGTCATCGGGGCCATCAACGGGGTGAGATCCTGCGTGCTGCGGGCATGGCCGAAGGCAACCTGTGCCAGCGGCAGGTTTTCGCTATATTCCAGCAGGAAAACCTCGCTCATATTCGCCAGCGTATTTAGGCCGCTGATAGACGTCGAACCGTCTTTATCCTGTTTGAGCGCCCACGGTTTATCAAACACCGGGCAGGGTTTGTCTGCTGCGCATACGGCCTGCTGCAACAGTTCGATACTGGGCTGAAGACGTTGATAGGCGCTATCCACGTCGCCTCCCATCGCTTTTAACACCTCGGCCTTTGCCCGTTCGGGGTCAAGTGTGCCAATTCCCATTTTATCCCCATGGAACAGCGGATCGTGCTTTTCATCCTCAACGGCATGTGTGGCAATGCCGCAGCCGGGGAACATGCCGTCCATATAGGCCTGTGCGGTTGCGCGAGTGCGTTGTAATGGGCTGGCAAGCACATAAATCTGCTGCTCTACTGGGCAACCCGAAGCGAACAGATGCTGCTGACGATAATATTCGCCCTCATAGCGACCTTTTAGCACGGTGGCGGCATAGCCATGTCCGGTTAACTCGCCATCCCTTGTTACCCACTGCGGCCATTGTCGTGCCGTGCCGGATTCTAACGCGGTCGTGTTGGATTCGGTCGGTGGGCGAACGCCATGGCGGCTGACTTCAACCACCTTCTCCAACTGGTAGCGATCCTGAGCCTGAGTAGAGAACGTTAAAATAATAGAGATGATAATCAATAAAATACGGATCGTTCGCGATGCGTGGTGGGAAAGCATGATAATCCTTCGTCAGCAGTGATACGAGCAAGGGATTTCATTGTAGAGAAGGGAAAGTGACAAGCAGGTTTCTCAGTCCAAGAGAGAGTGTTAGCGAACATTTCCAGATGCATACTTTGCAATCAAACTTTTTGATCTAAGATAGATCCGAAAGGTATAAAGCGCATAATTTCCGCATGTTATATTTTTAAAAATTAAAAAGACGACATAAAACCCCGCCTGATAAATCCAACACTAACGAGTTAATTATGGCATCACATCTTATTGATTTTCTTCTTATAGGGAATAATTTTGGCACGCCTGAAATGCGCGGCGTTTGGTCTGAGCATAACCGCCTGACTAAACAGGTCGAAGTAGAAGTGGCCCTGGCGCTTGCCGAGGGGGAACTGGGTGTCATTCCGCTGGATGCGGCAAAAACCATTGCAGAAAACGCTGACGCAAGCGCGCTTAACGTTGAAGAGATTGCAAAAGATGCCGCGCGCATGAAGCACTCTCTGATGCCGACGATTGCCGCGATCCAGAAACAGTGTGGCGCTGCGGGTGAGTTTATTCACTACGGCGTGACCACGCAGGACATCGTTGATACCGCGACAGTGTTACAGCTGAAACAATCTTTTGATATTGTCGTCAGAGATACACAATTGCTGGCCGTTGAACTGAAACGTCTGGCGAAGAAATATCAACATACGCTGATGGCAGGCCGTACCCACGGTATGCAGGCGTTACCCACCACATTTGGCTTCAAACTGGCCGTCTGGCTGGATGAGTTTATCCGTCACCTTGAGCGTCTGGGTGAAATCAAAGAGCGTGTTTTGGTCGGTAACATCAATGGTGCCATCTGCACCTATGCCTCTTTTGGCGAACAAGGGCCGGAAATCGAGCGTCTGACGCTGGATAAACTGGGGCTGAATACGCCGAATATCGGCTGGCAGTCTGCCCGCGATCGCTTCTCCGAATATGCCTCCGTTACGGTGCTGATCAGCGGTACGCTGGGCAAAATCGGCAACGAACTGTATAACCTGATGCGCACCGAGATTAACGAAATTGAAGAACCGTTCTCTGAAGGGAAGATCGGTTCTACCACGATGCCGCATAAACGTAACCCCGCCGCGCTGGAAGGGTTGGCGAGCCTGACTGCACCGCTGTTTAAGAGTGCTGCCCTGATCCACGAATCCATGAAAGTTGAACATGAGCGTGATGCGATGAGCTGGCGTGCGGAGTGGATCGCTCTGCCGGAAATCAACATCTATCTGTCTGCTCAGCTTCAGAATGCGCTTGGCATCCTGCGTGGCATGTCTGTTAACGAGAAGCAGATGCTGGCTAATCTCGATCTGCAAAATGGCCTGCTGTTATCCGAGAAAGTGATGTTCGAGATTGGCAAACGCCTCGGTAAGCAGACTGCTCACCATTTGGTTTACGAATGCTCTATGCAGGCATTCGAGCAGAATCAGTCTTTTAAATCGGTACTGCTGGCCCATCCGGTGCTTTCCGAACAGGTGACCGCCGCCGATCTGGACGAATGGCTGAATCCGGCGAACTACGTCGGCAGCGCGCCGCAGAAGGTCGATGATGTGATTCGCTATGCGGATAACTCCGGCCTGTTACCCGTATAAGGTGAAACCATGAGTATCGTATTTCGCCAGGCTACGCTTGCGGATGATGAAACTTTTTTGGCGCTGGCGCTGGCGGCGTTTGAGCCGATTCGTCAGCTCGGTATCAATTTTTCCGCCGCCCATGCGGATATCGATATGGTGCGCACGCATATCGCCTCACACGGCGTTTATGTGATGGAAAAAGGCGGAGAGATGGTGTCGTCATTCACCATCCGCTATCCGTGGGGGCCGGAGCCTGGCCCGTTCGGTTTACCGCATCTGGGCTGGTTTGCGACGCACCCTGGCTATAAAAAACAGGGGTTGGGTAAGCAAATGATGAACTGGCTGGAAGAAGAGATTCTGATTAACCAGCTCAAAGCCCCTGCGGTGTCGTTGGGTACTGCGCAAAACCACCCGTGGCTGATTGAGATGTACAGAAATTATGGTTTCAAGGAAGTCGGGCAGACGAATCTGGGAAAAGGACATCTGACAATCTGGATGGAAAAAATCCTTGATAACCAATTATATGACCAGTGGAAAGATAAAAACTCAAAAAGAGAGGCAGTAAAATGATGAAAAAAGTAACGTTGTCTGTTCTGGCGCTGACGACCGCCTTTCTTGTTGCCGGCTGTGATTCTGGGAAGAGCGGCACCGAGCAGGAAAAAGTATTGAAAGTGGGTTCAACAGGTCAGAGTTATCCAAGTGGTTTTAAGCAAGATAACAAGCTGGTTGGGTTTGACGTTGAAGTCACAGAAGCCATTGCTAACGACCTGCACTACAAAGTTGAGTGGGTTACCGCTGATTTCAGTGGCCTGATGGGGCAATTGGAAGCGAAAAAGCTGGATACCGTGGCAAACGTGGTAGCAATTACCCCTGCGCGTCAGGAAAAATACAATTTCGCCCAGCCTTACAGCTTCTACGGCAGCCAGATTGTGACGCACAAAGACAACGCGGACATTAATTCACTCGCCGACCTGAAAGGGAAGACGGTTGCTGGGGTTCTGGGTTCTAATCACGTTAACAACCTGAAAAAAGCCTTTGCCGATGGCAGCGTAAACATCCGTACCTATGAAACGCGTGATGGCGCGATGAACGATGCACTGTCCAAACGTGTTGAAGGCTACGTGAATTCACGTCCGATCCTGTTGGCGGAAATCAATAAGCGTAACCTGCCGTTCAAACTGGTTGGCGAACCGCTGGTGATTGAAGAAGTCAGCTTCCCGTTCCATAAGGACGAGAAAGGCGATGCGCTGCGTAAACAGTTCGATGCACAATTGACGAAAATGCGTGAAGATGGACGTCTGAAATCTATCTCCGAAAAATATTTTGGCGAAGACATCACGGTATCACCGGCTAAATAACCTCGCGTTGTCATCTCGGCTGAGTCGTCATCTCGCTTGATGACTCGTTATGTAGCCAGATGATTTGTTATATAGCCAATAGTCATAACCCTGTTCCACCGGCGCAGTATGGCCGGTGGAAGCATTAATGGTATTACTTATGAATATCGATCTTGCCTACCTGTTAAAGGTCTTTCCCCAGGTATTAATGTATTTGCCAACCACGCTGTTCCTTGCCGTGGTGTCGATGTTTTTTGCTATGGTTCTCGGCCTTATCCTGGCGTTAGTCCGTGAAAGCAAGATCGTCGCGGTAGTAAAAATCGTCGAGCTGTATATTTCGCTGTTTCGCGGTATTCCATCGTTGGTTCAGCTGTTTATTATCTATTTCGGCCTGCCGCAGCTATTCCCCGGCTTATCCAATCTGGATGCGATGACGGCCGCGATTATCGGCTTCAGCCTGAAAACCTCCGCTTACATGGCCGAGATTTTCCGTGCGGGTCTGGCCTCGGTGGATTTCGGCCAGACGGAAGCGGGTCTATCCATTGGCATGAGTAAAGCGCAGGTCTATCGCCGTATTGTGTTGCCTCAGGCGATGTTGAATGCGCTGCCAGCGACGGGGAACACCTTCATTTCCCTGATTAAGGATACCTCGGTGGCCTTCGCGCTGGGCGTCTCCGAACTGTTCGCGGAAGGCAAGATGATTGCCGCTGAATCTCTGCGTTTCTTTGAGACCTTCCTGGTCGTGGGTCTGATTTACTGGATGGTGATTGTTGTTTACGCCTGGCTGCAAAAACAGCTGGAGAAGAAACTGAATCACTCGCTACAGCGATAAGGGGCTGACATGATCAGTGTAAAGAATCTTTCTAAACGCTTTGGCGATCAGGTGGTGTTGGACAACATTAGCCTCGATATCGCGAAAGGCGAAGTCGTGGCGATTATCGGCCCCTCCGGCTCGGGTAAATCCACGCTGCTACGCTGTCTGAACCTGCTGGAAACGCCGGAGTCAGGCACGATCAAAATTGGCGACCAAACGCTGGATACGCATCGTTACTCCTCCAAGGAGGCTTACGCACTGCGCCGTCAGACGGCGATGGTGTTCCAGAGTTATAACCTGTTTAAGAACAAGACGGCGCTGGAGAATGTAACGGAAGCGCTGATTGTCGTGAAAAAAATGCCGAAGAAGCAGGCGGATGAAATTGGTCTGGCTTTGCTGGAGCAGGTCGGCCTGCTCCCGCAGGCGGCGCAGTATCCGGTGACGTTGTCCGGTGGGCAGCAGCAGCGCGTGAGTATTGCACGTGCGCTGGCGGTCGATCCGAAAGCCATTTTGTTTGATGAACCGACCTCGGCGCTGGACCCAGAAAGGGTACACGAAGTGCTTCAGGTGATTCAGAAGCTGGCGAAAAACGACACCACGATGGTGATCGTTACCCATGAAATGCAGTTTGCGAAAGAAGTGGCCGACCGGGTGATCTTCATGGCGGATGGTCACATCGTTGAGGAAGGCCCGGCAGAGCAGGTGATTAGCTTCTCGGACAACCCGCAAACCCAGCGTTTCCTGCGTCAGTTGACCAAGCTGCCTGAGCCGCTTGAATACGATATTTAACGCACACGTAGACACACCTGCACGCCTGAACAAGGCCGCCCTGCCAGACAGGGCACGATAATGTGGAGCAAGAATTGATGAGAACAGCACCTCAGCACGAGCCTCTGGCTCAGTTTATTCAGGCATTTCGCCACGATTTACACCGCAACCCTGAACTGTCGAATCAGGAGTTCGAAACCACGAAGAAGATTCGCGCGGTACTGGAAAAAGAAGGGATTCGCGTTCTCGATCTGCCGTTGAAAACCGGTCTGGTCGCAGAAGTCGGTGGTCTACAGGAAGGCCCATTGGTCGTGGTGCGTTCGGACATCGACGCCCTGCCGATTGAAGAAGAGTCTGGCGTAGAATTTACGTCGCTTAACAAAGGCGTGATGCACGCCTGCGGCCATGATTTTCACTCTTCCGCAGCGCTGGGTGCGGCGATTCTGCTGAAGAAAATTGAGCCTGAGCTGAAAGGCACGGTGCGAATTTTGTTTCAGGCTGCTGAAGAAACAGGATTGGGCGCGCCGGAAGTCATCGCTGTTGGCGCATTGGACAATGCGGTAGCGATTTTTGGTATTCACAACGATCCAACGCTGCCGGTTGGCGTCATCGGTGGGAAAGACGGTGCACTGACGGCGGGCGTTGACCGCTTTGAGATCAAGATCGCAGCGAAAGGCTGTCACGCCGCGAAGCCGCATGAAGGCAACGATCCGATTATCATTCTGGGTCAGCTGATTTCTGCTGTACAGACCATTATCAGCCGCACAGTATCGTCCGACAATAACGCGGTGGTGTCGATTACGCAGGTACATAGCGGCAGCACCTGGAACGTTATCCCCGACACGGCCTATGTTGAAGGCACGGTCAGAACGTTCAATCAGGCCGCGCGTGATTTAATTGAACAGCGTTTTCGTCAGATCGTTGCGGGTATCGCCAGCACCTTTGGCGCGGAAATTGAGTTCCTGTGGCACGCAGGGCCGCCCTCGGTGATTAATACGCCAGAGTGGGTTGAGTTTGCGCTGAATGTGGCGAGTGACGAAGGGTTTGAAGCGCGTCGCGTGGAAGCCAGCCCGATTGGTGAAGATTTTGCGTTCTATCAGCAGAAATTGCCGGGTACGTTCATGATGGTTGGCTCCGGCGGACCGTATGCGCTGCATCACCCGAAATTCCGCGTTGACGACCGCGCGCTGTTCCCGACGGCACACTATCTGTATCAGGTGGCGAAGCAGAGTTTAGAACAGCTGTCTTCCCGCTAATCCACGGTTAAGCCATGCTATCCGCGTCGATTCCTCGGCGCGGATATTTTTTGCCTACTAATGGCTCAGAATCTGATCCAGGAATTGGCGTGTACGCGGGTGTGATGGCGTGTTGAAGAAATCTTGCGGTGGGGCGGATTCCACAATGCTACCGTCGGCCATCAGAATGACCTTATCGGCTACCGTCTTGGCAAAACCCATCTCATGGGTGACGACGATCATCGTCATGCCGGATTCTGCCAGATCGAGCATCACATCCAACACTTCTTTAATCATCTCCGGGTCCAGCGCAGACGTGGGCTCATCAAACAGCATGATTTCCGGCTGCATACACAGCGCCCTGGCAATCGCCACGCGCTGCTGCTGGCCGCCAGAGAGCTGTAGCGGGAATTTGTGCGCCTGATTGGCAATATGCACCTTCTCCAGATAGTGCATCGCTAAATCGATGGCTTCTTGCTTTTTACGCTGTTTGACCAGCGTTGGACCGATCGTCAGGTTATCCAGCACGCTTAGGTGGGGAAACAGGTTGAACTGCTGGAACAGCATACCGATACCGGAACGTATACGGTTGATGTTCTTGATGTTGTCGTTAACTTCGATGCCATTCACGCGGATATGGCCGTCGTGGTGTTCTTCCAGTCGGTTAATACAGCGGATGAGTGTGGATTTACCAGAGCCGGAGGGGCCGCAAATCACCACGCGTTCGCCTTTCTGCACGTTAAGCGTCACGTTATTCAACGCCTGAAACGCACCATACCATTTGCTGACAGCGTCGATCTCAATGATGACGTTGTTGTCTGTAACAACATTCTTTGTAACTAAGGTGTCTGGAACGAAAGTGTCTGCGGCTAAGCTCATGATAACAAAGCTCCTGTCTGTATTTTCATCAACGGCTGTCGCTTAACCGTGATACATTTCTGGGTTACGGCTGGCGTCAATGCGTTTTTCTACCCACAGCGCGTAGCGTGAGAGCAAAAAGCCAAACAGCAGATAGATAGCCGAGATAAAAATATAGGTTTCAATGTAATAGCGCCGCCATAGTGGGTCCTGCATCACTGAACTGGTGGCGGTGAGAATGTCGAACAGCCCAATAATGATGACGAACGAGGTATTCTTCATGGCGGCGATAATATGGTTGGTCATGGCGGGCAGGCAGATACGCAGCGCCTGCGGCAGGATGATTTTGGTCGTGGTGTGCCAATAGCTGAGATTGAGCGCCATCGCTGCTTCATATTGCCCACGCGGAACGGACTGTAAACCGCCACGAATCACCTCGGCCTGATAGCAGGCGAAAAACAGCGCGATGCCGATGATGATGCGCAGCAGCTTGTTGATTTCCATGCCTGCGGGCAGGAACAGCGGGAAGACATTAACGGCGACGAACAGAATTGTGATGAGCGGCACACCGCGCAGACCCTCGATAAAAATAACCGACAAACCGCGTAGAAAAGGCAGTGGCGATCGCCGCCCCAACGCCAGCAAAACCGAAACTGGCATACCGATGACAACCGTGCCGCTAAACAGCAGAATCGTCAGCGGTAAACCGCCCCATTCGCTGGAAGGTACATGAGATAAGCCAAACACGCCGCCGGACATCAGGATGGCGATGGCGACCACTGCGACAGTCCACAGCGGTAAGAGGACGCGTGAATGCCAGAAGCGCGGCATCAGCGACAGGCCAAGCGCCAGAAACCAGATTCCCATCGCCAACACCAGACGCCAGTGTTCATCGTAAGGATAAAGGCCAAACAGGATGGGGCGATGTTTTTCCACGATCACTGCCCAGCAGGCGCCAGCGGCCACACGACAAACGTCTGGGTCAGCGGTGTACCACACGGCATCGAGAATGCCCCAGTGCAGCAGTTTATTGCCGACGTTCCACATCAACACCACTAGCAGCAGTGTGAGTACGGTTTGCGGCACGCTGCTGAACAGGTGGCGACGTAGCCACAATAGCGTCGTGCGCAAGCGGCTGGGAACAGCGGAGAGTGACAGTGTCGGAAATAACATACGGTGCTCCTCAGCGCTCTTTGATGGCGACGACGCGGTTAAACAGATTCATCAGCAGCGATGTCACGATGCTGACCGTCAGGTAAACCACCATCATGATGGCAATCACTTCGAGTGCTTGACCGGTCTGGTTCATCAGCGTGTTGCTGATATTCGCCAGCTCCGGGTAACCGACCACGACCGCGATCGAGCTGTTTTTTGACAGGCTGACATATTGACTGGTCAACGGCGGAACGATGACGCGCATAGCCTGTGGAATGATGATGTGGCGCATCATATGCCAGGGTGAAAAAGACAGCGCGCGTGCCGCTTCCAACTGGCCTTTGGGGATAGACTGAATCCCTGCCCGCACGATTTCTGCGATAAACGCAGAGGAATAGAGCGCAATGCCGAGCAGCAGCGCGGTAAATTCGGGGCTGATGGTAAAGCCGCCGCGGAAGTTAAAGCCGCGCAGGATCGGGCGATCAAGCTCTGCCGGTGCGCCAGAAAGCCACCAAACCAGCAGCGGTAACCCGATGATCGCGGCCAGCGTCAGGCGACCTGTCGGCAGTGCGCGGCCTCGACTTTCCCGAACATAGCGCGCTACGCGGGTCAGGATCAGACTAATCAGGACGGCGGCGAGTAGCGCGATCCCCGTCCACAGCCAGCCGTGATGCGCAGCGGGGACGGAAAAAGACAGGCCGCGATTGGTCAGAAATCCCAGGCTACCAAGCTCGATGGCGTCGCGTGGCGAGGGCAAATTACGGATCACCACCGACCAGAAAATCACCTGCAAGATCACCGGAATATTGCGCATCAGCTCGATGTAGCCCCCGGCGAGTCGCGCCAGCAGCCAGTTACGGGAAACGCGGGCGATGCCGACGGAGAAACCGAGCAGCGTAGCGAGTACGATGCCGCATAGCGTGACGTACAGGGTATTGAGTAACCCGACGCCAAGCGCGCGCAGGTAGCTGTCGCGTGGGGTAAACGCGATGAGTTTTTCACCAATCTCAAACTGTGCGGTGTGATCAAGAAAACCGAAGCCAGTGGCAATGTTTTGTGAACGCAGGTTTTCGACCACATTGGCGTATAGCCAGTAGCTGAAAGCGACAATCAGGAAGCCGAGCAGGCACTGATAAATCCAGGCACGCAGCGCTTTGCTGTCAAACGCATTCAACAGACGGTGCGAATAAGATAGCGTTCCCGGCCACGGTGGTGCAGAGGCTGATGACAGCGTCTTGTTTGGTGATTTCATTACCGGCGGTCTTTTCTTCTGGTCAGTACCGCTGCTCAACATGCGACCTGATAGCGGTAGGGCGTGAATGCGATGGCATGGCATCAGCTCAGAGATTTCCGGGCTGATGCCGATGGTTTAGTGAATTAACGAATGGGCAGGCCGTAGAGCAGACCACCTTTCGTCCAGAGATTATTCAGGTCGCGTTCCAGTGGTGCCGGGGTGTCTGGCCCGAAATGACGGTTATAAATATCGCCGTAATTCCCCACCTGTTTAATCAGGTTGTAAGCCCACTGATTACTCAGTCCCAGTTTCTGACCATAATCACCGGTGACTCCGAGCAGCGCCTGTTCGTCCGGGTCTGTTGATTTGAGCTTGCTGTCCACGTTCTTTTGGCCAATGTCCATCTCTTCCGCATTGAACGTGGCGTAAACCACCCACTTCACGATGTCGTACCACTGGTCGTCACCCTGACGAACTGCCATTGCCAGCGGTTCCTTTGAATAAATCCCCGGCAAAATCACGTGGTCAGCGGGTTTTTCCGCATCAAAGGTACGCACGCCAGGCAAAGCTACTTTGTCACGGGCAATGACGTCGCAGCGCCCAGACAGATAGGCCGCGACATACTCTTTATTGTTCTCTATAACCACTGGGGTGTAGTGCAAATTGCGCGACGCAAAAATCTGCGCGACGTTGCGCTCGGTGCTGCTGCCCGGCGTGATGCAGACGGTCGCGCCGTCCAGATCTTCTACCTTCTTCACATTGGCGCTGGCTCGTACCATAAAACCCGTTCCGGTGTAGAAAGTCGGGGGGGCGAAGTTCAGCCCCAGTGAGGTGTCACGAGATAAATCGGCGGTAATATTGCGTGACAGCACGTCAACTTCACCCGACTGAATTGCCGGGAAGCGTTGCGCGGTAGATAGGGCGGCAAAACGTACTTTGTTTGCATCACCAAAAATAGCGGCGGCTAACGCGCGGCAGTAATCGACGTCCAGCCCGGTCCATTGTCCTTTACTATCAATCGCGGAAAAGCCGTGACGTGCCGGGTGCACGCCGCAAACCAGCTCGCCGCGTGCCTTGATCTTTTTGAGTGTCTCGCCGTTTCCTGTGTCAGCGGCGTTAGCGTGTGTGACGGGCAGCAGAAGCCCCCCTAAAGTCAGCGCTGTGGCAGTCGTCAACGAGAGTAGTTTTCTCAGCATAAGTATCCTCAGAATGGTCGGTGTTGTTGTATACCCGTCAGATTTCAAGCTGCCTGCAACTCGAATTACCCAGGGGTTAATTTGTTGTAATTGACTGTTTTTATTGTGATGCGTTCTTTTGTATACAAATGTTCTCAATGTTGTCCGCAAATGGCAAATAGCATATTTCTCTATCTAAAGCTGAATAATGGATATAGCTATTTCGGGGATGATTCGAAGGAGAAAAGCGAGCGGTGCCTTGCGCGATAAGCAAGGCACAGAGGGGTTAACGGGCGATCAATCCTTGTATGCCTTGCCACATGAGCTGCGCACTGAGGATCAGCATGGTAAGGCGAAAAGTCGTGCGGAAGAGTTTTTCGGGCAAATTATCCAGCAGGCGCGTACCCAACCAGGTTCCCAATACACCGCTAACAATCATCGCAGCCAGCATCGGCAGCCAGTCGTGATAGGCAAATCCCATCATTCCGAATGCCAATATCTTTAGGCCGTGTTGTAACACCATGCAGAGCGCATGCGTGGCGATAAGCGGCTTTTTAGTCACCCCTTGTGAACTGATCAACCCGGCGACCATTGGGCCTGTTGCGCCGACGACCATCGTGCCAAGGCTGGTGAGTGCGCCGCCCAGAATAAAGAACCCTCGATTCACCTGTTTTGGTGCGGTGCGTTTACGGAAAATCGACCACAGAATGAAACTGGCCAACGCGATTTTTGCCACACTATCTGGGAGCCAAACGGCGACGGGGGCACCCAGTGCGATACCAATGACGCTGCCGATAAAAAACCACAGTGCCAGCGGCCAGACGATATACAGACGCTGGATCAGGCTGCGGCTCAGGTTAGAGCCAAGCTGAACAATACCGTGAACTGGCAGTAGGCTGCTGACCGGCATACCCAGCCCCATGATGGCAAGCAGCGTGACGCCACCACCCAGCCCCAGCGCTGCCGTTATCGCCGATGTCAGAAAACTGCAAAAAATCAGCACGCCAGCAAAGAGTGGAGAAATGTCGGGTGGAACAAGATGTAACATGGTGGAACCCATCGCGTGGTAGAACAAATGATCATGCCTGATGCGATCAATGCGTATCAAGCATCCTTTCCGCCGTTAACGATAATCGTCGCGTAGCAGTCGTTGATACAATGCCAGCGCCTCAGCCTGCGGCAAAGCCTGACTCGCGCAGTCGATAAACTTCTCCTCAATCAGATTGTCCGGCAACGGATTCTCCGCGCTGGAGCCTCGTGCGCCCGCTACACGGCGATGATAGGTATGTCCGTTGTGCGTCACCAGCGTGATGTGTGCCGTATGCGTGGTGCTTTCGTCATGGCAGATCAGCTCAACGCGTGCCATCAGCGATTGTGTCGTGGGATCGTGTAGCGCTGCCTCGTCAATAAAATCCTCCAGTGTCAGCTTCCCTTGTATCCAGGCGCGAGCGATGCAGTAGTGCAGACTGAATTTCCCTGCCAGCGGCGTATCCGGTGCGGGAATGTTGATGTGCGGGAAGCGAATTGGGTGGATAGCAATCTGAATCCGCTCCAGCGATTCGGGAGCAAGCCGGGTTTCCTCACGCAGCGCCAGCAGCCCATCCAGCGGTGCCAGAATGGCGTAGCAGCAAGGGAAATACTTAAAATTATTCCCTTTTACGAGGTCGAGAATATGGGACGGAGCAGACCAGGGCTCGGTTAACGGCGTGGTGTCATAGTTCTCATTAGTACGGTTGTAAACGTTGAAATAGCCGTGGTGATGTTCAAACGCGGTATCACCCGCACTGTACCCCTGACGCGCTAATAGTACCGCCATGATGGCATTACGGTTGGCATGACCGACCGCCAGTGATTTCGTCTGGCTACCAAAGTTGGATTTGATGCCGGAGGCCAATGATGTGGTAATGGCAAAGGCCGTTGCTGTCTCCTCTTCGCTAAGTTTCAGCAAGACTGCGCAGGCAGCGACGCCCGCGAAGATGCCGACAGAGGTTGTTGGGTGCCAGCCGTTGCGATATTGAAAAGGGCTGACGGCTTTGCCCATGCGTACCGCAGTTTCATAGCCGCACAGGTAGGCGTGCAGGATGGCTTCGCCATCGATTTCCTGCTCGTCAGCCAATGCCAGCAGCGCGGGAAGTACGGCGACGGAAATATGCCCGTGTAGCCAGGAGTTGGAATCGTCGAAATCAAGTAAATGTGCGGATGTGCCGTTCAGCAACGCGGCGTCCAGCGCATTGAGTTTGAGGTCGGTGCCGAAAATGCGGCTCTTTCCCACGGCGGCGGAGGGAACGATCACCGCCCTGAGTTTTTGTGCGCCGTCCTGAATTCCCCCGGCGAGCGTGACGCCCAGCGTGTCAATGACGGCAGTGCGGGCGTGTGCCAATACGTCGGCAGGAAACGTCTGGCGAGAGAATGCCAGCAGATTATGGGCAAGCTGACGGGCAATGGTCATGAAAGTATCCTGTCGTTATCGTGAGATTTTTATGTCGAATGGTTTATACCGAATTGCTTATGTCTAACGACAGCGCGTTAGCCCGCCAGCAGCTCAGTAAGCGTTGCGAGCGAACCCGGCTGCTCAAAGTGGAAAGCAGCCTGATAGAGCCGATCGCTACGGGCTTCCCCTAATACGGGGAGGGTCAGCGCGTCAAATTTGGCACGCAGCTCGGTGTCGGTCAGCGGGTTTTGCGGGTGGCCGCGATACACGTCGGTTTCCGCATGCAAGATTTCGCCGTCTTCCAGTTCGATATCGATAAACGCAGAGCTGGCCGATTGCCCCTCTACCGTGTCGATCTGCAAGCGCGACAGCAGTTGGCGAGGTGCCGGATCGTCAACGGTCTGCTGCGTGAAGTCTGTATCGGTGAGGCGGTAGCCGCTCAACGCCAGTGCAATACAGTGCGGAATGCTGAATTTGCTCTCCAACGGCGTTTGCGGGTTGGCGATCCCTGCGTTCACCATTCCCATCGGGTGGACGTTGGCATGAATACGGGCGATAGCACGGCCTTTCAACTGCGGGTAGAGCTTCAGCGCCGTTTCGATGGACGCGTGGGTGCCCCGACAGCTGGCATACAGCTTGTAGCCGTTACCTAATAGCTCCCAGCTGTCGCCAAAATCGAGCGGTGGAATGACGGCACTACCGTCTTGTACAAAGGTTTTCACCCAGCCATCGGTTTCATAAAAGTGATGGGCGGCGATAAAGCCTTCATCTGCTAGTTCCGCTGCCGTAATGCCGTCCATTGCGGCTTTGCCTGCATGGAACGGTTTGCCGTGCGTGCCGGATGATTTCTGTAATCCTCCCATCATGGTTGCGGCTGCACCCAGTGCATTGGCAATGGCGTTGGGCTCAAGATGCAGAATGGAAGCGGCGACGGCGGCTGCCCCTGCACGCCCGACAATTGACGTCGGATGAAAACCTCGACGTTGCAGGCTGCGGCCTACGCCGGGCACCCAACCGCCTCCCAATCTGGCCATGACTTCAAATCCGGTGATGAAAGCGATAAGCGTGGTGCGTTCATCTGCACCGTAGTGTTGCGCCATGGCCAGAGCTGTAGACCAGCAAGGGCCGCTAGGATGCCCCGCACCAGCCGGATGGGTATCGTCATAATCAGCGGCATGAGAAAGTGTGCCGTTGATCAGTGCGGCCAGCGCGGGTGTGGTTTTCGTGCCGAGGATGACTTGCGCATGGCCCTGGGCCTGCCAGCGTTGTGCCACGCGCTGAACCGCGCTCGCTGCGTTGTCTCCTACCGCACCAATAGCGACGCCCAGGTAGTCAACGAGCGCTCGCTTAGCCTCATGCCAGACGGCATCGGGGATTGTCATCGAGGGTGCGGTGTGAATAAACTGGCTGAGCGCGTTGCCGCGAGGAAGCGTCGGCGTAACTGACATCGTGGGGCTCCTTAAGCAAAAACGCGATGACATTGCCAGTACCGCCGAACAAGTCTTGGGATTCGCGTTTTGTCTTGTTGAATGCATTTGTATACAGTGTGTGACGAAAGCATATTCAATCGCTCATTCAGTGACAAAGACGCTTTTTCGCTAAGCTAAGCACAAAATATGCGATACGACTGCTTGATAAAGGCAGGGCGTCGGGCAAACTTGAATTTTTCTCAATACATGACGATCCGTGGCGCAGCGAGAACTGGCGAGCTGCCATAAAGACCAGGCATTTTACCTATCTGTACGTAGCCTCGTACTGACCGTCATACCACATATCAAGGGATTATGAACTTAATACTTAACGACAAAGAGCTGGCGTTGTCGCCGTTCGAGATACTGATTAGCGCGATTGAGAAGGGCGAACTACTGCCTGGTGAACGTTTACAGGAAACTCGGTTGGCGCAGCAATTTGGGCTCAGCCGCACGCCGATTCGTGAGGCGTTGCACCGGCTTGAAGCGCTGGGATTGGTGGAACCGGGTCCTCAGCGCGGGTTAATGATTGCGCAGATCAGCTATGAGCGGCTGCGTCAGCTTTTCGCCGTGCGTGAAGGGTTGGAAAGATTGGCGATGGAACTGGCCGTGGCGTCTGCTTCAACGGAAGAGCTGGAGCTGTTGCAGGATATGGTTGAAGTGGAGAAAACGCTCACAGACAGCCGGCAGTTGCACGATCACAACCGCCTTTTTCATCGGCAGATTTATCGAGCGACCCACAATCCCTATCTGAACGAAATGCTGGAAAACCTGCGTATTCATCTGTCGCTATTGCGTGGAACCACTTATGAATCGATGGCGCGTACCGCAGAGGCGCGGCGTGAACATCAGGCGATTGTGGAAGCGTTAGTACGGCGTGATAAGGAGGCGGCACAAGAGGCAGCCTGCCAGCATATTCGTAATGGCTATCGAGCACGGTTAAGCATGTTGAATCAGCAGCTTTGACAGGACTGTCGGAAAAACACGACACGTGGGGTGATCTGGTGTCGCAAAAAAGAGACATTTAATTTATTGATTAATAATGATTAATATTTTATTTGATAAATTCGTCTCTGAATGGAGACAGTTTTTGTGAGTTCGATCTCGTTTTTACCCCCTAGGGTGTTTTTGCTTTTATCGCAGTGAATAAATAAAAATAGTATTTATTATTAGCTGGTTATCACGAATTTATGGATCGATAGCAATAAAATTATGCATGTTGGCATAATTTGTGCTTAAATAAGCGGGTAGATGCTCATTCCACCTTCTATGCTTGCTTCGGCTTCATAATCCTGGGAATGACGCAGAGCCAATTTGAGGTGCCTATCGTCCAACTCCAGATGAAGATGCAAATCTCCATCGGGCTTTCCGGACATAACGTTGAGTGAGGCACCATACTGTTGTCTGACAGACCTGATATTTTCAACGCTTACCGTTTATCGGTAAGCGTTTTTTTTCGTCTGGTGAAAATGCTCGGTCATATAGCCAATGCTAGAAATATAAAAAGTCATAAGGCTCCAGAAAGGAGCCTTATGAAGGGGATAACCGAGTGATTAGTTAGCGGGCTGCTGTAGCGTGAGTAACAGCCCTTCACGCCGCATTTGTGCCGCTTCATCTGGCAGACGCAACCGATCGAGTGCGTCTGCACGCCAGGCATAATCATAAGCATCCGGGCGTAACTCTAGTGCGGTGCGGAAGGCATCGCTGGCCTGCTGCCATTCGCCGTGTTTCATCAGCAATTGGCCTAATGTGCTGTTTAACAGCGGTGTTGCACCTTGCTGCTTGATGTACTGGTGTAGCATTTTTTCCAGCTGCTCTGGATTTCCCGCTTTGAGGCGAGGCATCAGCAGGATCAAACGTTCGTCATACTGACGTTTGAGCCCATCGAGAATGATCTTCTGGGCAGTATCATGATCGTCACACTCGATCAAATGCTCAGCCATCGCGATCTGAAGTGGGATCTCGTGACGTACTTTGCGGCTCTGATTATTCCACCATGATTTCAGCCCTTCGCTGCCACCATCCGCCATCGCCTGGTTCATCAAGCCGATATAGGCCTGCTGTTGCAGATCCAGCAAACGCGCTTCAGGGTACAGATTGGTCTTGCGCATCGCAGGCAGAATATCCAGCAGTGCGCCATAGGCGTGAGTGCGTAGGAAAGCCTGTTCCGCTAAACGCAACACTTCAGGGTGACGAGGGGCGACTTCCAGCAATTTGTCCACGCCGTGACGTGCAGCATGATCTTCATTACGCGCTAGCTGAATACGCACGCGCGTAATATCTACCGGAAGCTGATCGGTATCTGCCACTTCGGCGGCACGCTCCAGGTATTGCTTGGTGCGGAATTCGTCACCGCGCTGCTGTGCAGCTTCGGCTGCCAGCAGGTAGTTAACCACGGGCTGCTCGGCATGGTCTGCGTTGCGAGTTAGCAGCTTTTCTACCTGTAAATAATCCCCCTCGGCCAGCTTGAGCAGCGCGGCTTTGGTTTGTTTTCTGGCACGGCTGCGTTTGCGACCGAGGAACCAGCCGCGTGTGCGGGAGCCGGTGCGAAAGAGCCGACGCAGCAGCCACTCTACCGCCAGAAAGGCGAGGAAAAATAGCACCAGCATGATAACCAGAGCGGTCACGCTGGTTTGAATGTCATAGTCCTCCGTCTGAATCAGGACGTAGCCTTGGTGACCTGCGACGATCGGGCCGATCACAACGCCAGCGATCAGGATCAGGAACAGCAATAAGACCTTCAGCATGTTCACTCTCCCTGCTGTGTGGCTGGCGCCTGAGCCAGTAGGTTACGGACGCGCGTTTGCATCAATTTTTCCAACAGCGCCTGACTTTGTAACTCGGCTGGGACATCCAGTGAAACCGACTGCTGGCTTAAGGCATCGAGCTGATCCAAAAATGCCTGCGTCGTGGGGTCGGTGGTATCGAAGTAGGCACGAACCCAGGTTGCGGCCGTTTCCAGTGACTGTTTGTACACTTCGTTCTGGTGACGAGGAATGGCCTGTGCGGCAACCAACAGGCGTGAACGGATATTCTCACGCAGATACACATCCTGATTCGGTGCCAGCAGGGGTTCTGCGGCGCTGTCACGGCGGCGAATGGTGATGAAATCAGCCATGAAATTGTGCCAGCTTTTGCTCAGATTCTGGCGCCACTCGCTCAATGACGCGGACAGCTCCGTGCTGTTAGCGTCCATCGGCGCTTCATCGGTGTTGTTGTCGGCGAGCTGCAAGTTGTCCAATTGGTCGGTGAGCTGGTTCACTTTCAGAATGATGCCATCAAAATCAACCTGGCTCACGCCAGCCAGCGCGCCGATATCGTTGGTCAACGCGCGACGAATGTCTATCAGGCTAGGATCGTTCATTTCTGCCAGACTGGCATCCGCGCTTTTCAACAATGCGCCTGCGGTGGTGACATCTTTGTCGCTCCACAGCTTACGTCCCGCCAGTTTTACCAGAAAATCTGCCTGAGCGATCAGCCAGGTATTGGTGTCATGACTGGAAAGCGCCGCCAGCTTATCGCGTAGCTCGTCTGATTGACGCGTTAGCGCCTCGAGACGCTGTGTGGCGGTGTCTTGCGCTTTACTTTGCTGCTGTTGAGCGTCCAGCCACTGCTGCTGTTCCTGCTTATGCTGCTGTTGCAATGCGTTCAGCTGTGATTCCAGACGTTGAAGCGAGGCCGTTTCTCTCTGTGCCTGCTGGTGGCCGTGATAATACAAGCCAGCGCCTATTGCCAGCGCAATCACGATGGCGATCGCCCCGAGTACGGCACCACTGCGCTTGGGCTGTGGTACGGGATCTTGCTGCTGATGAGCGGGTTCAACCCGTTCAGCAACCTCGTCGGATGGAGCTGTGGGGGTATTGTGTTCCGTCATAATGGTACATCCCATGATCAGGTTTATTGTAGTGCGCGCACGAGCGCATCGTTATCGGCGTTATCGGCCACCCGGATATCATGCCAGCCGAGCTGACGCGCCTGTTCTGCCAGTCGTTCGCTGACGACGATCAACTGGCAGCCAAGTAACCAGGAAGCCCGATAGTAATCAGGTACTAAAGTATAGATCCGTTGTAGCATTTCTCCGCTGGTAATCACCAGTTTGTCGATGCCTATTTGCTGCCAGTGGCGGCTTTGTTCCAAGCCATCATAGTGAACATCTCTACGCTGATAGCATTCACAGTAGGTGACCTGTGCGCCCCGCTCAGTTAACGTTTCGCCCAATAATTCCCTTCCGCCATTGCCGCGCAGTAAGAGCGCGCGTTTCCCTGCAACATCTTGCAACTCAGGGAGTTGCAAGAGCGTTTCGCTGGTTTCACGTTCAGGTGGATAGGTAACAGGGTGTGCGCTGATTTTATGCAGCGCCAAGGCCGTGGTTCGGCCAATGGCATAATAAGCGAGATGGGCAGGCCAGCTTATGCCCGTGCGTGCCAGCATGGGATCGGCGTAATGAATCGCGTGTTGTGAGAGTGCAAACACCAGATCGTCGGCGTGTAGGGCTTGTAATTGTGTGGGTAGGCCAGCGAGTTCTCGTCCAGGCGAAAACTCGATCAGCGGGCTGTGCCAGGCGTGATAGCCGAGCTTTCTTAAACGGGTCACCAGTTGTTCGCCAGCGGGTGACGGACGGGTAACCAGAATTGTCATGATGAACGTGACCCTTGATAAACGGCTTGAAGGATGGCGCTGGCCCCTTTCGCTAACAGCTCTTCAGCCAAGGCAATGCCGATTTTTTCAGCATCGACGACGTTTCCTTTACGTTCACCGACAATCATCTGGCTGCCATCCGGTGCACCAACCAGCGCACGCAACCACAGCGTATTGCCTTCCAGTTCGGCGTAGCTGCCAATCGGCACCTGACAGCCGCCTTCAAGGCGCACATTCATCGCGCGTTCAGCCAGTACGCGTGCGGCGGTATCGGGGTGATTGAGTGGGGCAAGGAGCTGGCGAATGCGGTCGTCATCCAAACGGCATTCGATGCCGATAGCGCCTTGTCCTACGGCAGGCAGAGACTCTTCCGGGCTTAAGGCACTGCGGATGCGTTCTTCAAGGCCGAGGCGTTTCAGACCCGCGACGGCAAGAATAATGGCGTCATACTCGCCGTTGTCCAGTTTTGACAGACGCGTGCCGACATTGCCGCGCAAATCACGAATCACCAGATCGGGGCGTCGGGCGCGCAGCTGGCACTGACGGCGCAGGCTGGAGGTGCCGACACAACTGCCTTCCGGTAACTGTTCGAGGCTGTCGTAATGATTGGAAACAAAAGCGTCGCGCGGGTCATCGCGTTCGCAAATGGTAGTCAGGCCAAGGCCATCTGGGAATTCGACAGGGACATCTTTCATGGAGTGGACGGCAATATCGGCGCGCCCTTCAATCAGCGCTAATTCCAGTTCTTTAACAAACAATCCCTTACCGCCGACCTTTGCCAGTGGCGTATCGAGGATGATGTCGCCGCGGGTTACCATCGGCACCAGCTCCACATGTAAATCCGGGTAGAGGTGGTTCAGACACTGCTGAACATATCGTGCTTGCCACAGGGCGAGCGGGCTTTGTCGGGTGGCAATTCTAATAATATTGGCTAACATGCTTGATACCGTTTTTATCATTTTCCGCCATCGTATCACTGATGGTGCGTTGGTGTCAGGTTGTGGGCATTAGCGGCGCGCCTTTTAAAACGGTCTGAAATTCGGGTGCCGCAAGTCGAGTAAGAAGCCGGGCTGATGCAGTCGGGTAGGGAAATTCGCAATAAAGCAAGATAGATAAGTCTAACTTTCTTTACTTTCTTTACGCCCAATCAGCAAGGTGTTAAATTGATCACGTTTCCAGCAATAATTCGCCAAACATTCTTCTAATTTTATCATTGGCGGGTTTGGAACACGGGGTTTTTCTAGGCACTGGGATAAATCAGGCGAAGCGTCTTGTACTTCTACATCGAGACTTTGAAGCAAAGACTGGATGCGATCAACCAACTGCGTGTTGACCGTGCTCTGGGAGCAATGAAACCCGCTTTTCAGCAGGTTTACAGTCTTCTGCCCATTTTATTACATCATCATCACCCGTTGATGCCCGGCTACCTTGAAGGCAAGGTGCCTCACGGTATCTGCACTCACACGCCCGATGAAAAGCAACAACAGTACCTTGATGGCATCGCGTTGCGTTGGGGTCAGTTTGACAGCTCTCATCCGCAGGGCGAACTGCCGATCACGGGCATCTATTCAATGGGAAGCACCTCGTCTATTGGGCAGAGCTGTAGCTCCGATCTCGATATCTGGGTGTGCCACCAATCCTGGCTGGATAGCGAAGAGCGCCAACTCCTACAGAAAAAATGTACGCTGCTGGAGCAGTGGGCCGCTGCGCAGGGCGCTGAGGTCAGCTTCTTCCTGATGGATGAAAGCCGTTTCCGCCATAATGAAAGCGGTAGCCTGAGCGGTGAAGACTGCGGCACCATGCAACACATCCTGCTACTCGACGAATTTTACCGCACCGCTGTGCGTATGGCGGGTAAACGTATTCTGTGGAATATGGTGCCGGTCGAAGAAGAATCCCACTACGACGATTATGTGCTGTCGCTGTACTCGCAGGGGGCGCTGGCACCGAACGAGTGGATGGATTTAGGCGGACTAAGCACGCTGTCGGCGGAAGAGTATTTTGGTGCGAGCCTTTGGCAGCTCTATAAAAGTATCGATTCCCCGTATAAAGCCGTGCTGAAAACGCTGCTGTTGGAAGCCTATTCCTGGGAATACCCGGATACCAGTCTGCTTTCGACTGAAATTAAAAAACGTCTGCATGATGGTGAGATCGTCTCTTTCGGCCTCGATCCTTACTGCATGATGTTGGATCGCGTGACGCACTATCTGACGGCGATCAACGATCCCACTCGCCTCGATCTGGCACGTCGATGTTTCTACTTAAAAGTGTGTGAAAAGCTCTCCAGAGAAAAAGCCTGCGTTGGCTGGCGTCGCCAGATCCTGAGCCAACTGGTACAAGAGTGGGGCTGGAGTGATGAACATCTGGCGATGTTGGACAACCGCGCTAACTGGAAAATCGAACAGGTACGCGAAGCGCATAACGAGCTGTTGGATGCGATGATGCAGACCTATCGCAACCTGATCCGCTTCGCCCGCCGCAATAATCTGAGCGTCAGCGCGAGCCCGCAGGATATCGGTGTGTTAACCCGTAAACTGTACGCCGCGTTTGAAGCGTTGCCGGGCAAGGTCACTCTGCTGAACCCACAAATTTCGCCCGATTTGTCAGAACCGAATTTAACCTTTATTTATGTTCCGCCGGGTCGTGCGAATCGTTCGGGCTGGTATCTGTATAATCAGGCACCGTCGATGGATGCGATCGTCAGCCATCAGCCGCTGGAATATAACCGCTATCTGAACAAGCTGGTGGCATGGGCCTATTTTAATGGCCTGCTGACGCCGAGCACGCGCCTGTATATTAAAGGCAACGAGCTATGTGACATCACGCGCCTGCAAGCGCTGGTGGACGATGTGGCTGGTCATTTCCCGCTGCGTCTGCCTGCACCCACGCCGAAAGCGCTGTACAGCCCGTGTGAAATTCGTCATTTGGCGATTATCGTTAATCTGGAACACGATCCGACCGCGGCTTTCCGTAATCAGGTCGTGCATTTCGATTTCCGTCATCTGGATGTGTTCAGCTTCGGCCAGCAGCAGCAGTGTCTGGTTGGCAGCATCGATCTGTTGTATCGCAACTCATGGAATGAAGTCCGTACCCTGCATTTCAGCGGCGAGCAGGCGGTGTTGGAAGCGCTAAAAACCATTCTGGGCAAAATGCATCAGGATGCCGCGCTGCCGGAATCGCTGGAAGTGTTCTGCTACAGCCAGCACCTGCGCGGGCTGATTCGTACCCGCGTGCAGCAGTTGGTGTCCGAATGCATTGAGCTGCGCCTGACCAGTACGCGTCAGCAGGAGCCAGGGCGTTTCAAAGCGGTGAAAGTCGCGGGTCAAACCTGGGGGCTGTTCTTTGAGCGGCTGAGTGTCTCGGTGCAGAAGCTGGAAAATGCGGTCGAGTTTTATGGCGCGATTTCTAACAATAAGCTGCAAGGCCAGCCGGTTCAGGTTGAAACCAACCATGTGCATTTACCGCCGGTGGTTGATGGTGTCGCCAGCGAAGGGATCATCCAGTTCTTCTTTGAAGATCTGACAGAAAATCAGGGCTTTAATATCTATATTCTGGATGAGTCGAACCGCGTTGAGGTGTATCACCACTGTGAAGGCAGTAAAGAAGAGCTGGTGCGTGATGTCAGCCGCTTCTATTCGTCTTCACACGATCGCTTTACCTACGGTTCCAGCTTTATCAATTTTAACCTGCCGCAATTCTACCAAATCGTACAGCTCGACGGCCGCACGCAGGTCATCCCGTTCCGCAGCAGTGCACTTTCTCATCTGTGCATTACGCCGGTGGTGGATGATGAAGCGATGACGATGAAGCAGCGGCTACAGATTTTATAACCACTCCATACCCTAAATAATTCGAGTTTCAGGACAAAAACGGCAAGGCGTTTTTGAACAGCGCTTGCGCTGACCCCGAAGGGGTGAGGCCATAAGGCCGAATAACGCGGCGAATGAGGGAATCCCGATGAGCTTACTCAAGTAAGTGATTCGGGTGACCGAATGAAGCCAACGCACATGCAACTTGAAGTATGACGGGTATATACTCGGCTTTCAGCGTATTCAGAAAAGGATGTATTGATGGATTCGTTGCAACGCCGAAATCTGATACTGCTGGCGCTCGGACAAGGGCTGACTGGCAGTATTATTTCCCTGATGACGTTGTGTTCTACGCTGGTTGGCGTATCGATGACGCCTGTTCCTCTATTGACCACGCTGCCGATTACCGCGACGGTATGCGGCGCAGCGCTGATGATCTACGCCGTTTCCTCATTGATGACAAAATATGGCAGGCGCAATGCGTTCATCATCGGCACCCTGCTAGGGTTGTCAGGGGCGCTGTTGGCGGCGCTGGCGATTATGCTACATAGCTTCCCCTTCTTTGTGTTTTCGACGTTTGTTCTGGGAATGTCCTGCGCCTTTAACCAATATTATCGTTTCGCGGCTGCTGAAATTTTTACCGATAATCAGCAGAAAAACCGAGCGATATCATGGGTGATCAGCGGTGGTATTTTGGGGGGCTTCCTCGGTCCGTTTGCCGCTAGCCAATCTTCTCAACTCTGGGCATCGTACCCGTTTCTCGGCAGTTTTATTGCAGCCGCATTTATCTGCATTGTGACATCACTGCTGTTGCTTGGCCTTAAACTGCCGCCGATGCCGATGATTACAGCCAGCGCTCAGCGTAGCGAACCGCTGGCGTCGATTCTGAAAAGTCGGGCATTTGTGTTGGGAACCGCAAGTTGTTCCGTCGGATTTGTGGTGATGACGCTATTAATGAACTCGGTGCCGTTGGCGATGCACCAGCACCACTTTTCCATTGGCCACAGCGCGACGGTGTTGCAATGGCATTTTGTCGCTATGTATGCGCCCGCACTGCTATTAGTACTGCTAGCTAAACGGTTGACGCCGGTTCAGGTCGTGGCGATCGGCGTGGCTTGTAACGTGGTGGGGGTGGCGGTCGCGCTGAGTGGTTTGACGTTCTGGCACTTTCTTTTTGCGCTGATGTTGTTTGGCATCGGGTGGGCGTTTATGTTCAACGGTGGAACATTCATGCTGAACGCGTTTACCCATTCCGTGCATAAATCTCGCTTGCAGGGCATTAACTCGCTGCTGATTTACCTGCCCAACGCACTGGCGTCGCTGTCTGCTGGTAGCCTGATGGCGCTAACCAGCGGCTGGCCGCTGGTGAATATGGTCGGTATTGGCATGCTGTTGTTGCTGATACTGGTGCCGATCGTTCTGGAACGGCGCTGAGGTATGGCATGTTTACTCGAAGTGAACGGTTTCCCCGGCCTGCGTCGAGCAGGCGGATGACAGCAATGTGAGAAAGTCTTCACCGCTGCGATTGCATATCCAGCGTTCTGCCTGAAGGGTGAAGTGGTAGCCACCCGCTTTGGTCGCTAACCAGATTTGGTGCAGCGGCTCCTGCCGATTAATCACGATTTTGCTGCCGTTCTCAAAACTCAGCGTCATCACGCCGCCGTTGATTTCATAATCGATGTCGGCGTCACCCTCAAACCGATCCAGCGTTTCTTCCAACTGAAGCATGAGTTCGTCGGCTAATTGGTGGAACTCGCTATCGTTCATTTTCGATTCCTATTGATTTTCATGATCCACCTGCGATTATAGAGAGCATACGAGTATTAATGACAGGTCTTAACGTAATGAAAAACGTGTTTCGCCCACTTCTTCTGGTGTTATCAGTGGTAAGTTTACTCGGTTGCGGCCTGAAAGGTCCGCTTTATATGCCAACCGATAGCAAGTCCGGCGCGTCAACGACTCAGCAAAATGAGAACCAGCCGCCACAAAAGAAACCGTCAATGCGTCCTTAATGTGTGACGACAACAAATAATAACAGGTCACGTATACGTTTATCGCGCCCGGTTAAGTAAGCGGGGGAGTCAGGATAATGCAGTTCGCTAAGATGCACGGATTAGGCAACGATTTCATGGTTGTTGATGCCGTTACGCAAAACGTTTATTTTTCACCCGAACTGATTCGCCGTTTGGCGGATCGGCACTGTGGTGTGGGTTTCGACCAACTATTGGTGGTCGAGCCGCCCTACGATCCTGAACTGGATTTTCATTACCGCATTTTTAACGCGGATGGGAGTGAGGTGGCGCAGTGTGGTAATGGTGCGCGCTGTTTCGCCCGTTTTGTTCGCCTGAAAGGGTTGACCAACAAGCGTGATATCGCCGTGAGTACGCAGACTGGCCGGATGGTGCTGTCTGTGACGGATGATGAGCTGGTGCGTGTCAACATGGGTGAGCCGAATTTCGAGCCGCAACAGGTACCTTTTCGCGCGGTTAAAGCGGAGAAAACCTACATCATGCGTGCCGACGAACATACGGTGCTTTGTGGCGTGGTGTCGATGGGCAACCCGCACTGTGTGATTCAGGTTGAAGACGTGGAAACGGCGAAGGTGGAAACGCTGGGGCCGTTGCTGGAAAGCCACGAGCGCTTTCCTGAACGCGCCAACATTGGCTTTATGCAGATTGTCGATACCCACACTGTCCGTTTACGCGTATATGAGCGCGGTGCCGGAGAAACGCAGGCGTGTGGGAGCGGCGCGTGTGCGGCCGTGGCGGTCGGTATCCAGCAGGGGTTATTGTCCGCGAAAGTTCGCGTATCGCTGCCGGGTGGAGAGTTAGATATTCAGTGGGATGGGCCGGGGCATCCGTTATTCATGACCGGACCAGCAACGCATGTCTACGATGGATTTATTCATTTATGAAGAATGTCGAGGAACAGGCAGAACGCGAGATCGCACTCAGTGACGAGATGGTTTTGCAGTTCCTGCAACAAAATCCTGATTTTTTTATCCGCAATGCGCGTCCCGTCGAACAGATGCGCATTCCTCACCCCGTTCGGGGAACGGTGTCGCTGGTGGAATGGCAACTGGCACGCCAACGTAACCACATTACGCAGCTTGAGGAAGAAATCACGTTGTTGATGGAGCAAGCGGGCGCGAACGAAGTGCTGTTCAATCGCCTGCTTGGGTTACAAACCGAATTGGCATCGGCGGATAGCCTCACAGATATGTTGGATCGGTTGCAGCGCTGGGCGCGTCAGCTTGGCCTGGCAGGGGCAACGGTTCGTCTGTTTAGCGACAAATGGCGCATTGGTGCGCCTTCTGGTTTTACTCACCTTGGGCTAAACCGTTCCACGTTTGAGCCGTTGCGCATTCAGCGCTTCGGACAACAGAACCACTACCTTGGCAGCCTGAACGGGCCGGAATTGTTACTGCTGTTGCCACAGGCTCGTCAGGTTGGTTCGGTCGCGCTGTCGCTGATGGGCAATCATCACGATTTGGGCGTGCTGATTTTCAGCAGCCGTGACAGCCACCATTATCAGGATGGTATGGGAACCGTGCTGCTTCAGCAAATGGCTATGATGTTGCCAGCGATGCTGGCACGCTGGGTTGAGCGGGTATGAACCGGCAGCCCGAACCATCGGAGTCACCTTCCTCTTCTCTTTTGCAAACTGATGTTGATGCTTTCCTGCGTTATCTGAAAGTAGAACGTCAGTTAAGTCCGTTGACGCTGACCAGCTATTCGCGCCAATTATCTGCGGTTATCACGATCCTCTCCGCTGCGGCTATGGTTGACTGGCGCAAGCTGGACGCCTCTGGCGTCCGTTCCGTGGTGTCCCGCAGTAAGCGCGATGGTCTCCATTCCAGCAGTCTGGCGCTACGTTTATCTGCATTACGCAGTTTTCTCGACTGGATGGTGTCACGCGGTGTGCTGGTGGCAAACCCGGCTAAAGGGGTATCCACGCCGCGAGCGGGTCGTCCATTGCCCAAGAATATGGATGTGGATGAGACGAATCGCCTGCTGGAAATCAATTTGGACGATCCCCTCGCGGTGCGCGACCGTACGATGCTGGAAGTGATGTACGGCGCGGGGCTGCGTCTTGCGGAGCTGGTCGGTATGGATTATCAGCACATCGATCTGGCAAGCGGTGAAATCTGGGTGATGGGGAAAGGCAGCAAAGAGCGCAAATTGCCGATAGGAAAAACGGCGGTAACCTGGCTGGAACGCTGGCTGGCGCTGCGCGAACTGTTTGGCCCGCAGGATGATGCCGTGTTTATCTCCAATCAGGGACGACGCATTTCGATGCGCAACGTGCAGAAGCGTTTCGCCGAATGGGGAATTAAGCAGGGCATCAATAGCCATGTTCATCCTCATAAGCTGCGCCACTCCTTTGCGACGCACATGCTGGAATCCAGCGGTGATTTACGTGCGGTTCAAGAGTTGCTCGGTCATGCCAACCTGTCCACGACGCAGATTTATACCCATCTTGATTTTCAACATTTAGCCTCCGTGTACGATGCTGCGCATCCACGCGCCAAACGAGGGAAACCCTGATGCATTTTTACCGACCCCTTGGTCCGATCCGTGCGATCACGTTCGATTTGGATGACACGTTGTACGATAACGCGGACGTCATTCGACGCACCGGGCAAGAGTCAATCCGCTTCCTGCAAGCGTACCATCCTGCGCTTCGTGATTTTCAGGCGGATGATTTCCAAAACTTACGCCAGACCTTGCTAGAGCGAGAACCGGACGTTTATCACGACGTCACCGAATGGCGTCGCCGCGCGGTTGAACTGGCAATGTTAGATCGTGGCCTGAGTGCTGCGGAGTCGAAGAGTGGCGCAAAAGCGGCAATGGAAAACTTTGCCCACTGGCGTAGCCAGATTGCGATTACGGAAGAGACACACCAGACGTTGGCAGCATTAGCCGAGAAAGTGCCGCTGGCGGCGATTACTAATGGCAACGCCGAACCGCACCGCTTTGGCCTCGATCGCTATTTTTCTTTCACTCTGCGCGCTGGTCCAGATGGCCGTGCCAAGCCGTTTGATGATATGTACCATCTGGCGGCGAAAAAACTCAATCTGCCTTTGCATGAGATTCTGCACGTGGGTGACGATCTTACTACCGATGTGGCGGGGTCGATCCGCTGCGGTATGCAGGCCTGCTGGATTAACCTGCGTGAAGGCAGCCTGACGCAGATTGGCGACGCTCGACTGCTGCCGCATATTGAAATTTCGCGGTTGGCATCGCTGTCGGCATTGTTATAATCACGGCATTAGTCTGTATAAATCACCAGTGGAAACGCCCCTGATATGCGCGGTGTTTCCCGTCACCGGATAACCCGTACCTATGGACGTTTCTGATCTGCTCGATGGCCTCAACGACAAACAGCGTGACGCGGTAGCCGCGCCGCGCAGCAATTTATTGGTGCTGGCGGGGGCAGGCAGCGGCAAAACGCGGGTACTGGTTCATCGTATTGCCTGGCTATTGTCTGTTGAAAACTGTTCGCCGTACTCCATCATGGCGGTGACGTTTACCAACAAAGCCGCGGCGGAGATGCGTCATCGAATCGACCATCTGATTGGTACGAGTCAGGGTGGCATGTGGATTGGCACCTTCCACGGATTGGCGCACCGTCTACTGCGTGCGCACCATATGGATGCCAATTTACCGCAGGATTTCCAGATTCTGGACAGTGAAGACCAGCTGCGTCTGCTGAAACGGCTGATTCGGGCACTGAATCTGGATGAGAAACAGTGGCCGCCGCGTCAGGCGATGTGGTTCATCAACGGTAAAAAAGACGAAGGTTTACGTCCGCAGCACATTGAAAGCTACGGTAACCCTATTGAGCAAACGTGGCAGCGTGTATATCAAGCCTATCAGGAAGCGTGCGACCGCGCTGGGCTGGTGGATTTCGCCGAGCTGCTGCTGCGCGCGCATGAACTGTGGCTGAATAAGCCGCATGTGTTAAACCACTATCGTGAGCGTTTTACCAATATTCTGGTGGATGAATTTCAGGACACCAACCGTATTCAGTACGCCTGGATTCGCATGCTGGCGGGTGATAGCGCCAAAGTCATGATCGTTGGGGATGACGATCAGTCAATTTACGGCTGGCGCGGTGCACAGGTCGAAAATATTCAGCTGTTCCTTAAAGATTTCGCCGGCGCAGAAACGATCCGTCTGGAGCAGAACTATCGTTCTACCAGCAACATCCTGAAAGCGGCGAATGCCCTGATTGCGCACAACGGCGGGCGGCTTGGCAAGAACCTATGGACGGACGGTGTCGAGGGTGAACCCATTTCGCTGTATTGCGCGTTTAACGAGTTGGATGAGGCGCGTTACGTCGTCAACCGGATTAAAGCCTGGCAGGAAAAGGGTGGAGCACTGAAAGATAACGCCATTCTTTACCGCAGCAACGCCCAGTCGCGCGTACTGGAAGAGGCGCTGTTGCAGCAGAGTATGCCATACCGCATTTACGGCGGAATGCGCTTCTTCGAACGTCAGGAAATTAAAGATTCGCTGTCTTATCTGCGCCTGATCGCTAATCGTAATGACGATGCGGCGTTTGAGCGTGTGGTGAATACGCCGACGCGCGGTATTGGCGATCGCACGCTGGACGTGGTGCGCCAGACGGCGCGCGATCGTCAGTTGACGCTGTGGCAAGCCACGCGGGCGCTGTTGCAGGAGAAGGTGTTGGCCGGACGTGCGGCGGCATCGCTGCAACGCTTTATCGAATTGATTGATGCGCTGGCCTATGAAACGTCTGAACTGCCGCTACATGTGCAGACTGACCGAGCGATTAAAGATTCTGGTCTGTGGAGCATGTACGAACAGGAAAAAGGTGAGAAAGGGCAGGCGCGGGTAGAAAACCTGGAGGAACTGGTGACGGCGACGCGTCAGTTCAGCTATCAGGAAGAAGATCAGGATCTGATGCCGCTTCAGGCTTTCCTGTCGCATGCCGCGCTGGAAGCGGGTGAAGGTCAGGCGGATGCCAATCAGGACGCCGTGCAGCTCATGACGCTGCACTCAGCAAAAGGGTTGGAATTCCCGCAGGTGTTTATCGTCGGTATGGAAGAAGGCATGTTCCCTAGCCAGATGTCGCTGGATGAAGGTGGGCGTCTGGAAGAAGAACGTCGTCTGGCTTATGTTGGCGTCACGCGTGCGATGGAAAAGCTGACGATAACCTATGCCGAATCTCGCCGTTTATACGGCAAAGAAGCCTATCACCGACCGTCACGATTTGTTGGCGAACTGCCTGAAGAGTGTGTTGAAGAGGTGCGATTACGCGCTAGCGTCTCCCGCCCGGTTAACCACCAGCGCCTTGGCACGCCGGTCACGCAAAACGACAGCGGCTACAAATTAGGGCAGCGGGTTCGCCATGCGAAATTCGGCGAAGGCACTATCGTGAATCTGGAAGGCAGCGGCGATCACGCCCGTCTTCAGGTCGCGTTTCAGGGGCAGGGTATTAAATGGCTGGTCGCCGCCTACGCCAGACTGGAAACGGTGTGATCGCTATGTTTTCTCTGGCATATATCTTATAAAAATCCTGTATTAATCTTTTTCGTCATTTTCGACAATGCTAGGTGACCTGCCGCGTATCCATGGATGTGTGGTATCACAATAAAAAAGGAGCATGCCCATGACGTTAGACCAGATTATTGCCGAGTTACAGAAGAAAAAATGGGTCGATCTCACGCACACGATTACGGAGTCGATTCCTATTTTTGGCGCGTTTGAAGGCGTGTTGCAGCGCAAGACCTTATTCAACGTCGAAGATCACGGCTTTTATGCACAAGCTGTGACGTTCGCCACGCAGACGGGGACGCATATTGATGCGCCGGGGCATTTCGTGGCGGGTAAGCGTTATCTGGATCGGATTGATAATAAAGAGTTGTTGCTGCCAATCGTGGTGCTTCATAAACAAGATGCCGTCGCGCTCGATCCCGATTATCGCCTTTCTGTTGAAGATATTCTGGCGTTCGAGCGTGAACATGGGGAAATCCCCTCAGGAAGCTTCGTTGCATTTGCCAGCGGCTGGAGCACACGCTGGCCCGATCTTGATGCCTTTGCGAATAAAGATGAGCAGGGAGACAGCCATACGCCGGGGTGGTCGCTTGAGGCGCTGACGTTCCTGTTTGAAGAACGCAGTATTAGCGCGGTAGGGCACGAAACGCTGGATACGGATTCCGCTGCTGATTTTCGTCGTAACAGCGGGCTTATCGGCGAGTTCTTTGTGCTGAATCAGAATGCCTGGCAGGTCGAGGTGCTGAACAATCTGCATCAACTGCCGCCTACCGGCGCTTATATTCATGTTAGTTACCCTAATTTCGCGGGTGCACCCGGCTTCCCCGTCCGCGCCATCGCCTATCTGCCAGACAACGCCTAATGTATAAACGCGGTGCCTTTTTATTTTGAGGTAACCGCGCTTCTTATTGATTTAATGAATAATTTTCTTACTTTCACCTTATCCATTCAGCCAATATTTTACAGCGTGTTTCAGCCACGGTTTTAAAGTTGAAGTCTTTTTCATCTCAGCGTAACATGCGCGCATCATTATTCTCGGAGGACTAACGCCTTGGACACACCCAGTCGATACTGGCTCACTAACCTGTTCATTAGGTACAACTTCTAAGGCTATCTTCCTCTGCTGATACCCTTCGTGGTTGTCAGCGATGCTGTTTTTGTCGCTATGAGTCAGATCCGTCGAACGGACTGAAACCTGCTGGTGACACCTCACCTCTGTTTCTGTGCTTCAATCGCGTTATCCATCTCTGCTACTGAAAGGGGAGCTATGGCCCATGCTGAGCGCATTTAAACTGGATAATTGCCGTTTATCTCGTCTGGAATTGGATGACTCCGATGATCTCACTACGTCAATTTGGGTCGATTTGATCGAGCCGGAAGACGATGAGCGTGAGAAAGTACAAACCGAGCTGGGACAAAGCCTGGCAACCCGCCCGGAACTGGAAGACATTGAAGCGTCAGCGCGTTTTTTTGAAGATGAAGACGGCCTGCATATTCACTCCTTTTTCTTCTTTGAAGACGCGGAAGATCACGCGGGCAACTCTACCGTGGCGTTTACTATTCGCGATGGTCGCTTGTATACCTTGCGCGAGCGTGAACTGCCCGCATTCCGCCTGTATCGTATGCGTGCACGTAACCAAACGCTGGTAGACGGCAATGCTTATGAACTGTTGCTCGATCTCTTTGAGACGAAAATTGAGCAACTGGCGGACGAAATCGAGAACATCTACAGCGATCTGGAATCGCTGAGCCGCATCATTATGGAAGGGCGGCAGGGTGAAGAGTACGATGATGCGTTGTCTACGCTGGCGGAACAGGAAGACGTGGGCTGGAAGGTTCGCCTGTGTCTGATGGATACCCAACGCGCGTTGAATTTTCTGGTGCGTAAAGCCCGCTTGCCATCCGGCCAGTTGGAGCAGGCGCGTGAGATTCTGCGCGATATCGAATCCCTGTTGCCACATAACGAATCGCTGTTCCAGAAGGTTAACTTCCTGATGCAGGCGGCGATGGGCTTTATCAACATCGAACAGAGCCGGATTATCAAGATCTTCTCGGTGGTCTCCGTGGTGTTCCTGCCACCGACGCTGGTGGCATCCAGCTACGGGATGAACTTCGAGTTTATGCCGGAACTGAAGTGGTCGTTTGGCTATCCAGGTGCGATTGTGCTGATGATTCTCGCTGGACTGGCTCCGTACCTCTACTTCAAACGTAAAAACTGGCTTTAAGTTTTTACGGATGCGCTTGATGGAAATTAACCATCAGGCGCGTCACGTTTTCTCTCTTCGATGCAAAACTCCTTTCCTGCTTGATAGTTTGCGACCTTACTATTCCTGTTTATTCTCCAACTATTCTGTTTATACTCGTCATACTTCAAGTTGCATGTGCGTTGGCTACGCTACTCGGCACACTTATGTGTGCCTCGCCCCGTTGGGGCCGCTGCAAGCAGCGTTCAAATCTGCCCTTGGCAGATTTGTTAGTCACCCGAATCACTTACGTGAGTAAGCTCATCGGGATGAAATGAGAGACATCCTGTCTCTCACCGAAGGCCAGCCGTTGGCTGGTCAAATTCGTTCTCGACGAATTTGTCCTTCGCTTGCCGCGTTATTCGGCCTTATGGCCTCACCCCTTCGGGGTCAGCGCAAGCGCTGTTCAAAAACGCCTTGCCGTTTTTGTCCTGAAACTCGAATTATTTAGAGTATGGAATGGTGGACTGCTTTTCTGTTCCTACTTTCTATTTTTACTCTTACTCTTACTCTTTATTCCTAAACAAGGGTCGTGTGCATGAAAGGGATGTCACCGTGGGTGCAATGGGGAATCCTGCTGTCGGTCTCATTAATTCTGGGGTTTGGGCTACAGGTTTACCACGTTCCCGCCGCGCTGTTGCTGGGCCCAATGATGGTTGGCGTCGTTATGGGGTTAAATGGCGCGACGATTCGTATTCCGCCCGTCGGCTTTGCAGGTAGTAATGCCATTCTGGGCTGTTTGGTTGCGCAAAGCCTGTCTTTTTCTATCCTGACCCCTCTACTGAGTGAATGGCCGCTGGTGCTGTTCATTCTGTTGGCAACGCTGGCAGCCAGTGGATTATCTGGCTGGCTGTTGGTCAAATTTAGCGAGCTGCCCGGAACGACCGGAACCTGGGGGGCATCGCCGGGCGGTGCGTCTGCGATGGTCGCGATGGCTGGCGAATTCGGTGCGGACGTGCGGCTGGTCGCCTTCATGCAATATTTACGCGTATTGATGGTCACCGCGTCGGCCGCGTTTGTGGCACGCCTGAGTTTGGGTGATGACGCGGCGGAAAACAGCGCGATGCTGGTCTGGTTTCCTGCACTGGACTGGCGCTTTCTGGCGACGCTCGGGGTGGCATTCGGTAGCGCATGGCTAGCAAGGCGCTTACGTATTCCATCAGGGGCATTACTGGGGCCGATGATTATCGGTTCGATGCTGCATGCCAGCGGCACATTACAACTACAAACGCCGGAATGGCTGCTGGCATTGGCTTATGCTGTGATTGGTTGGAGTGTGGGTTTATGTTTCACTCGCCCGATCTTTTTGCTGGCGATACGCACGTTGCCTCACATGATGGCGTCGATTGTCGGGTTGATGCTGCTGTGTGGCGGAATGGCATGGATGGTGACGAAAATAATGCCGGTGGATATGCTGACCGCTTTTCTGGCGACCAGCCCTGGCGGGCTGGATTCGATTGCGATTATCGCCGCAGGCAGTCGAGTCGATATGGCGTTTGTTATTGCCATGCAGACGCTGCGGCTGTTTTCGACGCTGTTGTTTAGCCCGATCTTATCGCGCTTTATTTCCCGCCGAGTTGAGGTTGGGACGTTGTAGCAGGCGTGCGGCGTAGCTTACGCTGCGTATACAGTGCATCCAGAATGAATAGCGCCAGCGCGCCCCAAATGAAGGCAAAGGTAATCAGTTTGTCACTGCTGAATGTTTCACCGTAGAATACCACTGCCAGTATGAACATGATGGTGGGGCCGAGATACTGGAAAAAGCCGAGCGTTGACAGGCGCAGACGCATGGCCGCCGCGGTGAAGAACAGCAGCGGTACGGTGGTGACGATACCGGCAGAGAGCAGCAGCAGATTCAGCGACCAAGGGTTAGCAGTCAGATGGCTGCTTGGCGTGTCGGCAATAAAAAACAGATAAATGACGGCGACTGGCAGCAGCCATAGCGTTTCGATCAGCATGCCGGTTTGCCCGTCGATGCCAATTTTTTTGCGCAGCAGGCCGTATAACGCGAAGCTGAATGCTAGCCCCAGTGCAATAACCGGCAGCGAACCGAATGTCCATAGCTGAACCAGTACGCCAGTCACCGCGAGCAGTACCGCCAGCCATTGCAGACGACGAAAACGTTCCCCTAGAAAGATCATACCTAGCATGACGTTAACCAGCGGGTTGATAAAATATCCCAGACTGGCTTCCAGCATGTGATGATTGTTGACCGCCCAGATATACAACAGCCAGTTCCCGCCGATAAGTACCGCTGTTAACGCCAGCAGAAACAGATGCTTGACGTTGCGGCAGGCATGGCTCACCTGACGCCATTTTCGGCCGAGCGTCAGCAGGATCAGCATAAAGAAGAATGACCAGATAATACGGTGTGTCAGTATTTCATTGGGTGGAACGTGCTCAAGCAGCTTGAAGTAAACGGGAGCAATTCCCCAAATAAAATACGCACCGAGGGCGAAAAATATCCCCTCACGGGTTTGTTGCGCATTCATGGGTGACTCGATAAGGACGGCGGGAAAACGCTAAGTCTACCCAAAACGGTGAGCGCTTTCACGTAAAGTGTTCATTACATGGTTTGCCCGCTATCCGATAATATAGGTTGCGGTGGCACTGGCCAGATGCGAACCCTGTTCGTTATGCAATTCGGCGCGTGCGACGGCGATTTTATTACCACCGCGCAGCAGCGTGCTGGTAATAGTGAAGTGCTCCCCATAGCCCGGCCGCAGATAATCGACTCGCATGTCAATGGTTCCCATGCGTGCAAGTCGGTGATGAAATTCCCGATCGCTGATCGTTTCATGGCGCAGCAGCGTGTTGCCGACGCACACTAATCCGGCTGCGACGTCCAACCCCGCCGCAATCACGCCGCCGTGCAGAATCTGTTGTGCCGCATTGCCGATGAGTTTCTCTTGCCGCGCGAACGTCAGGACGGCTTTATCGGCGTCAAACTGCTGTAGCTCAAGGCCTAGCTCGATGTTGAATGGCATCTTATAAATGAAAATCTCACCAACGAGCTGGCGCACGGTCTCTCTGGTTAAGATCGTTCCCTGAAATGATGGTACGTCAGCCATAGTGGTTTTCCGCTCAAATAAGAAATACGCGTTAATTGTAGTTAATTTGATGCTTTAAAGTTATGTAGGTGTTTATTTTATGCATTGATTTTGTTTCTTTCCAGAAAAGGTCGAGAAACCGGGGAACGGTAATTCAAACGCCGCGGAACTGTGTAGAATGGCGGGCTTGCATTGCGGAAATACCCATTACTCATTGGTTAAAACGAATATTGGTTAAAACGAACGCCGGTTAAAACACATGTCGGAGAAAATGGATGCGTAAAATAGGATTCGTACTGGCAGCAGTATTGATAGCACAGGCTCATGCTGAAACAACAACGAACGCAAACGCGCCAGCGCCGAATCAACCGGCGGTACGCGGCAGCATTATCGCCAGCCTGTTACAAGAGCACGACACCCCGTTTATTCTCTATCCTTACGAGAGCAACTACATACTGTATACCTATACCAGCAACATCAATAAAACGGCGATACAGAGCTATAACTGGGGCGATGAAGCACGTAAAGACGAAGTGCATTACCAACTGAGTCTGGGGTTCCCGATCTGGCGCGGTATTCTGGGGGGAAACTCGTTATTGGGCGCATCTTATACCCAGCGCTCCTGGTGGCAGTTGTCTAATAAAAGCGAGTCTTCTCCGTTCCGTGAAACTGACTACGAGCCACAGGTCTTCCTGGGCTGGGCCACCAACTACACCTTCGCGGGCTGGACGCTGCGGGATGTGGAAATGGGCTTTAATCACCAGTCTAATGGCCGTTCCGAGCCAACGTCGCGCAGTTGGAACCGCGCTTATGTTCGCCTGATGGCGCAGAACGGCAACTGGCAGGTCGATGTGAAGCCGTGGGTGCGTTTCTCCGACAGCGAGGACGATAACCCGGATATCACCAAATACATGGGGCATTACCGTTTACGCGTCGGCTATGTGTGGGGCGATAGCGTGTTTAGTGCGGAAGGACGCTATAACTGGAACAGCGGCTATGGCGGCGGCGAGCTGGGCTGGAGCTACCCGCTGACGCGTCATGTCCGTTTCTACACCAAGGTGTTTAGCGGCTACGGCGAATCCCTGATTGATTACAACCACCGTCAGACCCGCTTTGGCGTTGGGGTGACGTTGAACGACATGTTCTAACGATCGTGTTTTAAAGACGGGTGTTTTAGCGATTGTCGTTTTAACCCTCGTCGTTTTACCAAACTAACGATTGCAGTTTTACCCGACGGCGCTGAAAATAGCGCCTGTTTGATTTCATTGAATTGGGGAAGGCGTGTCTACGGCGGAAGTATTGAATAAGGAAGCGCTGGCGGTTCAGGTTCTACGGGACACGTTCGGCTACCAGCAATTCCGACCGGGTCAGCAGGAAATTATCAGCGCGACACTCAGTGGGCAGGACTGTCTGGTCATTATGCCGACAGGTGGCGGTAAATCGCTGTGCTACCAAATCCCTGCGCTGGTGATGGACGGGCTGACGCTGGTGGTGTCTCCACTGATTTCGCTGATGAAAGATCAGGTCGATCAGCTTCAGGCCTACGGTGTTTCGGCAGCTTGCCTTAATTCGACGCAAACACGCGAACAGCAGCTTGAGGTGATGGCAGGTTGTCGTACCGGTCAGATCAAGCTGCTTTATATCGCCCCCGAACGCCTGACAACGGACAGTTTCCTCGATCACCTTGCCCACTGGCAGATCTCACTGATCGCCGTGGATGAAGCGCACTGTATTTCCCAATGGGGACACGATTTTCGCCCTGAATATCGCGCACTGGGGCAGATTAAACAGCGTTTCCCTCATCTTCCTTTTATTGCACTGACGGCCACCGCCGATGAGACCACGCGCAACGATATCGTTCGCCTGTTGGATCTCCAGTCACCGCTGATTCAGATCAGCAGCTTTGACCGCCCGAATATTCGCTACACGCTGGTGGAGAAGTTCAAACCGCTCGATCAGCTCTGGATGTTCGTGCAGGGGCAGCGTGGCAAAAGCGGCATCATTTACTGTAATAGCCGCTCCCGCGTGGAAGACATCAGCGCACGTTTGCAGGCGCGCGGGCTGAGTGCGGGGGCGTATCACGCCGGGTTGGACAATGAACGGCGCGCGCAGGTACAGGAAGCGTTCCTGCGCGACGATCTCCAGGTGGTGGTAGCGACCGTCGCCTTTGGTATGGGCATCAACAAGCCTAACGTGCGGTTTGTGGTGCACTTTGATATTCCGCGCAACATCGAATCCTACTATCAGGAAACGGGGCGAGCTGGACGTGACGGCCTCGCCGCCGAAGCGGCACTGTTCTACGACCCGGCGGATATGGCGTGGTTGCGCCGTTGTCTGGAAGAGAAACCGGCTGGGCCACAGTTGGATATTGAACGTCATAAGCTCAATGCGATGGGCGCGTTTGCCGAAGCGCAAACCTGCCGCCGTCTGGTACTGCTGAACTATTTCGGTGAAGGACGCCAAGAGGCCTGCGGCAACTGCGATATTTGTCTCGATCCGCCGAAGCGCTATGACGGGTTAGTAGAGGCGCAAAAAGCGCTTTCCTGCGTATACCGCGTTGGGCAGCGTTTTGGTCTGGGGTATATCGTCGAGGTGCTGCGCGGGGCGAATAACCAGCGTATCCGTGACTTCGGCCATGACAAACTGCCGGTTTACGGCATTGGTAAAGAGAAATCGCAAGAACATTGGGTCAGCGTGCTGCGCCAGTTGATTCATCTGGGTTTACTGAACCAGAACATTACGATGCATTCTGCCGTACAGCTTACCGAATCTGCGCGTCCGGTATTGCGGGGAGAAGTGCCGCTGCAACTGGCCGTGCCGCGTGTGATTAACCTGAAACCCCGCACGAATCAAAAATCTTATGGCGGGAATTACGACCGTAAGCTGTTTGCCAAATTGCGCAAACTGCGTAAATCCATCGCGGATGAGGACAATATTCCGCCTTATGTGGTGTTCAGCGATGCCACGCTGCTAGAGATGTCGGAACTGATGCCGATCACGGCGGGTGAGCTGCTGAATATCAACGGGGTCGGTCATCGCAAACTTGAACGTTTCGGTGCACCTTTCATGAACATGATCCGCGATCATGTCGATAATGATGACGAGTGACGCTCTGACGGTCGTCTTGTCTGATGGTATTTAAAAACAGGAAAACCAACATGCTGATGCTATTTCTGACGGTGGCGCTGGTGCATTTCATTGCGCTGATGAGCCCAGGGCCAGATTTCTTTTTCGTTTCACAAACTGCCGCTAGCCGTTCGCGCCGCGAAGCGATGATGGGCGTGCTGGGTATTTCTCTGGGTGTTGTGGTCTGGGCGGCTATCGCGCTGCTGGGGCTGCACCTGTTGCTACAAAAAATGGCCTGGCTGCATACCGCTATTACCGTCGGCGGTGGGCTGTATCTGTGCTGGATGGGCTGGCAGATGCTGCGTTCGGCACGGCGTAAAGCGCAGTTGGAAACCACGCAGGAAACGGCGGTGGTATTGCCGCAGCGTGGCAAAACCTTCATGCGTGGGCTGCTGACGAATCTGGCTAACCCAAAGGCGCTGATCTATTTCGGCAGCGTGTTTTCGCTGTTTGTTGGTGATAGCGTCGGCAGCGGTGCACGTTGGGGGCTGTTTGCGCTGATATCGATTGAAACGCTGATCTGGTTCAGTCTGGTTGCGATGGTTTTCGCCTTACCTACCATACGTCGTGGCTATCAGCGTCTGGCTAAATGGGTGGATGGCGTAGCGGGCGTGTTGTTTACCGGTTTTGGCCTACACCTGATTTTCTCTCGCTAACCGTTCTTCCTGAACGTTCCCGCAGGAGAAACAACAACGCGCCGTGATTCTATACGGCGCGCTGCCTTCATCAGGCCTTTCTCGCGGTGGCGAGTAATGCGCCGACCAGTACGAACAGCGATCCAAATATCCGGTTGAGCGTCTTCATCTGCCGTGGGCCTTTCAGCCATCCAGCGATACGCGTGGCTAGCGTGGCGTAGCCAATCATCACGATAATATCGACCACAACGGTGGTGATACCCAACACCAGATACTGTGCGGCCTGCGGTTGATGGGGGATAATGAACTGCGGAAACAGCGCCGCCAGAAACACAATGCTTTTCGGGTTGGTCAGGTTGACCAATATCGCGCGTTTAAAGAGCTTACGACGCGGCATGGCGCTGGCAAGCGCCTGAAGGTCGAGTGCGCCCGCGGCGCGCCACTGCTGAATACCTAACCAGATCAGATAAGCTGCGCCCAGCCATTTCAACACATCGAAAGCCAGTACGGACTGGTTAAGCAATGCGCCTAATCCGATGCCGACCAGCACGATATGAATAGCCAGCCCGACCTGCAAGCCACAGATCGAGGCCGCTGCGCCGCGATAGCCGTGGCTGATGCCGGTGCTCATGGTATTGATGGCACCCGAACCGGGGGATAGACTGAGAATAAGCGTTGTGAGTAAGTAGGTTAACCACCAATCCAATGTCATGAAATACTGCTCCTGAACCACGTTCTGTATTACGAGAGTCTGTCTGTTTTTTATGTCACAATACGCTCGTGCTCTACTGCTTGTCATGTTCTTCCGCTAGCTTTGTTTTCCCTGCGTCACCGGAGAGGTGTGATGATTCAACGCCCCAATACGTTGTTTACGTCGGAACCGTTAACGCCTGAATCGTTAATGACCAGTCTGCTGACGCGAGAAGCGCAGTTTGCCGCTTTTTCTACCGGAGAATTACTGGATTTCTGGCGTCAGCGCGAAGAAGGCGAATTCTCTGGCGTGGATGCTGTGCCAATCCGGTTTGTTCGTTTTACTGCGCCCCAGAATGACAAGATTGTTGTTGTTTTTTCAGGCCGTATCGAAAGCTATGTCAAATATAGCGAAGTGGCTTACGATCTCTTTCATCGCGGCTATGATGTGCTCATCATGGATCACCGTGGGCAAGGGCGATCTGGACGGATGTTGCAAGACGGCCACCGTGGACACGTGCTGCGCTTCAGTGATTATGTCGATGATGCCGAAACACTGTGTCAGCAACACATTGATGTGAAAAGATATACCCGGCGGTTTGCGTTAGCACATTCAATGGGGGGCGCGATTCTGGCACAGCTTCTGGCTCGCCAACCTGCGATATTTGATGCGGCGGCACTGTGCGCGCCGATGTTTGGCATTCGTTTACCGCTTCCTCATTGCGTGGCCGGATGGATTGTCGATTGGGCGGAGCGCCGCCCGGCGATACGTGATTATTACGCTATCGGCACCGGACAGTGGCGTCCTTTGCCTTATCGGATGAATGTGCTGACGCACAGCCGTGAGCGTTACCAGCGCAGCATCCGCTTTTATGCGGATTCGCCGGATTTGCGCGTAGGCGGGCCGACTTACCATTGGGTACGTGAAGCGCTACAGGCGGGAAAACAGTTGCTGGCGCAGGCTAGCACCATCACCACGCCGCTTCTGCTATTGCAGGCGCAGGAAGATCGCGTGGTCGATAACCGTAGTCAGAATGCGTTCTGTCAGGCACTGGTGCAGAACGGAAACGCCAATTCTGACGGCGTTTTACAGGTTATCTGCGGTGCGCGGCATGAAATTCTCTTTGAAACGGATACCCTCCGCGCTCAGGCATTTGCGCTGATTTTTTCGCACTTTGCGCGTTATCATTAATTTTTGCGGCGTATGCCGCCAATACACCAGAAGTGAGATCTCATCGTTATGTACCATGTCGTTGCGTCCGATTTAGATGGCACACTGCTGTCACCTGACCACTCGCTGTCCCCGTATGCGAAAGAAACCCTCAGGCTGCTGACGGAGAAAGGGATTCACTTTGTGTTCGCTACCGGAAGGCATCACATGGATGTCGCGCAGATCCGCGATAATCTCGGTATCAGCGCGTTTATGATTACCTCGAACGGCGCGCGTGTGCACAACTCGCAGGGCGAGCTAATTTTCAGCCACAATTTGGATCAGGATATTGCCCGCGACCTTTACAGCGTCGTACACAATAACCCCGATATGCTGACGCACGTTTACCGCGATGATGAGTGGTTTATGAACCGTCCGCGTGCGGAAGAAGAGCGTTTCTTCAAAGAGTCGATCTTTAAATACAAGCTGTTTGAACCTGCACTACTTGAGACCGATGGCGTCAGCAAGGTGTTCTTTACCTGCGATTCCCACGAGCAGCTGTTGCCGTTGGAAGAAGCGATCAACGCGCGCTGGGGCGATCGCGTCAACGTGAGCTTTTCGACGCTCACCTGTCTGGAAGTGATGGCGGGCGGCGTGTCTAAAGGCCATGCGCTGGAGCAGGTGGCGAAGATTATCGGCTTCTCGCTCAAAGAGTGCGTAGCGTTTGGCGATGGCATGAATGACTACGAAATGTTGTCGATGGCGGGTAAAGGCTGCGTGATGCAGAACGCGCATCAGCGCCTGAAAGATATGCTGCCGGATCGAGAAGTGATTGGCTCTAACGCGGACAGCGCAGTGCCGAATTACCTGCGGGAATTGTTTCTGAAGTAATTCATCGCCAAGGTCGATGGCGACGTACTGGGTGAGGCAGTTGGATAGGATGAGGCGCGGCGTAGCAGGTACGCCGCGCAGAGAGTACACGTCAAAAGTTAAGCGCGGTTGGCTAACTCTGCTTTATGCTTTTTCTCATTCAGCATAACAACAATCAGCAGAAGTACAGCCATAATGCTGCCGCCGATCATCACCATGAAGCCGCCGTCCCAACCGAAGAAGTCAACGGTATAGCCAACGATAGCGCTGGCGGCAACGGAGCCACCGAGGTAGCCGAACAGGCCAGTGAAGCCCGCTGCGGTGCCAGCTGCTTTCTTCGGTGCCAATTCCAGCGCGTGCAGGCCAATCAGCATAACCGGTCCGTAAATCAGGAAGCCGATGATGATCATACACGCCATGTCCACACCCGGATTGCCGGCTGGGTTCATCCAGTAAACGATGGTTGCTATCGTGACGAGCGCCATAAAGAACACGCCTGTTGCACCACGGTTGCCTTTGAAGACCTTATCAGACATCCAGCCGCACAGCAGCGTGCCCGGAATACCCGCGTATTCGTACAGGAAGTAAGCCCAGGAAGACTTATCCAGCGCGAAGTGCTTCACTTCCTTCAGGTAAGTGGGTGACCAGTCGAGTATGCCGTAACGCAGCAGGTAAACGAAGACGTTGGCGATAGCGATGTACCACAGCAGTTTGTTCGGGAAAACGTACTGCATGAAAATCTGCTTAGCCGTCAGTTCTTCTTCATCTTTTTCATTGTAATCAACCGGATAGTCGTTTTTGTACTCTTCGACTGGCGGTAGACCACAGGATTGCGGGGTATCACGCATTAAGGCAAATGCGATTAGTGCAACCAGAATCGCGGCGAAGGCTGGCATGTAGAGTGCGGCTTTCCAGTCGTTAAACCAGGCCATACCCAGCAGGAACAGCAGAGGTGGAAGTCCGCCGCCGACGTTGTGAGCACAGTTCCATACTGACACAATGCCGCCACGTTCTTTCTGCGACCACCAGTGAACCATGGTGCGCCCGCACGGTGGCCAGCCCATTCCCTGGAACCAGCCACACAGGAACAGCAGGACGAACATAATTGCGATGCTTGATGTTGCCCACGGCACGAAGCCCATGAATAGCATCACGGCAGCCGCCAGAATCAGACCGGCAGGCAGGAAAACCCGTGGGTTGGAACGGTCAGATACCGAACCCATGATGAATTTGGAAAATCCGTAGGCGATGGAGATACCGGACAGCGCAAAGCCAAGATCGCCGCGCGAGAAGCCCTGCTCAATCAGGTAAGGCATTGCCAGGGTGAAGTTTTTGCGTACCAGATAGTAGGCGGCGTAGCCAAAAAAGATCCCCATGAAAATCTGCCAGCGTAGGCGGCGATAGAGGGGATCGACACGATCCTGAGACACGCGTGGCTGGTGGGCTGCGGGCCTAAAAATACTCAGCATAGATATCTCCAATGCGAAAAAAAACGATAGCTTTTTTGTTCTATTACGAACGTTATTGTAAGGGGATAGCGTGCAAATGAGTGTGATTCATGACGCTAATGTTACACTTTTATGAAACTGTGACGATTTTTGCGCTCATGTTAACAGAATCGGAAAATTCCACAGTGTGGTTTTAGTGATGTAAATCACACTTATTGTTTTTAAACTCTCATTTATTTTCGTTTAGTGTTCGTTTTTGCTCTTTATCAAACATTAACCCTTCTTTTTGTGTCCCAATAGCAACATATATACCCTCTATATCCTCCGCCTGGAGCGAGAATATGATGCAAAACACTGGGAACTGGCGTGAAACTGACGTGGTTGTCATCGGCGGTGGTGCGACGGGGGCGGGTACGGCACGGGATTGTGCCCTGCGTGGGCTGCGCTGCCTGTTGCTTGAACGCTATGATATTGCGACCGGTGCGACCGGGCGTAATCATGGCTTATTACACAGCGGTGCCCGCTATGCGGTAACCGATGGTGAATCTGCCCGCGAATGTATTGAAGAGAACCAGATTCTCCGGCGGATCGCTCGCCATTGTATTGAACCTACCGATGGTCTGTTTATCACCTTGCCGGAAGATGACCTCGGCTGGCAGACGCAATTCATTACCGCTTGCCAGCAGGCGGGGATTCGCGCACAGGCGATAGACCCGCAGGAAGCGCTGAGGCTTGAGCCGGCGGCAAACCCTACATTGATTGGTGCGGTTCGCGTGCCGGATGGCTCTGTCGATCCTTTTCGCCTGACGGCGGCCAACATGATTGATGCCTGCGAGCATGGCGCGGAAGTCCTAACCTATCATGAAGTTATCGGGCTGATTCGTCAGGGCGATCGAATTACCGGCGTGCGCGTTTTCGACCACAAAAAAGGTGTAGAAACAGAAATCTATGCGCAGGTGGTGGTTAATGCTGGCGGTATCTGGGGACAACATATTGCGGAATATGCCGATCTGCGTGTGCGCATGTTCCCGGCAAAAGGCGCGCTGTTGATTCTTGGGCACCGTATCAACAACATGGTGATCAACCGCTGCCGTAAACCGGCGGATGCCGACATTTTGGTGCCGGGTGATACCATTTCGCTGATTGGCACCACCTCAACTCACATCGACTACGATCAGATCGACACTATGCTGGTGACGCCTGCTGAAGTGGAAACGCTGATGCGGGAAGGCTCGCTGTTGGCACCGTCGCTGGCAAGCACGCGAATTCTCCGCGCCTATGCGGGCGTTCGCCCGCTGGTTGCCAACGATGGTGACCCTAGCGGGCGTAGCGTGAGTCGCGGCATTGTGCTGCTCGACCATGCCAGCCGCGACGGGCTGGAAGGATTTATTACCATTACTGGCGGCAAGCTGATGACCTATCGGCTGATGGCGGAATGGGTGACGGACGCTATCTGCAAAAAGCTAGGCCATGACGTCGCGTGTTCAACGGCGCAGACGCCGCTGCCCGGTTCAGAATCGCTGGAAGAGGTGAGAACTGCCCCCCATGCCCTGTCCGCTTACCCTGCGGCAAAACCGCTCTCTGCGCCACTGCGCGGTTCGGCGATTTATCGCCACGGTGAGCGCGCCGGGCGAATGCTGTCCGGTGAACGTTTGGACCGCAGTCTGGTGTGCGAATGCGAGGCGGTGACGGCGGGAGAAGTGCGCTACGCCGTGGAATCGTTGCAGGTAAATAACCTGATTGATTTGCGTCGGCGTACTCGTGTTGGCATGGGTACCTGTCAGGGGGAGCTGTGCGCCTGCCGCGCGGCAGGTCTGTTATGCCGCTTGGGAACCGCGACGCCAGAGCAGTCGCTTACGCAGCTCAGCCAGTTTTTGAACGAACGTTGGAAAGGCATTCGCCCCATCGCATGGGGTAATGCGCTACGCGAAAGCGAGTTTACCAACTGGATTTATCAGGGACTGTGCGGCCTGACGGCCAGCGACAGTCAGGAGGATCGCCATGCGCTATGACGTTGTGATTATCGGCGGTGGGCTGGCGGGGCTGACCTGCGGTATCCGCCTGGCGGAGCAGGGAAAACGCTGCGCGATTGTCAGCGCTGGGCAGAATGCGCTGCATTTTTCTTCCGGTGCGCTGGATTTACTTTCCCATCTTCCTGACGGGCAGCCCGTGAGCCAGCCGCTTGAGGCACTGGATGCGCTAACGCGTCAGGCTCCTCATCACCCGTATTCCCGTATGGGGGCGGCAGCGGTTGCCGCACTGTTGCCACAGGTTGAGGCGTTGCTGGAGCGCAGCAACATCTCTCTGTTGGGCAACCATCAGCAGAACCACTGGCGCATGACGCCGCTAGGTAAGTTTCGTGCGTGCTGGCTAAGTCCGGTGGATGGCGTCACGCGTGGTCTGCCGGCGTCCCGCTTTGGCGACAATCCGCTGATTGCGGGTATCGAAGGTTTTTTGGATTTTCAATCTCGTATTGTGGCCGGCACGCTTCAGACGCAGGGTATTGCGGCACGCAGCGATGAGCTTAAGCTGCCGGTGCTGGATCGGCTACGCCAGAACCCCAGCGAATTCCGCGCGGTAAATATCGCCCGCGTGCTGGATCGGCCGGAAAACCGATCGGCGCTGGTGGAAGAGCTGTCGCTTCTGGCTAACGGTAACGATGCCATCATCATGCCTGCCTGTCTGGGATTAGACAGCCCGGAGATCGTGCGTGAACTCGCTGATGCGTTAGGTAAACCGGTGCTGCTGTTGCCGACCTTACCGCCGTCAGTACTCGGGTTACGCCTGCATCAGGCGCTGTCGCAGCGCTTTCGCCAGTTGGGTGGCATGGTGATGCCGGGCGATCGCGCGGTGCACGCCTCGCTGTCTCCACAGGAGATTGCCGTTCATAGCCACCATCACCGTGATATTCCGCTACGGGCGAAGTACGCGGTGCTGGCGAGCGGCAGCTTCTTCAGCAACGGGTTGGTGACACAGTTCGATCGGGTGACAGAGCCGGTCTTTGGGCTGGACGTTCGGTTTGCTGAGCAGCGCGAGGGCTGGAGCCAGCAGGATGTGTTTGCGCCACAGCCTTATATGCAATTTGGTGTGATTGTCGATGAACACCTGCATCCGCGTATCGGGGGAGAAACGGTCAACAATCTGTATGCGATTGGTGCGGTGTTGGAAGGGTTCGACCCTATTGTACAGGGATGCGGAGCGGGGGTTTCCTTGCTCAGTGCGCTTCATGTTGCCGAACAGATGTTGAAGGAGGGCAACCCATGAGCCTGCTTAGCGATAACAGTTTTGAAGATTGCATCAAGTGTACGGTCTGTACCACGTACTGTCCGGTTTCGCGTGTGAATCCGCTTTATCCTGGCCCGAAACAGGCTGGGCCGGACGGTGAACGTCTGCGGCGTAAAGATCCGGCGCTGTATGATGATGCACTGAAATACTGCACTAACTGCAAACGCTGTGAGGTGGCATGTCCGTCGGATGTCAAAATTGGCGACATCATTCAGCGTGCGAAAGCGACGCACAGCAGCCACAAGCCGACATTGCGTGACGCGATTCTGAGTCATACCGACCTCATGGGGTCGATTGCCACGCCGTTTGCGCCGCTGGTTAATACGGCTACCAGCCTGAAGCCCGTGCGCCAACTGCTGGATAAAGCGTTGAAAATTGACCATCGTCGCCAACTGCCGAAATATTCGTTCGGTACTTTTCGACGCTGGTATCGTCAGCAGGCGGCAAAGCAGCAGACCTATGATGAACAGATCGCTTACTTCCACGGCTGCTATGTGAACTACAACCATCCACAGTTGGGTAAAGATCTGGTTCAGGTCTTTAACGCGATGGGCATTGGCGTCCAGTTGCTGAATAAAGAGAAATGCTGCGGTGTGCCGCTGATCGCCAATGGTTTTCATGACAAGGCTAGAAAACAAGCGCATGCGAATATCAAATCACTGGATGAGGCGATTAATCATAAATCCCTGCCGGTGGTCGCGACGTCATCCAGCTGTACGTTCACGCTGCGGGATGAATACCCGCATCTGCTGGGTGTGGATAACAGCCACGTGCGTGATGGCGTCGAACTGGTGACGCGTCAGCTTTATCGCCTGTTGGAAGAAGGGCGAACGCTGCCGCTGGGTAAATTGCCGCTGCGGGTGGCGTATCACACGCCCTGCCATCTGGAGAGGATGGGCTGGACGGCGTATACCCTAGCGCTATTGCAACGCATCCCCGGTCTTGAGCTGGTGATGTTGGATTCCCAGTGCTGCGGCATTGCGGGTACCTACGGTTTTAAAAAAGAGAATTACGCCACGTCGCAAGGTATTGGCGCTCCGCTGTTCCAGCAGATTGAAGAGAGCGGCGTCGATATCGTGGTGACGGACTGCGAAACTTGTAAATGGCAGATTGAGATGTCGACCAGCAAAAAGTGCGAACACCCGATCACCTTGCTGGCAAGGGCATTGGCGCAGCCAGAGTAGCAAACAGAAGGGGAGCAAAACGGGCTGTTCCGCAGTCCGTATTGAGAATAAGAATTTATCGCAAAAAGCACTTTACAACTGCGAATGATAATGATTATTATTGCTGTGCGTTCCGGGGAACGGTGTCATGTACCTGTGTTAGTGGTGTTTATGACGATCTGGCTTCCCTGTGAAGGCACGACATTGCTCACATTGCTTCCAGTATTATTTAGCCAGCTCGGGTGCTGGCTTTTTTTTTGCCTACTGTCCGCTCCTGAACGACTCTGTCTCCGATCTTCCGCACATTTTCTCCCTGATTCCATAGCGATAAGCCATTCTCTGGCGCTTAACCGATGCGTTGCACATCACTCTCTGGCCAGCCGCATTTAGGATGCGAAGACGATCACAACAAAGTAAAAACGATGTTTCATTTTCTCTTTATAGAGCAGATAGTTATTAGTGTTTAATTAATTATTAGTGTCTAGTGTCTAAAAATTAACGGACACTATCCTGCTCACCACGGTGGAATCCGCTCATGGCTTTGTCCGCGAAAGATAAATTATTCCAAAACATCACCACGCACTATGCCAGCAATACCCATGGATTCACGGCGCTGGATTGTGCCGGTTTTATTCAGGTAAGCCGTAGCGTTATCAGTCATTACCTTAATCGCCTGTGTGATGAGGGCAAACTCCATAAGAAGAATACTCGCCCTGTCCGTTTTTATATTGATACCCGCCCGCAAACCCCGCCAGATACGGCTATACCGCTCAAGCATGATGATATTTTTAGCGAACTCATTGGCGCTACAGGAAGTTTGCAGAAAGCCATCTCTTCTTGCCGTTCTGCGGTAAATTATCCTGGCCGGGGGCTACCGATATTGCTCTCTGGAGAAAGTGGCGTCGGGAAAAGCCACCTGGCGGCGATGATTCATCGCTATGCGCAGGATCGCGGCATTGTTGCCTTGGATAAGCCACTGGTCGAGCTGAACTGTGCCGATTATGCCAATAATCCTGAACTGCTGTCTGCAACGCTGTTTGGCTATATCAAAGGGGCATTTACCGGGGCCGATCGGGATCAAAAAGGTGCCTTTGATGATGCTGACGGCAGTTTTCTGTTTCTTGATGAAGTACATCGCTTATCGGCGGAAAATCAGGAAAAACTCTTTTTATTTATGGATAAAGGTTACTTCTATCGTCTGGGAGATAACCGCACTCGCCACTTGGCCGCTATCCGTTTTATTTTTGCTACGACGGAAAATGTCGATACCGTGTTGTTGAATACTTTTCGCCGGCGTATTCCCGTTCGTATTGCGTTACCCAATTTTATTTCCCGGCCACTCACAGAGCGCGTTGCCCAAGTCGAGTATTTTTTACGTCGCGAGGCGCGCGATCTGAATCGTGATATTCATATGGATAGCCTGTTGATGCACCAGTTGGTGGCTTCTCCTATCCGAGGCAATATTGGCGAATTGAAAAACCAAATCAGAGTGATGTGTGCCAGTGCATGGAGTGAAAGCCAGCATTCAGAATATATTGCATTACCGTCCCTCCAGCCCGGTAAAGTGAATGGCGATACGCTGGTGTTCTCCGTGCGGAAACCTTCAACTTCTCTCGATATTTCATCGTTATTGCCAAAAGCGATGCGGGATGACGTGATATTCAAAGAGTTTTGCCATAGCGGTAATACCCTACTGTTAAATCGCAAGCTCGAACAGTTGCTCACCACGCTTAACTGCACCGTTCAGAAAGATGAACTCTACAGCGGCTATATCTGGCAAAACACGATGCGAGCCATTAATGAGTTGGAAAATCAAACGGGTATCGAATGTAATGCAGACTATCGAAAAACGGTTTGGCTCTGCCTGCATTACGCCATGAATAATGCCTGTGAAGAGCAACACATCAATGAACTTACGTCCATTACCGATTACGTTTCGGCAAAAGCCAGGCTGTTGGCACTTGAATGTATGTCCTTGCTGAAAAAACAGGTGACAAATACCGATTATCCTTTGCTGATGCCGCTGCTGAGCTGTGCCATGAACAAATTATCCGGCGATGATGATTTGATTCAGGGCGTTATTGTTTCCCACGGTCGCTCCACCGCTTCCAGTATTGCAGGGATTGCAAACCAACTAACGGGGGGATACTACTTTAAAGCGTTTGATATGCCCAATTCGACCTCGACACGAGAGATCATTGATATGTTGATTGCTCACCTGGATAGCATCAAACAGCGTGCGGGGTTGATTATATTGGTCGATATGGGATCGCTGAAAGAAATCTATGAAGAGATAAAATTGCATCTTCATGGTGAGTTATTAGTCATTAATAATGTCAGTACGGCAATGGCATTAGATATTGCGTCTAAGATTCAGCATCGATTATCAATGGAAGAGATAATCGATGGCGTGAAAGGTGCCTATGAGGTCGAGACAAGGTATTACGCGGGGATGCTTCCCGGCAATAAAATTATCATTTCATGCATATCTGGTGAGGGGATATCCAGAAAGCTGAGAGATATTGTATTACGCTATCTGGCTTCTGACACAATAGATATCGTCACAATGGAATATGATGATTTGAAATATAAGCTGTCACAGGCCGATCCGGCATTAAATGGCACACGGCTCGTGATTACCACGACTGCGCTTGATGCAGGGTATATCCCGATTATTAGCGTTGAGCAATTAATAAAAGAGAAATTCGACATCTTGCATCGGGACTATTTTACCGATCTGCTTGTTTCCGGTGGAATGGAGCCGATGATTGATGAAGTGGTTAAGTTATTTACGGTAGAAGGCGTTGCCGGGCGTCTTAATTTCCTTAATCCGGTGATTATTATTGATGAAGTGGAAGCCGTGATTAAGCAGTATGAATTCTTCTACAAAATTCATTTTGAAAGCTATTTACGCATTAATCTTTTTATGCACATTGCACTGATGATTGAACGGGTTATGGTCAATACCGGCATGTGTCACCGCGATGACTCCGCACTAACGTCTGAACAGCAGGCGTTTGTCGAGGTTCACGATACATTTTTTCAGGTACTGAACCGTAAATACCATATTGCCATTCCATTGACAGAAGTGCTGATGATTTATGAAATCATGGAGCCCTGGATTTCTTCAGACCCAGCGCTGTCATGATCGGTGTTGGCTAATCAGCCCACACTGCCTTTCGACACTCGGTGAGATGCCACACTAGACAGTCTTTTTCAGCGTCTAATAAACGAATAAAACCAAATAAAAACAGGTAGATAATTCGACGGCATAGTTATTGCTTTCTTGTTTAAGCAAGAAGCGCGTCAGCGATCGTCATCAAGCAGCTTTGATGCGGACGTTGCCGCAATAACAAAGAAGAAGCCAAACCGTCTAATGCCGATCGTTTAAGCATCGAGATACACGGAGCGACCACAGGGCGAGGTGTCCCTGCGGGAACCTCCCTCTGTGTTTCCCCTAATAACAGGCTTAAGTGACCAGTATTAGCAAAACCGTCTTCTTTTCATCACTCCAGTGGGGATAGGTTATGTCGTATTACGCCGCAGGTTTCACCTGTCAGCCCGAAAAATTTGATCAGATATACACTTCGTCAGTTAGGGAAAAATTATCATCATTGTGTCATTTACATCCCAACGTGATTACCCCTGCGACGTTTGAGCAAGAATTACCTGCACTAAAAAATGTGGAGGTCATTTTTTCCACTTGGGGAATGTTAACGTTAAGTGAGGCGCAACTAGACCAATTACCGAAGTTGAAAATTATTTTTTATGCCGCAGGAGCAACGGACTATTTCTCCGCCCCTTTTATTGCTCGGGGAATAAAAATAGTCAGCGCCTGGAAGGCCAATGCTGTTCCTGTCGCGGAATTCTGCCTCGCACAAATCCTTTTGGCATGTAAAGGCTATTTCCATAATCTGCGTAACTATAATCGGCCTGAAGATTTTCATTCTATTACAGCTGATTATCCTGCTCCGGGCATTTACGGTGAGCGCATCGCGTTGATTGGTGCCGGAGCCATATCCCAGGTGCTCACTGAATTACTGGCGCCTTTTGCGTTGGAGGTAGTGACTATCCCTTCACGGCAGGAAAGACGGGATATCTCTTTGGAAGCGGCATTTAGCACATCCTTTGTTGTCAGTAATCACCTTCCTAACCGCCCCGATAATATTGGCGTGCTGAATGGCGATCTGTTCCGGCTTATGCGCCCCGGTGCGGTATTCATTAACACAGGACGGGGATTACAGGTTAATGAAAAAGATCTCATTGACGTATTCAGCGAACGTACAGATTTAACGGCACTGTTGGATGTGACGAAACCCGAACCGCCATTGCCGGGCTCACCGCTTTATGACATGCCGAATGTGTTACTGACCAGCCATATTGCCGGCGCACTCAATAATGAAACACGGCGACTGGCAGACTGCGTAGTCGAAGAATTCCAACGCTGGATAAATGGTGTGCCGCTGAATGATGAAATTACGGGAAAGGCGTGAAATGCGAATTTTTCATTTCTCTGTTTTCTCGTTTCTTAATTTTTTGTGGATGATGCTGTGCTGGCATAAATACGCTGGCACCGCGTTTCGACACATCGCGTTATATCGATCTGGACAGTATTTTTAGCGTCTAATAGAGATAATAAAACTCAATAAAAACAAATAAATATAGAGATGGCATGCTAAGTGCATTAATGCCGTCAGTTGCTGTAAATAAATTAAGGAACGCGTTATGCGAGAAATTTATATCGCCAGCCATGGCCGATACGCCGAAGGGACGGTATCGGCCCTGAATTTACTGATTGGCGAAGATCATGCGATTCAACCTATTTGCGCCTATTGCGGCGATATTGGTTCTACTGCTGAACTGGCTGAACGTTTTATTGAGATTGCGCAGGAATCGGCGCGGCGTGGCAATGAGCTGGTTATTTTTACCGATATGCAGGGAGGTAGCGTCAATAATACCGCGGTGCAATTGATGGTGAAATATCCACATATGCACGTGATTAGCGGTGCCAATCTAATCATGCTGATGGCGTTTTGCCTGTCTGAAAGCAGTGATACTGCGGCGCGAGTACACGAGGCCATCACGATGGCGACAGAAGGTATGCAGTACATGAATACCGTCCCCGCGCTTCAGGCGGCACGCGAAGCGAATTTTACCTCTGAGCAGGATGGCTCCGACGATTTCTTTACTACGGAGCTATCGCAATGACGATCATTCTTGAGTCATTAGATACACGTTACGAGGCATATCAGCCCCCCCTTTCTCAGGTATGGCTCAACGATGCCATTCAGGATGTTTTAAAAAGGCTGGACGAGATGTTGCCGCGCTTTAGCCACACGTTTCCTGCTGCCAGTGCCAGCGAGGGTCGCTATCCGGCGGTTGAGAAGGTCGATTGGACGGAAGGATTCTGGACCGGCATGTTGTGGTTGGCCTGGGAGGTTACTGGAGATGATAAGTATCGTCAGGTGGCGGAAGGGTTGCTGGATAGCTTTGAAACGCGTCTGGATAACAGAATCAAGGTCGATACCCACGATTTAGGATTCTTGTATCTGTTGTCCTGCGTGAATGCCTGGCGTCTCACCGGCAATGAACGTGCTCGTTCACTTGCGCTACGTGCTGCTGAACTGCTTTATCAGCGCTATAACGAAACTGCGGGAGTGATTCAGGCATGGGGCGATCTCAGCGATCCGGCACGTCAAGGGCGCATGATTATTGATTGCAACCTGAATGTCCCTCTCTTGTTTTGGGCCGCTAACGAAACGGGAAAGGCTCACTATCGGCAGGCCGCACAGCGCCACCTCGCGTTGGCGGCGCGCCATTTGGTCAGAAACGATGCCTCAACGTTCCATACGTTTTATATGGATATCCACACTGGCCGCCCGCTGCGTGGCGATACCCATCAGGGATTTAGCGATGATTCCTGCTGGGCTCGCGGCCAGGCTTGGGGGATTTATGGCTTTGCGTTGGGCTTTAACTATACCGGTGATGTTGAGCTGCCTGAGCTGTCCCGCAAGCTGACTCACTACTTTCTCAATCGGCTGCCGGAAGATTACGTCTGCTATTGGGATCTCATCTTCACGCCGCAGGATAACGCATTTCGTGACACCTCTGCGTCCGCCATTGCGGTATGCGGGATGGCGGAACTGCTCAAGCAGTTGCCGATTACCGATCCGCTGCGTCCCGCCTATCACCATGCCATCACGCTGATCGCGCAGAATTTGCGCCAGCACTATTTTGCGCGTCACTCAGACGGGTTGCTGCGCGAAGGTGTTTATAACTTTGGCCGCAACATGGGGATTAACGAGCCCAATCTTTGGGGCGATTACTTTTGGTTCGAAGCCCTGATTCGCCTTACCCGAATCTGGACCCCCTACTGGTAAATTCTAATAACAGGAGTAACACCATGATTTCGCTTATTCGTATTGACGATCGTCTGATTCACGGGCAGGTCGCCGTGGTCTGGACAAAACACCTCGGTGTGAATCGCATTCTGGTTGCGAACGATCAGATTGTGAATAACGACGTCCAAAAGATGTCGCTACGCATGGCCGCCCCGGATACGGCTAAATGCGCCATTATGACGGTAGCCGATGCTGTTGATGTACTAAATGACGTCCGCTCCGACAGCATGAAAATTCTGATCATCATTAATAACGTCGCCGATGCCCGACGCCTGATTGAACAGGTTCCTGCGATAAAAACGTTAAACGTTGCGAACTATGGGCGTATTACCGACAACCTGGCGGCAAAAAAGAGAATCAGCGATACCGTTTATGTCACCCCGGAAGACGTAGCTGATTTTCATGCGATAGCCGAACGTGGCGTGGCGGTGGAGTATCAGGTCTTACCTTCACACCCGATAAAAAACCTGATTGAGATGCTGGATAGCGCTCATTAAGCGAGGTCATCATGTTAACAACAGCACTTCTTATTGCGTTGGTGATGTATATCGCCAAATTTGCCGACCATACGCTGGGGCAGCCACTGATTGAACGCCCGCTGGTGTGTGGCGCAATGGTCGGGTTCGTTCTGGGCGACTTCCAGCAAGGGATTATTATTGGTGCCGCGCTGGAACTCATTTTCCTTGGCACCATCACCATCGGCGGTTCGGTGCCTGCCGACTTGGCGGTCGGTTCGGTTCTGGCTACCGCGTTTACCATTTTAACGAACGCAGAGCCTGCCGTCGCCGTGGCGCTGGCATTACCGATTAGCTTGCTGGCGGTTTTTGTCTATCAGGTTGAGAAGCTGGTTTATACCGGTTTGGTCGAGAAATATGACGCTTTGCTTGAAAAAGGTAAGGATCGCGCAGCGCTCGGTATGACGCTGGGGATGACCCTGTTTTACGGTGTACCGTTTGCGGTGATCGCGTTCTTTGGCGTGCTGTATGGCACAGATGTCATCCGTAGTCTGGTGGAAAGTATCCCCAGTACTGTCATGCGCGGTATGACTGCGGTGGGCGGCATGCTTCCCGCTCTGGGCTTTGCCATTCTGCTTCAGGCTCTGTGGAACCGTAATATTGCCGCGTTCTTCTTTATCGGGTTTGCCATGGCGGCCTACTTAAAGCTGCCGATTATGGGGATCGCGATTATTGCCGCTTCTGTCGCTGTTTACCTGTGTTTTAACGAGTTCAACCAGCTCAAAGCCAACAAACAGAATACTGCCGCTACTCCTACGGCTTCTGTAGACGATAAGGATGGGTTCTTTAATGACTGATATCCAAACAAACTCTGTCAGCGACACCAAGCATGTCAGCGCATATAACGATGACAAGAGCGAGAAAAAACTGTTTCGCCAGCTATTCTTCCGACAGTTTCAATTGTTGGGGTCAATGAACTTCACGCGCATGGAAGGACTGAGCTACGGCTGGGCGCTAGCGCCGATGCTGAAAAAGATTTACCCAGACCCGCATCGCTATCTTGATGCGTTGAAGCGTAACAGCCAGTTCTTTAACACCAATCAGCATTTGGCACCCTTCATTATGGGGTTGACGCTGTCGATGGAGAAAGAGAACGCCAGTAATCCTGACTTTGATAAATCCAGTATTAACGGTATCAAAGTTGCCCTGATGGGGCCGTTTGCGGGGGTGGGAGACTCTTTCTTCTACGGTGTGTTGCGTATCATCGCTACCGGGATTGCTATCGGGCTCGCTTCTCAGGGGAACCCGCTCGGCCCTCTGCTCTTCTTGCTGGTCTACAACATTCCAAGCTATCTGGTTCGCTACTATGGCGGGGTGATGGGGTATCGACTGGGGTCGAAATACATTGCGGAGGCGACCCAGTCAGGTCTGTTGGGATGTATTACCAAAGCCTCGTCGATTATGGGCCTGATGATGGTCGGCGCGATGAGTGCCAGTATGGTGAAGTTTACCGCGACCTATAACACTACCATCGCCGGACAGCCTTTTGTCTTGCAGGAGATCCTCGACAAGATATGCGTCGGCCTCATTCCGCTGCTGCTGGTATTGGGGTGTTTCAAGCTGCTCCAGAAGAAAGTCAGTCCTAATCGGGTGCTTATTCTGTTGATTGTTTTAGGCTTCGCTGCGGCGGGCGTTGGCATCATCTAAATCTCGCCTCCCTCATTCGAGGGAGGTGTGTCTTATTCTCTGGTGGAGCGGGAGCGTTGATATATGACGCTTTCGTTTGCTTCAGGAACGATAATGAGCAGGAAGGGCAATGGGATTTAAATTGCTGGCTATCGATCTGGATGGCACGTTGCTGACGTCACAAAAAGCAGTGACGCCAGCGACATGCAGAATATTGCAAGAGGCTCTGGAGATGGGCATCCACGTGGCGCTGGTTTCTGGACGGACGCTGCCCAGCGTATTGCAAGTCATGGAGCAGTTAGCATTAATTGGCCCTCGCTGCTGGGCTATCGCCTGCAATGGGGCGTTGATCTGGAGCCAGGAAAAATCCGTCATGATTAGCGCCTGTGTTCTGGAGCATGACGACATTCTGGCGTTGACACAGTTTGGCCGCAGTCTGAATCTGGAATGTTACCAAATTGAGGGGCAACAGTTGGTCGCCAGCAGGCCTGTTCTACCCGATGCGGGGGCCTTGCGGTATTGCCGTATGCCGGTAGTCAGCCTGCCCTCAGGCTGGGAAAGCCATTCGCGGCGACAGACGCCAAAAATGATGTTTATTGAGGGGCGAACCACGATTGATACCCTGACCGAGCGCATCTCCCCCTCTCTTTCCCGCCGCTATTATTTCGTGCGCAGCGAACCCAACTATTTTGAAGTCATGCAGCGCGGCGTTAACAAAGGGGCGGCCTGTCAGGCATTGGCTGCCCATCTCGCAATTTCTCCAGAGGCGATTCTGGCGATAGGCGATGAGGAAAACGATAGAGAGATGTTAGCGTTCGCCGGAACGGGGATCGCGATGGGTAATGCGGTGCCAAAGATTAAAGCGATTGCGGATTGGGTAACGACCAACAATGACCAGGAAGGTGTGGCTATTGCGCTGCAACGTTATGTTCTGCCAAACGCAAGCGCACGTTGAGAGTGCGCTCGCTCATCACGCTTTCCTACGGAAACACCTGTTCCATCAAAAGGCGTCAATATGAAAAAAATGTGTAACCCCATTCAGCATTATGCATGGGGCAGTAAAAGTGCGCTCACCGCGTTGTACTGTATCGACAATAAAGACCAGCTCCCGATGGCCGAGCTTTGGATGGGCGCGCACCCTAAAAGCAGTTCCCAGATTGTGGATGAAAATAATGATGTCGTTAGCCTGCATGACTGGCTTGCTCAGGATTTATCTGGCCGCTTAGGCCATCAGATCGCGCACCGCTTTGGTGAACTGCCTTTCCTGTTCAAAGTGCTGTGTGCGGAACAGCCGCTTTCCATTCAGGTGCATCCTGGTAAAACGGCGGCGGAGCAGGGCTTTGCCCGGGAAAACGCGGCTGGTATCCCGCTTTATGCTGCGGAACGAAACTATAAAGATGCCAACCATAAACCTGAATTGGTCTTTGCATTGACGCCGTTTAGCGCCATCAATGGTTTCAGACCGCTATCGGAGATCGCTGCATTGGTACAGCCTGTTCGCGATGCTCACCCGGCTATCGCAGCGTTCTTGCAGCAGCCTGATACTGTCGGTCTGGCTCGTCTGTTTACCGCGCTATTGGATATGACGGGGGAAAGGAAAACGCAGGCGCTGGAGAGGCTGCGGAAAGCGCTGGCCGAGCTAACCGGTGAACCCTGGGAGACGATCCGCACTATTGCACATGCCTACCCGTCAGATAATGGCCTCTTTTCGCCTTTACTGCTGAATGTGATAACGCTAAAACCGGGTGAGGCGATGTTTTTGTATGCGGAAACGCCCCATGCTTATCTGAACGGCGTGGCGTTAGAGGTGATGGCCAATTCGGATAATGTACTTCGAGCCGGGTTGACGCCTAAGCATATTGATACGTCCGAACTCATCGCAAATGTTCGCTTCGAGTCTTCCCCTGCCGATCGATTATTGACGATACCGAAACTCACCGATCATACGCTGAATTTCCCTATTCCCGTTGATGATTTCGCTTTTTCTGTACATCACCTTAGTGATGAACCTCAGTGCATTAAACAGAATAGTGCCGCGATTGTTTTTTGTATTGAAGGTGCGGCGCAACTACAGAGCGACGGCCAAAGGCTTAAGCTGGAACCGGGCGAATCCTGTTTTATCCCTGCCAATCACGCGCAGGTGGTGGCTCAGGGATGTGGGCGTTTGGCGCGTGTCTTCAATCTGTATCCGATGTGAATGTGACCCGCTTTGTTTACTGAGCGGGTCACAGTATTCGGGGGGGGGGGCAGAACATTGCCTAAATGGTACGTTTGCCCTTAAGCCAGAATTATGTAGTGTGGTTGCCTTTTTACACAGTAATCTTACTGTCTAATATCAACGAACTCTACGCGATGGCAACTTATCATCAATTTTTTATTGAGCCACATTTCCCATTAAGCATGTCAATATCGCCTATTATTTACTGGTAGTTATTCCCGCCTTATTTCATCCAGCACGCTGTGTTCCGCGCCAGTTTCGACAGGTTTTTTACTTCTGCTACGGACTCGCGTAAATTTCCGGAGGTTTACTGTGGTTACCGCCTTCCTGGAATTCTAATTATTCAAAATTTCTAGTCGGTTTGCTATTGAAAACAGAACGCCTATAGGGCGGTTTTACATTGTCTCCTTTGCGTAATGTGATCTATATAATATTTAGCGTCTTATTTTTTATTAAACACTAATTAATAAAAAAATAAACTTAAACACATGGCTGCAATCTATTGAATTTTAATTGATTTATTTTCTTGGCATACGTATTGCTATCTAATTGCTCACGAGATAAAAAAGGTATTAACATTATGAATAGAACATCACTGGCTATCGTCATCTCATCTTTGTTTATTTTTAATTCAGCTTTGGCTTCCGTCCCTGAGGCTCATGAGTTTCATGCCGTCAATTTTTTTACCCAAGATAATGTCGTTAAAGAAATAAATAAAAGCCATCCCCGGTTGTTGTTAAATGAAGGAGAGATAAGAAAAATCAGGGAGCAAGTTAAAACTGATGACAGCATGAAAAATCTGGTCAATGAAGTCGTAAGAAGGGCTGAAATTAGTATTAATCAGCCGATCATCGAGTACAAACTGAAAGGGCATGATGCTTCCCCATCGTTACTGGATACTTCACGAAAAGCCATCAAGATTATTTTAGATAATGCATTCGCCTGGAAAATAACTGGCGATGCACGTTTTGCACAAAAAGCGAAGACAACGCTGATTGCAGTATCTGATTTCCCAGACTGGAATGCGAAATCGCGTTTTCTTGATGCGGGCGAAATGATGTTTGCCGCCGCGATTGGCTACGACTGGCTTTATGACCAACTCTCTCCCGAAGAAGAAAAGAAAGTCAGGGAAGCATTGCTTGAGAAAGGCATTAACTGGGGATTAAAGGCATATGCCGAAAACGATCCTTCTGCCTCAAGTTTGGGATTCCCTTGGTGGGCAACCAATTGGAATGAAGTCTGTAATGGTGGGGTGCTCGCCGCAATCCTTGCGACAGGCGAGCATTATCCGCAGCAGGCACAAACGCTGCTGAACAATATTATACCCTCGCTAAAAATGGGGCTGGATGCTTACAAGCCGGATGGTGCGAGTGCGGAAGGCCCTATTTACTGGAGCTACGGTATGACGTATCGCATTATTGCGCAGGAAATGCTGCGAAGTGCATTTGGTCAGGATTATGGTTTATCGTCTGACGCCGTTCTGGAAAGAACGCCTTGGTATCGTTTTGCTATAGAAGGTTTCTCGGGTGAGGGTTTTAACTATGGTGATGCGGTAGAAGATCAGGGCTATACCCCGGCTTACGCATGGTTTGGCAATCGCTATAAACAAGATCTCATTATTAATGCTGCCAGAGGACAAATGCAGGAAGCGCTGGCGCGATCGGCGGCAGGGAAAGCGTGGGGAGAATTCGATCGCTTTCTGCCGTTATTTGCGCTGTGGTATCCGCAAGCGGTTAGTGTCAGTCGTGTAACGACACAAGATAATTTTTTGTTTCATGGACCATCAGCACTTTTTATTTATAAAAAGCGATTTTCAGATGGGGGAAATGTCTGGTTAGGCATTAAATCTGGTGACAATAAAGCGAATCATGCCCATCAAGACCTTGGCTCTTTTGTTTTGGAATATGATGGTATTCGTTGGGCCAATGATTTAGGGAAAGATTATTATAATCTTCCTGGCTATTTTGATAATGACGTTCGTCCATCTTATTACCGCGTTTCCGCACTAAGCCACAATACGATCACCTTCGATGGTAAAAACCAGGACCCTAAAGGCGTGGCAACATTAAACTGGGATGAGAAAAAATCTACGGTAACGGTAGATTTAACTCAGGCTTATCCTGATGTGGCGAAAAAAATAACCAGAAATTATCGACTGGATGGTCAAAAGATAACAATGAGTGATTCGATACAAGGTGCCTACAGAGAAATAAATTATCGTTGGGCTATGGTAACAACGGCTGAAATTAATATTAATGGCAATACGGCTTTACTAAAGAAGGATGGTAAAACAATCAAAGTGATAAAAAATGATGCGGAGGCTGAATTTAGCATTGTCTCAACGAAACCTGCGGATAGTCGGCAAAAAGATAATGCGGGAACCTCTATGCTGACCATACAAAAGGTTATTGCTGATAATGCTAATTATAAAATTGATGTAATTGTTGAAAAATAACTTTTGGGGATTGTTATGAAAAAATATCTTAACGCATTAGTTTTGACGAGTACGGTTATATTCACATCTTCAGTATTAGCGAATGACGTTACAATAAAAAAAGGTTCTGAAGATCAGGAAAAAGAGACTAAGCAGGAGAAAGAATATAAATACGTTCCTTTTTCGACAGCACAGTTTAATGCAAGAACGCAGTACCGTACCGGTAGTAAA
>NZ_RJTN01000069.1 GCF_005497185.1 Pectobacterium polonicum | reverse complement strand
TCTAATTAGTTCAGATCGTAGGAAACCCAACAAACTTACCCAGATAAGTGATTCAAGGTGACTAACCTGCCGGGAGCAGAGTAACGAACGCAGCCGACGCATATGCAGCTTGAAGTATTACGGGTATATAGCACTCATGGAAATTATTACAGGTGAAATATAAAAAAGGGAAAGGGGAAAATGGTTGGGCGGGCGTTTCTTAAAAAAAACAAAATGGCATTACTCTTATTATGTTTTAGCATAATAATAGCAATAGTGAGTTTCACATTTAGAGAAAGCAATAAGAAAAAAGATTTTGATATAGTATCCGTAAAAAAAGGTGATATTGAAGAAAGCATTTCTGCCTT
>NZ_RJTN01000068.1 GCF_005497185.1 Pectobacterium polonicum | reverse complement strand
ATTGTAGAAAAAAACACGCTTATTGCTGAAATCGATGCAACCTCGCAGGAAAACGATCTTACAGCAAGTCATGCTAGACTCGAAAGTTTACAGGCACAACTACATGCCAAGATCGCCACATCTAACCTTGACGCAGTTAATTTTCAACGTCAAAAGGAGATGTTGCAAAAAAATTTCTCTTCCACCCTAGAATTTGAAAGAGCGGAAGTGACATTAAAAGTTAGCAGAGCCGAGATAAAATCACTGGAAGCACAGGTACAAGAGGCAAGGATACTGGTCGACACGGCAAGAATCAATTTAGGTTATACGCGTATTATGTCACCTATTAGCGGCACAGTCGTTGCTATACTTGCTACCGAAGGACAAACCCTCAACGCCAATCAAACAACG
>NZ_RJTN01000067.1 GCF_005497185.1 Pectobacterium polonicum | reverse complement strand
CAACATCGGCTTGGCGTTTAGCCCCGCCGATTACTTTTGGGTTTCCCTGCTCGGACTCGCCACCGTGACATCACTTCTGGGGAATGATTTTTTGAAAGGCTTGGTTGCCGCGCTACTGGGGCTGGCGATCGGTACAATTGGTCTGGATATTTCCACTGGAGATGAACGCTATACCTTCGGTTTGCTCGAACTGACGGAAGGATTAGATCTCGTCGTTCTGCTCACCGCCCTGTTTGCCTTTCCACCGGTGATTCAAATGGTCGAGCAGGCTCTCAGCACAGGCTTACCTCGCCATTTATTGAGGCTGAAAAGCCAAGGTTCAGTGCTCTCGCAATGGCGTCAATTCCTGCCCGTCTGGCTACGCAGCTCTTTTATCGGCATTGTGATTGGTATTCTTCCCGGTGCGGGCGGCAGTATGTCCTGTTACCTCGCCTATAACGATGCTAAACGGCGTGACGCCGATCCCGATAGCT
>NZ_RJTN01000066.1 GCF_005497185.1 Pectobacterium polonicum | reverse complement strand
CTGTACGGTCTTGTGCAGGCATCAACGTTTGATAATGAAGCCAACTTGCCGCCTGACTACATTCCATCTCTAATGGAGAGTTACCCATCAGAACTGATTAAAGCGTATCTGCGTGGGCAATTCACTAACCTGACCAGCGGCACCATTTATCACCAGTTTGATCGATCCCTTAATAACTGTGATGAAGAGGAACAGCCTGGCGAACCGCTGTTTATCGGCATGGACTTCAACGTTGGCAAAATGGCCGGAATTGTTCACGTTCTACGTGATGATCAGCCGCGCGCTGTTGCGGAAATTGTCAGAGCTTACGACACGCCGGACATTATCCGCCTCATTCGTGAGCGCTACTGGACCTACGCCGACGGCGATTACCGTAAAGACCGCGAAATCTATATCTACCCTGACGCCTCAGGCGAATCCCGCAAATCAAACAATGCCAGCCAGAGTGATTTAGCTCAACTGCGTGATGCTGGTTTCAGTGTCATCG
>NZ_RJTN01000065.1 GCF_005497185.1 Pectobacterium polonicum | reverse complement strand
TGACAGACTGATTTGCCACTGATACCCGCAGGCATCAACGACCATTCAGCTGTCATGTTTCAATTTTCAGCTTGTTCCAGATTGTTAAAGAGCAAAACATCGCAGTGCACCTAAACAGGTACACTCTGATGTTTTCTATACAGCAGGTAGTTATGGTGGAGCTATGCGGGATCGAACCGCAGACCTCCTGCGTGCAAGGCAGGCGCTCTCCCAGCTGAGCTATAACCCCATCGCTACTTACAGTTACCTTACATACCACTCATGGAAGAGTTGGTAGGCCTGAGTGGACTTGAACCACCGACCTCACCCTTATCAGGGGTGCGCTCTAACCACCTGAGCTACAAGCCTATTAAGGTATTTCTGCTCGTTATTTTCATCAGACAATCTGTGTGAGCACTTCACTTAACACACATCTTCTTGGTAAGGAGGTGATCCAACCGCAGGTTCCCCTACGGTTACCTTGTTACGACTTCACCCCAGTCATGAATCACAAAGTGGTAAGCGCCC
>NZ_RJTN01000064.1 GCF_005497185.1 Pectobacterium polonicum | reverse complement strand
TATCCTGGCTGTTAATTCTGCTGACGATTTTCATCTTACTGACCCCCTGTTGGCGATATCTCCGAAAACACTAACGTCAGCCACATTCAAACCGTTCACGTCTTATATCAGGGAATTTATTATGAAAGTTGCCATTCTTGGCGCAGGAAATATCGGTTTCGCCAGCGCAGCCTGGCTGGCATCAACAGGGCATACGCCTATTCTGTGGTCGCCTCATGCAGAAAATCTGGCTCCCTTACGAGCCAGACAGCACCGTTTATCTTTTACCGGAATCATTCAGGGCGAATGCAAACTGGAAAGTGAGAATGACATCGCCGTTGCAGTCAGACACGCCGAGGTTGTCCTACTTTGTGTTCCCGGATATGGCCATCGATCGGTCATTGATGCGCTCGTTCCCCATATCAAAAATGGCCAGCCCATCATTATTAACAGCGCCTGCTCATTGAGCGCGCTGTACCTTTCCAGGCAATTAGCAGAACGCCGTGTCAGTGCGCCTATCATCACTTGGGGTACGACGGTGCTCACCGCCCGC
>NZ_RJTN01000063.1 GCF_005497185.1 Pectobacterium polonicum | reverse complement strand
CGTCGCGCTCTCATTGGACGGTATTATCAGCTTTGATCCTGCCGAAAGTTTTGAAACCGTCAGTACCCGCAGCCTGGTCGATCTCTATCAAGGGCTGGTTGCCGAAGACAGGCAGGACTCGCGCAAATTGTCTCCGGCGTTAGCCTCGTCATGGAAACCCGGTAACACGGAACATAGCCTGATCTTTACGTTAAAAACCGATGCACAGTTTGCCAGCGGTAACCCCGTTACCGTCCATGACGTGATTTATTCTCTGACACGCGCGGTTAAATTAAACAAAACGCCGGTTTTCATTTTGGGCGAATTAGGCTGGACGCCTGAAAATATCGATGCGCAATTTACGCAGTTGAGTAATAACGAACTGGAAATACGGTGGATTTCCCCTATCGGTCACGATCTGGCTTTACGCCTGCTTTCTGCACCAGTGGCACTGGTTGTCGACAGCAAGGAAGTCGAGAAAAATGCCCAGAACCATGATTTTGGCAACGGCTGGCTGCGGACGCGCTCTGCGGGCAGTGGCGCTTATACGTTACGTAACTATGTCCCACAACA
>NZ_RJTN01000062.1 GCF_005497185.1 Pectobacterium polonicum | reverse complement strand
TTACTGAAACTGAATTTTCGTCGTAAAGGAAAGCAACGTTTGCCAGTGCGTAATCCAGCACCACTGGCGACGCCGGAACATCTGAATCAGAGCTGGTCAGTGGATTTTATGCATGATGCGCTGGTATGCGGCAGACGTTTTCGTACGTTTAACGTCGTGGATGATTTTAATCGTGAAGTGCTGGCAATAGAGATCGATCTGAATATCCCGGCACAACGCGTTGTTAGGGTGTTGGACAGGGTAGTCGCCAACCGTGGATAACCTCGTGATGCTCGGCGTCAGTGATACTTTGCATATATGAGATTCTAGCGATGAGTAAAAAGGTGAGCAGATCCTTTATGCCATATTTTCTGTAGATATTATTTTTCATGTTGTTGGCGGTTTTATGCGTTATCGCCATCTTTTTTGCGATATCTTTTATTGATATTCCGTCTAGCCAATAGCCGAAGAGTATTTTCTCATTCGGTGATAATGATATCGTCTTGCCTTTTATTTCTCTAAACGATGACAGGGCAGAGATCACTTTTTTAATCGTGATTACCGATGTGTGTTTTGATAACAGTATTACCTTTTTTGCGATCATCACTGGTGCATGCCTGCGGTTGTTCAGAATAATAATCTTTCGTTCTTGGCTAGCGATATGGTGAGTTAATAATGCCAGGTCAATACCATGTTCAATATCGATAATAGATATTTCGGCATGATCATTTATTTTTATATTTTCAAATGCTTTTTTCGTGAAGATACAAGAGGTAATGATATCAACTTCTGGCTGAAGCGTTGCTTTTTTCAGACATTCCCTAGGTATATAGGTATGATTTATCACTGTTAAATGATCAACATTAATCGCAATCATGAAATCCCTCGTCGTGATAGAGCGCTGGCAAAGGCCATGTCTATGTCGGCTTGCGTATTCGCGTAGTGAATGGAGTAATCCATGATTTTGCTTGCTCACGAATCTATGTGACTTGTTATTATCCTGATGGGAGCGACAGTTTGGGTCGCGTAGGGTAAAGAAGAATGGTTTTTTCTTATGAAAGGTTTTAACGCGGCGATTTGATGTGTGGGTAATAAGAGATAGCAAGTTCGCATTGACTATCCTGCAAGTATAGCAACACGAACTTATTTTAGCCTTTATAGGGTTACATCCATATGGATGCGATGCTTAACTGTCCTGTAGCTGGCGGAGTAAACATCGATATCCGGTAATTTCATTTTCTTTATCTTGAAGCCCTGCTTTAATTTCACTGACTTCTGTTTCCAGATTCTCGCTTAACGTTTCCTGGAGGGTATTTTTCAGCGTATCGAGTTGGGAGAAAATTTGCTGTGCTCCTACGGTTAGCTGTTGGGTCAAGCCGATAAACATCGCTCCCAAGGCATCATCC
>NZ_RJTN01000061.1 GCF_005497185.1 Pectobacterium polonicum | reverse complement strand
TTTATTTCAGGCTAAGGGGCAGATGCTATGCTGGGATGATGGTAATGCTGTGACTGACATTTCCTGAGCCGCCACCTAAATCTATAGTCACATTCCAATACCCTGAGTTAGGGGCAACGAGGCGCGCTGGTAACATTTTAAAGAACCCTCCCCCTCCATGATGATCGAATCCGTACCCATTTTTGTATTTATTAAAATTACTGTCTGTGGTTAGCAGAATATTGCTTTGGTGAGAGCAATCAACCACAACAGTATCACCTTTGTTTAGATGTAGTCTTTTGTGTAGAAATTGCATTTAAAATCCTTAGAGAGAGCTTATCAGCCATAGCTCTTAATTGTTCACTCATGCTTATGCATGAGTGGGCTGAGTTGTTCCCTTGGGTGCCGCAAAGAGAGTTTTTGCTTTCACGTTATAACGCAGCAATGAATGCGTACATCCTGATATTTGATCAGTTAAGAATCACCCGGAGAGCCAATGGCAATCATCCCGTATCCTGACTGGACGCACGATACCGGGTTTCGGACTGACAACCCGCAGGTAGGCGCTCCAATATTCCAGAAGCTAACCGACGACCTGAAAGACATGATGGCGCTGTCGTGGATACTCAACCGCGACCAGCACCGGGCATTCACTCAGTGGCTAAAGAGCGCGAAGTATCTCGACAACTGTGTTAACTGGTTCAGCATGCCAGTGTCAACCGGTGGTGGTGATACTGGTGTCGAAGTGCAGGAGCTTCACTTTATCGATTACCCGCAGTGGAACCAGAGCGGAAACGTATTCACCTGGACGGGGAATGTCGTGTGCAGGAAAGTGAATAACGCCGATGATGAGTTTGATGACATCATTGTTGAGCTTCCCGCGCCGTGGGGTAGTTGGCTGGATGTTATCGTCACTCAAACATTGCCGAGGCCATAATGCCGACATTGCGAGAAATCAGGGCGCAGCGACCCAATCGGATAATCTACGAAGCGATAGAATTCAGTCATCCGTCATTCGGTCCTATCAGGCTCGTCAATAACCAGATATTCCCCAAAACGCTGGGTGGAGATGAATATCTACCGTGCAGGTTTGAGTTGACCGATAGCCAGCAGAGCGGAACGCCGGTTATCGACTCAACGCTGAAATTCAGCCGACTTGCGCAGGACTTTAAACAGCAGTTGAAAGCGTGGAAAGGAGCAGGACGCATAAAGCCGATAACCTGCACTTACCGTCTGTTCGACTCAGCAGACACTTCAACAGAGTTGAAGTCGTGGACGCTGTATATCGCCGATTGCTCGATGGATGGCAGTGATGTGAATGTTTCGTTGTCGATGACCAACCCGCTAAACAAGAACATTGCGTGGCTTTACGATCCGGCTGAATGGCCAGGACTCCAAAATGGCTAATTATAGTTTTCCATGGTTCTCGTGAAAGCTGTATCGGTTTTCTGCTGACTTTCTTGCGCAGATTGCTTCCCATATTGAGTCGTATCTACCTAAATATTTTTCTTTGCCATTAACAGATATAGACGGAGTCCATTTTTTCCTTTTTTTATTCCA
>NZ_RJTN01000060.1 GCF_005497185.1 Pectobacterium polonicum | reverse complement strand
AACCAACAGATGCGGAAAAAAGAGGGTAACGGAGATCCTGCTGGCGGTACGCAGGTTAATGCCGAGGCCATTACCGCCGCCGTGAATGCCGCTATTAAGCCGCTGACGGACAAAATCGGCACGCTGGAAACGCAGTTGCAGGCAAACACCGACAAAGTGCTGAACGAAAAGCGCCAGGCTGTGAAGGTGAAATTCGGTCTGGAAGATGCAGCAGTCAACGCATTGCAGGGCGACGCGCTGGATGGCCTTTTCGCCAAGTGCCAAACGTCCACCGGCATTAATGGTGGTTATCAGGCTAACGCCGACGATCAGGATCAGTGGAAAGGTTGCGACCTGAACGCTGGCATGGATGAGGACAAAAAATAATGGCAAACGTCATTTATCGCGGTCCGGTCGAGCGTGAGCCGGAAACCATCAACATGCCTATCGGCTTTGCCGGTACTCCGGGCATTGTGGTTAAGAAGCTGACTGTGGCGGCCACGCCAGCCGCAGACGCCAAGGGGCGGATCTTCATCCTTGGTAATCGCCGTTTCATTGGGCAAGACATCAATACGGCATACGCAGCAAACGAGACCGCCGTGCTGTATCGCACCGAGCCTGAACAGGAATATTACGTCCAGTTGGCCGCCGCAGCCTACACCATCGGTCAGGAACTGACGGTTGGTGCTGCTGGTGTGTTTAAAGCGGCTGCCGCTGGTGATGTTGTTATTGCCACCTTTGACGAAAAGGCGAGCCGTACTCTTGCCGCGCAAGGGTTTGCCGATGTCGTGATCATTAACGCCTACGTCAAAGCGGCCTAAGGGGAAAACTCAATGTTGAAGTTTACGAAAGAGCAGCAGGCGCTAATCCTCAACGCGCGCCGTCGCTGGGATACTATGCAGCGCAACATGGCTGTACAGCATGGTTTTGCGGTGAATGATGCCAATGGCCGGTTTATCGCTTTCAACGAACTGGAAGGTAATGCCTCCGTTCTGCCTCGTGATGTATGGGGCGAATGGGACCGCACGGCCATCACCATTCAGCGTGATGTATTGGCCGTATTCAACGATCTGGCGGCCAGCGTTTCCCGCCCGATGCCGTTGGGTAAAATCATCCACTACTTCATGACGCTGTCCGATTCTGGCGACGTGAATGTCAGCCTGGATGGTCGCGGCAAAGCGAAAACGGACCAGCCAGTCATGGCGTATGAAGGCACGCCGCTGCCGATTTTTGACAGCGAATTGTCTTTCGGCTGGCGTCAGATGCTGGCGGCTCAGACTGAGGGTTACTCGCTTGATAGCGACGCCATTCCTAACCATCAGCGCAAAATCGCCGAGAAGTTGGAAGACCTGGTGCTGAACGGTGACTCGAGCGTTAACGTGGGTGGCTCGACCATCTACGGCCTGCGCAACGCACCGTACCGCGCAACCGGTACTCATGGTCTGGATCTGAATGGTGCTACTGGTGCGCAATGGGTAGCGGCTATCAAAAACCTGATTAGCCTGCTGCATGCCAAGAATTTCTATGCGCCGGTGACCATCTACCTGAACTATTCGGACTGGTTCTACACGACCACTACGGATTACGTCGCCAATTATCCGAAGACCATTTTCACCCGCATCATGGAAATCCCCGGCGTTCAGGCGTTGATTCCCGCGTCTCGCGTACCAGTGAATGAGTTGCTGGG
>NZ_RJTN01000006.1:166763-193629 GCF_005497185.1 Pectobacterium polonicum | reverse complement strand
TAGAGGTCGATCACTAATTTTTATTTCTTATGGTATTCTTGCTGCAACAACCTTGAATAAAGATAAATCTATAGATTTATTCATTCCTGAAAATGGATTTATCAGTTTAAATATACCACTCAATGAAGGCAGATTTGGAAGCCTCAGTACTAAAACGACACATCCTGTTTTCCTAGGGATTTTGCAAGAAATTTTCGATGCAGTAAAAATTAAGGTTTCAATCAAACGTCCATATCAGGGATTCACAAAAGGGCAAATGATTAAAAATTGCAAGAACAAAGAAACTTTAGCCACTTTCATTGGAAATACCACAAGCTGTGGTCGCTTTGGTTATTATAATTATAAACATTGTGGTCGTTGTGTACCTTGTCTTGTTCGTCGAGCTGCATTTTTAAGTGCAGGTATAAATGATAGCACAGAGAAACAATATGTATTTGAAGATCTCGGAAATTCAAAATCAGCAAGAGAAAAAGGAGCGAACGACATTGGTGCAGTAGCGAGAGCTTGCTTACTTTTTAGAAAAAATGGGATCAATGATGTTATTGGCGGTGCACTAGCCTTCTCCAATCAGACTATTGAAGGGAGGAAATTTTATGCTGATGTTGTAGAGAATGGACTCATTGAGCTAGAGAGCCTTCTGAAAAAATATAAGGTTTTATAATAAAATCCTCCATTAGATATGTATCGAAGTTATCAGCGCGTTGGCGTAAACATCTTTACCCTACGCGCTATAGTATCTTTAATGCCCATCGCAAAATCAAACCAACACCTTCAACCCATGCTTCCGCACCACGGTAAGCAGTTTCAGCGACAACCCACTAGGACGTTTTACGCCACTTTCCCATTTCTGTACCGTTGACACACTGGTGTTCAGGTAGCTGGCGAAAACGGGCTGGCTGACGTTCAGCTTCTCACGCAGTGCCTTAATCTCAAGAGGTTGAAGATCGTCCACGCTGTTGAGACATGCTTTATCAAAGTTGCGCATCGTTTCCTGTGGAATAGCGTCGACGCTGAATAATCCAGAAGCCGCGCTGTGGATAGCCTCAAATGCAGGACTCTTGAATTTACTTTTTGCTGTCATGGCAAATCTCCACCCGCTCTTTACTCTTGATCACCGCCAATAGCTTCACATAACTCGCTATCCTTGATGGCGTGGGATTTAGCCGCCCTAGTGAACCATTTGGTTTTGAATACACGCATCAGGCCGACATCCTGTAACCTTAACTATAGCACCAAGTGCTAGTTTCTGGCTGAGTCAAAGTGCTTGAAACTTGCAAAACTCTGTCGTATTTTTGACCATGAAAACCTGCTGTCGATGACAGCCACCAATGTTTCCAGTATCGGGATGATACGAGTGACCTGTGAGAAACGCCTTCGGGTGGTCACACTGCCAAAGTCATAGGAATGGAGCGTGGTCTGAGACTGACGCCTTCGGGTGACCACACGATACTTATACTCTTCCATCGCCTGAAAGGAAGGGAGCGTGATTAAGAAGCGCGGTAAATCTGCCAACCTTTGCAAGCAGATGTCGTCAGGTAGTTTGAACGCCGCTACGAGCGTGACGATGAAGGCCACGTTGAACTTTACTTCAAGCCCAACATTGCCGTGGGCTTACTATACCCAGCCAGAGAGCGGCCTCCAAGCCGTAGGAGACTGGCCGTAGCTGCAACGTTTATCGTTGTGGTGATTTCACTTCATAAGCGGCTTAAACAGCGCTTATCCTCGTAAGTTCGCGTTATCGCGTAACTTCGATTTTACTCGTCTCAATGATTAGCGTCTCGCGTGTAAACGTGCTGGCTGCGCGCTGCTATGCCGTCAGGCATCTGCTGCGCGCCTGCCTGCAACGTCTGCACCGGCGTCACTTTTTCCGTGTCAACGGATGAAAGTGACGCCGCAGCCGAAGACCCCATCACCCCCTGAGACATGCACCTCAACCACCGCGTCATGAATCTGACACACCCGTTTGTGCCGGACTGATCGCTTTTTTACAGGAGATTGAACCGATACCGAGGCAGGCCTAACGGCCTGAGAGGAAATCCTGCAACCGCAGGCGGCCGCACCGAGTGCATCGCCGACACCTCCCAAGACCTCAACTGCTGTCCGCTCTGGCGCACAGGTATCGTTCAAGGCAGGTCAATCGCGATTGTTTCTGCCCTTTCCCATGCGCCAGAGAAAAGCATCCAGTTGAATTATGAGAGGTAAGTTGCATGAGTAAATTAAGTCGTGAAATGACCACGCTGGCGAAACAGGCTGGCGGGAGCTACAAGACGGTTCATGATCGTATCCGCATCATGGACAGGCTGTGCCGTCACCTGCTGGTGCTGAATATTCAGGTGCGTGACGTTAAGTATCTCAAAGCCAGACATATCGAAAGTTATGTCGCCGAACGGCTATCACAGCAGATTGCCCTTCGTACCCTGCACAACGAAATGGCAGCACTGCGCACGGTGTTTAAGCAGGGAGGACGGGAAAAGCTCGCCGTTTCTGATCGCCTGACCAATAACGCGCTGGGGCTGAGTGGCGCAAGCCGTGCCGGGACAAAATTCGCTATCCCGGATGAGCGCTATCAGGCCGTTCTGCTCGCGGCGCAACAACGCGATAAAGGGCTGGCCTGCGCACTTCAGCTTGCCCGATTGTTGGGGCTGCGATCTCAGGAAGCGGTGCAGTGCGCCAGTTCTCTGAAGACATGGGAAAAGCAGCTTGAACGCCATCAACAGACGCTGACCGTGGTGTTTGGCACCAAAGGCGGCAGGCCACGCGAAACCCGGATTATCGATCGCGAAGCGATTGACCGGGCAGTGAAAGAGGCGCTAAAGGTGGCCGAAGCGCGTAACGGTAGGCTGATCGATAAACCCGACCTGAAAACCGCCATGAATTTCTGGCGCACGCAGACCACCCGCTTAGGGTTGACCGGCCACTACTCCCCGCACAGCCTGCGCTACGCATGGGCGCAGGATGCCATGCGTTATTACCTGTCACTGGGCTTTTCCCGCAGTGAAGCCAGAGCATTAACCTCTATGGATCTCGGCCACGGTGATGGTCGGGGACGCTATGTCGAGCGGGTTTACACCCGGAGGGAGGATTGAACATGACGGATAACACGTTGATTCGCTTATCGGGTGTGATGAAAAAAACCGGCCTCAGGAAATCGTGGATTTACCTGCTGATGAAGCAGGGGGACTTCCCTCAGACGGTCAAAATCGGTGCCCGCTCAGTAGCGTGGGTGGAAAGTGAGGTGAATGACTGGATCGCGGCACGTATCAGCCAGCGCGGGGAGGCTAAACCATGATGCATTGTTATTTTTTTCTGGCGGGCGATTTACGATATACTGCTGATGCTGCGGCAAAATCCGCAGCCGGAATTGGCGTTCCGAACAAATGTCTGGTGCCTGAATATGCGCGTCATGCGCATTGCTGTTCAGGCACGCATCGAGCCGTACCTGCAATGGTGGCTCGTGCGGGGGCTCCGCAAGGAGCGCCGGTAGCCAGACTGTCCGGTAACGCCAACCCCGTACGGGCTACCACCCTTGAGGTTGGCGTCTCTGGTGGTAGCTGTCTAAGAAGCTACAGTCTGGAGGCTGCCTTATGGCTACGATCCTTCCCTTTCTTTACCCGCAATCTTTCTTTTTTTCTGCGGGGGTACATCATGTATGACCCCACTCCCCTGACGTTAGAAGAACTCGTCGATCACTGTCGGGCGCTGGCCTACGCCATCATTGAACTAGACAACGCGCTCGCGAAAGAGCTGCTGATCTTTATCCTTTGGGAACGTCTGAACCAGTTGAATGACGCGCTGCAAGCGGAGGTGGCTGACGATGAGTAAATTCGTTTCAGACATTACCGCACAGTCGCGCCACCGCTGGCGTGCCATTCTGTCTGCACTGGCTATTCCGGTGCCTTCCGGCGGTAAACATGGCGCTTGTCCTGCCTGCGGCGGCAAAGATCGCTTCCGTTTTGACGACAAAGAAGGACGGGGAACGTGGTTTTGCAATCAATGCGGTCATGGTGATGGCCTTGATCTGGTCGCACGGGTGAAAAACTGTGACCTGTCAGATGCCGCAAAACAGGTGGCCGCGCTGACACTCCCCACCTCAACTGCGCCAGCCAGGGAAAAAGCTGCTGAGCGCCCGCCGCTGGCCGATAAAATCAAGCAGATGCTGACCCATTCAAAGAACGGCGAGAGCGCCTACCTGAAAGCCAAAGGGTTCTCTATCGTCCATGCCCGCCTGACTGCACAGCAAAAAATGCGCATCGGCGGCGTGCTGTTTGATGAGGGAAGCCTGCTGCTGAAATTGCATCGCGTTTCCGGTGAACTGATCGGCGCACAGTTGATTAACGACGACGGAGAAAAACGCCTGCTGCCCGGTTCGCAGTTGAAAGGCGCTTTCATTGCGGTGCATTACCCGAAAGAGCCGGACACCATTGTGATCACCGAAGGGTATGCAACCGGCCTGACCATCAGCCAGATCACCACGGCGGCGGTGGTCGCGGCGGTGTCGGCCAATAACCTGATAAACGTCGCCCAAGCGCTGCGTGGCTGGTATCCCGATGCCACTATTATTCTGGCGGGCGATCATGACCTGCATGCCGACGGTTCAACCAATATCGGTAAGGAACAGGCTGAAAAAGCCGCACTCGCGGTGGACGGCTGGGTATCGTTACCGCCCACCACAACGCTCTGTGACTGGGATGATTACCGTCAGCAATACGGGCTTGAGGCCACCAAATCCGCGTTCAACAAACAACGCTATCAGCCCGACACGATGTATACACCTCTAGTCCGCACCGATTCCGCGACACCGGCCTTCAACACCGCCTTACCCCTGCGCAAAGGCTCTGACGGTTTTGATACGCGGCAGGACTACCTGATTAAAGGCTATCTGCCGAGTTCATCCGTCGCCAGCGCTTACGGTGCCAGCGGCTCGTATAAATCGTTTCTGGCGGTATCGTGGGGATGCCATATCGCCACCGGCAAACCGTGGGCGGGCAAGCCGGTGACACAGGGCGCGGTGATTTATGTTGTTGGTGAAGGTGGGATTGGCGTTCCCCGCCGTATCCGGGCATGGGAGCAGACGCTTAATGGCGGTAGCCCGATTGATGCGCTGTATCGTGTCGATTGCCCGATTTTTCCGGCCAGCCCAGAGAGCGTACAGCAGGTGATACGTGCCGCCCGCGATGTGAAAGTCGCCTCCGGTATGCCAGTTCGCCTGATTATTCTGGATACGCTCGCCCGCTGTTTTGGCGGTTCGGATGAGAACGCGGCTAAAGATATGGGCGCATTCATTCAGGGATGTGACGCGATTAAAGCGGCAACACAGGCCACGGTGCTGATTATCCATCATTCCGGTAAAGATCAGGACAAAGGGGCGCGGGGATCCAGCGCATTCCGTGCTGCGCTGGACGTAGAATTTAACGTCAGGCGTGAAGGTGAAGGCGGCGCGTTGATCCTCAGTTGCACCAAGATGAAGGATGCGGAAGAGCCGCCGCGTCGCGCCTATGACCTGAATGCCGTCGATCTGTACGTGGACGATGATGGCGACCAGATCACCTCGCTGGTGCTGAATGATGAAGGCCGTGAAGTCAGAGAGGATGAGGCTACCAGCGATCCCGATTTAGCCGGTATCTCTCGGCTGACGGAAAATCATTTTGCGCTGTGGCAGGCTATTCGCTCACGCACGGCCAACGGTGAAGGCTGCACCCGTTCATTAGTGCGGGATGATATGCGGGCAATGGGCTTTGATGTAAACAAGAAGTTTACCCGCTGGCTGGACAAGCTGGAAAAGGATGGCCTGATCGCCTTTGAGGGTGAGCGAATTACGCCACTATCGCAACGAAATAAGGTGGGGGATTAAACGGGGGAAAGTGGGGGCAAACGGATAAGAAGTCCTTCTATCCGGCATTTTCCCCCACTTCCCACGCATATATAGGTGCGAAGTGGGGGAATATATTAACTAACTAATAAATAAACATTTTTAACAAAGTCATAAAAATCAAGTGGGGGAAGCCGTGACCTCTGACTAAGTGGGGGAAAGGTGGGGGATAGTTTGATAATGTTTTACTCTGCCGATATACGCTAAATATAACATTTGAGTTATTATAACTTATGAGTTATATTCCCCGTTAATAAGGGGACTGACATGTATGAATTGATTTTTCACCCCGAAGCTGCAAGCGAAATTTATGACCTCGAACCTGTTATGCAGGCAAAAGCGCTTAAAGGGCTTGAAAAACTTGAAGCTAAAGGGCCCGAGCTAAGATATCCAGACACGGACATCATCGAAGGTGGGTTGTTTGAGCTACGGGTTGGTAGAAAAGACATAAGCAGAACGTTTTTTGCTTACGCAAAAGGACGTAAGATCTATATTTTAAGGACATTCGTAAAGAAAACCCCTAAGACCCCGAAAGCTGAAATAGCGCTGGCAAAGTCAAGATGGGAGGAATTGAAAGATGGCAGTTAAAGGTATCAACTTCTCTGAAGTTAAAGCAAAAGCGCTTTCTAATCCTGAAGTTAAAAAAGCGTATGAGGACGAAGCTCAAGAAGAAGCGCTTCGCGCTGTTCTGATCGAAATGAAGTCCAAGTCAGGTCTGACAAGTACAGAGATCGCCGCTCGCATGGGTGTAAGCCAACCTGCGGTGAGCCGCCTTGAGAGAAATGTTTCCAGTGCGAGTATCTCAACCTTACAACGGTATGCCGCTGCTTGCGGGATGCAGCTTAAGCTGTCACTGGGTTAAGATCAGCGCTGTATTTATAAGCCGGATTTTTTACTGTCTTGCCAGTTAGCATCGGTGCTACAGGTTCCGGCTTGCTACTTCTATACGGTGGAAAACGATCTGGTGGAAATGATACCTAGGTATGATGAGCAGCAGGAAAATCACCCACATAAGAAAAATGAGCGCCAGCCCCTCCCAAACAAGGGGCTGGCGCGGTGGATAATATATCCTCAAATTTTAAATTTCCCTTCCGCATTAATAATTGTATCCCACTGTTTAAATTCGTCACTACTAAGAACTACACAACCTTTTGCCATAGATTTAAAATTCTCAGTAAGGTTTTTATCTTGCTTTGGAGGAAAATGATCGAAACTTGAAATCAATGTTTTTCTTCTAAGATTCTCTACATATTCGGGGCAAATTAGATTTTTTCCATCAAGCGAGAACATATTAACAGCCTTAATGAAGAAATCACTTCTATCTTTTAAGGATTGTGTATCCCATATTGAATTAGGAAATAATTCTTTATAGTATTTATCAGATGTAACATGATAATAATGAGTTCTTTTATCTAATATGCCGATTACACTTAACGTATTTGAGCTGATAAATAAAAAACCATTAGGCCAAAAGAAGAAAATTAAAAACAATGAAGCCAAAACGGAAAAAATAGTCTCTTTTGCAACTTTAATATTAAAAAGATCATTATTTCCAAAAGAAAAATTTCTTGAATAAAAAATCATAGCTGGAAACAATGATAAAATAGAATAAAAAGAGAGAAAAAATAAAGCGTATAAAAATCCAGAAAAAGTATGTCCATCCATATTCATCAAGAGCAAAGAAATAGATAGTGTTATTGATATTGAAGATAAAAAACAGATAAAAGAAGTGACAACGATAGAGCAAGCCACCCTAATTAATTTACTAAATCCTTCACGGATATTGGCATGAGTATTCTTCACCTTGCAAGTAAAAACCATAAATAAAATGGGAGGAATAAAAGATATAAGTAAAGAGCGAAATGGTTCGCTTATATAGAATAAAGCTGTTTCTAAATAAATATTTTCTTTAGCAAAAGAAGCAAAAAGGTCAGACGATAATATAAAGATAGAGATCAACATAGATATTATCATCATCAAAGTGATATATGGCATATACTTTGTGCTGCTGATATAACTTTCTTTAACAAAGGATGAAAACAATATTAAATTAACACTTGGAAGTACAAATATAAAAGACATTAACACTGACATGAATAAAAACGAACCAAATATTGAAATAAGTGTTGTTTTACTTTCAATTGCGCCAATTAACAGATCAAGTCGTGAAAAATGCCCTAAATAACCCCAAACAATAACTATGGAGGATAGTATGTATATAGGTGAAATTTTTAGCGCATAAAAAAAACATTTTTTAGCATTATTAAAAAATTGTGTTAACTCAATCTCTTTGATTCCTTCCATATATCCCTCTGCCTAGAAAAATAATCTATTAATAATCAATAAAATAATTAGATCCTATAAAGTAGAATATTCAATACATCATTTTTTAAACTCATACGGCACCACATACTCTTCCCGATTGGCATCCAGATAATCCGCCCACCATTGCAGCATCAGCCTGCGCTCATCCAGATGTTCCGCTTTGTGGATATAGGCAGCACGAACGCCGTTACGTTCCTGATGGCTCATCTGGCGCTCTACTGCATCCCGTGACCACTGGCCGGACTCCACCAGTGCGCTACAGGCCATGGTGCGAAAGCCGTGTCCGCAAACCTCGGTAGTGGTGTCGTAGCCCATGGTTCGCAATGCATTGTTGACGGTGTTTTCACTCATCGGTTTAGTTGGCCGACGATCGCCGGGGAAGATCAGTTCATGAGCACCGCTGATGGCCTTAATCTCTTCCAGCAGCGCTAAAGCCTGTCGGGATAACGGCACCAGATGTTCAGAGCGCATCTTTGCGCCGCGCTGCGAATGCTTCACGCCGGGAATGGCTTCACGTTCAGCCGGTATCGTCCACATGGCACGTTTAAAATCGATTTCCGGCCAGCGGGCAAAACGTAGCTCACTGGAGCGGATAAAAACGCACAGCGTGAGTTTTAACGCCAGTCTGGTTAACGCCCGCCCTTTGTGGCGTTCTATCCGTGCCAGAAAATCAGGCAGTTTATTCAGCTTCAGGGCTGGCCGATGGGTGGCTTTTGGCGCGGCTATCGCCCCGGAGAGGTCTTGCGCGGGGTTGCGCTCTATCATATCGTTCTGCACCGCGTAGCGCATGATATCGGTGACACGCTGGCGCAGCCGTGACGCCAAATCAAGATGACCGTTCTGTTCGACGACTTTCAGCGGCTCCAGCAGGTCTTTAGTTTTCAGGTCGGCAATATGGCGATGCCCGATAGCAGGCAGTAGATTTCGTTCCATATCGCGCCATACCCGTCCGGCGTGCGTTTCTGACCACCTGTTTTGGCTAATATTTCGGTGCCAGTCCTGCGCGACCTTCGCAAAAGTATTCAACTCTTCTTGCGCCTGCTCTTTTTCTTCTTCACGCTTTTCCGTTGGGTGGATACCCTCCAACAGCAGCAATCGTATCTCATCACGCTTCTCTCTGGCCTTCGCCAGCGAGATCAGCGGATAGGCACCGAACGCAATCCGGCTTTCCTTACCTTCAAAGCGGTATTTGAGATACCAGCGCTTAGAGCCGTTAGGACTCACCAAAAGATACAGGCCGTGCGCGTCAGCGAGCTTATAGGCTTTCTCGCGAGGCTTAGCAGTACGGGCAACAACGTCGGTCAGCGCCATAATTTGGGGGTCAACTCATAATCGAAGTGAATTGACCCTCATCTTGACCCCCAAATCATCTGGATGTCAATGGACGAAGAGAGACCACTGTGGATAAAACAGACAAAATCACAGAGAAGAAAATGAAATTAAAATCGTTATTTTACATGTAGATATGGACGTTACTGGACGATTTTGGACATAAAAAAAGCCACCCTAAGGTGACTTAATTTTCATACTGTTGGTGCCGAAGGCCGGACTCGAACCGGCACGTATTTCTACGGTTGATTTTGAATCAACTGCGTCTACCGATTTCGCCACTTCGGCACAGAAGTAGTATGCGGAAAACGGGTGCATTATACCGTTTGACGGCCCACGCGCAACGTTAATCCACTCTACACTCGGCTAAGTGCTGAAAAAATCATCTTTAGCAACGCGTTATGGCTACTTTGCCGTCAATATTGTGTGGTGTGACGTTGTTGTGAAAACAAAAAAGCGCCGAAGGTTTACCCGCTCGACGCTTTTTTACTCGTTTAGCATTATCGCCGTTTCAGCAGCAACGCCACGCTGATGAATAAAAACACCGAGCTAGGCAAAACCGCGCCCAATATCGGTGGAATACCATAGACCAGACTGAGCGGACGGAAAATCTCATTCAGCAGGTAGAAGAGAAAGCCGAAGCTGATCCCTATCACGATACGTGAACCTGCTGACACGCTACGCAGCGGGCCAAAGATGAAAGAGACTGCCATAAGCATCATCACCGCCACCGAGACCGGCGCAAAGATCTTGCTCCACATGTTGAGCTGGTAGCGGCTTGATTCCTGACCACTCTGTTTCAAGTATTTGGCGTAATCATGCAACCCACGGATCGATAGCGCATTAGGTTCCAGCGCCACCACGCCCAGTTTATCCGGCGTCAGGTTGGTTTTCCATTCGCCACTGAGCGTCTGACTACCACCAATTTGTTTGCCGTCGCTCAAATCAGATTCATCAACTTGCGAGAGGTTCCAGACATTCCTGTCCTTATCAAACTCAGCGGAGGCGGCGTAGCGTACCGACAGGAGTTTGTTCCGATCGTCGAAGTGATAGATGTTGACGCCAGACAGCTCTTTATCGCCGACTACTCGTTCAATATAGATAAAGTCATTGCCATCTTTTGCCCACAGTCCGCCCTGCGTAGAGATCATCGACCCACCAGAGATCATCTGAGAACGATAGTTACGCGCCATCTGCTCTCCTTGCGGAGAAACCCACTCACCAATCGCCATCGTCAGCAACACCAGTGGGATCGCGGTTTTCATCACGGCAGTCGCGATCTGCAAGCGGGTGAAACCTGAAGCCTGCATCACCACCAGCTCGCTGCGGGTCGCGAGCTGCCCCAATCCCAGCAGCGCACCGAGTAACGCAGCCATAGGAAAGAACGTCTCAATGTCTTTTGGGACGCTAAGCAGCGTATACAGCCCCGCGCCCAGCGCCGAATACTCGCCCTGCCCGACTTTACGCAATTGGTCGACAAACTTGATGATGCCGGAGAGTGACACCAACATGAACAGTGTCGTCATGATGGTGGTGAAAATCGTTTTACCGATATAGCGGTCTAATACACCAAACATCAGGCCGCTCCTTGTATTCTAAGGGGACGAGGCTTAAAGCGGGCGCGCATTTTGCGCATCGGCACGGTATCCCATAGGTTAAGCATCACCGCGATGCCGAAGTACATCAGGTTGGTCAACCAGACCCATACCATCGGATCAATTTTCCCTTTACTGGCGTTAGAACGCAGCGAGCTTTGCAGCAGGAAGAAGATCAGGTATAGCAGCATCGCAGGCAGCATACTCAGCACCCGTCCCTGACGTGGATTCACCACGCTCAGCGGCACCACCATTAACGCCATGATCAGCACCGAAATAATCAACGTCAGCCGCCAGTGGAACTCTGCGCGCGCATCGTGCGCATCCGAATGCCAGAGGGTTGACATATCCATTTGCTGCACGTCGCTATTATTTAGCGTCACGCTCTGGTGACCAATCACAGCCTGATAGTTGGTGAAATCCGTGATACGGAAGTCGCGCAGTAGCGCCGTGCCTTCGTAACGCGAACCGTTATCCAGCGTTACAACCTGCGCACCGTCTTCGTTTGGCGTGATATGACCGCGATCGGCCACGACAACAGAAGGTCGTGCGTTACCGCTGGGCCGCAGTTGTGCCAGAAAGACGTGCTCAAACTCCGATCCTTTCACATTGCCGACAAACAGCACCGCATTGCCACCTTGTGCAGACTGGAACTGTCCTTCTACCAAAGCGGCCATGCCAGGGTTGGCTTTCGCTTCTGCCAACACTTCTTCCTGATGCCGTGACGACCACGGGCTGAGCCACGTGACGTTAATCGTTGCGATGATGGCAGTGAATACAGCCAAGGCCAGCGCGGCTTTCAGCAACACGCGTTTGCCTAATCCGCAGGCGTGCATGACGGTGATCTCGCTTTCCGCATAGAGGCGGCCAAACGTCATCAATACGCCAAGAAACAGACTTAATGGCAGGATGAGCTGCACCATCTCTGGCACGCCCAATCCCAACAGGGAGATAACCAAATTTGTCGGGATTTCACCATCAACAGCGGCGCCCAGTATCCGTACTAATTTCTGACAAAAGAAAATCAGTAGCAGAATGAAAAGGATCGCCAGTTGGCTCTTAAAGGTTTCCCGTACCAGATATCGAATGATGATCACGCTTAATTACGCCTGTGAAAACTTGTCTTTTTGCAGGAAAATCGATAGTTTCTTCGCTAACGCGCCATTTATACTCATTTTTGGCTGCCCTCTTAGCTAAAACTGTATTACAACACACTGCGTTTGAGCTGTTGTATCAGAACCTGCTTATTAGTCACCAAAACAGGTTCGTTACGTCGTTAAGATTAACACAGGTTATGTTAACGCAACGGCGGGAAAGTATTACGGAGTGTCACATTCTAGCCGTTGCCCCCGCCTTTGTCTTTAAGATTCAGGAGAGTACATGGAGTTCAGCGTAAAAAGCGGTAGCCCGGAAAAACAACGCAGTGCCTGCATTGTCGTCGGCGTGTTTGAACCGCGTCGTCTGTCCCCTATTGCCGAACAACTCGATAAAATCAGCGACGGCTATATCAGCGCGTTGCTTCGCCGTGGTGAATTAGAAGGCAAAGTGGGGCAATCACTGCTCTTGCACCATGTACCTAACATTCTTTCCGAGCGCATTCTGTTGATTGGCTGCGGTAAAGAGCGCGAACTTGATGAACGCCAGTACAAACAGGTGATTCAGAAAACCATCAACGCGCTAAACGAAACCGGCTCGATGGAAGCAGTCTGCTTTCTGACTGAGCTACACGTGAAAGGCCGTAATACGTACTGGAAAGTGCGTCAGGCGGTCGAAACCGCGAAAGAGACGCTGTATACCTTCGATCAGCTTAAGAGCAATAAGGTCGAGCTGCGTCGTCCACTGCGCAAAATGGTATTCAACGTACCGACGCGCCGCGAGCTGACCAGCGGTGAGCGCGCCATCCAGCACGGTCTGGCGATTGCTGCGGGTATCAAAGCCGCGAAAGATCTCGGCAATATGCCGCCGAATATCTGTAATGCCGCCTATTTGGCGTCGCAAGCGCGTCAACTGGCCGACACCTACAGCCAAAACATCATCACACGTGTGATTGGCGAACAGCAGATGAAAGAGCTGGGCATGAATGCCTATCTGGCAGTGGGTCAGGGCTCGCAGAATGAATCGCTGATGTCCGTGATCGAATATAAAGGCGATCCGAACCCAGAAACTCGCCCAATTGTACTGGTCGGTAAAGGTCTGACCTTCGATTCCGGCGGCATCTCCATCAAACCTGCCGACAGCATGGACGAAATGAAATACGACATGTGCGGTGCAGCGACGGTCTACGGCGTGATGCGTATGGCGGCCGAGCTGGCGCTGCCATTGAATATCGTCGGCGTACTGGCGGGTTGTGAAAACATGGTCGATGGGCGCGCATACCGTCCAGGCGATGTGCTGACCACGATGTCCGGTCAAACGGTAGAAGTGCTGAACACCGATGCGGAAGGTCGGCTGGTCTTGTGTGATACACTGACCTACGTTGAGCGCTATGAGCCGGACGTCGTCATTGACGTCGCGACGCTGACCGGCGCGTGTGTGATTGCGCTGGGGCACCACATCACCGGGCTGATGGCGAACCACAATCCGCTGGCGCACGAACTGTTGAGCGCGTCCGAACAATCTGGCGACCGTGCATGGCGTCTGCCGCTGACTGACGAATTCCAGGAGCAGTTGGAATCTAATTTCGCCGACATGGCGAATATTGGTGGTCGTCCGGGCGGTGCAATTACCGCAGGCTGCTTCCTGTCGCGCTTTACGCGTAAGTACAGCTGGGCACATCTGGATATCGCGGGCACGGCCTGGCGCTCTGGCAAGGCCAAAGGCGCAACGGGTCGTCCGGTCGCATTGTTATCACAGTTCCTGCTTAACCGCGCCGGACAGAACGACGTAGAATAGCGCAGCCAACGCACATGCAACTTGAAGTATGACGAGTATAATGGGCCGGACTATCCGGCCCTTATCCATAGTGTAAACAATGAAAAACGCAACGTTCTATCTTCTCGAACACGACAGCAAAAGCGGTGAGCTCAGCGCCCATGAGGCACTGGCATGCGATCTGGCGGCAGAACGTTGGCGAGCAGGAAAGCGCGTGCTGATTGCCTGCGAAGACGAGCAACAGGCTATCAGGCTCGACGAAGCATTGTGGCAACGCGATCCCAACGCATTCGTGCCGCATAATCTGGCAGGCGAAGGGCCGCGTCACGGTGCACCCGTCGAGCTGGCATGGCCACAGCGACGTGGTAATGCACCACGTGACCTGCTGATCAGCCTATTGCCGCAGTTCGCAGATTTTGCCACCGCTTTCCATGAAGTGATAGACTTTGTCCCTTACGAAGAATCCTTAAAACAGTTGGCGCGCGACCGCTACAAAACCTATCGCAGCGTCGGCTTCCAATTGACCACGGCTACGCCGCCAACTCACTGAATTTTGAGCATAATGGAAACGAAATATAACCCGCAAGATATCGAGCAGCCGCTCTACGAACTCTGGGAAAAGCAAGGCTACTTCAAGCCGCACGGCGATACGAGTAAAGAAAGTTTCAGCATTATGATCCCGCCGCCCAACGTCACCGGCAGCTTGCATATGGGCCATGCTTTCCAGCAAACCATTATGGATACGTTGATCCGCTATCAGCGTATGCAAGGCAAAAATACCCTGTGGCAGGCCGGTACCGATCACGCCGGTATCGCCACGCAGATGGTGGTTGAGCGTAAGATCGCCGCAGAAGAAGGCAAAACTCGCCACGATTACGGCCGCGAGGCGTTCATCGACAAAATCTGGCAGTGGAAAGGCGAATCCGGTGGCAACATTACTAATCAGATGCGCCGTCTGGGCAACTCCGTTGACTGGGAGCGTGAGCGCTTTACCATGGATGAAGGTCTGTCCAACGCGGTGAAAGAAGTTTTTGTCCGTCTGTATAAAGAAGACCTGATTTACCGTGGCAAGCGCCTGGTGAACTGGGACCCGAAACTGCGCACTGCGATTTCCGATCTGGAAGTCGAAAACCGCGAAGTGAAAGGGTCGATGTGGCACCTGCGTTATCCGCTGGCCGATGGCGTGAAAACCGCCGAAGGGAAAGACTATCTGGTCGTCGCGACTACCCGCCCGGAAACTATGCTGGGTGATACCGGCGTTGCCGTTAACCCGGAAGATCCGCGTTATAAAGATCTGATCGGCAAAGACGTGATCCTGCCGTTGATTGGTCGTCGTATTCCGATCGTTGGCGATGAACATGCCGATATGGAAAAAGGCACCGGCTGCGTGAAGATCACGCCAGCTCACGACTTCAACGACTACGAAGTCGGTAAACGCCACCAGTTGCCGATGGTAAACATTCTGACGTTCGATGGTGATATCCGCCAGAGCGCTGAAATTTTTGACACCAATGGCGAAGCCAGTACCGCTTACAGCAGCGACATTCCAGAAACCTTCCAGGGTCTGGAACGTTTTGCCGCACGTAAAGCGCTCGTCGCCGCATTCGATGAACTCGGTCTGCTGGAAGAGATCAAGGCACACGATCTGACCGTACCTTACGGAGACCGTGGCGGTGTCGTCATTGAGCCGATGCTGACCGACCAGTGGTACGTGCGTGCTGCCGTACTGGCTAAACCAGCAGTGGAAGCGGTGGAAGATGGCCGCATCCAGTTCGTACCAAAACAGTACGAAAACATGTACTTCAGTTGGATGCGCGACATTCAGGACTGGTGTATCTCCCGTCAGTTGTGGTGGGGTCACCGCATCCCAGCCTGGTACGATGCCAACGGCAACGTCTATGTAGGCCGTACCGAAGCGGAAGTACGCAGTGAAAACAACCTCGCTGACGATGTTGTCCTGAATCAGGATGAAGACGTACTGGATACCTGGTTCTCATCCGGGCTGTGGACATTCTCTACGCTGGGTTGGCCAGAGCAAACGCCCGATCTGAAAGCCTTCCACCCAAGCAGCGTGATGGTCAGCGGCTTCGACATCATCTTCTTCTGGATTGCCCGCATGATCATGCTGACCATGCATTTCATCAAAGATGAAGACGGCAAATCACAGGTGCCATTCCACACCGTTTACATGACCGGCCTGATCCGTGATGAGGAAGGCCAGAAGATGTCTAAATCCAAAGGGAACGTCATCGACCCGCTGGATATGGTGGACGGTATTTCGCTGGAAGCCCTGCTGGAAAAACGTACCGGCAATATGATGCAGCCGCAGCTGGCGGAAAAAATCCGTAAGCGCACCGAGAAACAGTTCCCGAACGGCATCGAACCTCACGGTACGGATGCCCTACGCTTCACGCTGGCGGCACTGGCCTCTACCGGTCGCGACATCAACTGGGATATGAAGCGTCTGGAAGGTTACCGTAACTTCTGTAACAAGCTATGGAACGCCAGCCGTTTCGTGCTGATGAACACCGAAGATCAGGATTGCGGTTTTGGTGCAGGTGAAAAAGTACTGTCTCTGGCTGACCGCTGGATTCTGGCAGAATTCAACCGCACAGTGAAAGCCTACCGCGAGGCGCTGGACGGTTATCGCTTTGATATTGCCGCCAACATTCTGTATGAATTCACCTGGAATCAGTTCTGCGACTGGTATCTGGAGTTGACGAAGCCTGTGATGAACGGTGGTACAGAAGCGGAACTGCGCGGTACACGCCACACGCTGGTTACCGTACTGGAAGCGTTACTGCGTCTGGCACATCCTATTATTCCGTTCATTACCGAAACCATCTGGCTACGCGTTAAAACGTTGAAAGGCATTAGCGCCGACACAATCATGCTGCAACCGTTCCCTGAGTTCGACGCTGCGCAGGAAGATACGCTGGCACTGGACGATCTGGAGTGGATCAAGCAGGCGATTACCGCAGTGCGTAACATTCGTGCAGAAATGAACATCGCGCCGGGCAAACCGCTGGAAGTCTTACTGCGCGATGCCACTGCCGAAGCACAGCGTCGTGTGGAAGAGAACCGCAGCTTCATCCAAACGCTGGCACGCCTGGAAAACATTACGCTGCTGCCAGCGGGCGATAAAGGTCCGGTTTCCGTCACTAAACTCATCGAGGGTGCCGAGCTGTTGATACCAATGGCTGGTCTGATCGACAAAGCGACAGAGCTGGATCGTTTGGCGAAAGAAGTGGCGAAAATCGAAGCAGAGATTGAGCGCATCGCAAGCAAGCTGTCCAACGAAGGCTTTGTGGCTCGCGCACCGGAAGCGGTCGTTGCCAAAGAGCGTGAGAAGCTGGACGGCTACGCCGTAGACAAAGCCAAGCTGCTGGAGCAGCAAGCAGTCATCGCGGCGCTGTAACGCTAACCGATTTCCAGCAGTAGTATGATTAATATGAAAGCCTCGTTGCAAAACGGGGCTTTTTCATTGAGGGTTCGCCCCAACACGTATTCTGTTACGTACCACTCGGTTTATACGCAACGCCATCTATCATGCAAAGGCAGCGGTCATTGACGAAATCCGTAAACACCGTCGTTCTGGCTGGAAATTTCTGTTCGGTAAAATATTCGCGAAATATCTCTCTGGCTTTACTAAAGTCGGCGCGATGCCTTAAATAAAGATTGAGTTGAACGAGATCCACCAGATCAGCATTCACTGACTGTAACGTTTTGCGTAATGCATTCAAAGAAGCCCTGACCTGAAACTCGACATCATCTTTTTCATGTCCTCCTGAGTGGTGAGCAAGAAAGATAAAATCACCTGCCACAACACAGGATGGACAAGTGTCGTCTTTACATTGTGTTTTCATTCGTATAATCACAGCACTATCTCCACTTTTTTTGTGTGGATTAAATGTACTGGTTATTTATACAGATGTAAATAACGAGAACGAGTACATCAATATGATGTACTCGTTCTCGTTTACCATCAGGTCAAAACAGGTGAGGGATCATTTAACGATTAGCGGGCATCGGCCAGCGCAATGTTCTGACGCAAGCCGGTCAGAACATTGTTCATTTCCACCTCTTCTCTTGCGATCTGAAAACGGGAAACGGACTGTTGCAAGTTAATAACCTGCTCCTGAAGCGCATTTGCTGAGGTCGCCACTTCTGATACCAATGACGCATTCTGCTGCGTCACACCGTCCATCTGATTAATAGCGATATTAATCTGTGAAATGCCGCGGCTCTGCTCGCTGGAAGCCAGCGTGATTTCATCCATGATATCGACCACTTTTTTCACATCCATCAGCACTTCGTCCATGGTGTTACCCGCCAGCTCAACCAGCCCTGCGCCCTTTTCAATGCGGCTGAGGGAAGCATCAATCATGCTGCCAATCTCTTTCGCTGCCGTCGCACTGCGCGCCGCCAACATCCGCACTTCAGAAGCAACCACTGCAAAGCCTTTACCATATTGACCCGCACGGGCAGATTCTACCGCAGCGTTCAGTGCCAACAGGTTAGTCTGGAAGGCGATGCCGTCTATCACCCCAACAATGTCGGAGATCTTGGCGGAGCTCTGCTTAATAGAACGCATCGTATCCACCACTTCGGAGACGACATTCCCGCCGCGAGACGCAGAATTCGAGGCTTTCAGTGCCAGATCGTTAGCCTTACGCGTGTTGTCTTCGTTGTTTTTCACCGTCGACATGATCTGCTCCATACTTGAAGCCGTTTCATCCAATGAAGCCGCCTGCTGCTCGGTACGGCTGGAGAGATCGATATTACCGGAGGCGATTTCCTCAACGCCGATACTGATAGCATCAGTACCGTTACGCACCACGCGCACCATATTTTCCAGCCCGTCGCGCATACGCTGAACCGCAGCAAACAGCTGTGCAATTTCATTTTTCCCGCTGCTATCAATCTGCGCACGCAGGTCGCCTTCCGCGATACGGTCAAAGACGGAAATAGCCTGATTCAACGGTTTCACGATAAGGTTGGTCATCACGGACCAGGCCAGTGCAGCCAGCAACAACGCACAGGCAATCGCGGCATACAGGATGGTTTCCATGAGTTCCACACGGCCATTCGAATCCGCGTAGGCTTCATCAATGCTCTTCAGCTTGAAGGCAACCAGCGCTTTAGAAGATTTATCAAACGCGGCATATAGCACCGTTGATTTCCCCGCACGTTGGCGATATTCATCCAGATTCCCTGCATTAAGTGCCGCAAATGCCGGATCGATAAACTCTTGCATTAGCGTATTACGTTTCTCGGCCATGTCCGTAGAAATGACTTTTTCTTCTTCGGACTGCGGATATTTCAGGTATTCCTGCCATTTCTCGCTGGCACCATCAACCTTACCTCTGGCACGACCCAGCGCGACTTTGGCCGCCTCGACGTCCCCTTTGCCCATTAATGATTCGTACAGACGTAAATCTAACCGACCACGCAACAGCAGTTCGGAGCTATCATTCAACGCGACCAGCCCTGGCAGCACTTCCATATCGACACGGGCAAATGATTTATTCCCCGACTGAACCGCAACCAACCCTAAAACGCCGACAAAAAGCAGTAGCGCCGCTAATGAAAATACCATCATGCTGAGTGCAGTACGGATCTTTACCTTACGAAACATAAATTATCCCTATGGTCTGAAAATAAGAAAGGGTGGGCGCCAGCTCCAGAGCAGAGCCGTTCAGTTATTTACGTAATAGTCGTTATTCATTTTCCAGACGTGTGAATTTCCACGAACTGAAATAAATTCGTCATATACACTAAATAATTCAAGTTTCAGGACAAAACGTTTGCGTTTTGAACAACGTAAAGCATTGGCCCGCAACGGCTGGCCTTCGGTGAGAGACAGGATATCTCTCATGTCACCCCAATAAGCTTACTCTGGTAAGTGATTCGGGTGACTAAACACAGCCAACGCACATGCAACTTGAAGTATGACGGGTATAAAACCGTAATAAAAATAAAGAAACGTATAAAGAAAATAATGACCGACAGAAAATAGACTTTCTGTCGGTCATTAGGATTTATTTTTTATTCTTTTCCTGAGACTGATTTTTTTCTAAGAAACGTTGCAGCTCATCTTTATAAAACTTTGCCGACATCATCGTGCCATGCCCGCTGGTTTCGTTACTGGCGGGAATAAGGAACAAAGTCGCCTGCTTAATTTTCTTAAGCTCATTATCCAGAATGCCTGTTTCAACAGGATTACGCTCATCATCCGCAGAGTTAATCACCAGAACAGGGGCGTTAATTTTATTCAGCTCCGGCGCAGCATTATAATTTGCAGACGAACCCCAGATATAAATAAAGTCATTAGCATCACTGGTTGACGGCGCGGCAAGACGATCTTCTACCAGTTTGTCCGCCTGTACGCGTGTTGGCGCTTTGCTCTGATAGGCCAGCGTTCCGCCAGTAGTAGCAATACTAAACATAATACTGGCCGTTTTTAGCGTCGGCGGCTGCTGCGTATAATCGCCATTATTCCAGGCCGGATCATTCTTGATGGATTCAATCAAGATACGACGCATCATCCAGTTACGGCCAGACAGCTCGTTTGGCAACGACGCCATTGGCACCAATGCATCCATCATGTCCGGGTATTTTTCCCCCCAGAGCCAGGTCTGCATTCCGCCCATGGAATATCCCATCACCAGACGCAGATGGTTAATCCCCAGTCCTTCTTTGATTAAGCGATATTGTGCCTGCACCATATCGTTATAATCGTACTGAGGAAATTTCATCCGTAAGCCGTCTGATGGCTTGGAAGATTTTCCAGAACCAATGCTCTCCGGCATGATAATAAAGTATTTGCTGCTATCCAGCGCCTGACCCGGTCCGAAAAGCTCTCCGCCAAAGCCATTTGCTAACAGCGCTTTAATCGGCTGATTCGTTCCATGCAGTAATAACACGGCAGGCTTGGTTTTATCACCGAGCGTGTAATAGTGAATGCGCAGATCTTTTAATTTTTCGCCGCTGTTGAAGGTAAATTCTGGCGCGATCCAGTCGCCTTCTTGTGGTGCTGAAAAATTGGTCTGTGCATACGTTAATGGTGACAGCATTAACAGAAATGCACCCACCACCCCTGATAGTATTCGGTTAACCATAAATAGCTCTTCGGTAATCATGAAGTCGTGAAGCCGCGATTTTAATGTCTATTAGGAAAAATCCCAATAAACATAAGTAAGCTAATAATAAAAAGATATTATTATCTGATTTTTTTATTTATAACAAAACATTCTATAAGGAGTTTTCAATAGAATGACATTTAACGCATTCCAGTTAATCATCTGACTACGCCGCTCATACTTTTCGCTCGGCATTAACGTCCATAAAAACAACAAAAAGTGGGAAAAGTCGTTCACATCGCGAACAAGAATACCGATAGTGCGCTGTGATATCCGCACACTATCGGCATAAGGAAGGGGTAAAATTGGCGTTGAGGATCAGTGCTGATTCATTTCTCTTTCAATCGTTCTCAGCCGCTCGTCCATATCTGGATGTGTACTCAGCCAGTCGGGTAAATCCAGCGATTCAACCTCATCCCCGCTGCGGTCGTGATTGAGCAAAGCTTGATACATTGCCTGCATTGACTGAAGCGAACGTCCTTGCTGCTGCATTTTTGCTATTGCCCATGCATCAGCTTCCCGCTCCATATCGCGAGAAAACTGCATTTCGTTGATAAAGGCGGCAGACTGCAACACGGTATCTCCGATTCCACTGACATCTCCCGTCATCCACATGAACGTCAACGACACTAGCGATGAGCGCACCACCATGCGCATTGGATGGCGATAGGCGTGGTGCCCCATTTCATGCAGCATCACCGCCGCCAGCTCGTTGTCATTTTTCGCCAGCTTCACCAGATCGTCACTGATAATCAGCGTGCCATCCGCCAACATGAAAGCATTCGGCCCGACAGGCGCAGCCATGATCTCCAGGCGCAACGGCGTTTTATCTTCCCGCATGTCAGCGGGCATAACCTGCTGAAATAGCGTTTGCATCGCCTGCTGACGTTCAATAGGCAGTGTGGAAGACTTAAAATCACTGTGCCGCAGCAGCTTCAGCGTATGTTGCCCCAGTTGCTGTTCGATAGCGGTAGGAATGCGTAGCGCCAGCGCGGAACTCGCCCAAGGCAACACCACGTAAACGTAGTTTATGACGATCAAAATCGTGGCAAATAACGTGAAAATCACGCCACGCTTATGGCGTTCCAGCCGATGGACAACCCCCGGCCGGCGTCGTGCCGAATACCAGGTGCGAAAAACGGGATCATCGGCAGGAACAAAGCGACCGCCGTCAGGAAACGTTAATATCAGAGGAATAGAACCCAGCGCATCGGAAACCGTGACCTGCTCCAACGCAAATGTTGTGTTCGATGACCCGGTGTTCAGCACCATCGTCGAACCATTGTCCGTTAAATGAAGAGAAGCGGCCACGCGGGCCGCCAATCCGGGGTATTGATAATGCCCCTCAATATTCATATTCCTGCCTTATAACTTACAGGCCAACACCCAAATCAAGCGCCTGCACCGCTTCTTCAGCCAGCGCGCTGTTTGCTGTGTCCTGATGTGCCTGAACGTGCAGCAGTGCCAGATCGCCTTCAACCGCTGTCGCATTCGCGATATAGCGTGCATGGCGAATCTCTGCCACTGGTGCAGCCCAACCCAAAGAGAAAATAGTGATCAGGCTATTGGTTATCAGCAGCCCCATGTAAGACAGCGTTTGCATGGAAGAGTGCAACTTCACACCACCGTTCAGCGACGTCTGGTTGAACAGATAATTACGCTGCGCGACCACCAGATAGCTGCTGGAAACCAGCACACCCAGCAACGCCACAACGACCATCATGATCATATTAAAGATGTTGCTCAGCAGCATCATCATTACGAGCTCTTCATTTCCGCCACCCATCATAATAGTTTGGAATAGCGTGAAAAAGAACGAACTCATGAATGACAGCGATGCGATCAGGAAAGGAACAAAAATCAGCAGGCTAATCAGAGAAAATTTAATAAACGCTGCTTTCGTTAATTCTGCGTTAAACGCCGTTTTACCAAAGAACAGATTATTCACATAGAAATCAAGCTGCATCATTTTCATGATGCCATTTACGGCGGCAAACCCCGGAATAGCAATCGCCAAGGCAATGAACCCAATCAGAATTGGGCTATTGCTCTGCATACCAATCATGACAACCACAACCAGAGCAATATAAAAAGCCAGCAGTAACAGGATAGGGCAAAGCAGCAATACCCAATACGCACGGCCCGTCTTGCAATGATAGTTAAAACGGACGCCGCGATAGCTGGACATAATGGCGTCATAACGCCAGTTGCGGATCACGATAACCGGAATAAGTGCCGCAAATGCCAATGCAAGAATCGTCCCCAGCGTTGGTGACATCGCCAATACAAAATAAAACAGAATCAGACCGGCGATAACCAGCAGACGTCCTTTAAGGATCTGAATAGGCTCCGCGTGGTAATCAAAACGGTCACCGTTAATTTCCGTGTTACCGTAAAAATAACGACGACGACGCACGGTGGCCCAGGCAGAATAAATACCGAGTGTGATGACCGTTAATAACGCATTCACCAGCCAAATTGCAAAATATTCCCCAGCCTTACCATGAAACTGCACGCGATGCAGCGCGCTATCTTTTGAAGTATTGATAGTCATAACCCTTTCATCCTAAAAGAAATAAGCCTGATAAACGTATTATTCGATACGTTAGCGGCATACAAAAAGCGGCTCATTTAAGCATGTCCTGTTAATCACAACAATAAAAGTTAACAAAAATCAAACAAGTTCATATACTTACTAATTACATGGAATAGAGAAGTCCACAAAGTAAAAAACACATTGATAACGTGAAGTCGATGAGTATAGACGTTGCATCAATGTGGCCTGAAATGGTATTACAATCGGCCAAGATCATTACCCTCGTAAACCGTAAGAACAAGAGTACGTATTATGACAACCGCGACCTCCACCAATCTTCAGCTACGTCCAATCACCGAACAGGACGATGCAGCCATCGCACAAGTTATCCGCCAGGTTTCTGCTGAATTTGGTTTGACGGCCGACAAAGGTTACACCGTTTCCGACCCTAATCTGGATACACTGTTTACTCTATATAGTCAGCCGAAAAGCGCCTACTGGGTGGTTGAATATGACGGCCGAGTCGTGGGTGGCGGCGGCGTTGCCCCGCTGGTCGCAGGAGAAGAGGATGTGTGTGAATTACAGAAAATGTATTTCCTACCCGTCGTGCGGGGTAAAGGTTTAGCACGTCAGCTAGCAATACAGGCACTTGATTTTGCACGTGAGCAGGGTTTTCGCCGCTGCTATCTGGAAACAACCGGCCACCTGACCAGCGCGATTCGGCTGTATGCGTCTTTGGGCTTCGATCCTATTCCCCATTCAATGGGGAACACGGGTCATACCGATTGTGAAGTGACGATGCTGAAAGTACTGTAATGGCAAATAAAAACGCCGCAGGGTATTCCTGCGGCATTCAGTGAGGCTGGGTTGAAGCTCAATGATTAATGGCGTTTGCCGTCATCATCTTCATCATAAAAATCTTCATCATCCCCGTCTTCTTCGCCTTCACCATCTGGATCTTCGAAGTAAGTGCCCCAACCGTCGTAATTCACACCGTGACGTTCTGCCAGCGCCAGCAGCTGTTCTACCTGTGCGTCGATCAGTTCCGCATTTAGCGCCACTTCACTGATGGCATCGCAGCACATCAGCAACACACCATCCTCCACTTCCAATTCTTCTGCATCCGTCACTTCATAACCCAGTTTGAAGGCCTCTACAGCAACTTTTTCCAACACTTCAAACTTCTCAGCAGAGAAATGGTGTTCAATGGTATAGAGCGCGTCAGGATCGCTGCCATCATCCAGCAGTTCTTCAATGATCAGGCGTGTCTCTTCCCGTTGTTCTTCCAGTAATTCGCGATTTGCCATGCCTCAGTCCTCATTAATCGACGTAATATTGCTTATTGTCCCACAGCCCTGCGGCTTGCTCCACCACAAAGTTTGATATCACCACTTGAATTTGAATAATTACACATATAAAGTGAATTTTAATTCAACCAATGGTGTTGAGCCACATGGAGAGATACATCATGCAACCGTTCTATAAACGTCACTTTTTAAGGTTAATGGATTTTACACCCGCAGAAATTGCCCATCTTTTAACCCTGTCAACGGCACTAAAGGCTGATAAAAAAAACGGGACCGAAGCCCGCCGCCTGCAAGGTAAAAACATCGCACTCATCTTCGAAAAAGATTCGACTCGTACTCGCTGCTCTTTCGAAGTTGCTGCATACGATCAGGGCGCGCAAGTGACCTATCTCGGCCCGAGCGGTAGCCAAATCGGCCATAAAGAATCCATCAAGGATACCGCACGTGTACTGGGAAGAATGTACGACGGCATTCAATATCGCGGCTACGGTCAGCAAATTGTTGAAACGCTGGCGCAATACGCGGACGTTCCAGTGTGGAACGGACTGACAAACGAATTCCACCCCACGCAGTTGCTGGCCGATCTGCTGACAATGCAAGAACATTTGCCAAGTAAAGCGCTGTCAGAGATGACGCTCGTTTACGTGGGCGATGCGCGCAACAACATGGGCAACACCATGCTGGAAGCGGCAGCGCTGACCGGATTGGATTTACGCCTTGTTGCGCCAAAAGCCTGCTGGCCGGATGCCGGTCTGGTGGCTGAGTGTCAGGCGGCGGCAGAGCAAACGGGTGGCAGCATCACGCTGACGGAAGATATCGCCGCAGGCGTTGCGGGCGCAGATTTCATTTATACCGACGTTTGGGTTTCCATGGGCGAACCAAAAGAAACCTGGAAGGAGCGTATCGCACTGCTGAAACCGTATCAGGTGAACACGGCGATGATCGCAGCAACGGGCAATCCACAGGTGAAATTTCTGCACTGCCTGCCTGCATTCCATGATGACCAGACGACCATGGGTCAACAAATGGCGGAACAGTACGGCCTGCACGGCGGAATGGAGGTCACGGACGAGGTCTTTGAATCCGCACACAGTATCGTGTTCGATCAGGCGGAAAACCGCATGCACACCATTAAAGCCGTGATGGTCGCCACGCTGGTACAAGATTAAGATTTAGCCTGCCTTTGATGTGTTTTAAAAACTGTAGTGGTCAAGTCATATTGGCCACTACATTCGGCAAAGAGCTGGAGCTGGAACTGAATTCAGCTCAGAGCTCCTTCCCGTCGTTTTGACATGAGAGGCTCGAACCACAGTCCTTCAGGTAATCGACACATGCCCCTTCATCAGAAAAAAAGGGGGAATGTAGTTATCCCATCCTTTTTGGTTGCAGTGTTGGATCAGGGTGGCGCTGTTTGCCACACCTGTTTTATCACAGCAACGCGTTATCCTGTTACGAAGCGTTGAAGAACTTATACCAAGTATGTCTGGAATACGACTCTGCTTCACCCCGCACTGTAGCAAAAGAACGACTTCCCACTCCTTGTCTGTAAAAATATTTGCCGGTCGGGTGAACACAAAGGGCTTCCTTTCGCATGGCATAAGAAAGGTTGAAAAGTAAACATTGGTGATTTCTATGTAAGTGCAAACAATACCGTCATTGCCATCATTAAGCCGCCAAGGACGCTTCTCCACCAGAAAAGACCTGAGTCTATTTCGTCTTCCGTAATCAAATGTTTTGAGGACAATACTCATTTCATTTGTGGTCAATATTTTTTGGTCGTCATGCAGTATATGGCCGTAGTGCTCGCTGATATCGGGCGTTAAATCCGTGTCGAGACAGCCTAAAAGTTTACTTTCTGTTACGCCGAAATACTGACATACCATCTTATTGCC
>NZ_RJTN01000006.1:0-166753 GCF_005497185.1 Pectobacterium polonicum | reverse complement strand
AGCGGGATGTAGTTATCAAATCGGTTATCTCTACAGTATTCCTTTAGGCCTGATAGTGAATTCAAGCCTGTTTTTCTGTAGCAGCTTCGGAGTCTGCTGTTAACGGCATCAACGGTGATTGAGAGGATGCTGCTTATATCTTTAAGCATCATCCCACAGACAAGCAGGTAAATAACCTCCCATTCCTTCTCGGTAAATATTTTAGAAGGGGGCTCGAAGGTAGAGTGTTGAATTATGGTTCCATTTAGCAACGAGGTCGGTGTGATGATCCTAACATGTCTGACGCTGATAACCGTGCCTACACAGTTGCGATGTTCATCATAGATTGGCTCCTGAATATTGTAGGCAGGCTGCATTATTTTTTCCGTGCCTTGAATATGCGTTGTAATGGCTCTCACTGCCTTACCGGTACGCTCTATCTCTCGTTCCTGCTGGTTAAAAATGTCTGAAAATTCGGCGACAGGAACAGGGATATCCCTAATGTTCAAGCCTTCATAATCATAACGAGTTGATATGGTTTGCCAGGTTTTAAAGGTGTTATTGACATAAATAAAACGGGAGCTTGTGTCTTTTATTGCCCAGCCGACCAGAGGATCGTTTTCGAACATTGTGATTAATCTGTCAGGTAATGTAATTTGTTTCATCAGTGCATCCCTACATTAAATTTACCCTACATAAAATATGCCGTACCTGATATGAACCTGTTTATAAAAACTAAAATAGAATAAAAAGTCTGTGACAGGCCAATGCCAGGGAAAACATCCTACATAATTTAAAGTAATAATATACCTATAATCGAAAGATCATGAGATTTTCTAGCAAGAAAATCATTTTCTTAATAATGCCAGTCAGTTAAACAACTGACTGGCTGTTTTTTTCTAGGCCTTGCCATATTTACGTGGTTTTTCTTTTACTGCTCTTGAGAAGGGGAAAACCACCGGGAGGCATCTGAGGAATTATTGCCATTATTTTCTTCCATTTTATGGTTGAACGTTCCTTGTTCACAGAAATCCTACACCAGCGATGCGTCGATTTTCACCACGGCTTTGCGCACGTGTGCAGGTTCGCCGACGGCGCACAGCGGTTTGTGCACTTCACCGGGGAAGAAGACGACAAAATCCCCTTCCTGCATCACAAACTGTTTTTCCTGCTCGCCAGCAGGCAGGAAAGCAATGTCTTTATCCGCCAGCCAATCAGTGTCTGGCTTGCCCGCAGGCAAGTTGCTGAACGTCATTCCTTCCACACCGGACAACACAATCTGAATGTCCAGATATTTGGCGTGATACTCGGCACGGCGCTTCTCCAGCAGGTCGGTGCTGTCGTTGGAGATCAGCACAAACACGCTGTTACCCTCGATATCGTGCTTGCCCAGCGGGGTATCCGCCGTGATATTTTGCTTCACGTACTCAATCGCTTCACGCAGTTTGGCAGGCAGATAAGGAACCAGTTCAAGGTGGTGGACATTGCCAGTAATCATAAAAAACCTCGTTGATAGAAAAAATGAAACCCTGTTTTACAATCCTTATACTCTCCAAATGTGACGCCCGCCAGCGCGTTAATCCGAAACAGTGAACTGCTCATCACTCTTCTCAACCACTCTTCCCCTGTCTACAGCCATCATGCACATAGCACTCACTCCGCAACCGATTGCGATGCGTAAAAAACCACGTTTTCTGCTTGAAATAGCCTAGTCGGCGCGTATAATTCCCGACAGTTTGCCGGGAGGGGTCATGCACCGTTACACCAAAAAATCCGCTGCTCATGTTGGTTCTCAACCACAACTGCCATCCGGCAGCCAGCCAGCGTTTTCCTTTCCGTTGCTCAATCGATCAATTAAGAAAGCCCCTCAATGAGGGGCTTTTTTTTGCCCACCGTCTGGGCCGCCAGATACGACATTTCCTGTTTACTCGTTAGGAGAAAGACAACATGGTCAATCCGCTCTATCAAAAACATATTATTTCGATTAACGACCTCAGTCGGGAAGATTTAGAGCTGGCGCTGAATGTAGCCGCCAGCCTGAAAGCCAAACCTCAGCCTGAGCTGTTAAAACATAAAGTGATTGCCAGTTGCTTCTTCGAGGCCTCCACCCGGACGCGTCTATCCTTTGAAACTGCGATGCATCGCCTGGGGGCCTCCGTCGTCGGTTTCGCCGACAGCAATAACACATCGCTGGGGAAAAAGGGTGAAACGCTGGCCGACACTATCTCCGTCATCAGCCAATATGTTGATGCCATCGTGATGCGTCATCCGCAGGAAGGCGCGTCCCGCCTTGCCACCGAATTTTCTGGCGGTATTCCAGTACTGAACGCCGGTGACGGCGCGAACCAGCACCCGACGCAGACGCTGCTCGATCTGTTCACCATTCAGGAAACGCAAGGCCGGCTGAATAACATCAACATCGCAATGGTCGGCGATTTAAAATATGGTCGCACCGTGCATTCACTCACGCAGGCGCTGGCGAAGTTCGAAGGCAACCGCTTCTACTTCATCGCCCCGGACGCATTGGCAATGCCGGACTACATTTTGAGCATGCTGAAAGAGAAGAATATTACTTACAGCCTGCACAACAGCATCGACGACGTCGTCGGCGAATTGGATATTCTGTACATGACACGCGTCCAGAAAGAGCGTCTGGACCCATCCGAATACATCAACATCAAATCCCAGTTTGTCCTGCGAGCCGCCGACCTGCACAGCGCCCGCCCGAACTTGAAAGTGCTGCACCCGCTGCCGCGCGTCGATGAGATCACCATTGATGTGGATGCCACGCCTTATGCCTATTATTTCCAACAGGCGGGCAACGGCATTTACGCCCGCCAGGCGCTGCTGGCACTGGTCTTGAATCGCGAACTGGTTCTGTAAGAGGAAAAAACCATCATGACACACGATAATAAATTACAGGTTGAAGCGATCAAACGTGGCACGGTGATCGACCACATTCCCGCACAGGTAGGTTTTAAACTGCTGACGCTGTTTAAACTGACGGCGACAGACCAGCGCATCACCATCGGCTTGAATTTGCCGTCCAACCACCTTGGGCGCAAAGATCTGATCAAGATCGAAAACGTGTTTCTCACTGAACAGCAGGCGAATCAGCTGGCGATCTACGCACCGCAGGCGACCGTCAATCAGATCGATGAGTATGACGTGGTGCGCAAACTGGTACCGACGCTGCCAGACCACATTACCGGCGTACTCACCTGCCCGAACAGCAACTGCATTAGCCGCAGCGAGCCGGTGTCATCGTCATTCAGCGTGAAGCAGCGCGACGGCGACGTTCACCTCAAGTGTAAGTACTGTGAGAAAGAGTTTGAGCGTCAGGCGGTGCTGCAAGATCGCTAGTTTTCTGCTCTGCCCCGTAATGGACATTGCCTGTCACGGGGCTTTTTTGAATAATGGCTGCGTCCGCGTTCTTTTTACGCCCCCATCAAGGAGATACCATGTCACGCATTATCAGCACTGAGCACGCCCCAGCCGCCATCGGCCCTTATGTTCAGGGCGTCGACCTTGGCAGTATGATCTTCACGTCCGGCCAGATTCCGGTAAACCCAAAAAGTGGTCTGGTGGCTGACAACATCACCGCCCAGACGCGCCAGTCACTGGAAAACGTTCAGGCGATTGTGGAAGCCGCTGGCCTGAAAGTGTCCGATATCGTGAAAATGACCGTGTTCGTGAAAGACTTGCACGATTTCGCTCTCGTGAACACCGCGTATGAAGCCTTCTTCAACGAACATAGCGCACCGTTCCCGGCTCGCTCTTGCGTTGAAGTCGCCCGTCTGCCGAAAGACGTGAAAATCGAAATCGAAGCGATCGCCGTTCGTCGCTAACGATCGGCAGCACCATCCCCAAAAAGCGCACGATAACCGGTGCGCTTTTTTCTGCTCTTTCTTTCACCATAACAAGATTATGGACATCCCAGACACACATTACGGTCAAAAAACAGACGAATTTCTGCCAACCCGCGCGTAGCAAGCCTTCACGCTTTACTCGCCTTTTTTGACTATTTTTTGTTCAGGTTCAAATTCGCTCCGACATGATGATTTCTTTGCTCTACGTCAATTTTGCTGCGATAAAAGCGCAAACACCCCTACGCAATTTCAATATATAGTGCCTATCCTATAAACACGACCTACATATAGTGTTTATCCACAGTATCATCCACAGCCCTCTGTAACCCTTGTCGGGTAGGGCTTTTGCCTGTGGATAACCTTTCCAGAGGAAGAAAACGTGAAACCAGTAGTGATTAAACGGGACGGTTGCCAGGTGCCTTTTGATGAAGTGCGTATCAAAGAGGCGGTCGAGCGCGCGGCACATGCAGCCGGTGTCAATGATGCAGACTATTGTGCAACTGTGGCCTGTGCGGTCGCTCAACAAATGCAGGATAAATCGCGCGTAGATATCCGCGATATTCAGGATGCAGTCGAAAATCTGCTGATGTCCGGCAACTATAAGCAGCTGGCGCGTACCTATATCGAATACCGCCATGACCGAGATATTGCGCGTGAACGCCACGGTCGCCTCAATCAGGAAATTCGCGGTCTGGTCGAGCAGAGCAACATGGCGCTGCTGAACGAGAACGCCAACAAAGACAGTAAAGTGATCCCAACCCAGCGCGATCTGCTGGCGGGCATCGTCGCCAAGCATTACGCCAAACAGTACATCCTGCCGCGTGATGTGGTGCTGGCGCATGAACGTGGTGAGATTCACTATCACGACCTCGACTACTCGCCGTTCTTCCCGATGTTCAACTGTATGCTGATCGATCTAAACGGCATGCTGACCAACGGCTTCAAAATGGGTAATGCGGAGATTGAGCCACCGAAGTCGATCTCAACCGCTACCGCTGTCACCGCACAGATTATCGCGCAGGTCGCCAGCCACATTTATGGCGGCACCACGATTAACCGTATTGATGAAATTCTGGCACCGTTCGTCACCGCCAGCCATGCGAAACACAAAGCCGTGGCAGAAGAGTGGCAGATCCCAGATGCAGAAAACTATGCTCTGACCCGCACGGAAAAAGAGTGCTACGACGCCTTTCAGTCACTGGAATATGAAGTCAACACGCTGCACACCGCTAATGGCCAGACGCCGTTCGTCACCTTTGGCTTCGGGCTTGGCACCTGCTGGGAATCGCGTCTGATTCAGGAATCGATCCTGCGCAACCGTATTGCCGGACTGGGTAAAAACCACAAAACCGCAGTATTCCCGAAACTGGTCTTTGCTATCCGCGACGGTCTGAACCACAAAGCGGGCGATGCGAATTACGATATCAAGCAGCTCGCGCTGGAGTGCGCCAGCAAACGCATGTATCCCGACATCCTGAACTACGATCAGGTCGTGAACGTCACCGGTTCGTTTAAAACGCCAATGGGCTGCCGCAGTTTCCTCGGCGTTTATGAAGAAAACGGCCAGCAGATTCACGACGGGCGTAATAATCTGGGTGTCATCAGCTTGAACCTGCCGCGTATTGCATTGGAAGCCGAAGGGAATGAAGATCGCTTCTGGACACTGTTGGACCAGCGCCTGGCATTGGCAAAGAAAGCGCTGATGACACGCATTGCGCGGCTGGAAAGCGTAAAAGCTCGCGTCGCGCCAATCCTGTATATGGAAGGAGCCTGCGGCGTGCGCTTAAAAGCGGACGACAGCATCGCGGACATCTTCAAGAACGGACGCGCTTCAATTTCGCTGGGCTACATCGGCCTGCATGAAACGATTAACGCGCTCTTCGGTAGCCAAACGCACGTGTTTGATGACGAGGCGCTGCGTGCCAAAGCCGTGGCCGTTATCACTCGCCTGAAAGCCGCCACCGAGCAGTGGAAAGACGAAACGGGTTACGGCTTCAGCCTGTACAGCACGCCGAGCGAGAACCTGTGCGACCGCTTCTGCCGTTTGGATACCGCCGAGTTTGGCGTCGTACCGGGCGTGACGGACAAAGGCTATTACACCAACAGCTTCCATCTTGATGTGGAAAAGAAGGTGAACCCTTATCAGAAAATCGACTTTGAGCTGCCCTATCCGCCGCTGGCTAATGGTGGATTCATTTGCTACGGCGAATATCCGAACCTGCAACACAACCTCAAAGCGCTGGAAGACGTGTGGGATTACAGCTACACGCGCGTGCCTTATTACGGCACCAACACGCCGATCGATGAATGCTATGAGTGTGGCTTCACCGGTGAATTCGAGTGTACCAGCAAAGGCTTCACCTGCCCGAAATGCGGTAACCACGATTCGGCACGCGTTTCCGTGACGCGCCGCGTGTGCGGCTACCTCGGTAGCCCGGATGCACGCCCGTTCAACGCCGGTAAGCAGGAAGAAGTTAAACGCCGGATTAAGCATCTGGGCAACGGTCAACTGGGGTGATCCCTTCTGGGCCGCAGCAATGCGGCCCACCTTTCGCGGCACCGTCAACACGCGCCCGCTTCATAACATGGGCTCTATCGTATGAATTACCACCAATATTATCCCGTCGATGTGGTCAACGGCCCCGGCACCCGCTGTACGCTGTTTGTCGCTGGCTGCGTGCATGAATGTGTCGGGTGCTACAACAAAAGCACCTGGCGGCTCAACTCCGGTCAGCCGTTTACGCAGGAACAGGAAGATCGGATCATCGCCGATCTTCAGGATACGGAGATCCCGCGTCAGGGCATTTCGCTGTCTGGCGGAGATCCGCTTCACCCACAGAATGTGCCTGATATTCTGCGGCTGGTAGAACGTATCCGCACGGAATGCCCCGGCAAAGATATCTGGGTTTGGACAGGCTACGTGCTGGCGGACATCACACCGGAACAACAGCGGGTGGTCGATCTCATCAACGTGTTAGTCGATGGAAAATTTGTGCAAGATCTGAAAGATCCCGCACTGATTTGGCGCGGTAGCAGCAATCAGGTTGTTCACCGCCTGCGTTGAGCGATAAGAAGCTACTGAAGCGGTTGCCACTTACCCAACGAACGTAATTGATCGGATTCCAGTACCGTCACCCGCGCTTTTGGCTCCGATGAGAATGCTTGATTCAACAACGCCTGCGCCACCGTTTTTCCCTCAATCGCCCGCCACTTCGCCGGGAACAGGCGGAACAGCGGCGCGGCAAGACTCTCCAGCGTGCGACTGTCCTCTCTTTCACCCAGTAGCATCGACGGTTGTGCCAATGTCAGATGCTGCCAGCCTTGCTGACGCAGCGATCTTTCCGTTTCCCCCTTCACCCGCGAATAAAAGAAAGGCGATGTTGCATTCGCGCTCAGCGAACTGACCACCAAAAGGTGCGTCGCGCCCAGCGCTAACGCGACTTTCGATCCTTCCACGACCAGCGTGTAATCCACATAGCGGAAAGCTTGCTTACTGCCTGCCGTCTTGAGCGTCGATCCCAGGCAACAAAAGGCAATATCGACAGGATCGGTCAACTGCGCCAATGCAGCAGACAGATCGGGATCGTGTGGGTTGACCACTTTCTTCGACTGCGCCAACGGCTTACGAGTCGGCGCATAGATCGTCTCTACGCGGTTATTGGCTTTCAGCAGTTCTAACAATTCGTGTCCCACTAACCCCGTTGCACCTAATAACAGTACCCGGCTCATCCGATTTCCCCCTTACTTTGCGTCTTTTACTCTCTCATCTTTTCATGCTTATCGTGTTCTTTCTGGCTCGTTTGCTCGTCGCGCTGCCAGTAGCGTTTCTTACCAAAGCCCAGCGCATTGTCCGTCATTTTTACTTCTGTCAGTTCGAGCCGCCAGATCGGCGCTTTTGATGCTCGTGCAATAGGAAAACGTGCGTTGTACCGCGCTCTGGCCTGCTGCGCGTCATCTCCTTCCAACTGCATCGCCTGCGCCCGAAACTGTACGCCTTTAATCAACATTACGCTCTTCGGCTGGCCGCTGACCGTACCAGCCACCTGCGGCAACCTTGCCATGATTTCACCGTGGCGCGTCTGTAACTCCGTCATTAGATAGAAGGCTATTTGTTGATCGTCATAAGTATAGAAGCAACTCGCACACCATAATTCCGAATTTTCACCCACGCATAATGTCAGTACGTGCAACTTCTTCAGATAGCGGGAGATTGCCTCAAGATCGCTGCCTGTTTCTCTCGATTCTTTCTGCATCACGGCACCTCAATCTATTTTCTGAACGAACGTATCTTGCCCAGCCAACCGTTGCCCTTGCGCAGAATGTGGCAGCATAGCTTGCAGAGGCTGGCTGGTGTGCTTATCCAATAGCAGGGAGTGGGGTTCCCCTTCAGCGAACAGCTGCTGTTCGCCCCACTGACGTAGCGCCACGACGAGCGGGAATAGCTGCTCACCTTTTGGTGTCAGAACATATTCCTGATAGGCCGAACTCTCGGAAACGGGCTGAACGGACAAAATGCCCTCATCAACCAAAGTGCGCAGACGGTCGGTAAGAATATTTTTGGCTACACCCAAACTGCGCTGAAAATCGCTGAAACGGCGGCGATTGTCGAAAGCATCGCGGATAATCATTAACGTCCAACGATCGCCGACCACATCCAGCGCGCGCGCAACGGGACACGCATCCTCTTTCAGACTTTTGCGCTTCACCATGACTATGTCCTCCCCTTTTTCCTGTTCATCCTATCTGCCTTATCCACAAACCGAAAAACTGGCCGCACATTTTCTGGTTGCAGAGTAAAACCAGATCATTCATGCTTCAACTGGTTTTATTTTGAAACCACATAGAATAATGAAAGCCAATATTATGAAAAATAGCCCTATTCATACCACGTCATCCGTCACTGAATATGATCTTTACAGCACGACACCGCCTGCGCAGAAGGTACTACCGCGCGCGTTAGTATTGCTGTTTGCCTGTGCTAGCGCCCTCAGTGTCGCCAATGTGTATTACGCACAGCCGCTGCTGGATGCATTATCGGTAGATTTTCACATCAGCATCGCTGCCGTTGGCGGGGTAATGACCGCAACACAGCTTGGCTGTGCGCTGGCGTTAATTCTTCTGGTCCCGCTGGGTGATATCCTCAACCGACGCTATTTGATGTTGGCTCAGGTGAGTGCGCTCATCGTGGCGCTGATTGCCGTTGGACTCGCTACCACATCCCTGTATTTATTGATCGGTATGCTGGCCGTAGGCATGCTCGGCACGGCAATGACTCAGGGTCTGATTGCTTATGCCGCAACAGTTGCTGCACCGCAGGAGCGTGGGCGCGTGGTGGGAGCCGCACAAGGCGGCGTGGTGATTGGGCTGTTGCTGGCTCGCGTCCTGTCTGGTTTCATCGCCGATATAGCAGGCTGGCGCAGCGTGTACTTTTTCTCCGCGCTGCTGATGCTCCTGCTTGCCGTATTTCTGTGGCGTGCACTACCACATCAGCCACCCGCCCAACAGCGCCCACACTATCCCGCTCTGCTGCTTTCTATGCTGACTCTGCTGCGTGAAGAGCGGGTATTGCAAATACGTGGCGTCATCGCTTTACTGATGTTTGCTGCCCTGAGCATTTTCTGGAGCGCGTTAGTTCTGCCGCTGAGCCGCGCGCCCTATTTCTTTTCTCATACGATTATTGGCGCATTTGGTCTGGTGGGTATTCTCGGCGCACTGGCAGCGGTGAAAGCGGGTTCGCTAGCCGATAAAGGGCGAGAACAGTGGGTCAGCGGCATCGCCCTGTTATTGCTGCTGGCATCGTGGCTACCGCTGTGGTTAGCGCCCTATTCTCTCTTCGCGCTGGTAATCGGCATCATCGTGCTCGATCTGGGCGGACAGGCCATTCACGTCACCAACCAAAGCATGATTTTCAAGACGCATCCTGATGCGCACAGCCGTCTGGTTGGCTGTTATATGCTGTTTTATAGCCTCGGCAGCGGACTGGGCGCGATGGCAACCACCGTGGCGTATGACGCTGCTGGCTGGTCAGGCGTGTGCCTCCTTGGTGCAGCCGTCAGCCTGTTGGCACTACTCTTCTGGAAAATGACGCAGCACCTTTCAGCCCCGTTACCGACAGCATTTACACCGTTGTGATAACAGAAAATGATTATTGATGAAGGAGAAACCATGAGCGAACTGACTTTACTGGCCGATGCCGACGAGCGCGGTCAACGTTATCTGGCGGAAAATGCACAGCGCCGGGTTTTCCCCGATGCCGATGCCCTCGCGGCGCTGGCGCGTTTTGATGAGGCGTTGCCTCAACAGGGGTTTTCGGCTGAAGACACGCTATCGCTACTGGATGAAGTCGGTTCACCGGCCACCACCGCTTCAAATGGCCCGAACTATTTCGGTTTTGTTATCGGTGCGGCATTGCCGGTTGCCGCCGCCTCAGAGCGATTGATGATTGCCTGGGATCAGTGCGCCTCCACCTTTGATAACTCGCCGGTATCCGCCACGCTGGAACGCCTCGCCAGCCGCTGGGTACTCGATGCGCTGGACTTACCCAAAGAAAGCGCTGTGGGCTTCGGCACCAGCGCCACCGCCTGCACGCTTTCCTGCCTGGCCGCCGCGCGCCGTTCTCTGCTGGCAAAACAGGGCTGGGATTTTGACAACGATGGACTGATCGGCGCACCTGAAATTAAGGTCGTCATTTCGCAACTGACGCACATTACCGTGAAAAAAGCGCTGCGTGTACTCGGCTTCGGACTACGCCATTTACGCATCGCGCCCGTTAACGCCTTTGGGCAGATCGATGTCGCTCAGCTCCCTCCGCTGGACGATCGTACGATTCTTTGTTTGCAGGCTGGCGAGGTAAACACGGGCGAGTTCGATGATTTTGCGCAGATCATTCCCATCGCTAAAGCGGCGGGAGCCTGGGTTCACGTTGATGGTGCATTCGGACTGTGGGCCAGAGCGTCATCCCACTCCGCGCTCACCGAGGGTATCGAACTGGCCGACAGCTGGACTACAGACGCGCATAAATGGCTGAACACCCCCTACGACTGTGCGATGGCGATTTGCCGCGATGCGGACGTGCTGGCCGAGGCGATGAACGCAGATGCGGTTTACTCCAGTGCGGCACGCGATGCGCAGAAGAATCTGACGCTCGAATTTTCCCGTCGCCCGCGTGGGATTCCGGTATGGGCGGCACTGCGTACGCTGGGGCGCGACGGCGTAGCGGAGATGGTCGAACGACACTGCCGACAGGCAACCTTCATCGCCGATGGCCTACGCCATGCGGGATTTGAGATACTGAATCGGGTTGTGCTTAATCAGGTTCTGCTGCGGGGGGAAACCGACAGCCAAACAGCGGCGATACGAGAAGCGTTGCAGGCTTCGGGCAAGGCATGGTTTGGCGGCACCGTCTGGCAAGGGCGTCCGGCATTACGCATCAGCGTGTCATCCTGGCGCACGCAGGACGACAACGTGCAGGCGCTCATCGCGCTGCTGACAGAAATCAAAGCTCAGACCCCACGCTGATCGCAGCGTAAAACAACCCTCCCCGCAAACACGGGGAGAAGAGAAAGGACGACGCCATCAGGCCATTGCGTACCGATGTGCTAGACGTACACGCTAATGCTGGAAACCTGCCCCTGAAAGCGGTTCAACGCCTCGGCGGCGCGTTGCAGGCTTTCGGTATTTTGCACTTCGCTACGGGATGATGCACCCGCGACGCCTTGTTGGATGGTATCGAAAACATTGATCGGCTGGAACACATTAGAAGGCGGCACACTGCCGATATTCTCTCGTGGTGACGAGATAAAACCCAGCAGCGCGGAACCTTCTTCACGCCCCAACTGCCCACTGCTAACCAGGCTACCAACCGTTTCATACAGTTCGGCAGGGCTGATGCGGGTGAAATCATAGCGCGTCGTCTGACCAGCAGGAACGGCACCGCTGCCCGCCTGATAAGACTGAAGCTGTTCAGACAGCGCCACTTTCTCCGCATGTTCTGTGGAACGCTTCGCCATCACCTGCTGGCTGGCAAAAACGGACGACTCTGCGGCTTCGACTTTCATATCACCTCCTTACGGGTAACGTATGGAAGACAAAATCATCGGCATAGCACGTCACCATTACGGTGAGCGCAAAAATAGCGTGCTTTAATACTGACACGCAATCCCCCATCGCGCCAGCCAGAAGCGGGATTTGGCTCCGTGCGGGGAACACTCAGGGCTACAGTAATCGCCGTTCTCGTTGCTCGGTTTATCCCCGCTGGCGCGGGGAACACCTTATTCTGGAAGTCTGAAAGCATCTTGAGCGCGGTTTATCCCCGCTGGCGCGGGGAACACACTTTTTTGCTCAACAAATTCATTTGCTAATTCGGTTTATCCCCGCTGGCGCGGGGAACACATGTATAGCGAAACAGCGGCGCTCGATCAGTTCGGTTTATCCCCGCTGGCGCGGGGAACACGTTCTATCATGGCACTTAAAGACAGCGGGCAACGGTTTATCCCCGCTGGCGCGGGGAACACGTATAGCGCTGACCCACGCAAAGTAAAAGATGCTGGTTTATCCCCGCTGGCGCGGGGAACACTCTAAAAGTAGAGATTTGTTTTATAACACTTTTTTCGGTAGAGAAAATCCCACCGATTTTTCCATGTTGTTAAAGATCGTTAACTTATTGATTTTCAATAGGTGAAAATGAGACTAACCGCAGGCCATCCAAATCTACCGGCATTCGGCGGTTTTCGCCCCAGGTTTGGAACTCAAAACCGGATTCCGTATTCGTCGCCCACGCCATCACCATGTTGCCCTGTTCTGCCAGTTCGATTTCATACATCTGGAAAACGTTCAGTTGCTGAATTAAACGCTGCACACTGCGGCAAGAGTTATACCACTGCATTTTTATTTCTCGGTAAAAATCTTCCCCGTTAAAAATACTCTTTCTCAACCGAATGTCGATATAACCTGTAAATGCCAATATTTTTCATCCACTATATCTAATGATTACAAGTATATTGACATAAATTGGAAGCAATCAATGCATATCCATCGTCTTGAAGTAACGCAGTAAATAATTAGCAGGAAATGCAAATAACAAAATAACCCCTATTAAATATAAAACCCATAATGAAAATTTTCATACTTGTGTTATAGGTTTAATAGGTGCCGTTAAACGCTGGCACTAAGTAGAAAATAAAAAGACAACCTAATTTAACAATCGCCTCCCACTATTCGTCAATATAGGTGAATAAAATGAGAGTTATTCTTGTTATATCTATCGCTATGTTGTTATCTGGGTGTATGGTTACAAAAACCATTGAGAATGATTCACCAACGCTTGTCAGAAGCAGTTCAAGCCAGAGAGTTGGCATCTTAATACCAAATAGTGTCAATGCTAAATATTGTCCCGATGCACCAGCGGATACGGCAAAGACCATTGATGGCACTGTAGCTGCCGAGTTGACTGATAAATTAGGAAATAATGGAAAAATTGATGCCAGCTTAAAAACAGCCATAGTGGATCTGGCAAAAAGAAACACCACCACTAATGTTTTAGTTTATTCTTTAAATAGTTTATGCTTCCTTTCTATGAATGGAGTACTAAATGCATCTGAAGTAGCGGCTCGATTCGACGCAGTTTTAAATGTCGTTGAAAATATAGCAAAAACAGATAAAGAAAATGCAGAGAAGGAAAAAACAAAAGCAGAAGAACAACTACTTTTAAGGAGATATAATTTAATGGGTAATATAATAGAAAGATAAGCACATATATTTCCTGTATTTTATTACAGCATCCATTCTGTGATCTTTATATCAATATTTACAAGCATATCGACGATTGCTTTTAATCATTAAGGTATTCCCCGCTGGCGCGGGGAATACTTACACAACAGCCAGCCATTGCGTCATACCGCTGTTTATTCCTTACGAGATGCATAATTCCGCTCTTAGCAAGAATTGCTGAACGGTCGTGTCAATCAACAAAAGCACTCACGGGAATATCGAATCGTTTAGCAAGCGCTCTCATGTGATCAAGCGTTAGAGTGCGCTCACCGTTTAGAATGCGGGATACCAGTGACTTTTTACCGATCTCAGCTTCAAAATCACTTTGTGTTAGCTGATGCTGATCCATGAGGACGCGCAGTAAAGTGATACCGGCTGGGAGTGCTTTAACACGTTCGTTGAAGGCTGCAAACTCCGGTGCATCATCTTCGTATTTGTCAATTTTGGCAGTCAGCATATCGATTAGCGGACTATCCGGCTCACTTTCGATCAGGTATTCAGTGAGTTTCAGCGCATCCTCATAATCCTTACGCGAGGTGCTGCCTCCGAGGAATGGTACGATACTCGTCAGGTTGTTAGCGGCCTTGATGGCGTCTGCGTACATCATTCTTTATTCCTCCGGTAATACTCTGTCAGCTAGAACAGCTAATTCTTTAGCGATTCCCACGGATTAGGGTTTATCCCCGCTGGCGCGGGGAAGATTCGCATTGCCACGCATCACAGAATTGCGCAGCCACGGTTTATCCCTGAAGGCACAGCAAAATCATAAACAAAAAATAAGAAAAATCGTTAAATTGTCTTATAATTAACTTATATCAGGGAAGACTTTCGTTTGAGGGATTCATGACTAAGGTTAGTTGGTCAAAACGGGCATTAAAACAACTCGGCACAATTGACACCAGATATCGAAGACGAATCAAAGACAAAGTGGGCGAGCTTAGTACATTTCCAGATGTGAATCTGGATCTGAAAAAACTCGAATCGTCTGGCAAACGGTATCGTCTACGAGTTGGAGATTACCGCATTATCTTTGAGCTCATCAACGGCGAACCACAAGTGTGCGAGATACTTGAAGTCAAGCGAAGGACCACAACGACATATTGAGGAGGGAAGCGTATCCCTCTTTACACCACAACTGATTTTTACCCATCGCAAGAAAATGTTGGAGCAATACACTATGAGCATACAAGTCATTCGGGATAAAAGCGGTAAACCTGAATATGCTGTTGTTCCGTATGAGTTATACCAGAAACTTATCGCAAACGCTGATGAACCCGCCCTTTATGAGAGCATTCCCTACGCTCATAGCGAAGAGGATGATGTTTCCATTCCTCATGAAGTAGTGAGTATTCACATTGATCAAGACATCAGCTTACAGGCAGCCTGGCGAATTTTTAGGGGCCTCTCACAGCAAGAGGTTGCAACCGCACTTGGCATTACCCAAGCCGCCGTCTCTCAGCTTGAATCCCCAGATTCAAGACCGCAGAAACGCACCCGAAAAAAGCTAGCTAAGCTGTACAACTGTGAGCCAGAACAGCTAATTCTTTAGCGAACGGATTAGGGTTTATCCCCGCTCGCGCGGGGAACACTGGTGGGAAGTTCCGGCACCGACAGTCTATAGCGGTTTATCCCCGCTGGCGCGGGGAACACTAAGTCCAACCACTAAAGCCAACCCACCCGCTCGGTTTATCCCCGCTAGCGCGGGGAACTCATAGAAGGCGATACCCTGTACGGCGTCAAAAACGGTTTATCCCCGCTGGCGCGGGGAACACCTGAAGTCAAAAGTTAACGAAAATCTGTATTACGGTTTATCCCCGCTGGCGCGGGGAACACCCGTTTGGCGCGATTACAACGAGCGCGTCTATCGGTTTATCCCCGCTGGCGCGGGGAACACACGGTGCGACATTTGATGCTGCACAGTATCCTCGGTTTATCCCCGCTGGCGCGGGGAACACTCTAAAAATAGAGATTTGTTTTATAACACTTTTTTCGGTAGAGAAAATCCCACCGATTTTTCCATGTTGTTAAAGATCGTTAACTTATTGATTTTCAATAGGTGAAAATGAGACTAACCGCAGGCCATCCAAATCTACCGGCATTCGGCGGTTTTCGCCCCAGGTTTGGAACTCAAAACCGGATTCCGTATTCGTCGCCCACGCCATCACCACGTTGCCCTGTTCAGCCAGTTCAATAATCTGCTGCCAGACCATTTCTCTCACCCGCTGTGAGGTATCACCGACATACACTCCCGCGCGGACTTCCAATAGCCACACCGCCAGCCTGCCGCGTAAACGCGGTGGGACGTTTTCCGTCACAACCACCAGCATACTCATTTAACCCTGCCCCCGATGACCACTGTCACCAAACGGTTTCGGCTCTGGGATCGCCGGCGGCTGTGCATCGTCCGGCGGTAGCGGCGGCGTAATCCCCCCCGCAGACAACACCTCTTCAATCAGGGGAATTAGTTTGCTCAGCGTTTTCTGGCTGCGGAAAATATCACGGCAGGCAAGCCGTACTTCACGATCGGGTTCGGCAGGGTTACGGGCTGCAATTTCAAAGGCTTTCGCCACCACACCCTCGAATTTGATGATGTCGGCAATGTCGTAAACAAAAGAAAGCGGTTTGCCGCTGTGGACAAACCCGATCGCTGGGGCGTAACCCGCCGCCAGCACCGCAGCTTCCGTAATACCGTACAGGCAGGACGTCGCCGCACTTATGCACTGATTAACCTTGTCGCCTCGTTCCCAGTCTTTCGGATCGTAACGTCGGCCATTCCATTTCACGCCATACTGCTGCGCCAGCAGCGTATAGGTTTGGCGCACGCGGGCACCTTCAATCCCCCTGAGCTGATCGACCGAACGGCGGCTCGGTGCTGGTTCACCAAAACGTAGCTCAAACATTTTGCGCACCACCTTCAGGCGCAATTCCTCATCCAGCGCCAGTTTGGCCTGATAGAGCAATTTGTCCGACCGTGCACCACCGGGCTGACCGGACGCATACAGCCGCACGCCCGCTTCGCCGACCCACACCAGCAGCGTGCCAACCGTTGCTGCCAGTCGCACGGCAGCATGAGAAACCCGCGAGCCCGGTTCCAGCATGATGCAGGCAACCGACCCCACGGGAATATGCGTGCGCACGCCGGTTTTATCCACCAGCACAAACGCACCGTCAATGACATCAATCTGCCCGTATTGCAGAAAGATGAGTGAAACCCGATCCTTGAGCGGGATCGGGTTAAGCGGAACATACATCGTTAACTCTCCCTGTAACGGGGCAGGCTACGCCCGTTTCAGCAACAGCAGGCCGCACCCCAATGCTTTGCTTTTTCCTAATCCCTGTCGGACAGATGCCGCAAACCGCTCAGCATCCGTAATGTGAAGCACGCCGTCATAATCCACGCTGCTGAACACGATCGCAGCCGACTGGCCGGGCTTATTCAGGCGGTGGCGTTGATAGCCATCGACCCGACACGACGACACCGCAAAGCCCGCGTTTTCCCCCTGACGCACCAGCCAGTCATGAGCACGCTGCTGTTGATGCTGCCACAATGCCACACCAGATAGCCCGGCCGCTTTCGCCTGATGGCGCGCATCCATCAGCACATCGCTCCGCTTGCCGTCTCGCGTGACCACCGGATTAGCACGTAGCGAAAATGCCAGCGTCATGCCGTTATGCCACTGCGGTTGATACGGTTTGGTTTCCACTCGAAACAGATTATGGTCAATCTGCGGTGCCTGTTTGGAGAGCAGATAAAATAAGTTCTTGGTCTCTTGTTCCTCTTCACGAAAAAGGAACGACCGCTGTGGCTGGTCGGGAAATAATTGCCAGAGCCATTGGTGGCTGGCATAGCCTCCTGCGTGTAATCGCTTTGTCGCCATGGCATGCGGTAACGCACTAAGGTTCAGCGTTATTCTGGAAAAATACATTATTCCTCTCCCTTTTCACTACCGACGTATTGCACGCGGGAAGTGAACTGCCAACGCCGTCGATCGGCGGGCTGATCGTTACGCAACACACGGTATTGCGGCGTTAATCCCGTATCGCTTTCCTGTTCCCAGTAGCACAGCCCTTCGGCACGACCGATCGACTGCAAGGCGAGATCGTTCAATGCAGGCGTCAGTCTTGCCTGCTGCCACACCTCGGCCAGCGTGCCTGAAAATAGGTGCGGTGCCAGCGGCAGAGCGGGCGGACAGCTTTTACGCCCGAAATAGAGCGCGAACACGGGAGATAACAGCGCATCACGCAGCGCAGTTAGCGAATAAGGCGCACCCGGCGTGACGCTAATGGCAATGTGGTAATAGGCATCACAACGGTATTCGCGTGAGGTCAGCATGGTTTCAGGTGATTGCCCCGCCTCCGGCCGCAGTTCATCACGCCGGGTATAGCGTGGCACTTTGCGATTTTCTTTCGGCATCTGCACCGTGTGGTAGTCATTCAGCCAGGTTTCACGATCGGAAAGCGGCCGCACCGCCACAGAGTAATGCCGGTTAAACTCAGCCAGTGCTGCCCGATCGTCACGCCGAATCCCCAGCGCTGCCGCCAACAGCCCCAACAGGGCGGAACGGCTAGGCACCGTTGAGGTGTGGCGTACTTCACCGACCGCCGCTTCTCCCCATGACACCAGTGGGGCATAGATCTGGAAGACCAGATAGTTATCCATCGCGCGCTCCTACTGGCTGATAAAATCCAGTAACCCTTGCAGCGATCCGCCCTCGCTGTCGGCTTCCACGTTCAGCTCGTAGGCAGGAACGCTGCCCGCAGAGGCGTACACCCGGTCAAACTTGGTTTTTTGCTTACGCAACAGATCGATGGCGTCATTGACCTGATTGTCACTGCGAATAGGTTTGAAAAACGCGACCGACAAAGTACGCGGCTGATCGCTTCCCTTTTCTGCCAGCGCATAGCTCGCCAGCGCTCGGCTGGCAAAGCTGTTCTGCTTGCCGCCCGGTGATACGGTCAGCACCGTTTCCGTCAGCGCACGCAGGGTCCGCGCCACCAGCGCTTCATCGTTATTCAGGTTTTCCAGCAGCAGATCGCGGTTAATGCAGACATAGTGATAGAACAGCGCCGAAGCAAAGCCCTGCTCGCCCATATGCGCCGAGCCGCTGTCGGCTGCCGTATTCAAGTCATCCACTGCCGTAAAGAAGTCATCTTCGATGGTAACGGCACTCACGCCCAGCGCGTGCGCGACCTGACACGCCGCTTCAATATTGAACTCCTGGCTGGAGGCCAGCATACGACCAAACAGCGCGATATCGACGCTGGCAGTCTCTTTGCGCAACAGTTTCAGCTCTTCACTATTTGGCTCACGCGATTCTGTCGCTAGCTGGGCGATCAATTGATCGATCCGCGCTTTTTCCTGCACGCTGATATGTGCAAGCTGTTCGATATCATACTTTTCCAGCGGATCTTTACTGTCTTTCTCTTCTTTCTTCGGTTTACCAAACTGGGCTGCGATACTCAGCGCCGCTTTATCTGCCAGCTTTTCAACCATGCCTCTGGCAATCAGCGCGTTGTATACCTCACGCCCTAAACGGCGGCTGCGGGTGCCGATATATCCATCAAGTGCGTCTTCAAACACCTCAGAGGTACGCCATGCACGTTTCAGGCTCTGCGAGGACACCCGCAAACGCTCGACGCCGCCAACGATGGCGGTTTTCGGGCGACCCGCATCATCACGGTTCAGATTGGAAGATGGATAAGCGGTTAAAAAGTGAAGCTGGATAAAAGTGGTCATCAGTTATTCCTTGTCTGAAGCTGTCGTTGACGTTTCTGTCGTGTCTGGCTCATCGGCGGTGAGGTTTTGTGACGCCTGCGCATACTCGCACGCCCAGCGCACGGCATTGCGCCGCAAGGGGTGAAGGTTAGGCGCCCGGTTTTCCTGCCGTGCCTGCCACTCGTCCGCCCATAGGAAAATACCGTCCGCCAGCGAAGGGAGGTTTACCCCTGCCTCACCGCGTATTTGTACCGCGCGGAAAAGTTGGCGATGCAGTTCTTCCGGCGTTTGTGCCCGCTGTAGCCGTTCAAAGCGCAAAGGGGAAAGAAAAGGACGATCGCCACCCTGCTTTTCACCTAGCTGGGCAGCGAAGCTGGTCTTCAACATGTTTTTCGCCGCATGTGCCGCGACAGAAACAAAAATCCCCAGCGCTACAATGTGATGCTCTTGCGTTAACCGCGCCGCTAATTTCCCCGCCAGATCGTGATAGCCCTGACAGGTCAGCACGCCATAAGGAGGCTGTTTGGCACGGCGCAGCTCTGCCCGTCGCGCACGGCCATTACCGGAGGTGCCGTGGCGGTTTTGTAACTCCTCGAACCAGTCACTAATCTTTTTTGCGTCATCCTTGTTGATGACCAAAAAATCAGCCGTGTTTGCCATCCACTGCCTCCTGCATTTGTTTAATGGATTCTGCCGCTTTTTGCTTATAGAAAAACGCACTCAACTTTTTCCGTGTTCCCGCCGCCTTAACCAGATCGCGATGTTCGTCTGGGTTACTAAACACACGCGCATCGTAGTTCTCCAACAGGTAGCGATAGAGTGCCTTTTGCCAGGTTTTCAGCGCCGTAGCGGGAGCATCCCCCTGAGTCAGCGATCGGCACAGTCGCACAAAATCGGGCTGCGTCTCCTGCCAAAACGCGACATCAATGGCGCTGAAATCCCCTTTTGCGTCTTTCGGACGCGAGAACCAGGCTTCCTTAATCATCTGACGCAGTAGCGTGGCACTGTCCCGCGCCAGCTCCACCGCCAGTTGTAAGCGATCTTTATATTCCCGAAACGCGTAGGGATCGTCACGAAAATGCGCAGAAGTAAACAGCAGCGGAACGTGGTGTTCATACCAACAACGCGCCTTCATGTTGTCCATATCGTAGCCAAAACACCACAACCCCGTGTTGCGCAGCGTCCGCTTGCCAGCATTGTGCTGCACAACGGCGGCGGGATAGGTGTGGTTGAGCTTATCTTCCACCGCCACCATCATCCCTAGCCAGTCACGGTACGCCAGCCCGCACGGCTGCCCTTTCACCGACAGAAAAGGGGCATCGTCGCCTTTCAGCGCCCGCCGATAAGGGGTGAGCGGATGCCGCCAGCTGTCATACTGAATACCGTAGTTTTTGGTGCGATACTGCGTGAGCAACGCGGTCGATCCCGTGCCGCACAGATCGCATTCCCCTTCCTGTAACGTGGTGAAATCCAGCTCGATGCGGCGCGGCATGCCCCAATAGGCTTGCAGCCGATGTGAATTTTCCGGCGTCACAGGCGGGTGAGCGCCATCGCTGGTGGGCGTATCCGCTAACCACGGGAACACCGTGGCATCGGGCTTGCCCTTGGGCATCACCTTCTGCGTCAGCACGTTCATCCAAAGCTTTTTCCACAGCGGCAGCTTGGCGTCTTCCTGCATAAGCAGCGTTGTGATCGGCCCGCCGCCGCGCATCCCGGTGCGGTGCCCCTGCCCGCCGGATGGCGCATTGGTTTGCAGCGTGAACAGCGCCATTGCCGCACAGTGCGGACACACCGCATTGACCGTGCCGCGCTTGATGAAATGATCTTTATTCAGCTTGAGCGTATTGCCGCCGGGGGCATCAATCAGCAGGCCGGAAATCGGTGTCGGGTCGCTGTCGAGCGTGGCGAAATCCTGCATAAATGTGGGCTTCTGCGCACCAAATTGCATCGCTGGTGCCAGCGCAGCTAATGCCTGTGGGAAATCGGGGCGAAAACCGTCCTCCCAAATCTCATCCCAGTCATCGTCATCGGCGGGCGCATAGGCGGTTTGCAGTAAACCGATAAGCCACTGATAGCCCGCGCCCTGAAAATCGGCACGCGGCCAGGCAAGATCGATAATCGTGTCGTCGGGAAGTTGCAGCGGGGAAATGTTACCCACCCGACCATCCGCGAATACAACAGGTAGCCAGGGTTCTTCAATCAATGAAAACATCATACCTCCTGTGTGCGCCGCATCCCTGCGGCAAGCCTGATTAAGGCTGGTTCTACAGTCTCTTTTTTAACGCATTCAAGCCGCGACGCCAGAGAGATGGCTCACGTTTGTGGCTGAGGGTGGGGGCAGGATACGGCGGCGGCGAAGCCTCCACCTTGGTTTGGTGAATAGTGATATTCACTGGAATAGTAATAACGGGAATAATGATCAATATTCATATTCCTTCTGGCGTGGTTTGATTGATCGTGAACACACCGTGTAGGACTAAAGGTGTCAACCAATCCATTAGTGAGTGTTCAGTACCTTGTGCTTGAACACCACTTAATGGATTCAGGCAACAAATAGAAATATAGAAGAGATGATAGAAATTACAAGAGTATTTCGGATGTGAAGAAATCGGCGGTAAAAGCTTAGCGATATGCTAAATTTAACTAGTTAGCGTTCCCCGTACCAACGGGGATAAACCGAGTATCTCGGAAGTGCTTCATACTTCCCCGCGCCAGCGGGGACAAACCGCGAGAAGGTTAATAACGAGTCAGGCCACCAATTTGGTGGCCTGACAATGTAAGAAATGTCATAGCATCAACCCCATCCGTTCGCTATAAAACGCGTGGGTCTCACCCCGATTCAACAGCAGCACCTCGGCCTGTGGACGGTGTAACTGCTGCCGAAACCGCTCCAATGCCTCATCTTCCAGTATCGGTAATCCGGTTTTACGTTTCTGCCACCAACTGACTCGTATCTGCACGCGGCTCTGTTCCCAGGCGAAAGTGTCCGATGTGGCATAAGGCTGCGGTAACTGGTCATCATGTTCCGGTTTCCACGCCAGATACAGATCCAGCGTTTCCTCTCCTATGCGGGTGGAGATATCCACGTCATCATCCCAGCCAGACTCGCTGGATTGAGCACAGTAGCCGTGTACCAACGCCAGCGCAGACTGTAGTGCAAAAGAACGCTGGCCGTAGTTTTTCCCCAGAACCGTGCAGGCTATTGCCTCCAAGGCCGGAGGCACCGTAATCTGTTCTTCATACACGCTGTTGATCAGCAGACGCGCCGCTTCCGGCATTTTTATCGCACCGTGTTTGCGTAATATCGCCTGCGTGCGCCACAGCGCAGCATGATCGGGATAAACGTAACCGCTGTTGCGCAGTTCATCGCCCAACCAATCGGCCTCCGCTTCCGGTTGCCAGACCGGTGCCATGATATGCAGCACCGCTGCTGGGCGTTCATCCGTTAGCGGCGCAGCGTCCGCCTCGGTTTTACGACGCCCATCGAGAAACCGAATATGTCTCTGTAGCCGCCCTGCTCGTTGAATCAGCAGATCGATGGGCGCAAGGTCGCTAATCATGTTATCGACATCAATATCCAGCGACTGCTCGACAACCTGCGTGGCAATCAGCACTTTACCAGCACGCTCATCCGGCATACTGTCTTTGCCAAACCACGCCAGCGCCCGTTCTTCAATCGCCATACGATCGCAAAAGGCAAAACGGCTGTGGAACAGCAGCACATTTTCCTCTGCAATACCCGCCTCAATGAGCTGACGATAAACCGCGATAGCGTCATCCACCGTATTCCTGATCCAACAGATCGATTGCCCAGCCGCCACGGCATCCTTCACGCGTTCAATACCCTGCAATCGCTCAGTCACCCAGACAATCTTGACTTCGCGCTGCACCTCCTTCCGCGTTCCTAGCTTCGTTTCCCGCAATCCTTCACGCGTTAACTGCGTTAGCCACGGATACGTGGCATTAGGATCGGGCGGTGCAGCCTCGCACGCTATGCCCTGTGCAAACGCCTGCGTCAGCTTTTCTCGCAGATTAAGCGGTAACGTCGCCGTTAAGATGATCGCGCTACCGCCCTGTTGTGCATGGAAGCCAATCAACAGCTCGATCAGCTTGCTCATGTAGGCGTCATACGCATGTACTTCATCCAGAATCAGCAGTTTATTCTGTAGCCCTAGCACCCTTAGCGACTGGTGGCGGAACGGCATGACCGCCATCAGCGCCTGATCGAGCGTCCCCACGCCAATATCTGCCAGCAGCGCTTTCTTGCGCGAGTCCGCAAACCAGATGTTGCAGTCTTTGCTGGCGGCGTTTTCTTCCTTGTCGTACTGCGCCTGCCCCTGACTGTCGCCTTCCCATAGCGATTGCATAAAGGCGGATGACATATGTCGCGCACCGTGCGCTAACATCAGCGAAGGATGGTGCTCCGGTGAATATAATGCGCGATAGGCTTGCGCCAGCCGCTTGTACATAGCATTTGCCGTCGCCATCGTCGGCAGACCGACATAAATGCCGCTCGCTTTTCGCTGCGCCATCAGTCGATGCGCCAGTATCATTGCCGCTTCCGTTTTCCCGGCACCCGTCACATCTTCCAGAATAAAAAGCTGTGGGCCGTCAGCGGAAATATCAGCCTCTAGCGCTTGCTGTTGTAGCGGCGTCGGTTGCCGAATAAAGGGGAAGAGCCGTTGAATAGAATGGAAAGGAGCAGTAGACGGGGTTCGTGGCAAACGCGAAACGACCTTTTCTGCCGTCGGCAGCGCGCGTTCACGCCAGTAGGTTTCAAGCGGCATCGGCGTACTGCAATAACGGAAGTCCTGCTGGCGCGAACCCAGCCAGTCTGCCAGTACGGTCAAACCAGCCAATCCCCAGCTTTGCTGCTTCAGCCTGTTTCGCCAGCCCTTATCCGCAAAGCATGTAGGAAAGGCGGAGGCATAAGGAAAGCACGTTTCCAGATCATGCAGGTACTCTTGCACTGCCAGATAATCGTCACGATGAAAGGCCAAACTCCCTTTGTTCAGCGCTTCTGGTGGCTTGCCATGGTGCCCTGTAACGATGTTCAGCCAGATATCAAGCGTCTTTTGGGGGGCAGAAGTGAGCGAATCCGCAGAGAAAGGCAATAGAAAGGGGAAGTCATCACGCGCTTGCCACAGCCAGAAACCTAGCGCGTCATGCCGCGCCGTATCGACCTGTCCTGAAGCCTGAACCAGCGGAGAGTCTGGGTTGGTATATTTACGCTGGAAGCCGCGGGCAAATTTCCCCATATCGTGCCAGGCCAAAAAATACGTAAACCATGCCGTGACATCATCATCATCGCCGCACGCTAGCTCCCGCAGTACATGGCTAGCCTGAAAATAATTCCCCTTTAACAAGAAATAGCCACAGGCCGCTACATCCAAACCGTGATAAGGCAGCAGGTGGTAATCGTCATCCCCCGACGACGCCGTTGATCTGTGCGCTTTGCCCCAATAGTGGAAATAGCGCCGGTCGATGATGCCTTCCTTGTCCATAGACTTTACCGCCTTTTACCGCACACCTTACGCCGTCGGCGCACTTCCCGCTAACGCCACGACGTTCTCTTGCTCTGCGGGTGCTTTGCTGGTTTTCTCTTTTTTCTTTTCCACGTAGGCCAGTTTTTCCTGACCCTGCGCTGGCGGCGTTAGCGGGTGAGATTGGCCGGTGAAGATACCGCCTTTTTCGATAGAGAGTTCATCGGTAAAAATATCACCGAACACTTTTCCCTGCGCCAAAATCGCCACAACGCTGGCTGCCAGGCGTCCTTCAACGCGGCCGTTGATGACGATCTGCTGCGATTTTATTTCACCGTTTACCTGACCGGTGTGCTCCACTTTCACCGTGTTATCACACTGCACATCACCCTCTACCTGACCTTCCACGGTGATGTTGCCATCAACGGATAAAGAGCCCGTCATACGCGCGCCCTGAGAAATAAAGGTGTCCTTTTTCACGCGCACAGGATTCACTGAATTAATCAACTCGTTCGATGGGCTAATCGCGGGAGAGCTGTTTACTTCACTGCGCCCTTGCGGTTCTTTTACGTCTTTTTTGTTTTTATCAAATGAAAACATCGTGTTATTCCTTTTAACAGTATAGAAAAATGCGATCGCGGCACTCACGGCCAGTAGCGCAACCACGCCATGACCATAGTAGCGAAGGGGAAATTCGCTATAGATATCCATCAGCCAGACGGCAACCAATAACGCCCATATCGCCCATATTCCCCAAAGCAGGTTGTAATTACGCACCGGGATAAACCCAGAAAGAGGTGGGGTAATACATATCCTTCTCCATTCGTCCTTTTTTGCGGCTTCATTCCCAGATTCATTCCGCCATGCACCATACATATCGGATAGTCAGCCCTTTTATTTAGCCTGACGACCGTGGCAACGTGATGACTATCGCATAAATTTTCACCAGCGCGGTGGGGAAATGTGCGTTTTATTGATGTAAGCACATCTCTGCGGTGAAGAGTATTGCTTAGCTAAACCGATTCTTCTATTTTAGCAAACAGTCTGACTATCGTTGATAAGAGTAACTTTATGGCAAACAGAATTTGGGTCATGGGCGACGCGGTTGTCGATCTCATCCCGGAAGATACGGAACGCTATCTGAAATGCCCCGGCGGTGCGCCAGCCAATGTCGCTGTCGGCATTGCCAGACTGGGGGGAAACAGCGCCTTTGTCGGTCGCGTCGGTGACGATGTTTTTGGGCATTTTCTCAAAACGGTGCTGGAGCAGGAAAACGTCGATACCCACTATATGGCGCACGACAGGCTCCACCGAACCTCAACCGTGGTCGTGAGCCTCGATGAAACAGGGGAGCGCACCTTCACGTTTATGGTGCGTCCCAGCGCCGACCTGTTTTTACAGCCGGAAGATCTACCAATATTTAGCCGTAGAGAGTGGTTGCACCTCTGCTCCATCGCGCTGTCGCAAGAACCGTCGCGCAGTACCGCATTTGAGGCGATGCGGCAGATTAAAGCCTCGCTGGGGCGGATTTGCTTCGACCCTAATATCCGTGACGACCTCTGGCAAAGCGAGCAGGAACTACGCGACTGCCTGACACAGGCGCTAATGCTGGCCGATGTGGTGAAACTGTCGCGCGAGGAGCTGGCTTTTCTCTGTCCAACAGTGGATGTTGAAGACGGGATTCAGCAGTTCATGCAGCGCTACCCGACTCGATTGCTGCTGGTGACGCTGGGCAGCGAAGGCGTCTGGCTGCACGATCGCCACCAGCTACAGCACTTTGCCGCACCAACGGTGAAACCTGTTGATACCACTGGCGCAGGGGATGCTTTCGTTGCGGGTTTACTGCATGGCCTGGCGCAATATGACGACCTGTCACAGCCACTTAGCTGGGACCCTATTATCGAGCAGGCGCAGCGGTGCGGTGCGCTGGCTACCACGGCAAAAGGTGCAATGACAGCACTCCCTTACGCGCAGCAATTGCACCCCCTCCCCGTAACCAAGCCCTAACCCCCTCGTTTCATACGGTTAACGCCCGGTTTTGTAGTCAGGATCACAGTTACAGAATCGGGCGAATGAAATTTCTTGCTAACCCATCTTCCGGCTTTTATTTTTCTCATGAAAAACCGGTTTAGCAATTTAGCTAAACATGAGAAATCAAAAAAATAAATCTCCTTCACGACGAGAACGAAAAAATGAAACCAAGCCACCTTGCTGTGACGATAGGGTTATTACTCTCCTCCCCGCTTTATGTATCTGCTGCCAACACCGACAGTATTGAGGCCCGCCTGAACGCCATGGAGCAGCGTTTACAACAGGCAGAAGCTCGTGCTCAAGCCGCCGAGGCCAGAGCCAATGCCGCTGAAAAACAAACCCAGCAGCTCGCCACCCGCACCACACAAACCGAACAGAAAACCCAGCAGGTGGAACAGCGCACGACAGCGCTGGCCAAGCAGAAGTCGTTCGCCGATGGATTTGAATTCCACGGCTACGCACGTTCCGGTTTGTCGATCAATGATTCTGCCACCAGCGCCAAAACCGATATCGGGCCGGGTATGTCCCCTGCTGGTCAGACGGGCGGACATATTGGCCGGTTGGGTAATGAAGACGACACCTACGTTGAGATCAAACTGGAGCACAAACAGAAGCTGGATAACGGCGCGACCACGCGTTTCAAGGTGATGATGGCGGACGGCCAACGCAGCTATAACGACTGGACGGCAGCCACCAGCGACCTGAACATCCGCGAAGCCTTCGTCGAGCTGGGCTCACTACCGACTTTCACCGGCGCCTTTAAGGACACCACGCTCTGGGCAGGTAAGCGCTTCGATCGCGATAACTTCGATATTCACTGGCTCGATAGCGACGTGGTGTTCCTTGCAGGCACTGGTGGCGGGATCTATGACGTGAAATGGGCGGATAACGCCAAGAGTAACTTCTCGCTGTATGGCCGCAGCCTCGGCGAAATTACCTCGCTGGATAACGACATCAAAAACTACGTCTTCACCGCCAACAACTACGCCGGGCCATTCCAGTTCATGCTGAGTGGATTAACCGCCAAGAACAACGAGGTAAAAGAAAACACTGGCACAAGCCGTGATAGAACAGTCGTCACCAATACCAATGCGGGTGATAAAGGCTACCACGCGATGGTGGCTTACCACGGTGACAGCTTCTATGGCTTACGTGACGGGACATCAAAAACCGCGATCCTTTACGGCCACGGTCTGGGCGGTGAAGTGAAGAACATCGGTGCCGACGGCAACCTGACCAATGACGCCAACACCTGGCGCTTTGCGACCTACGGTACAACGGCGCTGAATAAGACTTGGAGCTTCGCCCCGTCCATTCTGGCGCAAACCAGCAAAGACCGTTACGTCAACGGCGACAGTTACGAATGGGTGACCTTTAATGCGCGCCTGATTCAGGAAATCACCGAAAACTTTGCACTGGCCTATGAAGGCAGCTATCAATACATGGACCTCGACCCGCGCGGCTATCGAAACCTGAATCAGGTGAGCGGCGGCTTCTACAAGCTGACCTTCGCACCGACGTTCAAGGTCGGCGATATCGGCAACTTCTTTAGCCGCCCTGAACTGCGTGTGTTTGCCAGCTACATGGACTGGGATAAGCGACTGGATAACTACTCCAGTGAAGATACGTTTGGCTCCACCGGCTTTAAAGCAGGCGGCGAATGGAACTTCGGTATCCAGATGGAAACCTGGTTCTGATAATTGTCTGACCTTGGCGTCGATTACGCACTAATCGACGCCGAAGAAACAGCATATCCTATTGAAAAAGAGGAATAACATGGATATCAACGCTACTGCCGCCGCGCTCATCCCCCTTCTCGGCGGGAAAGAAAACATCGCCAGCGCTGCCCACTGTGCGACCCGTCTGCGTCTGGTACTGAATGACGACAATCTGGCAGACAAAAAAGCGATCGAGAATGTTGACGGCGTTAAAGGCTGCTTTCAGAACGCCGGACAGATGCAGATCATTTTCGGCACCGGACTGGTCAACAAAGTGTATGCCGAGTTCATCAAAGCGGCGGGCATCAGTGAATCGAGCAAATCCGAAGCGGCATCCATCGCGGCGAAAAAACTGAACCCGCTGCAACGTCTGGCGCGTCTGCTCTCGAACATCTTCGTCCCCATCATGCCAGCGATTATCGCGTCTGGTCTGTTGATGGGGCTGCTCGGCATGATCAAGACCTACGGCTGGGTCGATTCCAGCAGCGCGATCTTCGTGATGCTGGATATGTTCAGCTCCGCTGCCTTTATTATCCTGCCTGTTCTGATCGGTTTTACCGCCGCGCGGGAGTTCGGCGGCAACCCCTATCTGGGCGCAACGCTGGGCGGTATCCTGACGCATCCGGCGCTGACCAATGCCTGGGGCGTTGCCGGGGGCTTCCAGACCATGCATTTCTTCGGCATGGACATTGCCATGATCGGCTATCAGGGCACCGTATTCCCGGTACTGCTGGCGGTCTGGTTCATGAGCATCGTGGAAAAGCGCCTGCGTAAAATCGTACCGGATGCGCTGGACATCATCGTCACGCCTTTCCTGACCGTCATCATCTCCGGTTTCGTCGCGATGTTGATCATCGGGCCGGCTGGACGTGCGTTGGGCGATGGCATTTCTTTCTTACTCAGCACGTTGATTGCTCACGCTGGCTGGCTGGCCGGTTTGCTGTTCGGCGGCCTCTACTCCGTCATCGTCATCACCGGTGTCCACCACAGCTTCCATGCCATTGAAGCTGGACTGCTTGGTAATCCGAATATCGGCGTTAACTTCCTGCTGCCAATTTGGGCGATGGCAAACGTAGCACAGGGCGGCGCGTGTCTGGCGGTGTACTTCAAAACGCGCGATGCCAAAACCCGAGCCATTGCCGTTCCGGCAGGGCTTTCTTGTCTGCTGGGTATCACGGAAGCGGCGATATTTGGTATCAACCTGCGCTTCATTAAGCCGTTCCTGGCGGCACTGGCAGGCGGTGCGCTCGGTGGTGCATGGGTCGTCTTTAATCACGTCAATATGACGGCCGTCGGGCTGACCGGTTTTCCGGGGCTGGCCATTGTGCAAGGCGGGTCGATGCTTAACTACCTGATTGGGATGTTGATTGCATTCGGCGCAGCCTTTGTCATTTCCTTACTGCTGAAATATAAAACGGATAGCGAATAATGAAGGAAATCCACTTACTAAAGCGCATGGCGCACGCCCTGATGTCAGGCCACTCACGGAAACAAGAAGACCCGTATCGCCCGGAATGGCATCTTTCCCCGTGCGTGGGTCTACTCAACGATCCGAACGGATTTATTCATCACAACGGGCGTTACCATCTGTTTTATCAGTGGAATCCTTTGTCCTGTGCCCACGGAGCAAAATTCTGGGGGCACTGGAGTTCCGCCGATCTGGTGAACTGGAAGCATGAGCCCGTCGCACTGGTGCCGAGTGAAAGCTATGAAAGCCACGGTTGCTACTCCGGTTCTGCCGTGGTGGATCAAGGGGCAATCATGCTGATGTATACGGGTAACGTGAAATACGACGACGGCTCACGCACCGCGTTTCAATGCCTCGCCCGCGAAAACCCTAACGGTGAATATGACAAGTTGGGAGCAGTCCTAACGCTCCCCGACGGCTATACTGGCCACGTCCGCGATCCGAAAGTGTGGCGTCATGACGAACGTTGGTACATGGTGCTCGGTGCGCAGGATCTCGATCTTCAGGGAAAAGTACTGCTCTATCGTTCTACCGACCTGCTGGCATGGGACAAGATCGGCGAGATCGCCGGTTCCCGTTTAGGTGGACTCGGTGATTTTGGCTATATGTGGGAGTGTCCAGACCTCTTCCCGCTGGATGGCAAAGATGTACTGATTTGCTGCCCACAGGGTGTCCCTGCCGAGGAAGAACGCTACCTGAATACCTTCCAGGCCGGCTATTTTATTGGCTCACTCGACTACAACAGCGGTGCTTACCCACATCAGGCGTTCCACGAACTGGATCTCGGTTTTGAATTTTATGCGCCACAAACCACGCTGAGTGAAGACGGGCGACGCTTGCTATTCGGCTGGATGTCGATTCCTGACGATAATGAGTTTTTTGAACCGACGATCGAATACGGTTGGATTCATACCATGACCTGTCCGCGTGAACTTACACTGCATGGCAACCACGTTTATCAACGTCCTGCTCGCGAATTGCAACAGCTGCGCAAGCAGCATTACCGTTGGCAGGGTGTCGCAAACTATGCATCACCGCTACCCATTAGTCACGCGGAAGTGCTCGTCACCGTTCAGGGGGAATTCCAGTGTAACCTTGCCTCGCAGATTGTTCTCTGTTGGGATGGTGAACGCGTAACGATGAGCCGACACAACCGTCGCACCGGGGAACCCGAACACCGCTATTGGCGCGGCAATCTACGTCAATTGCAGATACTGTGCGATCGCTCCAGCGTTGAAATTTTTATCAACGATGGCGAGGCCGTGATGTCTGCACGCTATTTCCCAGAAAGCGAGGCGACGATCGCGTTCAGCGGCTCTGGGCGATTAACGCTACAACACTGGCTGTTAGCGCCATGCGTGATAGAATAACTTTCCTTTTTTCTGATAGCAGACCTCGCGGTGAAACCGACTAAACGCATAACAATCAGTGACATCGCCGCGCTGGCCGGTGTATCAAAATCCACCGCCAGTCTGGTGCTTAATGGCCGCAGCAAAGAGTTTCGCGTTTCTGATGAAACCCGCGATCGCATTTTAGCCGTCGCGCACGAGCAGCGTTATCAGCCAAGCATTCACGCCCGTTCGCTGCGTTCCTCACGCAGCAACACGCTAGGACTGGTGGTGCCGGAAATGACCAACTACGGCTTCGCCGTGATTTCCCGCGAGCTGGAAATGCTGTGCCGTGAAGCGGGGTTACAGTTACTGATTGCCTGTACTGACGAAAATGCCAGCCAGGAGATGATGGCGGTCAACAGCCTGGTACAGCGGCAGGTCGATGGCTTGATCGTCGCTTCCAGCCTGTTAAGCGATGTCGAATATCAGAAAATTAATCAACAGTTGCCCGTCGTACAATTCGACCGAATTATTGGTGATTCCACACTGCCGATGGTGATTTCCGAAGCGGTAGAATCCACGGCGGAAATGGTCGAGCGTATCGCCCGCCAGCATCGTGATGAATTCTATTTCCTTGGCGGCCAACCGCGAATTTCCCCAACTCGCCACCGGCTGGAAGGCTTCCAGCTTGGGCTGACGCGGGCAGGTATCGACTGCAAGCCAGAGTGGATTATTCACGGCAGCTACCACCCCAGCGCGGGCTATGAAATGTTTGCTCAGCTGTGTGCAACACTAGGGCGTCCACCAAAGGCGCTGTTTGTTGCCGCTTGTGGCCTGATGGAAGGCGTGCTGCGCTATATGAACCAGCATAACCTGATGGAAAGCGGTATCCGGCTGTGCTGCTTTGACGACCACTATCTGTTTGATTGTTTACCGCTGAAGATCGATACCGTGGCACAGGACTGCGAAAATCTGGCACGTAACAGCTTTGAAATGATTACGAGTTTGATTGCACAACAGCCGCTTGAAGAAGATCGACGCTATATCCCAACGCGTATTCACTGGCGTCATCCTGACTCACGGGCATAGGCCAAAGCCGTTCTCAATCCGCAATTCGCCGGTTATCTCATTGCTAGCGGGTCTATGGCGTCTTCTGCTATTAACGCCAGATATTTCCGTCCCGTCAGCTTGACCGATCGGGAAGTTAAGGGTTGCATTGATAGCAATAATGCGGAATCATTTTGTCTAAGCATTATGGTCAAGGAAGACGCTAAGGTTCACCTGAATGATAAATAAGGCAATTAATAAGGCATCGCTCAGCCAATCAGCACCCCGCTGCTTTCCTCAGTCACCCTGCGTTCAAAGACAAATTGCAATTTCATCTGTCTCCCTTAAGCGGGATAGTTCCGTGTTACGAAGGGCAGATAGTTGCGATCGAAGAGGGCATCACTTCTTCAAAGATAAACATCATCACATGTAACGCATCACCCAAAGGCGTCTAACGATAGCCCTGATGTGACAACATAATCACGATACACCACGACCAAAGAAAAGGGAGTTCACATGAACGTTCGCACTATCCGTACATCCGTTAGACTGGCAGCGTTGATTGCCGCCACCATCGGCTTAGCGGCCTGCGAAGACAAACCCGGTGGAGCCGATGCCCCTACCCAGTCCGCTTCCACCGCCGCCAACACAGCGCCCGCACCAGCGGCGAAACCTCAAGTAGATGCTAACCAGAAACTCAATCTCTACATCCAATGTTTCAACGCCACCCATGAGCGCGCCCACAAAGCGATGGAGCGGTACACATCCTGGGTGAAAGACATGAAGTCAGGCCCTACGGGCAAAGAGCGCGTCATTTACGGCATCTACTCAGTATCGGAATCCAGCCTGAAAAACTGTAGCGAGCCTCTTATCAACGCAGCCCAAAGCGAGCCCGCCATGCCAGCGCTGGATACCGCTGCCAAGGACTACTCTACAGCCGTCACCACCTGGGGCCAAACGCTAGAGGAAGCCTCGACTTACTACAGTCGTGAGAACTATAAAGATGATGCAATGGCACGCGGTAAAGCGATGCACGGCGACATCGTCAAGCACTATGCGGCATTCAACACAGCCAGTCGTCAATTCAATCAGGCTCTGGAAGAAGCTAACGATGAGCGCCAGCTGAAGCAACTGGCAGAAATTGAGAAGAGTGAGGGTCGTCAGTTCAATTACTGGTATATGGCTACCATGCTCAGCGCCAAACAGCTGGTGAACATGCTGACGCAGGATAACTTCGACATCAACGCCGCCACAGCCCGGCTCAAAGCCTATGAAGACAACGCTGACGCCCTGATCGAACTGGCCAAGCAGCCCGATGCCGCAAAACCCGCGACATGGTCCGTAATGGATTCACCATTGGAAAATTATCGCGTGTCCGCCAAAGAGCGCCTGCGCCGCGTGCGCGATAAAACCCCCTACAGCCAAGGTGAGCGCCTGCTACTGTCCAAGAACTCCGGCTGGATGGTGGATGGCAGCGCCGATAAGCTCATCAAGAACTACAACTCCCTCGTAGAAAGCAGCAACCGCCTGCGCTAACTCATGCGACCACGTTGCATAGGAAGACGATCGCGCGGCGAATTAACCTTGTCGCGCATCTTGGTGAAGGGGACGGGAAATAGTGCCTTGGTAGCCTTTTTGCGTGCAGAGCTTGCGGCGTTCTCCAGCATTCATGCAGCAATAACGTCATTCTGAAATAAAAAAAGGAATGCGGTTTGAATCTTCATCCCGCATTCCTTCTTAAAACATCACTCGTAATCGTTATTTAGCGGCAGCGGTTTCCGCACCAACCAAGCCAACCTTGAGGTAGCCCGCTTTACGCAGTGAATCCATCACGCTCATGATAGTTTCATAATCAACGCTTTTATCCGCCTGAAAGAAGATAGTTGTTTCTTTGTTGGCGCTGGTTTTCGCATCCAACACCTGAGCCAGAGACTGCTCGTTAATCGCCTCTTCCCCCAGAAACATTTGCTTATCTGCTTTTACCGTCAGATAAAGTGGCTTCTCTGGACGCGGCTGCGGTACTGCTGATGATGCAGGCAGATCGACACGAATGTCCACCGTTGCCAGCGGTGCCGCCACCATGAAGATGATCAGCAGAACCAGCATGACGTCAATGAACGGCGTGACGTTGATGTCATGCATTTCACCGTCATCACCCACGTCCTCCTTCAAATGCATCGCCATGACTTAACCCACCCGCAGTTTATGCGCTGCTGAAGACGCCCGGTTATCGTTGCTGGCGGCAACGTCAAGATCGCGGCTTTGCAACAGCAACACTTGCGCCGCCACATCGCCAACCGTCGCTTTGTAACCAGCAATCGAACGTGCGAAGACGTTGTAGATAACCACCGCAGGAATCGCAGCAACCAGACCAATCGCCGTCGCCAGCAGAGCTTCTGCAATCCCAGGTGCAACCACCGCCAGGTTAGTAGTTTGCGTCTGTGCAATACCGATGAAGCTGTTCATGATGCCCCATACTGTACCAAACAGCCCTACGAACGGCGCAACCGCACCGACCGTTGCCAGATAGCCATTGCCACGCCCCATGTGACGCCCGGTCGCCGCGACGCGACGCTCCAGACGAAACGCGGTGCGCTCTTTAATCCCGTTGTTGTCATCCGAACGTGCAGAGAGTTCCAGTTCGTTCTGCGCATCCACCAATAGTTGCTGCGCTACGCTGCCCGGCTTGAACGCTTCCGCCGTTTCCAGCGCATCGTCCAGCGTTTTCGCCTGTTCCAAGGCCAGATACTCACGGCGCAGGCGACGTTTCGCGCCAGACATTTCAACGCTTTTACTGAAGAAAATCGCCCAGGTAATCACAGAAGCCAACAGCAAGCCGATCATCACCGTTTTCACCACGGCATCAGCATGCTGATACATGCCCCAGACGGACAAATCAGTCTTCATCAGGTTATTCGTACCTGGCGCTGCACTGGCCGGAAGCGTGAGCGCGGATGCTGGTGCATCGGTTGTCACGGGGGCAGAAGTGGGTGCAGCAGCAGGCTGAGCGGCTGGCGCTGCATTCTCTGTCGATAACGGCGTCGTTGCCGGCGCTGCAAACGCATTTCCACTTAGTCCCGCCGTACACAGCAGGATAACCAGCACGCTACGGGAAAATGCGCTGAACGCACCACGTTTTTTTTGCCAGGTTGATAACACCTGTTGAGTTGTATTACTGACAGCCGTCTTCACGCTGTGCCTCCACCATTCGTTCTGTACAATAACGCGCACATACCCGCAGGTATGAATGCCGCAATAACGCAGCCTGAAATGATACCAAACCCTGAACGAATTGATAGTCGTTCTCATTATTATTTACGTCAGATAACACACTTTTTCTTGCGTTCTGACAGGGTTTTTGGGGGTATTACCTGTATATCGACGGGAAATGCATAAAAACCATCAAGAATCGTATTCAGGAATCTATCTGACAGGAGAGAACCACAGACACTCGCCTAAAACGCAGCGTCGTACCGTTAGGTTTTTGTGATCGACATTAAGTTATCACACCATTTCATGGTGGCTGGCGATAAGTTAAATGAAATGAATAGAAACACAAATACACAATAAGATAAATAAAAACACTATGTTACGCATATTCAGAGTGAGAAAAAAGGAATAAAACCCCGATAAAACAGCATTTCATATTAGCTTTTTCTTTTGTGACACGAGTCATTCTACGAAGTTGTATAATAGGTTAGCTTAACTCATAGAGAATACCGACGCGCACCACGATAATATCCCATACAAGGATGCCGTCGTCTCACCACTGTACCACCATAAGTTATTCTATTTTTTCATGGGTTTATTTTTTCAATCACCATTTGATTATCGATAATGTCACCCTACCTCTGGAGATAATTCAATGAAGCTGTCGAAAACATTGATCGGCGTTTGTCTGAGTTCTACTGTACTCCTGATGAGCCAAGCGATTCAGGCGCAACAAATTAAAGCCTCCGATGTTCACCCTGAAGGATACCCGAATGTCGTCGCCGTACAGAAAATGGGAGAAAAATTAAAAGCTGCCACAAATGGCAGACTGGAAATTAAAACCTTCCCTGGCGGCGTATTAGGTGATGAAAAACAAATGATTGAGCAGGCGCAGCTCGGTGCAATTGATATTATTCGTGTATCAATGACGCCCGTTGCCGCTATTTTGCCGGAAATAGAAGTCTTTACGCTGCCCTATATTTTCCGTGATGAAGATCATCTGCATAAAGTCCTGGATGGAAAAATCGGGCAGGAAATTGGTGACAAGATTACCCAGAGCAGTAAATCAAAATTGGTTTTCCTAGGTTGGATGGACGCGGGAACGCGTAATTTAATCACCAAGCAGCCGGTGGCAAAACCAGAAGACCTCAAAGGTATGAAGATTCGCGTTCAAACCAGTCAGGTCGCTCTCGCAACGCTGAAAGCCATGGGCGCCAACGCCATCGCCATGGGCACCAGTGAAGTCTTCAGCGGTATGCAAACCGGCGTGATTGACGGCACCGAGAATAATCCGCCAACCTATGTTGCGCATAACTACATGCCTGTTGCCAAGAATTTCACCTGGAGCCGCCACTTTATTATTCCTGAGCTTTTCCTGTACTCCAAAACAAAATGGGACAAGCTTTCCAAAGAAGATCAGGATCTTATCCTGAAGCTGGCGAAAGAAGCGCAGCAGGAACAGCGCGTGCTGTGGAATGAATATACTCAGCAATCTCTGGATAAAATGAAGGCCGGGGGCGTTCAATTCCATGACATTGATACCGAGTACTATTTCAAAGCCACGCAGCCTGTACGCGATCAGTTTGGTGCCAAATACCAGGATCTGATTAAAGCCGTCGCCGACACCCAATAATCAAGACCACATTCCAGCAGATAAATAGCAGACTATTGACGAACCGACTTGCGAAATGAAAACGGTGATAATGGAAGCGCTATCCATTATCACCGCGCTACGGATTTGTCAGCAGCTTCATAATATTTATCCGCCACCATTAATGGCCTGATATTAACAATCAGCAAGATTGATTCCCCTTCGCTTATCACTCAGCGGAGTGAATATAGGTGACACAATGGCACAGTCTTATCTCTCAACTATGGATGTACTTTATCGTATTGCCATGTGGGTTTCTGGTCTGGCGTTATTAATTATGACGCTAATAATTCCTATCGGCATATTCGCACGTTATGTTTTAAATTCAGCATTATCCTGGCCAGAACCCATTTCGATTATTTGTATGGTGACGTTTACTTTTGTCGGTGCAGCCGTCAGTTACCGTTCTAGCTCACATATTGCCGTCAGCATGTTTACCGACAGATTGCCAGAATCCGGTAAGAAGATTTGCGTTCACCTGTCGAATCTCCTGATGCTCTTAATTAGCCTGTTTATTCTCTATTACAGCACCGTGCTTTGTATGGAATTATGGGAACAGCCCGTCGCAGAATTTCCATTATTAACCGCGGGTGAAAGTTATTTGCCGCTGCCTATCGGCTCGTTCATCACCGTGCTCTTCATCATCGAAAAAATGTTTTTCGGCCCGCAGGATAAACGCCCTGTGGTCATGCTTGGCAGTTCTTAATTCGGAGCCAATACCATGGATGCATTTATTCTTGTTGCCACGCTGGCCGTGCTGCTGGCGGTCGGCGTTCCTGTCGCTTACGCGGTAGGGTTGAGCGCGATTGTTGGCGCTTTCTGGATCGATCTGCCGCTTGAGGCAGTCATGATTCAGATTACCAACGGCGTGAACAAATTTTCGCTATTAGCAATCCCCTTCTTTATTCTGGCTGGAGCCATTATGGCCGAAGGCGGCATCGCCCGCAGGCTGGTCAGCTTCGCGTATATTTTTGTCGGCTTTATTCGCGGCGGCTTATCACTCGTTAACATCGTCGCATCGACATTTTTCGGTGCAATATCCGGCTCTTCGGTGGCAGACACGGCATCAATCGGTTCAGTGATGATCCCAGAAATGGAGAAGAAGGGCTACCCACGCGACTTCTCTGCCGCCGTCACTGCCAGCGGTTCCGTACAGGCGATTCTGACACCACCGAGCCACAACTCTGTCATCTACTCGCTGGCAACCGGCGGCACGGTTTCGATTGCCTCGCTGTTCATCGCGGGAATCTTGCCCGGTCTGCTGCTCAGCCTCACCCTGATGGTGATGTGCGTCGGTTTCGCACATCGACGAGGCTACCCGAAAGGCGAACGCGTACCGTTCCGTCAGGCGCTGAAAATCTTTGTCGATACCCTGTGGGGATTGATGACCGTTGTCATCATCATGGGGGGAATTCTGTCCGGCATTTTTACCGCAACCGAGTCTGCGGCCATCGCCTGCCTGTGGTCCTTTTTCGTGACCATGTTTATCTATAAAGATTATAAGTGGTCAGAACTGCCCAAGCTGATGTACCGCACGGTAAAAACCGTCACGATCGTCATGATCCTGATCGGTTTCGCTGCCGCATTCGGTGCCATCATGACCTATATGCAGTTACCCGCACGCATTACCGAGTTTTTCACTTCCATTTCGGATAACAAGTACGTCATCCTGATGTGGATTAACATCATGCTGCTGCTGGTCGGTACGCTGATGGACATGGCACCGCTGATCCTGATCCTGACGCCCGTTCTGCTGCCTGTGGCCCAATCGCTCGGTATCGATCCGGTGCATTTCGGTATGATCATGCTGGTGAACCTCGGGATCGGCCTGATCACACCGCCAGTAGGGTCGGTACTTTTCGTCGCCAGTGCGGTGAGTAAGCAGAAGATAGAGCAGGTCGTTAAAGCGATGCTGCCCTTCTACTGCGGACTTTTCTTTGTGCTGATGCTGGTCACCTATATTCCGGCCATCTCACTCTGGCTGCCCAAATTCTTTGGCGTTCATACGGGTTAACGCTCAGTGATGATCATTAATCCGTAAATATAGGTTTGCGATCAATGCGTTGTGTAACCCCCCTCGTCTGTTAGACGGGGGAAACGACAGGCAATAAACACCATAGGATTCCGGCAATTCTATGGTGCCTCCCTTATCCTATTCCTTACCATACAGCTGAATAAATGCTTCCACGCCAGATAGCGCAGCGGCTTCCAGCGCGTCAGGTTCAACCTCAACCGGTTCGAGACCCCACAATATCCTTTCCACCATTTCCGCCTCACACAGCGCTTTAAAGTGCAGGGAGACCTTACGTACTTCAGCCTGACGTATCCATCCTTTTTCCATCAGTTGGCTCATGACTTCGTCAATACTGGAAAGTGTTCTCTTTGGACCCAGCGCATAAAACAGGCGCGATAATTCAGGGAAACGCCCGGCTTCGCCGATCGTCAGACGGTTTAACGCCACAATATCGGGTTTCGTCACCAGTTCCAGGTAGGATCGTCCCAGGTGATGCAGCGTTTCGTCACGCGTCTGACCCTTCGTCGACGAATCCAGCAGTCGCTCCACCATTCCCTTGCCCGCTTCGAGAATATAGGCTTCAAACAGCGCTTCTTTGGAGGAAAAGTAGTTATACAGCGTCACTTTAGAGCTGGTCGCCTCCGCCGCAATAGATTCCATCGTCACCGCAGCAAACCCATGATCCAGAAATAATTTTCCAGCCGCCATCACGAATTGCAAACGCCTAGCTTCTGTTTTTTTACGCATGTTTCTACTCTTCCGCATTTTTTGTGAACGATATAGTACAGGAAATATTGATCTTTGGTCCAGACCATGATTAATTGTACTACATCGTTCAGTTATTGAATTATGAGATACCACCTTCTCGGAACAGCGATTCATCGCATCGCTTTTCTACAGACTGCACGATGAAAGGTATTACACGCTGTATCGCCCGCACCGAACTCAACGATTCTGGCGCAGGCGAGGTACTGATTCTTAGACAAACCATAATAATGGAGAGCACCTGTATGAGCCTGCAATTCCCAAACATCCCCGAATTCACCGGACTTTATCAACCCAGTCGTGTTGAAGTCAGCGTCGTCGATCTCGAAGTCGAAGGGACGCTTCCGGAAGCGATCAAAGGCACCTTTTATCAGGTCGCCCCCGATCCTCACTACCCGCCGATGCTGGGCAAAGATATTTTCTTCAACGGCGACGGTATCGTCAGTGCTTTCCGCTTTGAGAATGGCAGAGTCAGCCTGCAACGGCGCTATGTTGAAACCGAACGCCTCAAAGCACAGCGACGTGAGCATCGCTCCTTAAACGGTACTTACCGTAACGTTTATACCAACGATCCGCTGGCAGCCGACAACAACACCACCGCCAACACGACGGTGATCGAACATAATGGCGTCCTGCTGGCAATGAAGGAAGATGCCTTACCGTGGGCAATGGATCTGGAGACGCTGGAAACGCTGGGTGAATGGGATTTTCACGGGCAAATCACGTCGGCAACCTTCACTGCCCACCCGAAAGTGGACCCGGATACAGGCGCTCTGCTTTGCTTCGCCTATGAAGCAAAAGGCGAAGCAACGCCTGATATTGCCTATTTTGAAATCAGTGCCGAAGGCAAACTGGTGCGAGAGATCTGGTTTCAGGCTCCCTATGCTGCCATGATCCACGACTTTGCCGTCACGCAGAATTACGTCGTTTTCCCCATCATTCCGCTGACTGCCGATCTTGATCGCATGAAAAGCGGCGGCCAACACTTCCAATGGCAGCCGGACCTGCCGCAGCTGTTCGGTATCGTGCCGCGGGACGGTTCCGCCGATGATGTACGCTGGTTTTACGGCCCGGCAAACGGCTTTCAGGGGCATACGCTTAACGCTTATGAAGACGGCAGCAAAATTTTCGTCGATATGCCCGTAACCAACGGTAACGTCTTCTACTTTTTCCCAGAGGAAGGCGGTTATGTCCCGCCGCCGGAAGCGCTGAAAGCGGCGCTGATGCGCTGGACCTTTGATCTAAACGCAGACGATACGACTGTCACTCCGCAATTGCTGACCCGCACACCTTTCCCATGCGAATTTCCACGATGCGATGAGCGCTACAGCGGCAAACCTTATCATTACGGTTTCACGCTGGCTTACGATCCGCAGTTGCCGTTTGATACCACGACGCTCGGGGCTCCACCATTCCAGTTTTTCAACCAGTTGGCCCGCATCAATGTGGCCACAGGGGAAAATGAAATGTGGTATCCGGGCGATGCGCAATGTTTTCAGGAACCGATCTTCATTCCGCGCCATGCACAGGCGGCGGAAGGCGACGGATGGGTCGTCTGCATCATGAACGACCTGAGAAAACGCACATCGGATTTGATCATCCTCGATACCGCTCAATGGACTCAAGGGCCGGTCGCAAGAGTAAAAGTCCCTTTCCGTCTACGGATGTCCCTGCACGGCAACTGGTCAGGGAAATAAACCGAAAACGTGTAATGGAGTAATCGGCCCCGGAAGCCCGGTTTAGTCACGGTGCTTGCGGGGCATTCCCGATATTTACCGCGCATAAAAGCAACTCACATCTCCAACCTTCTGAACGCATATCCATCAGGCTTTCCCTGCTTAATTCCAAAAGAGAAATATTTTCAACAATAGCAAAACCCGCCCACACGCTGCCCAAGCCGTGATAACGTAGACCTCATCAATCGAGCGCTTATAAATCCAATCATGCCCCCGCGATTCCCCACCGTTCACTGTCGGGAATAGTCGGCGTAGTGAGTCATCCGGCAGAACTGAACAGAAAAGGTGATAGTGGTTATGACAAGCAAAAAAACGGCAACAGCATTAGTCGCCGCAGGACGCAGCAAGAAATTCACCCACGGCTCCGTCAACCCCGTTATTCAGCGTGCGTCCTCTTTGGTATTCGATACCGTACAGGACAAAAAACACGCCACGATTAACCGCGCTAAGGGTGCGCTGTTCTATGGCCGCCGTGGCACGCTGACCCATTTCTCGCTTCAGGAAGCGATGGTGGAACTGGAAGGCGGCGCAGGCTGTGTGTTGTACCCGTGCGGTGCAGCGGCTATCTCTAACGCGATTCTCTCTTTCGTCTCAGCAGGCGATCATGTGCTGGTGACCAGTTCAGCCTATGAACCCACGCAGGATTTCTGTAATAAAGTCCTCAGCAAGCTGAACGTCAGCACCACCTATTTCGATCCACTTATCGGTGCCGGTATTGCCGAACTGATCCAGCCTAATACCAAAGTCGTCTTTCTCGAATCGCCCGGCTCCATCACGATGGAAGTACACGATGTACCCGCCATCGTACAAGCCGTGCGCCGCATCAATCCCGACATTATTGTCATGATTGATAACACCTGGGCAGCAGGCATTTTATTCAGGGCATTCGACTTTGATATTGATATCTCCATTCAGTCCGCGACCAAATATATCGTCGGCCATTCCGATGCCATGATAGGCACGGCGGTCGCTAACGAACGCTGCTGGGCGCAACTGCGTGAACACTCCTACCTGATGGGACAAATGGTCGATGCCGATACCGCCTATGTCGCCAGCCGTGGCTTGCGCACATTGGGCGTTAGACTCAAACAGCATCAGGAAAGCAGCATCCGCATTGCCAAGTGGCTGGCGGAGCAACCCGAAGTTGCGGTGGTTAACCACCCTGCCTTACCAGAGTGCAAAGGGCATGAATTCTACGTACGCGACTTTAAGGGCTGCAACGGCTTGTTCTCTTTTGTGCTGAAAGAGAAATTGAGCAAAGAAGCGTTGGCGCACTATCTGGACCATTTTGAGCACTTCAGCATGGCGTACTCCTGGGGCGGCTTTGAATCGCTGATTCTGGCGAATCAGCCGGAAGATCTGGCCGCCATCCGCCCTGTTGGCGGTGTGGATTTTACCGGCACACTTATTCGGTTACATATTGGACTTGAAGACAGTGACGATCTGATCGACGATCTGGCCGCCGGTTTCAGCAGACTGAAAGCTTAGTCTGGCAAGGCATCAGCAAGCTCACCGCTGCCAAACGACAGGAAAAGAAATTAGGCAGGAAATAAAATATAGAAAGTGTGACGGCCATAAAACCGCCGCATCTTGATTTCCCCTGCGGCGCGGTGGGTAATGCGTTATGATAATCATGAGTCAACGCTTACCAAAAACCGCGTTACCTTAACCAAAATTAAGCATTAAGCCCTGCCGCCTTCTCATCATGCGGCAAGGCATTTTGCCCATTAGGGCTTGATAGACAGTAGATTTCAGGTAACCCAGCGTTCCACGCCGCAGCCTGAGAGATAGTGAATATCGTCACTGGCGGGAAGTAATATGAGTGTGGTTCACGACATTATTCAGGCGCTCTGGCAGCAGGATTTTAGTGCATTGGCCGATCCCCACGTCATTTGGGTGATTTACGGCATCCTGTTCACGACGCTGTTTCTGGAGAACGGCCTGCTACCTGCCTCTTTTCTGCCCGGTGATAGCCTGCTGCTGCTCACCGGAGCCATGATTGCCAAAGGCGTGATGAGCTTTTTCCCCACGATGATTCTGCTTACCATCGCCGCCAGTCTGGGCTGCTGGCTCAGCTATCTTCAAGGGCGCTGGCTGAGCGATACCCGATTGGTAAAAGGCTGGCTGTTACAGCTCCCTGCGCATTATCACCAGCGTGCTCATCATCTATTCCACCGTCACGGCCTGATGGCGCTGCTGGTTGGCCGTTTTTTAGCCTTCATTCGCACGCTGCTGCCAACAATGGCGGGGATTTCTGGGTTAAACAATACGCGTTTTCAAATTTTCAACTGGCTCAGCGGGCTGCTGTGGGTCGGGGGGATTGTCACGCTCGGCTATGCGCTCAGCCACATTCCGCTGGTCAAACGCTATGAGGATCAGGTGATGACCGCGCTGATCCTGCTGCCGATTATTTTACTGGTCAGCGGCCTGATCGGCATGGCTGTTGTAGTATGGCGTAAAAAGCGCACAGTCGCCTAATCGGGCAACCGTGCGATTTATTGCTGTATTCAGCTTTCCTCAACCACCATATTACTGGCCTTTAATCTTGCCACTTCATCACCCGGCGTCGCGCCAAAGTAGCGTTTAAATTCCCGGCTAAACTGCGACGCACTCTCATACCCGACGCGAGCGGCTGCAACGCCCGCTCTCAGGCCATCGTTGAGCATCATCACCCGCGCTTTATGCAAGCGGTAGGATTTCAGGTATTGCAACGGCGATGTGTTGGTGACCGCCTTGAAGTTATGATGAAACGCAGAGACGCTCATGTTCACCTCGGCGGCCAGCTGTTCCACACTCAGACTATCGGCGTAGTGATTCTCAATGCGTCGCAGCGCTTTAGTGATCTGGCTGAAGTGCGTGTGCCGATTCACCAACGCCTGCAATGCCGAACCACTTTCGCCACAGAGCATATGGTAGATAATCTCGCGCACAATCGTCGGGCCCAGAACACGAGCATCACGCGGGTTATTCATCACATCCAGCAGTCGCTCAACGGCACACAGAATCTCATCGGTCAGCGGTGCGCTATTCACTCCACACGTGCAGGAACAGGGGCGGATCGCGCTGTCATCATCACCGATGTCGATCAGCAAATCCTGAAGCATTTGGATATCGATGCGGATCGCCATCCCCACCAGCGGGTTCTCAACGCTGGCTATCGTTTCACATTCGAACGGCAGCGGCACGGTCATCAACAGGTAATTTTCCGGGTCATACTGGAAGGTTTTTCCGCCCAGATAGCCAATCTTTTTCCCCTGAAAAATGATGACAATCGTCGGTTCATACATCACCGGCACACGCGGATGATGCTGTTCCGTATACAGAATTCTGACCTGGGGCACGAGAGAAGGCGTGGCCCAGCTTTTGGCTGAACAGCGTATGGCCTGTTGCACGATGCGTTGCCGCGCGGTGGGTTGCTGAACAAGCCGATCGCATTGGCCTTTCGTCAACACGCCTTGGTCTTCAATCAACATAGTGTTATCTCACTACCGTTATTTTTTCCTGCCCGAAGCCTCTCTCCTGACAGAAGAAACAAAATGACATACCTGCGAATTATTATCACCCTTTTCTCCTGCATTCTGGAGAAATAGGCAATAACCAAACAGAAATGTGCATTGAACGTCTTACGTGGGTTGATGACAATATTGAGCATACCGCCATCCCCTCATCCCACGGGAAAAGACATGAATAAAATGATTGAGCTGTTCACCTCACACCGCAGTGAACGTAGCTACCTTGATGAAGCGATTCCCGATGACGTGCTGGATGCCATTATTCAGTCTGCCCATCTGGCACCGACATCCGTAAACTCTCAGCAGGTCTCGCTCATCGTCACCCGCGACCCGAAACGCAAAGCACGCATTGCCGAATTGGCTGGCGGCCAGTCGTGGATTGCCAAAGCTCCCGTATTTATTACCGTAGTGCTAGATATGCACAAAACGCAGGTCGGGATTGCCATGAGCGGAAAGCAGCAACACGCGCATGAAAGTATAGAAAGCCTGATCGCAGGTACAACCGATGTCGGCATCGCGCTTGGCACGCTGATGGCCGCCGCCCGCTCATTTGGGCTGGGTATCGTCCCGATTGGCGGTATTCGTCGCGAACCACAGGCAATGATCGACTTTCTGGAGCTTCCTGAACTGACGTTCCCTGTTGCAGGCGTCGCTATCGGCTATGTGGACACCCCGGCGCATCAGAAGCCGCGCCTGCCACTGAATTCATTCCGCCATGATGAAAGCTATCATCAGGACGTTCTGCCTGCGGCGATTGAGCAATATAACCAAACGCTGGTGACACACTGGCAGCAAACCGGCCGCGCAGACGGCGATAACTGGGGGGATAACACCGCCAGCTACTACCAACACATCTACTTCCCGAAAGTCTTACCCGCAATCCTTCAACAGGGCTTTAAACTGGAGAAATAACCTATGCTAAATTTCACACTCCACACCCCGACCAAGATTCTGTTTGGCGAAGGCCAGATTGCTGAATTAGGCAAAGAGATTCCTGCCGATGCTCGCATCCTCATCACCTACGGCGGCGGCAGCGTGAAGCACAACGGCGTGCTGGATCAGGTCTATCGCGCCTTAGAAGGCCGCAACGTACGCGAATTTTCCGGCATTGAACCGAACCCGACTTATGAAACGCTGATGAAAGCCGTCGAGGTCGTTCGTGCAGAGAAGATTGATTTCCTGCTGGCGGTTGGCGGAGGTTCTGTCGTCGATGGCACGAAATTTATCGCGGCTGCCGCAGACTATCAGGCGGCGCAAGACCCGTGGCATATTCTGCAAACGGGTGGCGCGGAAATCGATCGCGGCGTCGCACTGGCAGCCGTGCTCACCCTGCCTGCGACCGGTTCTGAATCCAACAACGGCGCGGTCATCACCCGTAAATCAACCAACGATAAGCTCGCTTTCCGCTCACGCCACACGCAGCCGCTTTTTGCGGTGCTCGACCCGGTTGTGACCTACACCCTGCCCGCTCGCCAGATCGCGAACGGTGTGGTCGATGCCTTCGTTCACACCGTTGAGCAGTACCTGACGTATTCCGTCGATGCCAAAGTACAGGATCGTTTTGCGGAAGGGTTGCTGCTGACGCTGGTTGAAGAAGGTCCGCGCGCGCTGGCTGAACCGGAAAACTACAAGGTCAGAGCCAATGTGATGTGGAGCGCCACCATGGCGTTGAACGGCCTGATTGGCGCAGGCGTGCCGCAGGACTGGTCAACCCACATGCTGGGACACGAATTAACGGCGCTGCACGGTCTTGACCATGCCCAGACGCTGGCTATCGTCCTCCCCGCCATGCTGACGGCAAGAAAAGCCCAGAAGCGCGACAAACTGCTGCAATACGCCGAGCGCGTCTGGAACCTGCGTGACGGTAGCGAAGATCAGCGCATCGACGGCGCGATTGCCGCCACACGTGACTTCTTCGAGAAAATGGGCGTGCCGACCCGCATGTCGGACTATCAGTTGGATGGCAGCGCCATTCCAACGCTGGTCGCCAAACTCAGCGAGCACGGCCTGACTGCCCTAGGCGAGCATCGTGACATCACGCTGGAAGAAAGCCAGAAGATTTATGAGGCAGCGCGTTAAGCCCCTCTAATCCCAATCCTTCGAGTGACAGGAGAAAACGCTATCGTTTAACCATATCGATACTCTAAATAATTCAAGTTTCAGGAAGGCGGCAAGCGAGGGAATCCCGATGAGCTTACTCAAGTAAGTGATTCGGGTGAGTGAACGCAGCCAACGCACATGCAACTTGAAGTATGACGAGTATATACCCTCAATGCTGTGTCTGTTAAAGGGAGCCGCTCGGCTAATATTGGTCACTTAAGCCCGTTATCAGGGGAAACACAAGGGGAGGTTCCCGCAGGGACGCCTCACCCCTGTGGTCGCCCCGTGTATCTCGATGCTTAAACGATCGGCATTAAGTCAATCGGCTCCCTTTATCATCAGGCAACGTATAACTGATGCATTTTTCTACTAGAATGAAATCATATGCCTGTTCCTGCTAGGGATCACGTTCCGCTATGTCCGTGATATGAACAGGTCGCCCATCCAGTTAACCCTATGATACGTTTATGGATTAACGGATATAAAAGGAGAATGAGATGACGCAACCGAAAGTTAAGCTGGCGGACGGCAATATCATGCCCCAGTTGGGCCTTGGGGTCTGGCGAGCAAGCAGTGAGGACACGGTGATCGCCGTGACTGAAGCCTTGTCCATCGGTTATCGAGCGATCGATACCGCCGCGATTTATAAGAACGAGGAAGCGGTCGGTCAGGCGCTGAGTTCCGCAAATCTACCGCGTGAAGAGGTGTTCATCACCACCAAACTCTGGAATGGCGATCACACCGATCCCCAACAGGCGCTGGAAGAGAGTCTGCGGAAGCTTCGGTTAGACTACGTCGATCTCTACCTGATTCACTGGCCATTACCGCAACAGAATACCTTTGTAGATGCCTGGCGCGGGCTCATCAAGCTTCAGGAACAAGGTCTGGCGAAAAGTATCGGCGTCAGTAATTTCCATATCCACCACTTACAGCGGTTAAAAGAAGAAACGGGCGTCTTGCCTGTCATCGATCAGGTCGAACTGCACCCGCTTCTTCAGCAAAAACAGCTCCACGCCTGGAATGCCACACACCATATTCAGACTGAATCCTGGAGCCCGCTGGCGCAGGGTGGCGAAGGGGTCTTTGATCACCCGATTATCCGCAAACTGGCGATGAAATACGGGAAAACACCGGCACAGATCGTGATCCGCTGGCATCTGGACAGCGGGTTGGTGGTGATCCCTAAATCAGTGACACCTGCACGTATCAAGGAAAACTTCGAGGTGTTCGATTTCCGTCTGGATAAAGACGAGCTGGGTGAAATTGCCAAGCTGGACAGCGGAAAACGCCTGGGTTCAGATCCTGACGAACCGAGAAACGACTAACCCGCCTTTGATGCCAGCATTCCCCCTGCTGGCATTTTTTCTTTAATCAGCAAACTGAATCTCATACACATCGCTACGGCAATGTGCCTCGCTGTATTCCAGCAGTTCACCCTGTTCGTTGTAAACATGCAGTTGGCAATACAGCACGGGTGCCCCCGCTACGATACCAAGGCGTTCGGCAATCTCTTCTGCACAGGACATTGCTTTAAAACGATAGCGTTTTTTATCCGGTGTGATCCCACGCGCCACCCAATATTGATAGAGGGACTGCTCAAGCGCTTCCGGGTTGGGTAGGAATTTTTGCGGTATCCAGGTCGTTTCCAGCGAGACAGGTTCGCCATTGCTGAGCCGGACGCGTCGCAGGTAGGTGACGGCTTCCTCTTCCGGCTGAGACATTTTTGCAGCAACAGTAGCAGGTGGAACCTGTATTACCTTCTCCAGCCAGAGGCTGCCGGCAACACCGCCTTGTTTCAGGACCAGTGCGGTGAACCCTTCGTCTTCAGTACTCAACGCATAATTAAGCCGTTGGGCAACGCGAGTCCCAACCCCCTGCTGGCGAACAATCAGCCCCTTCTCTTCCAGTAACGACAAAGATCGGGAAACCGTTACTCTCGATAATCCCAACTGTTGCGCAATCAATCTTTCCGCAGGTAAGAACTGGCCTGATAACGTCTTCCGGCGGCCGATTTCTGATTCAAGCAACGACGCAAGCTGCATATAGCGGGGTGCCGACGACGCCACAGCAAGCTGATCCCTGACCCAAAGCAGTAATTCCCGCATAGTACGGCCTTTTCAATAACGCAGCATTCTGGCTACGTATGAGTTAAAACAGAAGTGAACCTGATTCCAGGACGCCACGAAATACTCTGATTCTGAATTTGTTGTAATAAAAAATATTTTTATGACTCATTAAACCCAGTATCCGAAATATTCCCTTAGTGCAGAGCGACATCACTCTATAAGGTATCGTCCGCACAGGTCCGTATCTTTAATTTTGCTGTGTCTGAATAGAAGTGGATCACATTAAGAAACAAACGAGGGCGGGAGATAGTGCCGTTACGTCCGTAACGGCGAAGGATTGTTGGCAGAATAGAAACTCACATCGCCGTCTGTACGATAAGCTGTCCCGTCGAGCCGCGATCGGCCAATTCCAGCGTCTGGCTGTAATAGAGGAAAGGGAACGCCATTGAGGAAGGCTGCATGAAATACACCAGCAGTTCGACATCGTTATCCACCCATACCGTATCTTTCCAGCCGCTGTCTTCCACCGCGGGTGGGCGACCATTCGCGCTGCGCACCAGAAACTTAACGCCCTGAATATGGAATGCCTGCGGCGTATCGGCGTGGATAATCCAGCGTTCACAGCGGCCAAGCTGAGTTTGCACATCAGCACGCGTCATGTCCCACATCGCACCGTTGATACCAGGCAGACTGTCACCCAGACGGAACTCACGCGTGCGGCTGATGCTGCCTTCAATGATGTTGTCGGCCAGCAAACGCATCGGCAGGTTGTCCGTGACTAATGGCAACAGCCCCGTCGGTTTAAGCGTAACAATTTGGGTAGAAATCAGGATGCTGGAAGGCTCGAACAAGCCGCGCAGGCGATCCATAATCCCAGCCGACTCACCTGCCGTCAGCGTGACCTCTTCGCCTTGCGACATATCGACCAGTATTTCGCGTCGTTCTCCAGGCGCGAGCGACAGTTGGTTCACCGCCATTGGTGCCGGTAATAGCCCTTGATCGCTGGCGATCACATGCATCGCTCGGCCATCACTGAGCCGCATTACGTAACGCCGGGAGTTCGACGCGTTCAACAATCTCAGGCGAACCCAGCCGCGAGAAACTTCAACAAAGGGGTTTTGCACGCCATTAACTAACAGCGAGTCACCGACGAACCCACCGTTAGAAGGCGGGTTGTAGAGAGGGACACCAAAGTTATCCAGTCGTTTATCCTGAATAATCAATGGGAAATCATCGACACCGTAGTGATTAGGTAGCGGCAAAGATTTGCTGGTGCTGTCTTCCACCAGCCACAGCCCTGCCAATCCATTATAAATATGGGGTGCCATGCGATTCGGCGTATTCGCATGATACCAGCAGGTCGCCGCTGGCTGACGAACGGGCAATACCGGTGACCAGTCGGTTCCTGGAGAAATAATGCGGGCAGCACCACCCATCAGCGGCCCTGGCACCTGCAACCCGCCAATCGTCATCGCGACAGGCTCATTCAGACGGTTGCTGTAGATCAGCTTAACGTCATCGCCGTCATAGACTCGCACCGTCGGCCCTAAATAACGGCCGTTAATTCCCCAAATGGACGTCTTACGATCGCCAGAAAATGCCCAATGAGCACGCTGCATCGTCAGAAAAAGAGGCTGGCCTCGGCGCGACTCCAGTAATGGCGGTATCGGCAATGCGGTGGGATTCCCACTAGCTTTCGCTGCTAGTGGCGTCATACCCGCACATAACGCAAGGCCCGATGCCTGAATAAACTGACGTCGGCTGAGTGACATAATGACTCCGTAAATCCATTAACCGTAAGCAAAGTTTAACTTCCGATTCGTTCTTGAATAGACAATCGGAAGAAATAATCGCGTAACCCGAGGGGAAAGTTATTTTTTATTTGCGGCTTCGCGCGCCGCCACTTCCGCATCCAGCGCCGCAATCTTGGCCGCCATCACATCATGGCAATGTGTCGCCAGTTCACGGACCTGATCTTTGGTGTACGCACGGGTATCAATCGGTGGCAACATTTCTACGATAACGAGGCCGTTATTCCAGCGGTTCAGTTTCACCTTATTGCTGGTGGTAGAAACACAAATCGGCACAATCGGCACTTCTGCGCTAATCGCGGCATGAAAGGCACCGGTCTTGAATGGCATCAAGCCACGTCCACGGCTGCGTGTCCCTTCAGGGAACATCCAGATAGAGGTATTACGCTCTTTAATATGCTTCACGACCTGAGCGATGGTGCCATGCGCTTTGGCGCGATTTTCACGATCAATCAGCAAATTACCCGTCAACCAGTACAGCGGTCCGAAGAACGGAATCCACAGCAGACTTTTTTTACCGACGGTAACGGTACGAGGCTGAACCGCGCTGGAAACCGTCACCATATCGTAATTATTCTGATGATTCGCGATATAGATGCAATTGCCATAATGCGCCGCTTCTTCCGGTATCCGCATTTCTACTTTCAGGCCAAACACGACGGACAAACGGCCAAAAAGACGACCGAAAGTTGCCACATGACGGGGATTTCGAGGGCTGAACAGACAGTAAAACAAGCCAAAAATACAGATCAAGATCGAAAATATGACAACAACAAAAAAACGCAAAATGGATAACATAGCAACCTCATTAGCCAACAGCCGCCGCTAGTATAGCGATTCCGCGCGAAAACACACGGTGATTCAATTTGCTGCGGGATAGCAACCGGAAACCAAAGAAAGGCGGTAAACACCGCCTTTCTACATGCACAATGACAATAGGGAGGCGTTATTCTTCGCTGCTGCCAGTATCAGCCTGCGGCGGCGCATCCACCTCAATCCGATCGATGCGTTGCAGCCCACGCAGTAACGTACCTTTCCGTCCACGCTCGCCCTGATACTTCTGAAGCTCGTTTGGACGCAGCAACAGCTTACGCTTACCGAAATACAGCGTGACGGAAGCCTGTGGTGGCAGCAGATACAGCCAGGTCAGGCGGTCTTTGCCTTCCGCAAAATCAGCAGAAGAGATGGACACAATCTTGTTGCCCTTCCCTTTCGACAACTGTGGCAAATCAGAGACAGGGAACAGCAGCATTCTGCCTGCGGCGGTGATCGCCATCAGCAGGTTATCGTCGCCTTTGATCTCGATCGGTGTCAGCGCCTTCGCATTATCCGGCAGCGTAATAATCGCTTTACCTGCGCGGTTACGTGCGACCAGATCGTTGAAGGTACAGACAAATCCATAGCCCGCGTCCGACGCCATCAGCAACGGCTGATCGTCTGCGGCCATCAGCACCTGTTCAATCGTCGCGCCCGGCGGCGGCGTAAGTTTGCCCGTTAGCGGCTCGCCCTGACCGCGTGCAGAAGGCAGCGTGATCGGGTCCAGCGCGTAGCTACGGCCAGTGGAGTCAATAAACACCACGGGTTGATTGCTCTTGCCTTTCGCCACGGCGCGGAAGCTGTCGCCCGCTTTATAGCTCAGCCCAGTAGGATCGATGTCATGTCCTTTGGCACTGCGCACCCAGCCCATTTCCGATAGCACAATGGTAACGGGTTCTGACGGCACAAAGTCGTGCTCGCTCATCGCTTTTGATTCACTGCGCTCATGCAGCGGCGAACGACGATCGTCACCGTAGGCTTGCGCATCCGCCTGAATCTCTTTCTTAATCAGATTGCTGAGCTTACGATCGGATGCCAGCAGCGCTTGAAGCTGATCGCGCTCTTTTGCCAAATCATCCTGCTCACCGCGGATTTTCATCTCTTCCAGCTTGGCCAAGTGACGTAATTTCAGCTCCAGGATCGCTTCAGCCTGTGTTTCACTCAGGCTGAACTGGCGCATCAGAACGGGCTTCGGCTCGTCTTCCGTGCGGATGATATGAATCACTTCATCAATGTTCAGGAACGCAATCAGCAAGCCTTCAAGGATATGCAGGCGCTTGAGCACTTTTTCCAGACGGTAGTTCAGACGGCGGCACACGGTGTCACGACGGAAGACCAGCCATTCGCTCAGGATCTCGACCAGCCCTTTCACGCTAGGACGACCATCCAGACCGATCATGTTCATGTTAACGCGATAACTCTTTTCCAGATCGGTCGTGGCGAACAGGTGGTTCATCACCTGGTCCATATCGATACGGTTCGAGCGTGGCACCAGCACCAAACGAGTTGGATTCTCGTGATCGGATTCATCGCGCAGGTCTTCCACCATCGGCAGCTTCTTCGCACGCATCTGGCTGGCGATCTGCTCCAGCACTTTGGCGCCGGAAACCTGATGTGGCAGTGCGGTAATGACGACATCGCCGTCTTCTTTCTTCCAGACCGCACGCATACGCACTGAACCACGGCCATTCTGGTAGAGTTTGCGCACTTCATCGCGTGGCGTAATGATTTCGGCTTCCGTCGGGAAATCTGGCCCCTGAACATGCTGGAGCAAATCGTCCAGCGAAGCCTTCGGGTTTTCCAGCAGCATGACGGCTGCCGCAGCGACTTCACGCACGTTGTGCGGCGGAATATCCGTTGCCATCCCGACGGCGATCCCGGTGGTGCCGTTCAGCAGAATATTAGGCAGACGCGCAGGCAGCATCTTCGGCTCTTGCATCGTGCCATCAAAATTCGGGGTGTAATCGACCGTGCCCTGCCCTAACTCTGACAGCAGCACTTCCGCGTATTTGGACAACCGCGATTCGGTATAACGCATGGCGGCGAACGATTTCGGATCGTCCGGTGCCCCCCAGTTTCCCTGACCATCCACCAGCGGATAGCGGTAAGAGAACGGCTGCGCCATCAGCACCATCGCTTCATAACAGGCGCTGTCGCCGTGCGGGTGGTATTTACCCAGCACGTCACCCACGGTACGGGCGGATTTTTTAAATTTGGCGCTGGAATTCAGTCCCAGCTCGGACATCGCATACACAATGCGACGCTGCACAGGTTTCAGGCCATCGCCAATGAACGGCAATGCCCTGTCCATGATGACGTACATGGAATAATTCAGATATGCATTTTCGGTAAACGTGCGCAGCGCAAGGCTTTCTGCGCCGTCATGAGCCATTTCACTCATTTATCTCACTTCCCTCACATCGCGGCGCGATGGTTACGCTTTCCGGCACGCCATAGCGGCGGTATGTTTGGCGGGAATAGTACCTTATCTGATGAGGTGATGTCACAGGGAACAATCTCGCAGAGAACCGTGTCGCGGCTCCACGCCGATAATGACTGATGTGAATCCGACGGCTACCGGAGCAGGCGGCTAGCGGTAGCGATGAACACTCGGATGATCGGCGGTAATCGTCTCGCCATATACGGATATCGACGACTGATCAGGTCGCAGCATCGGTTGCCCCTTGCGGCCCAACAGAATGCGTTCAACGGCGGCACCAAAAGACGCCCCTTCAAACCAGAATGCCTCATGGATAAAGCTCATCCCGTAGCAGGCACCTGCGCTATCCATCAGCAAGGCAGCGTGAGAATGATGGGTTTCACCAACGAGAATCAACGTCGAGTTCAGAATACCTTGCCACTCGAGCAGCGTTTCATCTTCCTGCAAATCTTCGCTGCCGCCAAAAACGATGTCGCCGCTGGCACACGCTTCCCCTGCACCGCACTGCCCGACCGTCAGCCCACTGAACGCGTGCAGGATAGCGAAGGCCGGGTGATTCTCCGGCACAAACGGCGGAATTGATTGTGCTTCAGCACGCGGCCAGCCTGCCGCCAGAAAAAGCGGAAGAACGGATTCGGGTATTTCAATCGGCATCGTTAGTCATCTCGCGGTGGCAGCTAAAAAAGGTCAGCATGTATTTCGCAACCGCTGACGGATAGCGCGTATTGCGCTCATCCTTATCGTGTCATTGGGCGGAGTCAGATCGTTCTGGTTTACCAGCAGATCCAGAGAGGAAGCATCGCCCACGCCACGCAGCGCACAGAATATCAGTAAGGTGTGATGTTCCGTCGTCGCCAGCGGTAACAGCCGCATCAGGAAAGTGCGAACGGCGGTTGCCTGCTCATTGGTCGCCACAACGCCGCCTTTGATGCTCAGGAGTAAGTTATAGGCCGTGGTAAGGCGCCACGCCGTGTCGGGTGCCTGTTCAGGAGCCTGCATGACTGCGGGAAAGAAAGCGATCAGCGCATCCACTGCGGCATGAGACCGAAGCTCTTCCAGTAGGCCAATCACATACGCGGCACTGTCTGGTTCAGCCGCCAACACGCCGAGTGCTTCAATCCCTTCCTCAGCATAAGCGCCTGCAATTTCAGCCCATTTCGCTAACGGAACAACGTGTGTGCCGTCGGGCAAGTACGGTGAGTGAGACCAGTTAAACTCAGCGGATAGCCGATTAAGCTCATCGCGTAACCCCGGCAAGCGCGCTTTCGCCGCCGCAAGAATATGCTCTACTTCCAGCGTGTTACGCCGAGCCTTCGACCTAAGTGCAGCAATCTTCATCGACAAATACCCTATCAACCATCAGAACAGCGCACGGATAGCAACGCGGCTAGCCATCTTTTCCATAAATGCCAATCACGTGACGAGCCTGAAACATCACACGCTGGCCGCACCGCACGCAGTCACTTCCCTTCGGGTCATTATCTAAAACACCTTCGTAAAACGCGTGATGCTTTTTCGTCACTCTGACCCACATCCTTTCCACCGCCAGCTCATCCGCGCCTGCGGTTTTTTCCATACGGAAGATCAACTTAACAAAATCGCCGGGTGCTAATGATTCACGCACCGCGTTGTCTGGAATCCAGAATGAGTCCGGGTACTCGCGGTTAAGCGCTTCGCCATCGTCCAGCTCGTAGCGATCGGTTTCATACGTCGGCAGTTTCATTACACCTCATTGATACATCACGCATATACCGTCGCGTCAGTATTGATAACACACATACCGTTTCATTAAGAATTATTCATCATCATTGCAACAACAAATGATAATGCTTAGCATATTGATAATAATTATCATTTCCACATGATAATTAATGTTATTCGACGTCTTGCATTTCCTTTGCAGACGTTAGCTACCAGCACGCCATGTTTCCCCAACGCCGCTGGCCAGAACAACCCTTATAGCAGAGTATCATTATGTTAATTAACAAGAATTTAAATAAAATTCTTCTCACCGGCATCTTGACTGGCGTCGCGCTGAACAGCATGGCAGCGGATAGCACCACGGGCTACAACGCACTCAGCGGGAAGAATCCAGACAGTTCGGCGGCAAAAACGGGACAGACCGACGACGTGATGGTAGTCAACTCGCCGAAAATCGAGAAAAAAGCGGGTTCAAGTACGACGCTAACAGCCGCAGACATGCAAAAAGAAGGCGGCAACAATTTTGGCACCATCATGCGTTATCAACCTCTGGTGAGCGCAACAGGTTCCAGCGGCGGCAGCAATACAGGGAAAAGCGGCTTTGACCGCGGCGGTTACACGGGCTACAACATTCGCGGCATTGAAAGCAACCGTGTGGCGATCGATACCGATGGTATCGCCCTGCCCAATGCCACAGGCCGTAGCTACGCCAGCCGTGCCGGATTCAATACGTTCGGTATGGGGCGCGACTATATCGATCCTTACCTGTACAGCCGCGTCGATATTGAGTCAGGCGTCACTTCAGCAGAAAATACTGTCAACGCACTCGGAGGCAGCGTCTCCTTTCGACCAAAATCTGCCGATAATTACCTGAAAGCGGGCAAGCAGGACTACTTTGGTTTCCAGAGTGACTACGATTCCGCCAACCATGGTTGGCATAATGGCATCACCGCCGCAGGCGGTGATGACGAACTGCGCGGCATTGTCGTGCTCAGCCGCCGCGACGGCCAGCAAACGCGTAATAACAGCGACGAGATCGCCGCTTACCCTGCCAACTGGCACTCTAACGCCATTTTGGCGTCCGGTATTTGGCAGGCCAACGACGAACATCAGCTCACTGGTACGCTGGATTATTACCATAAAACCAATCATACCCATTATGACTACTGGGGTAGTCTGCCAAGCGGCAACAACACCATTTACGGCACGGCGCAACAGAGCAGCGAGACACGCCGCTGGACCGCCAGCCTGAAAGATCGCTGGACGCCCGTCAACAACACGCTGGTTGATTTGGTTGATAGCCGCATTTACTTCCAAAACAGCGAATCACACGACAACACCTGGCTACCAGCAACCACCGGGATGGCGGCGGCAGATAGCCACCGGGTCTATTCTGACTACAACGTCACCACCTACGGCTTTGATACCCATATGGTGAAAAACTGGGATCGCCACGAATTCAGTTGGGGTCTAAACGCCAGCCAAAGCAAAACGGAGCGTCCGTTCAGGCAATCGCCTAACCAAACGGGTGCGAATAACATCATGCAGCCGGAAGCCGATAGCAACAGCTATACCGTTGGCGGCTTTGTGCAGGATACCGTTACGTGGGATCTGGCGGGACACGCCTTCTCGGTTGTTCCTGCCGTGCGTGCCATTCATCAGCGTACCAAACCGACCAATACGGTTCGCCTGAGTGGTGACGGCAGTGTCATCAGTGAATCCGATGTCAACAGACTGTACGGCAAAGCCAACAGCGATACGCAAGTCCTGCCGTCTCTAAGCTTCCTCTATGACATCACCCCGACGCTGACAACCTATTTGCAGTACCGTCGCGGCGCGCAGTTCCCGGATGCCAGCCAGCTTTATGGCAGCACCAACCTTGACGCCAACTATGCCGGACCGTTCCAATATGCCTTTATCGGTAATAGCGACCTCAAAACGGAAACCAGCAACAACGTCGAATGGGGCTTAAAAGGTGAAGCGACGGAGGGAGTCACCTTCCGTACCGCGCTGTTCTACAACACGTATAAGAATTTTATCGCCAATACCCGCTACCGTCGTAGCGCTAACCCCGATAAATTTACCAATGTGCCAAGTAATATCCATACGATATTCCAAGCAGAAAACCGCGATAAGGCTTATATCTACGGCGGCGAAGTCAGCAGCAAAATACAGCTAGGCACCTGGTTCCCGGCGGTTGATGGGCTCAGCACCACGCTGGCCTTTGGCTACACTAAAGGCCAATCGCAATCCCGCTACCTCGGCGACCGCTATGTCGACCTCGACAGCGTTGCCCCGATGAAAGCCGTGGTAGGTATCGCCTATGACGATCCTTCCCAACGCTACGGTGCCGCGCTGACCTCCACCTTCCAGAAAGGGAAACAGGCGAAAGATACCAGCCGTGAAAGCTATACCAATGCGGGTAATGCGATCCCCACGTCTAACACAGAGTATATGCGGATTCCCGGCTATGGCATGGTTGACCTGACGGCCTACTATCGCATCAGCAAGAATGTGAAAGTTAACGGTGGCGTGTATAACCTGACTGACCGTAAATATTGGGATTATCTCAGCAGTCGCCAGATTGAAACCAACGATCGGCAGGGACAGTATGACCGCGCACTCTCCGTGCAGCCTGGCCGTTCCTTCCAACTGGGTGTGAATGTAGATTTCTAATCCGCATCACTCACGATTCAATAAAAAAGGCGATGCCTCATTCAGGCATCGCCACCACTCAGGCAAGAATGCACACCACGACTTTCTTGCCTTTTTATTTTCCTCGACACGCTTATCCCGCCGCATTACGTTTAATTACGCCAACATCGTTATTTTCACAGCATTAAATAATGACTATGCCGATAATCATGCCTGACTGAACTCACGCTATAACGTGATCGCGGTCTCAATTAATATTCATTCCGCGCTACGTTTTAATTTTGTCCTATTCAGCGGACAGCATTTAGTATTGTCCCTATCGGCTATCGCGACTAGATTAATCACTACAGCATCCTATTTAAATAAACCAATAGAGAAAATAAAACAGGGAATTATTTAGAAAAAATCATCAATTCGATAAGCATCAGAAAATCTAAATACGAATGAGGGTAATATGATGCAGCCACTCACCTCCCGCCAGAACCGTTTATTGAAATATCTGTTACAACACCAGGGATATGTAACGGTTAAAGATATTGCACAGTACCTCGATGTGTCGGAAAAAACCGTCTATCGTGATATGCAATTTGTCGAAGCCTTCCTTTCTGTCTGGAATATTTATCCAGACAAAAAGGTCGGTGCGGGAATCATGTTAACCACGGATGACGAACGGCACCTCACATTGCTGGAACAGCAAATTGTTGTGGACGACGGGGATACCGATGCGCTGATCAACAATGCACGTCGCGTCAAAATTGCCTCGCAGCTGTTAAGCGACACGCCCCATGAGACCTCTATCAGCAAGCTGTCAGAACGCTATTTTATCAGCAGCGCCTCTATCGTTAACGACCTGAAAATCATCGAAAGCTGGCTACATCCACTGGGGCTGACGCTGGTACGCAGCCAGAGCGGCACGCACATTGAAGGCAGTGAAAATCAGGTACGTCAGGCAATGGCCTCGCTCATTAATGATGTCATGCACCATAAAGAACCCGGCCCGCTTAACCACTCTCGTCTCGACCCCGGCAGCTATAAAGCGCTGATTACCTATTTCGGTGAAGCAGACGTGTCCTTCGTCGAATCGCTGTTACAGGGCATGGAAAGACAGCTTTCTTATCCGCTCGGCGAACCTTATTACATCAATATTTTCACGCATACCTTAATTATGATGCATCGCATTGCGCAGGGAAAAGCGTTAATGATGGCAGAAGAATCGGTTCATCAGCAGGTGGATAATCGCATATTCTCCATCGCTAAAAATATGGTGAGCCAAATAGAACAACGCGTCGAGAGCACGCTACCTTCTGATGAAGTCTGGTTTATTTACCAATATATTATTTCCTCAGGCATCGTGATGGAGGAACGTGCGGATAACCAACGGCTTCGCTATCAATTCTCTAACGGTTAATCACGTAAAATTACGCGAGCATTGACGCAGATATTTTCTGATTTAATCAATATCGACCTGCGAACGGATAAGTTATTACAGGAAGGGTTGCTTATTCATATCAAGCCGTTGCTTAACCGACTCAAGTATCAAATACACATTCGCAATCCGTTATTAGACGATATTAAAAGCGAATTTATCGATATTTATGAAATGACTCAGCAGGCAATAAGCGAAGTCTGTCAGCGGTTCCAATTAAAACCGGTCGCTGAGGATGAAATCGGCTATCTGACCATTCATTTTCAAGCCGCGCTGGAACGCCAAATTGCCCATAAACGTATTCTGGTGGTGTGTTCCAGCGGCGTAGGAACGTCACACCTGTTGAAAAACCGTATTCTGCGCGCGTTCCCTGACTGGATTATTGTTGGCGTTATCTCGGCCAGTAATATGCAGATATTTTGCCAACAGGAAGATATTGAACTGATTATTTCCACGATTCATCTGGAAGAACAACACATTCCTGTCGTCTATGTTTCCGCCTTTTTTAATGACGATGACATTAAACGCGTTACCGAAAAAGTTATAGCGAGTCAACTACATCAGGCCGTCCCCCACTGATTATTGGCCGAACGTTACTTTTAACATTTATAGATGAGGTGTGATCAATGGATATCAATAAAATACTGAATGCTAATCGCGTAAAGCTAACGATGTCTGCGACCAATAAAGGTGAAGCCATTAATGAATTAACCGATCTGCTGTATGCCGATGGCGCTATTACTAATAAACAGGATTTTATTCACGATGTCTGGTTACGCGAAGCGGAAGGATCGACCGGTTTTGAAAACCATATTGCGATCCCTCATGGGAAATCCTCCGCCGTAAAACAGACCACGCTCGCGATTGGCCGCACCCATCAGGATATTCCGTGGGAAACGCTGGACGGCAGTCAGGTCCGCTGCATTATTCTTTTTGCCGTGCGTCTGGAAGATCAGAACACGACACACATTCGCCTGCTGTCTCAGGTTGCCAGTGCGCTGGCCGATGATGAGGTGATTGCTCAACTGCTGGACGAATCCGATCCCCATAAAATTATTCGGCTGTTTAGTCAGTATGCAGAAACAGCTCCCGTCACTCCGACATAAGACGAGGCTCAAAATGAATATTGTTTGTGTTGCCGCCTGCACGGCAGGCATTGCGCATACCTATATCGCACGCGAGAAACTCATTAAAGGCGCCAATGCCTTAAATTACGCCATCAAAGTGGAAACCCAAGGCACCATTGGTACAGAGAATGAATTAACGCCTGATGAAATAGCCGCAGCCGATGTCGTTATTCTGGCTATCGATATCAAAATAACAGGCGAAGAGCGGTTTAAAGGTAAGCCTATTGTTCGGGTAAAAACGGAGGTCGTTATTAAATCTCCCATCAAGTTTCTGGAAAAAGTCGCTAGTTCTTTAGCGGGTGCCTGAATATATCCATTTCGGGGTAATCATTATGAACACCAGAAAAATCACCGTTGGACAGGAAATAAAACGGCATCTTCTTACCGGTATTTCCTGGATGATCCCACTGATTGTCGCCGCCGGGATCTGTATTGCCCTCGGTCAGGTTATCGGCGGCCCGGATGTCGGCAAGCAAACTGGCAGTATTGCGTGGATGCTTAATCAGATCGGCGGTTGGGGGATGGGGCTAATTGTTCCGCTCATCAGCGCCGCTATTGCTTACTCCATTGCCGACCGCCCCGGCTTCGCACCCGGCCTGATTGTGGGATTCATCTGCGGCCAGATTCAAACCGGGTTTATCGGCGGTATTCTCGGCGGCTTTTTAGTCGGCTACACCGTGCTGCTGCTGCGTCGCTACATCAAGCTGCCCACCTCGATGCAGGGGCTGATGCCCGTCATGATCCTGCCGCTGCTCAGCACCATTATCGCCGGGCTGCTGATGATGACGTTTATCGGCCAGCCCATCGTCTGGCTGCAAAAAGCGCTGATTCATCTGCTGGAATCCATGCAGGGCGGCTCGAAATTCCTGATGGGGGCGATTTTGGGGGCGATGGCAACCTTCGATTTCGGCGGACCGGTAAACAAGACAATGTCTCTCTTCGCAGACGGCATGCTGGTCGATGGGATTTACGGGCCGGAGGCCGTCAAATTTGTTGGTTCAATGATTCCGCCCTTCGGCATCACGCTGTCCTTCCTGCTGACCCGCTACAAATACACCCGCGCTGAAAAAGAGGCGCTGAAAGCCGCCTTCCCGATGGGGATCTGCATGATTACCGAAGGGGTGATCCCGATTGCCGCGCGCGATTTGTTCAGAGTCGTTGCCAGCTGCGTCGTCGCCTCCGCTATCGCGGGCGGACTCATCATGGTCTGGGGTGTGGAGGCCCCCGTGCCACACGGCGGCATGTTTGTGGTCCCGCTGTTTACCAAGCCGCTGATGTTCTGTCTGGCACTCGGTATCGGCACGGTCATCTGTGGCGTGATGCTGTCGCTGATTAAGAAACGCGTCACGCAGGCTGATGAAGAGTTCGACGACGTTGACGACAGCAGCGTGCGTGACGAAGACATTAAATTCACTCTCGAATAACAGGAGCCTCCATGTATGCCGCCATGAAAACCCTCATTGATGACGCGTATCAACAGCAGTATGCCGTGCTCGCCATCAACTGTTTCAACCTGGAGACCGCTCGTGCGGCTATTGCCGCCGCCGAGCAACAGCGTGCACCGCTGATCCTGAATGTGTACCAAGGACACAGTGCACACTTTCCACCGCATCTCGCGCTGCCGCTGGTCAAGGCGCTAGCTGAGCAGGCCACCGTTCCTGTGGCGCTCAGTCTGGATCACGGTACGGCATTCAGCCTGATTGGGCAGGCGTTCCGCGCCGGTTTTACCGGACTGATGATTGATGCCTCCAGCCACCCGCTGGCGGAAAACATCCAGCGCACCCAGCAGGTGGTGACCATCGCTGCGACCGCAGGCGTCTGCGTGGAAGGTGAGCTTGGGCATATCGCCGATGCGCCCGTCTACGACATTGAGGATGCCACGGTGAAAATGACGCAGGTGGAAGACGTCATTCCTTTCATCCGCCAAACCGGCATCGACCTGCTTGCCGTGTCGGTCGGCACCGCCCACGGTATTTACCCTGCCGGGGTGACGCCACGGATTGATTTTGAGCGTCTTGAAGCCCTGAATCAGGAATCAACGGTGCCACTGGCATTACATGGCGGCAGCGGCACCAAGGCCGACGACATTCGCCGCGTCAGCCGTCACGGCGTCGCCAAAATCAATGTCGGCGCGGCCGTCTTTGAAGCAGGAAAAACCGCGTTGCAGCAGGCACTGCATGAGCACCCAACGATGGAACTGTCCGACCTGCTGGCGACGATGGAATCCGCCTGCCGCGACGTGGTCGTCGATTATCTTGGTTGGTCAGGTTCAGCCCACAAAGCCTGACCGTTCGTCCTTTACCCACTTTCGCATCAGTGGTTTTCCACTGGTACAGGAATGCTTTGCCCTTTATCCGACACAGGAGAGACACATCATGTTGATTTCAATGACTGATATCCTTAAGCCCACGCGTGAACACCGTTTCGCTATTGGCGCGTTTAACGTGGCCGATAGCTGCTTTATCCGCGCCGTAGTAGAAGAAGCCGAAGCCACGAATACCCCCGCCATTATCTCTATTCATCCGAGTGAGCTGGAATTCGTTACCGATGCGTTCTTCGCCTATGTGCGAGAAAGAACGCTGCGTAGTCCGGTGCCGTTTGTCATCCACCTCGATCATGGCGCCTCGATCGCACACGTTCTGCGAGCCATTCAGTGCGGATTTACCTCCGTGATGATCGACGGTTCGCTGCTGCCCTATGAGGAGAATGTGGCGCTCACCACTGAAGTGGTAAAACTGGCACATGCCGTGGGCGTTTCCGTAGAGGGGGAATTAGGCACGATTGGTGACACTGGCACCACGATAGAAGGCGGCGTCAGCAAAGTGATCTACACCGACCCCGAACAGGCGGAAGATTTCGTCAACCGGACGGGCGTTGATACGTTAGCCGTCGCTATCGGCACGGCACACGGTATTTACCCCAAAGACCTGAAGCCAGAGCTGCAAATGCATATCCTGCGGGATATTTCGCAGCGGGTGTCGATTCCGCTCGTCCTGCATGGCGGTTCCGCCAACCCGGACGCCGAAATTGCCGAAGCGGTGACGCTTGGCGTGGGCAAAATCAACATCTCCAGCGACATGAAATTCGCCTATTTCCAGAAAGCGCGAGAAATCCTCAGTCGTGAAACCTGGTGGGACCCTAATGCCATCTACCCAGAACCGATTAAGGCGGCAAAAGAGGTGATTCGCTATAAAATGGCGCTCTTCGGCTCAACGGGAAAAGCCCGTTTATATCGATAGATACGCCACACGATCTGAACAAGGCAAGGGAGGATTCTCTTGCCTTTTCCTCAGACTACATTATTTCAATAAAACACCCTTCCGTTCCCGATTGTTGATATTCCGTCAACAGTGTTATGCACGACCGCCCATTTTTCTTCCCCGATCCCTCCCCTAGACTACGCCCAACCTCTTCGTTGATAACCTATTCGAGAACAGACCTATGCAGAACATATTGCTGATTAACGCGGGCAAATCGTTCGCCCATTCCAAAGGCGAATTGAACCATACCCTTACCGATGTCGCGGCCAGTTTTCTGCGTGATAAAGGTCACGACGTCCGCGTGACGGTCGTGGACAACGGCTATGATATTGAGCAGGAAATTCAGAACTACCTGTGGGCCGATACCATCATTTATCAGATGCCGGGTTGGTGGATGGATACACCGTGGATCTTGAAGAAATACATCGATGACGTGTTTACCGCCGGTCACGGTTCACTGTACGCCAGCGATGGCCGCAGCCGTTCGGATGCCAGCAAGAAATACGGTTCAGGTGGACTTTTACAGGGGCGGAAATACATGCTCTCTCTGACGTGGAATGCGCCGCTGGAAGCCTTTGACGATCCCGATCAGTTCTTCCACGGTGTCGGGGTGGACGGGGTTTATCTGCCGTTCCACAAAGCGAACCAGTTTATCGGGCTATCCCCGCTGCCAACCTTCATCTGCAATGATGTAATAAAAGCACCGGACGTCCCTGCTTATCTTGCAAACTACCGCCAGCATCTGGACAAACTCTTTGCCTAATCGGTGATTTACGCGCTTCTGTACCGCTGTGAATCACGCTTCACAGCGGGTTTTCCGTGAGCTTCTCGCTCATAAAATCGAGAAAACAGCTAATGCGTGCCGCCAGTTGGCTATTGCGATAATACACCGCATAAACCGGCAAACTGGCTTCCACCGTTTCTTCGATAAGGATCGGCACCAGTCGCCCCGCCGCCAAATCATCCCGAATCAGGAAGTTAGACATACGCACAATCCCTTCGCCTCGTAGCGCAAGCTGGCGCAATATCTCACCATTTGATGCCAACAGCGCTGGCGTAATGGGATAAAAGTCCTGCACCCCATGCCGCAGCGGCCAGTGGTTCAGCGACTCTACCTGAGTAAACCCCAGGCAAAGATGGTCAGCGAGTGACTCGACCGTCGTGGGTGTACCGTGCTGTTGTAGATATTCAGGGCTGGCGACAATACGCAGTTTGCTTGAGCCGAGCGGCCGCGCATGAATAGTGGAGTCTTTAAGTGTACCAATGCGAATGGCGATATCGATATGCTGTTCCAGCAGATCGATAATGAAATCGTCAGTGTTGAGTTCAAGAATGATTTTTGGATAGCGGCGGCGAAATTCCGGCACCAGAGGTACAATCACATGCTGTATAAACGCTGAAGCCGAGTTGATCCGCAACCGCCCGCTCGGCTGCTCGTGACGCAGCAACACCTGCTCTTCAGCATGTTCCACCGCGTGAATAACGCCACGAGCGTGCTCAAGGAACATCACGCCTTCCTCGGAAAGCGAGAGACGTCGCGTAGTACGATGCAGCAAGGTCGTACCCAGTTTGTCCTCCAGACGCCGCAACGCCCGGCTGATCCCCGATGTGGTTTGCCCAAGCTGTTCCGCTGCCGCCGTGATCGAGCCAGTTTCGATCACAACGACAAAAGCCTGAAGTTCCTCAAGCGTGACTTTCATAAGCGAATATACCTGCCGTCGATGAGGTATCTGAGCAAGGCGTTATACTTCGATCTCCGCCTTGTCGCCTTTCTCTTGCAGCCAGTTACGACGATCTTCCGAGCGTTTTTTCGCCAGCAGCATATCCATCATCGCCATCGTCTGATCCATATCCTCGTCGTTGATGGTCAACTGCACCAGACGGCGAGTGTTCGGGTCCAGCGTAGTTTCACGCAGCTGCAACGGATTCATTTCACCCAGACCTTTAAAGCGCTGTACGTTAGGCTTGCCTCTCTTGCGCTTAAGCTGTTCCAGCACGCCCGCTTTTTCTTCTTCGTCCAGCGCGTAGTAAACTTCTTTACCCAGATCGATACGGTACAACGGCGGCATCGCAACATAAACGTGTCCGCCCTGAACCAGCGCACGGAAATGACGGACAAACAGCGCGCACAGCAGCGTCGCGATGTGCAAACCATCGGAGTCCGCATCCGCCAAAATACAGATCTTACCGTAACGCAGTTGGCTGAGATCGGTGCTATCGGGATCGATACCGATCGCGACTGAGATATCATGCACTTCCTGCGAAGCCAGCACTTCATCGGAGGAGACTTCCCAGGTATTCAGGATCTTACCTTTCAGCGGCATGATCGCCTGGAATTCACGTTCGCGCGCCTGTTTCGCCGATCCGCCTGCCGAATCCCCTTCCACCAGGAACAGTTCCGTCCGGTTGAGATCCTGCGAGGTACAATCTGCCAGCTTGCCAGGTAACGCCGGCCCGCTAGTCAGCTTTTTACGCACCACTTTTTTGGCAGCACGCATACGGCGCTGAGCGCTGGAAATTGCTAGCTCAGCCAGCTGTTCCGCAGCCTGCACGTTCTGATTCAGCCACAGGCTGAATGCGTCTTTCACGACGCCAGACACGAACGCAGCACACTGACGAGAAGAGAGACGCTCTTTGGTCTGCCCGGCAAACTGCGGCTCCTGCATTTTTACCGACAGCACGTAAGCGCAGCGTTCCCAGATATCATCTGCGCTCAGCTTCACGCCACGGGGCAGAATATTGCGGAATTCGCAGAATTCACGCATCGCATCCAACAGCCCCTGACGCAAGCCGTTCACGTGCGTCCCGCCCATTGGCGTTGGAATAAGGTTGACGTAGCTTTCCGTCAGCAGTTCACCGCCTTCCGGCAGCCAAAGCAGCGCCCAGTCTACGGCTTCAGTCTCACCGGTAATCGAGCCCAGAAACGGTTTTTCTGGCAGCGTGATCAGGCCATTCACCGCCTCGCACAGGTAGTCGTTCAGACCATCCTGATAGCACCAACGCTGTTCGGTATTATTAACTTTATCTTTGAAGATGATTTCCACACCGGGGCATAAGACCGCTTTGGCCTTCAGCAGGTGCGTCAAACGGGAGACGGAAAAACGGGGGCTGTCGAAGAATTTTTCATCCGGCCAGAAATGCACACGCGTACCGGTGTTACGACGTCCACAAGTACCCGTTACGGTGAGTTCCTGCACTTTATCGCCGTTTTCAAACGCGATGTCATACACCTGGCCGTCACGACGCACGGTGACTTCAACACGGGTAGACAGGGCGTTCACCACGGAAATCCCTACGCCGTGCAAACCGCCCGAAAACTGATAGTTTTTACCAGAAAATTTGCCGCCCGCATGCAGACGACACAGGATCAGCTCAACGGCGGGCACGCCCTCTTCCGGGTGGATATCCACCGGCATCCCACGGCCATCATCAATGACTTCCAACGACTGATCGGCGTGCAGAATCACATCAATACGGCGCGCATGGCCCGCCAGCGCTTCATCAACGCTGTTATCTATGACCTCTTGTCCCAGATGGTTAGGACGCGTGGTATCGGTGTACATTCCCGGACGACGGCGCACCGGTTCCAGTCCGCTGAGTACTTCAATCGCATCAGCGTTATAACTTGATTGAGCCATAGTTTGCGTTAATTCTTTGAGTTCAGTGAATGGTGTTTAACGAACCGCTTTCGGCGATTCGTTTTTCAATGCATATGCGGCGGTTCAGTCTGTCGTGAGCCCTAAAAAATTCACAATCGGTGTGAAAAAGTGCTCAAATCCAACAAAGGCATGATTGCCCCCTGACTCCACAGTTTGACGGCAGGCCGTGTAATACGCGACTGCCTGACGATAGTCCAGAACCTCATCCCCCGTCTGCAACAGCAGCCAGAGCAAATCTGGCGATTCCAGTCGGTCAACCTGCATGACCTTCAGATCGTACACGTGCCGAGACTCTAGCACATATTGTTCGCCGGTGTAGGGGTTCTGGTATTCCCCCAGATGGTCCAGCAACAGTTCAAACGGCTTCACCGCAGGGTTCACCACCACGGCAGGCAGCATAAAACACTGGGATAGCCAAGTGGCATAGTAACCACCGAGGGAAGAACCAACAATGCCCACCGGACGACCCGCCCGCTCCATAATCAACGATTCCATCATCTCGGCGGCTTCCGCCGGATAAGGCGGAAGCTGTGGAATCACCATGTCAATTTCAGGATGCTGCTCTGCCAGCCACGTTTTCAACGCAGTGGCTTTCGCCGACTGTGGCGTACTGTTGAAGCCATGAAGATAAAGAAGCGTAGGCATTAGTAACCGTCCGAATCCATATCAGGCAGGAATTCGCTGCCCGACAGGCGATAGACTTCAGTTTCCAGACGACCATCCGGCAGCAGATCCAAATAGCGCCATCCCGGTGCCACATCATCAATAGTGAAATTGGTACAGTGCGGTTTGAACTGCACGCAGGTCGATGGCGTGGCCAGCAAACGTCGGCCATGCCAGTCACAATCCATCTCCTGATGAATATGCCCACACAGCACGGTGTTCACCTTCGGATAGCGATCCAGTACCGCAGACAGATTATGGGCGTTGCGCAGGCTGTGTTGATCGAGCCAGGTACAGCCGGAAGGATGCGGATGGTGGTGCAGCAGCAGTAGCGTAAAGCGGTCGGGCTGATTTTTCAGGCTACGCTCCAGCCATTCAAGCTGGTATTCACTCAACTCACCGTGCGGTACGCCGAACACTTGGCTGTCCAATAGGATGATCTGCCATTTGTCGCCCAGCAGTACATGCTTGGACGGCGCGATACCGGCGTCAGCCAGCGCATCGACCATCGCGGGTTGGAAATCGTGGTTACCCGGAAGCCACACGCAAGGGGCTGGGATCTGTGCAATCCCGCGCGAGAAATGGTGATAGGCTTGCAGCGTATGATCCTGCGCCAAATCGCCCGTCGCCACAATCAAATCAAACGCATCCTGCTGAACCTTGATGGCATTCAGCACGGCGTGATAGCTACGATAGGTGTTGATACCCAGCAAGGTTTCATGCTCGCCCGCAAAAAGATGGGTATCTGTTATTTGTAAAATCCTGACTCTGGCGCCACTCGCCACAGGCAGTGTCAACAGGCTTTCCAAATGGTGTCCTTGGTTACGTAAATCTGTCTCTACCCGTCATCTTTCAAATCGCAGAGCACGTTGGTTTCCCTTGGTGGCTCGACGACCACTTTCCTGCGCGTTGAAATCTATTGGGTATCAAAAACCGGTATCGACATCGAACCATACGCCAAACAATATTTTAGCCAATCAGCAAGAAACTGATTAATTTGATGCTTTTCGTCACGTTGGTGTAACTTCTTATTAGGATAATCATAACGTGCTTTGAAGCGAAAGATCTGCTGGCTGGCACACACTTCCGCAACCAACGCATCATGATACAGCCTAACGCTCATCATTGGCAGACTCCAATAGCTGACAGCGGGTGCCGTCTGCTTAATCTCAACCAATGACGTATAGCGAGTAGATTCAAGAATCGTCAGTTGATAGACCGCATTATTGACGTGATAAACCGCGATTTCACCAACTTCATCAATTTTTGGCAGCAAACGCCGTAATTGCATGAAGTTAGTTTCACATAGCCTCATCATGGCTGGGAAATCCGGGGTATAACGTTTCATCAATTCAATCCACCCACGTACGTTTCAGTTCTTCATGGTGCAACGCTAACCATTGCAAGGCAATGACAGATGCAGCGTTATCAACGATACCGTCCTCAACCCATTGATAACTTTGTTCTCGGCTCACCACATGCACGCGGATATCTTCGTTTTCTTCCGCCAGACCGTGAATCCCTTTCGCCGTACGTGCATCCACTTCGCCCACCATTACGGCCAGACGTTCACTGGTGCCGCCAGGGCTGGCAAGATAGTTGATTATCGGTCGGCAGCGGCCAACCCTTAATCCTGCTTCTTCTTCCGCTTCACGTCGTGCCACCTCTTCGTGACTTTCTCCTGGTTCAATCATGCCAGCCACCAGCTCAAACAGCCAGGGAGACGCGCTGGTGTCATAGGCAGCAATACGTATCTGTTCTATCAGTACGACTTCATCCCGCACCGGATCGTAAGGCAGCAGCACGACGGCGTGACCACGCTCTAAGATCTCACGGCTGACTTCACCGCTCATCCCGCCATTAAACAGGCGATGGCGGAAACGGTAACGCTCCAGCGAAAAAAAACCGTCGTACAGTTTTTCACGTGCAATAATTTCTACATCATCTTTGGTGAAAGTAACGGGGCCGGACACGGAAGACACCATAGCTGCACTCCTGTAACAAGTATTCATGGAATCCGGTATTGTAGGGCGGAACCCACTGTCATTATACTCATCATTGTTTTTGAGCATTTATTAGGCGTGACGTCAGCGAAACCGAGGGTTATACCCGCACACCGCATCGCTTTTCGGTATCTTACTGAACAACAAAACGTCGCACTGAATCACCCAAAGGGTCAATTTATCTGACCTTTCGGACGTATTGCGCTGAAAGATGGCACGTTCAGCTACCTTATCCTATTGGCAGATTCTGATAGAATCGACAATTATTCGTCTACAGACAGCGCTACCATAGCGAGATTGCTGCACAACAAGGAATGCAAATGAAGAAATTGCTCCCTCTTCTTATTGGTCTGAGCCTGGGTGGTTTTAGCGCCATGAGTCAGGCGGAAAACCTGCTACAGGTCTACCAGCAGGCAAAAAGCACCAACCCAGATTTACGCAGCTCTGCGGCAACACGTGACGCCGCGTTTGAAAGAATCAACGAAGCTCGCAGCCCGTTACTGCCGCAGTTGGGGATCAACACGGGTTATACCTATAACAAGGGTTACCGTGACAGTAATGGCGTCAACAGCAATGAGAAAAGCGCGTCATTACAACTGACCCAGACGCTGTTCGACATGTCCAGATGGCGTGCGCTGACACTGCAAGAAAAACAAGCCGGTATCGAAGACGTCGTGTACCAGACAGCGCAACAAAATCTGATGCTGAACACGGCGACAGCCTATTTCAATGTGCTGCGCGCGATTGACTCTTTATCCTATATCAGCGCTCAGAAACAGGCAATTTATCGTCAGTTAGACCAGACGACGCAGCGCTTCAACGTGGGTCTGGTCGCGATTACCGACGTCCAGAACGCCCGTGCACAGTATGACAGCGTGCTGGCCAATGAGGTTCTGACACGTAATACGCTGGACAACGCACTGGAATCACTGCGCCAGATTACTGGCAATTTCTACCCGCAGTTAGCGGGCCTGAACATCGAGCGTTTTTCGACTCAGAAACCTGAAGCCGTCAACAATCTGTTGAAAGAAGCGGAAAACCGCAACTTGAACCTGTTGTCCGCACGTTTAAGCCAGGATTTGGCTCGTGAGCAAATTCGCTCATCCGAAACGGGTTATATGCCGACACTGGATCTCACGGCATCGACTGGAGTGAGCGACACTCGCTATTCGGGTTCAAGAACGCAAAACAGTAACTCATTTAACGATTCAGACGCTGGCCAGCACAGAGTGGGCATCAACTTTACGCTTCCGCTGTACAACGGCGGTATCACCAATTCTCAGGTGAAACAGGCACAGCACCGCTATGTCAGTTCCAGTGAACTGCTGGAAAGCGCGCACCGTTCTGTGATCCAAGTTGTTCGTTCATCGTTCAACAACATCTCTGCTTCCATTAGCAGCATCAACGCTTACAAACAGGCTGAAGTGTCTGCACAAAGCTCTCTGGATGCAATGGAAGCGGGTTATCAGGTAGGAACACGTACCATCGTTGACGTACTGGATGCCACCACCACGTTGTATAACGCCAAACAGCAACTCTCCAGCGCACGTTATGATTATCTGATCAACCAGTTAAACATTAAATCCGCGCAGGGCACGCTGAATGAAAACGATCTGCAAGCGTTGAATGCGTCACTGGGTCAACCGGTATCAACCACGCCTACCGTAACGGACAACAGTGCCCCGCAGACGACGACTGCCTCAGCGCAGCGTTAATCCGTAGCGGCGTTAAGCAATATCCGATACAAAGGGGGGAACCACAGTTCCCCCTTTTTCATGCCTACGCTTTCCCCACAGAAGAATGTGACTGCACCAGAATGCTGAAGTTGTCACGTACGCTATAAAGCGAAACATCGCACAGCAGAGTGTATAACAACGTAAAGAGTCCGCTCGTTGCGGCCATTCGTACCATTGATGCTTTAAATTCAGGCAGCGTTCCCCTATTCTTAGCGACACATATTTGTCATTAATCGTGACACTTTGCTCTGGGATAAACACAATGAAACGTACAAAAAACATTAATCAGGAAACGTTCCGCAAGGAATGGCGAACGTACCGTCTGGCACCTGTTGCCTTAGCCGTCAGCGCTGTATTTCTCCTCGCGGGCTGCGAACAAACCGATGAAACCGTCTCCCTCTACCAGAATGCGGATGACTGTTCGTCAGCTAACCCGTCGATGGCTGCCCAATGCACCACCGCATACAATAATGCATTAAAAGAAGCGGAAAAAACGGCACCAAAATACGCGACAAAAGAAGATTGCGTAGCGGAATTTGGTGAAGCACAGTGTACCCAAGCCCCTGCACAGGCAGGTATGGCAGCAGAATCGCAACAGGGTGGTGGGATGTCCTGGATGCCGCTGATGGCTGGTTATATGATGGGCCGAATGATGAGTGGTGGAGCTGGTTTCACACAGCAGCCGTTGTTCAGTTCAAAATCCCCCACCAGCCCGGCTAACGGCAAATTCGTTGATGCTGCTGGCAAAAACTACGGCAACGCGACGACAGGCCGTACCATGACGGTGCCTAAAACCGCACTTGCACCGAAGCCTGCAACGACATCCACCATTACGCGCGGTGGCTTTGGTGAAACCGTCGCCAAGCAAACCAGCATGCAGCGTAGCAGCGCTAGTTCCAACTCCAGCTCTTCCCGCAGTATGGGCGGCTGAGGACGTATCGAATGAAGCGGATAGATATTACTGCGCGTCCTGACTGGCAGGAAAAAGCGACCGAGTTTGGTTTTCGTTTTCACACCATGTACGGCGAGCCCTACTGGAGCGAAGAGGCTTACTACCAGTTCACGCTGGCTCAGATCGAAGAGCTGGAAGAAACGACAGCAGAACTGCACCAAATGTGTCTGCAAGTGGTGGAAAAAGTCGTCAGCAGCGACACGCTGCTCACCAAATTCCGCATTCCCAAACACACCTGGGAATTCGTCAGACACTCATGGCGTACCCATCAGCCTTCGCTGTATTCACGTCTCGATCTGGCCTATGACGGTAAATCCCCAGCCAAGCTGCTGGAGAACAATGCGGATACGCCGACGTCGCTGTACGAAGCGGCTTTTTTCCAATGGCTCTGGCTGGAAGATCAAATCAACGCCGGGAAGTTGCCGCAGAATTCTGACCAGTACAACAGCATTCAGGAAAAGCTGATTGAACGCTTTGAGGAGCTGAAGCTGAATCACGGCTTTGGCTTGCTGCACTTCGCTTGCTGTCAGGATACGGAAGAAGATCGCGGTACGGTGCAATATCTTCAGGACTGTGCGCTGGAAGCGGGTCTGCCAAGCGAGTTTCTGTACATTGAGGAAATTGGCCTCGGTGAGAAAGGCCAGTTTACCGATCCTGAAAATCAGGTGATTAGTAATCTGTTCAAGCTATATCCGTGGGAGTTCATGCTGCGCGAGATGTTTTCCACCAAGCTGGAAGATGCGGGCGTACGCTGGCTAGAGCCCGCCTGGAAAAGCATCATTTCCAATAAAGCGCTGCTGCCGATGCTGTGGGAAATGTTCCCCAATCACCCCAATCTGCTTCCCGCCTACTTTGCGGAAGATGAACACCCCGAGCTAGACAGCTACGTCATCAAGCCGCTGTTTTCACGCGAAGGGGCGAACATCCAAATCATTGAAAACGGAAAAGAGATAGCATCAGCCGACGGCCCTTATGGCGAAGAAGGCATGATTATCCAGCAGTACCATCAACTGCCGAAATTTGGCGACAGCTACACGCTGATTGGTAGCTGGTTGGTGAACGATCAGCCCTGCGGTATCGGCGTACGTGAAGATCGCGCCCTGATCACTCAGGATCTCTCGCGCTTCTATCCGCACACCATTTTGGATTAAGCACTTCCGCAGGTGGCGTATCTCCTATGCTACCTGCGTATTCTTCTATGTGTTCTTTCGTTTAAAAAGAATCAATTCCGCCTAACATGTTAATTACGTTTTCCTGAATTACTCGGCTTGTTTTAAATAGGAAGAACCAATAAAGGGACATCATGAAAAAAACACTCTTAACAGCATTACTCTTTTGTTTTGCTTCTCATCTGCCTGTCTATGCCGCGGAACCCGCATCGGGAAAATCATCTAATACCTCTCTGGCGCAAGAAATTTCGAATGAAGAAGCCGCGCTCAAGGCGCTCAGGGACAAAGCGGAACAAGGTGATAAAGAAGCGCAAAAACAGCTTACCCGAACACTTCTGCGCAGCAGCTGGCCGCTTTATCGCACAGAAGGTATCGAACGGTTGAAAATCGAGGCTGATGCTAACGATGCCCCCGCTCAGTTTTTACTCGCTAAAGCCTACCTAAACCAACGTAACGGCGATCACTATGATCCTAAGTCTGGTGTGGCTTACCTGAAAAAATCAGCGGAATCGGGTTTCGCACCGGCACAACTCTTATTATCTGTCGTGCTAGCCAAACACACCGAGCTTCCAAGAGACTATGTACAATCCGCAGAATGGGCGAAAAAAGTGCTCAACAACCCTCAGGCAGATGAAAAATTAACAAGCGGCGCAAACAAAATGCTGGCGTTCATCGAAGATGAGCAAAAGAAAAAATAGTCGCGTTTGATAATACGCAAAGGGGATCTAAACCGATCCCCTTTCAAACTCGATCTTACCCCACCTGCACCGACAGCATACTCAGCGATCCCATCTCGAACCCATCGACCGGAATGCTAATTGCCTCTTTGCCGTCCCAGCTTCCCAGTACATAGAGCAGTGGAAGGTAATGTTCAGGAGTCGGGTTGGATAACACAGCCCCTTCGTGCTGCATAAAATTAACCAACGGATGGCCATTACCCTGATAAGTCAGGTTATCACGCACAAATTGATTGAATGATATAGCCCACGGATACGCCTCCGCGTCGCCATCCCATTTCGCCATCCGCAGGTTATGCACCACGTTGCCGCTCGCGACAATCATAATGCCTTCATCGCGCAGTACCGCCAGCTTGCGCCCTAATTCATAGTGATACGCAGCAGGTTGTGTACCGTCCACGCTCAGTTGCACAACGGGGATATCTGCATTCGGGTACATCTTTATCAGCACGCCCCAAGAACCGTGATCCAATCCCCATTGGCTGTGATCGGCAGTAACAGGATACGGCGCCAGCACCTGCTGGATTCTCGCGGCTAACTCAGGTGAGCCGGGGGCTGGATACTGTGTATCAAACAGCGCCTTCGGGAAGCCACCAAAGTCATGAATGGTGCGTGGATTTTCCATCGCCGTCACCGCCGTACCCCGGGTATACCAGTGGGCAGAAACCGCAATAATCGCCTTCGGACGTGGTAGCGTCTCACCCAGCGTTTGCCATGCCTGAGTATACGCATTGCTTTCCAACACGTTCATCGGGCTACCGTGGCCGAGGAACAGTGCAGGCATCCGGGAAGTGTTGTTCATAGTCATATCCTCTGAAAGATGTCAGCGAACGTGCAACCGCACGCGATGACGTTACTTTACGCGCTTTATGACACAGAAAAAGTCAGAGTTATGTGATGAAGTACATCAATTAATTTGAAAGGAATTACGCGGCATGAGAAGATATCGACAAGGGGCAGGACTCGCAAAAGATCAGATTAAGCAGAACGACCTTTAGTATCAGAATAAATCTGGCTACCTTCCCGCTTTCCACCCCCCATAACCATCACAGTAATGACCTCATCCTGAACCAAATACACCAGCCTGTAACCAGCAGACTTCAGTTTAATTTTATACTGGTCTTTACGGCCATGAAGTTGGGCTGAAGGAACTCGAGGATTTTCCAAACGCTCAGCCAATTTTTTCTTGAACTGCTCTCGGACAGGATGCCCTAACTTTTTCCATTCCTTCATTGCAGAAGGCACAAATTTTAACTTATAGGTCATCGAGCGAAATCTCTTTCGCGTCAGCTAATTCTGACATCCGATCATCAACGGTTTTCCCCAGTTCTGCGTCTTCAGCCAGTTCCATTAAATAAGCGAATACGGCGGGGGGCACACAGTAGAAGGCCGGTTCATTCCGGTTCAGTATAGCGATAGTTTCACCTTCAGCAGCCCGTACTGTACCCATTGGGTCACGTTTCAACTCAGTGATGCTGGCAGCGGTGTTAGTTAGGATATTAAAAGCCATAATCTCAATCACTCAATTCGGTTAGTCAAAGATAACTTAAACACCCTAATAATAGCACTTTTAAAAGCACTCATTATCATATTTCCTAAACATCGTTTCACACTAACCGTTAAGCCGCTTTCTTTCATAAAAAGCGTCGTGGACAGTCATTCATCTTGCCTGCCCCCATAAAGCAAAACCCCGCCGAAGCGGGGTTTTATGATGAAGGGAGTTGACCGTTAAGCCGGGTTCTGTCGTGGACAGTCATTCATCTAGGCCAGCAATCACTCACTGGCTCAAGCAGCCTACCCGGGTTCAGTACGGGCCGTACCATGTGAACCCCTATTTGGCCTTGCTCCGGGTGGAGTTTACCGTGCCACGAACTGTTGCCAGTCGCGCGGTGCGCTCTTACCGCACCCTTTCACCCTTACCTGATCCCACTTACATGGGCCATCGGCGGTTTGCTCTCTGTTGCACTAGTCGTAGGCTTGCGCCTCCCAGGCGTTACCTGGCACCCTGCCCTGTGGAGCCCGGACTTTCCTCCCCTCCACCTGTCTCCCCCGAAAGGGACGGCAGTGAAGCGGCGACTGTCTGGTCAACTCCGGCGCGGATAATAGGGTAAATTGCCCTATTTGTCATCCCCCGATTCACCACTATTGCCTTCTTGCTCCAGCCCATAGCGGTAAAGTGCGTTTTTCTTCACGCCGTGAATTTCAGCCGCCAGCGCCGCCGCTTTCTTCAGCGGCAATTCAGCACGCAATAGCGCTAGTGTGCGCAGTGCTTCAGAAGAGAGCGCACTGTCATCAACCTGATGCCCTTCCACAATCAGTACCATTTCCCCTTTGCGGCGGTTCTCATCTTCTTTCACCCAGGCCAGCAATTCACCTACAGGTGCGCCGTGAATCGACTCCCAGGTTTTGGTGATTTCACGTGCGAGCACCACATAACGCTCAGCTCCCAGCACCTCGCTGATATCCTGCAAGCTGTCCAAAAGACGATGTGTGGATTCGTAGAAAATCAGCGTGCGGGTTTCTTCCTCTAGCTCACGCAGCTTATCTTTGCGCCCTTTCGTTTTGGCAGGCAGAAAACCTTCATAGCAAAAGCGATCAGACGCCAGACCGGACGCAGAGAGCGCCGTTATCGCCGCGCAGGCACCCGGCAGCGGCACCACACGCACGCCCGCTTCGCGGCAGCGTCGAACCAAATGGTAACCGGGATCGTTAATCAGCGGTGTGCCTGCATCTGAAACCAGCGCGATGCTTTGCCCTGACTGCAATTTAGCCAGTAGCACATCCGCTTTTTGTTGTTCGTTGTGATCGTGTAATGCGAACAGCCGCGCATTAATCGCAAAATGTTGTAACAGCAGACCGGTATGGCGGGTATCCTCTGCGGCGATCAGATCAACGCTCGCCAATACCGCCAGCGCACGCTGCGTGATATCGCCCAGATTGCCGATTGGCGTGGGGACAATGTAGAGGGTAGATGCAGAAATATCTGCTTGTTGGTCTTGATTCATTGTTTCATCCGGGTTGCCGATTTAATATTGAGCATCTTCAAAAAAAATCACTGGATACAGTATGCTTCCTTTTCATTTCGTCCGTACCCAGGCAGGGCGTGTTATCCCTGTTTTGTTAGCGGCACTGTTTCTCGCAGGCTGTCCAAGTCACGCACCGCAGAGCCCACCACCCGAGGTTCAGGGCAAAGCCGACGCATCATCTGATTATTATCTGCAACAGATGCAGCAAAGTAGCGATAATAACAAGGCTGACTGGCAATTACTTGCTATTCGTTCTCTGCTACAGGAAGGGAAAGCCCCTCAGGCAAGCCAGCAGTTCAACGCGCTACCAGAAAAACTGAGTGCAGCGCAAAAACAAGAACAGCAGCTACTCGGTGCGGAACTGTCCGTCACCCAGAACAATATGGATGCGGCCAAGGCAGCGCTGAGCCAGCTTGATATCGGTGCACTTTCCGATCAGCAGAAACAACGTTATTACCAGATACAAATCAAAACAGCGCAAGGGCGTCCTTCCATTGAGCTACTGCGGGCCTATATCGCGCAGGAGCCATTGCTGAAAGGCGATGAGCACCAGATGAATCTCGATCAAACCTGGCTGACATTGACGCAAATGTCACCGCAGGAGTCTGGGGCGCTGCTGATTAACGCGAATGAAAACGTGCTTCAGGGCTGGGTGGATTTGCTAAGTAATTATCAGAACAACCGCGAGTCCCCTGACCAGTTACAGAGCGCCATTCAGGATTGGCAGACGCGTTATCCGCATCACCCTGCCGCGAAAACGCTGCCTACGCAGTTAAATCAGGTCATCAATTATCAGCCATCGTCTGTCAATAGCATCGCGCTGCTGTTACCGCTTAACGGTCAGGCGCAGGTTTTTGCCAATGCGATCCAGCAAGGTTTTAACGCAGCAAAGAACGGCCAGATAGCCACCGCCCCCGTATCTGCGCCTGCCGCACCGACAACAGGCACCACGCAAGACGGGCAGGTAACACCATCATCTGATGGACAGGGTGCTCAATCGTCTGCGCCATACAGCGATCAGGCGGCCGCATCCACGGCACCAGCGCCCGAAGCACAACCGACAAGCGCGGGGTTGTCCAGCTCGCTCCCGGTCAAAGTGTATGACACCTCTTCACAACCGCTGGCTAATATTCTCACTCAGGCAAAGCAGGATGGTGCATCACTGGTTATCGGCCCACTGCTGAAAAATGAAGTGGATCAGTTGGCGAGCAGCCAGTCGCCGCTGAATATTTTGGCGTTGAACCAGCCAGAACACGTCGAAAATAGCCCTAACATTTGCTATTTCGCGCTCTCCCCAGAAGATGAAGCCAGAGACGCAGCTAAGTTTATCCATCAGCAGGGTAAACAGCAGCCTCTGGTCTTAGCCCCTCGCGGCGCGCTGGGCGACCGTATCGTCAACGCCTTCGCTCAGGCCTGGAACCAGCAAAGCGGTACCAGTTCTTTGCAACAGCGCTTTGGCAACACGGCGGAGTTAAAACAGGCTATCAATAACGGTGCGGGCTTAAGCCTGAGCGGCCAACCCGTTAACGTTTCGCCGCAACAGGCACAAACGGGTACGACCATCGGCGGCCTAACCATCCCATCACAGGTTCAACCAACGGCTAGTTCCGCCGTCAGTGGTAATATTGATGCGGTCTATATTATCGCCACGCCAGACGAGCTGGCGCTGATTAAGCCAATGATCGACATGCGCACCACATCACGCGCTCGCCCTGCGCTCTATGCCAGCTCACGTAGCTTCCAGGCTGGGTTAGGCCCTGATTTCCGCCTCGAAATGGAAGGTTTGCAGTTCAGCGATATCCCACTGCTCGCAGGCGCGAACCCGGCATTGATGCAACAGGTCAGCAGCCAGTTTAAAAACGATTACTCGTTAGTCCGCCTGTATGCCATGGGGATGGATGCCTGGACGCTCGCCAGCCACTTTGGTGAAATGCGCCAGATTCCGGGTCACCAGATTCCTGGCGCAACGGGGATGTTAAGCGCAGGACCGGATTGCACCATCAACCGGCAACTCACCTGGCAGCAATACCGTCAGGGTCAGTTAGTGCCTGTTCTCTGAATCAACGAGCGGCTGGCGCAGTTTACGAACAACAGGCTCGGCGCTATCTTGAACGCGCGGGCCTAACCTTCACCGCCGCAAATGTTACGCTACGCGGCGGCGAGCTGGATTTGATCATGCGCGATCGCCATATCTGGGTGTTTGTCGAAGTACGCTATCGGCGTAACGCGCATTTTGGCGATGCCGCTGCCAGCGTCACTCGCCGCAAACAGCAGCGGTTACTGCATGCCGCCGCCGTGTGGTTGGCGCAGCAAGGAGCCAGCTTTGACACGGTGGATTGCCGTTTTGACGTGCTGGCCATTACGGGCAAAGAGTTCAATTGGCTCCCCAATGCCTTTGCTGCACAGGGATAATACATCCTTGATGGATTTCAATTTACGTAGGTTAACTCAACGTGCTGGATAGAATAAAAGTTTGTTTTACTGAGAGTATTCAAACGCAGATTGCAGCGGCAGAAGCCTTGCCTGACGCCATTTCCCGCGGTGCGATTGCGATGGTGCAATCTCTGCTAAACGGTAACAAAATTCTGTGCTGCGGTAACGGAACATCGGCAGCCAATTCGCAACATTTTGCCGCCAGCATGATTAACCGCTTTGAAGCAGAGCGCCCCAGCTTACCCGCCATCGCACTAAATGCAGATAATGTGGTCTTAACTGCAATAGCCAATGACCGCTTGCATGAAGAAGTCTATGCCAAACAAGTCAGAGCGTTAGGTCAGGCGGGCGACGTACTACTGGCAATTTCAACCCGTGGCAACAGTCGCGATATTGTGAAAGCCGTAGAGTCTGCCGTTACCCGCGACATGACGATTGTCGCCTTGACCGGGTACGATGGCGGAGAACTGGCCGGGTTGCTTGGGCCACAGGATGTGGAGATTCGCATCCCGTCACACCGCAGCGCCCGTATTCAGGAAATGCACATGTTGACAGTAAATTGCCTGTGCGATTTGATTGATAACACACTTTTTCCACACCAGAACGATTGAAGGAGCACTACATGAGGATAAGTTCTGCATTTGCCGTGCTGTCTATCGCCCTGCTGCTACAAGGCTGTGTCGGGGTTGTCGCAGTTGGCAGTGCCGTAGCGACCAAGACGGCCACTGACCCACGTACCGTCGGCACGCAGGTTGACGATGGCACACTGGAAGTCCGCGTGACGAATGCAATCAGCAAAGACGAGCAGTTGAAAAAAGATGCCCGTATCGTTGCGACGGCTTATCAGGGGAAAGTACTGTTAACAGGGCAGGCTCCGAGCACAGAGATGGCAAGTCGGGCTAAGCAAATCGCCCTCGGCGTGGAAGGTGCAGCCGAAGTCTATAACGAAATACGTCAAGGCACCCCGGTTTCAATGGGAACCGCCTCCCTGGATACCTGGATCACCACCAAAGTTCGCTCACAAATTTTGGCTAGTGATACGGTTAAATCCTCTAACGTAAAAGTCACTACGGAAAACAGCGAAGTCTTCCTGTTAGGTTTGGTGACACCGCGTGAAGGCACCTCCGCCGCAGAAATTGCCAGTAAGGTTAGTGGTGTTAAACACGTAACGACCGCCTTTACCTACCTGCAATAACACGACGCGTTTACGAACAAAAACCGCTGATGCACTCATCAGCGGTTTTTTTATCTCTGCGCTTTTTATCCCAGCCAGAGGAAGCGTTTCTTTACCCGCTGAGATCAGGGCGTAGCTGGATTCAGCAGCCAGAGCGCACGGCGGGTTTCAACGCTGATATGGCTCGGTTCTTTATCCTGCTTGCCAGCCTTGCCCGTGAGTAATTCCGCAAAGCCCGCCTGCCTGATTTGCGTCTGATAACGCGGCGTTTTCAATACACGCTCAGCCTGCAAAAGCAGTGGGATAAGGCGGCTGCTTTGCCTGTCCATCGTCTTGCGCGGCCACGCTTTGTTTTCATCCAAATACGGTGCCATAAAATCCAGTGCCTTTATCACACTGCTCCCTTTCGGCGTTTGATATTGCCAGACATTCTCCCCGACACGAGAAGCCAGAGTAGCCATATCCGTTATCGCCTGAAGGTTGAAGTAGCTGTAATGGAAGGAACGGGTACGCGCCAATTCTTCCGGCTGAGCACCATCTGGTTGCAGTTGATGATCCAATTTCTCTCGCTGTAATTGCGACATGGATTTCACCACGTCAATTTTCCCCAGATACCAGGCGATGCCCGCGACTTGTACGGTATACCAGCTACCGTGATTATTCTTGGCCGTTGCCTCTTTTTTCCCCAGTTTACTGGTTTGCAACCAGTGCAGGTAATCGCTCATCCATTTCTGCATCTGCTGCTCATCCTGCGTCGTCCAGCCCGGTGCCTGACGCAGCATAATCAGCGAATCGACGATACGGGTGGAAAAATAGCGCCCGTCCAGCACGCCTGAGCCCCTGCCCGGCGCGATGCCCGGCACGCCCTGCGCAAAATCGAGATTAGGGTTCATGCGCGTTGCAGGGTCGATAAACCAGCTACGGATCATTGACGTTGCCTTATCGGCATACGCCTGTTTGCCCGAGAAATACCACGCCAGCGTCAATGCCTGCGTTTGAGCCGTGAATGTAGCCAACCGCACCCCATCCGTCTCTTCATCCTTGCTGGCAGGGTTTACCTGCCCATCACGACGAATCCAAGGCAAACCATCAGCTTTGTCGGGATCGGGCCACCAGTAGGTGCTGAGGCTCAAATAATCATGCTTTGAACCACTAGGTGGCGTGGATTTTTTTTCCGTCACGCTAGGGTTGTCAATTTTCAGTGCGCGTTCGGCTTCCGAAATAAGCTGCTCATACGCCATTCGCGTCTGCGGTTTTTCCGTTTTCTGCTGTAGCTGCTGTTTTACTACGGATAGCTGGGGCTGCTGCAAGAAGGCGTAGGGATTATCGGGGGATGACGCTTTAAGCTCCGCGTCCGCATGGGCAACAGAAGCCACACAACACAATGCAACCAGTAAACCTGACCAATAACGTAACCGCATACTTTCTCCTGATGTCGAAAACACGAACGTTAGCGCAAAAAAATTCTCGGTATAGTAAACGAACAAAGCGACTTAATTCAGATTGTTATCTCGCAAAAACGCATCGCCGCCCATCTGTCGCATCTGGCGCAAAATCCACTGCTGACGTTGAATGACATAGCTAGAGGGCGCATTCGCACGAAAGCGGATAGGGTTCGGCAATACCGCCGCCAGCAACGCAGATTCGCTTGCCGTCAGCCTGCTGGCAGATTTGTTGAAATAACGTCTGGCAGCCGCTTCCACGCCAAAAATCCCGGGGCCAAATTCGGCGATATTCAGATACACGGTAAGAATCCGCCGTTTTGTCCACATCAGCTCCACCCCGGTCGTAATCCCCGCCTCAAGCCCTTTACGCACCCAGCTACGTCCATCCCACAAAAACAGATTCTTCACCATCTGCTGCGATAGCGTAGACGCCCCGCGAATCCGCTGCGTGTTGCGTTCGTTGTGTTTCAATGCCTGACCAATCGCATCAACATCGAAACCCCAATGCTGAGGAAATTTTTGGTCTTCTGCCGCCATCACCGCCAGCGCCATTTCCGGTGCGATATCGTCCATGGAAACCCAATCCGAATGAGCAACATAGGAGAATTCGCCTTTCAGCCATGCGCTGAGCTGCCTATCAACCATCACCGCTGAAAACGGCACCGGCAGGAAAGAGAACAGCAGGATACCTGCGAGCCACGCCCCGATGACAACCAATACACTCCGAATAATCAGACGCTTAAGCCACATGAGTAAGCCTCCACGCCTCCTGCTCCACCTCATTCGGTGAGAGCCAATACGCGAGCAACGAGCTTATCAATGCCTTGCGCCGCTTCGCTGATGGAGTTAGCCAGCATATAGGCTGGTGTCGTTACGATTTTATGTTCCTCATCCACCACGATATCATCGACCGGACAAACAACGTGGATACCGCCCATTTCTTCGACAGCCTCAGCGGTATCGATATCGTTACCAACAGTTACACGAACGGGTACACCCAAGATCGTCGGCAACAACGCAGGCGAGATGCAAATAAAACCAATTGGTTTACTTTGCTTATAAATTTCCCGTGTGAGCAGTTGCAGCATTTCATCGATCTGACAGGCCGATCCCTGCGTGGCAAAGTCGCTTAAATTTTTTGCAGCGCCAAAACCCCCCGGCACAATCAACGCATCTAAATCTTGTGCATTCGCGGTAGAAAGCGGCTGGATTTTTCCTCTGGCGATCCGTGCTGATTCTGCTAAAACGTTGCGATTCTCACCAGTTACGTCACCCGTCAGATGATTAACCACCTGTAATTGCGGCTTATCTGGCGCAAAGCAAACTGCTTGTGCGCCTGCGCGATCCAGCGCAAGTAACGTCAACACGGCTTCATGAATCTCGGAACCGTCATAAACACCACAGCCACTAAGGACAATGCCGACTCGTTTCATCATCTTTTCCTTCATTTCATTACATCAACTAATTGATTTTTTAATTGACAAACACTAATCTACATCACACATTTTAATGATTCTTGTAACAAAGATTTCCACATTTGCTATTTTGTTGCTTGATGAAGATGTACAGTACTTGGGCTTTACTTGTTGTTGTAAGTTCTTCAGTTACTGTTGTAAGTTGTTTAAGTTGTTATGGTTAAGACACGTTAAAGACACGAATATCCGCACTTGCGAGTTTACAAACCCTGAGATCTAAATGCAGGTGCATGTTTTCCCTGGTGTTGGCGCATAATTCGCGCACCCCGGCTTCGGTCGGGGTCATTTTTTTCTACCGAATGAAAACGTGCAAAGCCTCGCATTCTCCATCCCTCTTCAATCGTAAACACCACTCAATCTAACGTCGCCCTGCATTTTTCGCATGATATCGCGCGATACGAAAAAATTTCTAACCGCGTTACTCGCCACATCCTTGTGGCCGTAAAACTGAATCAGGACTCTTTTTCTGCTTTGGCTACCCAATCACGCAGTACCTGAACGTCATGACGCCAGTCATGCTTAAGCTCATCGACCCATTCCTGCACGTTATCCCACCATGCCGGTAGCGATGAAGTCTGAATCTGCTGGGCAACTTGCTGTAGATGCCGTAACCCAACAGAACCCGCCGCCCCTTTAATTTTATGCCCTTCTTCCGTAATCCCTTTCTGGTCGCGCGCCGTCATATTGGAATCCAGAATCGCCAGATAGCCCGGCATCATCTGTTCAAACATCTCCAGACTCTGATGAATTAATTTCGGCCCCACCAAATCCAGATACTGTTCCAGCATCGGAATATCCAGCAGGTCTTCTTTTGCTTTTTCCATTTCATCACCTTCCTCAGCGACGGGGTTTTCCGTCCACACCGTGTGGTTATCCCAAAATTGTTTGATGACAGCCGTCAGCGCAGGCACCGACAGCGGTTTGCTGAGCACGTCATCCATACCCGCATCCAGATATTCACGTTTATCTTTCAGCACATTCGCCGTCAGCGCCACCAGCGGCGGCATGTTGCGGTTGGCATAACGTGAACGTAGCTGACGCGCCACGTCCAACCCGGTCATGTCCGGCAGTTGAATATCAAGCAACACCAGATCGAACTCATCGGGATCGAACATATCTAGCGCGTCTTGCCCGGTCATGGCGACATCCACGCTATTACCCAGTTTCTCCAGCACTGAGCGCGCAACTACCACGTTCAGCTCGATATCCTCCACCAGCAGAACGTGCAGCGCAGGTAGCGGCATGTCATCATCGTCTTCAAGGTGGCTTCCCGCTTCATCAACGCTCGGCGCAATGACGGTCAGAGTAAAGCAGGAGCCCTTACCTTGCGTACTGGAAACCTGGATATCGCCCCCCATGTTCTGTGCCAGGCGCTTCGACACCGCCAGACCGATTCCCGACCCCGTTGCGGGTTTCCCGCCGTGCTGGTCTTTGACCTGATAATACATGGCGAAGATTTTTTCCAATTCATCGGCCGGGATGCCCATCCCTGAATCTTCAACCTCGAAGCGCAGGCGATCGCCCTTTTCATGCCAGACGCGCACCACAATTTCGCCCTTTTCGCCTTTCTCACCCTTCGGCGTAAATTTCACCGCGTTACTGAGCAGGTTCCACAAAATCTGCCGCAGGCGCGTGCCGTCAGTAATCACTTTCTGCGGCAGAGGCTGATGCTGATCCATAATCAGCTTCAGGCCTTTCGGCTCCGCTAACAGGCCGCCGAGGTTTTCCAGATCCACCAAAAAGCCAGTGAAATCGATCGGTTGATTATCCAGTTGCACCTTGCGGCGCTCCTGTTTATCCATCTCAATCACGTCGTTAAAGATATTGCCCAGCGTAATCGCGCTGACGTGGATAGTTTTCAGGTATTTTTGCTGCTCAGGGTCAAGTTGCGTATCCAGCAGGATACGACTTAACCCGACAATGCCATTAAGCGGCGTACGAAGCTCGTGGCTGATAGTTGAGATAAAGGTAGTCTTCTCCCTACTGGCGTTCTCTAACGCGTCCTGGTAACGCTTACGCTCCGTTATATCGCGTCCAAATCCCATTAGCCCGTGACGTTTGCCCATTCGGTCATAAAACGGCACCTTGCGCAGCTCAAAACAGGCTTTACGCCCATCGGGATAAACCAGCCATTGTTCATAGGTCAGAGAAACGTTGTGGCGGAACACTTTTTCGTCCGTCTCCATCACTTTCTCGGCAATATCGGGAGCGTAAACATCTTGCGGCGTCAGGCCAATGAGCTGCTTCTGGCTTTTGCCCACCAGCAGCTCCATCGCGCGGTTGCAGCCGGAAAATTCTTTTTCTTCGTTACGGTAGTAAACCAGATCTGGCGAAGCATCGAGGAATGAACGCAGCAGCGCAGATTGCTGCTCCAGCTCAATTTGTGCCTGTTCGCGGCGAGACATCTCTTCTTTGAGGCGGCTCATTACCAGCACACGAGCTTCTTCCGCTTTGATACGATCGGCGATTTCCTGATTGAGCTGCGCGATGTTCTCCTGAAGCTGCACATTCAGTTCCAGATCGCGATGGCGCATCTCTTCCAGCTTCGCGACCAGCTTCGCCAGCCGCTGACGCGACTCTTCAAGCTGCTCCACCACCACAGAGAGAAAATAAACGGCCCAGGGCGTAATCAGCAGCCCGAAGAAAATAGAGCGGACAACGTCGATATTTTCGACTTCCCCACTGAGCAACAGAGTGACCGCCATTTGCACCACCATCGCCAGCAGCACCAACACCGAGGCCAGCAGCAGTGAAAAACGGACAAGCCCCAGTTTTACCATTAAATCAACATAGTACTGAGCCAACAGACGAATTTGCTTCATAGCGATTTCCCTTAGACACCCACCCGCGCATCATAACGTAAAATAGCGGTTTATACGGCGCGGCCTCGTAGATTCACAACATGAAATACCGGCTTCTGCTGCCAGCCTCTTTTGACACATCAGACGCCATCGTATCGGTAAGGTGTGCCCAGTGCGGAACCCTGTACGCCGTGTGTTTGCAGATAGCGATCCAGCTCGACCATGCCCGTCCAGCGATTTTCACACCAGAGCGGAGCCAGCAGGGTCGGACGTCGGGCGCTGGCGGAAATGCGGTGATAGATCACGTCTGGCGGCGTATGGCGAATCATCTCTCCTGCCGTCTCCACGTAGCGATCCAAGGCTAATTCGGGCAGCCTTCCGGCACGCCAGGCCTTCGCCATCGTGCTGCCCTCCACGATATGGAGAGGATGGAGCTTAATGCCTTCAACTCCGGTCTCAACAACCTGCTCCAACGTCGATAAGCAGCGCTGTGCGTCTTCTCCCGGCAAACCCACAATCAGATGGCTACACACTTTCAGCCCGCGTTCACGCGCACGGCGGGTGGTTTCCTGATAGCAGGCGAAATCATGGCCGCGATTAATCCGGTGCAGCGTTTTGTCACAGGCACTTTGCAAACCGAGTTCCAGCCAAACTTCATAACCCCGGTCATGATAGCGGGACAATAAATCCAGTACGGCATCTGGCACGCAGTCGGGGCGCGTCCCCACGCAAAGCCCCACCATCTCGGCCTGCTTCAACGCTTCCTGATACATACTTTCCAGTACCTGAACTTCGGCATAGGTACTGGTATACGCCTGAAAATAGGCCAGATAGCGCTTGGCCCGATTCACCTTTCCCGCCTGTGCTTCCAACTGCTGCGCAATACTGCGTTGTTGCATCTGCTCATCGGCAAACGAGGCGACATTACAGAACGTACAACCGCCCCGCCCCAGCGTGCCATCACGGTTGGGGCAATTAAACCCGCCGTGCAGTGTCAGCTTGTGGATCTTCTCGCCATAGCGGCGTTGAAGATTTCCGCCAAACATATTGATTAATTTTTGCAATTGCATATTCTAGCCTGCTCCCTTGAGGAACAGCAGACTACCTTTCTCTTGCCCCCTTCGCGATGACCGCGATCAATCACACACATGCCAATGAAATGCATTTTTATTCGCTTTTAGTGAAAATAAACTCACGTCTGTGCCAATTAATTTTTCTTATCTCGTAGGCATGCCTGATGAAAAGATGAAGCAATACTTAAAAATAGTTTCATTAAATCTAAAAGTAGCCATATACAGCAGAATATTCTACAACGCAGAAATAACGTAGCATGGATAAGGGTTCTTACGCTTTTGTATAGTGATACAGCTCACACTTCAATTAAATCCCATATTCATTTCCCGCGATAGTTTTTCTAAAAAAATCATTATGTTTCATACGTATAACTAAAAATTATCGCTTATCAGCACATTTTGCACTGGTATTTGACCTGAACAGGGTTTCTCGCTAATTTGGGAATCCGCTGGAAGCTTTCCTGACGGGTCCATGATTCGTCATATTTATGCAGTAAATGAAGACTCCCTCTAAAAACAAGTCATTTACCACTTGTGAGACCGTCACGAGAGGCCGAAGAAGAGAGCGTAATACTAGCCGCTCAACGCCACGGTGCTTTCTCGCAGTAGGTTGTGAGAGTCACACAGAGCCTGGGGAGGTTCACTAATATGTTGTACGATGCATCCCAAGAGAGAGATAACTGTGGTTTCGGACTAATCGCCCATATAGAAGGTGAGCCGAGCCATAAAGTAGTGCGTACCGCGATTCACGCACTTGCACGCATGCAGCACCGTGGCGCAATCCTTGCTGACGGCAAGACTGGCGACGGCTGCGGTTTGTTACTTCAGAAGCCCGATCGTTTCTTTCGCCTGGTGGCAGAAGAGCACGGCTGGCGTTTAGCCAAAAACTACGCCGTTGGCATGATGTTTCTCAATCAGGACGAAGATCTGGCTCGCGCGACGCGTCGGATTGTAGAAGAAGAGTTGCAGAACGAAACGCTGTCGGTACTGGGCTGGCGTGAAGTGCCGACCAACCCGGATGTCCTGGGTGAAATAGCCCTGTCATCCATGCCACGTATTGAGCAAATTTTCGTTAACGCCCCGGCAGGCTGGCGTCAACGTGATATGGAACGCCGCCTGTTCATGGCGCGTCGTCGTATCGAAAAACGTATCGAAGACAAAGAGTTCTACGTTTGTAGTTTCTCCAATCTGGTGACGATCTATAAAGGTCTGTGCATGCCAGCAGATCTGCCACGCTTCTACCTCGATCTGGCCGATCTGCGTATGGAATCAGCAATTTGCCTGTTCCACCAGCGCTTCTCAACCAACACCGTGCCACGCTGGCCGCTGGCGCAGCCATTCCGCTATCTGGCGCACAACGGTGAGATCAACACCATCGCCGGTAACCGTCAATGGGCGCGCGCACGTGCTTACAAATTCAAAACCCCGCTGATTCCAGATTTGCAGGATGCCGCGCCGTTCGTCAACGAAACCGGCTCCGACTCCAGCTCGCTGGACAACATGCTGGAACTGTTCCTGAGCGGCGGGATGGATATCATCCGCGCTATGCGCCTGCTGGTTCCGCCAGCCTGGCAGAATAACCCGGATATGGACCCTGAGCTGCGCTCATTCTTCGACTTTAACTCCATGCACATGGAGCCGTGGGATGGCCCAGCCGGTATCGTGATGTCCGACGGGCGCTATGCCGCCTGTAACCTGGATCGTAATGGCCTGCGTCCCGCGCGCTATGTCATCACTAAAGACAAGCTGATCACCTGCGCGTCTGAAGTGGGTATCTGGGATTATCAGCCGGATGAAGTGGTTGAAAAAGGACGTGTTGGTCCGGGCGAGCTGATGGTGATCGACACCCGCAGCGGCCGCATTCTGCACTCTGCCGAAACCGATAACGATCTGAAAAGCCGCCATCCTTACAAAGAGTGGATGGAGAAAAACGTTAAGCGCCTGGTGCCGTTTGAAGAGTTGCCAGACGATCAGGTCGGTAGCCGTGAATTCGACAACGAACTGCTGGAAACCTACCAGAAACAGTACGGCTACAGCAGCGAAGAGCTGGATCAGGTTATCCGCGTGCTGGGTGAAAATGGTCAGGAAGCGACCGGCTCCATGGGTGACGACACGCCGTTCGCCGTACTGTCGAGCCGTCCACGCATCATTTATGACTACTTCCGTCAGCAGTTCGCGCAGGTCACTAACCCGCCGATCGATCCGCTACGCGAAGCCCATGTGATGTCGCTGGCGACCAGCATTGGTCGTGAAATGAACGTCTTCTGTGAAGCGGAAGGCCAGGCTCACCGTCTGAGCTTTAAATCGCCGATCCTGCTTTACTCCGACTTCACACAGTTGACGTCGCAGGATGAACTGCACTATCGCGCCGACACGCTGGATTTGACGTTTGATCCGTCGCAGCAAACGCTGCAACAGACCATCGAGAAACTGTGTGACGAAGCAGAAAGCAAAGTCAGAGACGGTGCCGTTCTGCTGGTGCTGTCTGACCGTGGCATTAGCGAATCACGCCTGCCTGTCCCTGCGCCGATGGCCGTGGGTGCCGTTCAGCGTCGTCTGGTAGAAAAGAGCCTGCGCTGTGATGCCAACATCATTGTTGAAACCGCCAGTGCGCGCGACCCGCACCACTTTGCCGTGCTGTTAGGCTTTGGTGCGACGGCTATCTATCCTTACCTCGCTTACGAAACGCTGGCGCGGATGGTGGATAACCACACCATCGACAAACCTTATCGCGCTGTGATGCTGAACTACCGTAACGGCATCAATAAAGGCCTGTACAAGATTATGTCCAAAATGGGCATCTCGACGATTGCGTCTTATCGCTGTTCCAAGCTGTTTGAAGCGGTGGGCCTGCACAAAGACGTGTCGACGCAATGCTTCCTGGGCGTCGTCAGCCGCATCGGCGGGGCAAGCTATAGCGACTTCGAACAGGATCTGTTGAACCTGTCCAAGCGTGCCTGGCTGAAACGTAAAACGCTGGAACAAGGTGGCCTGCTGAAATTTGTTCACGGCGGCGAATACCATGCCTACAACCCGGATGTTGTCACCACGCTGCAAACCGCAGTGAAATCCGGTGAGTACAGCGATTATGAGCAATACGCCAAACTGGTTAACGAGCGCCCAGCAGCAACCTTACGCGACCTGCTGGCACTGAAACCGCAAGAAGGCGCGGCTATCGCGATCGACAGCGTTGAGCCGGCCTCTGAAATGTTCAAACGCTTCGATACCGCGGCCATGTCCATCGGTGCACTTAGCCCCGAAGCGCATGAATCGCTGGCTGAAGCGATGAACGGACTGGGCGGTTTCTCCAACTCCGGTGAAGGCGGCGAAGATCCAGCGCGTTACGGCACCAATAAGGTGTCTCGTATCAAGCAGGTTGCTTCTGGTCGCTTTGGTGTGACGCCAGCCTATCTGGTTAACGCCGATGTGATTCAGATTAAAGTGGCACAGGGCGCGAAACCGGGCGAAGGGGGTCAGTTACCGGGTGATAAAGTCACGCCGTACATTGCTCGTCTGCGCTATTCCGTGCCGGGCGTGACGCTGATTTCACCCCCGCCGCACCACGATATTTACTCTATCGAAGATCTGGCTCAGCTGATTTTCGATCTGAAACAGGTCAACCCGAAAGCGATGATTTCGGTAAAACTGGTGTCCGAACCGGGCGTCGGGACTATCGCTACGGGCGTTGCCAAAGCGTATGCCGACCTGATCACCATCGCCGGTTACGACGGTGGTACGGGTGCTAGCCCGCTGTCCTCCGTGAAATACGCGGGTTGCCCGTGGGAACTGGGACTGGTGGAAACGCAGCAGGCTTTGGTCTCCAACGGCCTGCGCCACAAAATCCGCCTTCAGGTGGACGGTGGCCTGAAAACCGGTCTGGATATCGTCAAAGCGGCGATTCTGGGTGCGGAAAGCTTCGGCTTCGGCACTGGGCCAATGGTGGCGTTGGGCTGTAAATACCTGCGTATCTGTCACCTGAATAACTGTGCGACAGGCGTTGCAACGCAGGATGAGAAGCTGCGCCGCGATCACTACCACGGCCTGCCTGAGCGTGTTACCAACTACTTCCACTTCATCGCGCATGAAACTCGCGTGCTGATGGCAGAACTGGGCGTCAGCCGTCTGGTGGATCTGATTGGTCGTACTGATTTGCTGGTTGAGCTGGACGGTTTCAGCGCTAAGCAGAACAAACTGGATCTGTCGCCGCTGCTGCACGCTGCACAGCCTCAGCCGGGCAAAGCGCTGTACTGCACTGAAAGCAATCTGTCGTTCGATAAAGGCTTGTTGAACAAAGAGCTGCTGGCTCAGGCACAACCGCACATTGATGCGAAACAGGGTAAAGCGCTCTATTTCGATATCCGCAACACCGATCGCTCCGTCGGCGCGACGCTGTCTGGTGCGATTGCCGAGAAACATGGCGATCAAGGACTGGCTGGCGATCCGATTAAAGCTTACTTCTCCGGTACAGCAGGACAGAGCTTTGGCGTCTGGAACGCTGGCGGTCTTGAGCTGAAATTAACTGGCGATGCCAACGATTACGTGGGCAAAGGCATGGCGGGCGGCAGCATCTCCGTGCGTCCTCCGGTGGGTTCCGCCTTCCGCAGCCACGAAGCCAGTATCATCGGTAACACCTGCCTGTACGGCGCTACCGGCGGTAAGCTGTTTGCCGCAGGCCGCGCAGGTGAGCGTTTCGCCGTGCGTAACTCCGGCTGTATTACCGTGGTAGAAGGCATCGGCGATAACGGCTGTGAATACATGACGGGCGGTATCGTCTGCGTGCTGGGTCGTACCGGCGTGAACTTTGGCGCAGGTATGACGGGTGGATTTGCCTACGTGCTGGATGAAGACGGTGAATTCCGTAAACGCGTTAACCCGGAACTGGTGGAAGTGCTGGATGTCGAAGAACTGGCTATTCATGAAGAACATCTGCGTGGCCTGATCACCGAGCATGTACAGAATACCGGTTCACACCGCGGAGAAGAGATCCTCGCTAACTGGCCGACCTGGGCACCGAAATTTGCTCTGGTGAAACCGAAGTCAAGTGATGTGAAGGCATTGTTGGGTCACCGTAGTCGTTCCGCAGCCGAGCTGCGGGTTCAGGCGCAGTAAGAGGTCATCATGAGTCAGAATGTTTACCAGTTTATCGACTTACAGCGCGTTGATCCGCCCAAGAAACCGCTGAAGATTCGTAAAATTGAATTTGTTGAGATCTACGAGCCGTTCTCAGAAAGCCAGTCCAAAGCACAGGCAGATCGCTGCCTGTCATGCGGTAACCCTTACTGTGAATGGAAATGTCCGGTACATAACTACATCCCGAACTGGCTGAAGCTGGCGAATGAAGGCCGTATTATCGAAGCGGCTGAGTTATCGCACCAGACCAACAGCCTGCCGGAAGTCTGCGGCCGCGTATGCCCACAGGATCGTCTGTGTGAAGGGTCTTGTACGCTGAATGATGAGTTCGGCGCGGTTACCATCGGCAACATCGAGCGCTATATCAATGATAAAGCGATAGAGATGGGTTGGAAGCCAAGCGTTGCCAACGTTAAACCAACCGGCAAACGCGTCGCCATCATCGGCGCAGGCCCAGCTGGGCTAGCGTGTGCCGACGTGCTGGCACGCAGTGGCGTACAGGCTGTGGTTTTCGATCGTCACCCTGAGATCGGTGGCCTGCTGACCTTCGGTATCCCCTCTTTCAAGCTCGAAAAAGAAGTGATGGTGAAACGTCGTGAGATCTTCACCGAGATGGGCATCGAATTCCGTCTGAATACCGAAGTCGGCAAAGACGTGCAGATGAAAGCGCTGCTGGACGAATACGATGCGGTGTTCCTCGGTGTCGGCACCTATCAGTCTATGCGTGGCGGATTGGACAATGAAGATGCTCAGGGTGTCTACGATGCTCTGCCATTCCTGATTGCCAACACCAAGCAGCTGATGGGCTTTGAAGCCGCCGTTGACGAGCCTTACATCAGCATGCAGGGTAAACGCGTTGTGGTGCTGGGTGGTGGTGACACCGCGATGGACTGCGTGCGTACCTCGATTCGTCAGGGTTCAACGCACGTTACCTGTGCCTATCGTCGTGATGAAGAGAACATGCCGGGTTCTAAACGCGAAGTGAAAAACGCGCGTGAAGAAGGCGTCGAGTTCAAATTCAACCTGCAACCGTTGAGCGTCGAGATCAATGGCGCAGGCAAAGTATGCGGCGTGAAAATGGCGCGTACCGCGCTGGGCGCACCGGATGCCAACGGCCGTCGTCGTCCTGAAATCGTAGAGGGCTCCGAGCACGTTCTGGAAGCCGATGCGGTCATCATGGCGTTCGGCTTCCGTCCACACAAAATGGCGTGGCTGGCAGAACATGACGTCAAACTCGACGATCAAGGCCGCATTGTCGCGCCAGAAAGTTGCGATAACGCGTTCCAGACCAGCAACCCGAAAATTTTTGCGGGCGGCGATGCAGTACGTGGTTCCGATCTGGTGGTTACGGCTATCGCAGAAGGCCGTAAAGCTGCTGACGGCATCATGAACTATCTGGAAGTGTAAGAACGTCCCACTTCTCTTAAGGGCAGCGCTGGCTGCCCTTTTCTTTTTCAGTTTAACCTGAAGCGCCTGTTAGCAACTGATAGCAACAACCCACTCTCTTTCTTTAGAATTTCACACTAGATAAGCTAATAAATTCTTCATCTTTCCACTTCGATTTAAAGAACTTTTCGTAATAAATCCTTCAGCATCACGATAAAAGCGTACACTTGTCTCCGGCATTTATTTGTCTTTATTGAGATTGGATTTCATTAAGGAGTAAATATGACAACCGAAGTGGCACTTGTAACAGGGGCTGGTCAGGGGATTGGCCGCGCTATTGCGCTCAGATTGGCGAAGGACGGGTTTGCCGTCGCCATTGTGGACTATAACCAAGAAACTGCGCGCAGTGTGGCGCAGGAAATCGAAAAATCCGGCGGACAGGCCATCGCATTACAGGCCGATGTCGCAGATCGTGAGGCGGTGTTCACTGCCGTCGCAGAAACCAAAAAACGCTTTGGTGACTTTAACGTCATCGTCAATAACGCTGGTGTTGCCCCCTCAACCTTGATTGAAGATATCACGCCAGAAGTCATCGATCGCGTATACAACATCAACGTCAAAGGCGTTATCTGGGGTATTCAGGCGGCTCTCGATGCCTTCAAATCGCTGGGGCACGGTGGCAAAATCATCAACGCCTGCTCACAGGCTGGACATGTGGGCAATCCTGAACTCGCCGTCTACAGTTCAAGTAAATTTGCGGTTCGTGGATTGACACAAACGGCCGCACGCGATTTAGCACCGCTAGGCATCACGGTCAATGGCTACTGCCCGGGTATCGTAAAAACGCCGATGTGGGATGAAATCGATAGGAAGATCTCTGAGTCAGCAGGGAAACCACGTGGGTATGCAACGGAAGAGTTCGCCAAACGCATCACGCTGGGACGCCTGTCCGAGCCGGAAGATGTCGCTGCTTGCGTCTCCTATCTGGCCAGCCACGATTCCGACTATATGACAGGACAGTCGTTACTCATTGATGGCGGAATGGTGTTCAATTAACACAACTGACTAACCGTAGCGTACAGTAGGACAAGTATAGAAAAGGGCACCGCAGAGGTGCCCTTAGAAACAGACTACTTCACGACCCGTAGCGAGGGTCTGCCACCTTTAGGCGGCTGCGGCGGTTCGTCATCAGAACCCGAGCCATCCTCAGGTGCTTCAGAATCAGGCGAGCTATCGACAATCGACATGACTGTCCCTGAAGAGGGCCCGCTTTCCTGAAAGTCTTCATACTCACCTGCGGCTTCGTAAGCAGGTTCGGACTCAAACATCGTTCCAGCCCCGTTCTCGCGTGCGTAAATCGCCATTACTGCCGCCATCGGCACATAAACCTGGCGCGGTACACCGCCAAAACGCGCATTGAAACGAACGCTGTCATCAGCTAACTCAAGGCCGCCAACAGCGCGCGGTGCGATATTCAGCACGATCTGGCCGTCACGGGCGAACTCCATCGGCACCATAACATCTGGCAGAGTGACATCGACTACCAGATGAGGCGTTAATTGGTTATCCAGCAACCAATCATAAAAGGCCCGTAATAAATACGGACGACGCGGAGACAGTTGAGACAACGCCATACAGTTTAACCTCGGGTTTGCAAACGCATTTCACGTTCCACTTCCGTCAGGGAAGCCAGGAACGCATCACGCTCAAAGACGCGTGTCATGTAGCCTTTCAGCTCTTTCGCGCCCGAACCACTCAGTTCAATACCTAACTGCGGCAGACGCCACAGCAGCGGAGCCAGATAGCAATCCACCAGGCTAAACTCTTCGCTCATGAAATAAGGCGCTTCATTAAACACCGGGGCAATAGCCAGCAGCTCTTCACGCAATTGCTTACGTGCCGCATCCGCTTCCTGAGCGCTGCCATGCGTAATTTTCTTCAATAAAGAATACCAGTCGCTCTCAATGCGATGCATCATCAGGCGGCTATTACCGCGCGCAACCGGATAGACAGGCATTAACGGTGGATGAGGGAAACGTTCATCCAGATACTCCATGATAATACGTGATTCATAGAGCGTCAGTTCGCGATCGACCAATGTCGGCACAGAACCATAAGGATTGAGGTCAATAAGATCCTGAGGCAGATTATCCATGTCCACCTGTTCAATCTCGACACTCACACCCTTTTCCGCCAATACAATGCGGACCTGATGGCTAAAAATGTCGGATGGACCAGAAAACAGCGTCATTACCGAACGTTTGTTGGCAGCGACAGCCATGAAAACCTCCAAGTTTATCGAGAAAATACGGCGAATAGCCGTGCAATGGGGAATCTGCAAACCGCTATTCGAAATTTTGCTCGCCAATGTGTAAACATCACCTGAAAAAATACGTCGTTTCAAACAGCGACGACAGTTGGCACACGGGCATAAAATCGGCGAATAGCTTATCAGATTTTGTTCGTTTTGTGGGGGTATAAGCACAATTTCATCGTTAACATACGGAAAGTAAAGCGTATATTTCGAGGAAATTTATTTTTAGGCATAAAAAACCCGGTGACAAGCACCGGGTTTTTCGCATTGATTTCGCTGCAAAGCAGCCAGAAATTAACGCTTGGAGAACTGAGGACGACGACGTGCTTTACGCAGGCCGACTTTCTTACGTTCAACCTGACGAGCATCACGAGTAACGAAACCTGCTTTACGCAGTTCGCCACGCAGAGACTCATCATACTCCATCAGAGCGCGGGTGATACCGTGACGGATCGCACCAGCCTGACCAGAGATACCACCACCTTTAACGGTGATGTACAGATCCAATTTCCCAACCATGTCGACCAGTTCAAGCGGCTGACGAACTACCATGCGGGCAGTTTCGCGACCGAAGTACTGTTCCAGACTACGCTGGTTGATAACGATGTTACCGTTGCCCGGTTTGATGAACACGCGAGCGGCGGAGCTTTTGCGGCGACCAGTGCCGTAGTATTGATTTTCAGCCATTGCCTATAATCCCGATTAAATGTCCAGAACTTGCGGTTGCTGTGCCGCGTGATTGTGCTCGGTGCCCGCGTAAACTTTCAGTTTACGGAACATAGCACGACCCAACGGGCCCTTCGGCAGCATGCCTTTAACCGCGATTTCAATCACACGCTCAGGACGGCGGGCAATCATCTCTTCAAAGGTCGCTTGTTTAATACCACCGATGTGACCGGTGTGATGATAATAAATCTTGTCAGTACGCTTGTTGCCAGTTACAGCAACTTTGTCAGCGTTCAGAACGATGATGTAATCACCCGTATCAACGTGCGGGGTGTATTCCGCTTTATGCTTGCCGCGCAGACGACGAGCCAGTTCAGTAGCGAGACGGCCTAAAGTTTTACCGTTCGCATCAACAACGTACCAGTCACGTTTTACGGTCTCTGGTTTAGCTGTAAAAGTTTTCATTAAAAGCTTACCCAATAATTAGTTACACGTTGGTGAACACCCAAACGCTCGAAAACAGTTGAGGCTCACACGACCATCAAGTCCAGCAAACCTACCCCTTCGAATAGCCATTGCCGGCACTATAAAGTTTTTGGGAAAAAAACTTTGTTGTAACGTGGGGTCGCAAGATTATAGAGAAGTGATTCTCAAAAATCGACCTTTTTTCACACGCAAATGACGAAAAACCGCAGCCTGTGTTACGCCAAATGCGGCTGCCGTAGGTACTCTTCGCTTTGCATTTCCTGCAAACGGGATAAACAGCGCTGATATTCGAATTTCAGGTGCTCTCCCTGATAGAGATCAAACATCGGTGCCTGCGCAGAGATAATGAGCTTAATGCGACGATCGTAGCATTCATCCACCAGTGCCAAAAAGCGGCGGGCGGTGTTCTCTTCCTTTGTTTCCATCACCGTCACATTGTGCAACAGCACCGTGTGGTAGAGGCGTGACAGTGCGATGTAATCATTCTGGCTCCTCGCCTCTGTACACAGCGTGTGGAAATCGACCGCCAGCACACCGTCGCTCACGCCAAGTGTCGTTAACGGACGATGATTGATCTCCAGCACTGGCCCCGGCGTCTGCCATTGCTTCCCGGTCAGCCGCGTAAACATCTGCTGCATTGCCGCACTCGTTTCCTCATTCAGCGGCGAGAGGTAAAGGTGCGCCTGTGTCAGCGTGCGCAGACGATAATCGATACCCGCATCGACATTACGCACTTCACAGTGCTGTTTAATCAGCGCAATAGCAGGCAGAAAACGGGCGCGTTGTAATCCATTGCGGTAGAGATCGTCTGGCGGAATATTCGACGTCGCCACCAGCGCAATGCCGCGAGCAAACAGCGCACGCAGCAGTTCAGCCAACAGCATCGCATCGGTGATATCAGAAACGAAGAATTCATCGAAGCACAGCACATCCGTTTCAGCTTTGAAGCCGTCGGCCACTTTCTCCAACGGATTCTCCTGCCCCTGAAACTGGTTCAGTTCTTCATGTACACGTAGCATAAAGCGATGGAAATGCAGACGCATCTTGCGCTCGGCAGGCAAACTATGAAAAAACATATCCATTAGCCAGGTTTTACCACGCCCAACACCGCCCCACATGTACAGTCCTTGAACTGGGGCAGACTCACGTTTATCACTCAGCCCCAGCCAGCGACGCCATTTCCCTGCGCGACCAGATGTCCCCGCACCGTCATCCACCGCACGCTCGCACAGCGCCTGATGTATCGCTTCCAGACGCACAACGGTTTGCCGCTGCACCTCATCCGGTTGATATTCACCGGCAGAAAGCGCCTGCTGGTAAAGCGCCAAGGGGGTTGTTTGCTGCCGTGTTGTCTGTGGAGTAGCCATCGCAATCCCTGAGAAAAAAGTTAGTCGTGTTTTGCTGTGTGTTGCCGTCGATTTAAGCCGTAATCGTCGCAGTTAACAACCTTGATGTCTGCGATAGGTCAACATTCCCCTTAGTCATCGAGTATCAGGATTCCACTCGGACAAGGTTAACGGTTATAGTGACTATTATTAAGTGAAAAACCCTACGGGACAACGACGTCAAAATAGGAGCGATTATGACTTGGGAGTATGCGCTGATAGGTTTAGTTGTCGGTATTATTATTGGTGCTGTCGCCATGCGCTTTGGTAACCGTAAGCTGCGGCAACAGCAGGTATTGCAAAATGAGTTGGAGAAAAGCAAAACCGAACTGGAAGACTATCGCCAGGAATTGGTTGGACACTTCGCCCGCAGCGCGGAGTTGTTGGACAACATGGCGGATGACTATCGTCAGCTTTATCAGCACATGGCGAAAAGCTCCAATAACCTGTTACCTAACGTTCCTGGCCAGGATAATCCGTTTAAATACCGTCTGACCGAGTCAGAAGCGGATAACGATCAGGCACCAGTGAACATGCCACCACGCGATTATTCCGATGGTGCGTCAGGCCTGCTGCGCGGCGAACGTCCGATTCGCAAATAATATCAACTAATTATACCCTAAATAATTCGGGCTGTAGGACGGCGGCAAGCGAAGGAATCCCGATGAGCTTACTTAAGTAAGTGATTCGGGTGACAAATCTGCCTGGAGCAGATTTGAACGCTGCTTGCAGCGGCCCCAACGGGGCGAGGCTCATGGATGAGCCGAGTAACGGACGCAGCCAACACACCTACAGCTTGAAGTATGACGGGTATATAGACGTGAGGCTTTCTGGCCTCACGCTTTCCCCTCTCTTGTTCTACGCTTAAAACGCTTGTACGTTTAAGACGCGTACCACAGGCTGCCATCGTCCGATCACGCTCCATAAACAGCGATAGTTACAATCTGCTGACGAAACAGCAGTGAACTTTACACATTGATCGCCAGTCTGACTCTTCACCGTGTCTTTAAGTTTATATATCATCGTTTTATTCATCCGCAGGCCGTGAGAGAGTTAATAACAATGAAAAAAACATCATTACTATTTAGTGCACTGGCAATGAGTATAGGTTTGACCCTGTCCACGCTTCCCGCTGCAAATGCTGCGCTGCCTGCCGTGGTTCAAGGTCAACAGACGCCAAGTCTGGCCCCGATGCTGGAGAAAGTCTTGCCAGCCGTCGTCAGCGTGCACGTTGAAGGTACACAGGTACAGCGTCAGCGCGTACCGGAAGAGTTCAAGTTCTTCTTTGGCCCTAACTTCCCAACGGACAAACAAAATTCGCGTCCGTTTGAAGGACTGGGCTCTGGCGTGATTATTGATGCTGCAAAAGGTTACGTGCTCACCAACAATCACGTGATCAATAACGCCGACAAGATCCGCGTCCAGCTTAATGACGGACGTGAATATGAAGCGAAATTGATTGGGCGTGATGAGCAGACCGATATCGCCTTGCTACAGTTGAATGACGCCAAGAATCTGGTCTCTGTAAAAATGGCCGATTCCGATCAACTGCGCGTCGGTGATTTCGCCGTTGCCGTGGGTAACCCGTTCGGCCTCGGGCAGACGGCGACCTCCGGCATTATCTCCGCACTGGGGCGTAGCGGCCTGAATCTGGAAGGGTTGGAAAACTTCATCCAGACCGATGCTTCCATCAACCGCGGCAACTCCGGCGGCGCGCTGGTGAACCTCAACGGTGAGCTGATCGGTATTAACACGGCGATTCTGGCGCCGGGCGGCGGGAATATCGGCATCGGTTTCGCTATCCCCAGCAATATGGCTCAGAATCTGGCACAGCAGTTGGTTGAATTTGGCGAAGTCAAACGCGGGCTGCTGGGTATTAAAGGCAGCGAGATGACGTCCGAAATGGCGAAAGCCTTCAACGTCGACGCGCAGCGCGGTGCTTTCGTCAGCGAAGTCTTACCGAAATCCGCCGCCGCGAAAGCCGGAATCAAGGCGGGCGACGTATTGACGACGCTGGATGGTAAACCGATCAGCAGCTTTGCCGAATTGCGTGCCAAAGTTGGCACCACCGCGCCGGGCAAGACCGTGAAAATCGGTCTGCTGCGTGATGGCAAACCGCAGGAAGTTTCCGTCGTGTTGGATAACAGCTCATCGGCATCAACCAGCGCCGAAACGCTTTCACCGTCATTGCAGGGGGCTTCTCTGACCAATGGCCAATTGAAAGACGGCAGCAAGGGCGTGCAGATTGATAACGTCGCCAAAGACACACCTGCCGCACAGGTCGGTCTGCAAAAAGGCGATATCATCATCGGTGTAAACCGCGAACGTATTGAAAACATCACGCAACTGCGTAAGCTGCTGGAAGCGAAACCTTCCGTTCTGGCGCTGAATATCGTCCGAGGCGAAGAAACAATCTATCTGCTGCTACGTTAATCGTTCGTCGTTTTTTACGACAGCCTAACTGGCCAGAACAGCGCTGATGTTAAAAAATTTCCGGGAGAAATTTTTAACGTTGTATCAGCAACGGCCCGTAAGGGTGGTGGCCAAGGATGGCACGCCATAAAAAATCGGACACCGAGTCATGCGGTGTCCGAACTTCTCGTGATATCCTCCTTTTATCTCCCTTTCCACAGTAACTCACGGCCATGCTTGCTAAATTATTACGTTCAGCACTATTTGGTGCCCTTGTCGCCGGAATTATTCTGGTCGTACTGCCGTTTATCGGATCTGGCACGTCGTTTCTGAAAAGCAATGACAGAAACACTAATGGCTCGCCCGTAAGCTACCATCAGGGCGTCAACCGTGCGGCTCCTGCTGTGGTTAATATTTATAATCGGGTTGCCAATACGGAAAAACCCAATGAAGTCGCCATTCATCCTCTGGGTTCTGGCGTTATCATGAACGAAAAAGGATACATTTTAACCAATAAGCATGTGATTAATAACGTGCAACAAATCCAGATCGAGCTGTCAGATGGCCGGTTGTACGAAGCCCGCGTGATCGGCTCCGATACCCTGACAGACCTGGCTGTGTTGCAAATCGATGGCGTCAATCTCCCCGTCATTCCCATGAATCCAGACCGTATCCCGCACGTCGGCGATGTCGTCATGGCGATCGGTAACCCTTATAACCTAGGGCAAACCGTCACGCAGGGCGTTATTAGCGCCACTGGCCGCGTCAGCCTCAGCACTTACGGCCAACAAAGAAGTCAGGTAGGACGCCAAAACCTGCTGCAAACCGATGCGTCAATTAACCACGGAAACTCTGGCGGTGCGTTGGTCAACACGCTCGGTGAACTGGTTGGTATTAATACCCTTTCTTTTGATAAAAGCAGCAATGGCGAAACGCCGGAAGGCATTAGCTTCGCGATCCCCGTCGCATTGGCGACCAAAGTGATGGGTAAACTGATTCGCGATGGTCGTGTGGTTCGCGGCTATATTGGCATCAACGGTGTACAGCTCGAAAATATTGAGAACAGCACGTTAACCAACAATCGCGGAACGCAGGGTCGATTGACCGGCATTCTCGTCCAGACTATCGATCCCGGTGGCCCGGCGGATAAAGCGGGTATCCGCATTGAAGACGTGATTGTTAGCGTCAACAATAAGCCCGCACGCTCGATTATCGAAACCATGGAACAGGTTTCGGAAATACCTCCCGGCACCGTCATTCCCGTCACGATTGAGCGCGATAACAAACAAATCACGCTACAAATGACGATTCAGGAATTCCCTACCCAATAGCGGCATCCAAGGCTACTTGATAAAACAGTATCAGCAGGTAAACAAGAAACCGGGTGGGAACCCACCCGGCTGGCGAAGATCATTTGAGGAGAAAACGGGGAGGCGCTTATTCGTGTTCTTTAACACGCTCGATGTTCGCACCTAAGCCACGCAGCTTATCTTCGATGCGGTCATAGCCACGATCGATGTGATAAATACGATCCACTATCGTCACACCTTCCGCGATACAGCCTGCTAAGACCAGACTGGCTGAGGCACGTAAGTCGGTCGCCATCACCTGTGCACCAGACAGCTTATCAACGCCGTGACAAATCACGGTATTACTCTCGATCTCCGCCTGTGCGCCCATACGGATAAGCTCAGGTACATGCATGAAGCGGTTTTCAAAGATAGTTTCGGTAATCACACCGGTCCCTTCTGCGACCAGGTTCAGTAGGCTGAACTGCGCCTGCATATCGGTCGGGAACCCAGGATGCGGCGACGTGCGAACGGTAACCGCTTTTGGACGCTTACCGTGCATATCCAGACTGATCCAGTCTTCGCCGATTTCAATCTCCGCGCCCGCTTCACGCAGCTTCGCCAATACCGCATCCAGCGTATCAGGACGGGTATTACGGCAGATAATCTGACCGCGAGATACCGCAGCCGCGACCAGAAATGTCCCGGTTTCAATACGGTCGGGCACAACGCGATACACACCGCCGCCCAGACGCGCAACACCTTCAATAGTGATTTTATCGCTGCCTGCACCGCTAATTTTCGCACCCAGCGTGTTCAGGAAGTTTGCCGTATCGACAATCTCCGGCTCACGCGCCGCGTTTTCAATAATCGTGGTGCCTTCGGCCAGCGTTGCTGCACTCATGATGGTTACCGTGGCGCCGACGCTCACTTTGTCCATCACGATGTGCGCGCCTTTCAGGCGACCATCAACCGTGGCTTTCACATAGCCTTCTTCCAGAACGATCTGCGCCCCAAGCTGTTCAAGGCCGTAAATATGCAAATCTACCGGGCGTGCGCCAATTGCACAGCCGCCGGGTAGCGATACCTGCCCCTGCCCGAAACGCGCCACCAGCGGCCCCAACGCCCAGATAGAGGCACGCATGGTTTTCACCAGATCGTACGGCGCGCAGAACACGTTCACCTCGCTGGCATCCACATGAACGGAACCATTGCGTGTAACACGCGCCCCCAACTGACCGAGTAACTTCATAGTCGTGTCGATGTCACGCAGTTTCGGTACGTTCTGAATTTCGACCGGTTCTTCTGCAAGTAACGCAGCGAATAGGATTGGCAACGCAGCGTTCTTGGCACCGGAAATGGTCACTTCCCCCGCTAAGCGAGTTGGCCCCTGAACACGAAATTTATCCATAGTCTTTCTATCTCGATGTCTTAATTCAATATTTCGTCACACTGATACCGGCAGTTTATCCCCACGAGTACAGGGAATGCTTAGAAACCGTTCAGTTTACGGTCGCGCTGCCACTCTTCCGGCGTATAAGCCTTGATCGACAATGCATGAATACGGTTATCCGCGATGTACTCCATCAGCGGCGCATAAACAGCCTGCTGTTTTTTGACTCGGCTCATTCCAGCAAAAAGTCCGCCCACCGCGATGACCTGAAAATGGCTACCATCACCAGAAACATGGGCTTCTTCCAGTGCTAATGCGTTCATCAGCACGTCTTTAATTTCGTTATTTTCCATCGCTCTCGATTTCTATGTCAGGGGGAGATGATTTACAGGGGGGTATCTTAGATGAATATGACGCTATCTTAAACAAAGAATACGCCCCTTCAGACGATGCCTAAAGGGGCGAATCCGGTAGTCAGCGTTACCGTTTAAGACACAGGAATGATTTCATTCAGGTTATAGAGCGCAATGAGCGTTTTTAACCGATCGCTGGCACCAACAATCGCTATCTCTCCGCTCAACGACGGCTGTTGATAAACGTGCATCAGCAATGCCAACCCGGCAGAATCAACACGGTTTAATCCTGACACATCCAGCGTGGTTTTACCCGCTAGCAGCGATTCACGCTGCTGCCAGAACGGTAGCAGCGTTTCACGATCGAGATCGCCCGTTAATGCCAGCGTGGAGTCCTGCGCCTGCCAGTTCAATGCGTTCGCCATGTTCGTACCCAAATTACTTTTTCTGATCCAACGTAATTGTCTGCTTCGCCGAGGATTCCAGCTGTTGAGTCAGACCATCAACGCCTTTCTGACGCAGTATTGACGCCCATTCATTCTGCTTAGTGGTGATCATGCTGACACCTTCAGCAATCATGTCATACGCCTGCCAGTTACCGGTTTTACTGTTCTTACGCCATTGGAAATCCAGGCGTATCGGCGGACGACCACCGTTATCAACAATCGTGACGCGAATGGAAACGATATCAGCATTGCCCAGCGGCTGTTCAGGGGCGATTTGATAGCTCTGCCCGTTATACATCGCCAGAGCCTGGCCGTAAGCCTGCTCCAGATAGGCTTCAAACGCTTTGAAATAGGCATCACGCTGTACAGGTGTCGCGTCTTTGTAGTAACGGCCAAGAACCAGCGCACCGGCGTACCTCACCTGTACATACGGCAACAGCTCTTCACGCACGACAGTACGTAAATAGTCAGGGTTTTGCTTGATTTTAGGTTGCTCATTCTTTAAACGATCAAAGGTTTTTTCCGCCGCTTCATTCATTAAACGATAAGGGTTCGTTTGATCCGCCGCGTTGGCTAATGGCGCGACCACCAGTAAAGCCACCATCAGTAAACGTTTAAACATGCAGATATCCTCTTATGGATGTGAAGGAACAGGTTCGTTGCTGTGCTCAGGCGTTGCCGTAGGATCAGCACCCGTCGCCGTACCCGATTGACTAGCATTATCCTCGCTATTGCTGCCGCTCTTATATAGGAATTGACCGATGAGATCTTCAAGCACCATGGCGGACTTGGTGTCCTGAATCACACCACCGTCCTTCAGAATCGCCGTGCCCATCTCTTCATCTTCAAAGCCCATGTTCAATGCCAGATACTGCTCACCCAGCAAACCAGAGGTACGAATAGCCAGAGAGCTGGTATCGGGAATATGATCGTAACGCTGCTGAATATCCATCGCCACGCGTGGCAGATACGTTTTCTCATCCAGAGAGATATCCGCTACGCGACCGATGACCACACCGCCAATTCTGATCGGGGAACGCGCTTTTAGCCCGCCAATGTTGTCAAACGTCGCGTACAAGCGGTACGTTGGCTCACTGCCGATAGATTTTAGATCGGCCACTTTTAGGCATAAAAAAAGAATGGCAGCCAGCGCGATCAACATAAACACACCAACCCAGACTTCAGTTTTCTTTGTTTGCATCGACTCAGTTCCCAAACATCAGTGCTGTCAGCACAAAATCCAATCCCAGTACTGCTAACGACGAGTGCACGACGGTTCGTGTCGTTGCACGGCTGATCCCCTCAGACGTCGGGATCGCGTCATAGCCGTTAAACAGTGCAATCCAGGTCACGGTAATCGCAAATACGATACTTTTAACCACGCAGTTCAACACATCCTGACGCCAGTCAACCGCGCCCTGCATGGCAGACCAAAAGAACCCGCTGTCGATACCTTTCCAGTCCACACCGACCAACGCGCCCCCCCAGATCCCCACCGCGACAAAAATCACCGCCAGTAGCGGCATGCTGATTAACCCCGCCCAGAAGCGCGGCGCGACAACGCGGCGCAGCGGATCAACCGCCATCATCTCCATGCTGGAGAGTTGCTCAGTTGCCTTCATCAGCCCAATCTCAGCCGTCAGCGCAGAACCCGCACGCCCGGCGAACAGCAGCGCGGTTACCACCGGACCCAGTTCACGCAGCAGCGACAGCGCCACCATCATGCCCAAGCTAGCCTCGGCGCTGTACGTCGTCAGGATGATATAGCCCTGTAACCCCAGCACCATGCCGATAAATAGGCCAGAAACCATGATGATCAGCAGAGACTGCACGCCAACGCTGTAAAGTTGTTTCACCAACAGCGGCCACTGTTTTTTAAATTCGGGTTTACCCACCAATGCATTAAACAGCATCAGCCCAGCGCGCCCAAACGTGGCACTGGTAGAGATTCCCTGGCGTCCTAGCGACGCCAACATCCGTAATAACATGGCTGCGTTACCCCTCTGAACCTAGCAGCGACGCTTTATAGTCACCCGCAGGAAAACGGAAAGGCACTGGCCCATCGGCGATGCCATCCAGGAACTGACGAACCTGCGGGTCATCATTCGCCCTCAGTTGATCTGCCGTTCCTTCCGCCACCACTCGCTTGTCGGCCACGATATAGGCGTAATCGGCGATGCTCATCACCTCCGGTACATCGTGAGAAACCACAATGCAGGTCACGCCCAACGCATGGTTCAGCTCGTCGATCAACTTCACCAGCGTTCCTAACGTGATCGGGTCCTGCCCGACAAAAGGTTCGTCGAACATAATGAGTTGCGGGTCAAGCGCAATGGCTCTCGCTAACGCCGTGCGCCTCGCCATACCGCCGGAAAGTTCAGCAGGCATCAGCTCGGCGGCTCCACGCAACCCCACGGCTTCCAGCTTCATCATGACGATGCTACGCAGTAACGATTCTGGCAGTTGGGTATGTTCGCGCAACGGCCAGGCGACATTATCAAACACGTTCAAATCGGTGAATAACGCGCCGGACTGAAACAGCATGCTCATTTTCTTGCGCGCGCTGTACAGTTCCCTGCGCGACAGCGCCGGGATATTCTCACCATCAAACCAGATCTCGCCGCTGTCCGGCTGTAGCTGCCCGCCGATCAAACGCAGCAATGTGGTTTTACCGATACCGGAAGGCCCCATGATCGCAGTGACCTTGCCTTTAGGAACATTCAGCGTGATATCTGTGAAAATCTCTCGCTCTCCGCGCCGAAAGCTAAGACCACGGATCTCGACCAGATTAGTTGCCTCATGGTTCATTATTTCCATTCCTTACCAATCAGTACGCTTATAGAACATCTTTCACTCCAGCCTAACGGCTGACTTTCATTAGAGTGAGAGTTTTACAAAAACTTACCGTAAGTTCTTGTCCAAAATGGCGGCGTAAACCGTTACCTGATTTTACTTATCGCGACAGGTTTTACTTTTTCGCCAAGCACCGTCAGAATTAGCACTCATCACAGAAAAGAGCTTTTTGTGCGAAACTCGTCCAGAAATACTGACTTATTCGACAACAAGCTGGTGATTATATCCTATTAAAGGACGCTGCATGCTGTTTGCAACACTACTCTTGTTCGTTGGTTTGCTATTACTGGTTTACGGTGCCGATCGTCTTGTCTATGGTGCCGCCGTGCTTGCGCGTTCTCTTGGCTTACCTCCTTTCGTTATCGGCATCACTATTGTCGGCTTCGGCACCTCACTACCTGAGCTGATCGTTTCGGTTACTGCGGCCTTAAACGATCAAAACGATATGGCCGTCGGCAATGTTATCGGCTCCAATATCACCAATATTTTACTCATCCTCGGCAGCGCGGCACTCATTCGCCCGCTCACGGTACATTCGACTCTGCTGCGCCGAGAATTGCCGCTCATGTTGTCCGTCACTTTATTGTGTGGCGTTTTACTGCATGATAGCTACCTGAGTCGCGCCGACGGCATGATGCTACTCTTCGCCGCGATTCTGTGCCTGGTGTTGATACTGCGTATGGCACAACAGGCACAGCGGGAAGGCGGCGACAGCCTGACCCGTGAACAGTTGGCAGAACTGCCGCAGGACGACAGCAATCAGATGGCTGCCGTCCTGTGGCTGATTCTCGGTATGATTATTTTACCCATGGCCGCCCGGATGGTGGTGGATAATGCGACCGTCATTGCGCGCTACTTCGATGTCAGCGAATTGACCATCGGACTGACCATATTGGCGATCGGCACCAGCCTGCCTGAGCTCGCTACCGCCATCGTCGGGACGTTGAAGAAAGAAGATGATATTGCACTGGGTAACCTGATTGGCTCGAACATCTTTAATATTGCGATTGTGCTGGGCGTGCCCGCACTGCTCTCGCCGGGCGCACTGAACCCTCAGGTTTTTCAGCGCGACTATTGGGTCATGCTGGCGGCGAGCGTGTTGTTAACCGCGCTGTGCCTCAGCAAAAAACGCCATATAGGACAGGGCGCAGGCGCATTATTATGCTGCACGTTTATCGCCTACCTTACGGTGTTGTTCTGTTTTTCATAATTACGCGGTTTCGTTTTTCACCATAATCAGGACTATTGGTATGTCACAGTTTGAACAAGATGCTCATCTAAAACAGCCGTCTGACCGTGCACTATCCGATCACGCACCACAAGCCGATCACACGCCACAGAAGCGGCATGAACTACCAGCAAACTTCGATTTCCAGCAGGCAGGCAAACAGGTACTGAGCATCGAGCGCGATGGGCTTGCGCAATTAGATCAGTATATTGATGACAATTTTACGCTCGCCTGTAAAAAGATCTTTCACTGTCAGGGCAAAGTGGTGGTGATGGGAATGGGCAAGTCCGGCCACATCGGCTGCAAGATTGCCGCAACCTTCGCCAGCACCGGTACGCCCGCTTTTTTTGTCCATCCAGGCGAAGCCAGCCACGGTGACCTCGGCATGGTAACGCCGCACGATATCGTGATCGCGATTTCCAACTCTGGCGAATCCCATGAAATTCTGTCGCTGATCCCTGTTCTGAAACGACAGAAAGTGTTCTTGATCTGTATGACCAGCGCACCAGAAAGTACGATGGGTAAAGCGGCGGATATACATCTGTGCGTCCACGTTCCGCAGGAAGCCTGCCCGCTCGGTTTGGCCCCCACCACCAGTACGACCGCGACACTGGTTATGGGCGATGCGCTCGCCGTGGCTTTGCTACAGGCGCGCGGTTTTACGGCCGAAGATTTCGCCCTATCTCACCCCGGTGGCGCACTTGGCCGCAAACTTTTACTGCGTATCAGCGATATCATGCATTCTGGCGACGAGATTCCCCATGTCCCACACGATGCCTCGCTGCGTGATGCACTGGTGGAAATTACGCGCAAAAATCTGGGTATGACGGTAATCTGCGAAGCGGATATGAAAATTCAGGGTATCTTTACCGATGGTGACCTGCGCCGCATCTTCGACATGAATATTGACTTGAACAGCGCGCGCATTGCTGATGTGATGACCGCGGGCGGCATCCGGGTCGCACCGCAAACGCTGGCGGTGGATGCACTTAACCTGATGCAGTCGCGCCACATCACCTCAGTGCTGGTGGCAGAGAACGATCGTCTGGTCGGTATTGTCCATATGCACGATATGCTGCGGGCTGGCGTGGTTTAAAAAGAAAGGATAATTGTGAATGAGTGAAACCAGGGCGCAAACCGATACCTGTTATGGGCCTGTCGATCAACAGGTACTGGATAAAGCCCGTGAAGTTCGCCTGTTAATCTGCGACGTTGACGGCGTAATGTCCGATGGTCTGATTTACATGGGTAACCACGGCGAAGAGCTGAAAGCGTTTAACGTCCGTGATGGCTATGGTATTCGCTGCTTGCTGACGTCTGGCCTTGAGGTTGCCATCATTACCGGGCGCTCCGCAAAATTGCTGGAAGACCGCTGTAAAACACTGGGCATTAACCACCTTTATCAAGGGCAATCGGATAAGGTTTTGGCCTTCAACGATCTGTTGGATAAACTGTCGGTCACAGCAAATCAGGTGGCCTATATCGGCGACGATATGATCGACTGGCCAGTGATGGCACAGGTTGGTCTGAGCGTTGCCGTAGCGGACGCCCACCCGTTGCTGTTACCGCGCGCGGATTATGTCACTCGCATTGCGGGTGGTCGTGGCGCAGTGCGTGAGCTGTGTGATTTGATTCTGTTCTCGCAGGACAAGCTGGAGCATGCCAAAGGGTTGTCGATATGAGTAAGACCAAGCGTTGGCTGACCGCTTTTCTCGCCCTATTGGTATTGATCCTCATCGGCTGGAATATTGCGGATGACGACACCGTATCGACACCGGATGCAAATGACCCGACTGTGCCAGTCTATACCAGTGAAAAGACCAACACGCAGGTATACAGCCCTGCGGGTAAACTAAGCTACAGACTGATTTCGGAAAAAGCGGAATATTTCAACGATGAGCAATTGAGTTGGTTTACCACCCCCGTTGCCACGCTGTTCAATGAACAAGGCATTGCAACCTGGTCAGTACGCGCCGATCGCGCCAAGCTGACAAAAGACAGGATGCTCTATCTGTATGGCCACGTCGAGGTGAATAGCCTGACAAAGGACACTCAGCTTCAGCGCATCACAACGAATAATGCCCAGGTGAACCTGGTCACGCAGGACGTCGCTTCCGATGATGAAGTCACCCTGTACGGCGCCAGCTTTACCTCAAGCGGAATGAAAATGCGCGGAAATCTGCGTAATAAAACGGCCGAGTTGATCGAAAAGGTAAAAACCTCTTATGAAATCCAAAACCAATAACCTGATGCGTAACACCCTGATCGCCAGCTCGCTGTTCGCCGTCAGCGTTTCCGCCTTTGCCGTTACAGGCGATAGCAACCAACCTATTCACATTGATTCAGCACAGCAATCTCTGGACATGCAGGGCAACACGGTGACGTTCACCGGTAATGTTGTCGTGAAGCAAGGCACGATTGAAGTGAAAGCCGACAAGGTCGTCGTGACGCGTCCACAGGGCACGCAAGGCAGTGAAGTGGTGGAAGGTTACGGCAACCCTGTGACGTTCTACCAGATGCAGGACAACGGCAAACCGGTAAAAGGTCACGCACAGAAAATCCGCTACGAGCTGGCCAAAGACTTTCTGGTACTCACAGGCAATGCCTACCTGGAACAGCAGGACAGCAATGTCAAAGGCGATCGCATCACCTATCTGGTGAAACAGCAGCAGATGGAAGCGACCAGCGATAAAGGAAAACGCGTGACGACGGTGTTAGTCCCCTCTCAGCTTCAGGAGAAAGAGAACAAAAGCCAGCCTTCTCGTTCTCAACAACCGCAACCACGGGTCACTGAATAAGTTATGGCAACATTAACCGCAGAAAATCTGGCTAAGGCGTACAAAGGCCGTAAGGTCGTGGAAAACGTCAGTCTCACCGTCAACTCTGGTGAAATCGTCGGCCTGCTCGGGCCGAACGGTGCTGGCAAAACGACAACATTCTACATGGTGGTGGGCATCGTTCCGCGTGATGAAGGGCGCATCGTCATTGACGACGACGACATCAGCCTGCTTCCTTTGCACGAACGTGCGCTGCGCGGCATCGGCTATTTGCCACAGGAAGCCTCGATTTTTCGCCGCTTAAGCGTCTATGACAACCTGATGGCAGTGTTACAGATCCGTAAAGATCTGACGACAGAGCAGCAGGAAGATCGAGCCAATGAGCTAATGGAAGAATTCCATATTATTCATTTGCGCGATAGTCTGGGACAATCGCTGTCCGGTGGGGAAAGACGCCGCGTAGAGATTGCGCGTGCGCTAGCGGCAAACCCAAAATTTATCCTGCTGGATGAACCGTTTGCGGGCGTAGACCCGATCTCCGTGCTGGATATTAAAAAAATTATTGAGCATCTGCGTGACAGCGGACTGGGCGTGTTGATTACCGATCATAACGTCCGCGAAACGCTGGATGTCTGTGAACGAGCCTACATCGTGAGTCAGGGCAACCTGATCGCCCACGGTTCACCGACCGATATTCTGGCCGATGAACAGGTGAAACGCGTCTATCTGGGCGAAGGCTTCCGACTCTGATAGGGTAATATTTTCTTTTTGCAGTACTTATGGGACGTTAGCGCGATTTATGAAGCAAGGTTTGCAACTCAGGCTTAGCCAGCAACTGGCCATGACTCCACAGCTCCAACAGGCAATTCGGCTGTTGCAGCTGTCCACGCTTGAATTGCAACAGGAGATTCAACTGGCGCTGGAAAGCAATCCGTTGCTCGAACAAACGGATCAGCACGACGAAATCGAGTCATTCGAAAAGGCAGACAGCGATTCACTGGATACCGGTGAAGCCCTTGAACAACGGGACATGCCGGAAGAATTACCGCTCGATGCCACCTGGGATGAGATTTATTCCGCGGGCACGCCATCGGGCACCGGCACCGATTATCGCGACGAAGAACTGCCGATTTATCAAGGTGAAACCACGCAAACGCTTCAGGATTACCTGATGTGGCAGGTTGAACTGACGCCGTTTTCAGATACCGACGCCGCCATCGCGACCTCAATTGTCGATGCAGTGGACAACACTGGCTACCTGACTGTACCGCTGGAAGACATCCTCGACAGCATCGGTGACGATGACGTGACGCTGGAAGAAGTTGAAGCCGTACTCAAACGCGTGCAGCGCTTCGATCCCGTTGGCGTCGCCGCCCGCGACCTGCGTGATTGTCTGCTGGTGCAGCTTTCCCAATTCGCCGACGACACGCCACGCCTGACCGAAGCGCGCCTGATCGTCAGCGATCATCTCGATCTGTTAGCCAATCATGATTTCCGCAGCCTGATCCGCGTGACTCGCCTGAAAGAAGAGGTGCTGAAAGAAGCACTGGCGTTGATCCAGTCGCTCGATCCCCGTCCTGGGCAGTCGATTAACACGGGTGAATCTGAATATGTGATCCCTGATGTACTGGTGCGTAAAATTCAGGGAGTCTGGTCCGTTGAACTGAACACCGACAGCGTTCCCCGCTTGCAGATTAACCAGCAATATGCGGCGCTGGGTAACAGCGCGCGCAACGACAGCGATGGGCAGTTTATCCGCAGCAATCTGCAAGAAGCGCGCTGGCTCATCAAAAGTCTGGAAAGTCGCAACGATACGCTGCTGAAGGTGACCCGCTGCATCGTCGAGCAGCAGCAGGATTTCTTCGAGCAGGGTGAAGAATTCATGAAGCCTATGGTATTGGCAGACATCGCCCAGGCGGTGGATATGCATGAATCCACCATCTCACGCGTGACGACACAGAAGTTCCTGCACAGCCCACGCGGCATTTTTGAGCTAAAATATTTCTTCTCCAGCCACGTTAATACCGATAGCGGCGGAGAAGCCTCGTCAACGGCAATCCGCGCGCTAGTGAAAAAGCTTATTGCGGCGGAAAACCCTGCGAAGCCATTGAGCGACAGCAAGCTCACCACGCTGCTTTCCGATCAGGGCATCATTGTGGCACGCCGTACCGTCGCAAAATACCGAGAGTCTTTATCTATCCCACCATCAAATCAGCGTAAACAACTGATTTGATCTCAACAGAGAAGGAAGACACTATGCAGCTCAACATTACCGGACACCACATCGAGATCACTGAACCACTGCGTGATTTTGTCAATGGCAAATTTGCCAAATTAGAGCAGTATTTTGACCGGATTAATCAGGTCAATGTGGTATTGAGAGTGGAAAAAGTTCAGCAAATTGCCGAGGCCACGCTCCATGTTAATGGTGGGGAGCTGCATGCAACCTCCGAGGCGGCAGATATGTACGCCGCGATAGACTTATTGATTGATAAGCTGGCAAGACAGCTCAATAAGCATAAAGATAAACTCAAGCAGCACTAACTTTCTCCTTTGCCATTTGGTAAAGGAACAAACCCGCGCTATCCGACGGATGGCGCGGGATCACCAGAAGTGAAAGCGTCGTTAAGTGAAAATAAAATGAGCCACGATCCCGTATTGCAACTCAGCACCGTCTTACGCCCTGAGTGCACCCGAAGCACCGTCCATTGCCAGAGTAAAAAACGGGCATTGGAAATTATCAGCGAGCTGGCCGCCAGGCAGCTTAACATTCCCTCGCAAATTATCTTTGATGCCATCCTGACCCGGGAGCGGATGGGCAGCACGGGAATCGGCGGCGGCATTGCCATTCCTCACGGTAAGCTGGAAGACGATAATGCACTGGGTGCCATCGGTGTTTTCATCCAGTTAGAGCAACCGATCGCTTTCGATGCTATTGATAATCAGGCCGTTGATCTGCTTTTTGCCTTGCTGGTTCCGGCGGAACAATGTAAAACCCATTTGCATACCCTATCGCTTGTTGCCAAGCGACTGGCGGATAAAACGGTTTGCCGACGCCTACGCGCGGCGCAAAGCGATGAAGAGCTGTACCAGATTATGACGGAAGCGGGTTAAACCAGACGATCGTCATACTCACGATGACGGGCTATTCGCAGTAGAACGAGAGAATACTTGCAATCCGTGCGCTAAGCCGTCATTTTTTAGCGATACATCATAAAAATCATGGCAATGAAAATTCGCCATCACGTTGCCAGAGGGGAGTCGTCAGATGGTACTGATGATTGTCAGCGGTCGCTCAGGTTCAGGAAAATCTGTCGCCCTGCGCGCATTGGAAGATATGGGGTTCTACTGCGTAGATAATCTACCAGTGGTTCTGCTGCCAGAACTGGCAAATACGCTTGCGGCTCGTAATATTTCTGCCGCAGTCAGCATTGACGTGCGCAATATGCCGGAATCTCCAGAGATCTTCGAGCATGCCATGGAGCAACTGCCATCAAGCTTCTCACCTCAGTTGCTGTTTCTGGATGCCGATCGCAACACGCTGATCCGTCGCTATAGTGACACCCGCCGCCTGCACCCACTGTCCAGCAAGAATCTGTCGTTGGAAAGCGCGATTGATGAAGAAAGTGACCTGCTGGAACCGCTGCGTTCGCGCGCCGATCTGATTATCGACACCTCAGAGATGTCGGTGCACGAACTGGCCGAAATGCTGCGTACACGGCTGCTCGGCAAGCGGGAACGCGAGCTTACGATGGTGTTCGAATCGTTCGGCTTTAAGCACGGTATTCCTATCGATGCGGATTACGTCTTTGACGTACGTTTCCTGCCGAACCCGCACTGGGACCCGAAACTGCGTCCGATGACCGGTCTGGACAAGCCCGTTGCGTCCTTCCTCGACAGGCATACCGAAGTTCACAACTTCATCTACCAGACTCGTAGCTATCTCGAACTGTGGCTGCCGATGCTGGAAACCAATAACCGTAGCTACCTGACCGTCGCCATTGGCTGTACTGGCGGTAAGCACCGTTCCGTCTACGTCGCTGAACAGTTGGCAGACTACTTCCGCTCACGCGGTAAGAACGTACAGTCACGCCACCGTACGCTGGAAAAACGTAAACCCTCGTGATAGTCGGCAAACCAGCACAGCCAGGTAACCCATGACAGTCCGGCAAACGGTTGAAATCAAAAATAAGCTGGGCATGCACGCTCGCCCAGCGATGAAGTTGTTCGAGCTGGTGCAGAGCTTTGATGCAGAAGTGATACTGCGTAATGACAGCGGCACCGAAGCCGAAGCCAGCAGCGTGATTGCCATGCTGATGCTGGACTCGGCCAAAGGGCGTCTCATTGAGGTGGAAGCCACTGGCCCAGATGAAGAACAGGCGCTTGCCGCCGTCATCAAGCTATTTGAAGCTGGGTTCGACGAAGACTAGCGATTTCCTTAGCTGGCTATCTGTACACCTTAGTGCTTCACTTTCCCTTCCGAACCTCCTACTATCCACATATATCATATTTTCTTATACCCCCTGCTCCTTTGGGCGCGGGGGGTTATTTTTATATCATCTGAAAATACCAACTGGAGAGGAGTATGACGAAACCTAACCTGACAATCAGTGAATTGGATGCAGAACGTCTGGATATGTTATTGGAGCAGCCCGCCTTTGCGGACAGCGATATCGCACAGGCGTTGAATGAGGAACTGGATCGGGCAGAAATTCTGCCTTCGGCATCGATTCCCTCACATGTCGTCACCATGAATAGTCGGGTGCGTTTCCGCGATCTGAATACCAACGAAGAGCACATCCGCACGCTGGTTTATCCAGCCGCAGTGAAGGACAGCAAAGAACCGCTGTCGGTGATGGCTCCGCTGGGCGCAGCACTATTGGGAATGCATGTGGGAAATTCTATCACCTGGCAGCTGCCAAACGGTGAAGAAACGCGAATTGAAGTACTAGAACTACTCTATCAGCCAGAAGCCGCGGGCGAGTACCACCGCTAAGCCAGAGATAGAGTAACAGCCGTCGGACACTGCCGACGGCGACGGTTACTCATACAGAGCAGGCTTATTCCCCTGCGATCTTCATTTCAGGCAGCAACACGGAACCACACTGGATATTGCTTCGGGTTTCGATATCGTTCCCCACCGTCACAATATTACGCAGCATGTCTTTCAGGTTGCCCGCAATCGTTATCTCGCTGACCGGATACTGAATTTCACCGTTTTCGACCCAGAAGCCAGATGCCCCACGAGAATAATCCCCCGTCACACCGCTCACACCTTGCCCCATCAGTTCGGTCACCAGCAGGCCTTTGCCCATCTGTTTCAACATGCCGTTGAAATCTAAACCTTGTCCGGCAATCCGCCAATTGTGGATACCACCCGCGTGGCCGGTGCTCTGCATTCCCAACTTACGTGCGGAGTAGCTCGTCATCAGCCACGTCTGCAACACGCCTGCTTTCACAATTTCACGCGCCTGCGTCCGCACACCTTCGCTGTCGAACGGCGTAGAAGCCAGCCCTTTTAGCAAGTGCGGCAGCTCCTCAATCGTCAGCCACTCCGGCAGAATCTGCTGACCCAGCTTATCCAGCAGAAAGGTAGATTTACGATAAACGCTGCCGCCGCTGATGGCGCCGACTAAGTGACCAAACAGGCCTGTCGCCACTTCCGCAGAAAACATCACCGGTGCCTGCATGGTGGGCAGTTTACGCGGTGACAGTCGGGATAACGTCCGGCGTGCGCACTCTTCGCCCACCCATTCCGGGCTAAGCAAATCATCCAGCGCACGGCCAACGGTATAGGCATAATCCCGCTCCATATCGCCATTCACTTCGGCAATCACGCAACTGGACATGGAATGACGGCTAGAGCAGTAGCTTTTTAGCAAGCCATGGCTATTGCCAAATACCTTAACGCCGTAGTGACTGTTAAAGCTGCCGCCTTCAGTGTTAGTGATACGCTTGTCAGCCTGTAATGCGGCCTGCTCTGCGCGGGCGGCTAATTCAATGCCGCGATCCGCATCCAACTCAGTTGGATGGAACAGATCCAGATCCGGCGCGTCAAATGCCAGAAGATCGCGATCCGCCGGGCCAGCAAAAGGATCGACTGAGGTATAACGCGCGATATCCAGCGCGGCCTGCACAGTACGGGCTATCGCATCCGGGCTAAGATCGGTAGACGATGCGCTGCCTTTACGCTGTTGGTGATAAACCGTAATGCCCAACGCACCATCGCTGTTGAATTCAACATTTTCAACGTCACCATAACGGGTACTGACGCTAATGCCCGTCGTTTTTGACACCGCGACCTCTGCCGCATCAGAACCGGCACGCGCCAGTTCCAGCGCCTGAGCAACCGCGAGCTCCAGCGCTTTACGCTGCTCTGCAACCTGAGTAGTTATCGTCATTGTTCTGCCATAATGAGTGGAAGAAAGCTCACCATCATCATCCCCGCAACGAGCACAAAAGGGGCGTATACTCTATATACTTCGCGCAGCCAACACGTAGGTAACGTGAAGTATGAGGAGCATAAAATGGTGTAGCATAATGCTTTCTAGTCTAACAGGATCTACGGACAATTTCGCACAAAGCCCAAACCTGTTAGTATCAGCCTCTTTTTTCTGGTGGGCGCGCTGTTCACCATCCCGGAGCCGTTAAGTATTGCTCCTGGACACTTTTTAGGAGCCAACCATGAAACAAAAACCCGAAGACTGGCTGAATGACGTCCCGGATAATCAAGAAGACGACGAAGATGATGAAATTATCTGGGTCAGTAAAAGCGAAATAAAGCGTGATGCCGAAGTGCTGAAAGATCTCGGTGCGGAACTGGTTGATCTGGGCAAAAATGCTCTGGAGAAGATCCCATTGGACGACGATCTGCGTGCAGCAGTAGAGCTGGCACAGCGGATCAAGAAAGAGGGCCGTCGCCGCCAGCTACAGCTCATTGGCAAAATGCTGCGCGCCCGCGATCCAGAACCGATCCAAACCGCATTGGATAAGCTAAACAACCGTCATAATCAGCAGGTGGCCTTGTTCCATAAACTGGAACAGCTGCGCGACCGCCTGATTACCGAAGGGGACGATGTGGTTCCAGAGATTCTGGCGCTATATCCACATGCCGACCGGCAGCAGTTGCGCTCTCTGGTGCGCAATGCGCAGAAAGAGAAAGCGGCAAACAAACCGCCAAAAGCCACCCGCCAGATCTTTCAGTACCTGCGTGAACTGGCTGAAACCAAAGACTAACGATCATCGCGGGATGAGGAGCATGGCTCACTCGTCCCGTGCTTTATCAAAATTAGTTGCTCAGCGCATGCTGATAATCACGTAAAATCCCAGTCAATCGCCCCACTGGCGCAGTCACACTCGTGGGAAGCTGCTGTTCTGCCAGCATCTGTTGATAACGCTCAAGTTCCTCCAACAGCTGCGTAAAATAGCGGCTACGCGTAGTATCGCGTCGAGCCAAAATCACCTGCTCTGCGGTTGCACGAATCTGACGATGAAAAGCAGACAGCGCCGCGTTTTGCGGAATATTCAGCGTTCTCAAACGTTGGTGCATGATGATCAGCCACAGCGCAAGGCGATACTTGGCAATATCGTCAGGGAAACGGCTCAGCAGCAGGAACAGCTGTTGATACAGCGCGGGCAGGTGATTTTCTTTTCTCCGCACGGTGTTGGTCGTCAGCGCCGAAACCGCACCATACACAAAGCGGTTCAACAGCGTTCTCCCCGTATGCGCCTTGGTGTTATCCCGGATCAGCAGGATCACCATCAGCGCCAGAAAACAGCCGATGATCTGGCCGATCGCGCTGTCCAGAAACTGACTGATGTGGAACGTCATCGGGTTATCCAGCACCAGAATGTTGATCGTACTGGCTAATGCGCCCAGCGAACCCAGCCGACGCTTTTGTACCTCAAGCCCGAGGAAGAAAGCCATCGCCCCCAGACTCAGACACAGCAGCAGCATACTTTGCTGCGTTGATGGCATGATAAACATGAACATCAGCGCACCCAGCGGCAGCGCGTAGATGGTTCCAAACAGAAAATCCTTCGCCATCATCTGTGGATTCGGCAAGCGCATGGCAAGCGACGTCACCACCGCAATCATCACCATACACACACTGCCGGAAGTCCAGCCGGTACTGAGCCAGAACAGGCAGCCCAGCGCCGTCGCCACTCCGGTGCGTAAACCGTTGATCATGGCATGATGGGTTTCAGCCGAAGGCGCTTTAATTTCCACATCGCTGTTCAGCACGTCAGCTTCTATCGTACTAATGCGTCCGTTGGTCTGTACGCCCTTCGCCAGCAGCAGGTAACGTGTCGCCGCGCCAACCCAACTGACCAACGTAGGCGGCACATCGCGGCTATCCGCCGCAATCACGTGGCGTAATGCTTTCACACGGCCATGCACATCACGGAGCGACTCAACAGGCTGCTCCAACACCAGTTTCAGGCTACTTTTTACAGGAGCCGGGACGTCCTGCAACATCAGATAGGTTTCACACGCCTGTGTGATCATCGTGAGCGATTGCGTATGCAGCGACGTTAAGCGGCGATGGCTGTTCTGCCAGCGTGAAGACTCCAGCATCAGGCTGCTGTGCATACCGTTTAGCGCGGTCGTTTTACGCACCAGCGCGTGCCATGCCGCGTCTATCGCTTCTTTTTCCGCCCCGCTCATACTGAGTTGCAGTAGCCGATACTGATCCACCAGCAGTTCACCGATGCTGCGGTCAACATCCTGCTTGATCGAGCGTGGCGAAAACAGTAAATCCGCCAGAATGGCACAGACGATGCCCAGCACAATCTCGCTACAGCGCTCCACGGCAAACTGCGGCGTCAGAAGCGGCGTTCCCTGCGTCGATACAATAATAATCAGCGCGGTATAACCCGCCAGCCCGAAGATATAGGCGTTTTCGACTTTAACCAGCGAGGAAACCCAGGTGCAGAGCCCTGCCCAAATACAGCACAGCATCAACATCACGACGGGCGCGCGAACGGTGGCGATAATGATGATAAGTGCACCGATACAGCCGATAAACGTACCAATAATGCGCAGAATACCACGATGACGGATCGCACCAGAAAACGGTTCACCGCCCGCAGCGAACGCCGGGCCAGCGGCGACAATCGCTGCCGTCAGCACCGACCAGCGCGGCGTTTCCAACTGGAGGTGGAAGCCCAGAAACAGGGACAGCACAATCGCGAAGCTCAGCTTGAAGGCAAAGCGAAAACGCGCAAACTTCGGTGTGGTATAGAATCTGGATACTGTCAACGACGGGGTTTTCATCATCGCCTCACTTAGCCAAACTCACGCAGGCGATAAAGCAGGCGAATGAGCGGCGACGGTTTTTTGTCGTTGTTGACCTGCTCGCCGGTAATCACCACGGTCGCCGTGGTGCCAGCCGGATAGAGATCGCCCATTTGTCGATCGAGACGGATTTTTACCGGCACACGCTGCGCCAAACGCACCCACTCCAGATTGGAATCCACGTTAGCCAGGCCTTTCGTGTTCGCACTGTTGCTGCTGTTATTGACCCCAGCCGCCACGCTATCCACCGTACCGTAAAATATCTTCTCGCTACCCAGCGGAGTAATTTCCGCACGATAGCCACGGCGAACGCCTTCAAGTTTGGTCTCTTCCATGTACGCCAGCAGGTAAAACGAATCCTTTTTCACCAGCGCCACCGCCGTATTACCGCGTTCGATAAACTCACCGCTTTGCACATGCAGGTTAGTGACCCAGCCGTCGGCAGGGGCGCGTACCACGGTGCGCTCCAGCTCCAGTTTCGCCAGTGACAATACCGCCAGTGCTTTAGCAAGCTGGTGCGTTGCGGTTTCCAATGCATTACTGGACTGATCGATATTTTCCTGTGACATCGCACTGATGCCCAGGCGCGCCCGGCGTCCTGATTCCCGACGTTTTTCCGTCACCAGCGCCTGATAGTAGGCAACATCCGCTTCCGCCTGCGCCACAGCCTGGTGGTAGCGCGGCTGGTCGATGACAAACAGCACATCACCTTTGTTTACCAGCTGATTGTCCGTGACGCGAACATCGGTCAATAATCCGCTGACATCTGGCGCGATCGCCACCACATCCGCCGTAAATTTGGCATCACGCGTCCAGGGCGATTCGGTATAGAACGCCCAGACACGGAAGATTGCCACAATCGCACACAGCACAATCACCAGCGTGATGACCACCCGGCTCAGTTTTTTGATCAGCACGGCCTGTTGTCTAAACAAGGGTAAAAAGAACGCTTTCACAGACACCTCACAGACCGTAACGGAACAGTAAATAAAACAGACAGCAGAACAGCGCGCTGTTAAACAGCGCAGGGTGCCAGACGAAGTCATAGATACCCGTCGGTTGCAGCAGGCGGTTCACGACAAAGAACAGGGTCAACGACACCAGCAAGACAAAAAATACGGGGGGAAATGACAGCCCGAACAGCACCATAACCGGGAGTGAACTCATCCTCTTTTCCTTTTTCTAGTCGATAACGGTAGCGAGCAGGTTGCTACCGGGTGGTAAATTATGTCGTCTGGCGCGGCCTTTCAGCACCGACAACAGAGCCTCATCCCGCAGGCGAGCAGCCAACGGATGGGATAGCGTTAAACTGATGAATAGCGATGTCAGCAGGGGCTGACTAACGATGGGAAATCAGCGTATTACTCTAATTGGGTAAATAAACACAATCATTGAATGGCTCTGTTCTGCCCAGAACCACCGGATAGGCTATATTATGGATGCTTATTATCACCTTATCTACATAGTGTGATCTAAATCACTTTTAAGCCAGAGTGAACAATGGAAAGACTAAAGAGTATGTCGGTGTTTGCCCGCGTGGTGGAATTTGGTTCTTTTACCGCCGCCGCCCGCCAGTTGCAGATGAGCGTATCCGCCGTCAGCCAAACCGTAACCAAACTTGAAGATGAGCTACAGATTAAGCTGCTTAATCGCAGTACGCGCAGCATTGGGCTGACGGAAGCGGGGAAAATTTACTACCACGGCTGTCGCCGCATGCTGCATGAAGCGCATGAGGTCCATGAGCAGCTTTATGCTTTCAACAACACGCCGATCGGCACGCTGCGCATCGGTAGCTCTTCCACGATGGCGCAGAATGTGTTGTCCACCATGACTGCCGCGATGCTGAAGGAATATCCCGGTCTATCCGTCAATCTGGTCACCGGCATTCCCGCTCCCGACCTGATTGCCGACGGGCTGGATATCGTTATCCGCGTCGGTGCACTACAGGATTCCAGCCTGTTCTCAAAACGCTTAGGCTCGATGCCGATGGTGGTCTGTGCCGCGAAACGCTATCTGGCACAGCACGGTACGCCGGATAAGCCGGCAGATATGGTGAATTTTTCCTGGCTGGAATACAGTGTGCGGCCCGACAGCGAATTTGAGCTGATCGCCCCGGAAGGCATTTCGACCCGCGTCACACCACAAGGACGCTTTGTCACTAACGACCCACAAACGCTGGTGCGCTGGCTCAAGGCCGGAGCGGGCATCGCGTACGTGCCGCTCATGTGGATCGTGGACGAAATCAATCGCGGTGAAATCGAGATTCTGTTCAACCGCTACCACTCCGACCCGCGTCCGGTCTACGCGCTCTACACCCGCAAAGACAACCTGCCGCTAAAAGTACAGGTCTGCATTAACTACATGACGGAATACTTCAAAAACGTCGCCCTGACGTATCAGGGCTATCGGCAGAATCATAGCGAGGAAAAAAAACCGCGCCTATAAAGCGCGGTTCTATAAGACTCTCAGATATCAAAACAAATTACGCGGTGCCGCCGACAGTCAGGCTTTCCAGCTTTAGCGTAGGCTGACCCACGCCGACAGGTAGGCTTTGCCCTTCTTTACCGCACACGCCGACGCCTTTATCCAGCGCCAGATCGTTGCCGACCATCGAGATCTGCTGCATCGCTTCAATGCCGGAACCAATCAGCGTTGCGCCTTTGACTGGCGTAGTGATACGGCCTTTTTCGATCAGGTATGCTTCAGACGTCGAGAAGACGAACTTGCCAGAAGTGATATCAACCTGACCGCCGCCAAAGTTTGGCGCATATAGACCGTATTCAACGCTGGAGATAATCTCCTCCGGCGTAGATTTCCCAGCCAGCATGTAGGTGTTGGTCATACGTGGCATCGGCAGATGCGCATAAGATTCGCGGCGACCGTTGCCCGTTGGCGCAACACCCATCAGACGAGCATTCATCTTGTCCTGCATATAGCCTTTCAGAATACCGTTTTCGATCAGGACATTGTATTGCCCCGGAACACCTTCATCGTCCATCGAAACCGAACCGCGACGTCCGCTCAACGTGCCATCGTCTACCACCGTACACAGCTCTGACGCAACGAGTTTCCCCATCTGTCCGCTGAACACTGACGTACCGCGACGGTTAAAATCGCCTTCCAGACCGTGTCCTACCGCTTCATGCAACAGCACGCCCGGCCAGCCAGCACCCAGCACCACAGGCATTGGTCCCGCAGGTGCCGCCACCGCCGACAGGTTAACCAGCGCCATACGCACGGCTTCTTTTGCCCAGGCATCGACGCGCGCTTCGCCGTCAGCCACTTCCCAGAAATAGTCATAACCGCCACGCAGGCCGCCGCCGCTGCTACCGCGCTCACGTTTACCTTCAGCTTCGACCAGCACGCTGATTGATAGACGTACCAGTGGACGCACATCCGCCGCCAGCGTACCGTCCGTCGCCGCCACCAGCACCAGCTCATACACGCCGGTCAGGCTGGCTGACACTTCCTGCACGCGCGCATCTGCGGCACGCGCAACCGTGTCGGCACGCTGCAACAGCGCAATTTTATCCTCACGCGTCAGGCTATCCAGCGGGTTCAACGTTGGATAGAGCGCATGATGCGATACCGCTCCCAACGTGTGCGCCGTGCCTGTACCCTGTTCGCGCACAATGCTGCGTGCTGCCTGCGCGCTCTGGTGCAATGCGTTCAGCGTAATCTGATCGGCATAAGCAAACCCGGTCTTTTCACCGTCAATCGCACGGATACCCACGCCCTGATCGATATTGTAAGAACCGTCTTTAATGATGCGATCTTCCAGAACCCAAGACTCATGGTAACTGGACTGAAAATAGAGATCGGCATAGTCCAGTCGACGCTCATTAAGCGACCCCAGCACAGCGGCGAGATCGTCAAGATTCAATTTGTTGGCGGTGAGTAACTGCTCACTGACAAACGAAAGGCTCATAGTTTTTCACTCTTTATCAGATAATCGGCTGAGTACGCTGCGCTGCCCTAACGGCATTATTCGCCTTTCTTCTTGTTCGGCTCACGCAGCACTTCCTGAATCTTTGGCTGATCGAGGCTACCGGAAATCTGGTAGCGAATCAGCGAAATCTTGTTCCATAGAGGTGCCAGCACTTTGCTGGCAGCAAACACCGCGGCCCCTATAACCGGATTGACGGCAAATGCGGTCGCCACACCCACCGTCGCAGAAATTTCCGGGGCAATAACCGCTTCCATATTGACCTGTCGCTTAGCGAGGTCGAGATCGCCTTTCATCGCGATATCCGCCTCCAGCCCGTCGATCAGCATATCATCAGTATGCAGCACGCCGTCTTTAATCCACGCGGTGCTACGAATCGAGTCGAAATAAAACCCCCGGCCAAACGTATCGCTAAAATCAAACCGCAGCTTACGCATCAGCGCATCGAAGCTCAATAAACGCAGCAGTTGTCCTGCCTGACCGGCACCGACTTCGGCAATTTCACCTTTGCCAATGCGTGTGTGCAATATCCCACTCAGGCTGGCAACATCCGGCGCCCAAGGCGTACCACGCCAATACAGATCGTAATCCACATCGAAAGAACCGGCCTTCAGCGGCGAATCGACACCAAACCAGTTAGCATTCTGCTCCAGACTCTCCCCCGTCAGACGGCCTTTTAGCGCGGTCCGTACCCCTTCTGCGTTTTCCTGCCAGGTGCCGTTGACCGTCAGGCGAGCCTTACCTGTATCAATGATACCGTCAGTCAGCGTTAATTTTTCCTTTTCTGGCAGCAGCGTTCCCTGAATACGTCCCATATTCTGCCCGATAATCCAGCACTGGCGGCAGTTCACCGCCAGCGACGGCCAGTCTTCAAAGCTGATGCTCGGATCGTTCAGCGGCGATTTTTTCTCCGCCAGAGCCACCGGATTGGTCGCTTCATTCCCTTTCCATTGAGGATTGTAGTAGAGATAATTGATGTCGCTGCGCCACATACCGCGATTAGGTATCGCAACCGTTCCGTCAATTTCGCGTCCTTTCGCCTGCACTTCACTGCCGCCAAGCGTATTTTTGCGCGTAATTTCCAGATCGTGCCACTGTTGCCCCAGCAACTGTAGCTCAGGGGTTCGTAGCGTCACGGCTTCAGGAAAACGAAGAGAACTACGCGCTTTTTTTCCTTCCACTGACGTCGAGGTACGCAGAGATGGCAAAAGCCCCAGCCAGCTTTCAGCATCCAATGGCGGAAGATCGAGCACCAGCGCAGCATCTTCTGGCAATGCAGGCGCTGCCGTTGCCGCATTTTGCCAGCTTGCCCGTGCCAGCGTCACGGTGTCGCCTTTTAGCAGCCATTGGCTATTGAAACGGTTATCTTTGCCCACTCGCCCTTGCATGGCAAAACCATTCAGGTCGCCGCTGGCTTTAACTTCCAGTGGCAAACTCTCGCCAGTTGGCTTATTTAGCGGGTTAGGTAAGTGACTGCTTACTTTGTTTAAATCAGCCTGTACATCAACATCATAAGTCGTTTTACCAGAATGCGGCAGGTTGACGGCCACCGTACTCTTCCAGCCTGCCGTGCCGGACAGGGCTTTGCTTGCCGATGCCGGTAAACCGGGCAAGAGCGCAGGCTGCCAGTCACCCTGCAAGCCAACATTCACCAGAAAAGCCTTCGCTTGTTCTTCTGTTGTGAAGTTGACTGCCATCGGCTGATTCAGCCAATTCGCCTGTAGCGTTTCACTGCGTAAGTTGCCGTTTTCATAGCGGAACTTACCCGTGAGATTCTTAATCGTGGTATCCAGCGGTTTGATGTACAGACTGTTATTGTTTAGCGTGATGTCGCCACTGGCGCGGACATCATCACCAACAAGTGGAATATCCAGATGCAGCGTGCCTTTCACCGCCCCGCCAATTTTCAGCTCATCCAGCGCCGTACCCAGCGAGGATTTCAGCGGCGTTTGATGAAAATAATTCCCCACCTCAGGCCCCGGACCGTCCAGTTCGCCATCAATGAGCAGCATCTCTTTTTCATAATCGGGAATGACCGCGCTAATATTTTTTCCTGCCACCTTACCCAGCCAGGTTTGCGGCGCAAACATCCACAGGCCGTTGTTAGCAAAATCCAGGTTGATATCCAGCGGCGTCAGCGCAGGCCAGCCAGGCTGAAACTCAAAGGTGGCCTCTTTCACCGGCACCCAGACTTCAAACTGGCCTTCGTTGTGCGTAAACGGGAAATGCTGCGGATTGCCAGCAAAGATCAGCGTCGCGTTATCGACACGGCCGCCCTTCAGCGCGCCGCTCAGATAATCCACCAGCTCAGTGCCCATAAACAGCTCGGGATAATAGCGCCAGGCATCCGCCGCATCGGTCAGCCGGATGCCTGCCAGAATATCCAGCTTCGGTTCGTGCTTGGTAGGCTGTTCATAACGGAAATCACCGTTAGCCCACAGTGATTTCGCCTGCACATCCAGCCCATGGCTCCAGAGCGCCAGACCCTGATCGTCGTCACGCCAGTCTATCGTGCCGCTGGCCTGCTTGATTTCCAGCGGCGCGCGGAACATATCCACATAGGGCAGCGTGCTCTGCTTTAGCGCTATGCTGACCTGACCACGCTCGGCGCTACCGCGGGCAGAGCCGGAGAAATGATCGACGCCCGGCAGCAGTTTCCACTGCTTCCAGCTCACATCCTGCCAATTGGCGTGAAAGCGGCTTCGCTCCGGCTGTTGCAGAGGGATATCGACGGCAACGGCATTCAATGTGCCTTTCGGTTGCAGTTCATCCCAATGTGCTTTCAAGGCTGGCGTCGTACCGGACAACAGTGGGAGCAGCGTGCTTACCCGCTCCAGCGCCAGATTACTGGCTCGAATACGTAGCTCTTCTTGTCGGTCAGGTCCCAGCATGTGTTCATTTTTTGGCAGCCAGAGCGCGGAGAGCCGGCCTTTCGGCCAGGCGATACCATCCGTTGCCAGATTCAATTCAGGAACCTCCACCTGCCAGCCGTTTTCCTGACGGCTGATATGTAGCGCCATATCATCGACATTCAGGCGATGTGCATCGCTACCTTCTCCCCAGCTTGCCGTCCCCTGATTGAGGAGCACATCACCACTGTGGATGCCACCATCACGGACGTTGAGCCACGCCGCCAGACTAAAATCAGCGCTTTCCAGCCCGGTATTGCTTTTCATCCAGCGGCTGAGCCAGGGCTTCATATCGATATTGTCCGCTTGCAGATAGAACGTGCCGTTGCCAAGCAACCCCCGTTCATCATGCAAATCCATGCGCATCTGCACTACGCCATGCTGGCCATTAAAGCTCGACAGGCTGATCAAACCTTCCGCACGGTGGCGCTTCTCGGAGTTCAACCAGGTCAGTTGCGGAATACTCAGTTCCGCTCGGGAACCGGAAGGGGTAAGAAAGGTAATCTGGCTATCACGCAGGTCAAAGTGGTCAAACTGGCGCAGGAAAAGATCGCTGACCTTCCCCGACTCCATCAGTTTGCTATCCTGCTTTTGCCCGTTAAATTGGCTATTAAGATCGAGCTTTAATTGATGAAATGTGAGATCGCGAAACTGCCAGCGCCCGTGCAACAGCGACTGCCACACATCCAGTGCCAGCGTAATACGGTCAACCTGCCAGTCTGATTCCGGCAGAGACGTGCGAAATTTTTCAATTTCCAACGTGGGGCCAAAGGACTCCCAACGCCCCGTCATTGAGCCGATTTCTAGCGGGACGCCAGCAGCGGACTGCGCCCAGGCCACCAGCTGTGGCCGAAAATGATCGAGCTGTGGCAGCACCAGTCTTAAGCCGCTAACTAACAGCGCAACCATCACGACAAGCGTGGCACCCGTGATGATGAGTATTCCGGGCAGTCGCCTCACTAATTTCTCCTTCTTTCGTCGCCGACGACGAGCGCACGAATTTACATCATTACGACGTCAAACTGCTCCTGGCTATACAGGGGTTCGATTTGTACTTTGACCTGTTTGCCGACGAAAATTTCAACCTCAGCTAGCGCGTGCGATTCTTCGCTTCTTAGCGCTTCCCCGACAGCCGGTGAGGCATAGACCAGGAAACGATCGGTATCATAAGCGTGGTGGACGCGCACAATTTCACGCATGATTTCATAGCAGACGCTTTCGACCGTCTTCACCGTGCCGCGACCATGACACGTCGGGCATTCATGACACAACACGTGTTCGATACTCTCACGCGTGCGTTTGCGCGTCATCTCCACTAATCCTAGTTGAGAGAAGCCGTTAATACTGGTTTTGACCCGATCTTTACTCAGCGCCTGCTCCAGTGAATGCAGCACCCGCCGACGGTGATCTTCGTTATTCATATCGATGAAATCGATAATGATGATACCGCCGAGGTTACGCAGTCGCAGCTGTCGTGCGATCGCCTGCGTCGCTTCCGTATTGGTATTGAAAATGGTTTCATCCAGATTGCGGTGGCCAACGAATGCTCCCGTGTTGATGTCAACGGTCGTCATCGCTTCCGTCTGGTCGATGATCAAATAGCCACCGGACTTCAATTCAACCTTTCTGTCCAGCGAACGCTGAATCTCATTTTCCACATCAAACAGGTCAAAAATCGGCTGTTTACCTGCATAGTGTTCAAGTTTGCGGGTCATCTCCGGGATATATTCGGAGGTAAATTCCAGCAGCGCTTCATACGTCAGTCGGGAGTCAATCCGAATACGATCCAACGCCGCACCGGCGAAATCACGCAAAATTCGCTGCGCGAGCGCCACCTCGCCGTAAAGTTTACATTTGGTCTGGTTGCGTTTTTTGCGCTCCATGACCTTGCCCCACAGACGCTTCAGGAACGCCGCATCCTGTGACAGCTCTTCTTCACCGATGCCTTCCGCTGCGGTACGAATGATGAAACCACCATCATCATCGCAATACTCAGCGACCGTTTTCTTTAAGCGCTCACGTTCCGCTTCGCTCTCAATCCGCTGTGACACGCCAACGTGCGAGGCACCGGGCATAAACACCAGATAGCGCGACGGCAGCGTGATATCGGTCGTCAGACGCGCACCTTTGGTTCCCAGCGGATCTTTGACCACTTGCACCATAAGATCCTGTCCCTGACGCACCAGTTCAGCGATATCACGGACGTGAAAATTCTTCTGTTCGTCACCGGCAACACATTCGGTGTGCGGCATAATATCGGACGCGTGCAGGAATGCCGCTTTATCCAGACCGATATCCACAAACGCCGCCTGCATGCCCGGCAGAACGCGGCTCACGCGACCCTTATAAATGTTGCCGACAATGCCGCGCTTCGCATCACGCTCAATATGAATTTCTTGCAGAATGCCGCCGTCGATATAGGCAACGCGCGTTTCTGACGGTGTAACGTTTACCAGTAACTCAGCAGTCATGTTTTCCTCTTGCACTCCGCAACGCAGCAAAATTACTGAATAGTTCGTGAGTTTCTACCAGCGGCAGTCCAACCACTGCGTAATAGCTCCCGTTAAGCGACCGGACAAAGCACCCACCTTTGCCCTGAATACCGTAAGCCCCTGCTTTATCCATCGGCTCACCGCTGGCAATGTATCGCTCGATATCCTGCGGCGAAAGCGGACGGAAGGTGACATCGGTTATCACCAGACAACTCAAGATATCGTCTTTATCTGCCAGCGCGACGGCAGTCATCACCTGATGTTGTTTCCCAGACAGCTGACTCAGCATCTCTGCCGCATGGGTTTCGTCGTGCGGTTTTTCCAATACCTGACCGTTCAGCACCACGATGGTATCTGCCCCCAGCACCGGCAAATCTAACGGTGCAATCGCGACGCCTGCGGCCGCTTTCTCATGCGCCAGACGCCGGACGTAAACGTCCGCCCCTTCCTCCGGTAAACGCTGTTCTTTCACCGCCGCATTCAGCACAGAAAAAGGGATGTCGAGCTGCGCAAGCAGTTCGCGGCGACGGGGAGAAGCGGAAGCCAGATAAAGCTGGGTCATGAATCACCTTATTGCACAGTAAACTGACGACGAATTTTACGCATCAGCAGGAACAGCCACGGCCAGAGTACCCCATCCACGACGCTGTTCCAGAGCGTTTCCGGTCGGAAAGAGACATTAATAACTAAAAATTCCGCCCAGAACACCGTGAGATCCATCAACAGCGACAGTAGCATGACAATTAATGCCTGCTGCCATAACGCCATATTACGGAACAGCTGGAATTTAAAGGCCACCAGATAAGCAATAATGCTCAACGCCAGCGCCCGTACTCCCAGTGTAGACCCAAGAATCAGGTCCATAATCAGACCCAATATAAATCCGGTGCCGACATTGACCCGATGCGGCAATGCCATCACCCAGTAAATAAGAAACAGCGTCAGCCAAGAGGGGCGAAACATGTAGATTTCATCCGGCCACGGCATAATCTGCAACACCATGGCGATCAGAAAAGAAAGCCAGATAATCCAGTTGCCATGCCTGCGATAACGGTTCATTGGCGACCTCTCTGCGACTCGGCAGTGGGCGCAGCGATATCAGGTGGAAGCGGCGGCCCCATTTCATCAGGTGAAGGTAACACCTGCGGCATCATCTGCATCAGGCGCTCATTGGCAACCCGATGCACTTCCGCTGGCGGCAGCGACGTATTGGCGTTATTTTCCACGCCCCACAGCAGTAATAGATAGCGTAGGCGCTGTAACCCTGCCGTCGGGCGAGCCTGAATAATCGTATAAGCTCGCTGTGTATCGGCTTTGACCGATGACACCACCGCAACCGGATACCCTTCAGGGAAACGCCCGCCCAGACCCGATGTGACTAACACGTCACCTACTCGGATATCGGTATTATTAGGCAAGTGCTCCAGTTGCAGATCGTCGGTACAACCATTACCAGCGGCAATCACGCGGATATCATTGCGTAGCACCTGAATCGGCAACGCGTGGGAAACATCACAAATCAATAAAACCCGGCTGGTAAACTGGCCAACCGCCACAACTTGACCCACCACGCCTTTATCGCTAATGACCGGTTGCCCTTCATACACGCCGTTCGCCTGACCTTTATCAATCACGACCTGATCGCTGTAAGGGTCAGTTCCAGCAGACATCACCTGCGTCACCATCTTCTGCTCATCCTGACGCAGCGGCGAGCCCAGCAGTTCTCGTAGCCGTGCATTTTCCTGCTTGAGCTGACCTAGCAGCAACAGGTCACTGTTTTTCATCAACAGTTCCTGACGCAGCGCGGTATTTTCAAGGCCTAATTGCTCACGAGTTGCCAATGAGGCAGACATGTTGTCCAGAGCCTGACGCGGTCCATTTGCCAGAAAATAGAATGGGCTGACGGCAGTATCCATGTACGTTCTGATTTTAGCGAACGAACCGAGCCGACTGTCCGCAACGATCACGACAATCGCGGTAACGACAGTAAGAAAAAGTCGTAATTGCAGGGAAGGTCCCCTGCTAAAAAGCGGCTTCATAAAGTTTGCGTATTCCTCGACAGCAACCTCAAATCGCTCCTGGCGATTTTTAACGTCACAAAGCAGCGCCCCATAGGGCTACAGGCAAATAAAAAAGGGGTAACCACGAGAGATGAAAAACGCAGGCGTTCATCCATCCGGTCCCCCCTTTTTCCAGACAGGATTACTCCTCGCTGAACAAATCGCCACCGTGCATGTCGATCATTTCCAGCGCCTTGCCGCCGCCACGGGCAACACAGGTCAGTGGATCTTCAGCCACCACAACCGGAATACCGGTTTCTTCCATCAGCAAACGATCCAGGTTACGCAGCAGCGCGCCGCCGCCGGTTAACACCATACCGCGTTCGGAAATGTCGGAGGCCAGTTCTGGCGGGCACTGTTCCAACGCGGCCATGACTGCGCTGACGATACCCGTCAACGGCTCTTGCAGCGCTTCCAGAATTTCATTGGAGTTCAGCGTGAACCCACGTGGAACACCTTCAGCAAGGTTACGGCCGCGTACTTCAATCTCCAGCACTTCGTCGCCCGGATAAGCGGAGCCGATTTCATGCTTGATACGTTCTGCCGTCGCTTCACCGATCAGTGAACCATAGTTACGACGAACGTAGTTGATGATCGCTTCATCAAAGCGGTCACCGCCAATACGCACTGAAGAGGAGTACACCACGCCGTTCAGCGAGATCACCGCCACTTCCGTCGTACCACCACCAATATCCACCACCATGGAGCCCGTCGCTTCAGATACTGGCATACCAGCACCGATCGCAGCCGCCATCGGCTCTTCGATCAGGAACACTTCACGGGCACCGGCACCCAGCGCAGATTCGCGAATGGCGCGGCGCTCAACCTGTGTCGCACCGACCGGCACACACACCAATACACGAGGGCTTGGACGCATAAAGCTGTCGTTATGCACTTGCTTGATGAAGTGCTGCAACATTTTTTCCGTGACCTGGAAATCGGCAATAACGCCGTCTTTCATCGGGCGAATCGCCACGATATTCCCAGGTGTTCTGCCCAGCATCTGCTTGGCATCATGGCCGACTGCTGCCACGCTTTTTTGGGAACCAGCACGATCCTGACGGATCGCAACCACAGAGGGTTCATTCAGTATGATGCCCTGCCCTTTAACATAAATTAGGGTATTGGCGGTACCCAGGTCGATGGACAAGTCGTTGGAAAACATGCCACGAAATTTCTTAAACATAACTAAAGGATAATCCTGCAAGCTGGGGGCGAAAAATAAATCCGCCTACTTTACCAACCACACGAAGCAGCGACAAGGCACGAAAAGGCTCTGCTTCGGTGAAAAATAAGTCTGCGTTGCGCATGTCGGCATCAGGGAGAAGACACAGAATGCCGTCTCCTCAGGCAGCAAGGCATTTTACCCCTGCCCACCCGACAGAATTGCACTAACACAGGACATAAAATCTAACATTTAATCGGATTGGCGCTAACGTAAGCACACACTAACCGATTTAACAAACGCCTCATTCTACGTCAATTTGAACAGGACGTTTATACTAAACACGATGCTGCGGTGAATATTTTTTCAGCTCATCCGTTACGGGGACTGATGCGGCAAAAAAATCGCCTTGCCCGCCATAAACCCCCTTGCCCAACAGCATCCGCCACTCCTCTTTGGTACGCACACCAGCGGCAAATACCCGGGTTTGCGTGCCTTTACAGGCCTCGGTCAAACTTTGCACAAAAAGCTGATTTTCCGGGCGACGCTCAAGGCTGCGTACCAAACCAGGATGAAGCTTGATAACCTCCACGGGGAGCGACTTAATATACGTCGTGCTAACCAGCGTCAAACCCGCCTGCGTGACCGCCAGGCGACAGCCTAATCCCAGAATCACAGTGAGAACCGGGCGCAGGCGACCGATATATTGACAAACATCAGCCTCAGCAAGTTCAAATAAAATGCGCTGCCGCTGCGTTTTCGGACATTGCAGTAAGACTTCTTTCAGCCAGCGCAAGAAAGGTTTTTGCAAAAGTGAGTCCACACTTACCGGTAAAGCCAGCGTTTCTCCGGGCCAATTCGCCGACAAATCAACAAGACGAGCCACAAGTTGCCGATCATAGCTGGTCGCCAACCCCAACTGTTGAACCAAAGGCATGTACTCTGCGGCGAGCAGTTCCTGTTCTCCGTCATAAATCCGGCTCATCATTTCACGATGATGCACAACCCCTTCTTTGGTGACCGCAGGCTTCTGATACAGCCGCGGCCCGCCACGCGCCAACGTCTGTTCCAGCAAGGTTCGCCATTTCACGCTGCCACGCCCTTTATCCGGCACCTGCCTGTCAAACACGCACCAGCTGTTACCGCCCTGCAATACCGCATTACGCGTCGCGTCCTCCACGCTTTCCATGACCTGCTCAGCGCTTTGCCCGCCGCGATAGGCACAAATACCAATGTGAAGAACCTCCTCCCGATCGATAAGTGGACAAGCAGGGAGAATATCGATGGCTTTCACCAGTTGCGTGGCAATCGCATTGGCTTCCTTTAACGTACTGTGAGGGAGTAATACGGTGAAATCGCTGCTGAAATAACGCGCCAGCAGTGCCGAAGGATAACGCATGACAAACGTCGACAGCAGGTTGACCAGCGTGAAACGGTATTCCTGAAGGAGATTGTTATCACCATGCGTTTCCTGCAACGTTTCAAAATCTGGCACACGGATCATCATCACAATACCGTGTGTCCCCACTTCTTCACCATCTTCCAACTGCGTGGTCAGTTGGTTGTCAAAAAACAGACGATTATTCAGTCCGGTTTCGGCATCCTGTGCGGCAAAGGCACGGATTAAGGTATCGACCCGCCCGCGTTCCTCACGCGCTTCCACTAAATCGGACAACAGTTGATCGAGTGCCCCGCTGGTATTGACGGGCCATTCACGCACCGACCCTTGCATCACTGATTCACGTTCGCCTTTGAGAATACGCTGTGCACGCTTTTCCAACTCTTCCTGTCCGGCAGCCTGACGGCGCAGCCAGCGAAGAGAGAAGTACAGCATCAGGAGCATCACGCCAGCTGCCAGCAAAACCGACAGCGTAGACACCACAAAGCGCGGTAAACCAATCAGTGGGTCGACATATTTTAAGGCGATCGTCATGTTCAAATGATGCATCAGCGGGAATTCGACCTCATGATAGAGATGCGTGCGTTCCCAACTGGCCTCAGGCAGCTGTATTGAATAGAGCGTCGAATCGTTATCCTGAATATCCAACGCCACAATGCCTGCCGTCTTCATCATTCCCGGCAGCCAATACTGGATATTTTCAGGCGATTGCACTAACAACGCCTGATCGATGCTGGCCGTGACCTCACGCAGCTGTTGTTCCGTTCGCGACTGGCTATAGTAACAGAGGCTAAATATGCTACTGAAAAGCATAAGAAAAATGGCGAGCGCTGTCAGCAATACCACGAGTATCGAGAATCTGGTCGTAAATCCCATCCCTGCGTCCTATTCCAAATAATTGTTATTTCTGCGAGTTTGTTGTTTTTTATCAGTTCGCATAGGCAAGCAACATAGTACCTTTATTAACAAATAGTACCTGTAATAACTATACCCTAAATAATTCGAGTTGCAGGAAGGCAGCGAGCGAGGGACAAATTCGTCTGGAACGAATTTGACCAGCCAACGGCTGGCCTTCGGTGAGAAACGCTAACATACAGCAGCTTGAAGAATGACGGGTATGATAGTCGTTAATGACTTCCCCATTTTAATCCTGCCACAGGAGATAGCCCATGCAGGCTTTAGTTCTTGAACAGTCAGACGGACTGACCCACGCTCAGATTCGCGAGATTGACGCAGAGCAGCTTCCCGCCGGGGACGTGACGGTCGATATCAGTTGGTCCAGCATTAATTATAAAGATGCGCTTGCCATTACGGGCAAAGGCAAAATTATTCGTAACTTCCCGATGGTTCCAGGGATCGATTTTGTCGGAACCGTGCGTCACAGTGACAGCGATCGGTTTGCCGTCGGCCAGCCCGTTATCCTGACCGGTTGGGGTGTAGGTGAAAACCATTGGGGCGGCCTGGCACAACAGGCGCGAGTGAAGAGCGATTGGTTGGTCCCTCTGCCCGCGTCGCTGGATGCGCGTAAGGCTATGATTCTTGGCACCGCAGGCTTTACTGCGATGCTGTGCGTGATGGCGCTGGAAGATGGCGGCATCACCCCGGAAAGCGGCGACATCATTGTGACGGGCGCCAGCGGCGGCGTCGGCAGCACAGCAGTCGCCCTGCTTGCAGAGCTAGGCTATCAGGTTACCGCCGTCAGCGGCCGTGCTGATAATACCGATTATCTGAAAAAACTGGGTGCCAAACAGGTGCTGGATCGCAGCGAATTCAGCGGAACGCCTCGCCCGTTGGAAAAACAACATTGGGCTGGCGCGGTGGATACCGTCGGCGATAACGTGCTGGCGACGTTGCTGGCACAGATGGATTACAACGCGACAGTCGCCGCATGCGGTCTGGCTGGCGGTATCGCGCTGCCAACGACCGTGATGCCATTTATTTTACGTAATGTTCGCCTGCAAGGCGTAGATTCCGTGATGGCACCGCTGGCGCGCCGTCAGCAAGCGTGGGAGCGTCTGGCTGCCATCCTGCCTGAGTCGTTCTATCAACAGGTGACGCAGGAAATCGGGTTGGAAGACGTCCCTGCCGTTGCCGCTGCCCTGCTGGAAAACAAAGTCACTGGCCGTACGCTGGTGAAAATCAGCTAACACCGTTCGTTGATGTCCCCAGCCACCTTTATGGTGGCTGTTACACCCTGCAAAAAAGTATTTCCTCTCTCCTGTCGCAGTTTCTACCGCAAGTCATCTATAACTAAGTGAACGGTAAGCATTAAAAACGCCACTTTGCGTCAACAATAATAATGACTGGCGGGAGTTCACATGCACAAACATCGCAAATTCACGGAAGCCGACGTTACCCCGGAATCCCTCTTTTATCAGCGTCGACGCGTATTAAAAGCGCTGGGTATTTCCGCTGCGGCGCTCTCACTGCCGTTTTCAGCACAGGCTGACCTGCTGGCCTGGTTTAAAGGCGGCGATAAACCCAAAGCGCCACCGGGTAAACCACTCACGTTTAGCCAACCCGCCGACTGGAAGCTCGATCTGCCGCTCACGCCGGAAGATAAAGTTACGGGCTATAACAACTTCTATGAATTCGGATTGGACAAAGCCGATCCGGCGGCCAATGCGGGCGGGTTAAAAACCGAAGGCTGGACCGTTAAGATAGATGGTGACGTCGCCAAGCCTCTCACGCTGGATATCGACGATTTGCTCAAACGCTTTCCGCTGGAAGAACGGATCTACCGTTTTCGCTGCGTCGAGGCGTGGTCGATGGTGATTCCGTGGGTCGGCTTTGAGCTGGCTAAGCTGATTAAATTCGCCGAACCCACCAGCAACGCCCGCTACGTGGCGTTTCAGACGCTTTACGACCCGGAACAGATGCCGGGGCAAAAAGATCGCTTCATGGGCGGCGGGCTGGATTATCCCTATGTAGAAGGGCTGCGGATGGATGAAGCCATGAATCCTCTGGCACTGCTGGCCGTCGGCGTCTACGGCAAGACGTTGCCGCCGCAGAACGGTGCGCCCATCCGGTTAGTTACGCCGTGGAAATATGGCTTCAAGAACATCAAATCCATCGTACATATCCGGTTCACTCGTGAGAAGCCGCCCTGCACATGGAATCTGGCGGCGCCAGACGAGTATGGCTTCTATGCCAACGTTAACCCGCATGTGGATCACCCACGCTGGTCGCAGGCGACAGAGCGCGTCATTGGCTCAGGTGGGTTACTTAACGTTGAACGTCAACCCACGCTGTTGTTCAACGGCTATGCCGATCAGGTCGCCTCGCTGTATCGCGGCCTGAATCTGCGCGACAATTTTTAGTTAACAACACAAAACATCTAGCTAATAACACAAAACTTCTCGCTACAGCATCCTGTCAGGATAGGAATTTACATCAGCATGAGACTGACGTTACAACACATTACCCGGTTAAAAGTGCTACTCCATCTGGCTGGTTTTCTGCCGCTGCTGTGGCTGATATTGTCAGTTGACCAAGGGTGGTTCAGCGCGGACCCCGCCAAAGATATCCAGCATTTTACCGGCCGAATGGCGCTGAAATTGCTGCTGGCGACGCTGTTGGTCACGCCACTGGCGCGCTACGGTAAACAGCCGCTGCTGATTCGCTGCCGACGCCTCCTCGGGCTGTGGTGCTTTTTCTGGGCGACGTTACATCTGGTGAGCTATGCACTGCTGGAGCTGGGTCTGGATCATCTGGCGCTGCTGGGAAAAGAACTGATATCCCGGCCGTATCTAACGTTGGGAATCATAAGCTGGCTGATTTTGCTGGCGCTGGCGGTGACATCACCACAGATAATGATGCGCAAGTTGGGATCGCAATGGCAAAAACTGCATAATTTCGTCTATTTAGTCGCCATCCTTGCGCCTATCCACTATCTTTGGTCAGTTAAAACGCTCTCCCCGCAGCCTATTTTATATGCGCTCGCGGCGCTGATCTTGCTGCTGTTACGTTATAAGAAATTTCGCCAATGGTGGCGCTAAACGCCGCAGCAATACAGGAAAAGCCGGTGACGGACCGCAGTGAAATTCACGCCTTCTCACGGTCTGGTGCAGGAATATCTCCGCAGATAAGACCAGTATTTAGCTGCGAATTGCCACGATATGGTTATAATGCACGACTTTACTTTCTCGGGCCGGACAATTTGCGTCACGAAAGGTGACAAACGAATAGCTTCGCGCTATTTTGTGCGACACGGTTTTGGCAATCTTGGTCAATCGCGGGAGATAGCAGCACAATGGCAGAAAATTTTCACATTTTGCTCTTGAACGGTCCAAATCTGAATCTGCTAGGAACCCGAGAGCCCGACAAATACGGTAACACGACGTTAGCAGACATTGTCAGCGAGCTGGAAACTCAGGCGCAGGCATTGAACGTGGAGTTTTCCCATCTGCAATCCAATGCGGAACATGTCCTGATCGATACCATCCATCAGGCCAGAGAAAACACAGACTTCATTCTGATTAACCCGGCGGCATTTACCCACACCAGCGTTGCGCTGCGTGATGCCTTGCTGGCGGTCGCGATTCCGTTTATCGAAATTCATCTGTCCAACGTGCACGCACGTGAGCCTTTTCGTCATCATTCCTATCTTTCTGATGTTGCGGTAGGCGTGATATGTGGCCTGGGGGCAGATGGTTATCAGTATGCTTTACAGACGGCGGTAAAACGCCTGTCAACTTCCAATTAAACAAAAGAGTACGGAACCACATCCATGGATATTCGTAAAATCAAAAAACTGATCGAACTGGTTGAAGAGTCCGGCATCGCCGAACTGGAAATTTCTGAAGGTGAAGAATCAGTACGTATCAGTCGTGCCCCAGCAGCGGTTAACTACCCGATGATGCAACAGGCTTACGCTACGCCAATGATGCAGCCACAGCCTGCTCTGGCTGCCGCCGTTGCACCAGCGCCAGTGGAAGCGCCTGCCGCACCGGCTGCCATCAGTGGACACATCGTTCGTTCTCCAATGGTTGGAACCTTCTATCGCACCCCAAGCCCGGATGCTAAAGCTTTCGTGGAAGTGGGTCAGCGCGTCAACGTTGGCGATACCCTGTGCATCGTCGAAGCCATGAAAATGATGAACCAGATCGAAGCCGACAAAGCGGGCGTGGTTAAAGCCATTCTGCTCGAAAGCGGTCAGCCGGTCGAATTTGACGAGCCACTGGTTGTCATCGAATAACGAGGCTTATCATGCTAGATAAAATCGTTATCGCTAACCGCGGAGAGATCGCACTGCGTATTTTGCGTGCCTGTAAAGAGCTGGGCATCAAAACCGTCGCCGTTCACTCCAGTGCGGATCGCGATTTGAAACACGTATTGCTGGCGGACGAAACCGTGTGTATCGGCCCGGCGCCGTCAACAAAAAGCTATCTGAACATCCCAGCGATTATTTCCGCTGCGGAAATCACCGGTGCCGTCGCGATTCACCCTGGCTACGGTTTCCTGTCCGAAAATGCGGATTTTGCCGAGCAGGTTGAACGCTCCGGCTTTATCTTCATCGGCCCACGCGCAGAAACCATTCGCCTGATGGGCGACAAAGTGTCTGCCATCACCGCAATGAAAAAAGCGGGTGTTCCGACCGTACCAGGCTCTGATGGCCCGTTAGACGGTGACATGGACGCTAACCGTGCTCATGCAAAACGCATCGGCTATCCGGTCATCATCAAAGCCTCTGGCGGCGGCGGTGGTCGTGGTATGCGTGTCGTGCGCAGCGACAAAGAGCTGGAACAATCCATCAACATGACCCGTGCGGAAGCCAAAGCGGCTTTCAACAACGACATGGTCTACATGGAAAAATATCTGGAAAACCCACGTCACGTGGAAATTCAGATTCTGGCTGATGGTCAGGGCCACGCCGTCTATCTGGCCGAGCGTGACTGCTCCATGCAGCGTCGCCACCAGAAAGTGGTGGAAGAAGCACCAGCACCGGGCATTACGGACGAACTGCGTCGTAATATCGGCGAGCGCTGCGCCAAAGCCTGTATTGATATCAACTATCGTGGTGCGGGTACGTTCGAGTTCCTGTACGAAAACGGTGAGTTCTACTTCATTGAAATGAACACCCGTATTCAGGTGGAACATCCGGTAACCGAAATGATTACCGGCGTGGATCTGATCAAAGAGCAGCTGCGCATCGCTGCCGGTCTGCCACTGTCCATCAAGCAGAAAGACGTCAAGGTTCGCGGCCATGCGGTAGAATGCCGTATCAACGCGGAAGACCCGAACTCCTTCCTGCCAAGCCCGGGTAAAATCACGCGTTTCCACGCGCCGGGCGGCTTTGGTGTCCGTTGGGAATCGCATATTTACGCCGGTTATACCGTACCGCCGTATTACGATTCCATGATCGGCAAGCTGATCACCTACGGCGAAACCCGCGAAATCGCGATTTCCCGTATGAAGAACGCGCTGGCTGAACTGATCATCGATGGCATCAAAACCAACATCGAACTTCAGATGAAGATCATGAGCGATGAGAACTTCCAGAGAGGTGGCACTAACATCCACTATCTGGAGAAGAAACTCGGCTTGCAGTAAACGCTTCGCAATCGAGTCAAAAGGCCAGCTTACGCTGGCCTTTGTTATTTTATTCCTTCGCGTATCAGTATTGGTAAGCAACACCTAACCAGTAGTTACGCCCTTCCTCAACATAGCCTTCCTGATAAGCGTAAGCCGTATCAAACAGGTTGTTGACCGACGCATTCACGCTAAAGCCAGCCCCCAGACGATAATCCAACCGCACATTGGTCATCGCAAATCCGCGCGTTTTATCGTTATTATCTGAATTATTGAATCCCCAGCTACGTGCTTCTTCCATCACCGTAATGCTGACCGGTTCGAAAGGCGTCATCGTTGCCCAGGCAAACACCTTATGCTTCGGTAAATCGACAATATTGCCGATATCCTTGCGCTTCACATCGCTATGAATCAGCCCATAGTTAACCCCGACGGTTAACCAGTCTTTGACATCACCGTGAATGCCCAGATCCAGGCCGTAGTAATCCACCCGACCGCTGTTACGGTTTTGGATCAAACTCGGCGTAATGTTATGTGACAGAATCGCATTTGATACCCGGTTGTAGTACACGCTGGCATCGTAACCCCAGCCTTCGGTCAGACCGCCGCGATAGTTCAACTCAAGGTTTTGCGCACGCTCGGGTTTTAAGTTCGGATTCACCAGCGCATCCTGATTTTTGGCCGGCTTAGAGGTGGTGTAACGCTCTTTTAGCGTAGGGAAACGGCTGCGTTCAGACAGCGATAATTGCAGCTCATCACGATTATCGAAACGATACTTCGTCATCATCTGCCAGTTAAACGCATCCTGATTGTTTTGGTCATAATTCGTTAGCGCCCCATTCTTTTCATGCTTCATGCCCTGCTTGCTGTCGCGCCAGTCGTAGCTCACGCCAAATACCGCATCCAGCTTCTCGGACACATTCCACTGGTATTCGCTTGCCATAGACCAGGTACGGTCCTTATAGCGATCGTACGGCGCGTTCAGTGCCCCTTTCTCGCGATGCACGTCATCTTTCCAGTGTACGGCGAACGACAGCAAATCCAGTTCGCGCATATCAATCCCTAATTGCAGCCCCGCACCGTTACTGAAATCCGCATAGTGGCTATAGTTACCGTTCTTATTTTTGAAATCCGCCAGCGTTTTATACATCAGCAAGGTATTTTCAAATTCATCATGATAGAAGCGGCTTTTCAGCGTCATTCTGTCACTGAGCTTGGTGGTACCCTGATAGTAATAACTTTCTTTGTTGTAGTCCGGCCATTGCCAATAGCGTGCCGACTGACCGCTGTTGCCCGCATAAGGTGGCGTATTCTTTTCCCCCTCCTGATTGATGTAGGTGAACGTATATTCATCGGATTCCCGCGGTGTGAACCCGACCTTGAGCATGCCGCGCTTATCATCATTCGCGGAATTCATCCGCTGGCCTTCGCTACCGGCTGTCGGGTTATCAACCCCATGAGGCAGCCCGGTAAAACGCTGTTTCTGACGGCTGCCGCTAATCTGGAAGAACCCCAGATCGCCTTTCCCACCAAATGACGCATCCATGTTATGTGCATTGTCACGCCCGCGTGCCCAGCCCTGATTCAAACGCACGTTCGCTTCCAGCTCTTTTTTTGGCCGCAGGGTCGTGAGGTTAATCGCGCCCCCCATTTGATTCGGGCCTTGCAGCAGCGAGGTATACCCTTTAGACACCTCAACCGCCGCCAGATCGGAAGCCTGAAAACGGCCAAGATCCAGATTCCCATCATAGGGAACATAAATCGGCACGCCGTCGAGAAAAACTGGCACCTGTCGACTATCAAAGCCGCGAACTTTTACCTGTTGTTCGCTACGCCCGCCTGATTTTTGTAACGTCACGCCCGGCACGGTATTCAGCGCTTCAGCCACGTTGCGTCGGTTTAGCTGGTTAATCTGCTCCTGATTCACAATATCGTTGGTCGCCGCGACTGGGCTGCTCCACACCGTCATCACGTCTTTATCCTTCGCGGCCTCAACCGCGTCACCAGAGGCGGCGTACGCACCAGAGACAGGTAATAAACTGGCGGACAACAACCAACTCAATTTCTTTATTTGCATGACATTGTTCCCTTTAAAAAAACGCATTGCTGTATAAATTTTTATATAACGATAGATGTCGCGACTTCCTGTAATCCGGGCGTTCAGGAAGGCGGCGTTAGCGTGTTGGCGTTAAAACGACACGAATATCGGCAGAGGGCGCATGGTAAGGTGCAGACGTGACCAGCAAAGAAACGCCGGTTTCGGCATAACGTTGAACCGTTTGCAGGTTGATTCCCCCCGCGGCAGACACCTTACACGCAGGCGCATGGCGAGCTGCGTAAGACAGCGTGGCGATCACCTGTTCAGGTGTAAACTTATCAAGCTGTAGAATATCGGGCCCGGCGCTGAGCGCGAGCATCGCCTCATCGGGACGATCCACTTCCACGATGATGGTTTTCTCCGGTGCCGCATGGCGCAATTGGGCAACATGGGCGACCCAGTCATCCTGATCCGGCAAAAAACGGCGGTGATTCGTGAATAACAGCACCGTTTCTGCACACCCCAAACGGTGCACAATTCCGCCCCCAGCCAGTACGGCCAGGATCGAGAGCAGCTTCGTACCCGGAATAATTTTGCGCGTACAGGCAATCTGCCCGTATGGAACCTCGCGGGTATAAATGGCCTTCATTTGATGCAGATATTCACTGACGCCGCAGCACCACTCCAGAACGTTCTGCGTAACCTTCCACCCTTGATGTAACGCGGCAACCTTTCCTGTTGCGGCAAGCATTGCCTCGCCGGGCTGCACGCAGTCGCCATCCTGAACGCAATGCGTCACCCGCAGCCCCAGCCGCTGTAGCAGTCGTTCCGCCACCGGCATCCCGCTCACGCATCCGCCCTGACGATGGAAAAACGTGATTTCACCTTCCCCTTGCCCGATTCTCAGCGCTCGGGTGGTGACATCACCGTACTGAATATCTTCCAGCAAGATCTGATCAAGGTACGCATCTGGGATATAAATCATCGTACGAACTCCGCATGCGGAACCACATTCCAGTAGACAAACGCCCAATCTCGCGTCGGAGAAACGAGCGGAATATCATCATCCTGATGTGTCTCGTAATAGATTTTCAGGCGCTGTTTCTCCTCCTCATTCAGCTTGCCTAACGACCAGGACACACCGTCCGCAAAACGTTCGAAGGTTTCGGCATGCCTTTGGCAATTCTGCCCGCGAATAAAGCTCACGTTGGCGTGAATTCCCATGCGATAGAGGATATTTACGGCATAGATATAGTTCGGTAACGATGTCGAGGTTCGCCCAATCGCCGCCGATATCCGTGGATCAACAAACGTAGGGGAAACCGTGTGGGTGGTGTACACCCGAAGGCGAGCTTTCTGATTCAGCTTGTAGAGCGCCGCGGCCAGATCCGTGACTAGCGTCGATCGCGATGCCACCACAATGTCGCAATCGGGTAAATCCGCCCAGTCGTCTTCCCAAGCACGGTGAGTAAACGTCGCATTCGCTACCCCCATCGCATCGGCCCGACGGCGTGCCACGTCCAGCATGCCCTCGCTGTAATCAATGCCGTAAACCTGTTCAAGCCGCGACGCCACATTCAGACATACCGATCCCGGTCCGCACCCAACGTCCAGCAGCGTTTTAGCCCCCGAAAAATCCATGTTGGCGATAAACCGATCCAGATACGGATCGCGTGGCCCCGCGCACCCTACAGCCATGCTTTCTGCGCGCTTATCCCAGTGGTCAGGTGTCTTGGCGGTTCTGGCCGCCAGCGCCATATGCGCTTGATAAAGCGCGGAAAAATCAATCTCATCGATAATCATATTCTCTTCCTGACTTCTCTTTTTATTAGATGCTGCTTGTCTGCACATCAGGTGCGGAAATGGGCGTGAATATCGGCTTCTTTTACGCCGTACAGCGCCGCCAGCCTCGTCGGCGTCAACAGAACGTCTGGGCTTCCCTGCTCCGTTCCCGCATCTGGATGCAGCAAGACCACGTTATCCGCCACGGCTCGCGCATGCTGGGGGTGGTGTGTGGACATCAGCACCGCCATCCCGCTTTCTTTGAGCTGCCTTATGTGTGCCAGTAATCGAATCTGGTTGCCAAAATCCAGACTAGCGGCGGGTTCATCCATCACCATCAGCAAAGGCTGCTGTATTAGCGCACGAGCAATCAGTACACGCTGCCGCTCGCCTCCGCTCAGCATCGCGTATGAGCGCTGACTCAGCGACAAAATCCCGAGCTGGGATAGCACCGCTTCGGCATGCGTGACTTCACGTTTCCCCGGCGTGGAAAAGAGCGACAAACGGGGATGGCATCCCATCAGCACCATATCCAACACGCGGAAAGCAAAAGGCGAGTCATGCGCCTGAGGCACATAGGCAGCAACCTGTGCGAGCGCACTGGCAGACCAATCGGCAATGGGTTTCTCAGCGATGTGTATCTGACCGGAAAAGGCAGGAATCAAGCCCAGCAGCGTGCGCATCAGGGTCGTTTTGCCGCTGCCATTGGTGCCCAGCAAGCAGGTAATCTGCCCGGATGGCAGCGAAAACGAAATGTCGCGGTTCACAACGGTTCGACCATATCCGACGCTCACCGCCTGAAGCGTGGCGATGCAGGTATCCGTCATGCTCTTTCCCCTCTTAACAGCAGGAGCAGAAAGAAGGGCGCACCAATGGATGACGTCAGAATGCCTAGCGGTAGCTCAATCGCGGCGATCGTACGCGCTAGCGTATCGGTGAGTAACAGCAGCAGTGCCCCGACCGCAATAGAGACAGGCAATAACCGATTGAAATTGTCTCCGACGATCAAACGGCAGATGTGTGGCACCACCAGCCCAATCCACCCAATAATTCCCGCAATCGACACCGCGCTGGCGGTAATTAACGTCGCCGCAAAGATGAATAACAGCCGCGTATAAAAAATATTCACGCCCAGCGTGCGGGCTTCTTCATCCGGCAGGCTCAACAGGTTCATGCGCCAACGCAGTAAAATGAGCGGTGCCAGCCCAATCACAATCAATATTGCTGCGACTTTTAAGTCCTGAACCGTGGTGGCGGATAGCCCGCCCAATAACCAGAAGGTAATAGACGGTAACTGAGTATAGGGATCGGCCAGGATCTTGATCAGCGCGATCGCCGCACCGCCTAATGCGCCGATCGCCATGCCCACCAACACCAGCGCCAAGACGGGATCGTGTCGCTTCGCCATACGAGCAATCAGGCAAACCAGCGTCACCGCCCCCAGCCCGCCGACAAATGCCAGCAGCTGAATAAACAGCATCGGTAAACCGAGGAAAATCCCGAGCGTCGCCCCTACGCCAGCACCGGCAGAGACGCCAAGAATATCCGGGGAAACCAGAGGATTACGGAACATACCCTGATAAGCCGCGCCAGCGGCGGCCAACCCGGCACCAATCAGCATCGCCGCCAGCATGCGCGGCAAGCGAATATTCCAGAACACGGTCGCTTTACGTGGCTCGATCGACGCCGCTCCCTGCGGGGCAGTGATAATTTGCAGGATTTCCTGCACAGAAAGGGAATAGTGTCCCACCGTTAACGCCAGCAGCGCACTGCCGATCAGCAAAACCCCCAGCACTAGAGTAATGGTATGGCTTTTCATACCACTCTCAGCAACGACTCAAGCTGCGCATCATTCAGATCGGTATGGTAAAACAGGCGGAAAAACGTTCGGGTATCGCTTTTAAGGTGCTGCGCGACGACGGGATCAAAATGGCTTTGTAAACGGCACAGCCCCAGCAGCCGATTAAGGCCGGGCGGCGCATCCAGCCAGCCGAACGGCAGACCGGACATCAGGATAACGCGCCGCTGTGCAACCGCGTGTACGCCTTGCCATTGCTCAGAGTGCGTAATGTGCTGATAGCTCTGCACATCCTGCGTGATGATAAGCTCCGGATTCCACCTCAGAATGTGCTCCATCGACACCTGAGTCAGCGTTTTTAGCTCCCCTGCGGTAGCGACGTTCTCAAAACCCAATAGCTCCACCGCTTCGGTGTGGAGAGAACCACGCAAGCCGGTTTCCAGCCCCATCGCCCCGCGAGCGAAATAAAAACGCGGCTTCTCAGCTTGTGTATTGGTGCGGTAATCATTCGCACGCTGCAAAATCACCTCGGCAAACTGCGCCTGCTGCTCCGCTCGCTCTGCGACATTCAGTAACTGCCCCACCTGCCGGAGCTGCGAAGGCGTATCCTGAAGGCCGCCATCCACCAGCACGTAAGGCACACCGGTTTGCTGTGCTGTTCTCTGCGCCAGAGAGCGGTAGGTTTCATCAGCATTCCCGCAGTCGATGATGATGTCTGGGTTCAGCGTCAGCAGTTTTTCCAGTGATAACGTACTGGCTCGGCCCGATAAACGTCCCAAACGCGGCAAGCGGCGAACAGTTTCAGAAAACAGCACGCCCGATTCACCCGATAAATCAAACGATGAAAACCCAAGCAGCTTTTCTGGAACCAGCGCTAACAACAGCAAATCCGCAGGTGGCCCCGCGCTGATGACACGCTGAATATCAGAAGGGGCGGGAACTTGACCAAACCGCCCGGCAATGCGGTCAAACGCATGCGCAAAGGAAGCAGGAAAAAGAGGTAAAGCAGACAATGCCGCCAGATACGACAAAAAAGTACGCCTGTTAATTCCCATGGTGATCCCAGAGTTAAATAATATCGTTATATATATTTTTATATAATGATATTATCCACACACAAAATTCAGGGTCAATCATCCAGATCACATTTCCAGCGATACCTGACGTGGGTCATTTGAACGGCAAAATAAGAGACGTTTTACGCGGGATACATCAGAAGGGAGAAATTATTTACGGTCAATAATAAGCCGATAAACCCGTACCTGTTGGTAGTTTATCGGCTGAAAGCGCAATGATTTGCTAAAGCAATCGGCAATTATTTGCGGGTAGCCAGAATAATACTGGAAGCCTTAAGCAGAGCGATTAATTCGCTGCCCACATCAATGTTCATCTCTTCCAGGCTTTCATTGGTCACGGTTGAGGTCAGCGTCAACCCACCCGCGGTAACCAGTTGCACCGTCGAGTTTACGGCACCTTTAGCCACGGTACTCACTTTGCCGTGAAACTGATTGCGGGCAGAAAAATTCAAACCACATTCCGCCGATGCCAGAATGACCCAAGGGGCTTTCACCAGCGCAATGGCCGGCTTGCCGACAGCCAATTCCATTGAATCACAGCTGGTTCGTGTAATAACTGTCGTTAACTTATCCCCACTTTCCAGAGTCAATGCGACTTCATTGTTTACCGCACCCTCAACAATGGAAGACACAACACCCGAAAGCTGATTTCTTGCTGAAACTGACATAACGACTCCTTTGGATTCATCTTTAATACAGACAATAGACACGAAATAACACTGGCAGCGGGAGATGACGACACGATGAAGATCTGGCATTTACCTCCGCCGAGACATAAGTCGCTCGGCAATATCAGCCGTCTGCCGCTATTATTACTTTCCTTCCGCACCGCCACTATTCCGCACTGGAATAGCAGACGGTAAATAATAGCCTCATAGTAGGCTTTCCTCTGAGAGAATTATGCGATGCTACTTCCATCATTAGCCAATTACCTCAATATCAATAAATAAACATACTCACTTGGTATTATTTCCTGGAGAAATATCTTCTATTTCCGCTCTGATCTTTTACTCAAAAAACCGAAATAACATGGGTAAGGCAACACGCTGCTAACCCCTCTTTTTATCCCCAATGGTAGCCCCGGTATCTCGCTCCTTACACGATCGGGATAACCCCACGGCTGGCTTTTACGCTGATAGCGCAATTCTTACTAGTCAATTGGCCCACATGCCGTAAAATTCCCGCTTTCGTCATCACGACGTTCATAACGATGCCAATCCTCCCATTTACGGTGGAGAAGAACATGGATACACGCTTTCCTCAGGCGCACAAAGAGGCCCGCTGGGCTTTCGGCCTGACGCTGGTTTATTTAGTGGCCTGGGTGCTTGCCGCCTATTTGCCTGACAACACACAAGGGATCACCGGCCTTCCACACTGGTTTGAGATGGCCTGCCTGCTGCTGCCGCTAGTGTTTACGCTGCTGTGCTGGCTGATGGTGCGCGTTATTTTCCGCGATATCTCACTGGAGAGTGACGATGCAAATTGAAATTTTATTGCCGCTGATTGGCTACCTGCTGCTGGTCTTCGGGCTGTCGGTCTATGCGTACCGTCGCCGTCAGGCGGGTAACTTTCTTAACGAGTATTTCCTCGGCGGCCGCTCAATGGGCGGGTTTGTCCTGGCGATGACGCTCATCGGCACTTACGTCAGCGCCAGCTCTTTTATCGGCGGGCCGGGTGCGGCGTATAAATACGGGCTGGGCTGGGTGCTGCTTTCGATGATTCAGCTCCCTACCATGCTGCTGTCGCTCGGGATTCTGGGGAAAAAGTTCGCCATTCTGGCGCGGCGTTACAACGCCATCACGTTGAACGACATGCTGTACGCGCGCTACAACAGCCCGCTACTGGTATGGTTCGCCAGCATCAGCCTGCTGGTCGCGTTTATCGGCGCCATGGCCGTGCAGTTCATTGGTGGCGCGCGTCTGCTGGAAACCGCAGCGAACATCCCTTATGACATCGGCCTACTGATTTTCGGCGTCACTATCGCGCTGTACACCACGTTTGGCGGCTTCCGCGCCAGCGTGCTTAATGATGCGATGCAGGGCATCGTGATGCTGATCGGCACCGTCATCCTGCTGGTCGGCGTGATCTATGCCGCAGGCGGCCTGCACAGCGCGGTGGATAAACTGCAACAGATTGACCCGATGCTGGTGTCGCCGCAGGGCAGCAACGGTATTCTGTCGATGCCGTTTATGGCTTCATTCTGGGTGCTGGTCTGCTTCGGCGTCATCGGCTTGCCGAACACCGCAGTGCGCTGTATCTCTTATCGTGACAGCAAAGCGCTGCACCGTGGAATTATCATCGGCACCATCGTCATCGGCATTCTGATGCTCGGCATGCATCTGGCTGGTGCGCTTGGCCGCGCCGTGATGCCAAATCTGACGATCCCCGATCAAGTGTTACCGGCGCTGATGGTCACCGTATTACCGCCGCTGGCCGCAGGGATCTTTCTCGCTGCACCAATGGCCGCTATCATGTCCAACATTAATGCGCATTTACTTCAGGCCTCCGCCACGATCATCAAAGATCTCTATCTCAGCGTGCGCCCGCAGCAGATCCATAACGAACGCCGCATCAAGATCCTGTCCAGCATGACCACCCTGCTGCTGGGTCTGCTGGTGCTGCTGGCCTCCTTACGGCCACCGGATATGATCATCTGGCTGAATCTGCTGGCGTTTGGCGGGCTGGAAGCGGTGTTCCTGTGGCCGCTGGTACTGGGCCTGTATTGGGAACGCGCGAATGCCGCAGGCGCGCTTAGCGCCATGTTCACCGGGGCGATTTGCTATACCTTACTGGCTAGCTTCAATCTTCAGCTGGCTGGATATCACCCGATTGTGCCATCGCTGTTACTCAGCCTGATGGCGTTTATTATTGGCAACCGCTTTGGTCATAATCCACCAGCGCCGGTTGCCGCTTCATCTTCACTTTAAATGTAATAGAGACTGCTATGCCGTGGATTCAACTGAAAATAAACACCTCAGGAAAGGTTGCAGAACAACTGGGTGACGTCATGATGGAAAGCGGTGCGGTATCCGTTACGTTTCAGGATACGCACGATACCCCGGTCTTTGAGCCGCTGCCGGGCGAGACCCGCCTGTGGGGCGATACTGACGCGATTGCGCTGTACGATGCCGAAACCGATATGAACGCGGTTATCGCGATACTGGAGCAAGAACCGCTGCTGGGCGCGGGTTTTAAACACAAGATCGAGCAGTTGGAAGACAAAGACTGGGAACGCGAGTGGATGGATAACTTCCACCCGATGCAGTTCGGCAAACGTCTGTGGATTTGCCCAAGCTGGCGTGACATTCCTGACCCGACTGCCGTCAACGTCATGCTCGACCCCGGTCTGGCGTTCGGCACTGGCACCCATCCAACAACCGCACTGTGCCTGCAATGGCTCGATGGGCTGGATCTGGAAGGGAAAACCATCATCGATTTTGGCTGCGGTTCCGGCATTCTGGCGATTGCCGCCTTGAAACTGGGTGCAGCACGCGCTATCGGTATTGATATCGATCCGCAGGCGATTCAGGCCAGCCGCGACAACGCACAGCGCAACGGTGTTTCCGAGCGTCTTGAGCTTTATCTGCCGAAAGACCAACCTGCTAACCTGTCTGCCGATGTCGTCGTTGCCAACATTCTTGCTGGCCCGCTGCGCGAACTGGCACCGCTGATTAGCGATCTGCCAAAAGCGGGCGGTCACCTCGGCCTGTCCGGCGTGCTGGCCACGCAAGCTGAAGGCGTCGCAGAAGCGTACGCAGACAAGTTCACGCTCGATCCAGTAGCTGAACGCGAAGAGTGGTGCCGCATTACCGGTCAACGCCGCGCATCGTAATAACATTACCCCGCTAGTCCCGCCCACCGTATGTGCAACGGTGGGCACCTTTCTTCTTGCTATATCTCACGATTGATCCCAATAAACTGGCGTATGATGCCGCTCGGCAAGCGACTGGACGTCACCTGCGCCCGGCGCTCAACGATGCCATATCATTATTTTCAAGGGATGAAAAATGAAAGGTAAACTCTCTATCGTATTGATGCTATCCGCCTGCTCTTCCGCCTTGGCGGCCGATCCGGTGCACTGGGGCTACGAAGGCAATGGCGATCCCGCACACTGGGGAAAGCTGTCTCCAGACTTCTCGCTATGTGAAACCGGTAAAAACCAATCTCCCATCAATATCCGCCAGGCTTTGAACGCTCAACACGACCCCTTACAGCTGGCTTTCCTGCCCGGGACACAGCAAATTATCAACAACGGGCATACCGTCCAGGTTAACGTTGGCCCGGGGAATACGCTGGTATTGGATAACGAGACATTCACCTTACAGCAGTTTCACTTTCACGCACCGAGCGAGAATGAAATCGATGGTAAGCAGTTTCCGCTAGAAGGCCATTTTGTCTATAAAGACGCGGCTGGCGCACTTACCGTTATCGCGCTGATGTTTCAGGAAGGAGAAGCCAATCTGCCGCTAGCCACGACATGGCAGCAGATTCCGGCTCAGGTTAATCAGGCAGAGGACGTGCGCACGCCAATCGCGATTCAGAGCCTGTTACCGACGTCATTAAACTACTATCGGTTTAGTGGGTCGCTCACCACGCCACCGTGTTCGGAAGGCATTCGCTGGCTCGTGCTGGATCACCCCGTCACCGCCTCTGCTGAACAAATAAACCAGTTCCGCTCGGTCATGCATCACGCTAATAACCGGCCTACACAGCCGCTTAATGGCCGAATCATCATCCATTAAGCCACTTCGCAAGGCTGGTCAGACGGTCTGTCGGCCAGCCTCAGGTAAATCGGTACCCTTTTTTGCCGCATTAACCAACGTATTTCACTGATAAAGCATTGATAGCCTGCTGTATCTCCACTAAAAATGACCGCGCTTGCAGATAAAATTCTGTAAACAGATGATTATTTCCTAGAACAAAAAATCGACACAAAAATATAACTAACTGTTAAATATGAATAATATTTTTATACAACTTTATGAAGTGCATTTTCATTGATCGATAGCCGTAAATTGGTCAAAGTTTGGCCTTTCATCTGACGTAAAAAATGCGTAATATACGCGCCCTTGCAGGCACAGTATGGTCAATTTTTGTCTATGCACATTGGACAATTTCAGCTTAGTAATCGCTTGATAGCAGCCCCAATGGCTGGTATTAGCGATCGCCCATTTAGAGCACTCTGTCATGCGATGGGCGCTGGAATGACCGTGTCTGAAATGCTTTCTTCCAACCCGGAAGTGTGGCGTTCAGACAAGTCGCGTTTGCGAATGGTACATAGCGATGAACCGGGTATCAGAGCCGTGCAGATTGCCGGTTGTGACCCCGATGAGATGGCGGCGGCAGCGAGAATCAACGCTGATTCCGGCGCACAGATCATCGACATCAATATGGGCTGCCCCGCGAAGAAGGTGAACCGCAAGATGGCAGGATCTGCATTGTTGCAGTATCCGGATTTGGTCAAACAAATCCTCTCTACGGTAGTGAAAGCGGTAGACGTACCGGTGACACTGAAAATCCGAACCGGTTGGGCACCAGAGCACCGCAACTGTGTAGAAATTGCCAAATTGGCTGAAGACTGTGGGATTCAGGCGTTAACCATTCACGGACGCACGCGTGCGTGCTTGTTCAATGGTTTCGCCGAATACGACAGCATTCGGGCAGTTAAGCAGGCCGTTTCCATTCCTATTATTGCGAATGGCGACATTACAGACCCGCATAAAGCCAGAGCGGTTCTTGACTACACTGGGGCTGACGCCCTGATGATAGGACGAGCCGCTCAGGGAAGACCCTGGATCTTTCGGGAAATCCAGCATTATCTGGACACAGGGGAGTTGCTGGCACCGATGCCATTGGCAGAGGTTAAGCGCTTGTTGATCGAGCACATACGGGAATTGCACGACTTTTATGGTCCAGGCAAGGGATTTCGTATCGCTCGTAAGCACGTATCCTGGTATCTCCAGGAGCATGCCCCAAACGACCAGTTTAGGCGCACATTCAACGCCATTGAGGATGCCAGCGAGCAGCTGGAGGCGTTGAAGGCATATTTTGAAAATCTTGCGTAAACAGAAAAAGAGCTGACAGAACTATGTTCGAACAACGCGTGAATTCTGACGTACTGACCGTTTCCACTGTAAACTCTCAGGCTCAGGTAACCCAAAAACCCCTGCGCGACTCGGTTAAACAGGCACTGAAGAACTATTTTGCTCAATTGAACGGTCAGGATGTAAGTGACCTGTATGAGCTGGTATTGGCTGAAGTTGAACAGCCACTGTTGGACATGGTGATGCAATACACCCGCGGTAACCAAACCCGCGCCGCCCTGATGATGGGCATCAACCGCGGTACTCTGCGTAAGAAATTGAAAAAATACGGCATGAACTGATACTAATCAGTTAAGCATTTGAAAAAAGGCGCTTTACCTCTTGGTTAAGCGCCTTTTTCTTTGCCTTTTATTTAGGCTGCAACAGCTTTAGCGTGGACATGCTGAGCGGTGGAATCTGAGAGATGGGGAATTCGTTGTTAATGACTCATACCCTCTTGTTGATCCGTTTCCGACGCATGAAAGAGTCGGTGCAGGTTGTCTAACCGCTCTGCTAACACGAACGTTAAAATCTCTTTCGACTCTGGGTTGTCCAATTCAACAATAGCGTAAGCCAGCGCACGACACTGATCGAGCGCTTCTTCGGGTTCTAACGGCGTGTTATCAAACATGGTGCACCTCCTGAATGGGCAGGCGGCCTGCGAAGACCATGACATGACCATCAGGGGAATGTTCCCGCGCCTGACGTTCGGTCGTAGCGATAATATGAACGACACGCTGGGAAGATGTTCCCAAAGCAAGAAAGCGATACTGAAATTCGGGGCGAGTTTGGGTAGACTGGATATCAGCCATAGTGTTAGCTCCAATAACATTGTGGTTAGAGGCTCGTAGGTGTTGGTAGCACCTGCGGGCTTCGCTATTTTTAACCTTGAATCACTCAAGGTGTCAGCCACTATAAAATTAAGTGTCAGCCACGTCAACGCTATTTTTTGTGCTTTATTGTGTATACTGTCTGCCACCAACCAGCATTAGGAATAGTCATGGCAACGAAAGCAGTAAACGCAAAATCAAGAAAGCTTGAGGCGAGAGTTCCACATGATGTTGCTGAAGCAATGGAAAAAGTAAAAGAGCCGGATGAAAGCACGGGGCAATTTATCGTTTCGGCCATGCAAGGTGAGATCAAACGCCGCCAGCGCAAACAGCCTAAAGATGAATCCACAGATTGACCGTTGTTATAGGGGTAGATTAAAGTGTACTAACTGTTGTTTGGTCTGGTGGTCAGTTCATGCTAGAAACGAATATTTTACCTCGGTTGATCAAACTCAAAATATTAATTGTCGGGTTATTTTTCCAGACAAGTATCGCCAATAATTGTATGCTTTCCATAGTTATAATTATTGATAAGCCTCAGCAATATCCTGTTATAAATATCGGTTCATTAGCGTAGCTCATTGATTACAATGACATTTGTACATTAATACCTCTGAGATATCTACATTATTTTTTTAGTGAAAAATAAAAATGGATATTTACCTTGAATTTAAATAGGTTAAAGATGAATTTTAAATCGTGGCGTAGTTATTGGGATTTTAAATACTCAGTAGATAATAAGCAACGTTACATACTAGACAAAGAATCTAACGACTTTCTCAATTCCATTGTTGATACCTGCGGAAATCGTGAAAGGTTTTTAAAAAAAGGCTCTATTTTTTGGCGTGCCCAGAATGGGCACGATTGGAGGTCTTATTATCAAAACGATCCTAATACTGGCGAGGATATATATATTGATGACCTTCCAATTCCGTTCCCGAAAGCTCGAATGAAGCCTCTAGTAGATAGTGCTGCGGAAGGGCGAGCTAACTCAAAAGGAATCCCGTGCTTGTATGTTGCCACAGATAAAGAAACCGCAATGTCTGAGGTGCGTCCTTGGCTCGGAGCAATTTTATCAGTAGCTCAACTAAGGTTGACAAGAGATCTAAGAGTGCTCGATTTTTCAGTCGAACAGGGGAAAATTAATCTTCATATTTATTCTCAAGAACCAACGCAAGAAGAGATCACTAAGGCTGTTTGGTCAGATATCGACAACGCTTTTTCTAAACCAACAAAAACTTCTGATTTGAAATCAGAATATGCCCCCACTCAGATAATCTCAGAGTTCATAAAATCAAAAGGATACGATGGCATTGCCTATAAGAGTGCTTTGGCTGAAGGCCATAATATATGTCTTTTTGACTTGGAATCTGCAGATATAATCAATTGCTCTATCTACGAACCCATTAAAATCAACTTTGATTTTAAAAAAATAGAAAATTATTATAACTAATTGAATTAACGTTGTACCTTCAGAACCAGATGCAGAAAAGCTACGACGACTATTAAAGCGTTAAGTGCTTTCGGGTTTTAAAAGATATAGGACGCAAAGCCGCTGAAGAATTTTTCCGCCCTTGTTCTGTACGTTAGGTGACTCGGCCAATTCATTTGCAACCGACTTCCTAATAATTCAATCATGCCGACTGCCAAATGTAGTTGCACATTGCTAAATTTGACAGCCGGGTTTTATCAGCGGCTAATCCAGAATCAAAACACCTCAATCAGCTCGAACTCTTCAAACACCAACAGCATATCCGGGGCAAACGTACCTTCTCGTTCGAAAAACGTCTGATGGCCTTGCCGCCAGAAAGCCAGGCTTTTGTCGCCTTCGCCTTCTTTGGCTGCCATCTCAGCGGTAACATCACAGTAGCGCACCAGCGTTAACGAGCGTGTCCAAATTACGCAGGAAGGCTGCCCAGCACCGTCCAGAACGATGTTGTAATCACCGACCTGCGGTGTTTCCTCATTTTTGAACGCGTGATACGAGCTACAGGTTGCCGTTTTATGCCCTTCCCGCACCAGTTGCAGCAGCTCATCCGCCAGCTCCGGACTGTCGCCAAACGACCAGCGCAGCGCGTCTGGGTACTTTGCCAATCCTTGTTTGCTCATCATCTTCCTCGGTTTATACGGCTATAATTGCTCTCTTTTATTACGCAATCATAGCCGTAAAGAGGCCATCAGGTAATGTCCACTTCCACCCAGAGTGCGGCATGGTCGGATGCAGCGGTGTCCCATGATGTTACTTCGGGTAGCGGCGTCACCGGTTCAGCGCCCTCTTTGGCGGCAATCTTGTCGATATTATAAATACCCCGACGTTCGACGCCCCACGTCACCACCGCCTGATGCAGAGGCGCAGACAGGAAAATATAGTCCAGCTGATTTAACCGTGCACCCTTCTTTCCCCCGGAGAAATAGTAGGTATAACGCTCTTTTTCTGGGCGTTCAGGGTCGATAACCGGGTGTAAGTCCGACAGGGAAAACAGCGGAGCCAGACTTTGCCAGGGGTTTGACGAATCCTCGTTCAAATCACCGAGAATGACCACGTAGTCCTTCTTGAGATCGTAAGTCTGTTGGACAATATCTGCGACACGTTCGGATTGGTCACGTCGCTTCTGCGCCCCGCGCTGCCGCTCTTCTTCCGTTTGACCGCTCTGGCTTTTGAAATGGTTACACAGGATATAAATCGGCTGTTTGAGGCCAGCATCCAGCGTGACCTCAAGGCAATCGCGGCTAAAGACGGGGTCAAACTGTTTTCCGGCATCAAAAATATGCGTGCGGAGCTGAGCAATCCGATAACGCGTCAGGCAGGCAACATCAATACCGCGTGGATCATTCGGACTGTCGATCATCACGAACTGGTTAAACTTCTTTTTCCCCAGCACCTGACTGTTGAAATCACGTAAGACGTCCATGTTTTCAACTTCAACGGCGCACAGGATATCGGCGTTAAGCAGAGTAATAACCTTGCCCGTATTCTTACGCTGTTGGCTACTGAATTCCTGAGATTTGAACACGATTTCTCCGATCCAATCCCCACAGCCGCGGCAGCTTTTATTGATCCTAAATCCGGTACCGGCGTCCTCCTTTTTCCATCGCCCCAACGTGCCCGCATCGGTGCGAATATCAATATAGGGGCGCAGCACGATAGAAAGGCGGAACACCTGATCTTTCAGGTCATCATCGTATTGGGGTTGCTCGAGAAGGTGCTGAAGCTGCCTGACCTGTTCCAATAAGGCATCGATCTGCTGCGAATCGGGGAGGTTGAGAATCGCGGTACGATGGAACAGGTTCTCAACGTTATAGCTGGCGATACGAATCTTCATTGTTGTCTCCTGCTGGGTAGTGGCAAAAGCAATGATGTCCTTTTGAGGATAGAAGCCCATTGTGACAGTTGGGTAACATTTACGGCGCAATAGACTCTTTCTATCGTTCTTTTGCTCAAGATGGTTAAAACCTGACAAGCGCACTATATTCTCAACACATGCACTATATTCACTTCTGATATAAATCATCACACAACGTGATTTATAAACAGATGTCTTGTAGCGTAGATTCGTTATCAGCAAAAGTTATAAGCGCATCACTGCACACTACTCACAGGAATTCATAATGAAAAAAATACGTTTTGCTTTACTGACCAGCGCCCTGCTTGCTACCAGCGTATTCGCTCATGCCGATGACCTTAGCGCCATCAAGTCCGCAGGGGTTATCAAGATCGGCACAGAAGGCACCTACGCGCCTTACACCTATCATGATAAATCAGGTCAGTTGGTTGGCTTCGATGTGGATATTGGCCGTGCAGTGGCGGAAAAGCTTGGCGTGAAAGCCCAGTTCATTGAAGGACGTTGGGACGGTTTAATCGCCGGTATTGATGCCAAGCGCTACGATGCAGTCATCAATCAGGTTGGCGTAACCAAAGAGCGTCAGGCTAAGTATGATTTCTCAAAGCCTTATATTGATTCCAAAGCGGTGCTGGTTGTCCGTGGCGATAACACCACCATCAAAGATTTCAGCGATCTGAAAGGCAAAAAATCTGCCCAGAGCCTGACCAGTAATTACTCTAAGCAAGCCACCAGCTACGGTGCGGAAATTGTACCAACGGATGGTTTTAACCAGTCGCTGGATCTGGTTCTCAGCGGCCGTGCCGATGCCACGTTGAACGATAATCTGTCATTCCTGGATTTCAAAAAGCAGAAGCCGGATGCCAACGTGAAGATTGCGGCAACCTCAAAAGACGGTGAGCCTTCCGCGATTCTGGTACGTAAAGATCAGGCTCCACTGGTGGAAGCATTGAATAAAGCTCTGGATGAAATCAAAGCAGACGGCACCTATAAAACGATATCTGTGCGATACTTCGGGGAGGATGTTTCTCAATAATCGCACTGTTACCAGAGCGCGTTGTTATAAACAGGGTTGTTATATACCCTAAATAATTCGAGTTGCGTGCAGGCGGCAACCGCGCGAGTCCTCAGGAGCTTACTCAAGTAAGTGACTGAGGTGAGTAAGGGCAGCCAACGCACAAGCAGCTTGAAGTATGACGGGTATCAGCGCGCGCTGTAATTAGAGCATATCTTATCGGAGCTCGTTTTCATGCCGCCTTGGCTACAACTCATGGCAGACTCCTTCTGGAGCCTGCTGTCTGCGGGACTGAAATTTACCGTCCCTCTGGCTATCCTGTCTTTCATCTTTGGCTTAGCTCTCGGCATTATCATCGCGCTGGTTCGCCTTTATGGCCCAAAGCCGCTGAAATGGCTGGGTGATTTCTACGTTTGGGTTATTCGTGGAACGCCATTATTGGTTCAGCTTTTCCTGATTTTTTATGGGCTGCCCAGCGCGGGGATTACTCTGGATGCCTTTCCGGCTGCCCTTATTGGTTTCACTATCAGCGTGGGTGCCTATAGCTCGGAGATCGTCCGTGGAGCAATATTGTCAGTCCCGAAGGGCCAATGGAATGCCGCCTATTCTCTCGGTATGAACGGAAGGCAGGCGATTCGTTGGGTCATCTTCCCGCAATCCGTTTTCGTATCGCTGCCGCCGCTCTCCAATACGTTTATTTCCTTAATCAAGGATACATCGCTGGCTGCCGTCATCACCGTGCCAGAGATGTTTTTATCCGCTCAGCGCATTGTTTCGGTTACCTATGAACCCTTGATTCTGTATGTTGAGGCTGCACTGATTTACCTGATGTTCAGCACGGTGCTAAGCCAGCTACAGGTTAAGCTCGAAAAGTATTATCAGCGCCACATCACACAGTAACGCCTCCTGCATCAGCCCATGCAATCCGCTGGGCTGATGACGCTACCACGCTCCTCATTTCTCCCTGCTTAACTGTTAATCCCACACCTGAAAATATGCGCACGGGCTGAAGATGCCCCACTCTCTATTCTGACGCACCAAAAAAGGGCGCACTGCCCTCTTTGCATTTGTCACGGTGCGCACATACCCATTTAGAATTACCCACTTAGATCAATAAGCCTTTCCTTTCGTCTTCATTATCAAGCAAATAGAAAATTGGCATTTTATTTGCTTCGCTCTGCTCACGTCGGCATCCCGACAGACAGGTATGGTGCACCTTATTGTGTACTTCAAAAACAGCAAATAACTCTAGACGCTAGGATGATTATGAAAAGAATAGTGATTTCTACTCTGGTTGCTGGCGCGTCACTCTTTGCCGCCATCAACCAAGCCCATGCAGGTGCAACGCTGGACGCCATTCAGAAGAAAGGATTTGTGCAGTGTGGTATCAGCGATGGCTTGCCCGGCTTTTCCTATGCGGATGCCAGTGGCAAATACTCCGGTATTGATGTTGACGTGTGTCGCGGCCTTGCCGCGGCCGTATTCGGCGATGCCAATAAAGTCAAATACACGCCGCTGACGGCGAAAGAGCGCTTCACTGCGCTGCAATCCGGCGAAGTTGACGTGCTGTCACGCAACACCACCTGGACGTCTTCCCGCGACGGCGGCATGGGAATGCTATTTACCGGCGTCACCTACTACGACGGCATTGGCTTCCTGACGCATAACAAAGCGGGCTTAACCAGCGCCAAAGAGCTGGACGGTGCAACCGTCTGTATTCAGGCAGGTACTGATACCGAGCTGAACGTCGCTGACTATTTCAAAACCCATAAAATGCAGTACACCCCCGTCACATTCGACCGCTCTGATGAAAGCGCCAAAGCGCTGGAGTCTGGCCGCTGCGATACGCTGGCATCAGACCAGTCACAGCTGTACGCACTGCGTATCAAGCTGAGCAAACCTGCTGAATTTATTGTCCTGCCAGAAGTGATTTCCAAAGAGCCGCTGGGTCCAGTGGTACGCCGTGGTGATGAGGAGTGGTTCGCAATTGTACGCTGGACGCTGTTCGCCATGCTGAATGCCGAAGAGATGGGTGTGACCTCGAAAAACGTCGACCAACTGGCGGCAAAACCTACCACGCCAGATATGTCTCACCTGCTTGGTCATGAAGGCAGCTACGGTAAAGATCTCAAATTACCGAACGATTGGGCATTCAAAATCATCAAACAGGTCGGCAACTACGGCGAAATCTTTGAACGTAATGTCGGTATGGGCAGCGAGCTGAAAATTAAGCGCGGCCTGAACGAATTGTGGAACAAAGGCGGGATCCAGTACGCGCCAGCGGTACGTTAATTATCAGAAAAAACCGGGCGCAGTGTATGGCTGCGCCCCTCAGTACCCCGTATCGAGGTTCCAGCATGCTACAACGCCCAACCGTAAAAGGTGATTTATCACTGACTAATCCAGCGGTGCGCGCCTGGCTGTATCAAATTGTCGTTGTTATCGCGGTATTGGCTGTCGCAGCCTACCTGTTGCACAACACCGTGACCAATCTGTCGCAAAGAGGCATCACCTCTGGCTTCGATTTCCTGAATAAAAGCGCTGGCTTTGGCATCGTCCAGCACCTGATTGACTATCAACAAGGTGACACCTACGCCCGCGTTTTTCTTGTTGGGTTATTCAACACGCTGCTGGTTTCGGCGTTGTGTATCGTGTTTGCGTCGATTCTCGGCTTCACTGTTGGTCTCGCTCGGCTGTCCGACAACTGGCTATTACGGAAAATATCCAACATTTACATTGAGATATTCCGTAACATTCCGCCGTTATTGCAGATTTTCTTCTGGTACTTTGCCGTATTGCGGAATCTGCCGGGGCCGCGCCAGTCAATCAGCGCGTTTGATGTCGCGTTCCTCAGTAATCGGGGTTTTTATCTGCCCTCACCTGAATTGGGGCCCGGTGCGGCGGCATTTTTCCTTTCTCTGTTGATCGTAGCAGTTGTGGCATGGGTCGTCTTTCGGCGCAACCGACGCTATCACGCGTTAACTGGCCAGCCACGTAGAACCTGGCCGCTGACGTTAGGCCTGTTTCTTGTGCTGTGCGCACTCAGTCATTTGATTTTCGGCCCCGCTTTTCACTGGGATATGCCGGAATTAAAAGGGTTTAACTTCCGCGGCGGTATGGTGCTGATCCCCGAGTTGGCGGCGTTAACCGTTGCGCTTTCGGTCTACACGTCATCGTTTATTGCCGAGATTATTCGTTCAGGTATCCAATCAGTTTCACACGGTCAGCACGAGGCAGCACGTTCTCTCGGCTTACCGAATCCCGTTACATTACGCAAAGTGATCCTTCCACAAGCACTGCGCGTCATCATTCCGCCCCTGACCAGCCAGTATCTCAACATCGTGAAAAACTCATCGTTGGCGGCTGCAATTGGCTACCCCGATATGGTGTCACTATTCGCGGGAACCGTGTTGAATCAGACCGGCCAGGCCATTGAAACAATCGCCATTACCATGTCGGTCTACCTCATTATCAGCCTGCTGATCTCGCTGCTGATGAATCTGTATAACCGCAAGATCGCGTTAGTCGAACGCTAAGAGGACGTCATGACGATGAAGCATTATACGCAAGAGCGTCAGTCCCCTCTTTTCAGAACGATACAGTGGGCACGACGTAATCTCTTCTCAAGTATCAGCAATAGCCTGTTAACGCTGTTTTGCCTCTGGCTATTGTGGGTTGCCATACCGCCGCTGCTTAATTGGGCGATCTTTCAGGCTAACTGGATTGGCACAACCCGTAATGACTGTACGCGTGATGGCGCTTGTTGGGTCTTCATTCATGCCAGATTTGGTCATTTCATGTATGGGCTGTATCCGGCAGAGGAAGTCTGGCGCATCAACTTTGCACTCGCTATCGGGTTGCTGAGTATCCTGCCGATGTTCCTGAAAAGTATCCCCTATCGCGGACGTTATATTGCCGTCTGGACGGTGGTTTATCCGCTCGTCGCCTGGTGGTTACTTTACGGTGGTTTTGGCGGGCTCAGTAGAGTTGAAACCTATCAGTGGGGCGGCTTAACGTTGACGCTGATCATCGCCGCTGTGGGTATCGCCGGTGCGTTGCCGCTTGGCATCTTGCTCGCGTTAGGCCGCCGTTCCACCCTGCCGATCGTCCGTATGCTTTCCGTCGTGTTCATCGAATTTTGGCGTGGCGTACCGCTCATCACCGTGCTTTTTATGTCATCCGTGATGCTGCCGCTGTTTTTAACGGAAGGCACCACGATCGACAAACTGCTCAGGGCGCTAGTCGGTGTTATCTTATTCCAGTCAGCCTATGTCGCCGAGGTAGTCCGAGGTGGCTTGCAGGCGCTCCCTAAAGGACAGTATGAAGCCGCTGAATCCCTGGGCTTAGGCTATTGGCGCATGCAGGGGCTGGTCATCCTCCCGCAAGCTCTAAAAATGGTTATCCCAGGTCTGGTGAATACCATTATTTCTCTCTTTAAAGACACCAGTCTGGTGATCATCATCGGCCTTTTCGATCTCTTCAGCAGTATCCAGCAGGCAACCGTCGACCCCACCTGGCTGGGTATGTCGACAGAAGGTTATGTTTTTGCCGCCATGGTTTATTGGATTTTCTGTTTCAGCATGTCGCGCTATAGCCAACATCTGGAAAATCGTTTTAACACCGGACACAAGTCACACTGAGGCCATCCATGAATCAGACTGCATTCACTCCATCAACCGATCACATGATTACCTTAGAAAATGTGAATAAGTGGTACGGGCAATTTCACGTGCTCAAAGACATCAATTTACAGGTCAGGCAAGGCGAGCGCATTGTGCTGTGCGGCCCTTCCGGTTCAGGAAAATCAACCACCATACGCTGTATTAATCATCTCGAAGAGCATCAGCAAGGGCGAATTGTTGTTGATGGGATTGAATTAAATAATGATTTGCGCAACATCGAAAAAATTCGTACTGAAGTCGGCATGGTTTTTCAGCACTTCAATTTGTTCCCGCACTTAACCGTATTGCAGAACTGCACGCTGGCACCATGCTGGGTGCGCCACACACCGAAAAAAGAAGCGGAAGAGCTGGCAATGCACTATCTGGAACGTGTGCGTATTGCCGCACATGCGCATAAATTTCCAGGACAGCTATCTGGAGGTCAGCAACAGCGCGTGGCCATCGCGCGTTCGCTGTGCATGAAGCCCAAGATTATGCTGTTCGACGAACCGACGTCCGCTCTGGACCCTGAGATGGTGAAAGAAGTGTTAGATACTATGCTGGGGCTGGCTCAGGATGGGATGACGATGCTGTGTGTAACGCACGAAATGGGGTTCGCGAAAACCGTCGCTGACCGGGTGATCTTTATGGATCAAGGAGAGATCGTGGAACAAGCCCCGCCGGACATCTTCTTCTCAAGCCCTCGTTCAGAGCGCACGCAGGCATTCCTTTCACAAATCCTGCACTAATCCTAAGCATCCTGCCTGCGTGCTTATGCAGGCTTTCCCTCATCATCACCATGATGAGGGATCTCACTGCTCGCGTTAATTCATAACTAACGCGAGCAGCATAAGGTAGAAAGGTTTCTGCACACTAAAACTGCCCCTCTATCCCGTATTTGCTACGGCTATCTACCTAATACACCTAAATAAATACACAGCCCGAAAATCTATTGCAGATAAAAACAAAAATGTCCCATAGCAAAAAGCCCCTGTCTTGCGACAGAGGCTTTCCACTTATTTGATGCCTGGCAGTTCCCTACTCTCACATGGGGAAGCCCCACACTACCATCGGCGCTACGGCGTTTCACTTCTGAGTTCGGCATGGGGTCAGGTGGGACCACCGCGCTATCGCCGCCAGGCAAATTCTGTTTCATTCCAACCGT
>NZ_RJTN01000059.1 GCF_005497185.1 Pectobacterium polonicum | reverse complement strand
GACGATTGTTCACAATTCGGCGCCCAAACGCAGCAATCGCGTTTTTGAACGCTACATGGCATTTTTCAAATTCCGGTTCTGTATTTTTCAGGAACACTCGATGGCTGGCGAGTTGTTCAACGAGAACCTGCAAATACTGACCAAGCGATTCACGCACTTTACCTTTATTGCTCTCGACAATATCTTCTCGAAAGGTGGCAACTTTCCCTCTAATAACGTGCGCAATTGCGTTCACCTGGCTGAAATCCCACATCTCTTGGCGGGTGGGGAAATGCTTAAAATAGCGCTTCTGCTGTGCAGCGAGATTATGATCCCGAGAGGGGTGAATGGTGGTACTCAGCGTAACGTCATCACAAGCCAGCGCGGAGAAAGCCATCAGCCCCTGGACACAATTTCCAGGCAGCAGCACGTCCGGCCCCAACACCGGCGCAAGCACGCCAACAGTCTGTTGCAACGCTTCTCCAGCACCTCCCTGCTGCGCAAGATCCTGTCGATCTTCCTCAAACTCATAGGCATCGGCAAAACCGCGCACGTTTACAAGCGGATAAACCTGCGTGCCGTATTCAAGGTAGGACTTTATTTTTTCGGCGGTGGCCGTTTCCGGCTTTTTGTTGGTCCCATTGACGTAAACCACCATGTGAGCTTCAGCGATGGCTTCTTTCACTTGGTGCACATAACGCGACTCATTCCCCTCAATGCCCGGCACGTCTACCAGTTGAAAGGTTTTATCGTCAATATGTAAGGTATAGCGAGTATTCCCTTTGGTAAAATCTGCCTCGCCAGTACCAATAATTAACCCATCTACCCGGTTCGCCGTGTTTTTTAATTTCTCGGCCTTAATGATCGACTGAATAAGATGCGACAGGTTTTTTTCCAGTACACCTTGAATATTGAGCGATGATTTCCTTTCCGTTTGCCTGGAAGCGGCAGCATTTTCAGCAATATCATCCTGAAGGTACAATGCATCGCTCATTCTCATTGCCCCGCCAGCATGTTAACCAATGTCACCGCTCCAGAACCGACAGCAAGGCCCGCAATTGCAGCCATAAACAACGTTAAACGAGCTTTTGCACTGGTTTTTCTCTGCAAAATGTTCAAGCGTGATTGGCTCTCATTTTGTTCAAGTTGCTGACGCGCTTTACTCTCCTCGCTTTCTATTTTCAGACGCAGGGTGCTTTCATTGTCGATTATTTGCGTTAGGCGCATTACGGAGAAACTGATATCGGTGATTTTACTCACCACATCGGAATAAACTTCCCCTAAATTAGAACGCAACTGCTCTAAGGTTTCACGTAGTTCCTGCTCGGCTTTATCCAGATCGTTGTGGTTTTTTTGCAGTAACTGTCGGCGGGATTCTTCATCAAATAAAATACGAAGGGACTCGATAATCGTACTCTTACCTGCATTAGTTTCGCCAAAGAACGCAAGGGTGAACTTATCCCACTCGGCATGTTTTTCTAAATAAGATAGTTTCTGATTGAAATTATCCTGCAAAGTTTGCAGTTTCTCAGTCATTGCATTCATGTGCTGTTTACCGTCTTCATTCTCAACATTAAGCTTGGCAATATCGGCCAGCGTTTGCTGAATATTTCGTGAAACGTCGGTATAGAGGCGGTTAAAGTCTTCTGCAGTATTCATTTTTTCTCTCATTAGCGTAAAACAGTGGTTGGTTCACTCTCGGCATGAGTTGCCGCGCGCGCACAGAAGTCCGTACTGAACGCCTCCTTCAGAGAA
>NZ_RJTN01000058.1 GCF_005497185.1 Pectobacterium polonicum | reverse complement strand
AAATGGCAGGATGTCGAAGCCAATCCAGCCACGCCCGAGCCGTTACGAACTGAGCCACCGCCAATGGGAGCGGATTGAGTCATTGCTGCCAGGCAAGGCGGGCGATCCGGGTCGCACCGCGTCGGACAACCGCTTGTTCGTCAACGGTGTGCTGTGGGTGTTGCGCTCGGGAGCGTGCTGGAGCGACTTGCCTGCTCGTTATGGCCAGTACAAGAGCGTGCATAAGCGATTCACCCGTTGGGCCGCCAATGGCGTCTGGGAACGGGTGTTCCAAGCGCTGACGAAGGACCGGGACAACGAGTACCTGATGATCGACAGCAGCATTGTCCGGGCGCATGCACAAGCGGCGACCGGAAAAGGGGGGGCTCGGACCCGGCTTTGGGGCGTTCCCGAGGAGGTCTGAGCACCAAGATCCACCTCGCTGTCGATGGGCGAGGCTGACCGGTGCGGGTCATTCTGACTGGCGGGCAGCGCAACGACATCACTCAGGCCGGGGCCTTGCTGGCCGGGCTCAAGTCCAGCTACGTGCTTGCCGATAAAGGCTATGACAGCCGCGAACTGGTCCAAACCATCCAAGCCCAAGGAGCCCTGCCTGTGATCCCGCCTCGGACTTGCCAGCAACCTCGCTTTTACGACAAGGCACGCTACCGCCTACGCAACCGGATCGAGCGTTGTTTCGCTCGACTCAAGCAATACCGCCGCATCGCCACTCGTTATGACAGAAAGGCTGCCAACTTCCTCGCCTTCATTTATCTCGCAGCCCTGCCTCTATGGATCGATTGAATGTCGATTCAGCCTAGGGCGTCAGCTTTTTTGACTAGCGATCGTCTGCGATGGGTCGAAAGCTTGCATCGGATGTTGTGCCTTCTTTGTTTTAGATGGTGCGCGAAAGAGTGGGCCGCAATGACGAACAAGCCTGCTGTCTCTGGGCAGTTTTCACCGCCACAGCGCAACGTGTCATGTGAAAAAGCCGATGTTCTTGTGGGACGCTGGCAGACAGAAACATCAGACCGCGACAAGCTGTCGGGTCAGGGCGGAAGTTGAGGACATTCAATCCTGATTCAGGCACGTCTCCCAACGTGTTCTGCGAGATGTGGGATAGCTTCTGCAAGTGCAGCCAGAAGCGTCTGCTGACCGAGCTTAACTAGTCCAGTTCGCAGACGTTGATTTCGAGCGTATGCATTTCTGGCGATATGCTCGGGACCATATGGTCCTTCGTAATCAGCACTAGAAATGTGCGCCAGATACCGGTCGTATTCCTCGCTGTACGAGTCGAAGCGGCTAACCTCCATCACTGCATCCAAACGTTGCCACTCTTCTCTCGTAATTACGTCGTGAGCAGCTTTGCCAGCATGAATACTTGCGAGACGAGCGAAAACGTCTACAGGCAGACCCTCAAGCGGTAACTCGAGTCCGATTAGCGCAGAAAACTCTCTATGTTGCCTTATCAGCACAAGAGCTTTCGAAAAGTCATTCGACGATAGTGCAAGGGCCTCGCATATTTCTTTCTTGACGGACTTAAGCTGTTCTGCCCACTTCTCGTAAGGTGGCAGTTTCTTGGCTATGGCCTTTATTTTTTCTCGATGCAATTTCCCGGTAAACGTGCCCTGAGAGTATTCCTGCTGCAGGATGCTCAAGTGTAGTGAAAACTCCTCCGCCTGCTTAAACATTTCTCGCAAGCGGTCGCCGAGCACGCCTAGGTTGATGTGCTCAAAATCTGGAAGATGCACATTCTCGTCAAGGTCACGAGGGTATCGAAACGTCATGCTGGTGTTGTCAACATTGGCAATCTCTTTGAATATCTCTTCCAGAGGCATTCCGAGTTCTACGAGACGATCGTCGCACGCGATATCAGCCGCGAATTTTGCCCATAGTTTGTTCAAGTCATGAGTGGCGGTGACACTATTTTGAGTTGGGTTTGGCCCTAAAGCTGAGACGCTCCGAATAGAGTCTTTCAGGAACAATTCG
>NZ_RJTN01000057.1 GCF_005497185.1 Pectobacterium polonicum | reverse complement strand
GCAAAGGTAAACCAACCAGTAATCCCATCAGACAGAGGGGACGCCACTTCGATGCATCTGGTCCAAGACGAACATTACCACAAGAACTTACTCAAAGCTTGCTAGTTGACCTCATGCTTCAAGGTGTATCTTTGCCTGAAAATTTAACAGTTCAGGAGATAATAAAGTTTAAAAATGACCATATTGAAGAATTAGCTATTTTTCGTCGTGAAGTTGCTAGTCTTACCTCTAATATTCCACATGACTTACCGATAGAAGCATTACGGCAAGCGGTATCAGATCAATATCAATCTAATGTCTTACCTGCTATAAATAGCCTCAAACAATCGTTAAAAGCCCAATGTTGGGGTGATGGACTCAGTGGATTTCTGAAAGTGTCTTGCTTCACCGCAGCGCCAACTTCTGCAGCAGTTCTTGCTGGAATCCCAAGCACAATAGCATTAGTAGCTGGAGCCGGGATATCATTAACAGCAACTGCTATTCAGTCAATTCAGCAGCGAAGAAAAATCAAAGCCGAGAGTCCATATTCGTATCTATTATCAATTGATAGTCGTTGGTAAATTATTTCATACCAACAGGCCGAAAAAGTTGTAACTCCTCCGGCCTGTTGGTAAATATTAAAAATAAATCATCATATATTTTATGATATGAAAAATATGTATAATGATATTTAGATTCTATTTTCAATATTTCTATCAATACTGTCTCGATAACGCTGTCGCTCCACAATATTCAGCCTTGGATCTAGCAAAACACTCCTTCCCTTCACAGCAATATCGTAGTCAATTTGAGATGTGTTTCATATTCTTTAGTAGGTTTAAAATAATCGGATTGTGGTGCAGATGACGATTCATAAGAGCCAGAATATGTTTTACTCCCAGCACAACTGAGATAAACCAGCAGACAGGCAAACAGGAAGCACAACGTCAAGACTGTATTTTGTCCATTAAGCGAGTCTCCACTGCCATTCACATCTGAAAACACGCAATGAAATCTAATGGCGTAGACAATCAGGAAGGATGAGACAATAACAGCCCGACTTTCACCTACGGTTAAATACTTACGTATAAATTTTATCGTTGGCACCAGCATTACCACAAACAGCCCAATAGCGGCAAAGACCAGCCATACAGGGAATAGCCCGTATTTTTGTGTCGTTTTCTACGATACCGTCACCAGCGATATGACGAAGAAGGCGTTAAGCATAAAAAGCCTCAGGGCCATTGATATTTTCGCGTTCTTTTGTGCTTTACTGAGAAACAGCACTGGTACCAGTGATAGTATGTTTATAAGTAGGCCACTGAAAAAACTCAAGATATAAAGACAACCAGTTCAATTGCCGTATCGATTCTGTTTTTCAGGTTCAGACTGCAGCGACTTCGGCTGATTAATGCATCAACGTCACCTTGTTTAGCCATTTCCCGATAGCGATTGAAAGTATTATCGGATACGTCCATGACTTTGTAGGCTTTTGAAACATTTCCGAGATCTTCGGCGAGATTCAGTAAACCTGATTTGTATTTTATGACAGGATTATTAGTATGCAGAATGAGAGTTACCGCTTGATTTTTGTATAAAAATTACACACCCATATCAAAACCAGTAACTCTCACTCTTTCAAGCTGATATGTCAGATCTAAATAGCTTCTCATAATACCGCGATACTCTGCGAAAGACCGGTAGCATACTGAGTTAGTGATTTTTCACCACCCTCAAACGGCCATCTGGTAAGGCTTGGGCGTTTGAGGGTAGATGCCTGCAAAGTGGTACTATTTTCCTATCCAGTGTTCTACTATCTTGAGAAATTATTTATTCGCGACTAATGCAGATTATAATTTCATTACAGTTTTAAAAGGTATGTGATCAGACAGTTTTATTTTATGTAGCTGCCCTTTGCTTTTCCTATATTTCCTATGTAATTCTTCATTACGTTCCATAGAAACTGAAATAAATTTATTTCTATTATCTCGAAAATTAAGACTGCATAATTTTTTACTTTTCTTAGGACTAAGAGGAT
>NZ_RJTN01000056.1 GCF_005497185.1 Pectobacterium polonicum | reverse complement strand
GGGGTAACGTTTACGTATCTCAATGAAAAAAAGAGCAATATTGTAGTCATTAATCGTTTTGTAATCGTGAATAACTGTGCGGCTGATATCGCTCAGATTTAGTGCACCCAGTATATTCAGACGGGTTCGGCTTCCCGTTGTTTTCACTGACTTTTTATGTCCTTTTCGTATCCATCCATAACTGAGCTTTGTCGCCTGTGTCGGATGCACTGCATCGATAAACAGAATCGGTTCATTACCTGCCGTTTTCTTTAAATTTTCATAATATTCAATGAACTGCTTCTGTTTTTGCTCACTGAATTTATGGGGTATACCCGCTGGTTTTTTGTAAGTGAAACCCTGACGGTGCAGCCACTTGTTCATGCCGGGGATACTGAACCGGATTGCCCAGCGCAGTTCAACATAAGCCACGATATCGCGAGTATGATGGAACAGATGCAGAGATAACTGACTGATGAGGCTTGTAGTTTGAGTGGCGCTGAGCATGCTGTTAGAGCCGCCGTTTTCAGGCTTGAGTTTGCGGGTGTTGACGTAATCGTTGATATGTTGGTTTACCGTCGTTTCGTGCAGACGCAGAGCCTGCGCAATCATCGCAGAAGTCCAGCCTTCTGAGGCAAGAAGGACGGCTTTAATGCGGTCACGAACACGACCATCACGAGTGGTGTCATGAAGGTGCTCAAGTTCGGCTTTCTGTTCGTCGGTAATAAATATCTTCATAGTGGATGAGCTTGATCTTCTCGTCACATAAAATCAAGCATCTTCAATGATCACGGGTATATAATAGAAAGATTATTAACCTAATCAATTCAAAATCCACCTATAAAGTAATTGTGTGATTATTTATAGCTAATCAGCATAACAGCAGTGTGTAGATGACGTTTAGGAGCGAATAGCTTAGAGCCGTTTATATTCCCCACGTTGAAGCCTTTGTAATCAATCGAATAAAACACCCCTCCACAGACATCACTAAAAATCACATTTATTTCGATGACTTTTTAGCTGGGAGTCATAATTATTTCAATCGTATCTTCGCATTATAATGAAGTATTTTTTCACTCTTATAAATATAGAATAACCTTAAAACCCGTCCCAAAAGTAGTCATCATAAATAATGATAATTTATGGAGGAATCATGATAATAATTAGCAACTCAATAATGAATGCCATTTTCTTTATGCCCAAGACAAGGTGCCAATAGAATGCGCGATGGCATCGACCAGCCGATGACTGCACGCGACCACAGGTCAATGACCACCGCAAGATAAGACCAACCCACTTCTAATTCGGGCCGCTGGCGCTGAAGTTCTGCTGAACAGATTTTCAGACACTGGCAGACCATGCGCACGGTAACTCATCGGGCTAAACCAGCGCGATGCCTTTACTCGTAGTCCCTGACACTGGAGGCTGTCGGCAATCGTTTTGACGTTGTACGCCGGAAGCTCATCTGCAAGACACGACGCACCATACCACTGTTTTTCGCCATTGAGACAACGTCATCACAGACAGGCCGAAACTGCTGGTAAGGAACCTATTGCAAACCACTTTATTAAACCTTAATTTGAGCCTTATTCTTCGCCCTTTAGGGATTCATTACTTTGATTGATGAGAGAAAAATGGAACGCTTATTTGTCTACGGTACGTTACGTCCGGGTCACGCTAATGCATATATTCTGGAAAATATCGGTGGAGAATGGTTATCGGGTTATGTGACAGGCACATTTTATGACAGTGGCTGGGGGGCTGCCGTGGGTTTTCCTGGGATCGTACTGGGTGATAGCGAGTCGCGCGTTAGCGGTTACTTGTTTTTGTCCGATAACCTTGAAGCACACTGGCCAATGCTAGATGAATTTGAAGAGGGTTACGATCGCGTTGAGGCTGTCGTTACCACAGCGGAAGGCCAGAGCATTACGGCGTGGGTTTATCAGTTACAGCCACAAGCAGGCCGGTAGACGATATAGATAAATACGTTGACTCCCCTGGTTGGCCCCAGTATCGAATATAACAACTAACATGGTGGTCATTCAGGTTGCCTGGGCAAAAAGAAACGTAACTCACATCCTTGTGTCTTTTATATCTCCTGCGTACTCGTGCTCTTATCGTTTATTTATTATACCCGTCATACTTCAAGTTGCATGTGCGTTGGC
>NZ_RJTN01000055.1 GCF_005497185.1 Pectobacterium polonicum | reverse complement strand
TCACACAGACGTTCAATAAGGAGATCGTATTTTTTGCTCGTGTTGTCTTTCATTATTTGTCCAAGAAAAAGCCGTCTCAAAAAACATTAACAAGCGTCACAGAGGTTTATTTTTCCTCTGCTCAATTTTTCAAGTTGATTGCCAGTAATAGTTAACGGCTAAAAAATCGGAAACTAAAATCTTAACGCCCACCATTTCCGACGCCTGAGCAGAAATATAATATCACTCACTGACAGCTTGTGTCAGATAGGGAAAATTATACCGCCACAGGAAAAATAATTGATCTGATGACGACAAGCCAACGTGCATCGCAAGCACATACTAGAGTTTATCTTTGGGCTTGGCAGTCTCGACCTGTCTGGCATTGAGCTTCATTTGGGGGCATCTCCTTTAGACCGAACAGCGAATACCCCCACAGATACCCCCAACCAATCGTAGATTCCCATCAACGAGAGTAGACGAGTATTGACTATGAAGGCCGTAAAACCGCGTATTATAAGGGTTTAAAGGGTGTTTGAGTAGACTTAGGGAGACGTTAAAATAGGTAGGATGGTGCCGATAATAGGAGTCGAACCTACGACCTTCGCATTACGAATCAGAAGAACCAAGTGTAACCAATTGATTTTAAAAGCCATCACCGCATTCACATAGGCATAGAAGATGGCACAAGATGAAAGATGTATAATGGTGCTGATTTGTGTGTGGCACAAATATGGCACACGCCAAGAGCAGAGCGTTAGCGCAAGACGAACACGCCAGCATGCTGATGTGAGTTGTTTTGCGCTAATTTTTTGCCCCATATATGCCCAGCATGATAATTTGAACTCAAACAGCAATCAGTGTTGCTGACGTGTCGTAAAAATACAGCGTCCCTGATGAGATGATTTCTATCCTGATGTTTGTTACAGCGCCGACCATCCCAGCGTTATACGGAATAGTTATCCAGCGCGCATCATTGCGCCACGCGATACGGATCGGAGTTGATGAATTGAGCGGCGGCGATAGCGCATTCTGCACAGTGCCGTCCGGCCGTTCTGTTACAAATGTAATATTGTCTGCTCGCAGTTGAACCGGTTGTGCGTTTCCGCTCCGCGTCACAATGATATTGCTCGATGTAAATTGCCCGAACGCAGCGGCATCAATGACAGGAATGCTGATTTCCATCCCCCAATATTTTTGTGCTGAAATCGTCATGCCGGACCAGCGTTTAACAGAATTGTCAGCATCAAAAATAGGTGAGTCGGCAATATCAACAGGTTCAGTCGGAAACAGTTTTTTGAACACGCCGCCGTCATTGATCCACGCCGCCGTAACACGTTTGACGGTTCCGCCATCATTGATATTGAGCTGTTTAACTGGGGCAAACGAGCCCCCGGATTCACGAAATATTGGCATTTAACCCCTCGCTAAACCTGATAAAAGATATGGCCTGCTGCGTAGCCTGCGGCGCTGGATGGCGGTTCACTCGTCGATATCGTGTATCCCACCCCCATGTTATCGCGCGCGGTCGGTTTGTCCGGCACATCTGCCAGATTCTGGGATTTCTCCAGATAGTCTCCGCCCGATTTCCCCCACGCACTAAACACGATAGGATTCGTGCCCACGTCAACGCAGTAGCGGTGATACACCTCGGTCGTGTTATACGGATAGAACGTCTGGCGAATGCCTGCGTCGGTCGTTCTGATGACATCTAACATGCCCGCTAGCGCTACGGGATAATTCCGCGCTAACGTTGCGTTACTCGTCAGTGATTGAAATTTACGACCAGGTGATATGACGGTATTCAGATTCTCAGTGCCAAGGGATGTGCTGGCCTGCGGAACTGCGCCAACGTCAGCAGCCGTGAGCCCGTCTTTTGTTGCCAGCGCAGCCAGACCCAGATTGTTACGCGCTGCGGACTGAGCTATTGCTCCTGCGGTGGCAATCTCAGATAGTCGCTCGTTAATCTGTAGATATTTTTCAACAACAATTTTAGGTGTGACAGTCACAGGACGTGATGCTGTAACTCCTGAGTAGCGTCCGGTTACGCTCGCTGTCGCAATGCCGGCACCGGTCGCGGTAACAATCCCGTTTGTAACCCCCGCAATCTGAGATTCACTACTCGAGTAATCAACTGGTTCAGTGTAATTCGAGGGCGTAAACGTTATAGCTAGATTGTACGTTTCATCGACTTCTAAACTCGGCACAGCAGAAATAGAAATTGATGTCAGAAATACATATTGATTGAGCGTGACA
>NZ_RJTN01000054.1 GCF_005497185.1 Pectobacterium polonicum | reverse complement strand
GTGTCGTCCTGCTTTCCGTTTTCGCCCCAGATAACCGTTTTACGGGTGCGTCTGCCCAGTGCGTCATAGCCATAGCGGGCGACAAATTCCCCCAGCGGCCCCCGGCCCCGCGCTTCGAGCAGGCGGTTATCGGCGTCGTACCGATAAAACTGCTCTGTTCCGCCATCACGTCGCCGTATCAGATTGCCCTGACCGTCATACTGATTCCACAGATTGCGCCAGTTCAGCAGGCGATTATCGAATAACGGAAAGGCGGAAGCGGAAGGGTTGCTATCCTGTATATTGTCCGCGGCATCATAGCCGTATGCGCGGTGATGCACCTGCCAGTGGACGTCAATACGTTTCAGCAGGCGGCCTTCCGCATCGTAATCGTACTGAACGTCCCCCCGCAGGGTGTCCTTAACCGAAGCCAGTTCCCCGGCGGCGGTGTAGCTCAGCGCCCGCGATAATATCTGCTGCTCCGGTGCGGCGACCTCCCACAGCCCGCTGCGCTGTGAAGTCAGGCGGCCTAAACGATCATATTCTCGTCGCTGTTCACGCCGTCCCTGAGTGCGGGTGATTTCCCGGTGCAGGCGGTCACGGGTGAACTCGCTGATGACCTGATGATTGAATTTTACCGCGCTGACGTGGCCGGAGCCGTAGTGCAGCCAGCGTAGCGTGTCACCCTCCGGCAGCGACAGCGTGCTAACATTCCCCAACGCATCCCGCGTATAGGTGATGCTCCCCTCGCTGCCGCACTCACCTGACAAATAGCCTGCGGCATCATAGGTCAACCTGACCTCATCGGCGGTGAGCCCCTGCGCCAGGCCTTCTTCGGTAGGCTCGCGTTTTAGCGAAACCAGTTGCCCTCTGTCATTGTGCTGGTAGTGAAACACGGCGTGGGCATGTGCCCGACGCACCAGTTGTCCGGCATCATCATGCTGATAAACGTGCGGGATGGCGTCCTCATTCGCTGCATTCCCGCGCTGTAGCCGCTGGCATAGGTGACACGACCGTCGTAATCGGTAAAGCGAACGACATGGTCATTACCGTCAAGCTCCCACAGTGCAACGAGGCCATCTTCCCGGCGTGCGGTTCTGCGCAGTCCTGCAAAGTCGTACTCCTGCGTGAGTTGTGATCCTACCACACGGTGGGATACGCCCCGCATAACGGCAAGCCGAACCCGCCGTCAGCGATTAACCTTAAAGGCCGCTGGCTGGAAGAGTCGGGTTTTATGACCGGGATGCCGATTACCGTGACGGTTGAACGGGGAAGGATAGCGATTGAGACGGAGATTGATCTGTAGTATCAGACTATAAAATAAAAAAGCCGGAAGGATCGTTGGGATCGCTTCCGGCTTTATTTTTTAATATATAGATAATTGAGGATTACAATATCCTTCAACAAAATCCATTAGTTCTAAAACAACGTCTTCATTTGAAACTAGCCTAAGTTCATTAAGATATAAGAGCATTTCATTTTTAGACATGCCTCTAACCTTGAAAGAAACAAGCAACTCTCTTAATTTAATAAGGTTAGAGCAAAAGGCTATTTCACTCGATAAATTTTTAATAAACTCTTCTTTTATTGGCATAATTTCCACTTCCCTTTTGTCGAAGCTAATGCTCTTTGATATTCCTCCACACTCATTGTACGACTGGGTTGGATCGTTCCGTGAGTACGTGAATCAGGGACATGTTTCAAATCCTTGCCTAAATCAGATGTATCAAGTTCCCATACAGGATCTTTTCCTGTTCCACCGAATTCTGGCGGTTTCCTGTGGTTAGGTAAACCATCAGTATTTGGGGAAACTGATACGCCTCCACTATTCGGGTGAACATTTCCATTAGCATCAACTTTAATATCTGTTCCTGGCCTGGCTCCTAATTCTCTTGCAGAAGGACCAACTTTAGGTGAGCCATTATCATTAGTCATTCCTCTTACTATTTTCTCCAGTCCCAGAGGATCAACCCATCTAATAGGATTCGGCGCATACTGGTAAAGGTTATCTCCCCCCGCTAGCCCTATCGGGTCCTGCGTCGTAAACCGGCCTACGGTGGGATCATAGTAGCGGAACAGGTTGTAATGCAAACCGGTTTCGTCATCCGCGTATTGGCCGGCGTAGCGTAACGGCTGAGGCTCCACCGGTTTGCCGTGGCGGAGTGCTGCACTGTCCTGCGTTTGTCCGTTTACCGCCCCGAAGGTGCCGTAGTCGCCGCTCCAGCGGACGGCGCCGTCTGCATCGGTCATCTCCAGCGGAGCGCCGTTCAGGTCGGTGTTGAACCAGCGGATATCGCCGTCGTGTGCTCCCGCTTGCCGGGTGATACGCGCTAACGGCGACCACCAGACGTTTGGGTCATAAACATAACTTTCTGTCCGGTCAGCGTGTCTGGCCTGCAACAGCCGAAAGCCTTCCCACAGGAAATGCGTGTCGTCCTGCTTTCCGTTTTCGCCCCAGATAACCGTTTTACGGGTGCGTCTGCCCAGTGCGTCATAGCCATAGCGGGCGACAAATTCCCCCAGCGGCCCCCGGCCCCGCGCTTCGAGCAGGCGGTTATCGGCGTCGTACCGATAAAACTGCTCTGTTCCGCCATCACGTCGCCGTATCAGATTGCCCTGACCGTCATACTGATTCCACAGATTGCGCCAGTTCAGCAGGCGATTATCGAATAACGGAAAGGCGGAAGCGGAAGGGTTGCTATCCTGTATATTGTCCGCGGCATCATAGCCGTATGCGCGGTGATGCACCTGCCAGTGGACGTCAATACGTTTCAGCAGGCGGCCTTCCGCATCGTAATCGTACTGAACGTCCCCCCGCAGGGTGTCCTTAACCGAAGCCAGTTCCCCGGCGGCGGTGTAGCTCAGCGCCCGCGATAATATCTGCTGCTCCGGTGCGGCGACCTCCCACA
>NZ_RJTN01000053.1 GCF_005497185.1 Pectobacterium polonicum | reverse complement strand
TGAAGATTTAACCTTAAATATTTCCCATCTTAACCAAACACAACAATATATACCCTCTGTTAAACGAGAGGATGTACCATCCGAATTAAATCAATATATATCAGATGACGATATTAAAAAATACAATAAAAATATACCTTCAAAAGAGAATGTTGACAAATATAATCAACTAACATTTTTGCATGAAAATTATATTAATCATTCGATAACATTTACTCCTGTTATCGAGAATAGAGGTAAAAAGGTTGCTACAGATATTTATGTTGAAGTTGAGTTCCCTGAATTTTTAATTGTGATTAATGATGATAATGAGGAATTTTTTACAAAAAAACCAGAATTGAACATACCCCAAACTCCAATGGAAATAGCTAAAAATAAAATAAAGGCTAAAGATACAATAAATACAATTAGGCAACGCCTTAGTATGGGATCGAGCGGTGGGATTGTAGATTTAGATTATTTAAACGATAGAGCTTCATTACTTAATTCAATAAGCACGAATCTTCATGTTCCTATTGTGAATCCTACTCAATGGGTTGACTTTGATGGGGGTAAAGTGACTTTAAGGGCAAAAAAAATAATTCAAAGTTTATCATTGGAATTTGAACATATAACTATAGTTCCGAAATGTGAAGGGGAAGGATTGATAAATTTTAAAATAATATGTGAAGAACTTAAAGAGCCTATTATTTATAGCTATCAAGTGTCAGTTAAATAGTTATTTAAAGGTTTGAGTGTTGATATAAAAAAGAATAACCTCAGCTCACACTGAGGTTTATTATGAATATTTATATTGCAATTATGTTGATTAATCCAACAACCCACGCGAAACCTTACTTGCTGTCTGACTGAAATTATATCGGTCAACAACATTCCCTTTAAACCAAATGTCTAAGGATTTCATGTGAGCGGTGTTGCTGTTCTTCAGCAGAGCTAGACCGGGGATGTAGTTCGAGATCTGACTCTCGCCTGACATGCTGGAGTAGGACCACATTTCCTGACCATCATTGGTAGCTCGTGTCTGAGGCTCCCCGAATGCAGCTAAGATTTCCTGCTGGGTAGTTTTCCCCTTAACGATTTTGGTTTTTACAGTCTGCTGGGATTCATCTTTCAGGGATTTATTACCATATGTGGTGCAAGCGGTAAGAGGTAAGATCACCAACGCAGCGATAAACATTTTTTTCATGTTAACTCCATATAAACAGTAAACGTAAAAATAGGCGTAAAGGAGCCGGGGCCAGAGGTATATCGAATCTGGCTATTGCAATTTGTATTAATGACTGGCTAAGAAAGCCGCTTATCAAAAGCCTATGAGTTTTTCTATCTAATCAGCTAGCGGCATCCCTTATGGTTGTTTTCCCTGATGTTGCATTGATAACAGCGATGTAATGGCTATAGAACCGCTTCTGTAGCAGGTCTTACGGCCTGTAGTCCCACCTGCTTGAACCTGCGTATAAATCATCCTGTAGTCCTGTCGCTCACTTTATCCAGTAACGATTCATCTAGCAAGAAAATGATCGATAACACAGATCAATAAACTGATATTGATAGATATTGACGATTAATAATGCTTTTTCGATCGGTGTTTTAATTGTTTTAATCGATCGAATATGCAAGTAATGATAGTTAATATCTATCATTACTTTGTTTTTGATCGTTACAAACGATATGACGGCCCTCAAAAATAATTGAATTCTATCAATTGGTTAATCAGTTGGTTTTGCCGTGTTATGCCAGTAAGGACAAGCTTCAACGACTACGGGTGCACAGCAGACAACCTCTACATAACAGCATTTTTGATTATCAGGATGGATAGGACGATGAAGAAGATTTTACTCGTTACCTCTGCAGCTCTTGTTCTGGCGGGATGTGGTGAGAAGGGCGATTTTGAAAAAGTGATAAATGCGAAAATTTCAAAACCAAAGGTGTGCTACTCACTGCAAAACAATGACTTTGCTTTCAACAAAGGTTTTCCAATAAAGGTTAATCATGGCTACCGTTCTGCTGGATACAATGCCAGCGATGAAATCCTAAGAGGCCTTGTTGAGCAGGGGCTTCTCACTGTTTCGCAGCAACCTAATGGCTTTGGCAGTGTTGATGTGTTAGAGGTTACAGATAAAGGTCAAGAGGTTGATTTCTGGAACCGTGAGGAAGGTGCCTGTGTTGGTCATCGTGTTGTTGCTGAGATCACAAGCTGGACAGAACCCAGCGAAGCTGATGGCCTAAAAGTGACGCAGGTTTCATATACATGGAAATTGGCCGATGTGCCGGGATGGGTTGATAAAGATGCCTTCTCCGGTGTGAAGGGGATAACTGAACCAGAAGAGGCCAAAATTGTTCTGGTGAAAACCAACAACGGCTGGGCCGCTCGATAAGGCCCATTGCCTACAGTTTGTGGATGGCCCTTTTCTGGGCTGTTCACTGACATATTTTATGCTATATTATTTTGCTGTCTCGCGTGATATATCCTAAATATTTTTCATTAATCATTTCAATAAAAATATTTTATATCCTTGATAGGATCAAGAGTTAATTAGTGATAAAATTATCTAATGAGCAATGTTTTATGAAAAAGCAATAAGGTTTAATTGTGAAAATACATCACTATACTAATTTATCCTCACTTGCACTTATTTTAAAAAATAAAACAATTAGATTTACTAGAGCAGATCTTTTAGACGATATTCATGAGTCATATTTAAATAGCACATGGAGATCTTCTATGGGCTATTTTATTAGTTCATGGAGTATAGGTGTAGACGAAAGTATACCACAATGGGCTATGTATGGCGATTCTTTCAAAGGTGTTAGATTAATAATAGATGATGATGATCTTTTTCCTATGAATAAGATAAACGTTAACTTGGCTAGAAAGTGTGAAAATGGAGAAGAATACGGTATATATATAAATGATTTGGAAACTCCATTTAATAATGCAGATATGTTTGGTGAGGGCTATGTTTTAATCCCTTCATTGAGTTCAGGCTTTAAAAATCCTGTGACGTATGTTGATAATGTAAAATGTCATGTTGATAGTTTAATTACACGAACAGAAAATGGTATGCAATTAAATTCAGCTAGTGCTGCTTTTATTAAATCCGATAGCTGGAAATATCAGAATGAATTTAGATTTTCTATTTCTGCGATGGATGGACCACA
>NZ_RJTN01000052.1 GCF_005497185.1 Pectobacterium polonicum | reverse complement strand
AGCATTGAAGGACTTAGCTCCATTCCTGATCATATATGCCGATTAGCTGTTGGCGACGCTAGTAATCCATTGAATTTGGTTATTGAGCAGACATCATCTTCATTTTTATTGGTTTTATATGCTGGTGAGCGACTGCTGCCACATACGCTATTATTGTTGTCTGAATATAGATTGCGCTTCTCGTCGGCGCGTGCATTCTATTTTGATGAAGCATTTATTAAAGATGAGAAAGCCAGTAATCCTATGTTGAAGACAGAATGTAACATCGATATGTTGCGTAGTTGTCCGTATATTGGACGTAACTTGGCTTTCGATGTATCGTCAGTGCGCGCTCTAGGGATGATTGCATCCCTTGGCGGGGGGCTTGAATTACATGATATGGTTTGGCAGATTATTGAGAGGGAAGGCCCTTTGGCGCTAGGCCATATTCCTGAAGTATTGGTTTATACACAAAAAGCACTCTTTGATTGGCTATACAGTAATGAGGTAACAAATTACTATCCAACTGTTATTCAACGACATCTTGTCAGATGTCATGTTGATGCAAATGTAATTGTCTCTATTATTATTCCTACACGAGATCATTTTTCTCTAATTAGCCGTTGTATTGAGACTCTGATGGAGCGAACTCAATACCCACATTACGAACTATTAATTGTTGATAATCAGTCGACAGATTCAAATGCCTGCCAGTACCTTAGCCAACTTACTGCAATGGGATTACCGCAGATTCGGATTTTATCATGGCCACATCCATTCAACTTCTCTGCCATTAATAATTTTGCTGCGGAAAGAGCAAAGGGCGATGTATTACTTTTCCTCAACAATGATACTGAAATTACTAACAGAGATTGGTTGAATGCTATGCTAAATCATGCATTACGCCCTGAAGTTGGTGCTGTTGGTGCAAAATTGGCGTTTGAAGATGGTCGAATACAGCATGGCGGTATTGTCCTGGGAATGAATGATACTGCAGGTATTTCGTTTCAAGGAGCACAAGCAGAATCAAAAGGATATATGAATCGGCTACGCATGACGCATAACGTCAGTGCGGTGAGTGCAGCTTGTATGATGATGCGACGTGATGTTTTTATAGAGCTCGGAGGATTCGATGAGCAACAATATCCTGTTTATTTTGGGGATGTTGATCTTGCACTGAAGGCTCGACAACAAGGATATTTGATCGTTTGGACTCCTGATGCAAAATTAACCCATTTAGGAGGAGCATCGCGATTATTACCGCAGCATTTTAATTTATCACCATTTCCGAAATATACCGATATTGAAGCACTCTATGAACGCTGGCTACCACAATTAGCAAATGATCCATTTTACCATCCTGCATATGGTAAATATGCACCAGGTTTTGAATTAACAGCTGAAATGGCTCGGTGTCAATTACCTTTAACCGGACGTCCTTTGCCTGTAGTTTTAGGCGTTCATGCTGATAAATACGGATGCGGACATTATCGCATTATCCATCCGTTCCAATCCATGGAGCGGGAAATGCTTGTTGAAGGGGGACTAAAAGATATCATTCCAGGCTTGGTGGATTTAGAACGTTTAAATCCTGATACTATTATTATCCAACGTGCGACCACTAAAGTGATGTCGGACAAAGTACAACAATATCGAAAATACACTAATGCGAAAATCATTGTTGAATATGATGATTTATTATCCAAAGTTCCAGTGAAATCGGTCCATCGTAAGGTTTTTCCCCAGACTATTTTAGCTGGGGTTCGTCGTTGTATAGAAGTTGCGGACTGGGTGGTCGTCTCAACTGAGCCACTTGCGAGCGAATTGAGTAAATATCATCCTGATGTACGTATCGCTGCAAACAGATTAAATCCGGCGTGGTGGAAAAATCTAACCAGTCAACGCGGTGTGGGTAGAAAAATTCGTATTGGCTGGGCTGGTGGAAATAGTCATACTGGCGATCTCGACATTCTCAGGCCTATAATAAAGGCTTTGGAAGATAAAGTTGAATGGGTTTTTATGGGGATGAAACCTGCAGGCATTAAATGCGAGTTTCATTCAGGCGTGCCAATTGAATATTATCCCAATAAAATAGCCGACTTAAATTTAGATATGGCATTAGTGCCGTTAGAAATCAACAAATTTAATGAATGTAAAAGTAATTTGCGTTTGCTTGAACTGGGGGCATGTGGAGTGCCAATTATATGTACCGATATAGAGCCTTATCGATGCGATTTGCCTGTCACTCGGGTTGATAATCGTTTTAAGGATTGGATGGACGCTATCCATATGCACTTATATGATATGGATAGCACCTATAGAATGGGTGATGAATTACGAGACATTATATATAAAAATTGGATGTTAGAAGGTGATGGGTTGCAAGATTGGCTACAAGCTTGGTTATCTAAATAATTGATTTTTAATGAAATATAGTGATGATTAACTGCTGGCCCGGTACATGGTTTGTTATATCACTTGGATAGTAGAGGTTTATTTCAGTATGTTGGTAACTGTGAGCCAAGGGCGGTAGCATTGATATTAATCATAGATGAACTGTTTCCACATTTAGATTATAACTAAAAGTGCATTGTGATCATGGTGTTCAATGAGACACTCGATGTATTATTTTTCATCTTTTTTAAAGATATGTAGGATTGTTCCTTTCCTTGGTAAGATCTTAATGTTACTTTGTAAGCTGGTGCGATTATTTTCAAGCTGTCAAGTGATTATCTACCTCTCGTAGCAAAACTCCCCCAACGATAGGTGGGAAAATGTCTTAAAATTTTTTAATAATTCAAACTACATCCGGGACTATTTAATCCGTATGGAAAAGAAACTTGTCTCTTTGTATCAAATATGTATGAAATCCAATGCGACTGCTTCTTATTCCGATTAATAATTTTTATCTTGGTTATGAATAGGGGATATAGACGCTAGGTTTGTTTGTTACTTCTCTTGGTTCCGTGATATCGGTAAGCAACTGTTATGATGATTATATCCTCAAGAAAATAACACCTTTGAGATGCAACTTTACTCAAAATGCCGATTTGGATATCTATCAACATTGTCAGTTTTCAACTATTTTTCTTATCTGAATTTATTCAACTATCCTTTATTAGCTAAAGTATTTGTAGCAATAATATAATTTCCCACATCAAAGCATGAGTGCTGAGCTGATTATATAGAGACTTGTAATGACAATAAATAACATACCTTCTAC
>NZ_RJTN01000051.1 GCF_005497185.1 Pectobacterium polonicum | reverse complement strand
TTGCGACAGCGAGCGTAACCGGACGCTACTCAGGAGTTACAGCATCACGTCCTGTGACTGTCACACCTAAAATTGTTGTTGAAAAATATCTACAGATTGATGAGCGACTATCTGAGATTGCCACAGCAGGAGCAATAGCACAGTCCACAGCGCGTAACAATCTGGGGCTGGCGGCGCTGGCAACAAAAGACGGGCTCACGGCTGTTGACGTTGGCGCTGTTCCGCAAGCTACCGCATCACTCGGCACTGAGAACCTGAATACCGTCATATCACTCGGCCGCAAATTCCAATCGTTGACGAGCAATGCGACGTTAGCGCGAAATTACCCGGTGGCGCTTGCTGGCATGCTGGACGTTATCAGAACAACTGAGGCAGGCATTCGTCAGTCATACTATCCGTACAACAGCACGGAGGTGTATCACCGCTATTGCGTTGATACTGCGGCGAACCCTATCGTGTTCAGTGCATGGGCAAAGTTGGGCGGCGACTATCTGGAGAAATCACAGAACCTGGCAGACGTGCCGAATAAATCAACTGCGCGCGATAATTTGGGCGTTGGATATACCGTATCGACCGCTGCCCCGCCAGCTAGCGCAGCAGGTTACGCAGCGGGTCACATCTGGTATCAGGTAGGGGAATAATAATGCCGTTATTTCGTGAATCCGGGGGCGTTTTTGCCCCCGCTCAGCGTCTCGATATCAATGATAGCGGGACAATCAAAAACGTAGTCGCTGCGTGGATTTGTGACAATGGCGTGTTTAAACCGGTATTTCCGAATGAGCGCGAATATCACGATCCGGCTGCGTATTACGATATGGCGAACGCATGGAGTGTGACTATTGCGAGAGCGCCCGCTGCGGAGGAAAGTGGATTAGGATTCAGAGGTTTCAAAATCTCAGAATGCAGGATACCGAGCACAGGGCACGGTACAGGGGATGTTGACTGGTCACTGGTAGAGGTCATTGTTATCGCTACAGGCGATGCGTTGATATGCGATGCGCTGTCAACTGGCGGTAATCAGCCAAGCTGCAAATCAATAGAGTACAGCGGCGGAGGCACAGTAAACCTAGGTAGTTATGTGTCAACAAACACGAATTTTGCAGTCTCAGTTAGATCTGGATATATCGGGCAGATGGGATTCTATAACTATCTGAAACTGACGCTACACCCTGCTGATTTCTCAGATAAATATAATCAGCAGTTGGGGGTACGTTGGCGCTGGCACAGCAAACTACACAACATGTATTTCGAGTATATATTCACGAATGCCAGCATGATTATCACGCCCGTGTAATCACGCGAAAAATGACAGATGCCCGGCGATGATATCTAGGGCGTCTTCGAGTGTAGCTACAGGGTCAATGTGAATCGCTGGTGCGTCATTTTCGCCGACGCGTACAGCGACATAAAACCCCGAGTCTTCTATCACTGCGTATGAGTTGATAGGGCAATCGGTCAGCATGTCGCTGTCGTCCAAAATGCAGATTGTCGTTCCGTGATATTCGATAGTTTTCATTGTTAATTGCGAATAAATAACCGCGCTCCATTTGATTATCGTTCCTAAAATGCACGCTTACGTTACCATAAGTTCATATATTTGATGGCTTTTTTGTTTTGATATATTAGGAATTTAGCAATTAAGTCGTTGTTTTTCATTTAAAAAGCGCGGAATTTAAAATCCCTCGGCGTTCGCGCTGTGCGGGTTCAAGTCCCGCCCCGGGCACCATTGATAAATCAATAGACGTCAATCGACGTCTATTTTTTTGCCTAAAACCCACGGTTTTACTGGCTTACCCTTCATTCCATACTCTTCCTACGTCAACACAATTCAACTGACATCAACTTGCTTGTGCGGGTACAATTGCGGGTATACTTCAGTATGGTAAATCCTTGTACCCTCAATAACGCATTTATTGAAGGAAAAGCATTATGGCACTCACGGACATCAAGGTACGTTCAGCAAAACCGGAAGAGAAGCCTTATAAACTTACCGATGGAAACGGTATGTTTCTTCTGGTTCATACCAACGGGTCTAAATATTGGCGCTTACGCTATCGTTCGGATGGCAAAGAAAAGACGTTGGCACTAGGTGTCTACCCTGAGGTTTCCCTTTCTGAAGCGCGTCAGAAACGCGATGAAGCGCGAAAACTTATTGCTGCTGGCGTTGATCCTAACGAGCATAAAAAAGCAGTCAAAATTCAACAACAAGATGATGAGCAAACCTTTGAGGTTGTGGCTCGTGCCTGGCACGCTGACAACAAGAAGTGGTCGGAATCCCATGGCGAACGTATCCTGAAAAGCTTGAGCGACAATATTTTCCCCGCTATTGGCAGCACACATATCGCAGATCTGAAAACACGCGATTTACTGGCTCCGGTCAAAAGCGTTGAACGCTCTGGACGCTTAGAAGTGGCTAAACGCCTAAAACAACGTGTGACCGCCATCATGACCTATGCCGTGCAAAACGGCTTGATTGACTATAACCCGGCACAAGATATGGCTGGGGCGATTATGCCCGGCAAAGTTGAACACCGCCCGGCGTTGGAACTTGAACGTTTGCCTGAACTTCTTGGCCGGATTGACGGTTACAAAGGTCGTGAATTTACCAAATGGGTTATTAATCTCTCCCTGCTGATTTTCATTCGCTCCAGCGAGCTCCGTTTTGCCCGTTGGCCGGAAATCGACTTTGAACGATCGTTGTGGACGATTCCTCCAGAACGTGAACCAATCCCCGGAGTGAAGTTCTCCGAACGCGGTTCAAAAATGCATACGCCACATCTTGTTCCACTAAGTCGTCAGGCATTGGAGATCCTTAAAAAGATCAGAGAGGTGAGTGGGCATTGTGAACTGGTTTTCATTGGCGATCATTCGTCACGAAAGCCTGTTAGTGAGGGGACGGTAAACAAAGCACTGCAAACGATGGGCTACGATACGAAAACGGAAGTATGTGGTCACGGTTTTCGTACTATGGCCTGTAGTTCGTTGATTGAGTCGGGGTTGTGGTCTAGGGATGCGGTAGAGCGACAGATGAGCCACCAGGAGCGAAATGGTGTCCGGGCAGCGTATATTCATAAGGCGGAGCATCTGGATGAACGTAAGCTGATGCAGCAATGGTGGGCGGATTTTCTGGATGCGAATCGGGAGAAAATGGTGAGTCCATTTGACTTCGCTAAAAAGTAGCATTATAAATGCTGAGATAGTTTTGACGATTTATCTCGGCATTTTTAGTTGTGCGTATTTTATTATTTAGTTTTATCAAACATGTATTAATCATTGAAAGTGGTTTATCCCTATAACTGTGATGAAATTTACAGATATTTTCTCATTATCTCTTTAGTCTTAGTGTTCTGGTTCGTAATGAATACATCTAAGTATAAATATTTTTAAGAAATTAGGAGTTAAATGGAAATGATGAGTTTTGATGAAGTGATTACGTATTTACATAAGCAGTCCCGGCCATATTCCCTACTTATGGGGAATGGTTTTAGTATGGCCTATGATAATAAGATCTTTTCATATAATGCCCTCTACAATTTTTTGACGTCAAGAGATGATGAATTAATAAATAAACTTTTTGATGTGATAAAAACTAAAAATTTTGAATTAGTAATGCAGCAATTAGACACAACATTAGCCTTATTAAAGGCTTTTGGCTCTGATGATAAGTTGCAGGGTGATATTATTTTAGCAAGCAAAAAATTGAAAGACGGCTTGCTAAACTCGATACACCAACTTCATCCCGAGCATGTATATAAAATTCCAGAGAAAAAGATAATTGCTTGTGCTGAATTCTTAAATTTATTTATTAAAAGCGGTGGGCATATTTTCTCTACGAATTATGATATGTTATTATATTGGGCTCTTATGCGAAATCATGTCGAAAATG
>NZ_RJTN01000050.1 GCF_005497185.1 Pectobacterium polonicum | reverse complement strand
AAACTACCTGGTGATATCTGCTTCCAAAGGCTGGCAGATTTACCACACGCAACTGAGCGTGTTCTTCCTTGCAGGCTACAGAAGTGTTCACAGCCACCCTAAGGCGATCCTCACAGGCTGACGGATCATTGGTGATCGTCCGAGTGGACGATGGTACAGCGAAAAGGATATTAACAATGCGATTCGGGATCGTCAAATAGTTACCCACATACCCACCGACAAAGTCGGCTCAACACTCGCCGACCGCTCCCGTTCGCCCGCGCCTTTGGTGGGCGCAGACTCACTGGCTTATTTGTCCGTGGATATGTGGATAACAATAAAAGGTATACAGTGATTACGCTTCTGGATTCTTAAGATAATAAAGAAAATAATCTTAACGATAATCTTTACTCCAGCCAATCCAGACTGATGACTCCCCAGTTTGACCAAAAAGTGAAACACATCGATTTCCAAGAATTGCATCTTCTTTACACAGATTACTTTTACATTGAATAACCAGATCAGGCTCTGCTGCGTGCATAGTTGTAACTGTTTCGAAACCAAGAACTAATACGATCCTTTCAGGATCCATCCAGACAGATAAGCCTGTAACTATTTTACTTTCATATCCACCTCTAAAATTACCCATTAGATTTATTAAAATTTAGTCATATGTAGTAGTCGCCGATGTGCTTTTGAAATCCCATTTCTCGATCAGGCTTTCCACAAATTCACTACCATAGGTTTCATGTAATTCGATATAACCAAAAATAAAAACAAGGAACATCATGCCATTTTTCATTGTATCGCTGAATTCACCTAGAAAATAACCCGCAAGGCGACACATGCCCGCCCCACAAATATTGGTTTTATAGAGATTGACGATTAAACTAGCCACAAACTTTTTCTCTTTTGCAAGACAACCTAAATAAGCCAACTCCTTTTGATGCTTCTCTGAAATAGGGTCTATTTCATTCGACCTTGGATTTGGGTTAATTCTAATAGCATCTAATTTAAAATCTTTCATAATTTTATCTCCTGAAGAGCATTGAAATTTTAAATTTAATACCGAGCGCTATTTTTAATACCTAATTGGGTTTCTTCGTATATTCTTGAGGACTGTCTGCCAGTTGCATGGAATCAGTCTCAATCTTTACTGACCCACAGTGCCAGTATTGTCACTGCCATAGCAGTTAACATGATCGCGAAACCTGAACCAAGAGCATTCATAATTAAACTCCGTTCGGAAAGCGAGCAGGCTTGAGGCGTTTCACTGGCGACCTTACACATAATTTCTGGATCAAGCCCCCAATAAATAAAGGCAAATAAGGCAATAACAGAGATAATTGCTTTGTAGACCTTTGCTTTATTTAACATGTTATTAGCTCCAGCGGATAATTGCATTTTGCCAAACGAGATCACACCTTACTGCGGGATAATAAGGAAAGGTTCAGCTCCGGGACCGAGCTTGCAGAGGACAGGGCTGTTGCAGCCTCTTGCATGCATGAGTGCGGACGTAACATCGCCAAACGACCCAAGCCACTGCGCATTACCTGTGGTACGGAAACGGGTGATTTCTGATAGAGAGTTAATTCTGCGGGCATTACTGAACAGACGGTGCTTGGTAAGCAGATCATGCTTTTCCGGAGACAACAGCTTTATTAGCTGCTCAACGGTATCAATCTTCGTATTAATGTAGGCAATAGCATCCTGCGGCGTATTGACGTGATAAGCTTTCCACAAAGGTTCGTTATGAGCTACACGGTTACGGTATTCACGTATCGTTTTGACCTGATCCCGTGCAGTCGATAGAGTATTGGCGCCACTTTGTGAGGGCCATTGCCCCTTAAATACTTGAGTCATCATGGTATTCCAGAAGAGACCCGGTCCCAGCAGCTCGTCATTCATTGCAAACTCCCACGTGGAAAATTCGGTACTGGCCACGATCTCCTCATGGCTGGGAGTGTGATTTCTTCTGTGATAACGCTGCTTTTTTTCCTTTCTTACATAGTTGGCTGCGCTGGAAAAATTATCTTTCATCGCTTTGATTTCGAAAGGGGGTATATGGCTCGCAACGGAGGCATAGCTTTTATACTGAACCTTTTTCCACCACCATTTTCCAGAGAAAGTGATGAATGCACTATCAATAGCATTACGCAGGGTAATTTCAGCGGCGCTCAGCAGCGGATAGAGTTCGCCACCCAGCGTCTGATTCCAGATATAAATCCCCACCATTTCACGGTCAGTCAGTCTCCCGAACACTCTTTGGTAGCTGTGCATTCTTTTCTGTGTGAAGATCCTGTCCATTAAATCTGGCTGGTAAGCCACACTATCCGGCATATATTCTCCTTGTTCTGGCTATGCATCTGCCAGCGTTGACTTGACACCTTTGCCAGCAACCAGTAGTATTCGACTCAGGTTGGTGAAAGGAACCAATGGCCTTCGGGTGTAAGACCTTTCATAAAGACCGCAGATTTTGACCCCGGCTTAAGTCGGGGTTTTTGCTTTTAGAAACACCCTACATTCAGACATTATCCACCCTCTCCCCCATCAGTTCTCCGATGCGTCGCCTTTTCTCTTTTTCCCCAAACACCACCGGAATTGATAGTACGTTCGTTACTAAAGCGAGACGTCTCGTCACTTGGCCTCTCGGAATAGTTTAATGTGAAGCTTTCCTGCTATTTTGGATATTGGGTTGCTAGTTCTGTCTCCTTCGCTATCCATGTCAAAGACGTCGACGTTACGATGCTTTAGCACCTTGTCTATTTTTATAATCTCAATCAGTAGGTTAGCATCTACTAGTGATAATTCATTTTCGATGGGATAGATGGTTATTGCGGTACCCGGCACCTCAGTATCAGAGAATTCATTTTTGATTAATTCCAGTTCCTCAAAGATCCATGGCCTTTCGAGCTCAGCTCTTGTGATAGCTCCTCTCATGATGTCCCCCTGCATCTGATCTGGGATAATAAACCAAGTAGGTATTCCTCTGGAATTTGGGTGTCCAACCGGTTCATTTTCGCCGCCATTCCATCTGCAGGCCAACGTCTCTCGGCCGTCGTAACGTAATCTTGCTATAGAAAAACTTCCCTCTTTCTTATCTTCAATCACTCTAACTGCACTCACTGAGGACTTCGGAGAGATCACTGTATTTGGATCAATATAGCTCATAAAACCCCTTTAAAAATTTGCATGTATGATTTCTTGTGGAATTCACTAAAAAATCGTACATGCAAGCATGGCATTTAGCAATAAAATTTAATCGTCCCCTCAGTAATAAATCAAAATTGCAGGCAGATATCTGGGTCAGATCCGAAATCTGGTACTCCCGGATCTTCAGCCCGCCGTCGCGCCCGCCGCCCCGCCAAACACAAGATATTGTGGCTCTATCAGCTGCAATGGCTACCAGATATTGTGGTCAGGGGCTTCCCTTACGCCAGGGATAACCCGCGGTGTCCCCCGGCCGCCCCGTGCTATACTTCCGAAAATATGAAATACGCCAGAAAACGGATCTACTGAAACGGGCGGTCCGGTAATTAAGAAAAGTGATTGCGCGGTGGGTTATTATCAGGTCAGTGATTATTGCAGGCGGGAATGTTTTCAGCGTGATGGCAGGATACGTCAGTGGGTGAGGGTTTCTGAGCGGAATAATTACAAAGATGGCTTCAGGGGGGCAGCGTGAACGATGAAGAGCTGATTGATGATCTGATTTCCGAGGAGTATACCCAAGCATGGCTTTACTGGGCACATATTCCTACCGATGATGAACACGTCTGGATGACAGAGCAACTGATCCTCGATACGGATGGGAACATCATTGCTCGTAATATTTGCCCACCATGGTATGGCAGTTGGTCTCGGGTTATTTGGTCTCTGAGACCGGCGCTGTATCCTATTCCAAACAGTGTTATGGATATCGACCTTACCGACAGAGAGGCATCTATAGCGATAATTCAAATTTTTGGACATCCCTGAAGGGAACGGTACTTCGTCGATTACAGGCGGGATTTCACATTTACAGAACCACACAGGGGCTGGCGTTATGGGAAGCATGAAAGACCAGTTGATGGATATTGAAGCTGAACGATTTGATGAATGGGTTGCCGAAAATTATCCGGATGTAATCCCTGACTCCGAAGAATGGGAGCAGGCCGCAAACCTGTACTACTGGGAGCAGGAAGCAATTGCCGATCAGGCTCAGTGGGATCATGAACACGGGCAAT
>NZ_RJTN01000005.1:130952-220400 GCF_005497185.1 Pectobacterium polonicum | reverse complement strand
TAAATAACACTAAGGCGAATATTATCCATTTGTAAAAATATGTTTTATTATTCATTTGGTCTCCTGGCTATTTCAGTTCTATTTTATCAGTTACATATAAGATCATTACACACTGATACTCCACCGCCAGATGCAGCACAACTACTAATTACCAGCGCTGAACAAGGGATTGTTACTGTGCCAACACTAACCACACTGCCGGCGGCGCAAGATACTGCAACGCCGGCACAAAAACCAGCTCCTGCTGTCGCGCATGCGGCTCGGCAAACCACGGGATTAATTTTATCTTTATCATCACATTTTCCCGATTGGCATCCTTCCCCACAGTAATCTTTTCCATTTCCGCAATATCCGTATTGGCTACAACATAAACCCTCCGCGCATGATCCTCCGCCTTGACTGCCACATTGGTTTGCATAAGCCTGAGGTAATATTGAAATAATTAGTATGAAGGAAATCCTAATAAGAATATTCATAACCTTTCCCTGAATTATATTTCTTATTATCTTAATTTGGCTGTTGTTTTTATGTCCAATTCATATTTTAAGCATCAATATATAAAAATTATATTATAATTAATATATTATCAATTATGCATTAATAGCGCGCGTATGTTTAAGCAATATTCCGCCTAAAAATGGCGTAGGCTGCCGAGCCGGTGGTCAGCGTGATGATGAACAGCGGCCATAAGCTGCCCCAGATAATGCTGAAGTCCGCATCCTTGAGGTAAATCTGCTTGGTGATGTCGGTGAAGTGACGAATCGGGTTAACCCAGGTGATGTGCTGCAACCAGATCGGCATGTTCTCAACCGGTGAGACATAGCCGGAAAGCAGAATCGCGGGCATCAGGAAGACGAACACGCCGATAAACGCCTGTTGCTGCGTTGAACAGAGCGAGGAAATCAGCAGGCCGAAGCCGACCAGCGACAATCCATAGATCAGCATCGTGGTGTAAAACAGCAGCAGCGATCCGGCAAAGGGGATATGGAAAATGAGTATGCCCGCCAGCAGCACGATCGTGGCCTGAAACGTGGCGACAATCAGCGCAGGGATGGCTTTGCCAATGAATATCTGGCTAGTAGAGAGCGGCGAAACCAGCAGCTGTTCCAGCGTGCCTTGTTCCCGCTCACGTGCCACCGATAGTGCCGTAACAATCAGCACGCCGATAGTAGCGATCATGGCAATCAGCGATGGAACCACAAACCATTTGTAGTCCAGATTCGGGTTATACCAGTGGCGTACCACCAGTTCGCTGTTGTTATGAAATACATTGCTCTGATTGGGAGCGCTTTGAGCCGATCTGGTCGCCAGTAATTCCAACTGATAATCACGCACGATGTGCTGCACATCGTTGGCGGCGATCTGGGCGCTGTTGGAGCGTCTGCCGTCCAGAATCAGTTGAAGCGATGCGCTGTTCCCGCTGGCGATATCGCGCGAAAACTGCGGCGGGAAGCGCAGGATAAGAAGTGCATGCTGATTATCCAGCGTCGGCGCAACGTCCTGTGGACTATGCAGCATCAGCACGTGAGAAAAGGATTTTGCCTTGGCAAAGCGCTGCGTCAGTTCTATCGCATGAGGGCCACTATCTTCGCTGTAAATCGCAATGGTTGCATTGGTTACGTCGAGCGTCGCGGCGAAAGGAAACAGGGAAACCTGAAGGATAACGGGCAGCACCAGAATGGAGCGCGTTTGTGGATCGCGCAGCAGCGATTGCAGTTCCTTGATAATCAACGTCCACAGACGATGCAGCATAGTCACTCCCTAATCCAGCCTGCGCCGGGTTTGCCAGGCCGTCAGGCCAATAAAGACTATCGCGGAGAGAATGAGAAACAGTAGGTTCGTCATCAGCACCGTACCGATATTCCCCGCGAGAAACAGCGTTTGCAGCGTGCTGACAAAATAGCGCGCCGGAATGAGGTACGATACGCCGCGGACAAACTCCGGCATGCTGTCGATTTCAAAAATAAAGCCGGACAGCATGATGGCAGGGAGAAATGCGGCATTCAGCGCGACCATGGCGGCGTTGAACTGGTTGCGGGTGAGGGTGGAAATCAGCAACCCCATGCCCAGCGTGCTGGCAAGAAACAGGCTGCTGATAATAAACAGCAAAATCAGTGAACCGCGATAGGGCACCTGCATGATGAAGGTGGAGACCAGAATGCACAGCGCCATGGCTATCATGCCGAGGAAATAGTAGGGGATGAGCTTGGACAGCAGCAGCTCGGCGCGGGTGACCTGCGTGGAGAGTAGCGCTTCCATCGTCCCGCGTTCCCACTCGCGGGCAATCACCAGCGAGGTAAGGATCGCGCCAATCACCGTCATGATGATGGTAATCGCACCGGGAATGATGAAATGCTGGCTGATGGCGGCTGGATTAAACCAGTAGCGCGATTGCACCTCGATAAGCTGCTCAAAGATATAACCGCGATCTTCCGCCCGCTGCTGTTGCCACAGTAGCCAGATCCCTTCAGCGTACCCCTGAACGAAGTTTGCCGTGTTGGGTTCACTGCCGTCGGTAATGACCTGAATTGGCGCACGATCGCCCGGTCGTGCCAGCCGTTCGGCAAAATCGGTAGGGATGACAATCAGGCCGCGAATGCTGCCGGCCTGCATTTGTTGAATTAACTGCTGGCGGTTATTGCTGATGGTCGGCGAAATAAACGGCGAGGCCGCAAACGTATTCGCCAGATCGCGCGCGTCTTCGCTCTGTTGTTCCAGCAGAATACCAACGTGCAGGCGGCTAGAATCGAGATTGATGCCATAGCCAAAAATAAACAGCAGTAGCAGCGGGATCACGAACGCAATCAACCCGCTGCTGGGGTCGCGCAGGATTTGGCGCGTCTCTTTCAGACACAGCGCGCGCAGGCGGCGTGCAGAAAAATGCGTGCTACCGCGCTGGCTGGTTTTATCCTGCTCAACCTTATTTTTTTCAACCATGTTTCGCCTCCCCGTCGTAGGCCTGGATCAGCGCGATAAACGCTTCTTCCATGGTCGGTGAGGGCGTCTGTGTGCTGGCCGCCTGATGCTTCAGTTCATCCGGCGTGCCGCTGGCGATCAGTTTGCCGCGATACACCAGCCCGATGCGGTCACAGTATTCGGCTTCGTCCATGAAATGGGTAGTGACCATGACGGTGACGCCGCGATTGACCATGCCGTTGATGTGTATCCAGAACTCGCGTCGGGTGAGCGGATCGACGCCGGAGGTGGGTTCGTCGAGAAACAGAATATCGGGTTCGTGCATCAGCGCGCAGGCCAGCGCCAGCCGCTGCTTGAACCCCAACGGCAGGGCATCCGGCGTTTGGCGATAAATCGGCTGGAAGTTGAAGGCGTCGGTCATTCCGGCCATTTTATCGCGCTGTGCTTTGCCCTTAAGCCCATAGACGCCGGAGAAAAATCGCAGATTCTGTTCGACGGTCAGGTTGCCGTAGAGCGAGAATTTTTGCGCCATGTAACCTAAATGCTGGCGCGCTTTGCCTGAGCTGGTTTTCAGATCCATATCGAGCACCAGCGCCTTGCCGTCAGTCGGCACCAGCAGGCCGCACATCATCTTGAAGGTGGTCGATTTTCCCGCGCCGTTCGGACCGAGCAGACCGAAGATTTCGCCTCGCTTCACCTGAAAGCTGACGTGGTCAGTCGCGGCGAAATCACCAAATTTTTTCGTCAACGCCTGTGCTTCAATCACCGTTTCGCCGCCGCTGACGTCAATTTGCGGCATGATGCTCGCCAGCGAAGAGTCACTGGCCGGGCCGCCGCCCAACAGGTCGATAAAGGCATCTTCAAAGCGTGGATCGGTGTCGTGCAGGCTGCCAGCCTCCAGATGCAAGGCGGAGAGCAACGATGCCCGATCCGCGTCGGGCTTCAGCATCAACCTGACGTACTGCCCCTGAATCACGCCGTCGCTGACCTGTGGCAGGCGCAGTGCTTCCTGTAATACATCCCGATGTCGGCGATCGCCGGTATCAATCAAAATACAGCGTCCGGCCATGCGTGCGGTCAGATCGCGTGGCGCACCGCGATACAGCAGTTCGCCTTCGTTTAGCAGCAGCACATCCCGACACTGCTCCGCCTCATCGAGGTAAGACGTACTCCACAAGATCAACATGCCATCGTCAGCCAGCTCATGCACCATGTGCCACAGCTCACGGCGAGAGATGGGGTCGACGCCTACACCTGGTTCATCCAGCAGAAGCACCTTAGGCTGCCCCAACAGTGTACAGGCCAGCCCTAGCTTTTGTTTCATACCGCCAGACAGTTTGCCTGCCAGCCTGTCGGTAAAGCGGGTCAGGTCGGTAAACGACAGCAAACGGTCAAAGGCTTCTTTGCGCACATCGCCGGTGATACCGCGTAAATCGGCATACAGCGTCAGGTTTTCCATCACCGTCAGATCTTCATACAGGCCGAATTTTTGCGGCATATAGCCCAAAATGGCATGGAGCTGACGATCCTCGTTGATGGGGTCAAGGTTGGCGACGCGTAACGTGCCGTGACTGGGGGTTAGCAATCCCGCCAGCATACGCAGCAGGGTGGTTTTCCCCGCGCCGTCGGGGCCAACCAGCCCGGTCACGGCACCGCTGTATATTTCAGCGGTGAGGCTGGCAAGCGCGGGCTTTTCCTGTCCGGCAAAGCGTTTTTCCAGTCCGTTCAGCGAAATATGTGTGGGAGCGTCAGTCATGGCGAACGGGCTCGATAGCGCGATTGACCTCTTCATCACGCACGCCTTCAAAACGCAGCGTGACCGGCATCCCTTGTCGTAAGCCGTCATCGGGATCGTTAACCACGATGCGCAGTCGGTAAACCAGATCGGTGCGGAGATCTTCGGTTTCGACGCTTTTCGGCGTGAATTCGGCGCTTGGCGAGACAAAGCCGATTTTGCCATGGTAAGGCTGGTTTGGACGGCCATCGGTGTAAATCAGCATTTGGCTACCGGGCACAACGCGACCGAGATCTTTCTCGCTCACATAGGCGCGAACCCAAATCGGGCGAGTGAGGGATAGGGTGAAAACGGTACTGCCCGATGCCAGCATACTGCCTTTTTCGGCGGCGCGAGTGAGGATCACGCCGGGAGAAGGAGCCAGCAGTTCCGTGTCCTGCCTATCCAATTCCGCCTGCGCCAGTCCGGCTTCGGCCAGTGCTACCGTCGCCTGTGCCGCGGCGATTTCCTGTGGCCGATTACCGCGCTCAAACTGGGTTAATTTGTCTTTCGCTGCCTGTAGTGTCGCAAGCGCCTGATTACGTGCTGTTTTGGCGTCGTCCAGCATGTTGGCGGAAATGGCGCGTTTGTCCCACAGCCCTTGCTGGCGCTGGTAGAAGCTGTTGGCGTAATCATAGGCAGCCTGACTCTGGACGACCTGAGATCGCACCTGCGCGATCTCTTCCTGCCGGTAGCCTTCCTGCGCAAGCTGAAGCTGTGCCTGCGCACTGGCGAGATTTGCCTGCGCCTGATGTTGTGCATTCAGGTAAGGCGCGGCATCGAGCGTTGCCAGCGGCTGGCCGGCCTGTACGGCATCGCCTTCATCTACGTTCAACTCTGTCAGTCTGCCGCCGACGCGAAAGGCCAGATTGACGGTGCGAATATCGATATTGCCGTAGAGCGTGAGCGGTTTTTCCTGCTGCTTCTGATGGTGATAAAAGCCGTAACCCGCGCCGAGCAGGATAAGGACGAGGGCGGCGAACGCCAGTTTTCTCTTGTTCATCACGCATAGTTCCTTGTTTATCAAGCATAGTTCCTTGTTTGTCAGCGGTGTGCTTGTCGGCGGTAGCGATCCCGCAGGCCGTTAAGAGGGCAGGTCGTCTCTTATTTCTGGAGGTTATTAATCATATGACGGGTTACAGGGGTTTATGACGATTTATAGTGATCGAGTTCACAAAAATACGTCACATCCGGTCGATACTTTCAGATACCTCCGCTTGTGTTGTGATTATGTTTTTGATTTTAAATAAAATAATTGAAAATGTAGCAATATTGTAATTCATTTCATTAAATGATAATAATTATTATTAGCAATTATAGAGTGATCTGGTAGCACTGACGCGGCGTACAGAGGTGAGAAACCCTGTGTTCAATGTCTGAACGGATCATCACCCGCCAAGATGTTTCGCGTGAAGCGCAGCATTTTGGCATTTTTTTGTCCGTGTCGTGGTGCCTGTTTTTTAGATAAGCCACCCGTCACCGGTAATGGCTTTTATTGACGGTTGGATACTTAACCAAAGGGGAAGGACAGTGAACCAGATGCGCACTTTACTCGCATTGATGCCATGCGTGCTGATTGCTCCGGCGTATGCACAGGATGACACGACCAAAAAGGATGAGGCGAGCGGCGATGAGATGGTGATTACCGCCTCACGCTCGAATATCCAGCAGCAGAAAGCGCCGCAGGTGGTCACCGTCATTACTAAGGAGCAAATCGAGCAGCAGATGCAGGTCACCTCTGACTCGTCGCAAATTCTGAGCAATCTGCTGCCTTCGTTCTCCCCCAGCCGGCAGAAAATGAGCGGCAGCGGTGAAACTTTCCGCGGCCGTGCGGCGTTGGTGATGATCGACGGCATTCCGCAATCCAATCCTTTGCGCCCCACCGGACGTGAGATGCATACCGTCGACTACTCGATGGTCGAACGTATTGAAGTGATTCATGGTGCCAATGCGACTAACGGGATGGGGGCAACGGGTGGGGTGATCAATATCATCACCCGTCGACCGGAAAATGGTTCGTTTAATCAGCACGTCAACGTGCAAACAACAGTCCCAACCGAGAAGATTCGCGGTGAAACCGCCAGCTATAAAACCACCTATCGGGTTGATGGGCGTGAAGACTATCTCGATTACCTGTTCTCGATTGGCTATGAGAATCAGGGGCTGTATCTGGACGGCAACAATCGTCCCGTCGGTGTGGATAATACCCAGGGCGATACCATGGACTCCCGCGCTTACGACCTGTTAGCGAAAGTCGGGTACTGGCTGGATGACTATCAGCGCGTTCAACTGAGCGTCAATCGCTATCACATCAAAGGTGAAAATAACTACCTCAGCGTCGATGGCGTGCGCAGGCTCGGTATTCCTACCACGTCGGTACGCGGTACGCCGCCGGGTGAGGCACCGAATAACAGCATTTGGACAACGGGCTTAACGTATGAACACCACGATTTGGCGGGGATGAAGCTGTCCGCACTGGTGTTTAATCAACGCTATGAAGCGCTGTTTGGCGCAACGATTTCAAATACTTTCCAAGATCCAGCGATTGCCCCCCGGGGTACGCTTTATGAACAATCCCGATCGGTTGCCAATAAATATGGTACCAAGCTGGCGCTGACCAAAGATGACCTGCTGGACGACACGCTGAAAGTGACGGTGGGTTTCGATACGCTGTACGATAAGGGCAAGCAGGATCTCTACCTGACTAAGCGTACCTATGTGCCGGAGATGGAATACACCAACTATTCGCCGTTTATTCAGGGCGAATATCAACTGCTGGATAACGTTACGCTACACGCGGGCGTACGCCATGAAATTGCTAAACTCCAAGTCAACGATTATCAAACACTGGCGTCTAACAACAGCGTTACGGTACAAGGCGGTAGTCCGAAATTTAATGAAACGCTGTATAACGCCGGTATCGTCTATGCCGCGACGAATTCACTCAGTCTGTTTGCTAACTACTCGGAAGGGTTTGGAATGCCGGACGTGGGTCGCGCGCTGCGTTCCATCAACCGCACGGGTGTCAGCCTGAAAAATTTTGACGGTTTTAAGCCGATTGTGACGGATAACGTAGAGACGGGGTTCCGTTTTAAACGGGATAAGTTTGATCTTGAAGCTAGCTACTATGAGTCCAAATCGAAGCTGGGTGAGCGTGTTAGAGAGAGCGGTGGTGTATTTTTGTCCGATCGTCAGCGTACGCAGATTCGTGGTGTGGAAGTGAGTGCTGGTTATCAGATCAACGAGCAGCATAAAGTTAATGCCTCCTACGCGCACAGTGAAGGGAAGTATGACAACGACGGTGATGGTAAAGTGGATAAAAAATTCAATGGTCTGGATATCGCGCCGGATCGTCTGATCACCAGTTGGTCGGCGAACTGGAACGATAAATGGAGCTCGTTCGTGCAGGCAAATTATGCCTTTGGCCGCAGCTTTGACGATGCAGGCATGGCGTTTGACGGTTACCTGTTGATGGATGCGGCGGTGGGTTACAAGCTGCCATATGGTCGCCTCAACGTTGCGGTGGCTAACCTGCTGGATAAACAGTACATCACCTACTATTCGCAGGCGGGGCTTGTTAACGATACGCGCTATTTCTCTGGGCGCGGCCGCACGATGACGCTGGGTTATTCGATTGATTTCTAAGCTCAACCGATTTAACTCCGTCTTCAATTCAGCAACACGACCGCGTTTTGCGCTGGCCGTGTTGTTGTCTTTTTTACTGGTGACGTTGGCGCAGGCGGCGGAATCACCGCGTCAGATTCGGCATGCGCTGGGCGTGACCACGGTAACAGGGACGCCGCTGCGTATCGTGACGCTGTTTCAGGGCGCGACGGACTCTGCTGTAGCGCTGGGAGTCAAACCGATTGGCGTGGTGGAGTCGTGGACGGAGAAGCCGATTTATCGCTACCTTCGCCCCGCTTTGCAGGGCGTGACGCTGGTCGGGTTGGAAACGCAGCCCAGTCTGGAAACCATCGCGCTACTCAAACCTGACCTCATCGTAGCGTCTACGTTTCGGCATGAGAAAATCTACGGCCTCCTGTCGCAGATCGCGCCGACGATTGCGTTGGACAAGGTGTCTGAATTTAAAGAAACGGTGCAGATGATGGGGGTAGCGCTGAATCGGGAAGATAAGGCGAACGCGATGTTATCCCATTGGGATCGGCGCGTGGATTCCCTGCGCGACAGGCTGAAAGCCCGGTTTGGCGAACGCTGGCCGCTCAGCGTGTCTATTCTTGAATTCCGTGAAGATCACCTGCGTACCTATCTGCCCGCCAGTTTTGCTGGATCGGTGCTGTCGGAAATCGGTTTTGTCTGGTCGCGGCCGGAAAGCTACACGTCAGGCGTGATGCAAAAACTCACCAGCAAAGAGAGCATTCCGGTAGTGGATGCCGATTTGTTCTTTGTGTTGCTGCGGTCAGACAAGCCCGCGGTAGCGCAGAACTACCGCGACTGGCAGGCTCATCCGCTCTGGCAGCGGCTTCGTGCGCCTCAGCAGCAACAGGTTTATCCGGTAGATAACGTAGCCTGGAGCCTGTCTGGCGGTATTTTGGGCGCGAATCATATGCTGGATGATATCGAACGGCAGTTTGCTGGCAAAGCTGAGACTGCGGGTAAAAAAAGCGATATCGCAGAGGAGACTCCTACGCGATGAGACAGAGCATCGTGACGGCAGTGGGTGTCGTATTGCTGCTGCTAAGTATCGTCGCCAGCCTGATGCTGGGGCAAACCACTATTTCATTTAGCGCCGTGTTCAACGCGCTATTCCATTACGATCCGCAGCAGATCGATCACATTCTGGTGCTGACGACCCGCCTGTCGCGGACGGTGATTGCCATCGTTGTCGGTGCCAGCCTTGCCGTTGCCGGCGCGCTAATGCAGGCGCTGACGCGCAACCCGCTGGCCTCGCCGGGGATATTTGGCATTAATGCGGGAGCCATGTTTGCCATCGTCCTGCTGTCTTCGCTATTTGCCTTTTCCTCGCAGACAGCGCTGGCGTGGACGGCCTATCTGGGCGCGGCCGTTGCTGGCGTCATGGTGTATGTGCTGGGAACGCTGGGCAACGCTCGCTCGAGCCACTTACGCATTGTGCTGGCCGGAGCCGCCATTAGCGCACTGTTTATTTCGTTTACGCAGGCGCTGCTGGTGATCAATCAGGACGGGCTGGACAGCATGCTGTTCTGGCTGGCCGGGTCGGTGTCCGGCCGCAGTCTGTCAATGCTGTTACCGCTGCTGCCGTACTTTGTTATCGCGCTATTGCTCGCGCTGCTGCTGGCGCGTCACCTGAATATTCTGGTGGCAGGCGACGAGATCGCCAAAGGGCTGGGGCAGCGAACCGCGCTGATGCGTGCGCTGTCCGGGCTGTGCGTGATCGGGCTGGCGGGTGGCGCGGTGGCGATAGCCGGAAATATCGGTTTTGTCGGGTTGATCGTGCCGCATATTGCGCGCCGTTTACTGTCTGCCGATCATCGCTGGCTGCTGCCCGGCTGCGCGATTTTCGGTGCCACGCTGTTGCTGCTGGCTGATGTCGCCTCGCGTCTGCTGATCGTGCCGCAGGAAGTGCCAGTTGGGGCAATGACCGCGCTGCTGGGGGCACCCTTCTTCATTTATCTGGCGAGAAGGGGAATGCGGTATGGGTAAGGTATATACCGTGCGCGTGGGAATGGCATCGCGCCAGATTGAGCGCCGCACGTCTGTGGTGGCGCTCTTGCTCCTGCTGGTGCTGTTAGCCGTCGTGTTCCTCTCGCTGTCGTTGGGCGAGGTAGTGCTGTCGCCCGCGCAGGTGATGTTGGCGCTGCTGGGAAAAGCAGACAGCGGCGTGCATTTTATCGTCAACGACCTGCGGTTGCCGCGTGCGCTGTTGGCGCTGTTGGTGGGCGGCGCGCTGGCGATATCCGGTTTGATTCTGCAAAGCATTGTGCGTAATCCGCTGGCCTCGCCGGATATTCTGGGGATTACCAGCGGCGCATCAGCAGCAGCGGTATTCTTTCTCTCGTTTCTGGCGACGGCGATAGGCCAGCGTTGGCTCCCGCTCGCTGCGATGGGTGGGGCGTGGATTACCGCGATTGCCATTTACCTGCTGGCCTGGAAACAAGGCGCATCGCCACTGCGCTTGGTGCTGGTCGGCGTTGGACTGTCCGCCATCATGGGCGCGGCGGTCACCATGATGCTGGTGTTTAGCCCAATTGGAACGACGTTGACAGCCTATGTGTGGCTGACGGGCAGTATTTATGGCGCACAGTGGCAGCAGGTATCGGCGCTGGCGGGCTGGTTGTTACTCGGTGCACCGTTTTTAGTGGGGCTGGCGCGACACGTTAACGTGCATGAGTTGGACGATGCGTTGGCCTGCGGCGTCGGCCAGTCGGTCGGTCGTATCCGGCTTGCGCTGTTGACGCTGAGCGTCGCGCTGGCAGGGGCGGCTATTGCCTATGCGGGCGCGATGGCGTTTGTCGGGCTGCTGGCCCCGCACATTGCAAAAAAGTTGGCGAGCCGTTCATTCCCCGGACTGGCGCTGGCGTCAGCGCTGACGGGCGGTTTATTGGTGATGGTGGCCGATTTGATTGGCCGTACCGCGTTCCTGCCGTTGGATCTGCCTGCTGGTATTTTTATCTCCGTGCTCGGAACGCCTTTCTTTATCTATTTATTGCTTCGGCAACGTTACTGAGATTGCAAGATGATGCGAGAGAATGTGCCGCCAACACACGTATATCCAACTCACGGCGAAGCGATTGTCAGCCAGTCGCTGACGCTGAGTTACGAAAAACAGGTTGTGATTGATGCGTTGGATATCACACTGCCAGCCCGGAAAATTTCGGTGCTGGTGGGCAGTAACGGCTGCGGCAAGAGCACGTTGTTGAAGTCGTTTGCCCGCCTGCTGAAACCGACAAATGGGACGATTATTGTCAACGGGGTGGATATCCACCGGCAATCTACCGTTGAGGTGGCGAAGTCACTGGCGATTCTTCCGCAAACGCCGACCGCGCCGGAAGGGCTGACGGTGTATCAATTGGTGAAGATGGGGCGTTATCCACACCAGTCGTGGCTAACGCAGTGGTCGACAACGGACGAAGAAAAAGTGATTCAGGCGTTGCACAGCACTGGCGTGTTGGCATTAAAGGATCGTGCAGTAGATTCGCTATCCGGCGGGCAGCGCCAGCGCGTCTGGATCGCCATGACGCTGGCGCAGGATACCGATATTGTTCTGCTGGATGAACCGACGACCTATCTCGATCTGGCGCATCAGATGGAAGTGCTGGATTTGTTGCGGGAACTGAATGCTCAGCAGCACAAAACCATCGTGATGGTGCTGCATGATTTGAATCTGGCGTGTCGCTACGCACACCACATGGTGGCCGTGCATAACCGGACGGTGTTTGCACAGGGGAACCCGCGCGACATTCTTACCGAAGCTACGGTAAAAACGGTGTTTAACCTGAATTGTCGCATCATTGACGATCCGTTCTTCGGCACGCCGTTGTGCATTCCGTTCGGGCGCGATGCGGTGGAGGCTGCGACGGATGTCGGCTAACCGCCTGACGGCACCGCAGTGGGCGATGCTCTCTGGCACGCTGCAACTCACGGATGCCTCGCTGCGGGTCGGTTCTGACAGCTGCCCAAGCCGTAAGATGCTGGAACCAGACTATTGCCATTGGCTGCTGAACACCCTGACACCACCGTTGCTGTCGCCATCGATCAAGATTACCGCGTCACTGCTGGCGAAGCGGATCGGGTTCTTAACCACGGCCGCCAGCCTGTATGCGATGTCGGTGTATAACAAAGGGCTGAACATGACGCTGGATAACAGCGTGCTGGAATTCGGACACAGCCGCCTGTGGACATCGACCATGCCGCTTTACGATCTCACTGTGTCTCAACCAGAAGCAGGGCGGCGAGAGGCGTGGCGTGATAGCCTGTTCGACACGCTGTTTGCTCAACATCTATCGCCGATCTTACATACGCTGTCTGCGGTGTCAGGCGCGCCGCTGCGCATCCTGTGGGAAAACGTCGCGGTGCGGGTGTTTTCGTTATACGAACAGCGCATTGAATGGGACGATCCGGCAGCGGAGTGTTCACTAGGAATGACGTTGGCACAACAGGTGCAGCAAGATTTCGACGCTTTGCTGGCCGCGCCCGGCGAACGTTTTGGCTGTGATGATAATCCGCTAAGGCCGTTCTTTCGGGCGAAAACGCGAGTTCCTGCGGTGGGGAGTTCGGTGAACTTTCGCAGCGTACGCTTTCGCCGCACCTGCTGTTTTTATTACAAGGCATCGCAGCCGCAGGAATATTGCAATAACTGCCCCTTATTGCGCCCTGCCAGAAAAACGGGCTGACGCAGATAAAAATCCCTTAGTGGTCAGAATCTCTGCTACAATCGTCGGCAGTCATGCACCGTAGTTGTGCTCGTTCATCGTGGTTATTGCGTATGTCGTTGTTTACGTAGATTGTTACGTGAGTTGTTACGTATATAGTGGCTCAGCAAACCCGTCTTATTGACCCTCTGAAAACTACACCGGCTACTGTCCGGTCAGAGCGGATCTGGAGTTGTTCTTTTTATGTCATTTGATTCTCTCGGCCTGAGTGCCGATATTCTGCGCGCGATTGAAGAGCAGGGTTATCGCGATCCTACCCCCGTTCAGCGTCAGGCGATCCCTGTCGTGCTGGAAGGGCGCGATTTAATGGCCAGCGCCCAAACGGGTACGGGTAAAACGGCAGGTTTTACGCTGCCACTCTTGCAACTGCTCACTAGCCGCGAAGCGCAGAATAAAGGGAAAGGACGTCGTCCAGTACGGGCGCTGATCCTGACGCCAACTCGCGAACTGGCGGCACAGATTGATGAGAACGTGAAGGCGTACAGCAAATATTTACGCCTGCGCTCACTGGTCGTGTTTGGCGGCGTGAGCATTAACCCGCAGATGATGAAGCTGCGCGGCGGCGTGGATATTCTGGTGGCGACGCCGGGACGTCTGCTCGATCTGGAACACCAGAACGCCGTTGACCTGTCACAGATTGAAATTCTGGTGCTGGATGAAGCGGACCGTATGCTGGATATGGGCTTCATTCACGATATTCGCCGTGTACTGGCGAAGCTGCCGACTAAACGTCAAAACCTGCTATTCTCCGCGACTTTCTCGGATGAGATCAAAGCGCTGGCGAACAAACTGCTGACTAACCCAGCCTCAGTTGAAGTTGTGCGTCGTAATACGCCGTCTGAGCTGGTTACGCAGCACGTACATTTTGTCGATAAGCGCCGCAAGCGTGAACTGCTGTCACAGCTGATTGGTGAAAATAACTGGCAGCAGGTGCTGGTCTTTACCCGCACCAAACATGGCGCTAACCATCTGGCTGAACTGTTGGAGAAAGACGGTATTACTGCCGCCGCTATCCACGGTAATAAAAGTCAGGGCGCGCGTACGCGTGCGCTGGCGAACTTTAAAGACGGCAGCATTCGCGTGCTGGTCGCGACGGATATCGCCGCGCGTGGTCTGGATATCGACCAACTGCCGCACGTGGTGAACTATGAGTTACCGAATGTGCCGGAAGATTACGTTCACCGTATTGGCCGTACCGGTCGTGCAGAAGCGACGGGTGAAGCGCTGTCGCTGGTGTGTGTGGATGAACACAAGCTGCTGCGTGACATCGAACGTCTGTTGAAGCGTGAAATTCCGCGCATTGCTATCGAAGGCTACGAGCCCGATCCGTCCATCAAGGCCGAACCGATTGTAAATGGTCGTCAGGGTAACCGTGGCGGCGGTGGTGCGCGTAACGCAGCACCGCGTGCACAATCGGGTGCTCCGCGCGGTCAGTCCGAGCGCAGCGAACGTAGTCAAGGCCAGGGCGAGCGCCGTTCAGCCGAGGGTAATCGCCAACCGCGTAAACCGGGCGGTAATAGTGATAGCCCATGGGGGACTGGCGGAAAAGGCAAGGGCGGCGGTGAAGGTCAGCGTCGCGCACCACGCCCGCAAAACCGCAGTAAGCCAGCGGACAAGTAACAGCGAAAGGGAGCCAGATGGCTCCTTTTTTTATCGCGTTATTTTGCTGTTGCGGGGTGTGCAACGGGACGACGTGGGCGATAGAACATCGCTGCGTTGCCTGCCAGAATCAGCAGCAGGCCGATAAGCGCGTTGGGCCGCCATTGATAATCTTCAAACAGCGTCGAAATCGACAGCGCCACCAGCGGAAAAAGCAGCGTGGTGTAAGCCGCCTGACTGGCACCGATGCGACCGATCAGGCTGAAGTAGGCACCGAAGCCGATGACTGAACCAAAGATAGCCAGATAGAACAGTGACCCCAGATAGCCGGTGTTGTACTCCGGGGCGAAGCTATACCCCTGAATCAGGCTGAACAATCCCATCCAGAGCGCCCCATATCCCATGCCCCAGCCGTTGGTCGTCAGTACGTCGCGCCCCTGTCGCTGGTGTTGGGCGCTAATCATATTGCCGAGCGAGAAGCAGTAGGTACCCAGAATGCTCAATCCCACGCCCCACAGCAGATAGGGTTGCGCGTCGATTTGCGTCAGGTCATGCCAGAATAGCACGACGATACCGATAAGCCCGAGCGGTGTGGCGATCGCCACGTTGCGCGTTAACGGCTGCCCGAAGAAAAGACGGCTGTTAAAGGCGTTAAACAGTACCGCCATCGAGAAAATGATGGATTCTAATCCACTCGAAATCCAGGCGATGGCGTGGTAAAAACAGAGAAAGTTGACGCCGAATACGCACAGCCCCTGTACCATACACAGCAGGTGAGCGCGTGGCGAAAGCGGGCGCAGGCGGCGTGTCAGTGCCAGAAACGTCAGTAAGATGGCCGATGCCAGCGCAAAGCGCCAGAAAACGGACACTTCGGCGGCGACGTCGCCCTGTTGCAGGCTAATGGCGATCCAGGTCGTACCCCAAATCAGGACGACAGAAAAATAGAGTAACGTATTCATTGAGTGATTCCGCATGAGAACATGACGGCAGTATGGCGCGTGCGTTTGTCGCGGGCTTTCAGCCCCTTGCGGTGAATAACAGAATCTTGCGGTTAAGTGAGAAACGGAGGCAGCAATGCATCGTTATAAAGCGTTCGATACCATGCTGCATCATAAAACCGAGCTGCGCGACACCGTCGAGCTAACCTCCGGCGTGCGGCTGGCTGCATGGTTTAACCGCCACGATCGCGTCACGATGGAAAACACCGAACACCACACGCTCAGTCTTTATACCGCCGGTGGCTATGAGAGCTATCATAAAACAGCGGACGGCTGGCATAACGGCGGCGGGCCGGATCGTTTCTGCCTGATGCCGAAACAGAGTTCGTCGACCTGGGATATCCGCGGCGACCTCGATTTTGTTCACCTGTATTTTGACGATGCGCACCTGCGGCAGCTGGCCGAGCAAACCTGGGATCGTAGCCCCGCGTCGATCTGTACAGAAGAGCGGATATTTGGCAGCGATCCGCTGATTACGTCGCTGTACCGGCAGTTCTTGCTAAGTAACCGCTGGGACGACTCGGCGAATCAGCTTGTGCTTAGCAGCGCCGCGACGCTGCTGATGATTCAGGTGCTGCGTGGCTACACCCAATTGCAGTGGGAACTGCCGACGGTGCGCGGTGGGCTGGCGCCCGCAGTACTGCGGCGCAGCAAGATGCAAATTGAGGCACATCTCGATCGGCCGCTGACACTACAGGCGCTGGCGGCGGAAGCGGGGCTTAGCGAGTTTCACTTTGCGCGCATGTTTCGCCAAAGCGTGGGGATGGCACCGCATCAGTATGTCCTGAAACAGCGGCTGGTTCGCGCTGAAGCGCTCGTGCGTCAAGGTACGCAGTCGATCACGGATATTGCGCTGGCCTGCGGGTTCAGCTCCGCCAGCCATCTAAGCCACCAATTCAAAAAGGAATACGGCCTGACGCCGTCGGCGCTGCGGCTGGCGCAGAAGTAGGTGGGGCGGACGGATGTCCGCCTTTCTCTTTTCTGGACGCGATTATTTCGCCGCCAGCAGGCATAAATTCAGCGCCACTTCATACGATTTTACAAACGACGGCACGGGTAAAAATTCAAAGCGCGAGTGGAAATTGTGCGCACCGGTGAAGAAATTCGGCGTTAGCAACCCTTTGGCAGACAGCGCCGCACCGTCCGTGCCGCCACGCATTGGCGTCACTTTGGGTTCAATGCCCAGCGTGTCCAGTGCGGCAAACAGCAGGTCGATAGCCCGGCGATCGTCAGTGATGGCGTTGCTGATATTGCTGTAGATATCGGTGAGGGTGTAGGTCACGCTGCCCGTCGGATACTGCGCGCCAATCTTCTCTGCGATTGCGGCGATCTGCTGCTTCCGCTGTTCAAACGTGGCTAAATCAAAATCGCGGATAGACGCTTTGAGCTTCGCTTCATTAGCGTTCGCCGTCAGATCGTTAAACCAGACATAGCCCTCGCGTCCCTCCGTGTGCTCCGGCGTCTGCTGGCGATCGAACTGGCTGATAAAGTCATGTGCCATGAGCAACGGGTTAACCAGCACGCCTTTCGCCGACATCGGGTGCGCGGGCACACCGGTAAAGCGAATTTCTGCGGAAGCCGCATTGAAGTTCTCATACACCACTTCACCCAGCTCGCAGCAGTCGATGGTGTAGGCGAAATCGACATCAAAGCGTTTGAGATCGAGCGCTTTCGCACCACGCAGCCCAATCTCTTCATCCGGCACGAAGGCTACCACGATATCGCCGTGCGGCGTCGCGTTGGTCAGGTTCTCCATGAGCGTCATCACCACGGTAACGGCAGCCTTGTTGTCCGCGCCGAGTACGCTGGTGCCGTCGCTAAAAATAATGTCCTGCCCAACATACGGCAGAATTTCCGGGTGTTCCGCCGTGCGCAGCCAAATGTCCTGTTCGGCATTCAGACACAGGTCTTCACCGGTAAAGCGCAGCGTTTGCGGATGAATATGCGGCGACAGACCGACGTCAACCGTATCGATATGGGTAATAAAACCGATGCGCGGTGCGGACGGACAGTTGCCCGGCTTCAGGGCCGTCACGGTGGCGTGTTCATCGATGACGACATCTTGCAAACCCAGTGCTCGTAGCTCGTCCGCCAGCAGACGTGCCATTTCATGCTGTTCCGGTGTGCTGGGTAACGTTGTCGAACTGGCATCGCTTTGGCTGGTGACGGCGAGATAACGGTAAAAACGGTTGCTGAGTTGATGAGCCAGACTGTTTGTCATAACGAATCCTTTTTGTTCTCCAATACCTATGATGGCTATCCTAACGTAGAAATTATTTCATTTGAGGGTTTTATTTGTCATTTTATGGTCATGATTTTTATAGCAGTGTGGTGGAACATAAATAACAAGCGAGGACTGGGATGAAAAAAGCAGGAATACGATTGACTCTGGCTGCGTTGACGCTGGCGGTCGCCTCCGCGGCCTCGGCGAATACGTTGGTGTATTGCTCTGAAGGATCGCCGGAAAACTTTAACCCGCAGCTTTACACCTCCGGCACCAGCGTAGATGCCAGCGCCGTGCCGATTTATAACCGTCTGGTGGATTTCAAAGTGGGCACCACGGAGCTGGTGCCGAGTCTGGCGGAACGCTGGGACATCAGCGCTGATGGGCGCATCTATACCTTCCATTTGCGCAAAGGCGTGAAATTCCAGAGCAATAAATACTTCAAACCTTCGCGTGATTTTACCGCTGACGACGTTATTTTCTCCTTCATGCGGCAAAAAGATCCGCAGCATCCTTACCACAGCGTCTCGAAAGGGACCTATGCCAATTTTGAAAGCCTGTCCTTTGGCTCGCTGATCCAGAGTATCGATAAAGTGGATGAGCACACGGTGCGCTTTACGCTCTCCCATGCGGAAGCCCCGTTTCTGGCTGATTTAGCCTGGTACTTCGCGTCTATTCTCTCTGCGGAATATGCCGATGCCATGCTCAACGCCGGGACACCAGAGCGCGTGGATATGGAGCCGATTGGCACCGGACCGTTTGAATTAGCGCAGTATCAGAAAGATTCCCGCATTCTGTTTAAGGCGTTTCCAGACTATTGGGAAGGCAAGGCCAAGCTGGATCGGCTGATTTTCACCATCACGCCGGATGCCTCCGTGCGGTACGCCAAGCTGGAAAAGAACGAGTGTCAGGTGATGCCGTTCCCTAATCCTGCCGATCTGCCGCGCATGAAAGAGAACAAGGACATCGTGCTGATGCAAAAGGCCGGACTGAACACCGGCTTCCTGTCGTTCAATACCCAGAAAGCACCGACGGATAATGTGAAAGTGCGGCAGGCGTTAACGATGGCGATTAACAAGCCGGCGATTATCGAAGCCGTTTTTCAGGGAACCGGAACGGCGGCGAAAAACCTGCTGCCGCCGGGTGTCTGGAGCGCGGATAGTGAGCTGAAGGATTATGACTACGATCCCGAGAAGGCGAAGGCGTTACTGAAAGAGGCGGGTTTGGCGGAAGGCACTACCATCGAACTGTGGGCGATGCCGGTGCAGCGTCCGTATAACCCGAACGCTCGCCGCATGTCGGAGATGATTCAGGCCGACTGGGCGAAAGTCGGTGTGCAGGCGAAAATTGTCACCTTCGAGTGGGGCGAATACCTGAAGCGGGTGAAAGGCGGTGAACATCAGGCGGCATTGATGGGCTGGACAACGGCGACGGGTGACCCTGATAACTTCTTCGGCCCACTGTTTACCTGCACGGCGGCCAACGGCGGTTCTAACTCGGCAAAATGGTGTTATGCGCCGTTTGATAAAATCATTATCGAAGCGCGCGCTTCACAGGATCACCAGCAGCGTATTGCCCTGTACAAGCAGGCACAGCAGATGATGCACGATCAGGCTCCGGCCGTCATGATTGCGCATTCCACCATCTTTGAGCCAGTCCGTAAGGAAGTGACGGGGTATGAAGTCGACCCGTTCGGTAAGCATATTTTCTATCAGGTAGACGTGAAGAAATAAGACGCTGAGAGTCCGGTACTGTGTGCTGGGCTCAGACCGTTGACAAACTTATTTGTTGAACGAAAACGGTAGTAACGGAATAGAAGAGTAAAGCGTTTGCGCCATGGATGGCGCAATCCGAGCGTACAGGGATGTATTTACAGCGTCTTTACGATCTATCCGTTACTACCGCTCTACGGACTCTTGTGTGATGCGGTTACTCGGTTTCATCGCCGTAATACAGCTTGCCGATGCGAATAATATCGCGCCCCTGTGATTTGCGATGCTTATTAGAATCGCGCAGAGAATAAATGCAGCCGCAATACTCCTGTTGATAAAAACGTTCCCGCTTGCTGATTTCGATCATGCGAGCCGAACCGCCGCCTTTACGCCAGTTGTAATCCCAGTAGGTGACACCAGGATATTTCTGCGCCGCGTTCTGGCCGCATTCGTTAATCTGCTGCATGTTTTTCCAGCGGGAAATACCCAGTGAGCTGGAAATGACGCTAAAGCCGTTTTCTGCGGCGTACAGCGCTGTGCGCTCGAAACGCATATCAAAACACATGGTACAGCGAATGCCGCGTTCGGGTTCCCACTCCATGCCTTTGGCGCGTTCGAACCAGTTATCCGAATCGTAATCTGCATCAATGAACGGCACGTTATGCTGTTCGGCGAAACGGATGTTTTCCTCTTTGCGGATCAGATATTCACGCTGGGGATGGATGTTGGGGTTATAGAAGAAAATGGTGTAGTCGATACCAGAAGCGGTGATGGCTTCCATGACTTCACCCGAGCAGGGCGCACAGCAGGAGTGCAGCAGCAGTTTGTCTGCGCTGTTGGGCAGTGAAAGCTGCGGACGTTTGAATTCTGCGGTTTTGACGTTCGACATAAAAAATAGCCACTTCGTTGTGGTCCGTAAGGACGGTAGCATCACAAATTCGTAACGAATTATTGATGATATGCCCATAAGAGGCAACCTCTGAGCCTATCCGGCGTTATCTTTCCCGTTGCGTTATCCGTACAATACCCCCTAACATTGCCTGCTTTTTTTGGCTGTGTTATTTACGGCTGTCATCAACGATCGAAGAGTTATTGAGTAGCGTTATGCGTGTTTTGCTTGCCCCGATGGAAGGGGTTCTCGACTCATTAGTGCGAGAGCTGCTGACTGAAGTAAATGACTATGACCTGTGCATCACCGAGTTTTTACGCGTGGTGGATCAGTGCCTGCCGGTTAAATCCTTTTATCGACTTTGCCCGGAGCTACAGCATGCCAGCCGCACGCCGTCGGGTACGCTGGTGCGTGTGCAACTGCTGGGGCAATACCCACAGTGGCTGGCGGAGAATGCGGCGCGGGCGGTGGAACTGGGCTCGTATGGCGTCGATCTTAACTGCGGCTGCCCGTCGAAGCTGGTGAACGGTAGCGGGGGCGGGGCGACGTTGTTAAAAGATCCCGAGCTGATTTATCAGGGTGCCAAAGCCATGCGTGAGGCGGTGCCTGCGCATTTGCCTGTCACGGTGAAAATACGCCTGGGTTGGGATTCTGGCGCTCGGCAGTTTGAAATCGCCGATGCGGTGCAACAGGCGGGCGCAAGCGAACTGGCCGTGCATGGCCGCACGAAGGAAGACGGTTATAAAGCCGAATGCATCAACTGGCAGGCGATTGGGGAAATTCGCCAGCGCCTGCGGATTCCGGTGATCGCCAACGGCGAAATCTGGGACTGGCAAAGCGCACAGGACTGTATGGCGACGACGGGCTGCGATGCCATCATGCTGGGGCGGGGGGCGCTGAATGTGCCGAATCTGAGCCGCGTGATTAAGTATAACGAACCGCGTATGCCGTGGCCGGAGGTCATGCTGCTGCTACAGAAATATGTGCGGCTGGAAAAGCAGGGCGATACGGGAATGTATCATGTTGCGCGCATCAAGCAGTGGCTTGGCTATTTGCGTAAAGAGTATGACGACGCCACCGAATTATTCAGCGAAATTCGCACGTTGAAAACCTCAACGGACATCGCCCGTGTGATTGGTGAGCCATAGGCGCTCACCGTTTCCTCATTATCTGCCTTCTTACTCTTCGTGTTTTCATCACACTGTTCAGATTTAACGCACCTTATCGCTCTCCCGCTGGCCTGTACTTTACTTTACGAATCGGTTGACGGTATAACACTCCATCTATCTGGAAGTTTAGACGTCTATAACGAAAGGTCATCATGGAACAACACGCATCAGGCACGGAAGGGCAGTTTAAGCGCACTATGAAAGCTCGCCATTTGGTGATGCTTTCGCTCGGCGGTGTCATCGGTACTGGCCTGTTTTTCAATACGGGTTACATTATTTCCACGACGGGCGCGGCTGGGACACTATTGGCGTATCTGATCGGCGCGCTGGTGGTGTATCTGGTGATGTTGAGTCTGGGTGAACTGTCCGTTGCCATGCCGGAAACTGGTGCGTTCCATGTGTATGCGTCCCGCTATCTCAGTCCAGCAACGGGCTATACCGTGGCGTGGCTATATTGGCTGACGTGGACGGTCGCGCTCGGTTCCAGCCTGACCGCTGCTGGTTTTTGTATGCAGTATTGGTTTCCACAGGTGCCAGTCTGGATCTGGTGCCTGCTGTTTTGTGTGTTGATCTATTTGCTGAATGTTGTGTCGTCCCGCTTCTTTGCTGAAGGGGAATTTTGGTTCTCTATCGTTAAAGTCGTCACGATTCTCGCTTTTATCGTACTCGGCGCTGGCGCGATGTTTGGTTTTATTCCGATGCAGGATGGCTCCCCCGCGCCGTTCTTCCAGAACATTACCGCATCTGGCTGGTTCCCACACGGCGGTCTGCCGATTCTGATGACAATGGTGGCGGTGAACTTCGCTTTCTCCGGTACGGAATTGATCGGTATCGCGGCGGGAGAAACCGAGAATCCACACAAGGTTGTCCCGATGGCGATTCGTACCACCGTTGCGCGACTGGTGATTTTCTTTCTGGGGACGGTGCTGGTGCTGGCGGCGATCATTCCGATGGAAGAGGCCGGTATTGCTAAAAGCCCGTTTGTGCTGGTGTTTGAGAAGATTGGTATTCCTTACGCCGCTGACATTTTTAATTTCGTGATTTTGACGGCGATCCTGTCCGCTGCAAATTCAGGGCTGTATGCCTCGGGGCGTATGCTGTGGTCGTTGTCCAACGAAGGCACGTTACCGCGCCGTTTTTCTCGCCTGACGCGCCGTGGCATTCCACTTTTCGCCATTTCCGTCAGTATGCTGGGCGGGCTGCTGGCGCTGTTTTCCAGCGTGATCGCGCCGGATACCGTCTATGTGGCGCTGTCTGCGATTTCCGGCTTTGCCGTGGTGGCGGTGTGGTTGAGTATTTGTGCCTCGCACTATATGTTTCGCCGCCATCATGTCCGTGCCGGGAAACCCCTTTCCGACCTGCAATATCGCGCGCCTTGGTTCCCGATAACACCGATTTTGGGATTCCTGCTCTGCCTGCTGGCCTGCGTCGGGCTGGCGTTTGACCCAAGCCAGCGGATTGCACTGTGGTGTGGAATTCCATTTGTCGCGCTGTGCTACGGTGCTTATTATTTCACGCAGTCAATGAAGACGCGTGGATTAACGGGAGTGGACGATATTGCGTAAAAATACGGTGACCGACATGCTGGCGACGGCATCAACGATTGTGCTGGACGGCGCGCTGGCGACCGAACTGGAAGCGCGCGGCTGTGATTTAACGGACCCACTGTGGTCGGCGAAAGTGCTGGTGGAAAATCCGGCACTGATTTATCAGGTACACCTAGACTATTTCAAAGCAGGAGCGCAGTGCGCGATTACCGCCAGTTATCAGGCGACGCCGCAAGGGTTTAAGGCGCGTGGGTATAGCGAAGCGGAGTCGTTGATGCTAATTGCCAAAAGCGTACAGTTGGCGGCACAGGCACGGGATGATTATCGCCGTGACAACCCGCAGGCTGACGTGCTGCTGGTGGCGGGATCGGTGGGGCCGTACGGTGCTTATCTGGCGGATGGTTCAGAATATCGTGGCGACTATCAGTTACCGCAGGCTGAGATGATGGCGTTTCATCGCCCGCGTCTGGCGGCGCTGCATGAAGCGGGAGCGGATTTGTTGGCCTGCGAGACGTTGCCGTCTTTTGCAGAAATAGAAGCGCTGATTGCGTTACTGACCGAATTCCCTCAGGCGCAAGCCTGGTTTTCTTTCACGCTGCGTGACAGCGAGCACCTCAGCGACGGTACGCCATTAGGCACCGTGCTGGAACGGGTTAACGCCTGTTCGCAGGTGGTTGCCGTGGGCATCAACTGTATTGCGCTGGAGAATGTGACGCCAGCGCTGACGCACCTGTCTTCGCTGACGAATTTGCCTTTGGTGGTTTATCCCAATTCCGGCGAGCAGTATGATGCAGTAACCAAAACCTGGAGCAGTACGCATGATGCCGCATGCTCGCTGACGGCGTATCTACCCGAGTGGCAGGCGGCTGGGGCACGTCTGATTGGCGGCTGCTGTCGAACCACGCCTGCTGATATTGCCGATATTGCACGCTGCTGTCAGCACTAAATAGGGGGATGTCGTGATGGAAAATGAGGTGAATCTACAGCATAGGTACGCGCTTGCCAGACAGCGTGTCGCACCGGATATTCCGGTAACGGTGCTCTGTATTGGTGAACAGCAGACGACCGTCATTTGTGGGACGGCATCACAACCGTCGGCAATTCTGCCACTGACCATCGGTTTTGACAAAACCGCGGCGACGTTTTTCAAGCATCTTCCGCCGACCCCTGATGAGATGGAATTGGCGATCATGGCGGTAGAAGATGAAGTGACGCGTATCCGGCACGATATCCCGGCGGGTTCCGTTTTGTTCTCTTTCGACCCCGCATTGGTGACAGTTGCACAGATTTCGGGAGCAGAAGAAGAGGAAGTGGGATGGCGGCTGCCGCAGGATGATATGGAACGAACATTTAAACGTCTGGAACGTGTCATGCTGGGGAGCCCGGCTAGCTGGGAAGGGATTCCGCTAGAAAACGCTTTTTCCGCCCGGTTACTTATTTTACGTGAGTTTATGCACCATCACGGCTTTGATTCTGCACTGATCTTGCTGTTACCTGCGGTTGCTGCGTGAAGAACTAGCGGTTTTTTCTTTCTCAGCTACTATTAACGGCGGTCAGCGTCCAGTGCGATTCTGACCGCATTTTTTTCTGGAAAATGATGGGTGAATGGCCGTGCTTCTGCATGTCTTGGTAGGAAGGGTTCGTGGGTCTCCGGCGTTGTAAGGTAATAACACGATAATATTATCGCGGTGATAGGGACGTAGGGTGTTAATCAAGGAGGGTGAGAGGACGGCCATTTGGCCATATTATGTTACCTGTATGATCTATTTTGCGGATGACTGAATCATTATTTTCTTGAATTTCCGTATGACAGCGTAATAACGCGCTGAGCGATATGGCGGAGAGTCAATGTTATTTCAGGGAGTCCAGTGAGGGGAAAGAACATGGTTGAACATTTCACAGGGAAATATGAAGTTGAACTTAAATTTCGCATCGACGATATAGCCGTTTTTAGAAATACGCTTTTTAGTCTTCACCCAGAAGCTTTCGTCTTTGAAAATAAAGAACATGATATTTACTACGATGACTCAGAGAAGCGATTACGGCAGCAAAATATCAAAATGCTGGTGCGTCGCATGGAGCCATCGGGGATAAAGCTTTGGATTGTTAAAGGGCCTGGAGCCGATCGTTGCGAAGCGGTTAATGTCGAATCCTTTGAAAAAACTGACAGTATGTTACAGACGTTAGGGTATCAGCCCTTGTTTGAAATTCATAAAATCCGCAGCATCTATTTTTTAAATGCTTTCCATATTACCCTCGACTATATTGAATCGCTTGGGTATTTTGTCGAAATATCAGTGATGACCGATGATGAAACTCAGTTGAAAGCACTCAGAGATCGGTGTATAGAGTGTGCATTACGGCTTCAGTTGTCATTGGATAATATTGAAACGAAATCTTATTACCAATTATTAGGTTTTAACTGACTGTTCTTTTTTGGTTATTGAATTGTTGCTTTTGTTGTTTTATTTACATAGGGAAAAATGATGAAAAAATCTATTCCGGCGGTGCTGGCCACGGTGGTGATGGCTTTTTCTTTGTCCGTTCATGGCAGTAATGTGGCGCAATATAAAGACGGCACCTACATCGGTAAAGCACAGGGTAAGGCGGCGGAAGTTGAGGTCACGGTCAGCATCAAAGATGGGAAGATCGCTAATGCTGAAGTGCGCAAGCATGGCGATACCGAGGCGATGATGCTGAGCGCGACGGATCAAATTGTGCCGGAACTTCTTGAGAAGCAGGATATCAACAAAGTCGATGCGGTAACGGGTGCCACATTATCAAGCCAGGGCGTGATTAACGCGGTGAAACAGGCGCTAGAACAGGCAAAAATCACACCGTGATTGGGCAGCAACGTGGCTATCATCACTCATAAAGGCATCGTTGATAAAGGAATCACATTGCCGTGGAAAACCAGCTGATTATTCTGCGCCACACGCCTTATTGGGTGTGGGCTATTTTGGGTTACCTGATTTATGTTGGTGTAAAAGCCAGCCGGCCACGACAGCAATCGCTGGTGCGGATGTTAGTTGTGCCGATGGTTTTCATGGTGTGGGGTATCAGCGCGATTTTTCATACGTTGCGACTCCCGCTTGAGGCAGCGGGGGGATTTCTGCTGGCGTTGATCGTTGGGCTGGGCATCGGATGGGCGTGGGGGAAGACGTCAGGAACTTACCTACCCGAATCGCGCCATTTTCAACGCACCGGTTCGTGGTGGCCGCTGGTCTTGATGCTGCTGACGTTTTGTTCTCATTTCTACTTTTCCGTCCAGTTGGCTCTGTTTCCCGCTGTGGCGTATGAGCCCGTATTCTGCCTGCTATCCGGTGCGGCAAGTGGGATTACCGCCGGGATATTCAGCGGCGTCAGCCTGCGTTTGCTTAGCCAGATGTACAAAATAAGACCGCCTCTGGCGCAACACGATAAAAAACAGTAGGTTGCTATAATCGGCTGTCAAAATTTGTCACAAAGCTTTTTCTGCTGCATGAGTGCGTGGGGAGAAGCGGTAAATTATAATGCCGATGCCTATTCCTTTCATTTAACAGAATACTGTTTAAGTTATTGAAGAATGACTAAAAATTTTAAGCTTTCTCTTTTTGGCCTGTTGGTCCTGTCAACCCATGTTGTGATGTTGCCTCAGGCTGTGGCGAAAGCGCCGACGTATTCCGCCGGCACTGCGCATCAGGAAATTGCTTCTGGTAGCGCGATGGTGGTGGATTTGAGTGATAACCATATTCTTTATTCCAGCAATCCTGACGTCGTTGTGCCGATCGCGTCGGTGACAAAGCTGATGACTGCGCTGGTGGTGCTGGATGCCAATCTGCCGCTGGATGAAATTATCTCTGTGGATATCAGCCAGACGAAAGAAATGAAAGGAGTGTACTCACGTGTTCGTTTGAACAGTGAGATCAGCCGCCGTGACATGCTGTTACTGGCGCTGATGTCATCCGAAAACCGTGCGGCTGCCAGTCTGGCGCACCACTATCCGGGCGGCTATCAGGCGTTTATCCGTGCGATGAATGCCAAAGCTCGCGCACTCGGTATGGCACACACGCGTTATGTAGAGCCGACGGGCTTGTCCATTAATAATGTGTCGACCGCCCGCGATCTTACCAAGCTCCTGATTGCCAGCAAGCAATATCCATTACTGAGCCAGCTCAGCACGACACAGGAAAAAACGGCGACGTTCACCCATCCGGCGTATAGCCTGCCGTTCAGAAATACTAATCATCTGGTCTATAAAGCGGACTGGAGCATTCAGCTCACCAAAACGGGTTTTACGAATCAGGCCGGGCATTGTCTGGTAATGCGCACGGTCATTAATCAACGACCTGTTGCGCTGGTGGTGTTGGATGCATTCGGTAAGTACACGCACTTTGCGGATGCTAACCGCCTGCGTAAGTGGATTGAAACCGGTAAGGTTAGTGAGGTGCCCGCCGCCGCATTGAGCTATAAGAAACAAAAATCGCTGGCTTCTCGCCAACCGCAGAGTATGGCGAATATCGATACCGAATAAGAGATTGCTCCCTTCCCGTGTTCTGGGAGGGGACGTTTTGACGGTGGCCTGATGAACCACCGCCTGCGATTGCGTTAGGCGCGGGTGCGAAAATCCTCTACCACTTCACCTGCATTTGCTACATCTTCCTCGTGCGCGGCTTCGCGCCAGGTTTCTGCTAACGCGTCTTGCAGCCATTGCTGCATTGCGGGCAATGCCAATAAGTGTTCACAGTAAGCGGCTGCTTCCGGTGAAACGGTAAGCTGATAGGTTTTGATACGGAAAACGACGGGGGCAAAAAACGCGTCTACCGCTGAAAACTGTTTCCCTGCCAAAAACGGCCCGCCAAATCGTGTTAATCCTTCCTGCCAGAGTTCGCAGATACGCGCAATGTCGCTGCTGAGAGCAGGGGATATCTCGTTCAGTTTGACGCGCACGCCGCAGCTCATGGCGCAGGTATTGCGCAGTGCGGTAAAGCCGGAATGCATTTCGGCGGCGGCACAGCGAGCCCAGGCACGGGTTTTGGCATCGGCAGGCCAGACGGCGGAATGCTGTTCAGCCAGATACTCGGTAATCGCCAATGAATCCCAGACGGTGGTTTCGCCGTCGATCAGACAGGGGACTTTTGCCGTCGGTGAAAAAGCCTTAAACGCTGGCTGTGCCATACCTGGCGAAAAAACAACCTGCTTCTCCTCGAAAGGAATTGACAGCGTTTTCAACAGCACCCACGGGCGCAACGACCAGGACGAATAGTTCTTGTTGGCGATGTACAACTGATACATGTCTGAGGCTCCTTGCATTAGCGAAGCCTTAGCATTAGCACGAAAGACGGTAGAAATCACCCTGCATTTACCCACCCGTGTGGCGAGTATGCAAACCCAGTTTGAGGCCAGCGATGAACCACAGGAAAGGTGTTTCATCGCGGCTCATCAGGCGATGATAACCTGCTGACAATGCCTTTGGAGTAACGAGAGTTCGGGTTTGTCTGCGCTAAGCGTATCAGTCACGATCATGTCGATTTCCTGCATGGTGGCATAGACCACGCGGCTCGTGATACCAATCTTGCTATGATCTGCGAGGATCATTCGCGTTCTGGCATGTTGCACCATCGATCGGGCAATGGCCGCTTCGTGGTGAGCAAAACTGGTTGCGCCAGAGGCCGCATCCACCCCGACTGGGGAGAGGATCGCCACGTCGGCGCGGTAGCGTTCCAGTTCATTGATCGTGATATCGCCGCTGGTTGCCTGTGCTGAGGCGCCCATGTATCCACCGAGTAGTATCACGCTATGTTGTGCGACAGACTCCGTTGCGGTAAGTTTCTGCGCGACGGTGAGACTGTTGGTAACCACCGTCATTCCCGGCATGGAAAGCAGTTCGTCGGCGAACAGAGAGGTGGTGCTACCTGCGTCGATAAACAGCGTTTGCCCGGCCTGTAGCTGTTGTACTGCCGCGCGGGCAATGGCCTGTTTTTCCTTTTCACGCACGGTATTGCGAATGGACAACGGTGGTTCCGGTTCTTCCGTTGTGGCTACGATCCCACCATGAACGCGGCGTAACGCCCCTGCCGCTTCCAGCTTGAGAATATCGCGTCGTACGGTTTCGCGCGAAACACCGAGATGTTGAATAATTTTCTCGGTGCTCACCCGGTTTAATGTTGAGAGCAGGGCCTGTATGCGATGTAACCGCGTTTCTTCTAACATAGCTGTCCATTCGTTAATGTTGTGACACCGGTTACCATGATTGCCGCTTCTCTGTTACAAGGTGCAGAAGCAAGGCGGTCACCGCCACGATGCCCATAATACAGGTCGAAAAAGCGGCAGCCTGTGACGTAAAGCCTGCTTCATCCAGTCGCATCACGGTGACGGCACCTAAAGGCAACGACGGCGTGACCAAAAAAATCACGGCTGATAGTGTAACCATTGAGCGCATGAATAAAAACATAGCGACCGAAATCAACGTGACGCGCATGGCTGGCAGGTAGACATCACGTAAAATACGCACCACGCCGCCGCCTAGAACGGTGGTGGCATCTTCCATCGCAGGCGGAACGTTGCGTATCCCCATCATCATCGTGGTGTAGCCTTGCGTGTGATAGTGGTAATAATTACATAATGCCACCAGCAGCGCCGATCCATACAGCATCCCCCAGGGAAGATCGGCCGTATTGAATGTGAACACATAAGATAGCCCCAACACCAGGCCGGGAACGGCAACCGGCAATGCACTAAGCAGTACGGCGGTGTTGGCAACTTTGCCCGGTTGGCGGTGAATGCCGAAGGTGAGCAGGAATAACAGCGCGGTGCCGACCACTGCCGCCAGCGCCGAGATCCAAACTGACGTCCACAGTGGCGTATAGCCTCCCGCGAGATCGATATCGTAATGTTTTAGCGTCAGATCCAGACGATATGGCCATAGGCGGATCATGCTGGCAATAATGACGGTGCCGATAACGGTGACAATCATGAGTGCGATAGTCATGGTTGCCAGATAGAACGACACATCGCGTGTGCGTAGCGGTTGCGGAACATGCGGGATAGCGGCATGTGAGCCGATGGCTTTCTGCCGTCTTGTCGTGGCGCGCTCTATCCAGATTGATGCAGCCGCAGGCAGCAGGAGTAGAATCCCGACAACAGCCCCCATACCGAATTTCATTTGGCCACTGACCTGGCTATAGATCTCGGTCGCCAGTACCGAGAAGTTACCTCCGATGACAATCGCGTTGCCGAAATCGGTGATCGTGATGGTAAAGATGACAAAGGCCGCACTCAGCAGGCCATATCTCAGACCGGGGAGGGTGATGTCCAGAAACTGCCGCCAGTCAGAGGCACCCAGAACGTTAGCGGCTTCATACTGGCGCGTATCGCTATGGCGCAGTGTGGTGCGAATGATCAGAATCGCCTGTGGCAGAGCGTACAGGACGTTGGCGATCAACAGCCCCCAGAAACCATAAATATCTAATCGCACGCCAATAATGTTGCCGATGATGCCGTTTCTTCCCAGCAGAAAAATCAATCCCAATCCCAACACCAATGAAGGCGCAAGTATCGGCAGTGAGGTCGAAAAGGCGATAAAACGCTTTGCCGGCATTGCCGTACATTCCAACCCATAGGCGACAATAAATCCCAGCAAAAGCGTGACCAGCGTGGTGACGGTGCCAAGTAACAGGCTATTTGCGGTCGCCCGCCAGATACCGGGTGAGTCCATCAACGCCAAATAGTTTGATAATCCAACCGTACCGTTTTGATCGTTCAGCAGACTGTGCCAGACGATGCTTAGCATCGGTATGCCGAAAAACATGAGCAGCGCCAGCAGCGGAACCCACAGACACAGACGAGAAAGCCAGCGATCGCTGACCGTTTGCGGAGGGAGATGTGTCTGATTCATGCTTGCACCCAGGCGCAGTCTTCTGCGCGAATCGAGAGATGAATGGGGTCGCCAGGATTCCAGTTCACGGCGCTGCTGGTCTCGACTAATAGCGGCTGAGATTTCCATATCACCTGTATGCGTTGGATACTGCCGAGGAAACTGGTGTTGATGACCCGTCCTTCTGCACCTTCCGCTTTATGCAGTGCAATTCTTTCTGGGCGGATAAATAATTCGGCATCTTCCGGTAGCGCAGGCTCTTGCACAGACGGGAGGAGTTCTGGCATCCATGTGTTGACGACATCGCGTGACAGCAAATTGCTGTGCCCCATGAATTCGGCAACGAAACGCGAGCGTGGGCGGGTATAGAGTTCGTGCGGTGTCCCTTCCTGAATAATGCGTCCACCGTGCATACAAATGATTTTATCCGCCATGCTCATTGCTTCTTCCTGATCGTGCGTGACCATCAGAGTCGGAATGCCGAGCCGCTGCTGCACATCGCGTAATTCCTGACGCAATCCGGCGCGCACGCGCGCATCCAGTGCCGAGAGCGGTTCATCCAGTAATAGCAGGGAAGGGTTGACCGCCAGCGCGCGTGCAATAGCGACACGCTGCTGCTGTCCTCCTGAAAGCTGGTTGGGATAACGTTCACCGAATCCGCTGAGGCGCACGGTATCCAACAGATCGCTGACGCGTGCGGTAATTTCCTCAGCAGGCGTCTGGCGAATTTTGAGGCCATAACCAATATTTTGCGCAATCGTCATGTGGGGGAAAAGTGAGTAGGACTGAAAGACGATGCCGAAGCCTCTTTCCCTTGCCGGTACGTTAACCAGATCGCGATCGTCCAGCGTGATTTTCCCCCCGTCGCAGCTTAGTAGCCCGGCAATGATGCGCAGCAACGTTGTTTTACCACAGCCGCTAGGCCCAAGGAGGCAGACAAATTCGGCATTTTCGATCGACAAATTGATGCGATCGAGCGCGACATAACCGTCAAAGCTTTTATGAAGATTTTGAATAACCAGTGCCATGAATGCGACCTCTTAATGACGGCTGCCGCGACGCTAAACAGATTTTGCGCGGCAGCCTTTACTGCGAATACAGGCCGTTACCGGCCGATGGATTTTTGCCAGGTTGCCAGTGTGGCGTCACGATCGCTGGCGCTTTTGGTAAAGTCCACGGGGTAGAGTACGTGTGTGAGATCGGCCGGCAGCCCCGCCATTTGCGCGGCTTTGGACTGTTCAACGCCAGGAATAGTCACGATCTCTTTGTATTTGGTGTACAGCGCGGCGGCATGGCTGGAAAGTGTCCAGTCAAGGAAGCGTTTGGCGTCCGGTTTGTTCTTGGCTGCGGTCATCAGCGCGGAGGCTTCTAACTCATAGCCAGCCCCATCGTTTGGGATCACCATTTTGACGGGGTAGCCTTCTTCAATTGACTGCATCGCGGCGAAAGCCAGCGACACGCCGATGGCATATTCCCCCGTGCGTGCGGCTTTGCACGGACGTGAGCCTGATTTGGTGTACTGGGCGATATTGCCATCCAGCGACTTCAAAAATGCCCAGCCGTTTTGTTCACCTTTAGCTTGCAGTAGTGCGGCAATTTGCAGGTAGCCGGTGCCGGACGAGACGGGATTTGGCATCACAATCTCCCCCTTATAGATCGGGTTTGTCAGATCTTGCCAGGATGCAGGCACCGGAAGATTCTTGGCTTTTAGCGCTTCGGTGTTGACGCAAAAGGCGGCCATATAACCTGTTGCTGCGAACCACTTGTGATCCGGCGCGCGATAGGTGGCTGCGAGACTGTCACTGCCTTTGGCATCGTAAGGTTCCAATAATGCAGAGAGCCGTGGGTCCATCACGCTGGTCACTGCCCAGCCCCAAATGACGTCATGCTGCGGATTTTTGGATTCGGCCAGAATCCGTGGGCCAAGGTCGCCAGTGGACAAACGTAGTACGTTAATGGTCAGGTCGGGCAAGTCTTTCTTGGCCTGTGCGACGTAATCTTTGATCTCATCTTCTTCCAGCGAGGTATAGACCGTGATGGTGCCAGCGTGTGCCACAGCGTTAACCAGCGTGGCACAGGTGAACGCAGTAAGCAGACTAACGCGGCGAAATAAGGATCGGTTCATAAATGTTCCCCTACGGTTGTGGAAAATGTTGGCATCGGTGTTCCCCTCGTCTCGAATGGCGCAGAGCCACTTTGTGTATTTTTGTGTTTATGGCGAGTGGTATGAGGTTTTAGCACTAATCGTGCCATCTTCTGAGTTGATGAGGTTTTTTGTTATTATTGTTAATTTAATCAATGATTTATTTATTTTTTCAGTGCGTAAAGTGACTTGAATAACGAATGAATTGAATTGTGCATCTTTTTTTGTGATGAGTTTATTGCACTTTTTTGGCATTTTCGTGCATCAAAAAAGTGCATTTTTTTGTATTTGTGTATTTTATTGCTTTTGGTGTAGGGTGAGTGTTATCTGAACATGCGCGATGCGTTTTATCTACGTGATACGCAGTCGGGCCACAACCTTGATACAGGAGTCATTATGGCGACACGCTCAACCATTATGGATACCAACAGTTTTCGCACTGAGCATGCGGATGCACTGGATGAGTCTACGCGTAGGCTGACGAATAGGCGCACCGAGGTGTTAGGGGATTCTTATCGTTTGTTCTACCGTAATCCGGTGCATCTGGTTCGCGGTGAGGGACAATATCTGTGGGATGCTGCCGGGCATAAATATCTGGATGTCTATAACAATGTCGCCAGTATCGGGCACTGTCACCCTGCGGTCATCGACGCCGTTCACGAGCAAATGCGTCAGCTCAATACCCATACCCGCTATTTACACGAACGAATTCTGGATTACTCAGCGGATATTCTCAGTACGGTGCCAGCCGCTATCAATAAGGCGATGTATATGTGTACCGGATCGGAGGCTAACGACCTTGCGATCCGTGTGGCTCGAGCCTACAGCGGCGGAACAGGCATTATTGTGAGCCGAGAAGCCTATCACGGAACCAGTGAGTTGACGTCCGGTGCGTCACCGGCACTTGGAAGCGGGCAGCCTCTGGCGGCGACAACGCGTCTTGTACCTGCTCCCGATCGCTATCGAGTGAAGGCGCCCGATTTGGGCGCGTGGTTTGCGCAGCAAATTCAAATGCAAATTGATGATATGGCCGCGAACGGCATCAAATTTGCCGGTTTCCTGGCTGATTCCATTTTTTCCTCGGATGGCGTATTGCCGGGGCCGGCTGGCTACCTACAACCAGCGATAGAGGTGGTGCATGCCAACGGTGGGATTTTCATCGCGGATGAGGTGCAGCCCGGTTTTGCCCGCACGGGTGAGCATTTTTGGGGATTTGGCCGGCATGGTATTGTGCCGGACGTCGTGACATTGGGTAAACCGATGGGCAACGGCATACCGGTGTCGGCGTTATTGGCAAAAGCCGATGTGCTGGCGGCATTTAGCGATGAAATTCCCTATTTTAATACGTTTGGTGGAAACCCGGTGTCGATGGCGGCAGCGCAGGCGGTATTAAACGTTATTCGCGCGGAAGGTTTACAGGAACATAGCCGCATTGTCGGGGAAAAATTGCAGCGGGAGCTGACGTTGCTTGCCGACCGTCATGCATGCATCGGCGATGTGCGCGGGGCGGGGCTGTTTATCGGTTTTGAGCTGGTCAGCGATCGAGAAACCAAAACTCCAGATAAAGCGCTGGCGCTGGACGTGGTTGAACAGCTTCGTGCTGAGCGTGTCCTCACATCGGTTGCGGGCCCGCATGGGAATGTATTGAAGCTGCGCCCGCCGTTAGCATTTCAAGAGCATGATATTGACTGGCTGGTCGGATCGCTCGATCGAGCGTTAAGTTTGCAATCTCATCGGCGTTAATTCCCCCAGAGACACATGCGTCGGCGGCCGCCCGCCGCATGTGGTTCCACACTGTACGTTTTTTCCTCGTTACAGCCCATTTTGCGTAGGTTGAATGTGAATTATGCGTATCGTTTAGCATTATTCTTGCAGTTTTTATTAAATGAAATCTCAACAAATGCACTATATTACGCGCTGTGCATTTGAGTGCGTCGGTGCGGCAACCTCTATCGGGAAACCTTATTTGCTTAAGGCAGGAGAAGGTGTTTTTCGCCTTGTCAGAGAAGGGATGTGACCGTCGGAATCTTCAACCTGTCTTGTGCTTCAGCGCCTCGTTTTGATCTGACGCTCTGACGCCTGGATTGACTGGGTCTTTATAACGAATGAAATGGCTTACTTCACTGACTATAGCAATTGGACTTGCCTGTAATCCGGCGTTTGCGCAGGAATTGACGTCTGTGCCGGCATCAGTATCGCCTTCACATCAGCAGCGTGATGCGTTTGTCACGGACTTACTGAAGAAAATGACGCTGGAAGAGAAGATCGGCCAGCTCCGATTGATCAGCGTCGGAACGGATAACCCGAAAGAAGCCATCCGCGAAATGATTAGAAATGGTCAGGTCGGCGCGATTTTTAATACGGTGACCCGCCAGGATATTCGTGCAATGCAGGATCAGGTCATGCAACTCAGCCGCCTGAAGATCCCGCTGTTTTTCGCCTATGATGTGGTGCACGGCCAACGCACTATTTTCCCTATTGCTCTGGGATTAGCCTCCAGTTGGGATATGGACGCGATCGCGAAAAGTGCGCGCGTGGCGGCTTATGAAGCGACGGAAGACGGTCTGAACATGACCTGGGCGCCGATGGTGGATATCACCCGCGATCCGCGCTGGGGTCGCGTGTCGGAAGGCTTCGGTGAAGACACCTGGTTGACCAGTAAAATTGCTGGTGTGGTAGTGAAATCCTTTCAGGGCGATGACGTAACCGGACGCCACTCGCTGATGACTAGCGTCAAACACTACGCGCTTTATGGTGCGGTTGAAGGTGGACGCGACTATAACACGGTGGACATGAGCCCTCAGCGCATGTTCCAGGACTATATGCCGCCATACAAAGCGGCGATTGACGCGGGCAGCAGTGGCGTGATGGTCGCACTGAACTCCATCAACGGTACACCGGCCACCTCAAACAGCTGGTTGCTGAAGGAGGTGCTACGCGATCAGTGGAATTTCAAAGGCATTACCATTACCGATCACGGTGCGATTAAAGAGCTGATTAAGCATGGCGTTGCCAGCGATCCGCGTGATGCATCGCGTCTGGCGGTGAAATCCGGTATCGGCATGAGCATGAGTGACGAGTATTTCGTGCGCTATCTGCCTGAGCTGGTGAAAAGCGGTGCAGTGAGCGTGCAGGAGATCGACGATGCCTGCCGTCAGGTCTTGAACGTGAAATATGATATGGGGCTGTTTGAAGATCCGTATCGTCATTTGGGCGTTGCGAGTTCCGATCCGGTGGATACCAATGCGGAAAGCCGCTTACACCGTCTGGATGCACGTGATGTGGCGCGTAAAAGCTTGGTGCTGCTGAAAAACCGTCTGCAAACGTTGCCGCTGAAAAAGCAGGGCACGATTGCCGTCGTTGGGCCATTGGCTGATAGCCAGCGCGATACGATGGGAAGCTGGTCTGCGGCGGGCGTTTCGAAACAGACAATTACCGTTTATCAGGGTCTGAAGAATGCGGTCGGCGATAAAGCGACCATTCTTTATGCTAAAGGTGCCAACGTCAGTAATCACAAAGGCATCATCGATTTCCTGAATCAGTATGAGGATGCTGTGCAGGTGGATAAACGTCCACCTCAGGTGATGATCGATGAAGCTGTAGAAGCTGCGAAGAAAGCGGATGTGGTGGTGGCAGTCGTCGGTGAAGCCGCTGGGATGGCGCATGAAGCGTCCAGCCGCTCGAATATCGATCTGCCGCAAGGCCAGCGCGATCTGATCGCGGCGCTGAAAGCCACGGGGAAACCGCTGGTGCTGGTGCTGATGAACGGCCGCCCTTTGGCGCTGGTGCGTGAAGATCAGCAGGCCGATGCGTTATTGGAAACCTGGTTTAGCGGCACGGAAGGTGGCAATGCAATTGCCGATGTGCTGTTTGGTGACTATAACCCATCAGGCAAGCTACCGATGTCCTTCCCGCGCTCTGTCGGGCAGATTCCGATTTATTACAATCACCTACCGTCAGGCCGTCCTTATACGCCGGAAAACCCAGGTAAATATACCTCTCACTATTACGATGAAGCCAACGGGCCACTCTATCCGTTTGGCTATGGCCTGAGCTATACCACGTTCAGCGTGTCAGATGTGCGGTTGTCCAGCCAGACGATGAAGCGCAATGGGACGATTAACGCTAGCGTCACGGTGAAAAACACCGGCAATCGTGCAGGGGAAACGGTAGTACAGCTGTATCTCCACGATGTCGTGGCTTCCATCAGTCGCCCACTGAAAGAGTTACGTGGTTTTGAGAAAGTGATGCTACAGCCGGGAGAATCCCGCACGGTCACCTTCACGCTCGATCAGGAAGCGCTGAAGTTCTACAATGCCCGCATGCAGCAGGTGGTGGAACCTGGCAAATTCGACGTGATGATTGGTCTGGATTCGCAGCGGGTGAAGAGCGACAGCTTTACACTGCTATAATAAAGTCCGTCTCGCCGCCGGTGCTTCCGGCGGCGAATACATGAATGGTTATTACCGAAATACAGTGTGATTTTCGAAATAAAGCGTGATTACCGGAGAATAAGCTTTTGCAGGAACAAGGTATGCCGTTGACTGAAGTCGTGCTGGTTGATGAAAATGACAGGCCAACTGGCGTCATGGAAAAGCAGGAAGCGCACGTAAAAGGTGCGTTACACCGTGCGATTACCGTCTATATTTTCAACTCTCGTCAGCAGTTGTTATTACAGCAGCGGGCAGAAGAGAAATATCACAGCGGTGGTTTATGGAGTAATACCTGTTGCAGCCACCCTGCACCCGGTGAAGAGACGTTACAGGCGGCACACCGCCGTTTGTATGAAGAGATGGGGTTACGCTGTGCGCTGACGCCGATGTTTACGTTGACCTATCGCCTGCCGCTGGATAACGGGTTGATTGAGCATGAACTGGGACATGTGTACTTTGGCGTGACGGATGACGTTCCGCAGATCAATCCCGATGAAGTGTCGAGCTATGAATACCAGTCTCTAGATGAGATAGCAGGGCGAATGGTGGCAACACCTGAGCAATTTACGGCCTGGTTCCAGCTGACTTTCGCGCGTATTCCTGAGTATTGGCAGACGTTTCAGTCTGAACAATCCGGTTAATTAAGGCGAGGTTAATTGCCGCGTTTCCGTGCGGCACTGTTTCGTGCACTCGTGCCGTAGAGGCAGCGTTGTGGGTCGAAAGCCTTAGCCCGCGTGCTCGATAATAATGTAGCCCACCAGCATCATGCCGGACATACCGCCTAAGGCGAGAAAGGCAAAAAGACCGATAATGCCGATTTTTTGAAGAGTCATCAGGTTATCCTTTTGTTAACTGCTCCGAATTATAATGCCTTCAGCCCATGAAACAAGGCCGAAACGCTTCTCACTTTTTAAGTACACTTTATTACCGAAATAAAAGCATCAGGCCGAAAAACAGTAAAATGATGCCAGCACCGCGCTCAATTGGGTTAATCCAGCGCGTTAAACGCTGCTGAACTCGCGGACGAGCGATCAGCGCAGCGATGAGCAGATCCCACACCAACACCATAGAAAACATCCAACTTCCGCTGACAAATTGTTGCGCAGGTGTCACATGCGGCCCAAGAATACTGGTCATCAGGCTGATGTAGAACAGCATGTTTTTAGGATTCAGCAGTGACGAACCGAGCCCCAGTAGAATTTGTTTGCGCAGCGTTGGACAACCGTTGGACTGCTGCTCTGCCTGTAGCAACGGGACAGAACGACTTTTCAGTAGCTGGTAGCCAATCCAGATCAGATAAGCCGCACCGCCCAATTCGATGACGGTAAAAAGTGTTGGCGAATGCTGGATGCCTGCCCAGCCGATCGCCGCCAGCAGGATATAAATGCCATTTCCCAGCGCGATGCCCAGACAGATTCCCGCGCTACCACGCAGCCGGTAGCGAATGGCGTAGGCCGTCAACAGAAAGAAATCCGGGCCAGGGCTCAATAGCGCCACAAAATGTGCCAGCGCCAGTGCAGGAAAATGGGTAGGGAAAAGAGAATCGGCGGAAAAAAGGGGATTGATAAACATGATATTTCTGACCTCGATAAATAATCGAAGCCAGTCTAGACAAGGTTTTCGGCTATTTATTGTCAAATATTGATCGCGCGTACTGACCCGGTGTGGCTGCGGTGTATTGCACAAACGTTTTGTGAAAATGGCTTTGATCGCAGAAGCCGCTTTGATAGCTGGCATCAACCAGCGGCGTACCTTGTTTCATCAGCGATTTGGCATACTCAATACGCGCGTTATTAAGGAATGCCATCGGTGTAATACCGGTATCGTGACGAAACTGCCGCACGATGGTTTCGCGGCGTAGATTCAGCTCATCTGCCAGCGTTTCCAGTGACGGGGATTCTTGTAAATTATTCAACAGACGTTCGCGTACGTGCAGCGTTGTGGTTTGCGATGGGTGATGGGCTAATAAGGGTTCTGGCAGGCAGTATTGTTGCCAAATGGGCTCCAGCATCGTTTTTAGCTGGTTGTCTGCCGACGTGATGTCGCCCTGATACAGCAGGGTGACTACGTGCTGATAGCGTATAAACAGCGCCGGATCGTGCAGTACGATACAGTTGCAACGCACGCTATCTGCCTGATAGCCACAATGCGTTGCGATCTGGTCGAGACACCACTCTGCATCCAGATAAAGCATGTGGTAGCTACGCGTTTTCCCAGGAAGCGGGTTACAGCTGTGCGGCTGCTGGGGATCGATAAAGATCAGATCGCCAATCTGTAGGTGATGCGTTTCGTTGCGGTAATGGCAAAGCGTTTCGCCGTGTTCGATCGCGCCAATCGAGAATTGCGCATGACTGTGTGTTTTATAGGCCTGGCGACTGTTGCGCGTGGTACGGCTTTCAACATGCGGTAATCGAGAAGAAAACCAGTACGACTGGTTGATAGCATGAACTGAAGACATAATTTACCGAAGCTATTGTTTATCGAAGATAGCGTTTACCGCTCATGGCAAGGGCAGGGTTTTACCCTAATCGCTGGACGAAAGATTGTCGAGGCCGGAATCATTGCGAACGTGATATCGGCTGACGCCGCCGGGCGTCTGTGGGACAATGGTGGTCAGATTACATAGATATAGAGTATGCATGACGCTGTCCCCCGCAATAAAGTTGCAGATTGGTCAATGGTATAAGGCCCTGCAAGAGCAAATCCCGGATTTTATTTCCCGCGTTCCCCAGCGACAGATGATTGCCGAAGTGGCGAAAACGCTGGCGGGTGATTACCCGCGCCATCTGGCTATTGAAGCACCTACTGGCGTCGGGAAAACGCTTTCTTACCTTATTCCTGGGATTGCTGTCGGGCGTGCGGAAGATAAAACGCTGGTGGTCAGCACCGCGAATGTGGCGTTGCAGGATCAGATTTACAGCAAAGATTTGCCGTTGTTGCAGAAATTTATTCCCGAACTGAAATTTACCGCTGCATTTGGCCGGCGTCGTTATATTTGCCCGCGTAATTTGGCAATGCTGGCAACCGATCCCGACGCGCAGGGGGATTTACCGCTCTTCCTGGATGATGAACGGCTGTCTGCCAGTAAAGAAGAAGAACGCGTCTGTGTAAAGCTTGAAAAAGCACTGCAAGGCCACGTCTGGGACGGGCTGCGCGATCATTATCAGGACTCGATTGATGATAGCCTGTGGCAAAAACTGTGTACGGATAAAGCGAACTGCCTTGCGCACAACTGTCATTATTACCGCGAGTGTCCGTTTTTCATCGCACGGCGTGAGATCGAACAGGCGGATGTCGTCGTCACTAACCATGCGCTGGTGATGGCGGCGATGGAGAGTGAGTCGGTACTTCCTCCCCCTAAGAATTTACTGCTGGTGCTTGATGAAGGGCACCATATTCCCGACGTTGCCCGCGATACGCTGGAGATGTCCGGTGATATTCATCCTGCCTATATGATGGCGCAAATGGAACAGTTGGTGCAGCTCATCGGGCAGTGTATGGCGCAATTCGCGCCAAAATCGCCACCGCGCCTCGCTAACAGTGAACGGCTAACCAGCCACTGTGAGGAGATCCGTGAATGTGTACTGTCTTTCTCACAAATGTGCGGGCTGTTTTTGCCGCATGACGGGCAGGAAACAGAATACCGCTTTGCGATGGGAAAAATGCCCGATGAAATGCGTGAGCTCTGTGTGCGATTGTTCAAGCTGACCGATACGCTACGAGCGTTGGTGGAGTATATGCTCAACGACCTCAGCGAAAAAACCGGCAAGCATGACGTGGTGCGGGTCTATCACGCGTTGCTGAAAATGAGCCGCCAGCAAGGTTACTTTGAGTCGATGAGCAAGCTATGGCGGCTGGCGGCGATGGAAAAATCGTCGAACGCACCGGTTTCTAAATGGATTACGCGGGAAATGCGTGATAACCAGCCGCATCTTCACCTGCACTGCGCGGGAATTCGCGTTTGCGATCAGCTTGAAAGGCTGCTGTGGAGTAAGGTGTCGCATGTGGTGGTGACATCGGCCACGTTGCGTTCGCTGAACAGCTTTGCGCGCATACAGGAACTTTCCGGTTTGGGCGAACAGGAAGGGGACACGTTTATCGCGCTGGACTCACCGTTCAATCACCGTGAACAGGGGCGTCTGGTCATTCCCAGGATGCGTTATGAACCGCTGATGGAATCAGAAGCGCAGCATATTGCTGAAATGGCACAATTTTTCCGCGCGGAGTTAAAACAGGATAAGCATAAAGGTATGTTGATGCTGTTTGCCAGCCAGCGTGCCATGCAACTCTTTCTGACACAGGTCACCGATTTACGCCTGATGCTACTGGTTCAGGGAGATAAGCCGCGCTACAGACTGGTCGAGTTACATCGTCAGCGGGTACAAGAAGGCCAGACCAGCGTGCTGATTGGCTTACAGTCGTTTGCGGAAGGGTTGGATCTGAAAGGGGAGCTACTTTCTCAGGTGCATATCCATAAAATAGCGTTTCCGCCCATCGACAGCCCGGTGATTTTGACGGAAGGCGAATGGCTAAAAAGCCTCAAACGGCACCCGTTTATCGTACAGAGTTTGCCCAGCGCATCGTTTAATCTTATCCAACAAGTTGGGCGTCTTATTCGTAGCCATGATTGCTTTGGTGAAATTGTCATTTATGACAGGCGATTGCTGACGAAAGGTTATGGTGCACAACTGCTGGCTGCGCTGCCTGTCTTCCCGATTGAACAGCGGGATATGCCATAACAAATTCCTCTAGACCTGTTCACTGAATAAGGGGGGGAATTAGTCCCTATTTAGCGCTATATTTTTTTATTCTTATTTGTTAGATTTGTCTCAGAACAGCAAGGATGCCGTTAATACGTGTGACAAACGCTGTCATTGCGCAGTGCGGTTTTTATCAACCAAGGATAGGTATCATGATGAGAATTAACGCAGTTAATAAAAATTCCTTCCTTTTCGAAAACGAATGCTGTCTGGCACCAGCCCTCTTTGCTTTTTCTATTTATCTCAATAATAAAAATTAGTCATTAGTACCTTATTGTTTTTTATTTAATAATAACGAAGATAATTATCTCGTGTTCTTAATTATTTCCTTATGAGAATAATTTTTATTTATATGAGTTTTTTTGTATATAAATAATTTTTGATCAATTTTATCTCACCAGAAGCCATTAGTTCGTGGCGTATGTGATTCATATGCCTGAAGGGATTTAGGATTCTGATCATCCCGATCAGACTTATGGAGAAGAAAAGATGGCTTTACGAGATCAAGATAAGGATACCGCTGAATCAGCATTACATGCCGCAGGTACGGGGTATAGCGATGTATACGATCTGTATAATTACCACTCCCGTGGTGAAGGACAGCTTAATGGCAAACCCTCGTTCACCAGCGATCTGGCCGCGAAGGAAATTGTCCGTGACGGCCTAACCTGGAATGGAACGAACGTATTCGGTAAATCCGCTAATTTGACCTATTCGTTCTTACAGAACGTGCGGTCTATCCCTTCTGGCGATCAGGGCTTTGTGAAATTTAGCACAGCCCAGGAACAACAAGCCAAACTGTCTCTGCAATCGTGGTCAGATGTCGCCAATATCACGTTTACTCAGGTTAGCCCTACCCAAAAGGCTACCATCACGTTTGGTAACTACACCCGTGATTCAAGCGGTCGGATGGACTACGATACTCAGGCTTATGCTTATATGCCGGGTAACCACTCTGCGGCGGGTAGCGCCTGGTTTAACTACAACTCTGACACGGTACGTAACCCGGCAACGGAGTATGGCAAACAGACGCTGACGCACGAAATCGGTCATGCGCTGGGACTGAACCACCCAGGTTCTTACAATGCGGGTGAAGGTAATCCGACCTACCGTGATGTGACCTATGCGGAAGATACGCGCCAGTTCAGTTTGATGAGCTACTGGAGTGAGCAAAACACAGGAGGCGATTTCCAGGGACACTATGCTGCCGGTCCGCTGATTGATGACATCACGGCGATCCAATATCTTTATGGCGCAAACATGAACACGCGTACTGGTGATACGGTATACGGTTTCAACTCCAATACTGGCCGTGATTTCTATTCAGCGAATAGCAGCAGTGACAAACTGATTTTCTCCGTTTGGGATGCGGGCGGTAATGATACGTTTGATTTCTCTGGTTACCGAAACGATCAGCGCATCAACCTGAATGAAGGTGGATTCTCTGATGTTGGCGGCCTGAAAGGTAACGTGTCTATCGCTCACGGCGTCACGATCGAAAACGCCATTGGCGGCTCCGGCAACGATATTATTATCGGTAACGATGCGAATAATATTTTGAATGGTGGTGCAGGTGATGACGTCATTTACGGCGGCGGCGGTGCAGATACGCTGACGGGCGGTGCGGGCAAAGATATTTTCGTCTACGCCAGCGCGAGCGACTCTTCCTATAAGACAGGTTATGACACCATCACGGATTTCCAACGCGGCATCGACAAGATCGATCTGTCAGTGCTGAATCAAAATAAAGATTTGCAGTTTGTTGATGCTTTCACCGGACGTGGCAATGAGGCATTGCTTGACTGGGACGCGGGCAGCAACACGACCAATCTGTGGCTGAATTTTGCGGGTCAGACCACACCAGACTTTGTTGTGCATATTGTTGGTCAGCCTTCTGCGGCAACCGATTTTATCGTGTGATGTAGCAAGGGCGGGGAAACCCGTCCTTTTCTGTTATCGAGTTGGGGCCACTATGAAAAAATTAATCATCGCGGCGCTGTTAAGTGCAATAAGCGGAGGATGTATGGCAAGTAGTCTGAAATTACCTTCAGCAAGTGAGCTAAGCGGCGTATGGCAATTGCGTGGCGGGGAACAGCAGTGTGAGGTTGTGCTGCACAATACGCCGTTAGTGGATAGCACCTGGCGTCTTGACGGTGATGCTCAATGTTTAAAAGCGCTGTTATCCGATGTTCCCGTAGGCTGGCGGCCGACGCCGGATGGTATCACGCTGACGAAAGAGCAGGGGCAGTCCGTCGTGTTCTTTAGCAAGGAAAAAGAGGGCTATACGCTGATATTGCCTGATGGTAGTACACGGACGATGCACAAACAGTCCTGACAGGAGAGGCAAACGCAGTGAGTCAACTATCAAATAAGGAACGTTCGTTGTTGAGTATACTGCGTCCTTTCCGGCGCAGCTTTTGGAGCATTGGGATGTTCAGCGCCATCGTTAATATACTGATGCTGTCGCCTTCTCTCTATATGCTTCAGGTTTACGACCGCGTACTGGCTTCAGGGAATGGTACGACCTTGCTGATGCTCACGCTGCTGATTGCTGGTCTGGGTATATTCATGGCGGCGCTCGAATGGGTGCGGAGTCTGGTTGTCGTTCGACTCGGTACGCGGATCGATCTACAGTTGAATCAGCAGGTCTTCAACGCCGCGTTTGAACGCAATCTTGAGGCTGGCGAGGCAAAAGCGGGTCAGGCGCTGAACGATCTCACGCTATTACGGCAGTTTATTACGGGCAATTCACTGTTTGCTTTCTTCGATATTCCCTGGTTTCCCTTCTTTTTATTAGTGCTGTTCCTCATTCACCCGGTTCTCGGCTTTCTGGCGTTAGGGGGAACGGTGGTTCTGCTGCTGCTGGCATGGTTAAATCAGTATCTCACTACGTCGCCGTTGGAAGAAGCAAACCATGAAGCGTTACAGGCGACTCATCTTGCGGATACGCAACTGCGTAATGCGGAAGTGATTGAATCAATGGGGATGCTGCCTAACTTACGTCGGCGCTGGTTGGGGCAACATTATCGCTTTATTACCCTGCAAAATCTGGCGAGCGAACGAGCCGCGGTTGTTGGGGCGGCGTCAAAACATGCGCGCATTTTTCTGCAATCGCTGATGCTTGGCGTGGGGGCGATGTTAGCGATTAAGGGTGAAATCACGCCGGGCATGATGATCGCCGGATCAATTCTTGTCGGGCGCGTGCTGAGCCCTATCGATCAGTTTATTGGCATTTGGAAACCGTTAAGCAGCGCACGGCAAGCCTGGCATCGCCTGAATCGAATTATGACGGCGTATCCGCCTAAAGCAGAGGTGATGGCGTTGCCAGCGCCTGTTGGCCAGCTTAGCGTCGAAAATGTGTTATTGCAGACGCCGCAAGGGGCATCAAGATTGCAGGATATCCATTTCTCGCTTCATGCGGGGGAAACGCTGGCGATTCTGGGCGCATCAGGCTCAGGAAAATCCACATTGGCACGTTTACTGGTCGCGACGCAAGCACCGACTCGTGGCAAGGTTCGACTGGATGGTGCCGATCTCAGCCAGGTAGATAAGACGGTGTTTGGTCCGGCAATGGGTTACCTGCCACAAGATGTACAGCTGTTTAAAGGCACGCTGGCGGAGAATATTTCCCGCTTTGGCGAACATGACGCAGAAAAAATTGTCGCGGCGGCGAAGCTGGCAGGCGTCCACGAGATGATTCTTAGTCAGCCACAGGGATATGACACGCCTCTTGGCGCTGACGGCAACGGACTGTCGGGGGGGCAACGGCAGCGTATCGCGCTGGCACGTGCGGTGTATGGCGAGCCCTGCCTGCTGGTACTCGATGAGCCGAACTCCAGCCTCGACAACGAAGGTGAAATGGCGCTGGCGCAGGCGATCTCGCATCTTCAAAAGCGGGGAGCGACGGTGGTACTGATTACGCATCGTCCTGCATTAACCACGTTGGCGCATAAAATTCTGGTTCTTAACCAAGGCAGACAACAGCGTTTTGGGCCTGCACGCGACATTCTAAGCGAATTGCAGCCGCGTCGTGCCGCTAATCAAGCACAAATGACACCTGCTGCCGCTGTCCAGCCGTAACAGGGAATGACGAATACAGGGAAAGACATGTCCGCATCAGAAATAAGCGAAGATAGTATGAACCAGACGGCGCGGCGCGATGAAAAACGTGCCGTGCGTCTGGGATGGTTGCTGGTGCTCGCCGGGTTCGGCGGTTTTCTCCTGTGGGCACTGTTTGCACCGCTGGACAAGGGCGTCATGGTCAATGGCAGCGTCGTGATTTCTGGCAATCGCAAAGTTGTTCAGCACAATCAGGGCGGTATCGTCGATAAAATTCAGGTTAAAGACGGCGACAAGGTGGAGGTCGGTCAGATTTTGTTAACGCTGAATGAGGTTGATGCACGTTCGGCGAGTGAAGGTCTGGATGGTCAGTATTTACAGTTAGTCGCGCGGGAAGGTCGGCTGCTTGCTGAACAGCAGCGCTTGAATGACATGGTGATGACGCCCCGTCTGCAACCGCTAGCGGAAAAGCCAGAGATGAACGTGATTACGGCATTACAGCGCGATTTACTGCACAGCCGCCAGCAGTCGCTTAGGCTTGAGGCAGAAGGGATGCGCACGAGTATTGCGGGTATGGAGGCATCGCTCAGCGCACAGCGTCAGGTGATGGCCAGCAAGCAGAAGCAGCGGGAAACGCTGGAACAACAGCTACAAGGGCTACGTTCACTGGCGGCGGAAAACTATGTGCCGCGCAACAAAATGCTGGAGAACGAACGTCTGCTGGCGCAGCTTAACGGTGATATCGCGCAGTTGGCGGGAGAGATTAATCGCACCCGCCGTGACATTGAGCAACAAACGCTGCTGATCGCCCAGCGCCAACAAGAATACGACAAAGAAGTAAACAGCGAGCTGGCAGAAGTCCGGGCACTGCTGAGCGATGTGGGTAGCAAGAAGGAAAAAGCCGATTTCAATTTGGCGAATATCCAGATGCGTGCGCCCGTTTCCGGGACGGTGGTCGGGTTGAAGGTATTTACAGAAGGTGGTGTTATTGCGCCGGGACAGACGCTTCTGGAGATCGTACCGGACGATCAGCCTTTACAGGTGGATGCACGCCTTCCCGTTGAATTGGTCGATAAAGTCTGGCCGGGGTTACCCGTTGAGCTTCAGTTCGTTGCGTTTAACCAAAGCACGACGCCGCGCGTAGCGGGAACCGTCGAACTGTTGTCCGCCGATCGCCTGCTGGATGAACGGGACGGCTCTCCCTATTACAGCCTGCGCGTTCAGGTGGATGAGGCAGGGAAACGTGCTCTGGAGGGGCTGGAAGTCAAACCGGGCATGCCGGTACAGGGGTTTGTCCGTACCGGAGAGCGGTCGTTCGTCAATTATCTCTTTAAGCCTTTAATGGATCGCCTGCATCTGGCACTAACGGAAGAGTAATCATGCAAAGGATCGCGATAATCGTGCTGTTTGGGCTCCTTTCTTCAGGCGTTAACGCATTAGGGCTGCTTGATGCCTGGGAGTTGGCGCTGCGCAACGACGCCCAGTTTCGTGCGGCGGGGTTCGAGCGAGCAGCCGGCCAGGAAGAGGAGACGATCGGGCGGGCTAATCTGCTCCCAAATCTCCAATATGGATATAGTGCCAACAGTAGCCACTCCAAAGTCACCCAAACGGATAGCTTCACTGGCAACACGTTAAAACGCGATTATAACAGCTACACGTCGACGCTATCGCTGCGTCAGCCGCTGCTGGACTATGCGTCCTGGGCGCGTTATCAACAGGGTGTTGCCCGCACGTTGATGGCCGATCAGCGTTTTCGCGATCGCAGCCAGGACCTGATGGTGCGGCTATATCAAGCCTGGAGTAGTGCGCTGTTGGCGCAGGAAAAGCTGCAATTGCTGGATGCGCAGCAGCGTGCCTATCAGGAACAGCTGGCGCTGAATCAACGCCTCCTGCTGGCGGGAGAAGGCACGTTAACGGATGTGCGTGAAACGGAGGCGCGCTTTACGCTGACTGAAGCGCAGCGCATTGAGCAGCAAGACAATCTGGATGCTGCAATCACCGATCTGGAAAATATGACAGGCACAACGCTGGATATTGCAGCGCTACATCCTCTGACGCTCGCGCAACTGCCGTCTGTGGAATCAGATAAGCAGACGTTAGCGCAGTGGCGCGATCTTGCCGTGCAGCACAATGCCAAACTGGCGACGCAGCGCGAAGGGCTGGCGGTCAGCCGTTATGAAATCGAACGCAGTCGAGCTGGCCATTTACCTACGCTGTCGCTGGTGGCATCGTCGCGCAATAGCCGTTCGGAAAGTGAATATAACTACAATCAGAAATACGACACACAGAGCGTTGGTTTACAGTTGAATGTCCCGCTTTATTCCGGTGGCTCCGTCTCGGCATCGATGCGGCAGGCGGCGGCGGAATATCAGCAAAGCCAGGCGGAGTTGGACGATCAAACCAAGCAAACGTTGGCGGAGTTGAAAAAATATTACAATCTGTACAATAACGGTTCGGCGAAAATCAAAGCCTGGCAAATGACAGCCTCGTCGGCGCAAGAAGCCGTTAACGCCACACGGTTGAGCGTGGCGGGCGGTGAACGTATTAATCTGGATATCCTGCTGGCTGAACAGGATTGGTATAACGCTCGACGAGAGCTGGCGGAAGCGAAATACAGTTGGCTTCAGGCATGGTTATTACTGCGCTATACGGCGGGTACGCTGAACGAGAAAGATATTCTGGAACTGGCGGCTCGGTTTCAGCCTGCAACAACGTCATTAGCCAATAACAAGACCATCAGGCACTAAAACAGATGATAAAAATCATATACGGATAATTGGCTATGATTTTTATCAGCAGGAAGTCTACGTATGGGCAACGTGAAGGATGAAGAGTAGAAAGGGATGACGAATAGAAATGGTTCAATTTTGTGGGATCTTGTGCCTTAGTAATACTTAAACTCCTTTAAAATCATCAAACCCCTGCATTTTGCATAATGGCCTCCATTCTTATCAGGAGGCTTTATCGTGAAAAAAATCAAAAAACCGCGTCTTACCGGCTGGATTGTGACATCCGCTTTTCTCTTTGCTGTTATCGGGCTGATTTCACCGCAACAGCTTCCCGTCACCGTCTATAAGCTTTCGCTTATTTCACTCGCCGCGGTATTAGGTTATTGGCTGGATCGCTCGCTGTTTCCTAAAGCGCGTCCCGGTCTGTTCCTCGAACAAGGTGATGAACCTGTACCGCGTGGACGTTTTCCGGTTCGGGACGGTCACCATACCGTATTTGCCGCTGCAATGTTACGACGAGCGCTGATTGTGTCAGCCGTTTGCATCGGCGTAGCGATGGGGCTGTGATATGCGACACCTCCTCATCACGTTGTTTTTTAGCCCGCTGCTTTTTAGCTCGGTGGTCTGCGCCGACACCATCCCTCGTGCCGCGCAGGCGTACCGCAGTGATGTGATCCGCAGTGCACGGTTGGATTGGGGCATGAATGCCCCGATTGCTGACTTTGCGGCGCAGTTGCATCAGGAAAGCGGTTGGAATCCTCGGGCCGTTTCACCCGTCGGTGCGCAGGGGCTGGCGCAGTTTATGCCGACCACCGCCGACTGGTTTAGCGGTATTGTCCCTGAACTTCGCGCGAATCAACCGTTTAATCCTGCCTGGGCTATCCGTGCTCTGACGGGCTACGATCGCTGGCTGTGGACGCGAATCAGCGCCAGCAACGACTGTGAACGCATGGCAATGACCTTGTCGTCCTACAACGGCGGACTTGGCTGGTTACAGCGTGATAAGCAGCGTGCGAAGATCGCCGATAAGGACATACTTCGTTGGTTCGATCATGTAGAAACCGTCAATGCCGGACGTAGCGCCGCCAACTGGCGTGAAAATCGCCATTACCCCGACCGCATTTTGCATCAGTTGGCACCACGGTATTTGAGCTGGGGGAGGGCGAGCTGTGTGGAATAGTCTGTTTCTCAATAGCCTGAAATCCTTTCTTTCGCCACGCGTGGTCGCGGTCCTGCTTGTCGTGGTGTTGCTACTCGCGGTCTATCTGACTGGCCATAATCAGGGTTATCAACTGGCGCAAGCACTGGGGGATGCCGCGCTGGCGAAACAGCAGGCGGCATTCAATTTGCTACAGCAGCAGCAGGCCGAAACCCAGAACCAGCTACTACGCGCGGCGGCGGAGCAATACCAGCAGCAGGTAGAGCGTGGGAATCAACTCGAACAGCGCTATGTCGCGGCGCGTCAAAAACTGTCGGCGGATAACGCCGCTCTGCAACGGAAAATTGACCATGTTACTCAGCAATACATTGACGAAAAAGGCAAAGTTCAGCCTGTGCAGTGCGTGTTTACTCGCGGCTTCGTGCAGCACTACAACGCCGCTTTCGGTCTGTCCACCGACGGTGCCGCAGACATTACCGCCGCTGCCCGCCGCACTGGCGCAGCGTCCGATCTCGGCACAACCGCTGACGCCGAATTACAACTTTCAGGTGTCTCCCAGCGCGATATCCTCGCCAACATCAGCGACAACGGAGAGCGCTATCAGGCGCTGAGTGCGCAGGTTAACGCGCTGCTGGATTATATCGAAGCGTTACAACAGACAGGGGAGGTAACACGTGAAGATTGAAGTGGAGTTCTGGTCGCTGGTTGGCCTGTTGCTATCGTTTATGAGCTTCCTGTTTGCCGCAGGGAGGATTCTGCTCACGCAGATTGAAAAGCGGCTGAACGAGCGTTTTGCCGCTTTGGAAAACGCACGACAGAAGAGCGAGCAGGGATGGACGCGGCTGGAACGTGAGTTTCTGGAGTTCCGCGCCGATTTACCGCTGGTTTATGTAAGACGTGAGGATTACATCCGTGGTCAGACGGTCATCGAAGCCAAACTGGATGCGCTTTATAACAAACTGGAGTTAGTGCAGCAGCGGTATTCGGGAGGAAATCATGGCTGATACGCAGTGTATTCGACAGGCATCGATGCGCTGGCACTTGCTTGTCGCATTAAATAAAACACGTCCTTATACCGCGAATGAAATGTTTCTGTTGGCCGTGATGCAGCGGTTGTATGCCGACGCTTCAGAGTCAGAGTTGCGTCATGCACTGGATTATCTGGCCGATCGCAAAATGGCGGTATTGACCAAGGAGGCGGGCGGCGTCTGGCTGGCGAATCTTACCCGCCTTGGTGTGGATGTCGTGGAATATGCGGTTGATTGTATGGTTGGCATCGCTCGGCCGGAAAAATATTGGGATCGGTAATCCCATTACATTGCTTTCACTTCTGTCTTTACGCGTTATCAGTCTCGTCATCTTCCTTTGCGCCAGCACGGTTGTGCTGGCGTTTTTTTTATCAAAGTAATTTTTATTTTTCAGTGTATTAGGCGTTTTTTTCAAATAAATCACGTCGCTGTTTTTTCTAAAACAGATTAAAAGCCGCAGCCAACCATTATCCGGATACTAGCGCCATCAACACGATGTGCCACCAAAACAGTGTGCCATCAATACAGTGGGTGAACGGATATGAATACCAGACCAATTATCGATGCGGTGATAGCCCGCCTCCAACAGCACTTACCGGCACGGCGGATTGCGTCCTGTCCAGAAAACATTCTGATCGGGCCAGACCTTCTGACTGCTGGCGATGTGCTGGTGGGGTATCGCGGTTCCGAATTTTCCGCACCGGAAGATGTGGATTCTCCGGTTCAGATGCAGCGACCACAGCTGATGGTTGCCGTGCTGCTGCCGGAGCTGGATGGCGAAGACGGCGTACTGGCGACACTCGATACCGTCCGTCAGGCGCTGGGAGGATACCGATTGCCTGACTGTCATCGCGGTATTCGGCTAGTACGTGACCGCTACGTTGGTTACACCGGAGGACGCTGGCATTACGCCATCGATTGCACCACAGAAACCCTTTTTATCGAAGACCGCGAGCAGACGGATGGTCCGCTGCTTACCACGGTTAATTATGAGGAGAAAGACGCATGAAATACCGCTACACCGGCCCCGCCAGCGGCGTCACGCTGGCAGATGGTCAGGAAATTCTGCTTTGGCCCGCTCAGGTGACTGAACTGCCAGCAGATCATGAGTATGTGAAAACGCTGATCGCGCTGGGCTATTTGCTGCCTGTCGCGGATCAGGTTCTGGCTGATAGCGCAACGGAGGTGACCCTTGGCCGCTAATTATTTGCATGGTGTAGAGACAATTGAAGTTGAAACCGGTGCTCGTCCGGTGAAAACCGTCAAATCTGCGGTGATTGGGCTGATTGGTACGGCACCGCAGGGTGCGGTAAATGACGTTACGCTGTGCCTGTCTGAAAAAGACGCGGCGCAGTTTGGTAGCCAGTTCGGCGGCTATACCATCCCGCAGGCGCTGGATGCAATTTACGATCATGGTGCGGGTACGGTTCTGGTCATCAACGTGCTGGACCCGGCGAAACACAAATCGTCTGTGAGCGCAGAAAAAGTCACGTTTGACAAAGCGACCGGTACGGCACAACTGGTAAACCGTGTGGTTGCCAAGCTGGTGCTGACAGCGGCAGAAGGCGGTCAGCCGTTTGTCGAAGGTCAGGACTATACGCTGGATGCGCAAACCGGCGTCCTGAAAAATCTGGGTAAAAATATTGATGTTGCTGCCGTAGTTAGCGCGTCTTATGACTTTGCTGATGTCACGAAAGTGACCGCCGCCGACATCATCGGCAGCATCAATGCCGCGGGCAAACGTACCGGTATGAAGCTGCTGAACGATACCTACAACCTGTACGGCTTCTTTGCCAAGATTCTGATTTCGCCGGTGTTCTGTACGCAAAATAGCGTAACGACCGAGCTGATCTCGCTGGCTGACAAACTGGGCGCGATTGCCTATATCGATGCGCCAATCGGCACCACCTTTGCGCAGGCTCTGAGCGGCCGTGGCCCGGAAGGCACGATCAACTTCAACACCAGCTCTGAACGTGCTCGTCTGTGCTATCCGCACGTAAAAGTGTACAACGCCGAAACCAACAGCGAACGTCTGGAGCCGCTGTCGGCGCGTGCCGCCGGTCTGCGTGCCAAAGTCGATCTGGAGAAAGGTTTCTGGTGGTCATCATCCAATCAGGAAATCAAAGGGATCACCGGCGTAGAGCGCCAGCTGTCGGCGATGATTGACGATCCGCAGAGTGAAGTGAACCTGCTGAACGAGCAGGGCATCAGCACCATTTTCAACAGCTATGGTTCCGGCCTGCGCCTGTGGGGCAATCGCACTGCTGCTTGGCCAACCGTGACGCACATGAAGAACTTCGAAAACGTGCGTCGTACTGGCGATGTGATTAACGAATCCATCCGCTATTTCAGCCAGCAGTACATCGATATGCCGATCAATCAGGCGCTGATCGATGCGCTGGTGGAATCCGTCAACGCCTACGGTCGCAAGCTGATCGGTGACGGCGCATTGCTGGGCTTCAAATGCTGGTTTGATGCCGCGCGTAACGAACAAACCGAACTGGCGGCAGGGCACCTGTTGCTTAACTACAAATTCACTCCGCCGCCGCCGCTTGAGCGTCTGACCTTTGAGACGGAGATCACCTCGGAATACCTGGTAACGCTGGAGGGCACTAACTGATGGCCGGGAAAATTGAAGTAAACCGTATTACCAACGCCAACATCTACATCAACGGCACCAACCTGCTGGGGCGTGCGCAGGAAATCAAACTGCCGGATATCTCCATGATTATGCAGGAGCACAAGGCGCTGGGCATGGTCGGCAAGATCGAATTGCCTGCGGGCTTCGACAAACTGGAAGGCGAGATCAAATGGAACTCCTTCTACCGTGAAGCGATGCTGGCGGCGGCGAATCCTTACCAGTCGCTGGCGTTGCAGTGCCGCTCCAGCGTGGAACGCTATGGCTCTCAGGGCCGTATCGAAGAAGTGCCGCTGGTGACTCACATGACCATCATGTTCAAAAAGAATCCGCTGGGCACGTTCAAGCAGCACGAAAACCCGGATTTTAGCAGCGCGTTCAGCTGTACCTACATCAAGCAGGTGATGAACGGTGAAGACCTGCTGGAGCTGGATTACCTGTCCAACATCTTCATGGTGGGCGGCGTGGATCAACTGAACAGCTACCGCGCTAATATCGGCGGTTAATTTGGTATTCATTGATTAAGTAAGGAATGAGAGGGGCTTCGGCCCCTTTCTTATGCCCGCCATTTTCGTTTTCTAATTCACTTTAAAATCGTTATTCCCCGCCGCACGCGATACTGCTCCCGACATTTACTAAGGAGCCGTTATGCACACTGAAACCTATTCTCTGCAATTCCCCTACACCACTTCTGCCGGTCAACGCGTGGAGTCTATTTCTCTCAAGCGTCTGAAAGTCAAAGACATCAAAGCGGTGAAAAAAATCAGCGATGACCCAAGCAACTGGGACGACGCGCTGCTGTCGCGTATGACCGGTCTGGTGCCGGAAGACATCGATGAGATGGACGCGCAGGACTATATGGCGCTGCAAAAACGATTTCAGCAGTTACTTGGGTTGGATAACGCAGCCGGCGCTGCTGTGGAAAGCACAGGCCCTGCTGGCGAGGTGGTTTCGCTTTCAGCCGAGTGAGATTGATGCGCTGGAATTGGACGACTTTGAACGCTGGTTGGATGAAGCCAGCGAACAGATAAAACGTGAGAACGGTGAGGAAGACTGATTACTGATTGGATTAATGAGTCCACCATCCACCCTAACCCGGCCAGCGATAAGGGAGCTGGCCGTTTTTCTCCCTCACCACCTGTCTTCTTCTCCCACTTATCACCCGTCCTTTGCCTCGTTTTATCCCCGGTTTGTGATGGGGAAACCACACTGGAGCGGCGTAAGCCGCCGTCTCCGATCCGCCCCACAAGGGGCTTTTCTGAATGAGAGTGAACCGTGGATATGCTTTTAAATGGTGTCATGCTGGGCAGAGTGTTTGGCGCCACGCTGGATGACACAAAAAAATCGCTGCAGCCACTTAGCGATAGCCTCAAACAAGCGCAGGAGCGGCAGCGGCAGTTTAATCAGTCGCTGGAGCGCTTTGGCGCTATTAGCACGCAAATTGTGTCTCAGTTAAACCAGTCGTTGGAGCGTTTCGGTGCTGTTTGCACACAAACCGTATCCCAATTAAATCAGTCGCGGCTTGAACTGGAAATCAATCAGGAGCGGCTGGCGAGCAGTCAGTCACGTAAGGAAACGCTACGTGAGAGTCATGCCGAACGCACCGAAAGCTTCCAGGAAATAAAGGAGACATTTGGTTCAGTGATGGCACCTATTGTGGCGTCGGTCACACGCTATGCGTCATTTGAGGCGCAATTGCGTGATATCAGCGTTGCACATGGGATGTCGAGCGAGCAAGAAAAAGAGATGGGGCAGCGCCTGCGTCAATATTCTCAACAGGTGAACCAAACGCCGGATGCGTTGCTCAGCAGTGCCGGACAACTGCTTGATAACAGAATGTCGCAGCAGCAGGCAACGGATGTTGCGGCAGTGTTGGGGAAAACCTCAACGGCATCCGGCGCGGCGTTGTCCGATCTTACAGAACTTTCGGTCACGTTGGATGACGTGTTTAACCTGAAAGGCGCGAAGGCGCTGGAGGAATCCTTCTCCCGCATGCTGGCGGGCACTAAACAGGGTTTCTCCATGGCGTCGATGACACAATACGCGACTGCGCTGGCTCCAGGATTTACGGCGATGGGGGCGACGGGTAATCAGGCGCTGAGCCAATTGGTTTCCAGTTTGAGCGCGACAAAAGGTGCGGATACGGAAGCGAACACAGCTGCTCGGCTGGGGAGTTTCATGAATTCGGTGGGACGAACCGACATTGCCGACAGCTACTACAACGCGGGCGTAGATTATAACGCGTCACTAAAAAGCTACATGAAAGGTGGATATTCACAGTACGACGCTGCGGTTCAGATTAGTAACCGATTCATCGACAGCAAAGGCAGTCAATTCCAGCAACTGTGGGATAAGGCCAGTAAAGCGGGCAACGCAGACGCACAGCAAAGTTTAATGCAGCGCTACGGGTTGCAGGAGGTGTTCCGTACGCCAGAAGCCGTCAATCATGCGATGTCGATGAAGCAGAACTGGCAGAGCTATCAAGCGAACCAACAGAGAATGGACAGCCCGGCAGCCACGCAAACGCTGGGGCTCGACTTAGCCCAGCAGAATGACACATTGACCGGACGCTGGCAGAAAATGACAACGTCAGTGGTGAATATTGCACTCAATGTGGGTGAAGCGCTGACGCCAGTATTGGTTTCCTTGAGCGACATATTGATTCCTATTTTGGATCAACTGGTGACCTGGACGGCCGCGAACCCTGAACTGGTTCGCGGCATTGTGGTGACCGTTGCGAGTTTCTTTATGTTCGGGAAAGCGGTGAGTGGCGCGAGGCAGGGGATTCGCACGCTGTTATCTTCGTTTCAGGCATTCAAGGACGGTATTTTACAGATTAAGACGGGCTGGCAACTATTTTCCGCAGGGCTAAGAACAACAGGATTCTTACAGGGGCTTGGAGCGGCATTGAACTGGCTGGTTGGTGGAGCCGGGACATTAGCACGCATGCTTGGCGGTGTGTTACGTAGCGGCTTGATGATGGCGGGCCGAGCTGTTTTGTCTCTGGGGAGTATGCTGCTGACGACGCCAGTGGGTTGGGCGATTATTGCATTAAGTATTATTGGGATACTGGTCTACCGCTATCGGGAAAAAATTGGCGCTTTCTTGAAAAATTTGTGGGCGGATCTCAAAGCATTTTGGGCCGATCTCAAAGATGGAATGTCTGGAGGCGTGGCGGGTGTTCTCGCTGTTCTGGTTGATTGGTCGCCATTTGGTACGTGGTATTCAACCTGGGCTAAAGATGTTAATGAGTTAGGAAATAAGTTACCTGAACGTTTAAGTGAGGTGGGGCGACTATGCATTGATGCGTTTGTGAACGCATTGTCGAGTGAATTTCCGAAAGTCTCTGGCACTTTTAACAAAATGGTGGAGTTTATTCCCGATGGCGTTAAAGACTTTTTGGGTATGGGTTCGAAAACCGTGTCTATCGAAGCTAGCGGTCAATCTGTGGCTGCCAGTGCTGTAGCCCCGCCAGTTCTAAAACCTACGCCGATATCTGCATTGTCGCTACATGAACCTATTGCTGAAAAGGGCACTGCGCCAACGCCGCAACAACGTGTCGCAATGACCTCCCCAGCCGGAGGAGCGAAAGGCAAGCTCGTTAGTGCGGCTTCTTCCGAGCGTGTTCAGGTCGCTTTCTCACCCACCATTTATCTCAACGGCCAGAAGGCAGCGCCAACGCCTGAAATGACGAAGACGCTGACGCTTAGCATGAATGAACTGGAAAATATGTTGAACAAGCTGCTCACCCAGCGTGAGCGCAGGGGGTACGCCTGATGTTTGCAGTATTAGGAAATATTGAATTTAAAGTGACCGCCTACTGGGACGGCTTTAATTCGTCATTCGGTGCAGATTATGCCGAGCATGGCCGCATTGAAGGTAAACCCGGCCTGCAGTTCATCGGCGCGAAGCTGGACGAGATTAATATTAGTCTCGTGTTTCACAAGCAGTACTGCACGCCCGATACGGAGCTGAAGCGGTTGGCTGAGGCGATGCGGGCGCATCAGGCAATGGCGTTAGTCTTCGGCAATGGGGATTATCGCGGCTGGTTTGTGATTACGGCACTGACCTCGACCAGCCAGCATACTGACGCGAAGGGCAACGTATTGGCCATGAATGCCGAGCTAACGCTGCGAGAATACATTGGCGATCCGAAGAATCCGCTCAAGCCGCCAGCGATAGAAACCCCTGTTCCTAACGTCAGCGCCATCACCAAAGCAGTCGATAAAGTGAGCAATTTTGCAGCTTCACTACGCACGGCTGTCACGTATGCCAAGAAGGCGCAGTCTGCCGTTAAGGCGGCGAGAACCACCGTGCAGATTGTAAAACGGATGAAAAACAATCCCGAAACTGCGCTGTTGCAAATTCCCGGACTGCTAACACAAGTCGGGAATGTATTGACGCCGTTAAGTGAGGTGGAACCGGCGTTTAAAAAAGCGGCAGAGGCCATATCTGATACAGCGGTTCAGGCAGAGAAGATGATGCCTGAAATTACAGCGGTTAATAAAGCGGCGAATGAAATGCTGAAACAGGTCAAGCAAGTTGCCGCCTTGTTGCAGGACGTCGACAGCAAAAATGTTATCGAGAAGCTGGAAGCCATCAGCAAACATGTTGATGCCGCGAGCGACACATTTAAAGGCGCTGAACCTGCGCTGAGCAAACTGACGGCGGAAATCGTGAAGAGGGTTGAAGCATATGCACCTTGAACATATCACTACACAGGGCGAACGCTGGGATACCTTGTCCTACCTGTATTACGGCGATCCGCTCGGCTATCCGCGGATCATTGCGGCTAACCCGCATATCCCCATCGTGCCGCTGTTGCCATCGGGTGTGGTGGTGCTGATTCCGATTATTGAACAGGCAGAGGCCAGTAAAGCGGAGGACACCCCACCATGGCTGCGTTAACGGAAGAACTCAAGCTGATCTCTCCTGCGGTGTCGGAAGTACTGCAACCGGCGTTTACCCTGTGGTATCAGCAAAAAGACATCACCAATGATATCGCACCGTATGTTACCAGCGTGACGTATACCGATAGCATCAAGAATGAATCGGATTCGATCGAGGTTAGGCTCGATGATACAGATGGCCGCTGGATGGATAAGTGGTATCCCGGTACGGGCGATACGTTATCGCTCAAGCTAGGGTATCTCGGTGAAATGCTGTTTGACTGCGGCACTTTCTCGATTGATGAAATTGAGGTGAGTTCACCGCCTAGCGAAGTAATGATTCGCGGCGTCGCGACATCGGTCAATCGTGCATTGAGAACCAAATCAAACCGCGGTTTTGAAGATACAACGTTAGCCGCGATTGCGACACGTATCGCGAAAAAGCATCAGTTGATGCTGGTAGGGAAGATTCAAATCATCAAGATCGATCGCGTTACGCAATATGCGGAAACCGATGTTGCTTTTCTAAAGCGGCTCGCCAGTGAATATGGCTATGTCGTGAAGGTGGTCAGCGACCATCTGATTTTTTCCCATCTGGCGACGCTGCGCAATCAGGCGTCTGTTCGACAAATTAAGCCAACGGACGTCGCGCGTTTTTCACTGAGCGACACGATCAGCCACGTCTATAAAAACGCCAAGACGAAGTATCAGAAAGGGAGTGAAAAGAAACTGATGGTTTATGAAGCCAACGGTGGCGCGAACAACGAAATGAAGCCTGCCGGTGCTGAGACCAGTGCGGATACGTTAAAAGTTAACGTGCGCGCGGCGGATGCTTCTGGAGCGAGGATGAAAACGGATGCCGCATTGGATGCGCACAACGAAAAGCAACAAAAGGGGTCGATGACGCTGATGGGCAGCCCACAGTTGGCGGCGGGTAATAAAGTAGAGCTGGTGTCGTTCGGCCAACTTTCTGGCCATTGGTTGATCGAATCGGCTCGCCATGCTCTGGAACGTGGCAGTGGCTACACCACGGAGATTGGGTTGATTCGCGGGCCAATTACGGCGGGCAAGCGGAAATCGGACGGCGGAAAAACGCTGGTGACTTACCACCCGGATGGCAGCCAGACAACACAGACGGTCAAGAGTAAAAAGGATATAGGTTTATGAGTTTATTTCGTCGAATTGGCACGATCAGTGCGGTAGATGAGGTTCGCGTCATGGTGCGCGTTCGTCTACCAGAGTGCGATAATCTGCGTACGGCCTGGCTTCCGGTATTACAGCGTAATACGCAGAATAATAAGGATTATTGGTTGCCGGATATTGGCGAGCAGGTCGAAGTTCTGCTGGACGGCAACGGCGAAGATGGCCTAGTGCTAGGGGCGATTTACTCCGCCGTTGATGTGCCAATGCTGGCAAATAAGGACAAAAGGGCGGTAACGTTCGCTGACGGCGCACATATTGAATACGATCGTCTAACGCATACGTTAACGATCAACGGCGGCGTGCAGCATATTGCGATTAGCAGCGGTGCTGACGTGGTGGTTAACGCCCAGCGGGTCACCATTAATGCGCCAGAAACGACGGTGACGGGCAAGCTACTGGTGCAAGGGCAACTCACCTACGAGAGCGGGATGTCCGGTTCCGGCGGTGCCAGCCTCAGCGGTGATGTCAGTATCTCCGGCAACGTCAGTGCCAGCGGCAGCGTCATGGATGCTGGCGGCAACTCCAATCACCACTCGCACTAACGTTTCCCTAAACCGCTTTAATATTCCTTTCTCTCACCGGGGGCGACAATAGCCCCCTATGAAAACTCAATCTGTTTTTTGGCAACCGGCGCTGCAACGTCCCGGCGACATCGTCGAAGGAACGGCAGATATCATGCAGGCGATTCACATCATCCTGCGGACACCCTGCGGCAGCGACCCACATCGGCCTGACTTTGGTAGCAATCTACATCTGTATCTCGATTATCCGATCGATCGTGCGATTCCGCATGTCGTCAGGGAATCGGTAGAAGCGATCAAACGATGGGAACCTCGCTGCCAGCTACTGGCGGTTAAACCTTCTGTGAATGGGGCTCACCTGACGCTGCACGTTAGCTGGAAGACCGCTAATGGCGCGACACAGACCACGGAGTTGTTATGGCGCTGACAGAACCCAATTTTATTGAACGTGATGCGGCGAAGATTACCGCCGAAATGATCGCGAAATATGAAGCTGATTCGGGGAAAACACTCTATCCGGCGCAGGCCGAACGCCTGCTGATTAACCTCTTTGCCTACCGGGAAACTTTATTGCGTAGTGCGGTCCAGGAAGCCGCCAAGCAGAACCTGGTTGCGTTTGCGCGTGCACCGATGCTGGATTATCTGGCAGAACTGGTCGGCGTCTATCGTTTGGCGGCGCAGCCAGCGCGTGCAGAACTTCGCTTTACCCCTGAAACGCCGTTAGTCAGCGATCTGCTGATTCCTGCGGGTACTCGCGTTAGCGCATCAGACAGCGTGATTTTCACCACCGACAGCGACGCGCTGCTGAGAGCGAGCGGCAGCGGGGTCACCGTGCTGGCGACCTGTACCGAAAGTGGCGATGTGGGCAATGACTGGCTGCCTGCTCAGATCAGTACTCTGCTGGATGAGATTGGCGACAGTGATTTAAGCGTCGTCAATATCACCAAGAGCAGCGGCGGTTCCGCCGAGGAAGATGATGATCGCCTGCGTGAACGTGTTCAACTGGCACCGGAATCGTTCAGTACGGCGGGATCGAAACTGGCATATCGCTTCCATGCGATGCGGGCACACCAAAACATTGTCGATGTCGCGGTGATGTCGCCCGAACCGGGCGAAGTGGTGCTTTATCCGTTGCTCAGCACTGGCCTGCCGGACAGCAGCATGCTTTCGCTGGTGGAAAGTTTTTGCTCCGACGAACAGGTGCGTCCACTGACGGATTTTGTTTCCGCCAAATCACCCACGCAGGTGGATTACGCCATCAGCGCCAAATTGACGCTGTTTAACGGCGAACAGGCTGGCGTCGTTCAGGCTGCTGCAGAAAAAGCGGTGCAGGCCTGGGTGGAAACCCGTACCGCCACGTTGGGGCGTGACATTGTCCCAAGCCAGATTATTGCCACGCTTTCCATCCCCGGCGTGTATCAGGTAGAGCTCGTTTCGCCGTCATTGATGGTGCTTGATGACAGTGAATGGGCGAACTGTACGGGCATCAATGTCAGCGTCGTCGGGGTGTCGAATGGCTGATTCACTACAACTGTTGCCACCGCCGTTGGCGGCTGACGCCAGCTTTCGTTCGCTGGCGGAATTGGCCGACCGCTTTGATGACATCGATTTGAATGCTTTGCTGGTTTATCTGATCGATATCGCTGACGGCAGCGTGTTGCCCTGGCTGGCAGAACAGTTCTCGTTGTTTGGCGACGGCTGGGAATTGGCTGAATCGGATGACTCCAAACGTGCGCTGATCAAGGCCGCTATCGATCTGCATCGCAGCAAAGGTACGCCCTGGAGCATTAAAGAGATCATCCGTCGTTTCGGATTCGGCGAGAGCACGCTGATCGAGAATATTGGCCGCCTGAGCTACGACGGCGAAACCACCTACAACAACCTTTATGTGCACGGCGACAAAGCGGCGTGGGCGGTTTATCGCGTGCTGCTAAAACAACCGATTACCAACGATCAGGCCAGAATGCTGCGCAATGCCATTGGGATGTTTGCCCCGGCACGGTGCCACCTAGCCAGCATCGAATATTGGGAAGTGCCTATCCGCTACAACCGGACGGCAATATACGACAGTAACTACAATCATGGGAGCGCTTGAATATGGCGAATTTGTCAGAGAATCCACAGTGGGTTGACAGCATTTACCAAATCGAAACATCAGATCCGGTCGTAGGTGGACCGGATGGTGTTTCAAACCGACAGGCTAAAGAACTGGCCAGTCGTACCCGCTATTTGAAAAAAGAGCAGGAAAAAACGGGCAGCGATCTGGCGACACACGCCGCCGCCGCCGATCCGCATACGCAATATGCGCCAAAGGCGAACCCAACCTTCACCGGCATGCCTAAAGCACCAACACCTGCAACCGACAACAATAGTCAGCAGGTTGCGACGACGGCATTTGTTAAGTCCGTTGTTGCTACACTCATTAATGGTGCGCCTGCGGCATTGGATACATTGCAGGAATTAGCGAAATCATTGGGTAATGATCCCAATTTCTCGGCAACGGTGTTGAATGCTATCGCTGATGTAAAAGCAGAGGCTGCGAATAAACTGAATGCGCACAACGTAGCGGCTGACCCACATACGCAATATGCACCAAAAGCGAGCCCAGTATTGACGGGTAAGCCGACGGCTCCAACGGCTGCGCAAGCATCTAATGATACGCAGGTAGCGACAACGGCATTTGTTAAAGCGGCTGTTGCCGCATTGGTGAATGGTTCACCTGCGGCGCTGGATACGTTGCAGGAATTGGCCAATGCGTTGGGGAATGATCCACAATTCTCAACGACGGTATTGAATGCATTAGCTGGAAAGCTGGCAAAAGATCAGAACGGTGCAGATATTGCGGATAAGAATCTGTTTGTTAAAAATATTGGTGCTGCCCGTGCTTTTCACGGAGCGATAAATATTGGTGGCGATAGTGGTGCGTGGAAAACCTCTGATTTCATTGCTTGGCTGAAGAACCAGGGCGCATTTAACCATCCTTACTGGATATGTAAAGGCAGTTGGAGCTATGCGAATAATAAGATCATTACAGATACGGGTGTTGGTAATATCCAGTTAGCGGGTTCGGTCATTGAAGTATTCGGAGTGGAAAGTGCGACAACTATTCGCGTAACCACACCTTCAACGGTGAGCGCTGCCGGGGCGATACCTAATGCCAATTTTACTTATATTAATCATGGTGATAATTACTCTCCAGGGTGGCGTCGTGATTATAATACGCGGAATCCGCCTACGGCGATTGATGTGGGTACCTATACCAAAGCAGAGACAGATACCCGTGTCACGGCAGCAACTGCGATTGCGAATAATGCAGCGACATCCGCGACGAATGCCAACACAAACGCTAACGGGCGTGTGCCTTCAGGACGGATGGTGAATGGAAAAGCGCTGTCGGCTGATATTAGCCTCGCTGCTGGGGATGTGGGAGCCTACACCAAGGCAGAAACGGACACCCGCGTAGCTTCTGCAACTACTGTTGCTAACAATGCTGCAACTGCCGCAGTTAACGCTAATACTAACGCTAACGGGCGTGTACCATCGGGGCGGATGGTAAACGGAAAAGCGCTGTCGTCTGATATCGCGCTGAATGCGGGAGACATTGGGGCATTATCTGCAAATGGAACTGCTGTTGCGGCGGCTAAATTAGCGACACCGCGCAAAATTAACGGCGTGGCCTTTGATGGTTCGGCAGATATTAACTTTAACCTTGGCCTCAAGTTGAAAGCATTAGGCCAATTTTCCCCAATGAATGGTGTTGGCGTTGAATTCACCGCGGTGAATGCAAACATATTACGTTGCTACATTACGCGTCAGGATCAGGGATATTATGTAGAACTGGGTATGACAAAGATGGTTTTGGTTGATGCAACCCTTACTGATGTTATCAGTGCACCATATGTCCGTCGTCGTCTGGCCGGAAGTTTCCCTGTAACAAAGATCACAATGGACAATGGCCTGAATGCGTCTAATGGTATGTGGGAAATAAATTACCCCAACCACGGGATTGCGACTGGTTCAAAAAAATCTTTCTATATTATGGGATTGGTTTACCGTGAAGTGGGTATGCGCGCGATTGGACAGGTTGCTGATATTGATGGGCTGAACTATCAGATGAACGTGGAGTTAGACACTCCAGTTTCAAATCCCCGGGTACCCATCATTGCTTATGCCGAGTCTGAATTAAGCGCATATTTTGCAATTCCTATTCAAGTATATGGCCGCAAGAATTTTGTTAATCAGCGGTTTGGTTCTATTGCACATGCGGATTTTCTTGATAACAGCCATATCTCGGTTTGTGTGTCAGATAACAACACGGACGGTATTATCACTCCTTCGATGGTTACTATTATGGTTTACGACCTCTAATAGTGTCTAAATTGGATAACTGCTAATAGAAACGAGTAGCACCTAATTTTGTAGTTTGTTTTCAATATGAATAACAGTGTAAACGTTTAATTTATTGAGCAGGATGTGCCGCGCTTATCGTGCGGCACATACCCTTTTTTTTCGCAGCCAGGCGGACAGTATTGATACCTCTATGACGTGCACATTCCCGTCATTGGCTAAAAAGCCGCGCGATAGCAATTTCCTCTGCGCCAGAGTGACCAGAAACTCGGTAAACATGTTATTTTCATTGATAAGTTCTTTACTGTGTCGCCGCAAATGAGAGGCCAGCATGGATTACACCAAAATTATCAAAGAAGTTGGGCGCGGGAAAAATCATGCGCGTGATGTCGATCAGGCAACGGCTTATGAACTGTATAGCGCGATGCTGCACGGTGACGTGCCGGAGTTGGAGCTCGGTGGGCTGTTGATTGCGTTTCGCATCAAAGGCGAATCGGAAGCCGAGATGTTGGGGTTTTATCAGGCAATGAATGAGCATGTATTGCGCCTGACCCCGCCTGCGGGCTTTCCTATGCCCATCGTGGTTCCTAGCTATAACGGTGCTCGGAGGCAAGCTAACCTGACGCCGCTGCTGGCGCTGCTGCTGGCAAAACTGGGTTTTCCAGTGGTTGTGCATGGCGTAAGTGACGATCCGACTCGTGTTACCAGCGCGGAGATTTTACGTCATCTCGGCGTGACGATTGCGGAGAACGCTGGGCAGGCTCAGCAGGAGCTTGATAACGGCAGTCCGGTATTTATTCCCGTCTCTGTGCTGTGTCCAGCCATCGATCGCCAGCTACAGTTACGTTGGCGTATGGGGGTGCGTAACAGTAGCCATACGCTAGCCAAGGTGGCGACGCCATTTGGTGAAAGCGACGCGCTGCGCGTTGCCAGCGTTTCCCATCCTGAGTATGTTTCCCGCGTGGGGACGTTTTTTAATGACATCAACGGGCGTGCGCTTCTGATGCACGGTACAGAGGGCGAGGTTTATGCCAATCCGCAGCGCTGCCCGGAAATTCATTTTATTCATCAGCAACATACTAAAGTGCTGCAACTGCGTCAGGAGATCAGCGTCGCGCCCGACGCTCTGCCTATTGCGAAGGATGCTGCAACCACGGCGCGCTGGACGGTACAGTGCCTGACGGGCGAAATTGCCATCCCACAGGCGATTCGTCTGCAATTGGCGTGCTGTCTGGTGGCTGCTGGCGAAGCAGCCACCATGGAACAGGCTGTCGCCACGATTAAGAAACGCCTTGGCTGATTGGTTTGCCGAGGCGGAATTGGGCGCGAATTACCGCGCCACTTCACACAGCCAGACGGCTGTCATTTGAAGAGAGAAGGAATAGCATGCAACAGGTAGCGGACTATTTTGACGCATTGAATCGTGACTATCTCGCGGTCCATCAGGCGAAAGAAGAACTGTTTTGGCAACTGTATATGGGAACGGGCAACGATGAGGTGTCTGAGCGTTTCTCCGCCGCAGAAAGTGCGTATAAGCGCTTTATTTCACAGCCGCAGCGTCTGGCTGAGCTGAGAACCCATATTGCAACACTGGAAAACAGCCCGCGTGATGAACAACAGGCGCTGTTACACGGTTTGCAAGGCTGGTATCGGTTTTTTGACTGTAATGTGATTGAAGATCCGCAGGCTCAGGCGCTGATGGACGAGATTATTGCGGCAGAAAGCGCGCTATACGCCAAGCGTAAATCTTATGAGATGACGCATCTGGATGCCAAAGGAGAACGCGTTTCCGCCTCGCTCGGAGAACTGCTGACCAATCAGGCGACCAATGATACGGAAGCCTATCGTCACAGTTCTCAGCAGGCGCTGCGCGATCTCGAACAGTGGTTGTTGCAGAACGGTTTTCCTGAGCTGATTTCACTGCGTAACCGCTTTGCCCGTCAGATGGGCTACCGGAACTATTTTGACTATAAGGTCAACAAGACGGAGCGGATGACGCCGGAGCAGCTTTTTGCCATCCTCGATCCTTTCGAAGAGCAGACCCGTGAAGCAAATGCCCGTAGCCTAAAAAATCTGGCTGATGAAAAGGGTGAAGACGCGCTGCAACCGTGGAATATTCGCTATGCCAGCGCGGGGGACGTGACGCGCCAGCTCGACCCTTATTTCCCATTCTCTGCGTCGCTTGAACGTTGGCTCAACAGCTTTAAGCGTTTGCGTATCGGGTTTAACGGTGCAGAAATGCAGCTTGATTTGCTGGTGCGCAAAGGCAAATACGAGAACGGCTTTATGCATGGTCCGGTGCCGCCATTTGTACAGGACGGAAAATGGGTTCCTGCACGGATTAATTTCACTAGTTTGGCAAAACCCGATCAAATTGGTAGCGGCGCCAGCGGTATTAATACGTTGTTCCATGAAGGTGGACATGCCGCACATTTTGCCAATATTAAGCAAAATGCTCCCTGTTTTTCACAGGAGTTTCCACCAACGTCGATGGCCTACGCTGAAACACAGTCCATGTTCTGCGACAGCCTGTTGGGTGATGCCGACTGGCTAAAACGCTATGCAAAGAATGCGCAGGGAGAGGTGATTCCTGACGAGTTGATCCGTGCAGATATCAGCACACAGCAACCGATGCGAGCCTTCAATGAGCGACACATTCTGTTGGTGCCATACTTTGAGTGGCAGCTCTATTCTTGGGATGAGGAGGCGCGCACGCCAGAAGCAATGACTAAACTGGCACGCGATACCGAGCAGCGTATTTTGGGGATCAGCGGTAGCCCGCGCCCGACGTTGGCGATTCCACATTTGTTGTCTATGGAGTCAGCGTGCTCTTATCAAGGATATCTGCTGGCGCTGATGGCGGTAGAGCAGACGCGCAGCTATTTCCTGCAACGCGACGGCTATTTGACAGACAACCCCGCTATCGGCCCTGATTTGGCACAACACTATTGGCATCCAGGCAATAGCGTAAGTCATGACGATACGCTGCGTAGCCTGACCGGTGAGGGCTTCAATCCCGCTTATCTGGCGCAGGCCTGTAATCTGACGGTTGATGAAGCCTGGCAACAGGCGGAAAGCACGATGGCGCAGGCAGCGGGTCGTCCTCAGCCTGCTGCTGATTTCGATCTGGGCGCACGTATTCGCGTGGTCGATGGCAGTCGCGTGCTGGCGGATAATGAACAGAGCGACGAGAAGATGTGTCAGGATTTTGCGGCGTTTATTGAACGAGAATATCCGCGTTCGCAGGCATAACGTTCGCTGACATTGCGAGTAAGAGTAAGGGGGCGAAAGCCCCCTTGTTGATCAAGATACGTGTTGCAGGAATTCACGCAGACGGTCGCTGGGTGGATTTGTAATCAGCGTTTCCGGGTCGCCATCTTCTGCGATGCGGCCTTTATCAATAAAGATCAGACGTGAAGCCACTTTATGGGCAAAGCCCACTTCGTGAGTGACGATGACCATCGTCATGCCTTCTTCGGCCAGATCTTTCATGACGGTCAGCACTTCATGGCGCAGTTCTGGGTCGAGTGCCGATGTCGGCTCATCAAACAGCATCAGTTTCGGTTTAACCGCTAAAGCGCGGGCGATGGCCACACGCTGCTGTTGACCACCGGAAAGCTCGGAAGGGTAATGATGCGCGCGTTCTGACAGGCCCACTTTCGCCAGCAATTCCAGCGCCAGTTTCTCAGCATCGGCTTTACTCGCGCCGCGTACCCGAATAGGGCCGAACGCGACGTTTTCCAGCGCGGTAAGATGCGGGAACAGATAAAACTGCTGGAATACCATCCCGGCTTCCTGACGGATTAAACGCTCGTCAACGCGCGGATCGTTTACTTTAAGGCCGTCAACAATCAACTCGCCGCTGGTAATCTCTTCCAGCTTGTTGATGCAGCGCAACAGCGTGGATTTACCCGAACCTGAAGGCCCGATGATGACCACAACTTCACCCTGACCGATGGTGAGATCGATATCGTGTAAGACCTGTGTCTTGCCAAAGTGTTTGGATACGTTTTTAAATTCAATCATATAATCTTAAGTCTTCTTTCCAGACGACGCAGAATAAAGCTGAGGACCAGCGTGATGCACAGGTAAATAATGGCAACCGCAGTCCAGATTTCCAGCGCCCGGAAGTTGCCCGCGATGATTTCCTGGCCTGAACGCGTGAGTTCAGCCACGCCGATAACAATAAACAGTGACGTGTCTTTAATGCTGATAATCCACTGGTTACCCAGCGGCGGCAGCATGCGGCGTAGTGCGAGTGGGGCAATCACATGGCGTAACGTCGCGCGGCGAGACAGCCCAAGTGCCAGACCCGCTTCACGGAAGCCGTTATGAATGGATAATACCGAACCGCGAGTAATTTCCGCGATATACGCACCGGAGTTAATCATGATGGTCACCACGGCGGCGGCAAAAGGGTCAATCCGCACAGATGTGAAAATCATCGGCAAGGCGAAATAGATAAACATCACCTGCACAACGATCGGGGTACCGCGAATAATTTCAATAAAAACGAGCGAAATGCGGCTGGAAAACCAGCCGCCGTAGGCGCGAGCAAAACCCGCGACCACGCCAATCACCAGGCCGCCAAGCAGACCCAGCACAGAAATCAACAACGTCATTTTTGCCCCTTCCATCAGGAGGGGCAGAGAAGGCCAAATGGCGCTCCAGTCAAACTGCATGGAATATCTCCAGATTAAATCGGCAATTACTTAGGTTCTACGCCAAACCACTTCTTGTAGATCTCAGCATAAGTGCCGTTTTCACGCAGTGTTTTCAGGGCGCCATTCACTTTTTCACGCAGCTCGTTGCTGCCTTTCGGGAACGCGATGCCGTATTGTTGGGCTTTAATAGAATCACCTACCGCTTTAAACTGGCCATTGCCTGCGGTTTTGATGAAGTAAAGGATATTTGGCGTATCGTGCAGCACGGCGTCAGCACGGTTGGTGCCCAATTCCATATAGGCGTTGTCGATGTTAGGGAACTGACGCAGATCTTTGGTTTTGATATTGGCTTTTGCATAATCAACGGAACCTGTGCCGCTCTTCACCGCAACCACTTTACCGGCCAAGTCCTGCTCGCCTTTGATGTCGTTATTGTCCGCTTTGACCATCACCAGCAGGCCGCTGTTGTAGTAACCATCAGAGAAATCGATTGCTTTTTGACGCTCTTCGGTAATGGTAATGCCTGCGAGCGCCAGATCGATGTTACGCGTTTGCAGAGCAGGAATAATACCGCCGAAGTCCATTGGCTTCAGGGTGTACTTCAGGTTGAGCTGTTTAGCGATAGCATCCCAGAGGTCAATGTCAAAACCGACGTATTTGTCGCCTTGTTTGAATTCAAAAGGGACGAAAGCGGTGTCGGTTGCGACAATCAATTCTTTCTCAGCGGCATAGCTGGATACGCTCATCATTAGCGTCAATGCAGCCAAAGAGGCCTTAAGTAGTGATTTCATCAAATCCTTCCTATTTAGCAGTTGTGGGAGCTTTTTGTTTTACAGGCGTTTTAAGCATAGTACGAAAGTGACACCTATTAGAACATTAGGTCAATTATCATGCGTTGTGCTTAACCTGTTGTTTTTATTTTATTACCTTGCAGGCGGTGAAATTTTCATCTCCGATTCGCTTGGGCAAGGCGCTGTTATGATTAACTGATTTATACGAGGGAAACAACCGTTGATTGGCGTTATGGCCAATTAATGGAGGCAAAAGCTAATTTTTTGAGCGTCTTAACGGATAAAATGCGTAGTTTGTGCGGATTACACGAAGAAAGAGGGCGCTTGAGTGGATGGAGTCGGCAGTAAAAAGGCTGCCTGAGCAGCCTTGCGAGTGTTCGCGGGACGATAGCGCAAATTATTCAATATTGGCTTCAATAAACCACAGGAACTGATCCAGATCGCGTGATGCCGCGGTCAGAATGTCCGCAGAGGCCTCATCTTCCGTTTTACCAATAGCATGTCTAACGTTGTTCGCGACAATGGCATAACGCTCGGCCAGCGCTTTTAGATGATCCTGAACGCTATGAATGTTAGTCGGGTAGCTTTTCAGCGAAGTTTGTTTACCGACAATTTGCACAGTACCTAACGCAACACCGCCTATCTGCACGACGCGTTCGGCGATGGTATCCTGATGATCAATAATCGAGGTACGGAAGCCGTCCAGCATTTCATGAACGGCGATAAAATTTGCACCGCGCATGTTCCAGTGCGCCTGTTTGGTAATCAACGACAGGTCGATAAAATCAACAACCAGTTGGTTTAACAGTGCGATCGTCGAGGTCTTAACGCTATCGTCCAAATCATTGCGAGTGTAAAGCAGTTCGGACGGTGCTGATTTCACGAGTTTGGCAGTAGACATAATATTATCCTCTCTTTAATTTCATAATCTGACTGTTTAACGTGATTAATTATAACAGCGATAAAAAGTAATATTGAAAAGAATTGCCTATCAAATGAATAGCCACAGCATAACGATATTATGGCTATTTGTAGTCAGGATTTATCTGATATCAATAATGTGTAAATGACGAGTGATGGAAATATTTTATATTGTCCATGCAACACAAGTACACATATTGATAAATATCATTACTACTGAGGTGAAAATAGTTATTATTCTCTTGTTTTTTCTTAAAGCATATAATGTGTTATTAAAGGCGTTATGAAGAATGAGAATCAATCTTATTGGTACTAGCGGAAGTGGAAAATCTACGCTCGCTCGTCGTTTGTCTGAGAAGTTGGATGTACCCTACGTTGAAATGGATGCGTTGTTTTGGCTGAGCGACTGGCAAGGAAGAACGGATGCCGACTTCTTTCAACGGCTTGAAAACGCGCTGGAGCCAGACAGTTGGGTACTGGATGGCAACTATAACCGAACGCGAGATATTAAATGGCGCAATGTTGATGTCGTGATTTGGGTCGATTACTGTTTTACCCGCACGCTTTTTCAGGCGATGCGGCGCGCTTATCTTCGGGCATGGCACAAAGAGGAGCTCTGGAGCGGAACGGGCAATAAAGAGTCCTTTATTCGCAGTTTCTTTAGCCGAGATTCGATTATCCTCTGGACGATAAAAACCTATTCAAGAAACCGAAAACGGTATCTGGCGGATTTAGCTGACCCTCGCTATCGCCATATCCGTTTTATCATTCTGCGTTCACCTCAGGAATGTGAGACTTTTCTGCAACATTTTCCCGAGGAAATAAGTACGCATTCTATTTAAGTTCTCTCTTCCTTTCGTACCTCTGCTGATTTTATTGTCAACGTTGCGCCTAGTGATGCGGTGATAATAAATATCAGCGCCATCCACTGTATGAATGAGAGGTGTTCGCCGAGGAAGAGTATCCCAGATAAGGCGGCAATCGCGGGTTCCATACTCATTAGCGTGCTGAACGTTCTGGCGGGTAGACGCGTTAATGCCACCATTTCCAGAGAATAGGGCAGCGCGGTGGACAGAATAGCGACGGCAATGCCGAGTGGGAGTATCGTGAGTGAAAACAGCGTGCTTTCCGCGTAATACGCACCGATAGGGCAAAAGATCAGTGCAGCAATACAGGAGCCAATAGCAACAGTTCCTGGCCCGTGATTTGCCCCTGCTTTTTGCCCAAATAGAATATAGAACGCCCAGCAGGCGCCTGCACCGATGGCGTAGGCGGCACCTGTTAAATCAACATTTCCGATATTGTGGCCCAGCGGTAATAAAAACCACAGCCCAGCAACGGCAAGACAGACCCATAGAAAATCAATCGGCCGACGTGAGGCTAACATAGCGACGGCAAGTGGGCCGGTGAACTCCAATGCGACAGCAATGCCAAGCGGCACCGTCTGCAACGAGAGATAGAATAGAAAATTCATACCGCCCAACGTAATGCCATAAATCAACAGCGGCAGACGGTTGCTACTGAAGCGCATACGCCATGGTTTAAAAATGATGCACAGAATGATCGTCCCAATTCCCAGACGTAACGCCGTGACGCCAGTGGCACCGATGAGCGGAAACAGGTTTTTGGCCAGAGCAGCTCCGCTTTGGATCGATAGCATCGAGATAATGATGAGCAATACCGGGATGAATGATGATGAACGGTGGGGAAATAAGGTCATTCTTTTGGCCTTAAAAACAGGTATAACATTCTGTTGCTATCATATCCAATTGTAAACAATTTGTCTGGTATGAATTGACTTTTATTGACCTTTATTTACGCATCATTTAACTGGTTTTTTTTCATTCAATACAATTAGCATACAAACTGAGCGGGAAATTAAGAATTGTCTGTTTTACCGCCCTGTGGTGAATTTATTTTTAATCCAACTGTCACAATGGAAAGTTCAATGTAATTAGTATGATAGCTTCTATTTGACAATATTTGTTACATCTAAAGCCTAATTGATAAATATTTATAGGGCGGCAAGCATCGCACTTCTTTGTTATATTTACTGCGTTAGTTAGTCTTTCATAAAATGAATTTGAGGCTGTAAATATGAAAAAAATCGCGTGTCTTTCCGCTCTGGCTTGTGTATTAGCCGTTGGCGCAGGTTCTGCATTTGCTGGTCAAAGCACTGTAACTGCTGGTTATGCTCAAGGTGATGCTCAGGGCGTACAAAATAAAGTTAAAGGCTTTAACCTGAAATATCGTTATGAGCAAGATAATAACCCACTGGGCGTTATTAGCTCATTCACTTACCTGGAAAAAAATGGTAGCGATGGCAGTGACTACAACAAAGGCCAATACATGGGCTTCACTGCTGGTCCTGCTTATCGTCTGAATGACTGGGCAAGCCTGTACGGTGTGGTTGGTTTCAGCCACGGTAAAGTAACGAATAACGCTACTAACGGTTTGAACAATAGCAGCAATGACGATTACGGCTTCACCTACGGTGCTGGTGTTCAGTTCAACCCAATCCAAGATGTAGCTCTGGATGTTGGTTACGAACAAAGCCGTATCCGCAATGTTGACGTTGGTGCCTGGGCTGTTGGCGTAGGTTACCGTTTCTAATCTAACGCTATAGGTTTTTTACCCTCAGCGTTGGTGTTAGTTGTGTCAAAAAATCCGCTCTTTTTAGAGCGGATTTTTTTATGATTTTTTGCCTACAGAATTTTATTAGTAACTTTCCAATCGAACACTATTCACTTACCCACGTTGATCGTATGCAGTGCTCGTCTGTTAGAAGATTTTATCTTGACGTTAAGATTCTTTGTGTGAAGATAATGATCATCAGTCAGCAGTGATTTGTTCAAGCTATTGAGGTTATACATGGTAGTGACATCGACGGCCCGCGCGCGGGCTTTTCTTTTCTTCACAATTATCCTGTTGGGATTGAATTTACGCCCTGTTCTGGCGGGGATTGGTCCGTTGCTGAATCAGATTCAGGCTGCGACGGGTCTGGATGACAGCATGGCCGGGATGTTAACTACGCTTCCGGTGTTCGCTATGGGCTGGTGCGCGTTGTATGGCGGGCAATTACAGGCGCGTCTCGGCGAGTATCGCGGGATCACACTCGGTATCGTGGTCATTGCCTTGGCGTGTAGTGCTCGCTGGTGGCTGAATAGCGGTATCGCTCTGTTGGTTAGCGCGGCGTTTGCTGGAATCGGGATTGCCTTGATTCAGGCGCTGGTGCCGTCGTTTATCAAGCTCCATTTCGGTCGTCATAGCAGCCTTCTTATGGGCTTTTATACCACGGCGATTATGACCGGTGCGGCATTTGCGGCGTCATCGGTTTCTCCACTGGCAAATGCGTGGGGTTGGCAAAGTGCGTTGGCCTGCTGGGGAATTGTTGCGCTGGTTGCGACGGTGGCTTGGAAATGTATTCCTAGAGCCTATACCGTGAAACAGGATGCCGTGCGCGTTTTAACCACGTACCGAAGCGGAATGGACTGGTTGCTGATGGTATTCTTCGGCATTGGGACGGGAGCGTATACTTTGGTGCTGGCGTGGCTGCCGCCGTATTACATGCAACTAGGGGTAAATGCGACGCAAAGTGGCCTGATGCTAGGCGGATTAACGATGACGGAAGTGATTTCCGGTCTGCTGGTATCCACATTTATCAACCGTTTTCCCGATCGGCGCAGGCTGCTGCTTCCTATCCTGATCGTGATGCTGGTGGGAATGATTGGGCTGATTGTTGCACCGCTGACGTTTACGTACCCCATCATTATCATGTTGGGGATTGGGATTGGTGCGCTGTTTCCATTGTCACTCATCGTGGCATTGGATCAGGTGACAGAACCGCATAAAACCGGTTCACTGATGGGTTTTGTGCAGGGCGGTGGTTATATCCTCGCCAGTTTAATGCCGCTGCTCGCCGGGTTTATACGTCAGCATACGGCGGGTCTGGAACAAGCCTGGATGATTATGACGGTTGGCGTGGTCATATTGATTATCATGGCGACCCGTTTTACTCCGCTTAAAAACCCAGGTCGCTAAGTTCGTTACTGTGTTGTACGCGAGCGGATTTCCCCGCTCGCTGTCATGAATCAGCCGGCGAGCGATAACGCCATAGCCAGCGGCCACTCATCAGTCGGCGGTAATAGAAGAACCCACGTACAATCCAGTCAAAGAACATCCCCATCCACACGCCGATCACGCCAAATCCGAGCATCACACCGAGTATATACCCCGCGATGACTCGACATCCCCACATGCCTGCCATTGCTACCCACATGGTGTAGCTGGCATCTTTTGCGCCTTTTAGCCCAGCGGGCAATACCCACGATGCCGCCCAGATTGGCATAAACAGCGCGTTGAGCCACAGGAGGTGTTTTGCCACCTCGATCACTTCCGGCTCATTGGTATAAAACGACGCTAAAAAGCTGGCGCTGGGGACCGACAGTACGGCAAGAACACATAGCCCAATGTTGGATAACCAGAAAATGTGTTTTAGCTGGCGGGTAGACTGCATGATCTGACCTTTTCCCAGTCGCGTACCAACGATGATCGTGGCAGCTGCGCCGAGCGAATTACCGGGCAGGTTAATCAACGTCGAGATGGAGAAAGCAATAAAGTTTCCTGCAATGACTTCGGTTCCCATGCCCGCCACAAAGCGCTGTGTGATGAGCTTGCCGATGTTAAACATCACTGATTCGATGCTGGCGGGAATCCCGATACTGAGCACTTCATAGAGAATCGACACGGTAAAAGGTGCAAAATAAGACCTGAAGGGAATGCGCAACGCACCGTTAAAGCCGTGCATCAGCGTCAGAATCACGAGTATCGCCCCAATATAGCGTGAAATGGTAATCCCGATGCCTGCACCGATAAAACCGAGGCCATTCCAGGAGAATGCGCCATAAATCAGCAGGCTACTGATGGCAATATTAAGAATATTCATCCCAATATTAATGACCATCGGCAACTTAGTATTGCCCGCGCCACGGAGCGCGCCGCAGCCGACTAGCGCGACAGCGACGGCGGGATATCCCCACACTGTCCAGCGAAGGAATGTGAGGGCCAGTGCTTTCACCTGTTCATCGGCTTGCCCAGCAATCAAGTCGATAATCGTGGAACCGGCGAATTCAACCAGTGCGACCAACAGAAATGATGAAAGAACCAACAATGACATCGATTGACGGGCGGCAGATCGCGCTTGCTTTCTATTGCGCTGCCCTAGGCTGAAAGCAACAACCACTGCGGTCCCCAATGCGACCGCAGTGAAGAACGCAATGATGACCATGTTGAAGCTATCAGCCAGACCGACGGCGGCCATAGCCTCTTTCCCCAGCCAACTGACCAGAAACGTACTGAAAACCCCCATCAACACGACGCAGAGGCCTTCAATAAAGATGGGGAAGGCGAGCGGTGAAATTTCTCTCCAGAAGAGAACGCGGTTGGAGTAACGCTTTTTATACCAGTCTGTATCTTTTAATTTTTTCATGAAACGGTCTTGGAGATATCTCAAGTTTCCCAGTCAGCAAAGTAAACAAAGCCATAGAATGGCTCGCAAATAGCATCATTTTTGCACGGTGCACTTCTCTATTTTGTGCGATCGCGGCAGCATGGCTGTTTTTAAAATAGCGTTCCTATTTACAGAGTATCAGCCGCGAAATCGATGTCCAGCCTCGATTGCCTTCCCGGCATGGAAAGTTATTGCATGCGCATATTATTTAATTTAGATTATACTTAATTAGATTTTTCTAAATTAATAGTGGCACGCGTACAATCAGCGGTATCACCTTTCTTGCTGGCTGAACACCGCGCTGAGTGACGCATTATGACGGGTTTCAACGGCTCAAAAGAGGATCAGGATCATGTCAACACCACTTGCTATTTCACCCATACAGGCTCACCGACTAGTAGATGAAGGCGCGATACTCATCGATATTCGTCAGCCGGAAGAGTACGCTCGCGAGCACATCGCACAGGCGAGGTTGCACCCGCTTAATCCCGCGGCGGGATATGCACTTCCTGAAGAAGATAGGGAAGGGAAAACTATAATTTTCCATTGTTTGTCTGGTATGCGTTCAGCACAGAATGCTGAGATTCTGATGCAGTCTGCGTTTCCGGCAACAGTTTTTTTACTTAATGGTGGAATGACTGCCTGGAAAAAGGCGGGTTTTCCGACAGAAATCAATAATAAACAGCCAATTGACGTCATGCGTCAGGTTCAAATCGCCGCTGGCGTCCTTATTCTGAGTGGTGTATTACTGGGGTACAGCGTCAACAGCGCTTTCTTTCTGCTCTCTGGATTTGTGGGGGCGGGGTTGCTGTTTGCAGGGGTTACAGGCTTTTGCGGCATGGCAAGGTTGTTAATGAAAATGCCGTGGAACCGTGCTGCCAAACGCTGATTTGCCGGGATAGTAAGCGGAGTGTTAACTAACAACGTTAAAGAGGGCAGTAATATGGACATGAAGAACATTCCGTTTGATACAACTGATTGGTCACAAATAGAACCGACTGAGCATAAGGGAGAGTCGGGGATCGCATATTGGCGGACGCAGCGTTTTGATAATATCCGCGTTCGTATTGTTGAATATACGCCCGGCTATCTGGCCGATCACTGGTGCTCAAAAGGACATGTCCTGCTGTGCCTTGAAGGCGAACTTCATACGGAATTAGATGATGGTCGTGTTTTTGTTCTCAAACCTGGAATGAGCTATCAGGTCGCAGATCATGCGGAAGCGCATCGTTCCTACACCGAAACCGGCGCTAAGCTGTTCGTTGTGGATTGATGTCATGGGCTAACGTGGTGCTGCGGAGAGAGATTGTGCGGTTGTTTCATCATTCAATCGAACTAGCATGATGCACAACGTAATACCTAAATGGACTGACTTGTGATTGCTGGCGGCGTTTGTGAAAGAACGGCATATGACAGCGTACTGAAGTCAGTTAGCGATGCCGAAATCTTGCTTATGAATAATGGTGCAGGATTTCGGCACAGGAGCAGTCTTAATTATTTCACATCTTGAGCTGTTTCACCGTGGCATCTACATCTATCTCATCTTCCGAGAAAATTAACGTCGTTCCCTGGAAGGTGGTGATCGCCAGTTTTTTCAGCGAGCGCATTTCACCAGGTTTAGCGCTTGATTTCGGTCTGATGCTATTCATCAGTACACCCACAGACAGCACCACATTGTCTTTATCAATACGGGTATCGGCAGGCACTTCTTCGCTGTAGACCACGAAAGACTTGAGCGACGTGAGCTTTAAACGCTCGCCTGCGATATAGATGTATTTACTTTCCGGCACAACTTTCACAGCATACGCTGATAGGCCCTTGTTATTCGTGGTAGGTTCGAAGGTCACCGCCGCATCTTTCTTAATCAGATCAGGGTTGGCGACTTTAATCACATGAAAATAACGGTTATCACCGTTTTCATCTTTGATAAATCCAAAACCTTTATCTTTAAACCAGGTTGTGATCGTTCCGTTCATCGCCATTACCGCCTACTTAATCGTTTATCTACTCAATTTTTGCAACGCGCAGTGTAAAACACATTTCCTGCGTAGACTACGCCTTTGATTTAAGTCTGGACGATAAATTTCTGGTATGCGAGGGGGCTATGACGATATAAGCGATGGAGAGTAAAACGCTACGTTCACAGTGGCGGAAACGCTAACCGTGTCGGCGACTATCTAGGATACCCCTGCGCTTTTCATTGGCTGACTGAACATAACATCTGAATGAAAAGCCCTGAGGGACTTTTCATTCCTAAGTATTTGTAAGACGTTGATTACCACATTAAATCATCGGGTACTTTAAAATCAGCATAGGGATCTTCTTCGTCTTGTTCTTCCTGACTAAGCGCACTATTCAATACAATGCTGTCCGCATCTCGTTGCATAATTTTATCGGCTACAATCGCGGGGATAATAGCGTATTCACTTTCACCACTGCTATCGAGAACCAAACGCGCGATGGCGAGACGACCGCTAATCAGCTGAGCTTGAGTCAGCTTATCCACATCTATTTTTTTAATTAAATTATTATCTGTGAAATTAAAGCCAATATCGCCTTTTGAAATGATGATTCTATTCATTTCAATGAGCTGCTTAACCTGAGCTTTATATTCTTTAGATAACGTCGCTTGTTTTTGTTGTTCGCTTAGCTGTTTATCACGCTCAAGTTGTGCCCTTTTATTTTCTTCTACAGCCTCTCTTGCCTCACGAGCCTGAACTCGTGATTTTTTAGCTGTTCTTTGGACTTTGGCCATTTTTTTGCTGGTGACTAATCCAGCTTTTAGCATCTGCTCTTGTAAGGTGAGTTTTGTCATCTTCGTTTCTAAACCAGTTGAATAATGTGTGGGATTATACCTGTAATTTTTGAGGCTGTACCAGATGGCAGGAATTGATGACTGTATTGCTTGAGTTTGGCGGGGCTATCAGCGATCGGCATGAGCTGACTTCAATATGGGATATACATTCAGCGTTGGGCACTATCCGTCCGTGAGCAGTGCCTGGATTTTTGGGTGCTAAAGGTACGATCAGAACATCGCGACGTTGTACCTTTTTAAAAACTACTCATTGCCCCATTGATTCAGAAACATCGCTATCTCATCAATACGTCGCCCGTCTATGCCTGCTTCACTGGCCATCTCTCTCTGCGAATCCTCGCTGATTTCTTCGTTATTCATTAAGCGGGTGATCAGCAACTGGAAATAGCGAGCCAGAGATTCACGTTCTGACTCGCTCACTGGCTCCGCAGATTCCGTCGAATATTCATCAGCGATGTCATAATATTTAAGTGGTATTTCATTGTTCATCAGTAGTCCTCGGGGTTAACGCCTATGCCATTTGCGGTCAGTATTGTCTGGCCTTGATAATATCATTCTTATTCCATGAGAGTCATTCCAGTGGCGCGAATTGCTCATTATCACCAGCCAAAGAAAAGATTGCCCGGTAGTTGCTGTTCTACCTATTGGTGTTGCCAACGGACTGTTTCGTGACGTAGCCATTTAATTTCGATCTCTTGCCGTACCTAACTTTTTAAACAGGTTGCACATTTCATCTGGTGAGACAAAATCACCGGCCTCTGATTCTTTAATAGCTTGCTCTATCTCTAAAATTTGTCTGAATTGCTGCGCACGCAACATAGCCTTCAATGTTCTGTCCAGCTATTTTCAGCATAGTCCCTCGACTGGTATGCCAAATAGCACAGCTCCTATATAAAGGGGCTGGTAAACAGTGTGGGTTTCTTTCGGTTTGTACCGGATAACGACATTTTAGGAGGGCAATTAACAGGAATTAATAATTAACTGTATATAAACGCAGTATCAGCCGTTGGCGACGCGTAAACCTCTGGCTCCTTCCGATGCCATCACTTTCCCCGTTGCGGCTGTTTCGACAAATTCCCCCCACCAGCACATCAAGACTTTACGCTGTTCCAGATAGGTGGAACGGTTGTAGGCGCGGCGCACTTCGTTGGTGTCTACGTGGGCGAGGGCAGCTTCGATCACATCTGGCGGGAAGCCTTCTTCATTGGCGGCGGTGCTGAAGATGGCGCGTAGGCCGTGGGATACCAGTACGCCTTTGTACCCCATACGGCGCAATGCGGCGTTAGCGGTTTGGCTGTTCATCGGCTGCTTGGGATCTTTACTGGATGGAAACAGGTATTCACGGTGTCCGCTGATGGGCTTCATGGCGTCCAGAATAGCTAATGCCTGTGGGGGCAGGGGAATAATGTGATCACGACGCATCTTCATACGGCCAGCGGGGATCGTCCAGGTGTTATCTGTAAGGTTTATCTCGCTCCAGCGGGTTTCAGCGGCTTCGGCAGGGCGGGTAACGGTGAGTAGCTGCCATTCAATCAATAAGCGGGTCTGTAACTCAATGCTGGCGACCGATAGCGTTTTCATTAAGCCAGGTAATGCCTCTGGCCGAATGGTCGGCATATGGGTTTTCACCGGCGTCTGAAAGGCTTTGCGGATCTTGGCGGCGGGGTTCGCGGGAATCAGCCCAGAGTTAACCGCATAATCCATCACCTCGTTAATTCTCTGGCTTACCCGCTTGACGGTTTCCAATTTACCGCTGGCCTGTATCGGTTCCAGCGCGGTGATGAAGTGACGAGCGGTAAGCTGGGTGATCGGTAAGGTTCCGATGAACGGGAAGACGTATTTTTCCAACGAGCGCCAGATATCTTTAATGGTGTCCTCGGCCAGTGGTTGTGACTTTTTCACTTCGTACCAGTCGGCGGAAACTTTGGCGAACGTGTTCAGGTTGATGGCTTGTTCTTGTTCGCGCTGCTGTTGCTGGTGGAACTGTGGATCGATGCTTTTTTCTAAGAGAGCTTTGGCTGCTTCCCGCATTTGTCTGGCATCAGCTAAAGAAATTGCCGGATAGCTGCCAAACGTCAACGTAGTGCGCTTTTTAGTCTGTGGGTGGTAATAGCGAAAACGCCATGTCTTTGTGCCGGAAGGTTTGACGAACAATAGCAGCCCGCCACCATCATGTAGCGACAATTCTTTGTCTATTGCTTTAGCAGCTTTGACTTCCGTGTTTGTGAGGGGCTTTGAACGAGAGAAATTGAATTTGTGTTATAAATATTTGTTTTTGTTGTTTATTCTGTGATTTAATTTTTATTAATATAACTAAACGTATAACTAAAACGAAAAGTCATCCTGAAAAATGACGGTGGTGAGTACGATTTTATCGCTTAGTAACCCCTAACAGAATCAGCCAACTGTTATCTTTGGTTACATGATTCGTGGGCGGCGTTGCTTCTGATACAGTGTGTGGCTGATTAAAAGCATATAGCATTTGGTCGCATGTTATCTGAATTTGAGGTGTTTATGTGCATTGGCTACAACATGGAAAACGGCTGGCATATTGAAGTTAGTTTTGACGATTCACAAAAGCAGGTCGTCGCGGTTGCCAAAAACAACGATCAGCAGATAAGGATTACAGGTGTTGATTTTGATGAACTGATTGCGTCATTGAAAGATGCTGGTGTTCCTGGCTATGAAAGTAATTGGCGTGAACTGCGTTTCGTATTGTCAAAATATCTTTGATTATGATGCATGGTTTGCTTTTGCCTGGCGAAGCTCTAATACCATCATTTTTCGGGTGTGTTGCCATAAAATCCCATCGAGCAACATAAACTCGCGCCACTCGGCTGTACCCAAAGAAAGAGATCTGTGCATCAACTCGCCGACACGTTCAGCAAGGAGTAGGTTTCTTACACGCAGTAATTGCAACGGCGTGAATCGCCCATCATCACCCGCCAAAGGAAAGAATGCCTGGCGGCTGCGTTCCCCATGTTTCACTGCATTGGTGTTACCAATTGGAGCGCCTGCACCGGTGCGTTTTCCTCCCCAGCTAGATGATCTTGATTGTTGGTTGTGTTTTTTGTTGTCTTTCATGACTGCGTGGAGGTTAGTTGATGGATGTACGTTCGTTAAAGGTTGTTCACCATTTTGACGGTAAACGTCTGTGCGTATGAAAGATGCGCAGAATCTGGAGCATGTTATCTTTCACACGGTAGGGGATGATGTAGGGATAGTGCGTTAACACCAGCTCACGCGTCCCTGGCACACGGCCTGGCCTTCCCATTGCTGGCTGTTGCGGTAGTAATTCCGTCAACCTTTGGACTTCATCTACGAATTGGCTGGCAGCTTGTGGATCGTCCTGCGCGATATAGAGGTACTCGGCTTCCAAATTGGCCGCGGCTTTACGCAGCCATTTAATTTCCATGTCTTGCCGTACCTAATTTTTTAAAGAGATTGTTCATCTCATCTGATGAGACAAAATCACCCGCATCAGCCTCTTTTATAGCTTGCTCGATCTCTGCTATCTGCCAGGCTTCCCGCGCAAGGTAGTCTTCAATGGCTTGCCCGGCCAGAAAAGAGCGGGTACGCCCCGTGGCTTTAGCCAGCGCATCAAGTTGCGCGGTTGTTTCATCATTTAAGCGAACGGACATGACGCCCATATTCTCACCTCACTACGTTGTGTGTTTTGTATACATTGTAGTTGTTGGCAGATAGGGAAACAAGTGATCGACCAGTTGAACTTACCGCAAAAGTGGGCGTCATCCAGCCAACAGTGAAGTAGTTGAGGATCATGTCTTCTGGTCTGTGATTCAATGCTCATTTAGTATGTTTCGAATAGCTCAGTACTCTCAATGTTAGATTTGAAAAATGCCTTAAAATTCTCTCTGATATCTAATGCTTATATAAATTTTACTGTAAGATATCGGTCATAATCTTATAGTGGGACGTTTGGATGGCGGGTAACTCATACAAGTTCAAGCATAATGAACTGCAAGGTTTTGAAGTGTATAGATATACGGATGTGATCTTTACCTTTTCTGGCGATGTTACTAGGCAAATAACCCTCCGTTTAGTCTTTTGTAAAGAAGGCAACAGCAAACTTTTGACAGATCTTTATGGTGATGAACTCGCCACACTTACTGTTAGCGTTGTTAGCTTCTACAATGTAGATGCTGAAGATAACGAAGAATGTGATACGATGTTTGATAAGCCGCCCGGTGCGCCAGATCTAACTGCGGTAGAAGCTCGTTATCTTTACACTACGTTGGTTGACATCATTTTAAAGATAGCTGAAACTGAATCCATACAAATTTTGACTTTTCAAGCGTACAGTGAATCCCTAAGAAAAATTTATACTAGATTAGTGCTTAGGTATTCCAAATCCAAGAACCTTGCATCTCATATAGAAGGGGCTTGTTATGTTATACGAACGGAAAACTGAGAAAATGAACCTGAATATTGACTACGATGCAATCAAAGCACAGAAAAATGAGATGCTTCAGCGTTTTCTTATTGCTAAAAAGAAAGCTGAGCAAGCTGGGAAAATCGTAGCAAAACCGATCTGATGTGTTTTCTTATTAAGAAAGAGGTTCCCTTGAGGAGCCTTTTTTGTTAGTGGTTATCTATATTTTTATTCATCCACTAAGTGTTGAGCTATCTCTTTATCATAAACACAGTTGTGTCAGCAATATCTTGCGTCTGGCAGTAGCCTATGGTTAGACCTAGCCGAGGCAAATACACCTAAAGAAACTCTCAGCAGAACCTAAACTCAGTAATTTTTTGGTCATAGATTGAGGTTGCCCATGGTTTACTATTTTAGCCTCACTCCCCACACCGTTTCCCGCCGTTCCGACATCCCAAAAAACCTTAGCATTTCGATACATGCGTACCGACCAAAAAATTGATTTCAAATTGAATAAAATGAGGCGTGGTACGGGTTGCAGCGTGGTACGCAGTTCGCACAGTAATGCGTACCACTGCGTACCAAACTGTGAACCACATTGCGAATTTTTCCGTAACCACTCAGTTTCGTTTTGCGCACTTTCACGCTGGCAATGGTTCAACCCATCATGATTATGGTGTGCGCAAATGCTTATAGATAAGCAAAAGTGGGTCGGTTCGGTAGGTTCAGTCGGTTCACGTAGTCAACTTGTTGATAGATAAAGTGATTACTTTCAGAATTGAACCGACCTAGGGGTAGGTTCACGCGGTGTGAAAGTCGGTTCATCAAGCAAGCCAGAAAAGAGGCATTTGGTTAGGTCGGTTCAAAATGGCTAAAGTCGGTTCAGAGTCGGTTCACTATTCAAATAAAAATAGCCATAAATCAATGTATTAAAATAATGAACCGACTGAACCTACCGAACCGACCTTATTTTACCTTACGCGAGATTTACTCTTCCTCGTCGTCGAGCGTCATGAGCACCACAAAGCGCGGCTGCTTACCGTCAATGCGCAGTGATTTACGTGTAATGCCTTTGGCGGGTTTGTCCAGCATTCCGGCATCGGCCAGCACCTGCGCAAACGCAGCGGCATTGGCACCAGTGGCAATCTCGTTATTGAATACGGCGGGGAAGGTGTGAAACACCAGCGTATCGGCTCCTGGCTTTTTCACCCGATACCCTGCCAAATCCTTGATGGGTAAATCACGCGGATCAGGATTGGGATGCGGTAAATAACGGCTATAGCCAAACTGGTGCAAAAAGGTGTCGGCCTGTTCTACCCAGGCTTTGGCCTCACGGTTGCCCATGCCAAATTCATTTACCCAGGCATAGAAGCTATGCTGTAACGCATCGTGGCATTCCTGAACCGTCCAGCCAGTAAAAGAGGCCGAAAGTAATAAAGCGGTTTCCAATACAGCAAAACGTGATGCTACACGCCGCACTTGTTCGCTGGCATCATCGGGTAACAGTGACAACCAGCGCCGCTCTGTTTCGCGGTAGGTTGTCAGCGCGTTTTCTTTCTGGCTGGAGAGGTGAACAATCCACGCCCGGCCAACCGCGCCATAATGCGCGTTGCTGGCATCACGGATCGCGTCAGCATGGGCTTTGCCATCCTGATAGCTATGAAATACCGTCGCTTTGGTGATCGGGACATTCAGCAGGCGCACCAATTGACCAGCATTTACCCGTCCACCGTCAGCGCGGATATAGCTTTCCAGATCGATCTCGCCGGTACTGAACGCCATTGCCCGCCAGCGTTTTAGCTCTCGGTTGCCGCCTTCTCTGGCTCCCTGAATTTTACCCACGCCGTTAAACAACGCATAGGCGGCATCGGCCACGGCTTTGCGATTGCTGCCTTGCCCGATTTCATCCAGCGGCATAAAGCCGTCATTGTGGGCGGCGGCTTCGTTCACCAGTCCTAGTGCGGTGGAATACCACGTTAGTTTAAGCGTGTTAGGATCACCATAGACAGAAGAGGCGATATTGCCGGTTGTGGTTTTACCCGCAGAGGAACCGCCAAACAGATGGACGCCGAACCCGTCCGCGTTTACCAGCCCAATGAGCGGCGCAGCAAAGGCGCAGGCGATCCCCAACATCATGGAGGGATTCCCCTGTGCCAGCGCTGCGACGTTTTCGCACCAGCTTTGCGCCGTTCCGCTGGTGGCATAACCTCTGGCGGCACCCGATTTACCGTTGAACAAGACAGGAATGCTCGGTGTGCCGATAACAGAACCGTCCGGCATCAGGTAAGCGCCATGCTGCCAGCCGGTCGCGCTGGCGATTGACCAGCGACAACCTGCATGACTGCGACACAAGTGATCGGCCAGTATTGCCCGTAACCCGCCTTTGGCCGTGACTGCCAATCCACCCGCACGTAATCGCGCCCAGCCTTCACGTTCGCCAATATCTCGCATTGGAATCGCTTCGGTACGGGGCTGGCTTTCACCGCTTGGCGTCCAACTTAGAACCAGATAACGCTCTGACTCATCCGATCCAATCCCCGCCACCGTAATAGGATCAGACAGCCAGCTTTCACGCTCGATAATGTCGCCGCTGTCATGGTCAGTCTTCGGCTCTACCCAATACAGCCCGCCATGACGAATGTCTGCGTAAGGTTTTAAGGGGGAATTGGAAGACGGCAGCGGTTTTTGTCCTGGCTGATAAAGTGAGGCGGCAAAGGCCGATATGGATACCGCCGCGCCATGTTGCTGGTAGTAATCATTCCAGTCGGCTTTTTCAGTTGTCGGCGGGAGCGCCACCCAACCGTTTACCGCCTGTGCCGCTTTTTCAGCCGCGATTTTTCCAGTGTTACTACCATCGGATTTGCTGTCGTTATCCGCAGCAAGGATGATTTTGGCGTCCGGCCAGACAGCACGGCAAGATCGTGCAATGTGAATCAGATTCCCGCTATCTAACGCGCTGATAGCGACACCCTGTATCAGTAACGATGCCGTAATTGCTGTGGCGTAACCTTCGGCAATGATCACCGTGTCCGCGTGTTCAGGTAGGGTACTAACGGGAATGAATGCGCCTTTCTTGCGGCTACCGGCAATCAGCTTTTTCTCGCCATTAGGTTTGATGAGCTGTGCGCCGGTGGTGGTGCCGTTCATGTTTTGCAGCGCCAGCAACAGGGAACCATCATCCAGCAGTAGTGAGGGGCGTTGCAGCCCCTTATTCAGCAGATAGTCAGATTGACCCGATACCGCTTTCGCCACCAGCGAATTTACCCGCTCGGCAATCAGACGATGATCAGGCTTTTCACTGGCGGGGGGAACGACTGGCAACGGAAGCGCCAGCACCTCGGCGACCCGTTCCGCTGCTTGCCACGCATCGCACTTATTCACTTTCATCACCAGATCCAGTCCGGTTCCTGCGCCGCAGTGAGAACAAAAATAGGTGCCACGACCTTCTTTATCGTCAAAACGGTAGCGGGTATTCCCGCCACAGTTGGGACATTCACTTTCCTGCCGATTGGTTGGGATGCCTAACCGCTGCAAAATCCCCTCCCAATGGCCGTTGGCTTTTGTCCGCACGTCTTGAATAAACGTGTTGCTCATGCTGCCTCGTCCTCCGGCGCACGGTGGAGCGCATCAAGCCGTTCGGCAAGAATGAACATCAGGATCTCTTTTGCTTGCGGCTCCCTTAACTCCACGATGGCATAAGCCAGCGCACGGCACTGATCGATCAGTTCTTCCTGTTCCAGCGGAGTTTTATCAAACATGGCGCACCTCTTGAACGGGAAGGCGAGCAGCGAAAGCGAATGTGAAACACGGAGACAGCATTTGCCGTGCTTCCTGCTCTGAATAGGCTTCAACGGATAGGCGACAAAACGTTTTTGCCTGCGGAGAGTAGGGCAGTACCAGAAAGCGATACTGAAATTTAAGGCGAGTTTGGGTAGACTGTGAATCAGCCATGACGTTACTCCTTTTAACGCTGTGGTCAGAAGCCCGGTACGTGTTGCTGCACTGCCGGGCTTCGTTATGTTAACCTTGAATTCAATCAAGGTGTGCATACAGGATAATTCTTGGTGTGCGCACACGTCAAGTGCTTTAAATTTCAATTTTTCAGGCAGAGTACCGTCAGTGTCTTTAACGGAGTTAGGCATGGCTACAGGTAATAACAATAGTAAATCCACTAAAAAGGGAATCCGTTTCCCACACGAACTGATTGATGAAATTGATGCCAGCGTAGCGCGTGAAAAAGTAGACAATCCCAACGCTAATTTTTCTGCGTGGGTATTGGAAGCCTGCGGGCGTAAGTTAGAAGCGGAAAAAGACGATAAATCAAAACCGTGATTTGAGCGTTTTTCTAAATAGCTGATGTGCTGATTTTGGGCGTAGCAATGCCCGTTCCAGCCAGTGCCAGATTTTTGGATCATCATATTTTTTGATTCCGATATGCCGCTATCGCGGCAATAAAAATGAAGGTGTCGGCTTATACGGTTTCGGTTTGCTGGTCACGTTCGGCAATACGTTGCTTTAACCAATCGCTAACTTCATCCTCGAACCAGCCTACGCGCCGTAAGCCAACTCGAAATCCTTTGGGGAATTCTCCGGCATTGATCATTTCCTGAAAGCTGCTGTCTGAACTAACGCGCAGAATGGCTTTCACTTCTTTCTTTAACAGGATTTTTCTGTCTAACAGGTTCATACGTGTTTATCTCCAATGAAACCGGCGTTGTCCGGTCAGTGCAGATAGTTAAACGGTTCTATAGGGCGGTGTATGATAATTAAGGTTTAAAATTGGAAGGTAAGTAAATTTTTGGAATAATGATATGAGCTAAATAATTCGAGTTTCAGGGATAGAGAAAGTGAAAAAATCCAGAATCACTTACTCAAATAAATGATTCTGGTGATTGAACGCTGTTTTGCAATCAGTTTATGAAAAAATTCATTCTTATTCCGCGTGTTTTTCTGGTTCCGTTTATTGCCCCATATGTAAATACAGTGTCAGCCATTAACTGCGCGTAAACCTCTGGCTCCTTCCGACGCCATCACTTTTCCCGTTGCGGCTGTTTCAACAAATTCCCCCCACCAGCACATCAATATTTTGCGCTGTTCCAGATAAGTGGATCGGTTATAGGCGCGGCGCACTTCGTTGGTGTCTACGTGGGCGAGGGCTGCTTCAATCACATCTGGCGGGAAGCCTTCTTCATTGGCGGCGGTGCTGAAGATGGCGCGCAGGCCATGAGACACCAGCACACCTTTGTAACCCATACGGCGCAATGCGGCGTTAGCGGTCTGGCTGTTCATCGGCTGCTTAGGGTCTTTACTGGAAGGAAACAGGTATTCACGGTGTCCGCTGATGGGCTTCATGGCGTCCAGAATAGCTAATGCCTGCGGGGGTAGGGGAATAAC
>NZ_RJTN01000005.1:0-130942 GCF_005497185.1 Pectobacterium polonicum | reverse complement strand
GTTTCAGCGGCTTCGGCAGGGCGGGTAACGGTGAGTAGCTGCCATTCAATCAATAAGCGGGTCTGTAACTCAATGCTGGCGACCGATAGCGTTTTCATCAAGCCAGGTAATGCCTCTGGCCGAATGGTCGGCATATGGGTTTTCACCGGCGTCTGAAAGGCTTTGCGGATCTTGGTGGCGGGGTTCGCGGGAATCAACCCAGAGTTAACCGCATAATCCATTATCTCGTTAATTCGCTGAATTACCCGCTTGACGGTTTCCAGTTTGCCGCTGGCCTGTATCGGTTCCAGTGCGGTGATGAAGTGACGTGCGGTAAGCTGGGTGATCGGTAGGGTTCCGATGAACTGGAACACGTGTTTTTCCAGCGAACGCCAGATATCTTTAACGGTATTCTCGGCCAGCGGTTGAGACTTTTTCACTTCGTACCAGTCGGCGGAAACTTTGGCGAACGTGTTCAGGTTGATGGCTTGCTCTTGTTCGCGTTGCTGTTGCTGGTGGAATTGCGGATCGATGCCTTTACTTATCAGCGCCTTTGCTGCTTCACGCCGCTGTCGGGCTTCGGCCAAAGAAACTGCAGGGAATGAACCAAAGCTGATTAATGCACGTTTCTTCGTATCAGGGCGGTAATAATTAAAGCGCCAGATTTTAGAGCCGCTCGGTTTCACCAGCAGATACAACCCATCCCCGTCCTGTAGCGTGTATTCCTTTTCGGCAGGTTTGGCGGCTTTGATCTCGGTATTGGTCAGTGGGGTAGTTATACGAGCCATCGTAGTTATACGCTTTTGTAGTTATATGGGGCGGTATAACTAAGCGTATAACTAAACTTTCCGGCTGTAAACGGGGTATCCCGATAGATAACAGGCAACAAAAAACCCGCAAACTCAGTGAGAATGCGGGTTTCTGTGGGGTTTCCGGTAGTAAACGATACTTACCGAATATGTATTTGGTCGGCACGAGAGGATTTGAACCTCCGACCCCCGACACCCCATGACGGTGCGCTACCAGGCTGCGCTACGTGCCGATGCTATGGGCATTTATACTACATTTTCCTGACTTTATTGCAATAGTCAGATGGAACGACTGCTTTAGATTTAAGCAGTTAGTTAGCAATAAAGCGCCTTTCGTTCGTTAGTACCTGTAAGAGTAGAGCAAGCTGCGGTTTTTCATCATTCAGCCGATTTCCCGCTATGTCGTAAGCCTGGTAGTTGCCGTTGTTTTCCAACACGATGATCTGTTCCGGTGTCGTGATCAGTAGCGTGCCGCCGTTGCCGTTAATCAGCCACGGATAGCGTCGTTGGGCAGAAAACAGGTCTTCGCCTTGTGAATAATCCTCCGTGTTGTTTTTAACATGGAGTAGACGCTGCATCAGTGTAGTCATGACGTCTTTATTGTCCGTCATTTTCGTAATGATCTGCGCAGGCGTATTCGGCCAGTGAACAATAAGCGGTGTTTGCCATTGTGTCCGTGCGAAACGGGTTGCGTTGCTGGTATTGGCATTCTGGTTTTGTGCGGTTGTCACGATGATGACGGTGTTATCCAGAACGTTCTTTTCCTGCAAAGTACGAATGATTTGACCAATCTGGCGGTCAACATCCTGAATATTTATCCGGTTGCTTGGATCTACATCTTTGCTGGAAGCGTGTTGCGGAGCGCTGTTCAGCTCAACATAAGAGAACCAAGGCGCTGGATTATTATCGAGATTGAGCCATTCCTGCCATTGCGCGATGATGGCGTCGCCACTTTGTTGTTGTGGCGCGGGCAAGGAGAAATCAGAAAGCAGTGCCTGACGATAGAGCGGGCTGTTGAAGCCGTTCGACGAAAATAGCCCAAACTGATAGCCCTGCTGGCTTAATGCAGCGATTAACGCGGAAGGTTTCCGCGCACTCAGGATGCCATCCATATAGGTCGTCGAAAGGCCGTAAAATAGATTAAACAAGGCGGCGTCTGGTTGAGAACCTGAATCATAATGATCGCTGAAGCGCACATTTTCTGAGGCGAAACGCGATAGGTTCGGCATACGGCTTTGTATCGCGTCAGGCTGCGTATCGTCGATCATCACCATCAGCAGGTTATAGCCACTCCCGCTATCGCGGAAGGTGATGTTATTGAGCGGGTACTCGACCGTTATCGCCTCAGGATTACCCTGCTGTGACAGTCGACGCTGATATTCTTGCGCATCCAACAGGCCATGTTTTTCCAGAAACCGTCGTGCCGTCATGGGATAAGATAGCGGCAGGTTGGCGCGCTGCATGGTAATCGGGCGATAGAAATTTGCATCGGCCCAGATATACATCAGGTGTGATGCGAAGAACGCCGAGATGAAAACGCCCGCCAGCGGCTTGCCAAAATGACGGCGATTCAGACTGCGTAATTTTTGCCAGCACCAAGTGCCAAATAGCATCTCTGCCATGAAAATCAATGGAATGCCGATAAACATCCACTGCCAGTCGCGCGCAATTTCCCCTTGGCCTGGGTTGACGACAAGTTCCCAAACGGTGCTGTTAAGATGCAGATGAAAACGGGTAAAGACTTCAACATCCACTAACAGTATTGTTAGCCCAGCCGTTGCCAGCGCCGCAGACAGGAACCGTAATAGGCGCTGTGACATCACAATAAACGTGAGCGGAAAGATGATCAGCAGATAGGCGGCAAAGACGATAAAACTAAAATGACCGAGCCAGCTAACCAGCGCATAAATTCGGCCGAACAGGGAGATCGGCCAATCGGCAACAAACAGGTAGCGGCTACCCAGCCCCAAGGTGAGCAAAATGTTGAATAAGGCGAACCAGTGTCCCCAACTGATCATCTGGGAGACTTTTTCGCGGTAGCGCTGACGGTTGGTTACCATTCGTTGGTCAAAACTTAGTGAGCTTTATCGGCTTTTTTAATCGAAGCCTGTAGGGCTTCAGCGAAAGAACGCGCCAGAATCTGACGTTGTGCTGGCGCGATGCTGGTGTTAATCAGGTTCGTCACCATGTTACCGAGCACCATCAACGCAAGATCGGTCGGGGCGTGGTGCTTTTCCAGAACATTGACCATCTCAGAAAGCAGTTGTTCAACGTGTTCGTCACTATAACGGGATGATTGTGGCATAAAATGGCGTATCTCAAGCAGGTAAAGTCGCTTATCTTACCGTATAGGCTTATGCTTTTCCGCACTTTTATCATTAATGCATTTTTATCACTGATGTGATTCCACCAATAACAACTAGTGTAGACGCTTAGCGCGTACAGATGTGACAGCCGCTTTATGTATTGCGGCCTGCTCGTATCAATGCTTGAATACGCGCCTTGCTAAAAGGAGAGTTTATCATGAGTCTGGATATCGCCCAGATTGCCCTGCATCAACTAATTAAACGTGACGAACAAACGCTAGAAATGGTGTTGCGTGATTCCCTGCTGTCGACTAACGCGGCAGTCGAAGAAATGATGGCGGAACTGCATCGTGTTTACAGCGCCAAGAGTAAGGCCTACGGGCTGTTTAATGAGCAGAGCGAGCTGGCGGATGCGCTTCGCGCTTGTCGCAAAGGAGATGAGGACTTTTTGAGCTTCTCACGTGCTGCGACAGGGCGACTGCGTGACGAACTGGCGAAGTATCCGTTTGCTGAAGGCGGTATCGTGCTGTTCTGTCAGTATCGTTATCTGGCGGTCGAATATTTATTGATATCGGTGCTTAATAGCTGCAACAGCATGCGGGTTAATGAGCAGTTGGATATCAGCACTACGCACTATCTGGATATCAATCATGCCGATATCGTTGCGCGTATCGATTTGACGGAATGGGAAACCAATCCAGAATCTACACGCTATCTGACGTTCCTAAAAGGCCGTGTTGGGCGCAAAGTGTCTGACTTCTTCATGGATTTTCTGGCCGCGTCAGAAGGGCTGGACACTAAAGCACAAAACCGTGGCTTGCTGAAAGCGGTCGATGAGTATTGTGACGAAGCGCAGTTAGATAAAAACGAGCGCCAGAATTATCGCCAGCAGGTGTATAGCTACTGTAATGAGCAGTTACAGTCCGGCGAGGAAATTGAGCTGGCGTCGCTGTCGCAGGAACTGCCACCGCTGGGCGAGAAAACCTTTCAGCAGTTTTCAGCCGATCAGGGGTATGAGCTGGAAGAGAGTTTCCCTGCCGATCGCGGGACACTGCGCCAGTTGACCAAATTTGCTGGCAGCGGCGGCGGTATTAGCCTGAATTTTGATGCGTTGCTACTCGGCGAGCGGATTTTCTGGGACCCCGCGACGGATACGTTGACGATTAAAGGCACACCACCGAATCTGCGCGATCAGTTACAGCGCCGAACGAGCGGCGGTAAGTCGTAGAAATAGTGTCAGAAGACGGCGTTGCCCTTTTCTTATCGTCATAAGAAAGGGGCAGCAACGGATAACGGTTAGAAATATTTGAGCCAGCGGATGTCTCTGCGACGGGCTTTTAAGCGTGCAAACGCCCGAACGGGTGAAAACAGCACGACCATCAGCACCAGAGTACACGCCCACAGTTGCCAGACGGCGGAAAAGCCGAACCACGCCCCCTGATTTTTTCCCCAGATTGCTACCGCAGTTAAATACATGCCTTTTAAAACATACAGATGCAGTAGGTAGAAAAACATCGGCGCAGCGCCGAAGCTTGCTAACACAACAAGCCAACGCTTTTGCTGTTGACGTTCAAACACCGCAAGCAGGCACAACCCAATAGCGAGCGTCAGGCAGAGGAACAGCAGCGACGGAGGGTATTTCGTGATGTTGAAATAGCTCATAAGTGTCTGCGCGATGGTTTCACTCTGCTGCCAAGGTTTATCACCATACAAATTGATGCTGCGCAGCACGAAGAACAGCGTTAGCGTGATGCCAGCTAGAGCGAGCAGGGCTTTCTGGCGCTGAAGCGGAAAGAGGTCTTTCCGATATAGCGCTCCAGCCGCGTAGCCAAGCGAAATAACGCCAATCCAGGGAAGTATTGGATATGAGGTTCGCATACGAAATGTTTCGCCGATTTCTATCCAACCGCGATCGTGCAGAATTGCCCAGGGAATCGACCAGATGGAGCCTGCGGAAGCATGCAGAGGGTCAAGTAGGTTATGTCCGCCCACGATAACGATGCCGAGTATGAAAACCAGCCCAGCAGGTAACCAAATCAGCGCGCTGAGGGCGAGCATACTCATACCGATGGCCCAGATAACCTGTAAGTAGATAACCTGTGGCGGGAATTGAAACGTCCACGCGAAGTTGATCAGCGTGATCTCAAGAACAATGAGAATTAAGCCGCGCTGGAACAGGAAGAGGGCAGTTTGCCGACGATCTTGTACTTTCTGATGATAAAGCGCCGCAGAGAGACCCGTTAAAAAGACAAACACGGGGGCGCACAGGTGAGCCAGCGTGCGGTTGATAAATAGCATGGGATCGGTGCTGGCGACATCAATGGGGTCGGCGAGCTGGAGGTGCAGATAAAAAGTTTCCCGCACATGGTCTAGTAGCATGAGTACCATCACCAGACCGCGCAGGGCATCGATAGCGATAAGCCGCTGAGATATCTCTCGAGACATGTTCACATTCCTTTGTGAATGAATAAATTTTTATAAAAAAAACGCCGCATAGGCGGCGTTCTTCTTTTCCGGCGTCCCGGAAAACGACTTCAGCGCAAACTAAACGCGAACGAAGTCGATATGAGTCAGTTTAGGCTTGTAAACGTGACGTTGTACAGCCTGAACTTTAACTTGAACTTCTTTGCCATCGATAGACAGGATCAGTGTTTCACCGTAGAAGCCATCTTTAACTTCTTGGTTTTTCACTGAATCGTGATCCAGTTCGATAGATACTGGTGCTTCTGAACCACCGTAAACGATGGCTGGGAATTTACCAGCTGAACGCAGGCGGCGGCTCGCACCCTTACCCTGACCTTGACGTGCTTCTGCTTTGATAGTAATCATTTTCTTCTCTACTTATATAAAGTAATCCTGCTACAGGCGACCCAGCAACAGGTTGGGTTATTCAGCTTTTGCGAACAAAAGCGGGCTGAATTCTAGCGGAATATGGCTCTGCGGGCAAATGAATCCCAAAATTACTCGTCATACTTCAAGTTTCATGTACGTTGGTAGCGTTCTGTCACCCGAATCACTTACCTGAGTAAGCTCATCGGGATGAAATGAGAGACATCCTGTCTCTCACCGAAGGCCAGCCGCTGGCTGGTCAAATTCGTTCCCGACGAATTTGTCCCCTCACTTGCCGCCTGCCTGAAACGCGAATCATTTAGAGTATACCTTAGCCGCGGAGCTCGTTGGCACGGCGAAAGCGTCCCTGATAATCAAAGATCTTTTCGCGTATTTGCCAGAATTTCCCGTTTTTACGCGCGACGACAAAGTCGGGCGCGCGTAATAATTTCTGTTGTGCAACGACGTCAGCGGCATTCTGCCAGTTAAACGGCGTTCCCGGCGCGCGCTGATGAACGCGCAAAAACTGTTGCAAGAAAACGTGGCGTTGCGCGGTAGAATGCAGACGAAAACGTTCGCTCACTTCCGCACCGTCCTCATCGTGGTAGAGGATTTTCAGCCATTCTCCTTTTGCGTCCTGCCCCTGTTCAAAGCTCATGCCGCTACAGCGCAAAACCAGCGCATCTTTCAGTTTCAGCGCCGCTTTCAGCATGTCGTCGGGATCGACTAACACCTCGTCACACTGGTGACAGCGCCGCGCCGCGATATCATTCTCCGCACCGCAGTGCGGACAAACTTTAAACCGAAACCGAAAATCACACTGTTGGCGCTGGCCGCTTTCCGCCATTTCCCAGCCCTGACAGCGGCGGCCATAGTGTTCGATGATATCGCCATCAGGAGTGGTTTTCCCCCAGAACAGATTGGCAAAACCACATGCAGGGCAGAAGACCTGCACCGGTTGGCTGCCAGCATGCGGTTTGCTGTTGCCGACTTCTGGCGTATAGAGGTCGTGCGGGTTGCCCGCGTAATCCAGTATCAGGCAGTCCGTTTTCCCCGGATACAAACGTAAACCTCGGCCGACGATTTGCTGATACAGGCTGACGGATTCTGTTGGGCGAAGGATGGCGATGAGATCGACATGCGGGGCATCAAAACCGGTTGTCAACACCGCCACGTTGACCAGATACCGCAGCGATTGCTGTTTAAAGGCGTTAATCAGCGCATCACGCTCGGCCGCTGGCGTATCGGCACTGACCAGCGCAGCCTGACCAGCCGGTAACAATGCTGTAATTTCTTTGGCATGCTCGACGGTGGACGCAAAAATCATCACGCCGCGCCGCGTTTGCGCATAATCGATGACCTGGCTGATGATGTGCGGCGTAATACGCTGTTGACGCTTGAGTTCGAGGTTTAGGTCGGCTTCACTGAATAGCCCGTTGCTGCGAGCGACGAGCTTACTGAAATCATATTGCACCACTGGCATATCTAATCTGTCAGGTGGCACCAGAAAGCCATGCTTGATCATATAGCGTAGCGGCAGTTCATAGATGCAGTCGCGGAACAAACACTGTTCGTCACCCCGGATCATACCGTGATAGTGATACTGATATATCCAGCCTTTGCCAAGCCGATAGGGCGTGGCGGTTAAGCCGAGCAGCCGCAGCTGTGGGTTGGTTTTTTGCAGGTGCTGGATGATTTGTTGATATTGGCTGTTATCGTCGTCGCTAATACGGTGACATTCATCAATGATCAGCAGAGAGAAGGCATTATCGAACTGGTCGAGATTACGCGCGACGGACTGCACGCTGCCAAAAACCACCTTTCCCTGACTCTCTCGCTGCTGTAGCCCCGCTGCGAAGATATCGGCTTCCAAATCCAAGGCGCAGTATTTGGCATGGTTTTGCGCCACCAGTTCCTTGACGTGTGCGAGCACCAGTACACGACCGCGGGCAAGCCGTGCCAGTTCAGCGATGACCAGACTCTTCCCAGCGCCAGTAGGCAAAACGATGACGGCCGGTTGAGTATGACGGCGAAAATAGTCGAGTGTGGCGGAAACAGCCTCACGCTGGTAAGGCCGTAGTGTGAACGACATCGCTAGTGCTGGCAGATTTTACTGGCGCTGGTGGTGAACCCTGCATCCTGCGGGATAAATTTTCCGCGTTCAGACAGAAATCGCACCAACATTGAAGCCGTCATGTTTTCGGCGGAACAGGTATGAAAACGTGCTGCACTGCCGAAACGGGTTTCTATGGTGGTAATTAACTGTTCGGTGGTAAATGATTCACCAGACGCGAGCATCATTTGCAAAACTTCATGACCATGAATAGATGACATGGGGTGTCCTTAAAATGTAAGAAATTGTCCCTATTATGCCTGTCGATAATACCTAGTGCGAGGGATGCGCAGCCTGAATACGGGCTAAAAAGAGCGGTCCACAGACGGTGAATTGCAGGACGAGCGGGCAAAGCCCCGTTATACTACGATTTCATCATTTAGGGTCTCACGATTTGAGACAGGCAGTTATTTGAGATAGGTAGTCAGTTTTAATGCGATTGGACAAATTTTTATCCCAACAGTTGGAAATTAGCCGTTCACTGGTGGCGCGTGAGCTCCACGCACAGCGCGTTACCGTCGATGGTGAAGTGGTAAAAAGCGGCGCATTCAAGTTATCCCCCGAGCATAACGTTGAATTTGATGGCAACCCACTGAAACAGCAGAATGGCCCACGTTATTTCATGTTGAATAAGCCTCAAGGCTACGTTTGTTCAACGGACGATCCCGATCATCCTACCATTCTTTATTTTATGGATGTGCCCGTGGCGTACAAACTGCATGCGGCAGGGCGGTTAGATATCGATACCACAGGGTTGGTGCTGTTAACTGACGATGGCCAATGGTCGCATCGTATTACTTCGCCTAAACATGAGTGTGAAAAAACCTATTTGGTGACGCTGGAGCAGCCGCTGGCCGAAGATACCGCCGCGCAATTTACGGCGGGCGTGCAGTTGCATAGCGAGAAGAATCTCACTAAGCCCGCTACGCTAGAGAAGATAACAGATCACGTCGTGCGGTTGACGATTAGTGAAGGCCGCTATCACCAAGTGAAAAGGATGTTTGCTGCGGTGGGCAATCGCGTTGTGGAACTGCATCGCGAGCGTATTGGCGGCATTTATCTGGATAGCGAACTGGAACCGGGAGAATATCGCGAATTACGTGCTGAAGAGGTAGCCAGCGTAAAATAAGAGTATTCAGAACGACCTTCTTTCTTATCTGGAGTTATTCGTGCAATTACGCCGACCTTCTCATCTCGGGCTGATTTTTATTCTTGGCCTGATTTCGATGCTAACGCCGTTAGCGATCGATATGTATTTACCGGCGTTGCCGACCATTGCTAACGAATTTGGCGTGGGGGATGGGCATGTCCAAATGACGCTCAGTACCTATGTGCTGGGTTTTGCGATTGGTCAGATGTTTTACGGGCCGATGGCGGATAGCCTGGGGCGCAAGCCTGTCATTCTCGGCGGCACGCTGGTTTTTGCGTTCGCTGGTGTAGCCTGTGCGCTGGCGCAAACGGTGGAGCAACTGATCTACATGCGTTTCCTGCATGGGGTTTCCGCCGCAGCGTCTGCGGTGGTCATTAATGCGCTGATGCGCGATATGTTCTCGCGGGATGATTTTTCCCGCATGATGTCATTCGTTGTGTTGGTGATGACCGTTGCCCCTTTAATCGCCCCGATTGCTGGTGGGTGGCTGTTGCTGTGGTTTAGCTGGCATTCCATTTTTTGGGCGATTTCTGGCGCGGCTTTTCTAGCATCAGCGCTGATTTTCTTTTTTATCAAAGAAACGCTACCGCCTGCGAAGCAGCAGAAATTTCATCTCCGTACCACTATCGGGAATTTTGCCATCCTGTTTCGCCACAAGCGGGTATTTAGCTATATGGTGGCGAGTGGGCTTTCGTTTTGCGGCATGTTCTCTTTCCTGAGTGCCGGACCGTTTGTGTATATCAACCTGTATGGCGTTTCTCCTCAGAATTTCGGTTATTACTTTGCCCTGAACGTCGTTTTTCTGTTTGTAGTGACGCTGTTTAACAGCCGTAATGTTCGACGGTTGGGGGCTATGGCGATGTTCCGCACGGGGCTGGTCATTCAGTTTGCGATGGGGATATGGCTGGTGATTGTTTGCCTGTTCGACCTCGGTTTCTTACCGCTGGTGTTCGGTGTCGCGCTGTTTGTTGGCTGCATTGCGATGGTGGCGTCAAACGCGATGGCGGTCATTCTTGATGACTTCCCTCATATGGCAGGTACGGCATCATCGTTGGCTGGCACGCTACGCTTTGGTCTTGGTGCGATTGTCGGGGTTATCCTCTCACTGGCTTCATTTAACAGCGCCTGGCCGATGGTATTATCTATGGCACTTTGTTCTATCGGTGCATTTCTGCTGTATCTGTATGCGCACCGTTCCGCTCCGTCCTGATTTTTCCCTCCTCCTCAGGTGCAGGTAAGGTATTCCTGCACCTGAATGTGTTCCTCTATTCTTGGTTTTCCTTCTGACGACGATAGTCTGGCATTCCCTTTTGTTTTGGTAATGTAAAATATTTGACCTAAAAGTGAACAAAGAAGCCAAAAAGGGTTGAGATATTAAGTGGAAAAGGTTACATATAGCCGGAAAAGAAGAGCAATTCGTGATCGGTTTGGCATTAATAGCGCTTGCAATCAGGCTTGTTAGCCACTAACACGATATTTAAAACGTGTATTTGTTGTTTTTTTGTTCATCAAAAGTGGCGGGAAATGGTGTGAACACGCTACTATGATAAATATGTTACTATTTTGTGAATTATTACCTGAGGGAAACAGTAGTGGACGGTTTTCAACTTTCGGTAGTTCATCGTTTGCCGCAAAGTTATCGCTGGTTATCGGGTTTTACAGGTATCAATGTTGAACCGATTCCGCTGAGCGGCAGAGAAGAAGACAATAATCTGATTGGCCTCAAACTTTTGAGCCATGATGGCGATATCGCATGGGAAATTATGCGTCAGTTGAATCAATCCCTGTCTGAAATACAGGTTGAATGCGCCGTGCTGGAATGGGAAGGCGAACCCTGTCTGTTTTTACATCGTAACGATGAAAGTACCGCAATGTGCCGCTTGAAGAATGTTGGTGTTGCTATCGCGGAATCAGTATCGGCACAGTATCCTTTTTGAACCGCAGCGTCAGTCGTGACGCTGCGGTTTTCTCTCGCTTGTTTCCGCTGTTTTTCTGCCACTCAGGATGAAAACTGTAGCAGCTCCCGCGTGTACTGTTCGGCTGGATGAGTGAACACCTGTTTACACTCGCCCTGCTCGACGACGTTGCCTTGTCGTAACACAATAACCTGATGACACAGTGAGCGAATAACCTGCAAATCATGACTGATAAACAGGTAGGCGATTTTGTGCTTTTCCTGTAATGATTTAAGCAGTGCCAGAATTTGTGCCTGCACCGTCCTGTCTAGCGACGACGTCGGTTCATCAAGGATCAGCAGTTCCGGTTGCAGTATCAGTGCTCGAGCGATGGCGATGCGCTGACGTTGACCGCCGGAAAACTCTGAAGGATAGCGGTAGCGGGTGGTAGGATCTAGCCCCACTTCCTGCATCACCGTGACCACGCGTTGTTCGCGTGCTTCTTTGCTCAATTTGTGATGAACGGTTAATCCCTCTGCAATGATTTGTTCTACATTCAGCCGCGGGTTCAGCGCGGAATTGGGGTCCTGAAAAACGACCTGAATCCGGTGACGAAAAGGCAGCATTTGTTTACGGGTGAGTCCCTGCAAGGGTTGGCCGTCAAACCAGATATCGCCACGCGATTGAATCAGGCGCAGCAGCGCTAACCCGGTGGTGCTTTTTCCTGAACCGGATTCCCCCACCAGACCCAGGCTTTCACCGCGTCGTAAGGTAAAGGTAATGTTGTTAACTACTTGCTTTTCATCAACGGTACGGCGCAAAAGACCGCGTTTGATAGGAAAGGACACGTGCAATTGATCCACCCGCAGGAGCGGTTCACCGTCATCTTCTATCGCAAGCGGTTCACCCGATGGCTCTGCGTCCAGTAATTGGCGGGTGTAAGGATGCTGAGGCGCGCTGAAAAGCTGCTGACAGCTGTTGTGCTCCACCGCCTTACCTGCTTTCATCACCGAGACATTATCTGCCAACTGACGGACGATATTCAGGTCGTGGGTGATGAAGAATAAACTCATCCCCAGTTCTTGCTTCAGCTCGTTCAGCAATTTCAATATTTGCGCCTGAACGGTAACGTCTAACGCCGTTGTGGGCTCATCGGCAATCAGTAAATCGGGCTGGGTCAGTAGCGCCATCGCAATCATGACGCGCTGGCGTTCCCCGCCGGAAAGCTGGTGCGGGAAATCATTCAACCGGCTTTTCGCCTGCCGAATGCCCACGCGATCCAGGCAGGAGATGACCTCGCTACGGGCTGCCTCGGTGCGCATACCCCGATGCAGCGAAAGCACTTCAATCAGCTGCTTCTCAATACTTTGCAGGGGATTGAGCGACACCATCGGTTCCTGAAAGATCATTGCGATCCGATTACCGCGTATGTGACGCAAGGTTTTTTCATCGGCATGCAGCAGTGATTGTCCTGCGAAACGGATATCCCCTTGCGGATAAACCACGGGAGGGGAGGGGAGCAAACGCAAAACCGATAGCGCCGTGACGCTTTTCCCCGAACCTGATTCACCGACCAGCGCCAGCGTCTCACCTGCGTTCACCGACAGTGAAAGCTGGTCGACAACGCGCTGCTCCTGCTCGCCTTTGCGGAAGGCAATGCTGAGATTATCTATCTGCAATAAAGGTGAACTGGACATATTAATGCGCCTTGCTGGGGTCAAAGGCGTCGCGTACCGCTTCGCCGATAAAAATGAGTAAGGAAAGCACGATGGAAAGCACCATAAATACGGTAATGCCTAGCCACGGCGCCTGGAGATTATTTTTTCCTTCCAGCAATAAGGTGCCTAGTGATGGTGAACCCATCGGCAGACCAAAACCGAGAAAATCCAGTGACGTCAGCGTGGTAATCGATCCGCAGAGAATAAAGGGAAGGTAGGTCAGCGTGGCGACCATCGCATTTGGCAGCATACAGCGGAACATAATGGCACGGTCGCTGACGCCCATGGCCTGCGCGGCGCGAATATAGTCAAAGTTTCGCGTACGTAGAAACTCTGCTCTTACTACACCAACCAGACTCATCCAGCCGAACAGTACGGTAATGCCCAATAGCCACCAGAAGTCCGGTTGGATAACGCTGGACAGCAGGATGATGAGAAACAGCGTCGGCATGCCGGACCAGACTTCGATAAAGCGCTGGCCCCATAGATCGAGGCGTCCGCCGTAATACCCCTGTGTTGCCCCGACGATAATGCCAATCACGCTGGACAGGATCGTGAGCGCCAGGCCGAACAGCAGTGAAATGCGGAAGCCATACATTACCTGGGCGACCACGTCTTTACCCTGACTGTCTGTTCCCAGCCAGTTCTGCCACGAGGGGGCGGACGGGAAAGATGCGGTAGTCGCGTAGTTTATGGTGTCGTAGCTGTAGCGAATCAGTGGCCAGATGGTCCAACCGTGGCTGCTGATACGCTCTGCGATATAAGGATCGCGGAAATCAGCGGTGGTATCTAACTGCCCGCCAAATGTTCTCTCGCTGTGGTCAATGAGCACTGGCGTATAGAGTTGGCCGTCATATTTCGCCAGCAGTGGTTTATCATTGGCGATCAGTTCGGAAAACAAACTGAGAATAAACAGCACCATGAAAATCCACAGCGACCAGTAACCACGACGGTTACTTTTAAAACGCGCCCAGCGCGCCTGATTAATCGGGCTTAAGCGGCTCATTGGCGTCCCTCAAAATCGATACGCGGGTCCACCAGCGTATAGGTTATGTCGCTGACGATATTCAGCAATAAGCCGATCAGCGTGAAGATATACAGCGTGCCGAACATGACGGGATAATCACGTTGCAGCGTCGCGTCATAGCCCAACAGACCGAGCCCGTTGAGCGAGAACATCACCTCAATCAACAGTGAGCCGGTGAAAAACATGCTGATAAAGGTGGCGGGGAAGCCTGCAATCACTAGCAGCATGGCATTACGGAATACGTGGCGGTAGAGAATGCTCTTTTCATCCAGTCCTTTGGCGCGCGCGGTAACCACGTATTGCTTACGAATTTCATCCATAAAGGAGTTCTTGGTAAGCATCGTTAAGGTGGCGAAACCGCCAATGACGGAAGCCAGAACCGGTAGCGCGATATGCCACAAATAGTCAGTAATCTTGCTATACCACGGCAAGGTATCAAAATTGCTGGAAACCAATCCTCGAAGTGGGAACCAGTCCAGATAACTGCCGCCTGCGAACAGCACAATCAAAATGATCGCAAACAAAAATGCCGGGATCGCATAGCCAATAATGATGAGCGTGCTGCTCCAGGTGTCGAACGGTGTACCGTTCTTCACCGCCTTTTTGATGCCAAGTGGAATGGAAATCAGGTAGACGATCAGCGTACTCCACAGTCCCAGCGTAATCGAAACCGGCATGCTCTCTTTGATGAGTTGCATCACCGAAGAGCCGCGGAACAGGCTGTCACCGAAGTCAAAACGAACATAATCCCACAGTAGTTTAAAATAGCGCTCATGGATCGGTTTATCGAAGCCATAGCGTTTGGTGATTTCCTCGATGACTTCCGGGTCGAGCCCGCGCGAACCCCGGTAAGCGTTCTCGATGTTGGGTGCGCCGCCGGTGCCAGTGCGTGCCATTCCGGCATCCATCCCACTGCTAGCGGTATAACCGCTGCCGTGTCCCATTTCAATTGCCGCGATGGCCTGATCGACCGGGCCGCCGGGGGCAATTTGTACAATGAAGAAGTTAATCGTAATAATCGCCCACAGGGTTGGGATGACCAGCAAGAGGCGGCGTAACAGATACGTTCCCATTTTGATTCCTTAACGTCGCTCTGCGGGCAGCGTGGCCGCCTGTTTGGTATCGAACCACCAGCCATCAAAACCAAGCGAATAAGCTGGGCGTACCGCAGGCATGGCAAATTTATTCCAATAGGCGAAGCGGTCATGGTTGGAATACCACATTGGAATCATAAACTGACTCCAGGTTAATACCCTGTCCAGCGCACGGCCTAATGACAGCAGGGGGACTTTTTGCCCTTGATGCTTAACGATGTCTTCAATGAGTGAATCAATCGCAGGATCGCTGACGCCAGGTCTGTTGTAGGTTGAATCGATGTACTGTGAGCTCCAATACACTTGCAGATTGGCATTGGGGTAGAGGGACGCAGGGTACACCATAGCCGTCATGTCGAAATCTCTCTTACGGATACGATTATTGAACTGCGTACTGTCGATGTTACGTACGTTCATGGTGATGCCCAGTTTTTTCAGGCTCTGCTGAAAAGGCAGGACGTACTGTGAGTTGCCAGCGCTTGGCAATAGCAGTTCAAACGTAAATGGCTGCCCGGTTTTGCTATTGACCAGCTTTTGATCTTTCAATTCCCAGCCCGCTTCTTCCAGCAGTTTTAATGCCTTAAGCCAGTTTTGGCGGTCATAGCCGCTGCCATCGGAGGAGGGCGGTTGATAGCTGGGTCCGAACACTTCTGCTGGCACTTTGTCTTTGAGTGGCGTCAGCCAGGCCAATTCCTCAGCGCCAGGTTCACCTTTAGCGGCATACTCAGTGTTTTGGAAATAACTGTCGGTACGCTGATAGGTGTTGTAATACAGCGCTTTGTTCATCCAATTGAAATCAAATGCCAGAGCCAATGCCTGACGTACGCGACGATCCTGAAACAGCGGCCGCTGGATATTGAATGTCAGCCAACGCGTATCCTGAGCGGATTGATTGACCTGATCTTGTTTGATGATATAGCCACGCGCAAAATTGCCGCCTTGATATTGGGCTGCCCAGTTTTTTGGCGATCCTTCCTCTCGCAGATCGAAGGCTCCCGCTTTAAAGGCTTCCAGCGCGACGCTGTCGTCCAGATAATAGTCGTAGCGAATTTTATCGAAATTGTACTGGCCTTTATTTACCGGCAGATCGGCACCCCAGTAGTCTTTCACGCGTGAATAGGTGACATATTGCCCCGTTCGATAGGCGGTGATGCGGTAAGGACCACTAGCTGGAGGCGGATATGAGAGTGGTTCGTTGAATTTATGATGCTTCCAGAACTTCTCCGGCATGATGGGAAGCGTCAGCAGACTGAACATGCGGTTTTTGTCGGGTACGGGGAAATCGAAGCGTACGGTCAGAGGTGCAACGGCCTTGGCGGTAACATCTTTAAAATAGATGCGGAACTGCGGCACGCCCTGCGTCATAAACATGTTGTAGGTGAACGCCACGTCAGCGGCGGTGATCGGTGAGCCGTCATGAAAGCGGGCGTTGGGATTCATTTCTATTTCAATCCAGCGGAAATCCGCCGGATGGCGTGTCGTCAGCGCGACTAACGGATAATAGCTGCCAGGTTCGTCATCAGAAGACGTAAAGAGTGCGTCGTAGAGTCGTTCTGTACGCGCTGCCGCTACGCCGCGTAGCGCGAAACGGTTGAAATTGTCAAAGGTACCCAGTGCACTGAGTGTGATGCTGCCGCCTTTGGGGGCATCAGGATTCACATAGTCAAAATGGCTGAAGTTCTCACCATATTTGGGCTCACCCAAGAGTGCAAAACTGGCGCTGTTTTCAATCGTTTCGGCATGCAGCCCAAAATGGGTTGTGCAAAGCAATACGGCAGCGATAACGCGTTTTAACATCTGACGGCAATCTCCTGCGAGTGGACGTTATCTGATTGGGCATCTGATGTAGATATGCCATATCGTAACGTTGATGATGCCGATTTTATCGGCATAAAGTTCTTGAAATAATTAACATTCCCATTGGGAAGTTGCATGTTTTCTTTTTATCATGAAATCAGGTAATAAACCTACCTTAATCACGACTCGTTAATGTTTCAGGTTGTTGAGTCAGTCATATTTTACGCAGTATGCAGAAGGGTGAGGGACGGAGTGATATGCGAGGGAGAGGGGGAGGGATAAAAAAACGCCGCTTAGGTGGTAAGCGGCGTTAGTGTCGTCTGGTTTCGTTGGCTAATAACAGCACAATACCACAGCAAGGGACGGGTATTGTTTAGCTGGTTTTTCCTTTACTCAGAACACGGCGTCCTTCTTGATAACGCTTATTCCAGTAGTCTTCCGTCATTTTGGAGATGATGACGCCACTGCTGGTGGAGGCGTGGACGAACTGATCGTTGCCGAGATAAATACCAACGTGGCGTCCGGTTGAACCCGCACGGAACAGAACAAGATCGCCAACGCGCAGTTTGTTGCGCTGAATCTGCTGACCCATCTCTTGCTGTTCATAAGTTGAACGTGGTAGATCCATACCAAACTGTTCGCGGAAAGTGCGCTGAACGAAAGCTGAGCAGTCAATGCCACGGCGACTATCACCGCCTAAACGGTAACGAACACCTTTCCAACTGGCATATTGGTTAAGTAATTTGGACTTGATGTCCACGTTACGAACCAGTGCTTCAAATTCATCCTGAGAGGCTTGCAGTAAAAGACCATCTTTATCATTAACTGCATGCATATCAGTTTGAGCTTTATGGTTGTATGCACTATTACTTCCACATGCGGAGAGCATCATTGCTACCGCGACGGCAGGCACTGCCCGCCAGATATATCTCAGAATCGGTTGAGACTTGACCATTATTGTTATGTTCCCTTGCTGTCCTTAACGATAAAAATCGCTATGTAGTATCCCCATTTCTCAGGGGTATAAATGCCAAACGAAAACGAGACTCAGACTAAATCAGAGTTTCTTCTTAGCCAAACACTCATCAGCGAAAGTGTGCCAGAATGCACATTATTTCTCTTGCTGCGGGTAGTTCAGTGTGCGCTAAAAAGCAAACTTGAACGAGACTACCGCAACAGCAGGAGGATTGCGAGAAGTTTTAACTAATTTATTTATAAGATTTAATGATGTATTCAGCTAAAAAATGTCGATGTAAAAAATCTGAAATCATGTGAATTTATACTGTCGATTTTTTAGGTAATAGCCGGTTTAACAGGGCAACAGCCGCATCGCTTGCTGGCGTTAATAACCACCAGCTTAGGCCAACCAGAACCACTGAGAGCGAACCGACGGCAATATCGGTAAACCAATGTGCACCGATCATGATGCGAGGTAATGAGAAAACCACCATGATGGTCAGGCCGATAGCGAAAGCGGTGCGGGTAAAATAGCGCAGCATAAAGGCAGTAAAGATCATCAACATCATACCGTGGTCGCCGGGGAAACTGTCCGATGAGGCATCTTTAGTCGGAATGCCCGTTAAGTCTGAAACGCGGTTGATGTCGCTAAAATAGAGCGTCGGGCTGGCATGTTGAACGGGGAGCAGATGTCCTGCCTGATTCAGTACCACGGCGGTTAACAGCATGATGAAGCCGATGATCAACAAACGGCGACGTTCAGCGGGCGTGGCTTTCACATAAAACGACAAATACAGCAATCCCATCGCAATGAGTGCACAGCCATCAAAGGCGCGATTATTGGTAATAGCAACCAGATGTAAAAATGTCGGACTCTCAACCAAAAGACGGTTGAAATAGAAAAAGATATGGCTGTCGAGCGTGAGCCAAAAACCATGGTTTTCTGGTAAATACCAGGATAAAAACAGACCGATGCCCAAAACATTGAGCACTAAAATAGAAGAAAGACGAGCAAATGACATAAGGCAAAGCATCCAAACAAAGACGAAAAAACTCCAGTTTAGTCTACGTTAGTTAAACGAGCCTTTAACAGTGAGGCTTGTAACGTATTCCATTCTGCTGGTGTTTCATTGATGATTTCGATCCGGCTATCAATCGGTGCCGTCGATCGGGTTTCTATATGAAGATCGTGTCCCTGACGGTTGACGACGAGCGTCCCTTCTTTTATACGCATCACCCCTTTAACCCGGCTCACGGGGGAAAGGCGAACCCAGTCCAGCAGGGCAGCGGTGTCAAAAGCGGTTTCAGATTCGAATACCCAACCGCAGGCGTGATAACCCTGTCCCTGATTGAGAGAACGTCGCCAGGATTGTCCATCCGGTAGCTTCAGCGCCGCCAGGCCATTTTTGGGCTGATGCGAGTGGTGGTGGGCGCCATCTGGCAGTTCGCGTATACGTTCTTGCGATGAATGGGGTCGCGGTTGGTCGAGCAGCTGTCTGCCAACGTTTCCCTGGCTGACTTCGATAATTTGCCGACCATCGCCGCTTGCCTGCTGCCACTGTTGTAAGGCCGCGAGATCGTCGGCGGTATAAGTATCGCGCTTGTTGGCGATAATAATGTCAGCGGCGGCAAGCTGATCGCGGAAGTTCTCATTTTCCGTGTAACGGGTGTCGCTTAATTGACGTGCATCCAGCAGACACAGCGTAGCCTGTAATGTCAGCCAGGGCTGATAGATATCACTCGTCAGCAAGGAGAGAATTTGTTTCGGGTGGCCGAGCCCCGTGGGTTCGATGAGCAACCGATGAGGCTTTTTCTGTTGCAGCAGCATATTCAGGCCAACCTGCATCGGCAAGCCGTTCACGCAGCACATGCAGCCGCCGGGAATTTCTTTCAGGACGGCACCGCTGTCCGCCAGTAACGCACCGTCAATGCCCACTTCGCCGAATTCATTGACCAGCACCGCCCAGACTTCGTCTTCAGGCTTTTGCGATAGAAGATGACGAATCGTGGTGGTTTTTCCACTACCCAGAAATCCCGTAATCAAATTGACTTTCGTTAGCATGGCAGGCTCCTAATGCGGGGGCGGGTTGACGTGTGCCGGATTGGTCATCCGGCGACAAGTATTGTGCGGGAAGCACAATGTATACTGTTAGTCTGCGCGGCCCATATAGCGACGTTCTGGAATGTGAATACGGATTTTTTCACCTGCGCTCAGATATTCTGGAACAGGGATAACCAGACCAGTGCTCATGGTCGCAGGTTTGTTGCGCGAACTGGCTGAAGCACCTTTAATGCCCGGTGCCGTCTCAACAATTTCCAGATCGACCGTTTGTGGCAGTTCCAGCGCGATGATTTGGCCGTCCCAGCTCAATACCTGAATCCCTGGCATGCCGCCTTCAGGGATAAACAGCAGCTCTTCTTCTATTTGATCTTTTTTGAAGAGGTAAGGAGTGTAGTCCTCATCATCCATAAAGACATACTCATCGCCGTCAATATAGGAAAAAGTAACCGTGCGGCGTGTCAGCGTGATGGTGTCGATAATATCGTCGCCTTTAAAACGCTCTTCCACTTTCAAACCCGTGCGGACGTCAGAAAAACGCATTTTATACAATGTACTGGCACCGCGGGCGCTGGGGCTCTGGACGTCGATGTCCTTCACCAACAATAACTTGTCGTTATAGTTAACGACCATTCCGCGTTTAATCTCGTTCGCTCTTGCCATAAAAATTACCTGCTATAAAGGAGTGTGATTTTTGTGGCGACACGTTACTCGCGCCGGAGAATTCAGGCAAGCATAAGATACGTGGTCTTATATTGGTTTTTGGTGGAAGGGCTGTTATGGTGGCGATCTCTATCCCTTGTCAGCCCACCGGAGAGCCTGCTGATGGACTGTCGCCCCCATTGCGGTGCCTGCTGCATCGCGGCATCGATTTCAACACCGATGCCGGGTCTGCCGCACGGCAAACCTGCAAACACGCCCTGTATTCATCTTGATGACGCGATGCGCTGCGGGTTGTTCCATTCCCCACTGCGACCTGCGGTTTGCGCGGGGCTGAAGCCGCGCGCAGATATGTGTTTCAGCCATCGTGATGAGGCGATGATTTATCTGCTCAAACTGGAAGCGGACACCGCCCCTTAACGCACGGCGATCAGGCGTCTTTGATGCGCCACATACAATAGATAGAGCCGACGATCATCAGCAGCGCGAAGAAGAACACGGCATGATAGCTCCAGATTTCAGCAACGATCCCGGCCAGCGAACCGGAGATGATCCAGCCAACGCGCGTGGTATTGGTAAACAGCGTCGTCGCCGCGCCGGCCTGCCCAGGCATTAAATCCTGAAAATAAAGCATGCCGATTCCGGCCAGAATACCAATAAAGATGGCGTTCAGTACTTGTAACGCCAACAGCGCTATTTCGCCATCAAGAACCAGCAAGCCGCCGAAGAACAACAAACCAGAGGCAACGGCAAGCCGCATCAGGAAGCGTTTTCCGAAGCGTTTGGCAACATAACCTGCGATCAGCATTACCGGAATTTCCAGCCCAGCGGCAACGCCCATCATGATACCCGCCAACTTTTCCGGCAGGTGCAGTTCATGCACCAGATACAACGGCATATTAATGAGGTAAATCCCGTTGCAGGTCCACATCAAGGTACAGGCAACGAACAACAAGAGCGTGTCCCGGCGGTTGCGACGCGGTGATTCCAACGTGGAGGTGGTTTTTTCCACCGCTTTGGGCATGGAAGGCAGAAAGAGTTTGACCAGGATACCGCACAAGACAAAGACAACGGCGGCGGTCAGATACATCGTCGTGAAGCCGAATCCGAGTGCCAGCGCAAAGGCGATAGGCGGGCCAACAACCCAGGCGAGCGAAATTTGAGCGCGAAGGATTGAGCTGAACATCGCTGCTTCACGACCGGTTTTATCCGCGTGCTCGCGCGCCAACGCAAAAAGTTGCGGGTTTGCCGTCGAGCCAAAGCTGCTCAATAAGACGCCGATAAAGAGCAGAATAAAGTAGTTACGGTTCCACGCAAACAACATGCAGGCCAGCGCCCCCAGCAGGCAGCAGACGAAGATCAGCGATTTGCGATCGCCTTGACGATCCGAGCGCGTTGCGAGTATTTGGCTGACGATAATGCCGATAACCGCACTACCGGTATAAAACATGCCAACAAGGAAAGGACGTGCCTGTACTTCACTGGAAAGAAAAAGGCTGAGTGTGGGAAGTTGCAGGGCTCCGGCCGTTCCAGTCAGAAAGGCGATAACCAAAAATGCTGACGATGTCAGGTCAAGCGGACGTCGTGTTGTGTTTGCAGGAGTGAACATAAATTGATAGCGCTTGGAAAATAGGCAGAGACTGTCGAGCGCGACATACTACTCGCGTTTATAATGAAACCGAAATCTTGTTTCATTATTTTTCTTCAGCATGGCTTCAGCCATTTAATGATTTTTGTTGGCGGGCAGCGAGGTATCCACGTTAAAATGTGCGTTATGTCAAAATTTTGTTACGTCAGCAGCGTAGAAAGCTTGCATAAATGTCGTAATAGAATGAGACTTTTGAAACGTTTCAGCGGAGTTTTTTTTGAAACGCCCTACTAATCGACACATTTTTTTCTCATAAAAGCTGAAACGATTCAACTTTCAGCAAGAGAGGAGAGCCATGTTCCAGTTGTCACAGCAAGATATTCATTTGGGCGCAGCGGCCAGTAACAAGCAGGAAGCTATCCAGCTTGTTGCTTCAGCACTGACTGATGCCGGGTGCGTTAACGCAGGGTATGTCGACGGCATGCTACAGCGTGAACAGCAAACATCTACCTATTTGGGAAGCGGTATTGCTATCCCGCACGGCACCACCGATACCCGCGATTTGGTATTGAAGACCGGGGTTCAAGTATTCCAGTTTCCTCAGGGTATTGCCTGGGGTGAAGATCAAACCGCCTATGTGGTGTTGGGTATTGCAGCCCGCTCTGATGAACATCTGGCGTTGCTGCGCCAATTGACTCACGTCCTGAGCGACGACCGCGTAGCGGCACGTCTGGCAAGCACTACATCAGCAGAAGAACTGCGTAGCCTGCTGATGGGCGAGCAGCAACTGGCGGAGTTCCGCTTTGATACCTCGCTGATTGCGCTGGACGTGGCGACCGATAATCTGTTGACGCTTCAGGCGCTGAACGCGGGTCGCCTTCAGCAGGTCGGTGCAGCAGACGCCAGCTTCGTCAGCACAGCGGTCAGCAATAAGCCGCTGAATCTGGGACAAGGTGTGTGGTTCAGCGATAGCGCTGTCGGTAACCTCAGCAGCGCGGCGGCCGTGGCACGTCCGGCTACGCCTTTCAGCGTTGACGGTGAAAACGTAGCCTTGCTGGTAACGGTTGCGGCGGCTGACGATCAGGCTTTTGCGCCGATTGACTACCTGAGCAACCTGCTGATTGCGCAAAAAGCGGAACGTCTGCTGACGGCTGATGCACCGACGCTGCTGGCACTTTTGACCAGCGACGTACCGGAAGAGAGCGAAGTGCTGACGGCGGAATTTACCATCCGTAACGAACACGGCCTGCACGCCCGTCCGGGTACCATGCTGGTGAACGTGATCAAACAGTTCACCAGTGAGATTACGGTGACCAATCTGGATGGCACAGGCAAACCGGCAAATGGCCGCAGCCTGATGAAAGTCGTCGCGCTGGGCGTGAAGAAAGGTCACAAACTGCGTTTCACCGCCAGCGGTAGCGATGCGGAGCAAGCACTGGCCGCGATTGGCGAGGCGATTACGTCCGGTTTGGGCGAGGGGGCAGCATGAGCAGGAGAGTAGCCACAATCACCCTGAATCCAGCTTACGATCTGGTTGGCTATTGCCCGGAAGTTGAGAAAGGCGAAGTCAATCTGGTTCAGACAGCGGGTCTGCACGCCGCAGGCAAAGGTATCAACGTTGCCAAGGTGCTGAAAGATCTCGGGATTGATGTCACGGTAGGTGGCTTTCTGGGTAAAGACAATCAGGATGGTTTTCAGCAATTGTTCAGCGAGCTGGGCATTGCCAACCGTTTTCAGGTTGTGCCAGGACGTACGCGTATTAATGTCAAATTAACCGAAAAAGATGGCGATGTAACCGACTTCAACTTTTCCGGTTTTGAAGTGACACAGCAGGATTGGCAGCGTTTCGTCAATGACTCGCTGAGCTGGCTTGGGCAGTTCGACATGGTCGCGGTGAGCGGCAGCTTGCCTGCTGGCGTCGATCCTGATGCGTTTACCGACTGGATGTCGCGTCTGCGCACGCAGTGTCCTTGCATTATTTTCGACAGCAGCCGTGAAGCGCTGGTGGCGGGACTGAAAGCCTCTCCTTGGTTGGTGAAACCCAACCGCCGGGAGCTGGAGATATGGGCTGGGCGTAAATTACCTACGCTGGCTGATGTGGTGGATGCCGCCCACGCGCTGCGTGAGCAGGGTATTGCGCATGTTGTGATCTCTCTGGGTGCGGAAGGCGCGCTGTGGGTGAATGCATCGGGTGCGTGGCGGGCATTGCCACCGGCTTGTGATGTGGTAAGTACGGTAGGTGCGGGCGACTCCATGGTTGGGGGGTTGATTTATGGCTTATTAATGCGTGAGTCCAGTGAGCACACTCTGCGTTTGGCTACGGCGGTTTCAGCGCTGGCCGTCAGCCAAAGTAATGTTGGTATTACCGATCGTCCTCAGTTGGCCGCGATGATGGCGCGTGTCGACCTCAAACCCTTTAACTGATACAGCAGGAGATAAAAATGAAAACGCTGCTGATTTTGGATAAATCACTGGGCCTGGCGAGAAGCCAACTGGTGAAGAACCTACTCGGCGCTGCCGCTGCGAAAGCAGGGGTGACGTTTACAGAACAAGCTAACGACGCAGAACTGGCGATCGTTCTGGGTGCATCCGCTGCGGCGGACAGTGCTCTGAATGGCAAGCAGGTTTATGTCGGTGATATTGAACTGGCTGTTTCACAGCCGGAAGCTTTTTTAGCGAAAGCGCAAGCTGAAGCAACGGCGTATCAGGCTGTCGCGTCAGCATCCGTTCAGCAGCCCGCAACTGCCAAGCGTATTGTTGCGATAACAGCGTGCCCGACCGGCGTCGCGCACACGTTTATGGCGGCTGAAGCGATTGAAAGCGAAGCGAAAAAACGCGGCTGGTGGGTTAAAGTGGAAACGCGCGGTTCCGTTGGCGCAGGTAACGCGATTACCCCAGAAGAAGTAGAACAGGCCGATCTGGTGATCGTCGCGGCGGATATTGAAGTCGATCTGGCGAAGTTTGCCGGTAAGAAGATGTATCGCACCTCGACCGGGCTGGCACTGAAGAAAACGGCGCAGGAGTTAGATAAAGCGCAGGCTGAAGCTAAAGTGTATCAGCCATCCGGGCAAGCCAGTGCGTCAAGCGCGAGCGAGTCTGGTCAAAAAGGCGGGGCAGGCCCGTATCGTCACCTGTTGACCGGCGTGTCTTACATGCTGCCGATGGTGGTGGCGGGCGGTCTGTGTATCGCGCTGTCGTTTGTCTTTGGTATTGAAGCCTTTAAACAGGAAGGTACGCTGGCAGCGGCGCTGATGAAGATCGGCGGCGGTTCTGCCTTTGCGCTGATGGTACCGGTGCTGGCGGGCTATATCGCGTTCTCCATTGCGGATCGTCCGGGCTTAACGCCAGGTCTGGTTGGCGGGATGTTGGCGGTGAGTACGGGTGCAGGCTTCCTTGGCGGGATTATTGCCGGTTTCCTGGCGGGTTATATCGCCAGAGCGATCAACAATAAACTGATTCTGCCGCAAAGTTTGACGGCACTAAAACCGATCCTGATTATCCCGCTGTTCGCTACATTGATCACCGGTCTTATCATGATTTACGTCGTTGGTACGCCAGTGGCGAAAATCCTGACTGGCCTGACAGGCTGGCTGCAATCCATGGGCACGGCGAATGCGGTGATTCTGGGTGCGATTCTGGGTGCGATGATGTGTACGGATATGGGCGGCCCGGTTAACAAAGTGGCTTATGTCTTCGGTACAACCTTGCTCAGTAGCCAGATTTATGCACCGATGGCCGCCGTGATGGCTGCTGGTATGGTGCCACCGTTGGCAATGGGTCTGGCGACCGTGCTGGCAAGCAAGAAATTCAACCCGACCGAGCGTGAAGGCGGTAAAGCGGCATTTGTACTGGGCCTGTGCTTTATTTCCGAAGGGGCGATTCCTTACGCCGCGCGTGATCCAATGCGCGTTCTGCCTTGTTGTATCGTCGGTGGCGCACTGACGGGTGCGCTGTCAATGGCGGTGGGTGCTAAGTTAATGGCACCACACGGTGGTCTGTTCGTGCTGTTGATCCCTGGCGCGATTACCCCGGTTATCGGCTATCTGTTAGCGATCATTGCGGGAACGGCGGTAGCGGGTGTGCTGTACGCACTGCTGAAACGCTCTGATGAACAACTGGCGAAAGTCGCGTAAGTCTGACTTTTACGATGCAGGAAACGGCGTCGTGAATAACAAGTAATGCCATAACACAAGGATGTGAATGAGATAGCGCCAGTTGGTATTAACCAACTGGCGCTTTTTTATGGGCTCTAGCTCAGACGCAAGAAAAGCGATCCGAGGAACGGAAACGGGGGAATGGGATAGAGGAGTAAAGCGTTTGCGCCAGGGATGTATTCACAGCGTCTTTACGATCTACCCATTACCTCCGTTTGGCACAATCGACTAGCAACTTTAAAAATATGTTGCAACTTTATGATATGAAAAGGTTAATCAGCATTGTGCTTCGGATTTGAGCCAGGCGATTTCGTCAGCCCAGATATCGGGGTTGATCGTTTCCAAAATCATCGGGATACCGTCAAAACGGGCATCTTTCATGATATAGCTGAAAGCGGTTTTGCCGATATTGCCTTCCCCCAGACTGTGGTGTCGGTCAACCCGGCTGCCGAACGTACTTTTCGCATCATTTAAATGCATCCCGCGCAAATACCGGAACCCAACAATGCGATCGAATTCAGCAAAAGTCGCTTCGCAATCAGCGTCTGTCCGCAGGTCATAGCCACCGGCAAACGCGTGGCAGGTATCGATACAGACGCCAACGCGGCTTTTATCTTCTACGCCGTCGATGATGGCCGCCAGATGCTCAAAGCGAAAACCCAAATTACTGCCTTGCCCGGCGGTGTTCTCAATGACCGCGGTGACCCCGTCCGTTTCCGCCAGCGCGATGTTAATGGATTTGGCAATACGTGCCAGACAATCCGCTTCCTCAATCTGTTTCAGATGGCTACCGGGGTGAAAATTCAGCAGGCTTAGCCCAAGCTGTTGGCAGCGTGACATTTCATCAATAAACGCGATGCGTGATTTTTCCAGCGCTTCTTCGTCCGGGTGACCCAGATTAATCAGATAACTGTCGTGGGGTAGAATCTGTGCTGGTGCGTAGGCGTACTGTTCACACGCGGCTTTAAAACGGTCAATAACCTCTGTGCTGAGCGGTGCAGCCTGCCATTGGCGCTGGTTCTTGGTAAATAAAGCGAAAGCCGTCGCCTTTATTTCATGTGCGCGAATCACGGCCTGATCGACACCGCCTGCTGCGCTAACGTGCGCCCCGATGTATTTCATGTTGGTCTCCTCTGATAACGAGGACATTATGCAGGTTAATGAGACGTTAACAGGGAAATAATTTATCGTTAGCCGAATAAATGCTCGAAGAACAAATTAATTCCCGCACCACCGATTACCAGCCAGATAAACAAAACGAGTGCCAGCAAGAGCGGTTTTACTCCCGCCTGACGGATAGCGCTGAATCGGGTTGTCAGGCCCAACGCAACCATCGCCATGGTCAGCAGCACATTATCGAGTTGAACTAAGTGGGCGACGAGTGTGGGAGGAAGTAGCTGGAAGGAATTGAAGGCCGCTACGGCGATAAACCCCAGCGCAAACCACGGGAACATCAGTGGCATGTTCTCTTCTACATCACTTTTTAGTGTCGCTTTCTTCAGAAAGAACCCAAGAATGAGGAGGAAAGGTGCCAGCAGCATCACGCGCAGCATTTTACTGATGACGGCGATGTTTTCCGTTGCACTATCGACGGCATGCCCTGCGGCAACGGCCTGAGCGACTTCGTGTATCGTTGAACCAAAGTACAGCCCGACGATTTGCGGTGTGACCGCCATCCAGTGATGTTCGAGGTTGAGCTGATAGAGCCACGGGTACAAAAACATGGCTGTCGTACCGAAAATCACCACGGTGGAAACCGCGACGGCAATCGCATTGCTGGACGCTTTGACCACGGGGGCTGTCGCCATGATCGCTGCCGCACCACAGATACTACTGCCCGCACCGATGAGAATCACGGTTTCAGTGTCGAGCTTCAGCCAGCGTTTTCCTATCCAACAGGCGAGCAGAAATGTCAGCGTGACCACGGTGAGATCGACCGCAATGCCAGTAACGCCCACGGCAGCAACCTGCTGCAAGCTGAGACGAAAACCATAAAGTATGATACCCCAGCGTAGTAAATACTGTTTGGCCCACTGCACGCCAGGATCGCAGAGAGGATGACACTGCGGATAAACGCTATTCCCCAACACGATCCCAGTCAGGATGGCCAATGTCAGCGAACCGGGCCCCCAGTGGGCGATTTTCGGAATATTTGCCAGCCAGAGAAGTGAAAAAGTTATTAAACTGATTAATAGCAGGCCGGGGAATCGCCGTTTCGCGCCATCAGGTGGTGCTATCGTTGCTAATACCGTAGGAAGAGCCATGGATTTGCTGCCTATTCTGACCGTACCGAATTGAGAAGCCAGCTTATAATCCACAAGATTAAAAGAGAAATTGATTATATATTTATAACCTATAGATATTTCAGATAAAGAGCGCACTATGCATATCACGTTACGTCAGCTGGAAGTCTTTGCTGAAGTCCTGAAAAGTGGTTCAACAACGCAGGCCTCCGTTGTACTCGCCCTTTCTCAATCGGCGGTCAGCGCCGCGTTGGCGGATTTAGAAGGGCAATTGGGCGTTCAACTCTTCGATCGCGTGGGTAAACGACTGGTGGTTAATGAACATGGCCGCTTGCTTTATCCCAAGGCGTTGGCGTTACTTGAACAGTCAATCGAGATTGAACAGCTCTTCCGGCGTGATAATGGGGCGCTGCGTATTTATGCCAGCAGTACCATTGGGAACTATTTACTGCCTGCGATGATTGCCCGCTATCGCCATGATTACCCTGAAATTCCGCTTGAACTGCATGTCGGTAATACGAAAGATGTCATTACTCGCGTGTCTGAATTCAGTGTTGACTTAGGCCTGATTGAAGGTCCTTGTCATCACCCTGATTTGATTACCCAACCCTGGTTGGAAGATGAGCTGGTGGTATTTTGTTCTCCCGAACATCCACTCAGTCGGGGCGCGGTATCACTAGCCGCGTTGGCGGATGCGCAGTGGATCTTGCGTGAACGCGGTTCGGGCACACGCGAAGTGCTTGATCATTTGCTGCTAACGCACCTATCGCATTTTCATCTGGTGATGGAGTTAGGCAATTCAGAGGCGATTAAGCATGCGGTTCGCCACGGAATTGGCATCAGCTGTCTTTCGCGGCATGTGATTGCTGAGCAACTGGCGGCAGGCTCGCTGGTAGAGTTGAAGGTGCCATTGCCTAAGCTCACGCGTACCTTGTATCTGGTGCACCACCGGCAGAAACATCTTTCAAACGTGTTGCGACGTTTCCTGAGTTATTGCTGTGAAACGGTATAGCGGAGCTATTTTCTGCTGCTAATAATTGGGCGTGAGTTATTAACCTCTCTTATAACTCGACGATCTTAACTATCCAGAGCAAGGCTATTTGCTACAATCCCGCCTCGTTTTTTAGCACGAGCATGCAGGATAACAATGGCTCAGCACGATATTCAACAAACTACACAGGGCGCACCGACCCTGCGCCGTGAACTAAAAGCGCGGCATTTAACGATGATCGCGATTGGCGGATCGATTGGAACCGGGTTATTTGTCGCTTCGGGTGCGACGGTTTCACAAGCGGGCCCGGGGGGGGCACTCCTGTCTTATGCCCTGATTGGGCTGATGGTTTACTTCCTGATGACCAGTCTGGGTGAACTGGCGGCATTTATGCCGGTTTCTGGCTCGTTCTCTACCTACGGTTCCCGCTATGTTGAAGAAGGTTTCGGCTTCGCGTTGGGGTGGAACTATTGGTACAACTGGGCGGTGACCATCGCGGTCGATCTGGTCGCGGCACAGTTAGTGATGGGATATTGGTTCCCCGAGGTTTCGGGCTGGATCTGGAGCGCCCTGTTTCTCGCGCTGATGTTCCTGCTTAACTACATTTCCGTAAAAGGGTTTGGCGAAGCCGAGTATTGGTTCTCACTGATTAAAGTGACGACGGTCATTATTTTCATTGCCGTTGGCGTGATGATGATTACGGGTATCATGAGCGGTGCGGAAAATGCGGGATTCCACAACTGGCAAATCGGTGATGCTCCGTTTGCGGGAGGATTCTCCGCCATGATCGGTGTGGCGATGATTGTTGGTTTCTCTTTTCAGGGCACGGAACTGATTGGTGTCGCTGCGGGTGAATCTAAAGAGCCGGGGAAAAATATACCGCGCGCGATTCGCCAGGTTTTCTGGCGCATCCTGCTGTTCTACATCTTCGCGATTCTGATTATCAGCTTAATCATTCCGTATACCGACCCGAACTTGCTGCGTAATGATGTAAAAGACATTACGGTGAGCCCGTTCACGCTGGTGTTTGAGAACGCGGGTCTGCTGTCTGCCGCTGCGGTGATGAATGCGGTCATCCTGACGGCGGTACTGTCGGCGGGTAACTCCGGGATGTACGCCTCTACGCGTATGCTGTTTACACTGGCATCGGAAGGTAAAGCGCCACGTATTTTCGCTAAGCTGTCGAAAGGCGGCGTGCCGCGCAATGCGCTGTATGCCACAACGGTGGTAGCGGCGCTGTGTTTCCTGTCTTCTTTGTATGGTAACCAAACGGTTTATCTGTGGCTGCTGAATACTTCCGGCATGACGGGATTTATTGCCTGGTTGGGGATTGCAGTCAGCCATTATCGTTTCCGCCGTGGCTATGTGATGCAGGGACATGACTTGAGCCGCTTGCCTTATTTATCTCGTTTCTTCCCGCTTGGCCCGATTTTCGCGTTCGTGCTCTGCCTGATTATCACGTTGGGGCAGAATTATCAGGCGTTTCTGGAAGATAACATTGACTGGTATGGTGTGACGGCGACATACATCGGTATTCCGCTGTTCCTGCTGATTTGGCTCGGCTATAAGCTGTATCGTGGAACGGGCTTCATTAAGTATCAGGATATGACGTTCCCGGATCATAAAGACTAATTGTGGTCATGCGGTCAATGTGGCCGCTTTTTCCCTTGTCCCTCTCTTTTCACGCCGCCGATGAAATTTTCATCAGCGGCGTTTTTATTCTCCAAAATCATATTTTTATATCAAAATATTTGAATATCATGGTTGCTACAGACGCCCGTCTGATTGTTTTTTATTCTTTCGATTAGATGAGTTCTCACTAAGAAAATCGACATTTATAAACGGGAGTTAAACGAACTTTAAAACGCTAATAATTATCATTTACGTTTTTATGCATTCCTTTACACTATTTTTCGCAAAAAAAATTCAATAAAATAACGAGGAATCATGAAAGGAAATTCTCTGATTAATCTCAAAAACGCAGTGGCTCTGGCACTCGCTGCAACAGCAGCAAACGCAGCGGTGGCGGCAGGTAATAATGATGTTCTGGTTGTCACCGCAAGTGGTTATGAGAAAAAATTGACGAATGCGCCAGCTTCCATCTCTGTCGTCAGCGAAGAAGAACTCTCTCAAAAAAGCTATCACGATCTGGGAGAGGCGTTAAGCGGTGTGGAAGGCGTTGATGTGCGCAGCGGAACGGGTAAAACCGGTGGCTTGGACATCAGTATCCGCGGTATGCCGAGCAGTTACACCCTGATCCTGATTGATGGTGTGCGTCAGAATGCCAGTGGGGATACAACGCCGAATGGCTTTGACACCATGAATACGGCGGTGATGCCGCCGTTGTCTGCCATTGAGCGTATTGAAGTGATTCGCGGGCCGATGTCGACGCTGTATGGCTCTGATGCGATTGGCGGTGTGGTTAACATTATCACCAAGAAAGACAGCAAGCAGTGGCGTGGCAGCGTTAATCTGTCGCATACGGTGCAGGAACACCGCAAATGGGGTGACAGCTCCACGCTGGGGTTCTATACCTCCGGTCCGTTGGTGAATGATCAATTTAGTTTGGCATTGCGCGGTAATGTTGAGCATCGTCAGGCTTCTAGTGTGACCTCATTAAATAACAACGGTGGTGATACTCGCATACCTTTCCCGACCAAGACTGATAACTACAATGTCGGTGGGAAGCTGAGCTTTAAAACCAGCGAGGCGAATACCCTGTGGGTTGATGGCGATGTTTCGCGCCAGACTTATGATAATAACAACAGCCAATTGGGGCCGATTGGGATCACCGGCGGCGGCTATCGCGATGAGTTGCGCTTTGAGCGTAATAAGCTGGCGATAGGGCATGATACCGATCTGTCGTTTGGACGTTGGAGCTCGAACCTTTCCTATGCTGTGACCGAAAACAAAGGTCGCTTACTGACACCACGAGTGTTGAATACCGCTAATGCAAATCTTGCTGGTCGCGACCGCGAACTGAAAAATACCAACACGATCTTTGATACGATGCTGGTGTCGCCAGTCGGGGAAGATCATCTGCTAACGGTCGGTGGACAGCTTTGGAATGCACGCCTTAAAGATGGCATTGTGCTGGCAAACAGTGGCGAGACGTTTGAACAAAAAAGCTGGTCACTGTATGCGGAAGACGACTGGCAATTACTCGACCCATTGTCACTGACATTAGGTGCCCGCTATGAGAAACATGATAGCTTCGGCGGCCATCTTAGCCCACGCGCTTATCTGGTGTGGAATGTAGCAGATGACTGGACGGTAAAAGGTGGCGTGAGTACCGGATACAAAGCGCCTTCTTTGGCACAATTGCATAACGGCGTCAGCGGCGTTGGCGGAAATGGAACAACGAGTACGATCGGTAATCCGAATCTTAAGCCGGAAGAGAGCACCAACTTTGAAACCGGGGTGTACTACGCGAACGCAGCAGATGTGAAGGCGAACATCACCGGGTTCGTTAACCATTATAAAAATGCGATTGATTCAGTTGAACTCAATAGTTCAACGGGGACGTATCGCAACATTGGCAAAGCCAGAACGCAAGGCGTGGAGCTGGCAACGTCCTTCCCGGTATTCGTGCCAGATGTCACCCTCGCGTTGAACTACACCTATACGCATAGCGAACAAATTGGTGGAAAAAATCCAGGTGCGGCATTGACCACGACCGCTAAGCATATGGCGAATGCTCGCTTAAACTGGCAGATCGATGAGCAGTGGAATAGCTGGTTGTCGGCAGAATACCGAGCGAATACGCCTCGTTTTACCAGCAATTATGCGAATTTGAATGATGCTCAAAAGCTGGTATATGACGATCGTGGCGCTGACCTGAAATCCTGGACGGTGGTGAATCTGGGGACGTCATATAAAGTCACGAAGGATGTTACGCTGAACGGTACAGTGAATAATCTGCTGGACAAGGATTTCTCTCAGGTACAGAGCTATACATCGGGCCGTAACACGTATTATGCCGGTGATTACTTTGGGAGCAGTTCCTTTACGACAGGCTATGTTATGCCAGGCCGTAACTACTGGATGTCAGTCAACGTAACCTTCTAAATTGCCATCTTGCCCCGAAACGGAGATTCACCCGTTTCGGGGTGTTAACATGTTGTATCCATCGGCACCCTCATCCACATTTCTGCTTCATTTCTCTTGCGCTAATTCTGCCCACTTTTCACTGCACATTTATCTTTTCTATTTTGATTATGGTTTGTCGCCCTATTTTTTGTGATATTTCTGAATATCGCCGATAACAATGTCGATGCGCGAAATTCATTATATTAGGTATTGTTAATTGCTTTAATGCTGACTACGCTTCACGTTACGGAGTGATGGATTTTCGATGAGATAGGTGATGTAACGTTATTAATACGTTCGTTGTTCTGTGTCATACAGAGAATTTAATTCATTAGTTTTGTATGAGAATACCTGTCGTGATTGCCGATTGCGGAGTCCTTGATATCTGAAATCGTTAATCAGTGTATGAATAGCAACCAGGGCACGATGATGTTAAAAATTACCTTTTTGGATAAAGGCTCACTGCCGGAAACCATTTTCCTAAAAAAGACGAGTTTTAGGCGTCCACAATGCCGCCATGAATGGATTGAATATAGCTATACCTCTCCTGAACAAGTTATCGCCCGAGCGAAAGACACTCACGTTATCATCACGAATAAAGCACTATTAACGCGAGATACCTTAGTCGCGTTGCCTGCGCTGAAGCTGATTGCCGTGACGGCAACAGGAACCGACAATATCGATCTTGCTGCCGCCAAAGAGCTGGGTATTACGGTCAAAAATGTACCGGGCTATTCTACGCAAGCCGTGTCTGAACACGTGATTGCCATGATGTTCGCGCTGAAACACAGCCTTATGGCGTGGTATCGCGATCAACTGAGCGATCGCTGGGCCAGCCAGTCACAATTTGCTTATTTTGATCATCCGGTCAAGGACATTGCGGGTTCCACGTTGGGCATCATCGGTGCTGGTACGATTGGGCAGGAAGTGGCTCGTCTGGCACAGGCGCTGGGTATGAAGGTGATTTTTGCCGAACATAGAGGCGTCTCGCAGTGTCGTGCCGGGTATTTACCGTTTGAGGATGTCCTGCGTCTGGCGGATGTCATTTCACTCAACTGTCCGCTTAATGCGAGCACGCAGCATCTGATCAATTCGGAGACGCTTGCGCTGTGTAAGCCAACTGCGTTTATTATTAATACCGCCAGAGGTGGGCTGATTGATGAGCGCGCATTAGCTGCGGCATTGCTCGAGCGCAGCATTGCCGGTGCCGCGTTGGACTGCCTGACACAAGAGCCGCCGGAAAAAGACAATCCCCTGATGGTGGCTGCTAAAACCCTGCCTAATCTTCTGATTACACCACATATCTCCTGGACGTCTGCCTCATCGCTGCAACTGTTGATGGAAAAGACGATTGAAAATATAGATGAGTATGTTCAGCAGAATGGGTACAAATAAGCGATAACTTGATTCAGCCGGGTATGAGGGAATATTGCCCGGCAGCGGGAATATGATATTCATCAACTTTAACTGTTTATCAAAATTTAATGTTTCATAGGGTGTGTCATTCGCGCTATACCCATAAAGGATGAAACTGTTACGTACAGGACGTAAAGCAAAACGTTATTATTCTCATTCCACTGCAAGTGAGCTGCTCATTGGCGGCATTCACTACCCGAATCACTTACTTACCTCGGTGGTTCGGGATTAAATGAAAAATACTCGATCGCTTATCTTCGCTTTTCATCTTCCAGAAAATAGAATTACCAAGTTGTTTTTGTGATTATTCTTATTTTTAATGGGAATATTTAATTATTAATAATAACGACCATACATAACGTAATAGCATGAGTACGGTGATATGTGCTGTGGCAAAAACTGAGTGGATGAAGGACGGCGTGGGTTGTGCGTCCGCCCACATTCGGATGAAAGGGGCGGATGCGAGCAATATCAGCGTTTCTGGATATACGTCATGGCTAGCGCGAGCGCGAGAACCAGACCTTTGATGATATCCATGGCGTAATAAGGAACGGAGAGCATCACCAGCCCATTCTGTAAGACGCCCAGGATCACGGCTCCGAGTAGCGTACCCAGCGCATTCGGTTTGCCGGACCCCGCTAGCGAGAAGCCGATGTAGGCTGCGGCAACCGCATCCATTAAATAGCCGCCGCCGGCATTGACCTGTGAAGAGCCGATACGTGATGCGAGTAAGATGCCGCCCAGCGCCGCGAGTAGTGAAGAGAACACATACGCCTGTACTCGATAACGCGCGGTGCGAATGCCCGCGAGTCGCGCTGCCTCCGGGTTGCCGCCAATCGCGTACATCCGGCGACCGTGCTTGGTAAGGGACAGATATAGCTGCACCAGCACCGTAACCGCCAACATGATGACCACAATGACTGGCACTTGGCCCAGTGTGGCAAAGAATTCGGGAATGATGCCTTCCGCCATTTCACCGCTGGGCAACACCATGTTCTGCGTGATGGAGCCGCCATAACTATACGTCATCGCCACGCCTTGAATGACGAACAGGCTGGCGAGCGTCGCCAGCATATCGGGAATCTTCAGCACAACGATGAGGAAGGCGTTGAATAGCCCGACCAGCGTGCACAGCAGAAGCGTCAGAATAATCGCGCCAGTGGTGCCGAATCCATGCCAGACAAAGAGTGAGATAACCAGTGCATTGGCCAGCGATGCTGTCGACCCCACGGAAAGATCGAATCCGCCTACGGAGAGCGAGATGGAAACGCCAATCGCAATCACCGTAACAATGGCGATAGAACGCAGAATATTGATGATGTTATACGGGTCGAGAAAGTTGTCCGACGCCAGTCCGAAGAGGGCAACCAACGCGACAACCGTGATCAGCATGCCCCACTTATAGAGAAACTCGAAAACGTGGTGACGGAAGGGGAGCGCCCCGTTAGATGAAAGTGGGTGACTCACGCGGGAGTTCCTCCAGTTGAATATAAAAGTAGGGTTTCTTCGTCAATGTCCGCAGCGTTCAACTCTGCGACAATTCTGCCATCCCATAGCACGCAGATGCGATCGCAGAGTCCGACCAGTTCGGAGAACTCGCCTGACGCATAAATAATGCCTTTGCCCTGACGGGCGAGGTTGTCAATCAGTGTGAACAGATCCTGTTTGGCCTTGATATCCACGCCTTTGGTGGGTTCATCAAAAATCAGAACCTGTGCTTCGCTCCGTAGCCACTTGCCGATGGCGACTTTTTGCTGGTTGCCACCCGATAGGCGCGCCAGCTTTTGCGCCGGGCCGGTGGTGCGAACCGCAAGCTGTTCAACGATCTGTTTCGCCCAGCGCAACGCTTTGCCTCGGCTGAATAGGCTCCAGCGGGAAAAGCTGTCGGTGGCGGTGATGCTGAGATTCATGGTGACGGATTCATCAATAAAAATGCCTTCTTTGCGCCGTTCTTCAGGCACCAGCGCCAGACCTTGCTCGACGGATCGATGAGGCGAATGCGGCTTCCAGGGGTGACCGCGATATTCTCCCTGTGCGATCTGGCAGGGTTCTGCGCCGAACAGCGCTTTACACAACTCGGTTTTACCCGCACCCGCTAGCCCGGCAATACCCAGAATTTCCCCTTTGCGCAACGTGAGCGAAATATTGTGCAGCAGCGTCTCGTCGTGCAAACCGGTGACCTGAAGCAGCACGTCGTCTGAAGGCGCGGCACGGCGCGGCGGGAAGATATCGTCAAGCCGATGCCCCAGCATTCTTTCTACAATTTCCTCGCCGCTCAGCCCCTGCATCGCACCACTACTGACAAATTCACCGTCCCGCAGAACGGTCAACGTATCGCAGATTTCACTCAACTCATGGATACGGTGGGAAATAAACACGATACCCATTCCCTCTGCCTGTAACCGGCGAACCACCTGAAAGAGGCGCGCGCTTTCAGCCTGATCCAATGGAGCGGTGGGTTCATCTAAAATCAGGAAGCGGCATTCGTGAGACAGCGCGCGGGCGAGCAGGATTTGCTGTTTCTCAGCCAGCGAGCAGGTATCCAGCCGTTGACGAACATTGAGGTGAACGCCAAGCTGATCGAGCAGCGTCTGCGCCTGACGGTATATCTGCGGCCAGCTCAGCAGATGCCCGTCCTGCGCTAACGTATCCAGCATAATGTTTTCCGCTACGGACAGCGTGGGAACCAGCGCGACATCGACTTCCTGCTGCACCAGATGAATACCGTACCGCTTGGCATCACGCGGCGAATGGACATCGACGGGTTTGCCATTAATCAGAATATCGCCTTGATAGTGATCGTAAGCACCTGACAAAATCGTCATGAGCGTGGATTTACCCGCACCGTTTGCGCCAGTCAGGGCATGAATCGATCCCCCTTCCAGAGTGAAATTAACCTGTTTGAGGGCGTGGAAACCAGAAAAGGAGATGGAAATGTTGCGCATTTCCAATCGGCTTTGGGAGGTAGGAATCATGGTCGGTAACGCTCTTGGCGATCAAGGTCATGAAATAACGGAAAAGAAAGGTAGCATATATCTCAGAGAATTTAATACAGCTTCATGTCTTTGAAAGACGTTGGCTATGAACGAAAAGGCATAAATTAAGTAAAAAAGTTCTTAATCTGCCGTAATTAAGTGAATAAGATGGCGTTATCAACAGGGTAGCGCAGAAGATTCATCTACCAGACAAACATAAAATAGAGCCGTGCTCAAAAGAGAGCGCGGCGAGGAATAGCCAAACATGCACACAACAACGGTTCGCGTTCAGGTGGGTCCCGCTAACTACTTCTCTTTCGCTGGCGCTATCGATAAATTGCTGGCGTTTTATCCGCCAGATGTGTTGAAAAACGCACTGTGGATCTACGGTGAACGAGCTATCGCCGCGGCGCGACCTTATTTACCGGTCGAGTTCGATGCACCTTCAGCCCGACACGTTCAGTTTGGTGCGCATTGCAGCGAGGGGGAAGTGGCAAAATTGGTCGCGCAGGCAGGCGAGGCATGTCAGGTCGTCATTGGCGTCGGTGGCGGGGCGGTGCTGGATACCGCGAAGGTTGCTGCGCGCCATATCGGCGTACCGCTGGTGGCGATCCCGACCATTGCGGCAACCTGTGCGGCCTGGACGCCGCTGTCCGTTTGGTATAATGATGCCGGGCAGGCATTACGCTTTGAAATTTTCACCGATGCCAACCATCTGGTGCTGGTTGAACCGCGGATTATGCTAGCCGCGCCGGTAGAATATCTGCTGGCTGGGGTCGGAGATACGTTGGCGAAGTGGTATGAGGCTGTCGTTCTCAGCCCCCAGCCTGAAACGCTACCGCTTTCTGTCCGTCTTGGCTTACAGACTGCGCTGGATATTCGCAATGTATTGTTGCAACAAAGCGCAGCGGCACTAGAAGCCGTCAAGCGTGGCGAGTTGACGCAGGATTTTCTGGATGTAGTTGATGCGATCATTGCCGGGGGCGGGATGGTTGGCGGATTGGGTGAGCGATACACCCGCGTAGCGGCGGCGCATGCGGTTCATAACGGCCTGACGGTGTTGCCGCAAACCGAACGTTTCCTGCATGGCACTAAGGTGGCCTATGGCATTCTGGTGCAGACTGCCTTGTTGGGCGATAGCGACACGCTGCGCCAGTTGAAGGCGGCGTTCAACGTGTTTGGTTTACCGACCTCGCTTGCCGCGCTGGATGTGGATATTCACGATCGCGCCGCGCTTCAGGCCGTGATTGCTCGCACCTTGCAGGCGGGGGAATCCATTCATTATCTGCCGCTGACTCTCAATGAAGAGGTCTTGCTGGCCGCGTTTAACACCGTTGAGTCTATCGGGGAATAAGCGGATAGGAAGAGGAGGGCGGAGAGCATTCTCCGCCCAAAAGACTATGATTTATCTTTAAAAACTACTGTGTTTTCTCGTAAGGGAATGAATTTTTGATATAGCTGACGTAGTAGCGGTACTTTGTTTTGCTTGCCATTAGCTCTTCATAAATCATGCGTGCTACGCCGCTGTAGAGATAGATGCTCCCATTAAGTAATTCGACTTCTAACTGACTTTTTTCTGCATCGTATCCGACTGAAAACAACTCTGTTGATGAAACTCGTTTTCTCTGCAAAATTAATCACTCCCAACGTATCAATACCGCATCCTGACGATATACCACCTTTTGGGTTTTCTAACCATATTGTGTTATGCCCGTCATACTTCAAGTTGCATGTGCGTTGGCTTCGTTCACTCACCCGAATCACTTACTTGAGTAAGCTCATCGGGATTCCTTCCCTTGCCGCCTTCCTGAAACTCGAATTATTTAGGGTATATGGCTTGGAATATATCGGGGTTAAACAGCAGCATATCGTTATTAGATCATCAATAATCAGTAAACGCTCACAGAATTCTTGCTTCGCCGCTCATCGCGCGGTTTGTCATGCATCGCCGGTGAGGTGATGTCTCGATCGCATCGTTAATCTTGAGCGAGAGCCTGCTGAAAACTTGGCTGGTTTTCTATTCGCTCAATGTACTGCTTGATATGTGGGTAACGGCTGAAATCCAAACGCGTCTTCGCCAAAACCAGCGGTACTGCCATTTGTATATCGGCACCGCTGAACGACTCACCGGCAAACCAGTCTTGTTTACTCAAATGTTGTTCGATGAACTGAAGTTGCGTAGTCAGACGTGGAACAATAAAGGCCTGCTCAATACTTTGCACAATTTTGCGTGCTATGGGACGGATGAAGAACGGCATCGGTGCGGACTCTGTCTTCGCCAACACCAAACGCATCACCAGCAGTGGCATAAGCGAACCTTCAGCAAAATGCAGCCAGAAGCGATAATCCAGCAACGCTTGCCCGTTCTGTGGACGGAGTTTACCGTTGCCGTAAGTATCAATCAGGTATTCCACAATGGCTCCAGATTCGGCAATCGTCAGGTCGCCATCGGTAATCACTGGCGATTTCCCTAGCGGGTGAATCTGTTTGAGCGCGGCCGGAGCGCTAAACGTTTTTGGGTCGCGCGCGTAGCGAACAATTTCATAGTCAATACCCAGCTCTTCTAGCAGCCAGGTTACACGAGTCGAACGGGATTTTTCGAGGTGATGAACGCGTATCATCCATTTCTCCTTTTTGTTTATCTTGGTTCCGTCATTCAGCACGGGGCAGGTGTGTGATCGTACCTTTTTGCGATTGCGTTCTAACAGGGAAGAGAAACCGCGCTCAGAGTGTACCTGAGCGCGGTTCTCAACGAGATAAGCATAGCACCATTATTCGCACAACTATCGTGCGAACAACTATTCTTCAAACAGATACTGAGCGTGGAAGCGCAGGTGATCTTCGATGAAGCTGGCGATGAAGAAATAGCTGTGATCATAGCCGGACTGTGTCCGCAGCGTTAGCGGCCATGCGTACTGGCTTGCCAATTCTTCCAGTTTCGCTGGTTGTAATTGGTCGGGCAGGAACTGATCGCAATCGCCCTGATCGACCAATATTGGCAGCTTCTTCTGGCTATTTGCCAGCAAATGACAGCTGTCATACTGCAACCACTGCGTTTCATCCTCGCCGAGGTAAGCGCTAAGCGCCTTGCGCCCCCAGGGAACCTGGCTTGGGTTAACGATCGGCGCGAACGCCGATGCTGAGCGAAATTGCTCTGGATTGCGCAACGCCAGCATCAGTGCGCCGTGCCCGCCCATAGAATGTCCACTGATGGACTGGCGATTATTTACGTTAAAATGTTGCTTAACCAGCGCGGGCAATTCCGTGCTGATGTAGTCATACATCCGGTAATGTGCCGCCCAAGGTGCCTGTGTGGCATTCACATAGAATCCTGCACCTTGACCCAGATCGTACCCGGCATCGTCTGCTACGCCATCGCCGCGCGGGCTGGTGTCCGGCATCACCAGCACCAGACCCAGTTCGGCGGCAACGCGCTGCGCGCCAGCTTTCGTCGTAAAGTTCTCGTCGTTGCAGGTTAACCCAGACAGCCAGTAAAGTACGGGCGGCGGGGTGTCATCCTGTGTCGGTGGCAGATAAATACTGAACGTCATCGCGGTGTTCAGCGTCTCTGACACATGGCGGTAGCGCTGTTGCCAGCCGCCAAACATACGGTGTTCTTCCAGCAGTTCCAGTGATGCGTTCATCGCTGTACAGCCTCCTTTTTATTCCTGACAGTGGCGCGATTAATCGAAATGAATCACGGTGCGAATCGATTTGCCTTCATGCATTAAATCGAATGCGGTATTGATGTCGTCCAGCCCCATGGTGTGGGTGATGAAGTCATTCAGCGGGAATTCGCCTTTCAGGTAACGATCGACAATGCCTGGCAGTTGGCTGCGGCCTTTCACCCCACCAAAAGCAGAACCGCGCCATACACGACCCGTTACCAGTTGGAACGGACGGGTTGCGATCTCTTCACCTGCGCCAGCCACACCGATGATGATGGATTCACCCCAGCCTTTATGACAGCACTCTAGCGCGGAACGCATGACGTTAACGTTACCGATACACTCGAAGGAGAAGTCCACGCCGCCATCAGTCAGCTCAACAATGACATCCTGAATGGGCTTATCGTAATCTTTCGGGTTGAGCAGATCGGTAGCACCCAGTTTGCGTGCCAGATCGAATTTGCTGGTGTTGAGATCGATACCGATGATGCGTCCGGCACCCGCCATCTGCGCGCCGATAATGGCTGACAAACCAATACCGCCGAGGCCGAAAATCGCAACCGTATCGCCTGGTTTAACCTTTGCTGTGTTCAGAACGGCGCCCATGCCGGTGGTGACGCCACAGCCGAGCAGGCAAACTTCTTCCAACGGGGCTTCTTTATTCACTTTCGCCAGTGAAATTTCAGGCACGACGGTGTGCTCGGCGAAAGTGGAGGTTCCCATGTAGTGGAAGATTGGTTGGCCATTTTTGGAGAAACGCGTGGTGCCGTCTGGCATCAGGCCCTTACCCTGCGTAGAGCGGATAGCCTGACACAGGTTGGTTTTCCCTGAACGACAGAATTTACATTCGCCACATTCCGGGGTGTAAAGCGGAATAACGTGATCGCCAACGGCAACGCTGGTTACACCTTCTCCAATTGCTTCTACAATCCCGCCGCCTTCATGACCCAGGATTGCGGGGAACACGCCTTCAGGATCTTTGCCGGATAGCGTATAGGCATCGGTGTGGCATACGCCGGTTGCAACGATGCGCACCAACACTTCACCTTTCTGCGGTGGCATTAGATCCACGTCTTCAACCGACAGTGGTTGGTTTGGCCCCCAGGCGATGGCAGCGCGGGTTTTAATCATTTGCATGGTGATGACTCCTAATAGCATACGGTTATGGGTTGTAAGTTGTATGAGAGGACGCGTTGGTTTATCGCTGTGTTGTCCTTTCGTGAAAATGATCGCTCAGGGAAAATAAGGTGTTATTCCTGCTGAGCGGATTGTTCAATAATAAGCTTTTTAAGCGCTTCAACATTGGGGCCGAAAGCGTCACGCCGCCATACCAGCCAGGTGGAAACGGCCGCGATGTCGGGTGGTAATTCATGCATCTGAACGCGTGCGCCGGCGGGCAGCGATTCAAGGACGGCATAGGGGAGCATGGCTAATCCGGCTCCGCTGGCCACACAGGCAAGCATGGCATGGTATGAGTGGATTTCTATGATCGTGCCGGGTACAACGCCATCTTGTTTGAACCAGTTTTCGAGGGCCTTTCTGTAAGAACAGCTAGGACGAAAGGCAAACAGTGTCTCCTGGCTGGCATCCCGTGCATGGGCAATCGGTGAGTGCGCAGGGTCGGATATCAGCACTAATCGCTCCGTAAAACACGCACACCCATTTAACTCATCATAGACAACAGGGCCATCGACTAGCGCTGCTGCCAATGTTCCCGCCCGCACACGCTCGATAATCTCCCCTGATGTTCCGGTATTCAGGGATAAAGAGACATTGGGGTAACGTTGGTGGTAAGCCGCTAATAGTGTGGGTAAGCGGGTCGCCGCAGTGCTTTCTGTCGATCCTAACGCGAAATTACCAGCGGGCTCGCCAGTGCGCGTCATGCTAATCGCTTCCTCGCTAAGCGCCAGAATGCGTTGTGCATAACATAAAAAATTGTGACCAATCGGTGACAGACGCAGACGCTGTTTCTCACGGATAAACAAATCGGTGCCCAACTCCAGCTCTAACTGGCGTAGCCGCGTAGTCAGATTTGAAGGCACCCGATGAAGTTGCTCTGCGGCACGCGCGACGGAGCCCGTTTCGGCAACAAGACAGAACATACGGAGCTGGGTCAAATCCATGCCTTTCTCTTTTTGTAATGAACTATTGTATGATTATTCATTTTTTGTGAAGTGTAGCGGTAAGCTATGCATTTCGCAACTGGCTTACACCCTGCTGATGTGAAACAGCGCAAACCCTGCGGAGGGAAATGTGCTCTGCATGATGAAAATGACGGCCGTAATTATCATCAGGATTAATATCTAGGGGGAGAAAGAGAAGAAAGCGATAAAATGATCGCGGCCTAAATTAATAGCACCACAAGCAATGATTGCCGCGAAGAAGGACATATTTTCTAAGAAAGAGAGCAGAATGAAAAAATAAGAATAATCACAGAAAAATAAAATCATATTTCCCACTGATAAAACAGTTGGGGAGGGGGAATAAATAGATAATTAAAATAAACAGTTAAATGTATAAGTAAATGATTGTAACCAAGCAATAGCCAAAAACTATCATCATTCTTTTTTTTGATCGCATTTGTTGATGCGAAAGCGTAAAGTGCCCGCCCAAAGTGCCGATAATGATGATGAATGGTAGGAACATCTTATCGTTATTGTAAGGAAGAGTATCTTTTTGTCATTAAAGGAAAATAACTCTAACTAATGAGAGCCTCTGCTCTTCATTAAATGACGTAACACCCGGCGTATTTCCAATTAAAAATGTGCAGCCATGTTGCAGAAAGCGCAGAGGAAAATCGCCAGATAATTTATAGGAGTTTTCTGTGAACTTTTTAAAAAATATCACCATCAGGGCAATGCTTTTAACAATATTGGGGCTGTTTCTGATTGTATGGGGTGGAGCCTCTTTCTTTACTTCCACTTCATTAAGCAGCATGACCACGTTATTGGAATCCGGTGAAACTCAGCGTAAGAACGTAGAGATGCTGGTAAAAGGCAATGACCAGTATTTTCGTACGGTTACTCGTTTGTTGCGTTCGATGGATTTCCAGCAAACTGGCGAAACAGCGGAAGCAGAGAAAGTATTTACGTCCGCGACTGTGGCATTTAAAAATACGTCAGATCAACTGGCTGCGTTTAAAGCGGTTGGGCATGTCGGTGTTGATAAAGAAACGGCAGACAACATGATCGCCGCGTGGACTCGCCTGCTGGATAACGGGTTGACGCCGATGCTGAACGCCGCGCGTGATAATCGTCAGGAGGAATTCCGTCAGCTTTTCCGTACTGCGTACCCGCCGCTGAGCGTAGCGTTTGGCAGTAGCATGGATAAATATCAGACCGCGATTATTTCATCGTCAGAGACGTCAATGAGAGAGGTCTACGGTCTGGTTGACTGGAGTAACTATATCCTGCTGGGTGCTGCGATTCTTGGGTTGTTCATCCTGCTGTTGACGGATCGCTATCTGGTTCACTATCTGGTCAAGCCGTTGAATATGATCAAAGGATATTTTCAGGTGCTGGCTGCTGGACAGCTTGGCCACCCGATTGACGAGTTTGGTCGCAACTGTGCGGGACAGCTGATTCCTTACCTGAAAGAGATGCAGGGAAGCTTGGTTAATACCGTTTCCATTATCCGCGACAGTTCAGCATCGATTCATCAGGGCTCAAGCGAAATTAAAAGCGGCAACAACGACCTGTCCGCTCGTACCGAACAGCAGGCGGCCGCTCTGGAGCAGACGGCGGCCAGTATGGAAGAACTGAGTGCGACGGTGAAACAGAATGCCGATAACGTCCATCAGGCGACCAAGCTGGCGCAAGACGCTTCTGTTGCGGCGAAGAAAGGTGGCGACGTTACGGCTGATGTGATGGCGACGATGGCAAGTATTACGACCAGTTCGAAGAAAATTGCCGACATCACCAGCGTGATCAACGGCATCGCCTTCCAGACCAACATTTTGGCGCTGAATGCGGCGGTAGAAGCAGCCAGAGCCGGTGAACAAGGTCGCGGTTTTGCGGTGGTTGCGGGTGAAGTCCGTAATCTGGCACAGCGCAGTGCTCAGGCGGCGAAAGAAATTGAAAGCCTGATTACAGAATCGGTTCAACGCGTCAATATGGGTTCAAATCAGGTCACACAAACTGGTGAAGCGATGGATTCCATCATTTCCGCAATTACTCGTGTGAACGATCTGATGGGGGAAATTGCCTCGGCGTCGGATGAACAGAGTCGCGGTATTACCCAGATTGGTCAGGCAGTTACCGAGATGGATGGCGTCACGCAGCAGAACTCCGCACTGGTACAGGAATCTGCGGCGGCCGCGGCGTCGCTGGAAGATCAGGCTCGTCAGTTGACTGAAGCCGTATCGGTGTTCCAACTGGCGGCTACCGATGGGCATCGTCGTCCTCAGCAACGTTTGGCAGAGAAAGCGCCAACTGCGCAGAAGCCGATGTTACTCGCCGCCGCGGGCGGTAAGAAAGGCAACGCTAACGACAACTGGGAAACCTTCTGATCATTTCATGACAAACGGCGTCGGGACCGTGACAGCCGCAAAAGTCAGGTAATTTATCGTTAAAAGCACTGAGAATATTTTCTCAGTGCTTTTTTATTTATCGCTGAATAGGCGTTTTTCTGTACGTATTCTTTGACCCTCGTTATTACGCACAGACACACCCGCCGCGTTTGATAACTTGAATCTATTTCAACAATCATGACATACAATCGCTGGATAATCGTGACTCTCTCAACTAGAGTGTTGACGGCACTAGGGTCTGACTAAGACCGCGATAGATAGAGTTACACCTGCAGGAGAATAATAATGTCATCACTAAGTAAAGAAGCCGTTATGGTGCACGAAGCGTTGCTAGCTCGCGGTCTGGAAACGCCGCTGCGCGGGGCGTTGTTGGATCGAGATACGCGTAAGCAACGTATTGCCGAGCATATGACGGAAATTATGAATTTGCTGAGCCTCGATCTGAGCGATGACAGTCTGGCTGAAACACCGACGCGTATCGCCAAAATGTACGTTGATGAAATATTCTCTGGTTTGGATTACGCCAACTTCCCCAAAATCACCATCATTGAAAACAAAATGAAGGTCGATGAAATGGTTACCGTGCGGGATATCACGCTGACCAGTACCTGCGAACATCATTTCGTGACGATCGATGGGAAAGCGACGGTCGCGTACATTCCGAAAGATGGCGTCATCGGCTTATCGAAGCTTAACCGTATCGTCCAGTTTTTCTCGCAACGCCCTCAGGTGCAGGAGCGCTTAACGCAGCAGATCCTCGTTGCGCTACAAACGCTGTTGGGAACCAACAACGTTGCGGTCTCGATTGATGCGGTGCACTACTGCGTGAAGGCACGCGGTATTCGTGATGCGACCAGCGCCACGACTACGACATCGCTCGGCGGGTTGTTTAAGTCCAGCCAAAATACGCGTCAGGAATTTTTACGCGCGGTACGCCACCATAATTAAGCTCACCCTTATTGGCGATGATGAAGCAAATACACGTTGTCATCGCCAAATCGGTTATCTCCAATTCGGTAAGTCCCTTCGCTTTTTCCCCGTCTGTGCATACAATCGCTACTTCGATGATTTGAAAATGTAATTTGTATGCCTTCTCACACTATACCGTCTCCTCAATCGCCACCTTCGCGGATCGCTGCGCTGGATTTCGCGCGCGGCATCGCCATCCTGGGCATTTTACTGCTGAATATTACGGCGTTTGGCTTACCGCATGCGGCATACCTGAACCCAGCCTGGCAGGGACAAGCCACGTTATCTGATGCATTGACGTGGGCGGTGATGGATCTGCTTGCGCAGGCGAAATTTCTTACGCTGTTTTCCCTTCTTTTTGGTGCGAGCCTACAATTGCTGCTGTCGCGGGGGAAACGCTGGGTACACGCCCGGCTGTTTTGGCTGATGATCATCGGGTTAATTCATGCTATTTTTCTGTGGGATGGCGATATTTTGCTCGACTATGCGCTGATTGGGCTGGTGTGTTACGGCATGATTCGCCATGCGGAAAGCAGTCGGTTGTTAATGCGTACCGGGGCGGCTCTATATTTGGTAGGCATCGGCGTGCTGTTTGTCCTGAGCCAGATTCTGAGCCTGCAACCGGGGCGTTTCTGGTTACCGGGTATGGCGGATATCACCTATGAAGCCTACTGGCGCGCGTTAGGCGGATCGGTAGCGTGGGGGAACCGTGTCGATCTGCTGACGGAAAGTCTGCTATCGCTAGGGGTACAGTATGGCTGGCTGCTGGCGGGTTCCATGCTGCTGGGGGCTGGCTTGATGCGCAGTGGCTGGTTGAAAGGTGAGTTCAGTACCGCCCACTATCGCAAGATTGCCCTATGGCTGATTCCGCTAGGTGTGGCAATTAACAGTATTGGCGTAGTGGGTCAGTGGCTGGTGGGCTGGGAATATCGCTGGAGCGGCTTGTTATTGCAGATTCCGCGCGAGCTGAGTTCACCAGTACAGGCGGTGGGGTATCTTGCGCTGTGTTATGGCTTTTGGGCTACGCTGTGCCAATGGCGAATAATGTATTGGATTACGGATATCGGGCGTATGGCGTTAACCAACTATTTGTTGCAGACGCTGATTTGTGTGGGGCTGTTTAACCAGCTTGGCCTGTTTATGGCCTTCAGCCGCCTGGAACTGCTGGCACTGGTTCCCGCTATCTGGACCGTCAATTTGGTCTTTTCCCACTACTGGTTATGTTATTTCCGTCAAGGGCCGCTTGAATGGTTATGGCGTAAACTCACCAATGCAATAGGGAAAACGGCGTAGGGAATACGTTATTGTGTGGTCTTCTTCTCGTCCTGCTGCTTGGGGGCTGGCGCTGTTCTCATCAGCTGGTCAGGTTTAGCCTGACTAACTGGTGGAGTGAATACCTGTTCCGGCAAGACGGCAGGGTAGTCTGGCGCATCTTCTGGGATCTTATGTTCTGCTGGAATCGGCACCTGTGGTCCTAAAAAACGTGGCTCGCGTTTAAGAATATACAGATCGAACAGCGCACCCAGACGAGCACCAAATTCACGAATTCGCACGGTCATCATATTTTTTGGGGAAGGCACGGCGTAACACTGTGCCTGAATGCCGAGGTGCAACGCGATGAATAATGCTCGTTCACAGTGAAAACGCTGAGTGATGATGGTGAAATCGTTGGTATCAAACACCTTGCGTGTTCTGACGATGGAGTCCAGCGTGCGGAACCCCGCGTAGTCCAGCACGATATCTGAAGGTGGAACGCCTGCGGCGATCAAATCGCGGCGCATCGTCATCGGTTCATTGTAACTTTGTAGCGCGTTATCACCACTCAATAGCAGATAGCTGACTTTACCGCTGTTGTAAGCGTTAATCGTCCCTTGCATACGGAACAGGTAATACTGATTGATTACGCCAGTACGGTAGTATTTTGCGGTTCCCAATACCACACCAACCTGACGCTTCGGCAAGGTCTGAAGTTCATCATAAATAAAAGGCGCGGTTTTCCAACTGATCCAGCGATCGAGCGCAAAAGCAGAGAGCAGCAGCACGCCAATGAGGGCTAACAAACCGAATGTCAGGCGTTTCCACATGCTTATGCCTCGGGTAAGGCGAATAGACTCATCATGTCCCAAGGCTACTTTACCTGACAGGGGGACGCAAGACGCAGGCGAGAAACGGGAGGTTTATTGATTGAATTTTCAGCGTTCAGGAAGAGATGATGTGAAAATAAAATGCCAGCCTTTCGGGCAGAAAAGCTGGCGTGGTGAGAACACTAAACGCGGCTACCCCACAGATCGTATTCGTCTGCGTGCTCGATTTTTACTTTGACGATGTCACCAACTTTCACGTCAGTTTCACCGTTCAGGTAAACTGCGCCGTCAATTTCGGGGGCATCGGCCATGCTGCGGCCAATTGCACCTTCTTCATCGATTTCGTCGATCAGCACCAGCACTTCACGACCAATTTTGTCCTGCAAACGCTGGGTGGAGATCGCCTGCTGCAATTGCATGAAGCGGTGGAAACGTTCTTCTTTAACGTCTTCCGGCACCTGATCGGGCAATGCATTTGCCGACGCACCTTCGACCGGGCTGAATTTAAAACAGCCCACGCGGTCGAGTTTGGCTTCCTGTAGGAAATCGAGCAGCATCTGGAAATCTTCTTCCGTTTCGCCAGGAAAGCCGACAATAAAGGTAGAACGCAGCGTTAAGTCTGGGCAGATTTCACGCCAGCGCTTAATGCGTTCCAGCGTTCTTTCTACCGCGCCTGGACGTTTCATCAGTTTGAGAATCTTCGGGCTGGCGTGTTGGAGCGGGATATCCAGATAAGGCAGGATTTTACCTTCCGCCATTAATGGGATCACATCGTCTACGTGCGGGTAAGGGTAGACGTAGTGCAGACGCACCCACACGCCCAACGATGCCAGTTGTTCACACAGGCTGACCATACTGGTTTTGACCGGTTGTCCGTTCCAAAAGCCAGTGCGTTGCTTCACATCTGCGCCGTATGCCGAAGTATCCTGAGAAATCACCAGCAGTTCTTTTACGCCAGCATCAACCAAACGTTTCGCCTCATCCAGCACCGAACCAATCGGACGGCTATCGAGATCGCCACGCATGGAAGGGATGATGCAGAACGTACAGCGGTGGTTACAGCCTTCTGAGATTTTCAGATAGGCGTAATGGCGCGGCGTGAGTTTCACACCTTGCTCGGGAACCAGGCTGGTAAACGGGTTGTGCGTCGGTTTAGGGACATATTGATGGACGTGTGACAGCACTTGCTCGTAGCTGTGCGGACCGGTAATTTCCAGAACTTTTGGATGCACTTCGCGTATTTGGTTTTCTTTGGCACCCAGACAGCCCGTCACGATGACTTTGCCATTTTCATTCAGCGCTTCGCCGATGGCTTCCAGCGACTCTTGTACGGCGCTGTCAATAAAACCACAGGTATTGACGATCACCAGTTCAGCGTCGTCATAACGTGGCACGACCTGATAACCTTCAGTACGCAGTTCGGTCAGAATCCTCTCGGAGTCGACGAGGTTTTTCGGGCAACCGAGGGAAACAAAGCCGATACGTGGTTGTTGCATATTATTCGCTCACAAAATAAACAGAAAATAAAAACCGGAGGATTCTACACCATAGTTGATTGTCCTTACAGTCAGTGGTGTAAAACTCAGCATTTTATCACTGCGGCGAGGGTGCTTTCGTGGAAGGCGCTTCGTAAAGTGGCGCTAAATAGCAAATGCGCACAGAACGTTATGGTATATTTTTTCATCATTACCCATGAGTCAGGAGGCATGATGGTGCAGCGAATTAAAGTAGTGCGAAAGCATCAGCGCAAAAGCAAGATTGATGATAATCGGACCTTAATGCAGATCGGTGCCCGTGCCTCAAAGCAAGCGATCAAAGAAGCGTTGGATTCCGGTGTATCAATCGCTTATATCAAGGATGGGTGGCTGGTTAGTCAAGCACCTGATGGTACGCTCTCAGAAATTAAAGCCGTGGATGGTCAACCGCCAATTAAGCTTAGGGAGCTGCTTTGCCGAGCTTGAGATTGGTTGCGGGCCCGAATGGATCGGGCAAAACGACGTTAACTAAAGAATTGAGAGAAACGTACGCCCGTTCCGTTAGGGCAGTATCTTAACCCCGATGATATTGCAAAACATATTGATCTACCGGCATTGCTGGGGGAAACGGTCGATGAAGCGCTGCTGCAAGATGAATTAGCAGCCAGACTGGCACAGAAAATCTCTTTAGGTCTAAGAGATGACTGGATTCGCGATCGACTTTCTTTCACCTATGAATCCGTGATGAGTCACGAAAGCCATCTCGATTTTGTAAAGTCGGCGAGAAACAGTGGCTATAAACCCTATCTTTACTATGTTTGCACGTCAGATCCTGAACTCAATGAGGAGCGAATCACTCAGCGTGTTGCGTTAGGTGGACATAGTGTGCCAAAGGAAAAGGTCTTCGGGCGTTATCAGCGTAGCTTGAGGTATCTCTCCGGGATGATACAACTTTGCTATCGTGCCTATTTTTTCGATAATTCAACGACTAAGCTAACGTTTCTTGGTGAGGCTACGCCGGATGGCTTTCTTGATATCGTCGAGGAGTCGTTTGATAACGTGCAGCCTATGTGGTTGTACAAAAATGTGATGACGTCATGGGATGAAAACAAAATCAGAATGATTCAGCCGAGATAATCCCACTTATCATTTCCGCCGCTTTATCTTCTGGTTTCTCTGAATTTCTTCAATAAATGTAAACCTTGCCCCGTTTTTTTGCACAAACATCGCCTGCCACCTAAATTTACAGGACTTTTGTTGGATGGAGACAACGCTATGCCTGCTTGCTTGATGCCCCGCAATTCTGCTTCACACTCTGTGTTAAAACGATTTTCTGCTGCGCCACACTGGCTGCTGCTTAGCGCAACGTTGCTGTTTTCCAGCCAGCTATTAGCAGCGGAACCAAAGGTGACGGAATTACAGGATAAGCTGGATCACCCATGGTCATTAGCGTTTTTACCAGAAGAGCAGGGGATTCTGATTACAGAACGCGCCGGAAATTTACGCCTATGGAAAGCGGGCAGCGCGCTGTCTGCACCGATAACGGGCGTACCGAAGGTTTTCGCGAAATCACAGGGTGGATTACTGGAAGTCGCACTATCACCGGATTTTGCGCAGAATCGGCGCATCTACCTGAGTTTTGCTGAAGAAGGAAGTGATGGCAAAGCTGGCACCGCTGTCGGTTATGGCAAACTTTCCGCAGATAATAAGCGACTAGACAATTTCACGGTCTTCTTCCGTCAGGAACCGAAGCTGTCGACGGGCAACCATTTCGGCGGCAAGCTGGCCTTTGATCAACAAGGGCATCTGTTTATTGCACTGGGTGAAAACAACGAGCGCCCGACCGCACAGGATCTGGATAAGTTACAGGGCAAGATTGTCCGCCTGACAGCAGATGGCAAGGTGCCGTCCGATAACCCGTTTGTGAATACGCCTAACGCACGGCCGGAAATCTGGTCTTACGGGCACCGAAATCCACAGGGGTTAGCGATTAATCCATGGTCTGGCGTACTCTGGGAAAATGAGCATGGCCCGAAAGGCGGCGATGAAATCAACATCCCTAAAGCGGGTGAAAATTACGGCTGGCCGATCGCGACACACGGCATTAACTATTCCGGGCTGAAGATTCCAGAAGCGAAAGGAAAAGAGATCGCAGGGATGGTTAACCCTGATTTTTACTGGGAAAAATCACCGGGCATCAGTGGAATGGCGTTCTATAATAGCGAGCGTTTCCCGCAGTGGAAAAATTCAGTCTTTATCGGTGCGTTGGCAGAAAAGAACCTGATTCGTCTGACGCTTGATGGTGACAAAGTCGCGTCCCAAGAGCGCTTGCTGGGCGACCGCGGTGAACGCATCCGTGACGTAAGGTTGGGGCCGGATGGCTACCTCTACTTGCTGACCGATCACGATAACGGCAAGTTGCTGAAAGTCGGACTGGAGTAAAGCATCAGGCACCGCAAGGTGCCTGTTAGACCGTTACTTACCGCTCGACAGCCTTGGTATGCAAATTTTTAGGCTTAAGACAGCGGAATCATAACGTGCTTTTGATAAGCCGGGCGCTCGGTGAGTTGCTGATACCAACGTTCCAGATGAGGATGTGCCTGCCGTTCAATTGGCATATTCAACCAGCCGTAGACAACGCAGCCCAACGGAATATCGCCAACGCCAAACCGATCGCCGGATAGCCACGGCTGATTAGCCAGAACGGCATCGACAATACCGAGCAGCCGTTCGCATTCAACGACGCCTTTCTGTATCAACGCCATATCACGTTTTTCTGGCGCGATGCGTACCATATTAATGAACACCGGGCCGAAAGAAGCCGCAAGCGAGCTTGTCCAGTCCATCCACTTTTCGGCACCTGCTCGCTTGCCTGCATCGGCAAAGTACAGCGAATCTTGACCATATTGCGCTGCCAAATAACGCACGATGGTATTCGATTCCCACAGTACCAGATCGTCGTCCTGCAAGCAGGGAATAAGGCCATTAGGGTTCAGCGCCAGATAATCAGCATCATGGTTACGACCAAATTGTCCACCAACTGCTACATGTTGATAAGGCAGTGCAAGTTCTTCTGCACACCACAAGACTTTCTTTACGTTGGTCGAATTATCACGACCCCAAATCGTTACCATATCTACCTCTTTCTTCGTTAAGTCATGCACGGTTATCCGCGACCGCCGATGAGAATAATGATATGCCTTTTTAGTCTTTATGATTTAACTTGTCATTCTTAATAATGACAGCAAGTTACATTCAGACAGGAAAGTTACACAATGAAATTGACGCATTCTGTTCGTGCCGCGCTGGGTGTCACCCTGCTTGCTGCGGGCATGCAGTTGGCGATGGCTACCAGCGATCCGCAGACGATCACGTTTGGCGTGGCACCTGGTCCTTATGGCGACATGGTGAATCTGGCGATCAAACCTGAGCTGGTGAAAAAAGGCTACAAGGTCGTGGTGCGTGAATTCAGTGATTACGTTCAGCCCAATTTGGCGTTGGCCAACGGCAGCATCGATGCCAACCTTTTCCAGCATACGCTCTATTTAGAAAAATTTGCCGCTGATAAAGGGTTAAAAATTTCTCCACTGATTATCGTACCGACGGCCAGCATGGGCTTTTATTCGAAGAAGATAACATCGCTGGATGAGCTGAAAAAAGGGGACGTGGTCACGCTCTCTAATGATGCCACCAATCTGGCGCGTGGTCTGCGTTTCCTGCAATCGATGGGGTTGATTACGATTAAGGCTGATATCGATCCGACCAAAGCGTCTGAGAAAGATATTCTTGAGAATCCACGCGGGCTGGTTTTCAAACCGATGGAAGCGGCACAGCTGCCGCGTACGCTGGATAGCGTGACGGCATCGCTGGTGAACGGTAATTTTGCGCTGGCATCCGGCATGAAACTGTCATCGGCCATCAAGCTGGAAACGCTGGATGAGAACCTAAAAAATATTATTGCCGTGCGTACTGACGATCTCGATAAGCCATTTGTTAAAGATACCAAAGCGATTGTTGAATCACCTGCGTATGCTGCGGTGATCAACGATCCGGCATTGATGTATAGCCAGTTCCAGAAACCAGAGTGGATGCAGGCGAAAACGCCAGCGCCCGCACAGTAAAGCTTCAGGTTGTACAGAATATCCTTTGGCCGGTCTATGACCGGCTTTCTTCTTTTCCGCCCGGTCAGGAGTTTGCGGATAATGATTCAGTTAGAAGGGGTAAGCGTTGACTTCTCACACGGGAAGCAGCCAGAAAATCGTGCGGTAGACAACGTATCGCTGCACATCCAGCGCGGAGACATTTACGGTATTGTCGGCACCAGCGGCGCGGGGAAAAGTACGCTGCTGCGAACCATTAATCTCTTGCAGCGCCCGACGTCAGGGCGTGTGCGCGTCAACGATGTGCTCATCAGCGAGTTAGCTGGGCAGCCGCTGCGGGAACAGCGGCAAAAAATCGGCATGATCTTTCAGCATTTCAATTTGATGCAGACACGTACCGTGACAGAAAACGTCGCGTTCAGCCTGAAAGCCGCCGGGAAATCCAACGCGGAAATTTCTGTGCGCGTGCCGGAAATTCTGAATCTGGTCGGGCTGGCGGATAAAGCGTCATCCTATCCGGCTCAGCTCAGCGGTGGTCAGAAGCAGCGTGTGGGCATCGCCAGAGCGATTGCCAACGATCCCGAAGTTTTGCTGTGCGATGAGCCAACCTCGGCGCTCGATTTAGAAACATCAGCCGCGATTTTAGCATTACTGAAAGAGATTAATGAGAAACTGGGTATTACCATCGTGCTGATTTCTCATGAGATGAGCGTGATTAAGGCCGTCTGCGATCGGGTTGCGGTGATGACGGGAGGCCGGGTTGTGGAAGAGGGCGATGTATTCGATATCTTCGCTACGCCGCAGCACGCCTTTACACGTCAACTGGTGTCTCATACGCTGGATCTCGCGTTGCCGCCGCGTTTGTTGGTGGATTTGCAAGGCACATTATTGAAGATCCTGTTCGTTGGTGAATCGGCGGAGCAACCCGTGCTGTCGGACGTTGCGACGCGCTTCGGCGTATCCGTCAATATCCTGCACGGTAAGATCGAATACATCGGTAACCGTGCGTTAGGTATCCTCGTGGCACTATTGACCCACCCATCCGATCCCGGAAAAGTGGCGCAAGCCGTGGAGCATATTCAGATAAGAACGGCGAATGTGGAGGTGTTACATGGCTGATTTATGGATCGATCTGGTCGCGGCGTTCGGTGAAACGTTCCAGATGGTAGGGATCTCCACGCTGTTTGCCGTGATCGGTGGTTTACCGCTGGGGCTGCTGATTTACGTTACGGACAAGAATCTGTTCTGGCAAAACCGCGCCGTCTATCTGTTTGGCACGGTGTTGGTGAATATCATTCGTTCTATTCCCTTCGTTATTCTTCTGGTGCTGCTGTTGCCGCTTACGCAGATTTTGTTGGGTAATACCATTGGTCCAGTGGCCGCGGCGGTCCCGATGTCGGTCGCGGCGATCGCATTCTATGCCCGTCTGGTGGATAGCGCACTGCGTGAAATTGATCCCGGCATCGTGGAAGCAGCGGAAGCATTCGGTGCTAGCCCGATGCGTATTATCGGCACCGTGCTGCTGCCAGAGGCAAAAGCGGGACTACTGCGTGGTCTGACAATTACGTTGGTAAGCCTCATCGGCTATTCAGCGATGGCGGGCATTGTCGGCGGCGGCGGCGTGGGTGATTTGGCGATCCGCTTCGGTTATTACCGATACGAAACTGAGGTCATGGTGATTACCGTGATTGCGCTGGTTATTCTGGTGCAGGTGGTACAGACCTTAGGCGACTGGTTATCAAAACGTGCAGATAAGCGCGAACGCCGCTGAGGGTATTGTCATGCGAGGCACGAGGTAATAGTGAACTGCTATGGCTCCTCGTGCCATTTGCTATTTTTTGATGGTTTCGCCGCCCGTATTTTCAGATATTCCTTACTCTTTCCTAAGTCCCTTTTTTATCTGCATTTTTTTAGAAGCTTTCATATCTTTGACTATCTTTACAGAATGAACGGTTTTCATCTCAGGGATGACGCGTTACCTTTATATGTTACTAAAGTTTTCAAAAAATATTGAAAATTAAGAATTTTTAACGACTGATGGACATTGCGGCGAACTCATGAAAACAACTCCTTTCCTGACCAGACTCACGTCTTTCTCTGTAGGTACGGTATTGCTTGTTGGCTTGGTGCCATTTACCTATGCGGAACAGTTGCCTGCGGTGCCGCAGATTGACGCCAAAGCCTTTATCCTGATCGATCACCACAGCGGTAAAGTGCTGGCGGAGAGCAACGCCGATGAACGCCTTGATCCTGCCAGCCTGACCAAAATCATGGCGAGCTATGTGATTGGGCAGGCGATAAAATCCGGTAAAATTCGCCCGACGGATGAAGTGACCGTCGGAAAAGATGCCTGGGCAACCGGTAACCCAGCGCTGCGTGGATCGTCGCTGATGTTCCTTAAGCCGGGCGATCGCATTCCCGTTTCTGAGTTAAATAAAGGCATTGTCATTCAGTCAGGTAATGATGCCAGCATCGCGCTAGCGGATTATGTGGCGGGCAGTCAGGATGCGTTTGTCAGCCTGATGAACAATTATGCGAAAGCACTTAACCTGACAAATACGCATTTCCTTACCGTGCATGGTCTTGATGCGGTAGGGCAGTACAGCACCGCGCGCGATATGGCGCTGTTAGGGCAGGCGCTGATCCGAGATGTGCCAGAAGAGTACGCGTTGCACAAGGAAAAAGAGTTCACCTTCAATAACATTCGCCAGCCTAACCGTAACCGTCTGCTGTGGAGCACCAATCTGAATGTGGACGGCGTAAAAACAGGCCATACCAACGGGGCGGGACACAATCTGGTGGCATCGGCGACGGAAGGCAATATGCGCCTGATTTCTGTGGTGCTAGGGGCGCAAACGGATGCCATTCGTTTTCGTGAAAGCGAAAAGCTGCTCACATGGGGTTTCCGCTTTTTTGAAACGGTAACCCCTATCAAGGCGGATGCGCCTTTTACTACGCAACGGGTGTGGTTTGGCACGGAGAAAGAGGCACGGCTGGGTGTGGCGCAGGATGCCGCGCTGACCATCCCAAAAGGGCAGATGAAGAACCTAAAAGCCAGTTTCACGCTGAATCAACCGCAGCTTTCTGCACCGCTTACTAAGAATCAGGTGGTCGGCACCATCGATTTCCAACTGGACGGAAAAAGTATCGGACAGCGCCAACTGGTGGCGATGGATGATATCCCCGAGGCGGGTTTCTTTAGCCGCCTTTGGGATACGGTGATGATGAAGGTGCAACAGTGGTTCGGTGGGTTATTCAGTTAATCCCCTGAGTGGATGAACTGAATGCCGTTGTTGGAGAAATAGCGTAGGTACTGTTCGTCTGGGGCGCTGTTGGAAATGACCGTATCAAACAGCGTCATCGGGCCAATACAGGCACGCTTTATCTGACCGAACTTACTGCTATCTGCCACAATAATAATTCGCTGTGCAGTCGCCATCGCGCGTTGTTTCATGCCCAGTTCGGCAAAGTTAAAGCAGGTTGCTCCCGCGTTAAGCTCAATACCCGCCGCAGAAATAAACGCTGTATTCGGGCAGATGTTGTCCAGTTCGCTGCGCTGGTTGAGCGGGGTGAAGATCGCGTTATCTGGATGGTATTCCCCGCTGCATAAAATCACTCTACACGCCTTTTTTTCCTGTAGTGCTAAAAAGGTGTTCAGAGAGTAGCAGATCGCGGTAAAAGGTAGCTCATCAGGTATCGCATCAATGATGAAGGGAATGGTGGTGCCACAATCGAAAAAAACGGTATCGTTTACCTCGACCAGATGGGAAGCGGCGACACCGATAGCCTGCTTTTCTTTTACGTGTTTGGTCTGTTGGTCGGAAACAAAATAGTGAGTGGTGCCGTTATTCTTCAGATCGCTGACAACGTAACCACCGAGCAGCATCACGCTGGTGGAATCTGCATTCAGATCGCGGCGCACGGTCATCTCAGATACGCCGAGTAGCTGTGCGGCGTCTTTAAGATGGAGTTTATCGGTTTTCTTTAATGCCTGAGCCAGTCTGCCGATTCGTTCGTCGCGCCGCGTTTCCATAAAATTCCCTGCTAATAAGCTATTTTTGTTGTTAGTAGTTTCCTGCTGCGGCAGCATCACCTGAAACGATAGCAACGCCTGAACTCGTGCCGATACGGGTGGCACCAGCTTCAATCATGCGTTGTGCTGTTTGGCGATCGCGAACCGCGCCGGATGCTTTTACACCCATTTCACTGCCGACGGTGTTGCGCATCAGTCGAACATGTTCTTCACGCGCGCCGCCGGTACTGAAACCGGTAGAGGTTTTGACGAACGCGACATCCAACTGACGGCACATTTCACACACCTGCACAATTTGTTCGTCATCAAGCAGACAGGTTTCCAATATTACCTTCAACGGTATAGCGGCGCAAACCTCACGCACTGCCTGAATATCTGCTTTGACAGCGTCACTCTTGCCGCTTTTCAGCCAGCCGACGTTAATCACCATGTCGATTTCCTGAGCGCCGGCGTCAATGGCAGCCTTGGCTTCAAAAGCCTTGCTGGAAGTCAGACCTGCCCCAAGAGGAAAACCGATAACGGAGCACACGTGCACCGCCGATCCTTTCAGTTTCTCAGCGACTAAGGGAACGTAACCGGAATTAACACAGACGGCATAAAAATGATGTGCTATCGCTTCATCGCACAGCGTGATGATTTGCTGTTCTGTGGCATTGGCTGCCAGCAGTGTGTGGTCGATATAGCGTGCATAGTCAGTCATAGCGAATCCTTAGTGATGTCGATAAAAATCAGATGCGATGATTATGACACTCAATGCTTTTAATGTCACAAAAATAACAATGCAATTAAATTTTGTTATTTTGATAACAAAAAACGAAGTGAATGTGATACCAGATGGGGGGATATCGAGAAATAAGGAAGAGGTATACTCTAAATAATTCAAATTTTAGGACAAAACGTTAACGTTTTGAACAGTGCAACGCGCATGCGATTTGCAATATGACGAGTTAAGCAGAAAAGAAAACGCCCATCGTTCTTGAACCTCAAAGGCGGGAACGATGGGCTTCCTCAATAAGGGGAATCAAAGAAAAGCAGTGGCACTTATTCAGACTTTAAGGCAAAGAAAAAGTTCTGACCTTTTCGGAAAAAATTCACGATTTCTTACCTGTTTTTAGCCGGGTAATTCAGGCCAGATAACCACGATGAGTGAACCTGCTAATGTGAGTAGTACGTTAGCGATGGCATAGGTACCCGCATAGCCGAGCGCAGGGATGTTACTGCGCGCCGTATCGCTGATAATTTCCATCGCAGGTGCGCAGGTGCGTGCCCCCATCATGGCACCAAACAGCAGCGCGCGGTTCATTTTTAGTACATACGCGCCGAACAGAAAGCAAATCACCACAGGCACCAGGCTGACAATCAGTCCTGAAGCTAGCATCTGGATGCCGACTTCTCCCAGACTGCTGTTGATGGTGCTACCGGCACTCAGGCCGACACCCGCCATAAAGACCATCAGGCCAAATTCTTTGACCATATTGAGAGCCCCCTGCGGAATATAGCCAAAAGTAGGGTGATTGGCGCGCAGGAACCCCAGCATGATGCCTGCGAAAAGTAACCCGGCTGCATTACCAATGCCGAATGTGAAATTACTGAATTGGATGGTGATCAACCCGACCATTACGCCGATAACGAAAAAAGCGCAGAAAGCCAGCAGATCGGTGACCTGACTGTGGATAGAAATAAACCCGATTCTGTCAGCAATACTTTTCACCCGACGGGCGTCGCCGCTGACCTGCAAGACATCACCTTTATTTAGCACGACGTTATCGTCAATCGGCATTTCAATCTGGCTGCGGACGATACGGTTAAGGAAACAGCCGTGATCGGTCAGCTTCAACTGGCTCAGGCGCTTGCCGACGGCATTATGATTCTTGACGACGATCTCTTCCGTCACGATGCGCATGTCTAGCAAATCTCGGTCGAAAACTTCCTTACCATCACGGAAATTGGAGTTCAAACGGGAATGTGCATCGGGGTAGCCGACCAGCGCGATCTCGTCGCCGATTTGCAAGACGGCATCGCCGTCGGGATTGGCCAGAATTCCGTTACGCCGAATGCGCTCGATGTAGCAGCCCGTCTGACGATAAATTCCCAACTCGCGTAAATTCTTGCCGTCCGCCCAGTCGACTAACTCAGGTCCGACGCGATAGGCGCGAATCACTGGCAGATATACTTTTCTTTGGCTATCCGCATCCAACCCGCGTTCGCGAGCAATTTGCTGTGCGCTGGTGGGGAGATCCTGATGCTGGAGTTTAGGGAGATAGCGCGCACCAAAAATGAGGCTGACCAGCCCGACCAGATACGTCAGCGCATAGCCCAGGCTCAGGTGATCTTGCTCAATACCGAGTTGGCTCCCCAGACTGGCGGTATTACGCAACGTGTCGCCCGCACCGACCAAGACTGGCGTTGATGTCATGGAGCCGGCCAGCATTCCTGCGGTTAGGCCGATTCCCCAGCCAAAGAGTTTTCCTAAGCCCAATGCCAGTAACATAGCGCTACCGACCATCACCAGCGCGAGCATGAAATAATTTTTTCCGTCGCGGAAGAAAATGGAAAAGAAATTCGGCCCGGCTTCCACTCCCACACAAAAAATAAATAACATAAAACCGAGACTCAGCGCTTCGGTATTAATCGAGAAATGTTGTTGGCCGAGTAATAAAGAAACGACTAAAACGCCAATAGAATTACCGAGTTGTACTGGGCCGAAGCGCAACTTTCCCAGACAGAGTCCTAATGAAAGAACCACGAATAAAAGCAGGATGTAATTCCCGTTTAACAAATAAGCGACGTTTATATTCATGGAATGTAACTTGTTGTTTACCAGTAAGTTCTTGATGTTATTCATTATAGCGGCTAGATTTAGCCATGAAATACATGAATTCCCGTGACGGCATGCAATACACGTCAGCTGAAAGGAATCAGCCTCATCAAGTATAATTTATCCGATAAAAATTGTTCAGTGTAATTATTGTTTAATTTAATGATTATGGTGTCGCTGTTGATGAAATACGGCAGGTTATCGTCTACCTGTGCGTCGAATAAATCGTAGCGAAGCCTCATGTTTTTCATATCGGGGAATAGATACACCAATCATTTTTACCATACCGCATGTTTTCGGTATCGGGTTGATGCAGGTTGGGAGGCATATTGAGAGGGGCGGTTTATGGCACGAAATAAAGGTTGGGTCGGCGCGGTTTGTTGTTTTCTACTGTTCACCATTGTGTTTCTAAGTCAAAAAATTGAAGTATCGGATGCCGCAGTGAACGACGGACTGCGCGGTAGCCCAGGAATGTTACTCTTTCTGCTGCCGGGTATGATTGCCTGTCTTCTTTCTGCACGCGGCCGCTTGCTTTACCCGTTATTTGGTGCGCTGGCGGCGATGCCTGTATGTTTACTGATGCTCCATTTGTGGAATACGCCGATGCGTTCTTTTTGGCAAGAGCTGGCTTATGTGATGAGCGCGGCCTTTTGGTGCGTATTGGGTTCACTGGGTGTACTGTGCTTGCGTAGCCTATATCGACGCTATCTTCGCTGAGTAGACGCTGAACATGCTGCTATAAAATAAAAAAGCGCGGACGTTCGCCGCGCTATTGTCTGACCCGTCTGATGATTATGACTGGAACAGAGACAAATGTTCTTTGGCATAGGCTTCAAAATCAGTGCAGCCGCCAATGTGTTTTTCATCCAGGAAAATCTGCGGTACGGTTTCAACCGGTTTTCCTACCGTCTTCGACAAATCTTCTTTTGAGATACCTTCTGCGTGGATGTCTACATAACGGAAGCTGAAGTCATCACGCTGCTCGGCCAGTTTCTCTGCCAGTTCTTTCGCACGTACACAATAAGGGCAAGCTGGGCGCCCGAAAATTACAGCGAACATGTAAACTCCTTTGTAAAATTAGAAAAATACTCTCATTCTGAAAACGCATAGCGTGACGCTTGTTGTAGATAAGGTCACGGCTGAAAGTGTTACGGTTAATGAGGTTACTGTGAATGGCGCTACTATGCCCGCATTCATTGATGAAAAAAAGTAGTCATTACCTGTTACAACGATTTGCTGAAGCTATTATACCCGTCATACTTCAAGCTGCATGCGCGTTGGCTGCGCTTAAATACTCGGCCCGTCGTGGGCCTCGCCCTAAAGGGCCGCTGCAAGCAGCGTTCAAATCTGCTCCCGGCAGATTTGTCACCCGAACCACTTACTTGAGTAAGCTCATCGGGATTCCTTCTCTTGCCGCCTTCCTGCAACTTGAATTATTTAGGGTATCGATGATGAAATAACTTTACCGACTGAAGGATGCCAGTGTGACACCGACCATTGATTTGCTACAACGCCACCGTTCCATTCGTGCGTTTACGTCTCAGCCCGTAACGGATGAACAACGCCACGCCATCGTTACCTCCGCACAGAGTGCGTCCAGCTCCAGCTTTTTACAATGTAGTACGATTATCCGCATTACCGATCCTGCCGTACGCGAAACGCTGGTTCACTATACCGGCGAGCAAAACTATGTGGCACAGGCGGCGGAGTTTTGGGTATTTTGTGCCGATTTTCATCGCCATGTAGAGATCTTCCCTCAGGCAGAAACTGGGTTGACCGAGCAATTGCTGATTGGCTGTGTCGATACCGCTATCATGGCGCAGAATGCTCTGGTTGCTGCCGAATCGCTAGGGCTCGGTGGGGTTTTTATCGGTGGGATTCGCAACCGCATTGCTGATGTGACGCAGTTACTGCAATTGCCGACGCAGGTGATACCGCTGTTTGGGCTGTGTCTGGGGCACCCGGACGCCGAACCGATGCTGAAACCACGTATGCCAGCGGCCATGATGTTGCATGAAAATGTTTATCAGCCGCTCGATCGCGATGTGCTGGCACAATACGATCAGCAAATGGTGGAATATTATCTACAGCGCACCGGTCGCCGTCGTGAAAGCTGGAGTGAACACGTTGAACTGACGCTGAAAAAAGAGTTACGTCCATTTATGCTGGACTACTTACATCAACAAGGATGGGCGATACGCTAGTATCGGTAGGATATTTATGAAGATAGCCATTCTGTCTCGTGATGGAGCGTTATATTCCTGCAAACGCCTGCGTGAAGCCGCTGAGGCGCGTAAGCATAGCGTTGAGATTATCGATCCACTTTCCTGCTATATGAATATTAATCCGGCGGCGCCGTCTGTGCATTACCGTGGACGCCGGCTGGATAAATACGATGCGATTATTCCGCGTATTGGTTCACAGATTACATTTTATGGCACGGCGGTATTACGCCAGTTTGAAATGCTGGGGAGTTATCCGCTGAATAACTCTGTTGCGGTGATTCGCGCCCGTGACAAACTTCATTCACTGCAACTGCTTGCTCGTGAAGGGATTGATCTGCCGATTACCGGGTTTGCTCACTCGCCGGATGATACTGGCGATCTGATCGCGATGGTGGGCGGTGCGCCGCTGGTGGTGAAATTGGTGGAAGGTACGCAGGGAATTGGCGTGGTATTAGCGGAGACGCGGCAGGCGGCAGAAAGCGTCATTGATGCATTTCGTGGGCTAAATGCACACATTTTGGTGCAGGAATACGTGCGTGAAGCACAGGGTAAAGATATCCGCTGTCTTGTGATCGGTAATCGGGTGGTTGCGGCGATAGAACGGCAGGCGAAGGCGGGGGAATTTCGTTCAAATTTGCATCGCGGCGGGTCGGCGAATAACGTGAAAATTACGGCGCAGGAGCGTGCGATTGCTATCAAGGCGACAAAAACGCTGGGGCTGAATGTGGCGGGGGTTGATATTTTGCGCGCCGAACGCGGGCCGCTGGTGATGGAAGTGAATGCTTCACCGGGGCTGGAAGGGATTGAAACGACCACTGGTTTCGATATTGCTGGCATGATGATTGAGTTTATTGAGCAAAATACTCAGAAGCGCGTCGCAACATCGACAACAATAAGTAAAAGTTAGCTTTCTGAAACAGAGACTGCGCCGTAAAATACGGCGTTTTCCATTGGCACGTGGCTATTGGGCCGTGTTCGCGACGGTGCATCGTCGTGCAGTAGAACGAGGAAAACGGGCCGTGGTGCGCTTTTATCGTGGCATCGTTGCACAATATTCCGTAAGCTATGGGCCGTTTTTAAGATGGTTTCTGCTTTGAGACTGTTTCTGTTTTAACGTCGTTTCTGCGTGAACGGTGTTCTCTTTTCAATAACGCTGTCTTTACGGTGGCAAGTATGAGGCAAACATGATGGATTCACTCATCGTCCCGGATTTGGCTATGCTACGGCGGTGGCTGGATCAACTGAATATTCTGTATTTCGAATGTGATTCCTGTCAGGCGCTCCATCTTCCTCATATGCAAAATTTTGATGGCGTGTTCGACGCGAAAGTTGATCTGGTAGATAACGTAATCCTGTTTTCTGCACTTGCCGAAGTGAAGCCCAGCGCGTTGATTCCTTTGGTCGGCGACCTGAGCCAAATCAATGCCAGTTCCTTGACCGTCAAGGCGTTTATCGACGTTCAGGACGATAACCTGCCGAAGCTGATTGTTTGCCAGTCGTTTAGTGTGGCTGCGGGGATGACGTTGGAACAATTCAGGCATTTCATGCAGCAATCTGAAGAGCAGATCTCAATGGTGATCCTTGAAGCAAGTGCTAACAATCTGCTGTTTATCGGCGAGGAAGAAGAGGGCTCTGCTGCCAGAGTCACGACCTCACATTTGCATTGATACGGTTGCTGCCAACGGCAGCAATTGGTTTTACTTATTTTCCTTTCACCGCCATTTATTCTGGTTGTTTCGCCTTATTGCCAGATATTTCTCTTTGTTTGTCGCTAAACGCCTTCATCACATCGACAAAATGTGAATAAATAATCGTTAAAACCCATTTTTTACGTTCAAGTATGGTGCGCATGATGTTGTGGGGTTATGCTTTATTCCTGTAAGCGACAGACTGTCGAATCAAGGCTATGTCTGTGTATGAGCGAATAAAAATCGGTGCATATTCATTCACCGATTTGATAGCGCGGCAGGACATGTTTTGTATCGGAACGATACATACTCCCACGATCACCCCCTTGTATGGAGGAAGGAACGGATGTTCACCCAACGTAAAAAATGGCTATCGGGTGTTGTTACCGGCTTGCTGATGGCCGCGTCCGTCACCGCATCTGCGGAAGAGAAAACGCTGCATGTTTATAACTGGTCCGACTATATCGCACCAAACACGTTAGCCAATTTCCAGAAAGAAACCGGTATTAAGGTTGTCTATGATGTGTTTGACTCCAACGAAGTGTTGGAAGGCAAGCTCATGGCGGGCAGCACGGGTTTTGATCTGGTGGTGCCTTCTGCCAGCTTCCTTGAGCGTCAGCTCTCAGCGGGAGTTTTTCAGCCATTAGACAAGAGTAAGCTACCGAATTACAAAAATCTGGACCCCGAGCTGATGAAGTTGATTGCCCAGCACGATCCCGATAACAAATATGCCTTGCCTTATCTGTGGGCGACCACAGGTATTGGTTATAACGTCGAGAAAGTCAAAGCGGCGCTGGGTGCCGATGCACCTGTTGATAGCTGGGATCTGGTACTGAAGCCAGAGAATCTGGAAAAGCTGAAAAGCTGCGGGGTTTCTTTCCTGGATGCGCCAGAAGAGATCTTTGCTACGGTATTAAACTATCAGGGTAAAGATCCGAACAGCACCAAACCGGGTGATTACAGCACGTCAGCGACCGATCTGTTGCTGAAACTACGTCCGAGCATTCGTTATTTCCATTCGTCGCAATATATCAACGATCTGGCGAACGGCGACATCTGCGTTGCTGTAGGCTGGGCGGGCGATATCATGCAGGCGGGGAATCGTGCGAAAGAAGCGAAGAACGGCGTCAATATCCAATACAGTATTCCGAAAGAAGGCGCATTGGCATTCTTTGACGTCCTCGCTATCCCGAAAGATGCTAAAAATCTGGATGAAGCCTACGCGTTTCTGGACTACCTGATGAAGCCGGAAGTGATGGCTGAGATCAGTAACCACACCTATTACGCCAGCGGTAACCTGGCATCCTTGCCTTTGGTGAACGAAGAGATTCGTAACAACCCGGGTGTTTACCCGCCTGCGGATGTGCGTGCCAAAATGTTTACGCTCAAAGTGCAATCCCCTCAGATTGACCGCACACGTACTCGTGCATGGACTAAGGTTAAGAGCGGTAAATAGCGGCTTTGATCTAATGTTGTGATACCTACTATAAGTCGGGTGCCATAGGGTGCTCTACTTATTGAAGGCGTTAAATGTGGCAAAGAACAGGCGGATGAACCGCCTGTTTGCGCTCTATATTGTGTCACTCCGCTGAATGCAAAAACGCCTAATCGCGGCGTCAGCGGGGTGACTTGTTCTGCTTTTGCCGGAGAGCAATGCGAAGTGAATGACGCGATCCCACGCCCTCAATCAAAACCTCAAAAAGCGGCCACGCCGCTGTTGGAAGTGCGTAACCTGACGAAGTCGTTTGATGGTCAGGCCGCGGTCGATGATGTCAGCCTGACGATTTATAAAGGCGAAATTTTTGCTCTGCTGGGTGCATCTGGCTGTGGGAAATCCACGCTGCTGCGTATGCTGGCAGGTTTTGAGCTCCCGACTCAGGGGCAGATTGTTCTTGATGGTCAGGATTTATCATTAGTACCGCCTTACCAGCGTCCTATCAATATGATGTTCCAGTCTTATGCGTTGTTCCCACATATGACGGTGGAAAAGAATATCGCGTTTGGTTTGAAACAGGACAAGCTGCCGCGTGCTGAAATCAAAGATCGTGTAGAAGAGATGCTGTCGCTGGTGCACATGCAGGAGTTCGCCAATCGTAAACCGCATCAACTTTCCGGCGGTCAGCGTCAGCGTGTTGCCTTGGCTCGTAGTCTGGCGAAGCGTCCAAAACTGCTGTTGCTGGACGAACCGATGGGGGCGCTGGACAAGAAACTGCGCGACCGCATGCAACTTGAAGTGGTCGATATTCTGGAGCGCGTAGGGGCGACCTGTGTGATGGTGACACACGATCAGGAAGAAGCCATGACGATGGCAGGACGTATTGCCATCATGAATCGCGGTAAGTTCGTACAGATTGGCGAACCGGAAGAGATTTATGAGCACCCGAATACGCGCTTCAGCGCAGAATTCATCGGCTCGGTCAATATGTTTGAAGGGATATTGCAGGAGCGTCAGGACGAAGCACTGATCATCAAAAGCCCTGGGCTGGTGCATCCGCTGAAGGTGGATTCTGATGTCTCGGTAGTGGATGGTGTACCAGTTTACATCGCATTACGTCCTGAAAAAATCATGCTGTGCGAAGAGGTTCCGGCTGACGGCTGTAATTTCGCCGTGGGGGAAGTTGTGCATATCGCCTATCTGGGAGACCTGTCGATATATCACGTCAGGCTTAACAGCGGACAGATTATCAGTGCGCAGCTACAAAATGCCTACCGCTATCGTAAAGGCACACCGACCTGGGGAGACGAGGTTCGGCTGTGTTGGGATGCGGATAGCTGTGTGGTTCTGACGGTGTAGTGAGGAAGAATGTCATGACTTTATTTCCCGAACATCACACGGCGGAACCACCGGGCAAGGCCAGACTCTGGCTACGTGTGCTGATGGCGCGCTGGCGTCAAAAACACGGGCGCAAATTGGTTATCGCGCTGCCGTATGTGTGGCTACTGCTGCTGTTTATGCTGCCGTTCCTGATCGTGTTCAAGATCAGTTTCGCTGAGATGGCACGTGCAATCCCGCCTTATACCGATCTGGTTTCCTGGATGGATGACAAGCTGGATATTTCCCTGAATCTTGGGAATTACCTGCACTTGTTGGACGATCCGCTGTATTTCGATGCCTACATGCAGTCGCTTCAGGTTGCTGCTGTGTCGACGTTGTGCTGCTTGCTTATTGGTTATCCATTGGCTTGGGCCGTCGCGCACAGTAAACCCTCAACGCGTAATATTCTATTATTGCTGGTGATCCTCCCGTCATGGACGTCGTTTCTGATCCGCGTCTACGCCTGGATGGGGATTCTGAAAAACAACGGTATCTTGAATAACTTCCTGCTGTGGCTGGGTGTGATTGATGAACCGCTGATCATTTTGCACACCAATTTGGCAGTTTACATTGGCGTTGTGTATTCCTATCTGCCGTTTATGGTGTTGCCTATTTATACCGCGCTGACGCGGCTGGACTACTCGCTCGTAGAAGCATCGTTGGATTTGGGCGCGCGGCCGCTAAGAACGTTCTTCAGCGTGATCGTTCCGCTAACGAAAGGCGGTATTATTGCGGGATCGATGCTGGTGTTCATCCCTGCGGTGGGGGAATACGTGATTCCAGAACTGCTCGGCGGGCCCGATAGCATTATGATTGGCCGTATTCTGTGGCAGGAATTCTTCAATAACCGAGATTGGCCGGTGGCATCTGCTGTCGCGATCGTCATGCTGCTGCTGTTGATTATGCCGATTATCTGGTTCCATAAACATCAGAGCAAAACTGCGGAGGGGGAAGCGTGAATAATTTACCTGTTGTTCGCTCGCCGTGGCGTATTGTGATTTTGGTACTGTGTTTTACCTTCCTCTATGCGCCGATGCTGATGCTGGTGATCTATTCGTTCAACAGCTCCAAGCTGGTTACCGTATGGGCTGGATGGTCGACGCGCTGGTATATCGAGCTGTTTCATAATACGGCGATGATCAGCGCGGTGCTCTTGAGCCTGACGATTGCCGCCGCGTCGGCTACGATGGCTGTGATTCTTGGGACTATCGCCTCCGTAGTGATGGTGCGTTTTGGCCGTTTCCGTGGTGCCAATGGTTTTGCGTTTATGCTGACGGCACCGCTGGTGATGCCGGATGTGATTACCGGTCTGTCGCTACTGTTGCTCTTTGTTGCCTTAGGTCATGCCATCGGGTGGCCAGCAGAAAGAGGAATGTTCACTATCTGGCTAGCACACGTCACGTTCTGTACCGCGTATGTCACCGTGGTGATCAGCGCACGCCTGCGGGAACTGGATCGTTCGATTGAAGAAGCCGCGATGGATTTGGGGGCGAATCCGCTCAAAGTTTTCTTCATTATCACGGTGCCGATGATTGCCCCTGCGCTGCTTTCCGGCTGGCTGCTGGCGTTTACACTGTCTCTGGACGATCTGGTTATCGCCAGCTTCGTGGCGGGGCCTGGTTCGACGACGTTGCCTATGTTGGTGTTCTCCAGCGTTAGAATGGGGGTTAATCCACAAATTAACGCATTGGCTTCTCTGATATTGTTAGTCGTTGGTATTATTGGGTTTATCGCCTGGTGGTTTATGGCAAGAGCAGAGAAGCAGCGCTATCGTGATATGCAAAAAGCGAGACGTGGCTGATTCGATTTCACTCCGTAATTTGCTAGCCTAGCGAAGGTTTCCAGCAACGCCGCCAGAGTATGGGGGCGTTGTTGCTTTATACGACTATCAAGTTTTATATCAGTGCCACGTTTTATATTGGCATCGAATTTTATATTGATGCTGTATTTTTGGCCGATTATGGCTGTATGAAGGGAGAGCGTTGAAATTCTGTACACGAAGAAGGAAATGACGCAACGCAAAGTGTATGCCCCGGTGCCAGTGATGGTGGCGGGGATTGCGATTATTGCTACCCGTTTTTTGGGGATTGTGCTGCTGGTATGGGAGTTAGGGTTAAGCGATTTGAGCGGCTGGATTGGCAGCAACGCGGAAGCCTGGGATTCGACACTGGTATTATTGTTATCGCTTATTATCGTCGGCATTGAAATTCGCTGTGGTTTTGCCGTTTTAGCGGGTGTTAATTGGGGGCGCTGGGGCTATGTGGCCTGTCAGGGACTGGTGGTGTGCTACTTGCTTCTCGCGTCCCTGAGTGAATTTATGCCAGCGATATTCCATATTTCAGGGGAAGACAACGCCGCCGTGCTGCACCAACTCCTGTTACAGAAGATCCCTGATCTTCTGGTGATGGTTTTACTGTTTCTACCGCGACGCAGTAAGCGTTTTTTTCTGCGCCAGAAATAGATACGTCTACCTCCTGCTGGCGTCACCCATAAGTCAACGAAAAGGTCGCAGGGTGATGCCGTCAGGGTGATATAATCGTTTCATTCTGTATTTCTTCTTATAGTTAGATTGTTTATGCATTGTGCCCGCTACAGCACGGGAACCTGTCGTTCCTGCCAATGGTTGGAAAAAGCCTACCCGCAGCAATTGTCTGATAAGCAGCAGCACCTTGAAGGCCTGCTGCAAGCGCACGCCGTGCAGCGTTGGTTGCCCGTGCTGCCTTCTGCGCAGTCCGCCTTTCGTAATAAAGCCAAAATGGTGGTGAGCGGTAGCGTGGAACGCCCGCTGTTGGGGATGTTACACCGTGATGGAACCGCGGTGGACCTCTGTGATTGCCCGCTTTATCCGTCCAGCTTCGCGCCAGTTTTCGACGTGCTTAAAATTTTCATCGCTCGTGCGGGATTGACGCCGTATAACGTGGAACGCCGTCGCGGGGAGCTGAAATACCTGCTGCTGACGGAAAGTACGCAGCGCGGGACGTTCATGCTGCGTTTTGTTTTGCGCTCAGAAACCAAGTTGGCGCAGCTGCGAGCCGCATTGCCGTGGCTACAGCAGCAGTTGCCCCAGCTTGAGGTGATATCCGCTAACATTCAGCCAGTGCATCAGGCGATTATGGAAGGGAAAACGGAGATTATCCTGAGCGAGGCTGCGGCGCTGGCCGAACAGTTCAATCAGGTGCCGCTGTATATCCGTCCGCAGAGTTTCTTCCAGACGAACCCACAGGTAGCGGCTGCGCTGTATGCGACGGCACGCGACTGGGTCGCTGAGCTGAAGATTAGCAGTATGTGGGATCTATTTTGCGGAGTAGGGGGGTTTGGCCTGCACTGTGCCTCACCCGAGATGCGTTTGACGGGTATTGAAATCAGTGCCGAAGCGATAGCCTGCGCCCGCCGCTCTGCGGAACAGTTAGGACTGAAGCACGTGGAGTTCCAGGCGCTGGATTCCACGCAATTCGCGACGGCTAAAGCGGAAATCCCCGATCTGGTGTTGGTCAATCCGCCGCGTCGCGGTATCGGCAGCGAACTGTGCGCTTACCTGAGCCGCATGGCACCGGACTATATTCTCTACTCCAGCTGTAACGCTGAAAGCATGGCGAAAGACATGACGGAACTGACGAATTACCGCGCGCTGCGCGTACAGCTGTTCGACATGTTCCCGCATACAGCGCACTATGAAGTGCTGACGTTACTGAAGCGCGTTGATGACTAGGACAAAAGTCAGGACATCTGAATGCTTTGTGGAATTTGCTATAAAAGGCGTAAAAAGTGGAAGCGTAGAACCGTATTGATAAAACCATTTGCGGAACGAGAACGGTGATAATGGAATAGAAGAGTAAAGCGTTTGCGCCATGGACAAAAACGTCAGGAACGTTTTTGAACGTCGCTAGCGACGGCCCTGAAAGGGTGAATCTCAGGGATGAGATTCATATCTGCGCAATCCGAGCGTACATGGACGTATTTACAGCGTCTTTACGATCTATCCATTATCACCGCTCTACACACTTTATCGACATCTTAACGCGGTGTATCACACCGCGTTAAGCTAAGTGGATCTTATTGCGGGAACCACTTGTCGTTAATGGTTTTGTACGTGCCGTCAGCTTTGATGGCATCCAGCGCTTTATTTAACTTCTCCAGCAGTGCTTTGTCATCGGGGCGAACGGCGATGCCCAGTCCGGTGCCGAAGTATTCTGCGTCAGTCACATGTTCGCCAACCGTTGCCAGTTCAGGATTCGTCTTGATCCACTCGTTGACGACAGCGGTATCACCGAATACGCCATCAATACGGCCATTCTTCAGATCCAGCACCGCATTCTGATAGCTGTCATAAGAGACGGTTTGTACTTCTGGGTGTTTATCGTGCATGTATTTCTGGTGCGTGGTGCCGTTTTCCATCCCAATACGTTTGCCTTTCATTGCAGCAAAATCGCTGAATTTCCCTTTTTGCGCGATAACCACAGCGGAGTTGGCATAGTAAGGCTGCGTGAACGCCACCTGCTTGCTGCGCTCTGGCGTGATATCCATACCAGAAATCACTGCGTCATAGCGGCGGAATTTCAGCGCAGGGATCAGGCTGTCAAACGCCTGATTGGTGAACGTACAAGTCGCCTGCATTTGCTTACACAGCGCTTTCGCCAGATCCATATCGAAACCGACGATTTCGTTGCTGGCATCCAGTGACTCAAATGGCGGGTAGGTGGCGGATGACGCAAAACGGATGGTGTCTGCGGCGGTGGCGCTGAAGGCGATTCCTGCCAGTAACGTGGCGAGCACTAATTTTTTCATTATCTACTCCTGTCTGTTTTTCTTATAGTTCATACCCGTCATACTTCAAGTTGCATGTGCGTTGGCTGCGTTCACGCACCCGAATCACTTACTTATGTAAGCTCATCGGGATGCCTTCCCTTGCCGCCTTCCTGAAACTCGAATTATTTAGGGTATGAATATATGTGCGGAAGGATTCCGGCGTCATGGCGATTACCATGCCATTTAATGAATTTATATGCAATTAAAATGATTAACAAGTCGATTTGTTGCGTGTTTTTACATCAGCAGGCAATAAAAAAGCAGGCTATCAAAGCCTGCTTTCTAAGCGAGTAATGCGCGGATAAGGGCGATAAGGATTAATTACGGCGTTCGAATACCAGTGACCGGCGTTCAACCCAGCGCATCAACAATGTCAGTAACCCGTTGACGCACAGGTAGATAATCCCAGCGGCACCAAACACCATCACATCATACGTCCGGCCGTACATCAACTGGCTGTAGCCCATGACTTCCATCAGCGTGATGGTGTAAGCCAGTGAGGTACTCTTAAACACCAACACCACTTCATTTGAATAAGAAGACAGCGCACGTTTAAATGCGAACGGCAGTAAAATACGTAATGTCTGCTTCTGATCCATTCCCAAGGCTGCACAGGATTGCCACTGTCCGGCGGGAATGGCTTTTACCGCCCCATAGAACAGTTGCGTAGTATAAGCGGCGCTATTGAGTGCCAGCGCCACCATCGCACATAGCCACGGTTGTGAAAGTAGGCTCCACAGCCAGGGAATTTGTTGGATAGAGGTAAATTGCCCAGGGCCGTAGTAAATCAGGAAGATTTGCACCAGCAGCGGCGTACCGGTAAACAGCGTAATGTAGCCTTTTGCCAACAGCGATACGACGGGCGTTTTGAGCGTCAGCACGACAGTCAGCAGCAGTGACAGCACCAGCGCTACGACGATGGAAACCGCGGTTAAGGTCAGGCTGGTATGCAGACCTTTTACTAGCTCAGGTAAATAAGCGAGCATCAGGACGGTCTCCGCTCAAAACGCGTGGTGTGCAGGTCAATGCGTTTCAGCACATACTGACTTAACAGCGTAATCACCAGATAGATAGCCGCTGCGACGACGTACCAGGTGAAGGGCTCCTGTGTCCGTGTCGCAATGCTTTTGGTTTGCAGCATCAGATCGTTAACACTAATCAGCGAAACCAGTGCGGTATCTTTCAGCAATACCAACCACTGATTACCTAATCCCGGCAGGGCATGACGCCACATCTGCGGCATGATCAGACGGAAAAAGATCGCAGATTTACTGAGTCCCAGCGCCTGACCTGATTCCCATTGTCCTTGTGGTACTGCTTTTAGCGCACCACGCAGCGTTTGGGATGCATAAGCGGCATACAGCAGCGCCAGCGCAATCACGCCACACAGGAACGGGCTGACTTCAAACATGCCGATATCCAGTTTTACCGGAATCTGTACGATGACGAGATTCAGGGTAAAACCGTCTGCCAACATCATCAGCAGTTGGGAAGACCCGAAATAGATAAACAGCACCACCAGAATTTCTGGCAGCCCGCGCAATAATGTGACTACCGCTGTACCCGTCCAGCTAACGGCTTTCCAACGGACGGTTTCCCAAACGGCAAACAGCATCGCTAGCACAAGGCCGAGCACCAGTGCACAAACGGCAAGGCCGACGGTCATCCCGGCGGCGCTTGCAAGAGGTTGAAATTCAATCATTGAGCGTCAGATTACTGCTGGAACCATTTTTTGTAGATGGTTTCATAAGTACCATCCTGCTTGATTTTGTTGAGTGCGTCGTTGAATTTCTTCAACAGCTCATCGTTATTCTGACGTACCGCGATGCCCAGACCGATACCGAAGTAACCTTTATCCGTCACGCTTTCGCCGACGGAGGCCAACGTATCGTTCTGCTTCAGCCACTCATTAACCACGGCGGTATCACCGAAGACCGCATCCAGACGGCCGTTTTTCAGATCCAGCACCGCATTCTGGTAGCTGTCATAAGGCACCGTTTTGATATCGCTGTGCTTTTCCATCAGGTATTTCTGATGCGTTGTGCCATTTTGCACGCCAACGCGTTTGCCTGTCAGCGCAACGACATCGGCGACTTTCCCTTTCTGGGCGATGAACAGAGCGGCGTTATCATAGTAAGGTTGAGAGAATGACACTTGCTGCTGACGCTCTGGAGTGATATCCATTCCTGCGATGACGGCTTCAAAACGACGGAATTTCAGACCAGGAATCAAGCTGTCGAACGCCTGATTGCTGAACGTGCAGTTTGCCTGCATTTCTTTGCACAGTGCATTAGCCAGATCGATATCGAAACCCTGAATCTGGTTATTGGCATCGACAAATTCGAACGGAGGATAGGACGCTTCGGTCGCAAAACGAATGGTGTCTGCGGCGTTGGCGGATACAGCGCCAGCGGCGAATAAGGCTGCAATAATCAATTTTTTCATTATCATTTTCCTGATAGTAATCAATGTGACAAATAACCAGCGAATTCAGGCGTCTGTGGCTGGGTAAAGTGCGTCGCATCCCCTTGTTCAACGATACGACCGTTCTCCATGTAAACCACACGACTAGCCGTTTTACGGGCAAATTCAACTTCGTGGGTCACAATCACCTGCGTAATGCCAGTTTCTGCCAATTCACGGATGATGTTGACGACCTGAGCGGTAATTTCAGGGTCCAGCGCGGCAGTGGGCTCATCAAATAGCAGAACCTGAGGTTCCATCATCAGCGCACGGGCAATCGCGACACGCTGTTGCTGTCCGCCAGAAAGATGGAGAGGGAAGCGATCGGCAAAGTCATTGAGGCGCAGACGCGTCAGCAGTTTGTCCGCTCGCGCTTTGGCTTCTTCTTTACTCAGCCCCAGTACGCGGCAGGGGGCTTCGATCAGGTTCTGCACCACGGTTAGATGTGGCCACAAATTATATTGCTGGAACACCATGCCGACGTTCTGACGCAATTCACGGATCGCGCCGTCGGATGGCGTGCGCTGAAAATCAAACTGATTACCGGCGATGGAAAGCGTGCCAGAGCGAGGCATTTCCAACAGATTAAGAACGCGTATCAACGAGCTTTTGCCCGCACCGCTAGGACCGAGAAGAACCAGCGTTTCACCCGCAGGACACTCTAGGGTGATATCAAATAGCGCCTGGTATGTGCCGTAGAAACAGTTAATGCCGTTTAGTTGAATACTCATGCGTAAGAATTGAATAGACATTGATGCGGCGAATGTTAACGTTGGCAGAATAGTTATGCAATCACCGTGGGTTAAAATTTGCCAATAAGCGATTTGTTGGTTAAATAATAGCACAAAATAATGGCTTACGGCGTAGGGACACGGTTTCCCATCGCGGGTATTCGCAGAGCCGTACTGATAGGCAGTAATAAGGAGACAACATGCAATTATCCACCACCCCGAATTTAGAAGGCTTCACGATTACTGAATATTGTGGCGTTGTGACTGGCGAAGCCATTCTGGGCGCGAACATCTTCCGGGACTTTTTTGCCAGTATTCGTGATGTCGTCGGTGGCCGTTCCGGTGCCTATGAGAAAGAGCTGCGTAAGGCGCGGCAGATTGCGTTCAAAGAGTTGCAGGAACAAGCGGAGGATTTAGGCGCGAACGCCATTGTAGGCATCGATCTCGACTATGAAACCGTTGGGAAGGATGGCAGCATGCTGATGGTGACCGTCAGTGGCACCGCGGTAAAGGTTCGCCGCTAGCAGGTGAAAGGATAAAGACAGGTGGCGAAAAATAAGCACAACAGTGGCATAACGATGTTGAAATGGGCGAGTTGCATCGCGTTGGGGCTGTTAGCGGGGTGCCAATCAGTTCCTTCCTCGTTGCAGGAACAGAATAATTATGTACTGGAAACCGCATTGCAGTCGCGGGCGCAAGAATCGCGCATTCGTTTCTTGGTGATTCACTACACGGCAGAAGATTTCGCCACCTCGCTGAATATTCTGACGGATGAGCACGTCAGCGCCCATTATCTGATTCCAGCGCACCCACCTTTGCAGCGCGGCAAGCCGCTTGCCTGGCAACTGGTGCCTGAATCTCAGGCTGCCTGGCATGCGGGAGCCAGTAGCTGGCGCGGATTTAGTCGACTGAATCATTCTTCGATTGGTATCGAGATCGAGAACGCCGGCTATCAGCGCACGCTAACAGGCTATACGTGGGAGCCGTTTACCGCCTCGCAGATTCAGCTTGTGACCGCGATCGCTCGTGATATTGTCGATCGCTATCAGATTGCCCCGCAGAACGTGGTGGCGCATAGCGATATTGCTCCACAGCGCAAACAAGACCCTGGGCCGCTTTTTCCCTGGCAGGCGTTAGCGCAAGCGGGCGTTGGTGCCTGGCCGGATGCGCATCGGGTCGCGTTCTATTTGAACGGACGACAGCCGATGCAGCCGGTGGATGAAGCGGCTCTGCTGGAAAAATTGGGGCGCTATGGCTACTCGGTGCAAAACACGATGACGGCACGTGAGAAGCGGCAGGTGATTGCCGCTTTCCAGATGCATTTTCGACCTGATAACTATCAAGGTCAGCCAGATGCGCAGAGCGAAGCGATCGCTGATGCGCTGCTGGAAAAATACGGCAGCCGCTAAACCGCTCCTTTCTCCGCCAGTTTCGCAATACGCGCCGCCATGCCACGGAAGATAAACAGGTGAGCGGGCATCATCAAAAACCAGTAGACCAGCCCGTTAAATCCAGAAGGATGCCAGCGGGCGCGGACATCCACGGTTCGATGCGTGCCTTTATCCGTGATAGTAAAATTGAGTTTACCCAGCCCTGGCGCTTTCATGCCGAATAGCAGCACCAACTGACGCTGCGGTTTGATCGAGATAACCTTCCAGCCGTCAATCTTGTCGCCGACCTCCAGCGTTGGGCGATCGGGGCGTCCGTAAATCACGCCGTTGCCGCAAAGATCGTCCAGTCTGGCTCGAATATTCCACAGCGTATTTGCGTAAAAATAACCTTCCTTGCCACCGACCTGCTGGATGACCTGCCAGAGTGCCTGACTGGATGCGGACGTCTCAAGCGTATGCCCCGCCTGTTTGGGGTAAAAACCGTAATTTGGTTTCCAGCGTGCGCGGACTTCGGTGTCATCGCCCCAGTCGGCCTGCTGCACGCTCTCCATTTCGCTTTGCAGCGTGAGGCGCACGGCGTCATCAAAGCTCATCAATTTTTGTGGAATCAACGTTTGTAGTGCGTGCCCATCGGCCTGTAAATCGTGCTTTAACCCTTGAATCAAGGCACGGGCGATGGACGGGGGAACCGATGTCACCAGATGCAGGAACCAGACAGAGACCAGATGCGTTGGCATAGGAACGGGGATCAGCAATCTGCGTTTGCCGCTGATCTGAATGAAGCGCTCGAACATGGTCTGGTAGCTGATGTATTCGGGGCCTGCGGCATCCATGATGCGATTTTCTGTCGCGGGGTGATGCACGATGTCGATTAGATAAACCAGCAGGTTTTCCAGCGCAATCGGCGACGATTTAGAGCGCACCCAGCGCGGCGGCGTCAGTATGGGTAGGTTATAGACCATATCGCGCATGATTTCGAACGCTGCCGATCCGGCACCGATAATAATGCCTGCGCGTAGCTCCGTGACGGGAATGCCGCTGCTACGCAGGACATCACCGGTGATCTGGCGTGCCAACATGTGCGGCGAGGTGTCATCTTTCGCCTGAAGCGAGCCCAGATAGATAATCTGTTTTACGCGGCTGGAAGCCAGCGCCAGCAGCAGATTCATGGCGGCCATACGCTCTCTGGCGACGAAATCTGCGCCGTCGCCCATGCTGTGCACCAAATAATAGAGCGTCTCTGCGCCCCACAGGCCATCAGGCAGGCTTTCTGGCTTCGTCAGGTCAACCTGTTGACAATCGACACCCGGCCAGTTCCGCGAGGCGAGGGATTCGGTATTCCGACCGGCAGCAATGACCCAGTTTCCCTGTTTGCTCAATCGTTCGGTTAAATGGCGGCCAATGTAGCCAGTTGCGCCCAGAATCAATATTGGGGCTGAGGGGGATGTCATGCGCCAGCGGCTCCATAGCAAAATATAACCATGGCTTACTATATCCTAAATAATTCGTAACGGGGAAAAGGAAGAAGGTGAGGAAAAGTGTGTGACAACAGGGAGATATTTAACACGACCTACCTGCCCGATAGCAGAGGCTACCGGACAGAAGGGGGTAAAACGCGGGCGTATCAGGCCAGAACGGTGTCGCCTTGCAGCTGGCAACTACAGGCCAAAACATAGCCCTGTTCGATCTCGGCTGGTGTTAGCGTCATGGTACTGCTGGTGGTGTAATTACCGGATAGCACGCGGGTTTTACAGCTTCCGCAAACACCGGCGCGACAGGCGGCAAGAACCTGCACCTTATTCGCTTCCAGTGCGGCTAGCAGGCTGATACCCACTGGCACGCGCAGATTTTTCAGCGGACGGCTGATGGTCAGCGTGAGCTGATCGGCGTCTTCATCCAGTACGTCATCTGCCGGGCGGAACTGCTCTTTGAAGATGCGGTTGGAAGCCACGCCAAGCTGCTGACTCAGGGTTTCAATCTGGTTCATATACGGCGCCGGGCCGCAGGTCATCACGGTGCGGCTGGCGATATCCGGCACGTGTTCGACCAGCAGGTCTCCGCTGATGCGTCCAGAGAGGAAGCCGGGCGCAGCGTCAAATTCTGCCATCAGCGTCAGATGCAACTGTTGTGGATAGCGCTGCACCAGATCCTGCCATTCTTTGGCGAAGATCACCTGTAGCGGATTGCGCACGTTGAAAATAACGTGGATATCGGTTTGCGGTTTGTTTGCCAGCAGCCAGCGGCACATCGACATAATCGGCGTGACGCCACAGCCTGCTGCGGCCATCAGGTAGCGATCGCTGACGGCGTTAGCGCAGGTAAATTCGCCCTGAGCATCGGACAACCACAGATAATCACCGACTTTTAGCGTTTGAGTCAGCCAGCGGGAACCGACGCCGTCATCCAGCCTTCTCACCGTCAAGGTAATGAAACGGCTGAGGCCCGGAGAAGAAGAGATCGTATAAGCCCGTAGCGTCTCCTCGCTGTTAGCAATGCTGACGAGTGCATACTGACCCGGCTGATACGGATAAAAATCATGATTAACCAGTGATATCGTCCAGACATCCGGCGTTTCCTGGGTAATCGAGTGCACCTGCATGCGGTTAGAACAAAGCGGTGTCGGCCCAGCGTGTGGTACTGGCATCGTCATAGTCAATCTCCATAACAAACGGATACGGTGAAGCGTGTAAAGATAGCGGCCCATAAGACGGTGGGCTTAGCGTGAGGCATCAATGCCGACACCTCACGTTGCGTGACGAGGAACGCGCTCCTCCGTCCGCGTTGATTCATCAAGCGGCCAGAATGGTGTTCATGTCTTGTTCAACGGTGGTAATCGCCCGCATACCGAATTTGTCGTTCAGAATGGCAAGCAGATTGTCCGTCAGGAAGCCCGGTGCAGTAGGCCCGGTGTAGATGTTCTTCACGCCGAGAGACAGCAGGGTGAGCAGGATGACAATGGCTTTCTGTTCAAACCACGACAGTACCAGACTCAGCGGCAGGTCGTTGACGCCACAGCCTAGTTTTTCCGCCAGTTTGACGGCCAGAATAATGGCCGCGTAGGCATCGTTACATTGGCCGACATCCAGCAGACGCGGCAGGCCTTCCAGCGTACCGAAGTCCAGTTTGTTGAAACGGTATTTACCACATGCCAGCGTCATGATCAGGCAATCTTGTGGAACGTTCAGCGTGAAGTCGGTGAAGTAGCTACGTTCTTCACGGCTGCCATCACATCCGCCAACGAGGAAGACGTGGCGCAGTTTTTTCTGTGCAACCAGATCGATCACAGTATCGGCGGCGCTTAGCAGGGTTTCACGACCGAACCCGACGGTGATCATGTGCTCGATTTCGCTGTACGGGAAGCCAGCCAGACCCTGAGCCTGTTTGATAACCGGGCTGAAATCGTCACCTTCCAGATGGTTCACGCCCGGCCAGCCAACGATGCTGCGCGTCCAGATACGATCGCCGTAGTTACCTACGTTTGGATCGATAATGCAGTTAGAGGTCATGACGATCGCGCCAGGGAATTTGGCAAACTCAGTCTGTTGGTTCTGCCAGCCGCTACCGTAGTTACCGGCCAGATGCGTGAATTTTTTCAGCTCTGGGTAACCGTGTGCCGGCAGCATTTCGCCGTGGGTATAAATATTCACACCGGTGCCTTCGGTTTGCTCCAGCAGCATGCGCAGGTCTTTCAGATCATGACCAGAAATCAGAATGGCTTTACCCGCAATCGGGCGCACGTTAACAGAGGTCGGCTGTGGGTGGCCGTAAGCATCGGTTTCGCCCCGGTCGAGGATTGCCATGACGTTGAAGTTCATTTTACCGATGCCCATCGCGTTGTTCAGCAGGGTATCGACATCGGCTGGCTGCGTGCCCAACCACGCCATGAAAGCATGATATTCGGCATAGAGTGTGTTGTCATACTGACCGAGAACGTGGGCGTGCTCCATATAGGCTGCCGCGCCTTTCAGGCCGTAGAGGTTAAGCATACGTAAGCCGTGGACGTCATCACCGATGATGGCTTTATCGCTATCCAGCGCAAATTCTTCCGCCTGTTGCAGTAGGGTCGGAATATCGTTGCCAGCGAGTTGCAGTGCCGCCATTGGGTGATCGACGGTTGCCGTGGCATCGTGCAGACGGCAGCGAACCGCCAGCGATTCGCGCAGTGTGATGGCTTCCTGTGCGTAGCCAATAATACGTTGGGAATCGAAGTTAACGTTGGTCAACGTAGAGAAGAAGGCGCGTGGCGCAAAACTGTCGACATCATGATCGATAATATCCAGCTCGCGTGCTTTCAGCGCCCAGGCAGAAAGCCCTTGCAACACCGCGACCAGCAGGTCTTGCAGATCGGAGGTTTCTGCGGTTTTACCGCACATGCCCTGCGCGTACGAGCAGCCGTTTCCAACAGGGGTACGAATCGTTTGTTCACATTGCACACAAAACATAATGACTTCCTTTTTTTAAGTTGCATTTAAAATGCTTGTTTAAAGCATAGTGTCAGCCGAGGCAGGTAAAAAGGCTTTTTTACTGCAACTTTAGGTAAATTTGATTTAGCGCAATTTTGATGATGGGCAATGAAAATCACTCTCAATCACGGCCCATAAACGAGAGGGGAAACGGTAAAGCGTAGGCTCTTATGAGGTAAAGAACGCCATCAATATGGGTGCTGCGAGGCTTAATAAAAAACCGTGTACGATAGCAGCCGGTACGATATCGACACCCGCGCCGCGCTGTAAAACGGGCAGGGTGAAATCCATCGATGTTGCGCCACAAAGACCTAATGCACATGAGCGATTGCGCTGCGCCAAGGTCGGAATCAGCATAATTGCCAACAGCTCGCGGGTTAGATCGTTGAAAAATGCCGTACTGCCGATGACGGGCCCTAGAGCGTCGGTCAGCAAAATGCCAGATAACGAATACCACCCGTAGCCGGATGCCATCGCCAGACCCGTTTTCAGCGGCAGTCCCAGAAGCCACGCGGCAAGCAGGCCGCCACCGAGTGCGCTGATGCCGACGATGAACGCAATGACCAGCCCGCGACGGTTTAACACGATCTGGCGCAGCGTCATCCCGCTGTTACGCAGTTGAATGCCGACCAGAAATAGCAGAAAAATCAGCGCGTACTCACTGCCTTTGCTGGCGTAGGTGAATCCTGACCATTGTGTTAATCCCAGTAAAAATCCACCGCAGACGACGCCGCAGAGAGTGAACGATTCAAGAATCATACGCCGGCGGGAAAATGGGGCGGCGTTTTTAAATTTGCTGTGCCATACGCTACGTTTTTCCCACAGCCACAGCGCAATGCCGTTTGCTGCGAGAATGCAAAATGCGAAGACGGCCGTGTAGCGAAAAATCAGTAACAAATTGCTGCTGAGATCTTCCAGAAAAGCCAGGCTCATTCCCATCAAAAACAGAATAACGTACACCATCCAACCCAGTAGTTGGTTAACCAACTGTAATGCTTTTTTGGCATGCAGCGGCACCAGATAGCCAATGATGAGCGGCAGTAAAATAATTAACAATCCTGAATACATCACAGAATCGGCGTCCTTACGCGAGAAAAATGGTGTTAACCCGTATGTTAGCGTTACTGGGGTTATTGTCGTCAGACCATGGGGCTTTCTTCTTCATTTCTACCCCGACAAATGTTGGTTCGGAGGAAACGTAAACCGTGAGTTGGCAACCGTCGTGGGATTCATCGGCTACACTTGGCGGGAAGAAAAACGATAATCTATTAAAATTAAACAAATTATCGGGGTGAGTAAAGCGCTGTCTGGCAGGATATTCTATACGGTGAGCGTTTTTGCAGCAGAAACTCGCAGGCAGCTGCTACAGGAGAGAAGGATGCATCTGGAAAGTATTGAAATCCTGGGATTTCGGGGAATCAATCGTCTGTCGCTGACGCTGGACGAGAACAATGTACTGATTGGTGAGAACGCCTGGGGGAAATCAAGCCTGCTGGATGCGCTCTCGCTGCTGCTGGCACCGACGCTGCCGCTTTATCATTTTGATATGCAGGATTTCCACTTCACACCGGGAGATGAAAATAGCCGGGAAAAGCATCTTCAGGTTATTTTCACGTTTTGCGAAACGGCACCCGGTCATCATCTATCCCCTCGCTACCGTTCGCTAAGTCCCGTTTGGATAGAGGGAAATGAGTCGCTATACCGCGTTTTTTATCGGTTGGAAGGTGAGGTGGACGAAAGCCAATCGGTTTTCACCTGGCGCAGTTTTCTGGATGCAGACGGGCACCCGATACCGCTGGATGATATTAATGAACTGGCCAGAGAGATTATCCGCCTGCATCCGGTGCTGCGGCTGCGAGACGCGCGTTTTATGCGGCGGCTGCGTTCCGGGACGTTGGCGGCGACGTTAGATAACAGTAATGAAAAACTGGCTCAGCAGTTTGAGCAACTGATGCGAGAGCTGGCGCAAAATCCGCAGAAACTGACGGATAAAGAGTTGCGTCAGGGGCTGGTGGCGATGCGGCAACTGCTGGAGCACTATTTTTCCGAGCAAAGCGCCACGGATAATGACCGACGCCATCATCGGCATGCGCGAACGCACAATGGTAAATCGTGGCGATCGCTAGACAATATCAACCGCCTGATTGCCGACCCCAATAGCCGCAGTCGCCGAATTATTCTGTTGGAGCTATTTTCCACGCTGTTACAGGCAAAAGGGTCCGTAGCGTTGCATCCTCATGCGCGTCCGCTTTTGCTGATTGAAGACCCGGAAACCCGCCTGCATCCGATCATGCTGTCAGTCGCCTGGGGGCTCCTGATGCAATTGCCACTCCAGAAAGTGACGACGACCAACTCTGGGGAGTTACTGTCGCTGGTGCCGATGGAGCAGGTGTGTCGTTTGGTGCGGGAATCTTCACGCGTTGCGACATATCGGATTGGCCGTCAGGGAATGAGTGCTGAGGACAGTCGACGTATCGCTTTTCACATTCGTCTGAATCGACCGGCTTCACTTTTTGCCCGTTGTTGGCTGTTGGTGGAAGGGGAGACAGAAGTCTGGATGTTGAATGAGCTGGCACGCCAGTGTGGTCACCATTTTGAGGCGGAAGGGGTGAAAGTGATTGAGTTTGCCCAGTCAGGTATCCGACCATTGTTGAGATTCGCACACCGCATGGGAATTGAATGGCATGTGCTGGTCGATGGTGATGATGCAGGGAAAAAATACGCGGCGACGGCGAGAAGCCTGCTATCTGCACAGAATGAGAGCGAACGCGATCATCTGACCGTCTTGCCGGCATCGGATATGGAGCACTACATGTACCGCGAGGGATTCAGTCAGGTTTATCACCGCATTGCGCAATTGCCGGAGAAAGTACCGCTGTCGATGCATAAAATCATCATCAAGGCGATCCATCGTTCATCCAAGCCTGATTTGGCGATTGAAGTGGCGCTGGAAGCGGCGGCAATGGGCAGCGATGCGATCCCTCCACTCATTCGTAGCATGTTCTCTCGTGTGCTGTGGCTGGCGCGTGGGCGAGCCGATTAACGGTATCTACCAATAAAAAAATGCCGTTCGATATAAAGAACGGCATTTGTCGCATTATATTTTTTACTGTTTAGCGTCGTGTATTCTGAGTAGAAGTGTAGGGTGTGGAAGGAATCAGGATATGGCCTCGACGATTTGTGGGACGATCAGGCAAGCATGATTGCCTTTCGGCCCCTGGTGTACGTCAAACCTGACAACCTGTCCGGCTTTTAGCGTTCGGTAGCCATCCATCTGAATAGTTGAGTAGTGTGCGAAGATATCGTCACCGCCCCCTTCTGGACAGATAAAACCAAACCCTTTGGCATTATTGAACCATTTAACAGTACCTGTCTCCATGCATTGACATCCTTCGCAAGAGTATTCTTTTTCAGTAAGGTGTGGTTATTTGGTTACTACGGATGAATTGATTAAAACCCCATCAATTCATCCGTACACTTTAGTGAAATCGATCCCGACGTCAAGCAATCTACCGCGGGGTGGGCGAGGGAGTTTGTCAAAGTTTGATGCAGATAACGCTATTGCCGTACCCGCGATCGCAGGGTGTAATCAAGATATCGAGCGTTGGCCTTGAATTTTACTTTCCAGGAACCATTTATTCCCTCAGGTGGTAAAATAAAAAGTAGACGTGCTACTGTAAATGTAGAGATACCCGTAATGCCGATCGTTTAAGGATCGAGATACCGGGGGCTACCACGGTGCGAGGCATCCCTAAGGGAACCTCATCACCGTGTTTCCCCCTAAACCCATACTTAAGTGGCCAGCATTAAGAGATACCCGTCATCTTTCAAGTCGCAGGTGCTCATTTCCTGCTTCTCTGATTTATTGGGAATAAACAGACCAATGTCGTGAGTCACGATATTCGTTACATGATGTGGATAGAGAATGGGAAACAACAGCACGTGGTCACAATCTGAGAACCTGACCGCGGATAAACAGAAAGAGAAATTGCAGCCGCCATCCATGTATAACGTGGTGTTGAATAACGATGATTACACCCCGATGGAATTTGTTATTGACGTTCTGCAAAAGTTCTTTTCTTATGATATTGAACGTGCCACACAGCTTATGTTAACTGTGCATTATCAGGGTAAAGCAATTTGTGGCGTATTCAGCGCTGAAGTGGCTGAGACCAAGGTCGTACAAGTCAATCGTTATGCCAGAGAAAATGAGCACCCGCTGCTCTGTACGCTGGAAAAAGCCTGAAGTCAGGCGATTTATTGGGAGAGGTGCCTATGCTCAATCAAGAACTGGAACTCAGTCTCAACATGGCTTTCGCCAGAGCGCGTGAGCACCGACACGAGTTTATGACCGTGGAGCACCTGTTGCTGGCTCTGCTCAGTAATCCGGCCGCGCGTGAAGCGTTGGAGGCCTGTACGGTAGATTTAGCCGCACTGCGCCAGGAACTGGAAGCCTTCATTGAACAGACCACACCAACATTACCGCAGAGTGACGATGAGCGCGAAACTCAGCCGACGCTCAGCTTCCAGCGCGTATTGCAACGCGCCGTCTTTCATGTGCAGTCTTCTGGCCGCAGTGAAGTGTCTGGTGCCAACGTTCTGGTTGCCATTTTTAGTGAACAGGAATCTCAGGCCGCCTATCTGCTGCGCAAGCATGACGTCAGCCGCCTGGATATTGTGAACTTTATTTCTCACGGCACGCGTAAAGAAGAAACCGATCAGGCGCCAAACCCTGAAAGTCCCGTCAATGAAGAACAGGCAGGAGGGGAAGATCGTATGGAAAACTTCACCACCAATCTGAATCAACTGGCTCGCGTTGGCGGTATCGATCCGCTCATTGGCCGGGATAAAGAACTGGAGCGCACAATTCAGGTGTTATGCCGCCGCCGTAAAAATAACCCGCTGCTGGTCGGCGAATCTGGCGTAGGTAAAACCGCGATTGCTGAAGGGTTGGCCTGGCGTATTGTGCAGGGCGATGTACCGGAAGTGATGGCGGAGTGCACCCTGTATTCACTGGACATCGGTGCGCTGCTGGCCGGCACCAAATATCGCGGTGATTTTGAAAAACGATTCAAGGCACTGTTGAAACAGCTGGAGCAGGATAAAAATAGCATTCTGTTCATTGATGAAATCCACACGATTATCGGTGCGGGTGCTGCATCAGGTGGTCAGGTGGATGCCGCAAATCTGATTAAACCGCTGCTTTCCAGCGGCAGAATTCGCGTCATTGGATCTACCACCTATCAGGAGTTCAGCAATATCTTTGAAAAGGATCGGGCGCTGGCGCGTCGTTTCCAAAAAATCGATATCACCGAACCCAGCGTGGAAGAAACCATACAAATCATTAATGGTCTGAAGCCGAAATATGAGGCGCACCATGATGTTCGCTATACCTCAAAAGCCGTCCGTGCTGCGGTAGAGCTGGCGGTGAAATATATCAATGACCGTCATCTGCCGGATAAAGCCATTGATGTGATTGATGAAGCGGGTGCGCGCAGCCGTCTGATGCCGGCCAGCAAACGTAAGAAAACGGTCAACGTGAGTGATATCGAATCCGTTGTCGCTCGTATCGCCAGAATTCCAGAAAAAACGGTTTCTGCCAGCGATCGTGATGTGCTGAAGAACCTCAGCGATCGCCTGAAAATGTTGGTGTTTGGACAGGATAAAGCAATTGAAGCGCTGTCTGAGTCCATCAAGATGAGCCGTGCAGGATTGGGCCAGGAGCGTAAGCCGGTAGGTTCCTTCCTGTTCGCTGGCCCTACTGGTGTCGGTAAGACGGAAGTGACGCTGCAATTGGCGAAGGCGCTGGATATCGAGCTACTGCGCTTTGATATGTCCGAATACATGGAGCGCCATACGGTCAGCCGCTTGATTGGTGCGCCTCCAGGCTATGTCGGCTACGATCAGGGCGGTTTGCTGACGGATGCGGTAATCAAACATCCTCATGCGGTGCTGTTGTTGGATGAAATCGAAAAAGCGCATCCTGACGTCTTTAACCTGCTGCTACAGGTGATGGATAACGGTACGCTGACGGACAATAATGGTCGTAAAGCGGATTTCCGTAATGTCATTGTTGTTATGACCACCAACGCGGGCGTGCGGGAAACACAGCGTAAATCCATCGGCATCATCCATCAGGACAACAGTACTGATGCGATGGAAGAAATTAAGAAGGTGTTTACGCCGGAGTTCCGTAACCGTCTGGACGGCATTATCTGGTTCAACCATCTGTCGACCGATGTCATTCAGCAGGTTGTCGATAAGTTTATCGTAGAACTTCAGGCGCAGCTGGATGCGAAAGGCGTGTCGCTGGAAGTGAGCGATGAAGCGCGCGACTGGCTGGCAGAGAAAGGCTATGACAAAGCAATGGGTGCCCGACCAATGGCACGCGTGATGCAGGAAAGCCTCAAGAAACCGCTGGCCAACGAGCTGCTGTTTGGTTCGCTGGTGGACGGGGGCTCTGTGACGGTGGAACTGGATAAAGAAACGCAACAGCTGACGTATGGCTTTGTGAGTGCGCAGAAGCGAAAAGCGGAAAGCGTTAATTAATCAATACTGCGTGTTACCTAAGAGGGATGCTGATGCATCCCTTTTTTATTGGTGCGCCGACTACAATTGATATCTATTGTTATAGGACACCGAGAGCAATGGACCCAGCAACAGGTCGCCTCCGGCTAGGAAATGTTGCTTGTATCCGTCGCGCAGACTCTCAATCGATGCCCATCAGGATCTATGGCAACAAAGGTATAACCGAACTCAAGATTTATTGGTTCGAGTGCAAACTTTACGCCTAATTCTTTCCATTCCTGATATATCGTGTCTACATCATTTGGGGTGACATCGGACAGGCAAATTTCAAACCCACCAAATTGGGCTTGAGGCTTTGGATCAATTCCTGATTTAGACTGAATGCCTAAAATAAACTCGGGGGAGAGGGGAAAAACAGAAAATTCTTCATAGGTTTCTAACGGTTCTGATTTTAATATTTTTTTATAAAATTCAGTGCTTAATGAAACATCTTCAACATAAATGATTAAGCTATTTGGTTTAAACATGTCACGTCCTTATATGAGCATTTCATCAATCGTATCTTTAATTTATATCCACACTAACTATACGCCGATTATCTTTGAAAAAGAGATGATTTTATTTGGCGCGATCGTTTAATCAGGATTGAAAGGCGATGGGCAAGATGACGTTAGAGTGAGGGCAGGGGCGGAAAGTATCCAAAAAACAAAAGCCCTTGCCATGAAGGAAAGGGCTGGAGAAGGAGTCACATCCTCATTTATCGCTGTTATCAGCGATGAGCGAACCGGTTAACGGCTGCGGAAGACAATGCGGCCTTTACTCAGGTCGTACGGGGTTAACTCTACAGTGACTTTGTCACCCGTCAGGATGCGGATATAGTTTTTACGCATTTTACCGGAGATATGAGCGGTAACCACGTGCCCGTTTTCCAATTCAACGCGGAACATGGTGTTGGGCAGCGTATCAAGCACGGTGCCTTGCATTTCAATATTGTCTTCTTTGGCCATCGAATCCTCTAGGTCTAACTACCTTTATTTTTTAACCGCAAGATAATGCCGAAAAACCGACATTATGTAAAGAAGCGTTCACGTTTGGAGCGTTATTTACCCGGTTTCCTTTGTCATTCTGTCGGTTCTGCAAGCTGTTGTGGTAACCAACACCCCGCATCGACAGCGATATCCTGCCACTGAGAAAGCAGTTGCAGGAAGCGATCTCGGGGAATTTCACTCACGCCCAGTGAGGCGGTGTGAGAATTTAACACCTGACAGTCAATTAACTGACCACCATGGCGAATAAAATGCTGCTGAAATACCAGCAGCGCGTATTTTGAAGCGTTATCCGTGCGGCTGAACATTGACTCGCCGCAAAATAATCGCCCTTGTTCAACACCATATAACCCACCAACCAGTGCGCCATTGTGCCACACTTCGACGGAATGTGCTTTCCCTACCTGATGAAGCTGGCGATAAGCCGAAATTATATCCGGCGTAATCCAGGTGCCATCGTGGTGTTCGTGTGCACAAGCGTGAATGACATCATCAAATGCCTGATTGAGTGTGGCGATAAAAGTGTGGCGCTTCAGAAATTTTTTCATGCTGCGGCTGAGGTGAAACCCGCCGGGAAACAGGACCGCACGCGGGTTCGGAGACCACCATAAGATCGGTTCACCGGGGGAGAACCAGGGAAAAATTCCCTGGCGGTAGGCCGCTTTTAGCCGGGGAACAGAGAGATCGCCGCCAACGGCCAGCAGGCCATTGGGGTCATCCAGCGCATGGTTCGGATCAGGAAACTGAAGCGAGTGAGACGATAGCTGATAGAGGTGCATGTTTTTCAAACGTTGTATTGCAACGACGTTTGCCTTAAACGTGTTGGCGGAATTGCCAATAACGACCTTGTTGTGCCATCAAAGTCTGATGGCTGCCCTGTTCGATTACGTTACCATCGTCCAGAATACAGATGCGATCCATTGATTCTAAACCGTATAACCGGTGGGTGATAACGATCAGTGTCTTATTGGCACAGTGCTGGCGGAGCAATTGCAGAATACGCCTTTCGGTTTCTGCATCCAGCCCCTCGGTGGGTTCATCCAGCAGGACTAACGGTGCATCGTGCAGTAATGCACGAGCTAAAGCAATACGACGCTGTTCGCCACCGGACAGTTGTCGACCACCTTCTCCCAGCCAGGCATTCAGCCCCTCGTTTTCCAGCAGTTTTTCTAACCCGACTTGTTGTAATACCTCTGCTAGTTTTTCGTCCCGCGCAGTTGGTGCTGCCAGTAACAGGTTATCACGTAGCGTTGCGCTGAAAATATGTACGCGCTGTGGTACGACACTCATCATGGCGCGGAGATCGTCTTCCCGCCAATTGGCAAGCGGGTGCCCATTGAGCGTAACGTCCCCATATTCACAATTCCATGCCCGAGTCAGCAATTGTAATAGCGTCGATTTTCCACATCCGGTTCGCCCAAGCAATGCCAGGTGTTCGCCTGGTTGAATCGAGAGCGTGATATTCCGCAGCACGGGCTGTGGTTGGCCGGGATAAGTGAAGCCGACATGTGAGAGTTCGAGTGAGGCCGTGCTCGATGTCTCTGGTCCATGTTCAGGGAACGTAACGTCAACGGGCTGGCGAATGATTTGATCGACCCGAGCAGCGGAGGCAATCACTTGTCCCATATGCTGGAAGGCTACCGTGACCGGGGCCAGCGCTTCGAAGGCGGCAAGTGACGCGAACACGAACAGGGCGATCAACGCACCGGGCTGTGGATTACCGCCAACGCCATCGGCCGCGAGCCACAGAATCAGCGTAACGGTCAGCCCACTGCATAAAATCATCACCGCCTGAGACAGTCCGGTAAGATTGGCCTGCTGGCGCTGGCGGCGTAGCCAGTTAATTTCCACCAGTGCCAGCTGTTGACGGACGCGCTCGAGTGCGCCAAAAACGGTTAACTCCGCCTGACCTTGCAGCCAGGTGGTTAAATGAAGACGGTATTGTGCACGCAGCGCGGTCAAATCCTGCCCGATGCCGTTACCTGCGCGGTAAAACAGAATAGGCAGACAGAGTAAGAGCACCAGCATGATACTCCCAAGCGTCAGAGCCAATGCGGCATCAAGGAAGCTCAGACCGTAACAGACGATGAGAATGACGGCAAAGGCGCTGACAATAGGTGAAATAACACGGAGGTAGAGGTGGTCAAGTGTATCAACGTCCGCCACGAGTCGGTTTAGCAGCTCAGCCTGACGAAACTGTGCCAGTCCGCCGGGAGAGAGCGGCAGAATGCGAGAAAAGGTGAAAACGCGCAGACGCAGCAGAACACGAAAGGTTGCATCGTGGCTGACGACTCTTTCGCCATAACGTCCAGCGGTACGCGCGATAGCGGCGCCCCGCACGCCTGCGGCAGGTAGCATATAGTTAAAGGTAAGTAGCCCGACAATCCCTGCCAGCGCGGCTCCAGCGAGAAACCAGCCGGATAGGGCGAGCAAGCCGATGCTGGCCAGCAATGTGGCGATTGCCAGCACCACGCCCAGGCTTAAGCGCCAAATGTGTTGACGATAAAGTGCCAGAAATGGTTTTAATACTCGCATCGTTTTTATCTGAGTCATTACAGCGCCCCCTGTCGTTGCGCCAGCAAGGCCGAGAAGGGGCCCGTTTCGGCGCAAAGTGTTTGATAATCCCCCTGCTGAACCAGTCGACCCTCTTCCATCACCCAAATGGCATCATAGTCGGTGATATCGTTGAGCTGGTGCGTGACCAGTAGCGTGGTCTGGGAACGTGCTGCCGCGTTCAGCGCACTCATAACCAACTCCTCGCTGTGGGCGTCGAGGCTGGCTGATGGTTCATCTAGCAGCAATAAGTTGCAAGGGTGGATAAGCGCACGGGCAACGGCGACGCGTTGCGCCTGCCCGACGGACAAGCGGGCTGCGCCATCACCGAGCGTTGTTTCCAGACCCTGTGGGAGTTGCAGTAGAAATTCCTGCACATAGGCCCGCTCAATCGCCAACTGTAATTCCACAAGACTGGCCTGCGGGTTACCTAGCAGAATGTTGTTGCGTAGTGTTGATTCTGGTAAATGGGGATTTTGCCCGACCCAGCTCAACTGTTTACGCCACGACTCAGACGTAAGTGAGTTGAGTGCTTTGCCATTCACGGTTAATGAACCGCGATAGGGCAGGAACCCTAACAGAGCATTAAGCAGTGAACTTTTTCCTGCTCCGCTGATACCGACCAACGCGATACGTTCGCCTGCGCGGATATCGAATGTTAACGGTTGGGTTAACGGCGTGCCATTGGGGGCGAGGACAACCAGGTCTTCCGCGCGGATAGCAATGGCGGTATCGCTGCTGAATTCATGTGTGCCAAAGCCTACTGATTCGCCTTCCTCTGCTAAAAAGGTCACCAGGGATTCCGCTGCGCCGATAGCTTGAGCTTTGGCATGGTAGAAGGTGCCTAGATCGCGTAAAGGTTGAAAGAACTCCGGTGCCAAAATTAGAACGAGGAAACCGGCGAAGAGCGTCACGCCCATTCCATAATGACCAAAATCGAGTTCTCCGAGATAAGAGAAACCGAAATAGACGGCGACAACCGCGATAGAAATGGAGGCGAAAAATTCCAGCACGCCCGAGGAGAGAAATGCCATGCGCAGCACTTCCATGGTGCGGCTACGGAAATCTTCGGAGGCATGGCGGATTTGTTCGGTTTCAGCCTGACCGCGATGAAACAGGCGTAGCGTTTCCATTCCGCGCAGGCGATCGAGAAAGTGTCCGCTTAGGCGAGCCAACGCCAGAAAGTTACGCCGGTTGGCATCCGCTGCACCCATACCGACCAGTGCCATAAACAAAGGGATGAGCGGTGCGGTAAGAAACAGAATCAGCCCTGCGGCCCAGTTGATCGGAAAGAGGGTTATCAGGATAAGCAGCGGGATCAGCGCGGCAAGATACATTTGCGGCAGATAGCGGGAGTAATAGTCCTGCATATCATCCACCTGCTCAAGAATCATCGTTGCCCAGCTACCCGCGGGTTTACCCTGGACCCAAGCAGGACCGAGCTGCTGCAATCGATCCAGTACCAGCTTCCGAATATGCTGTCGAACCGCTTGTCCGCAAAGAAAACCGACACGCTCGCGTAACAGGCTGTTAAGCGCACGCAGAATAAAGGTGGCGATCAGCAGAAGGAAGGGCGATAACAGGGATTCTCGGGGGGCATGATCGATGATCAAGGCGTGAAGCAGAGTGGCTAAGAGCCAGGCTTGTGCCACGATTAGCGCGCCGCTCAGGAATCCGAGCAGCAGTGAAAGCCGTAACCAACGTTGCGCCAGCTTACTTTGCTGTTTCAGCCAGGCGGTCAGTTCTTGCTGTCTGGTTTTTTTCATCGGGCACCAGTTCGTTATGTTGCAGAAATGGACTTAACAGAAAATAACGCTTATGTAACTGTTAGGTAACAAAATTATCTTCTATCATGCAGAATGTCGTCATGTTACCGCGACAGGGACGCGCTGAAAACGAAAAGGAGAGGGGAAATCGGTGAGACGATCAATTTTTGTGTTACGGCAGGCAAATCGGAAGGAAGAAAACGGAACGGCTGTTGCCGCTCCGTTCCTGCATCGTACTACTTGCTGATAGTTAGTCCATCCAGGTAACGTTCAGCATCCAACGCAGCCATACAGCCTGTACCGGCAGAGGTAATGGCTTGGCGGTAAATGTGATCCATCACGTCACCTGCGGCAAAGACGCCAGGAATGCTGGTTTGTGTCGCGTTGCCATGAATACCGGATTGCACTTTGATATAACCGTTTTCCAGTGCCAGTTGGTCGCCAAACACGGCGGTGTTCGGGCTGTGACCGATAGCGATAAACACGCCAGCCAGCTCGATCTCTTCTGCTGCATCGCTCTGTGTATCGCGAATACGTACACCAGTTACGCCCATATCATCACCCAGCACTTCGTCCAGCGTACGGTTGGTATGCAGGATGATGTTGCCGTTTTTAACTTTGTCCATCAGACGGTCGATCAGAATCTTCTCTGAACGGAACGTTTCGCGACGGTGAATCAAATGCACTTCCGCAGCGATGTTAGACAAATACAGTGCTTCTTCTACTGCGGTATTCCCGCCGCCAACGACGGCAACTTTCTGATTCCGATAGAAGAACCCATCACAGGTTGCACAGGCGGAAACACCTTTGCCTTTAAACGCCTCTTCAGACGGCAGGCCAAGGTAGCGAGCCGATGCACCCGTAGCGATGATCAGCGCATCACAGGTGTATTCGTCGCTATCGCCGAATAAACGGAATGGACGGTTCTGCAAATCAACACGTTCAATATGATCAAAAATCACGTCGGTATTGAACTTGGTCGCATGTGCGTGCATACGCTCCATCAACAGCGGGCCGGTTAAATCGTCGGCGTCGCCTGGCCAATTTTCAACTTCGGTCGTGGTCGTCAACTGACCGCCTTTTTCCATACCCGTAATTAATACTGGCTGTAAATTCGCGCGTGCAGCATACACTGCGGCAGTGTAACCAGCTGGGCCTGAGCCCAAAATCAATAACTTGTGATGTTTAACGGTACCCATGCTTTCCTCATTTCATGACGGCGAATGATGTTCATATAACCAGCCTTTACGACCAACTCGTTTCTTTAACGACGAACATATCTACCACGAACAATGAGAACGATTGTAAGGAAATTACAAGAGTAAAAAAAGTATGCAGAAAAGTTGCTGGCTATTTGTTTAATCGGTAATGACGATGTAGATAATAAATTGCTGAAAAATCAGCCACATTCATAAGTAAAATGATTGAACCCACCTTGGCAGATGGCTCTGGCTTATAGAATCTGGCAGTTTCTTCTGATTTTCGTTGTTTTACTTTGACAATCGGCTGTGCATTTGCGAAAACATCTGGGTAAGAGGAAATTTTTTGTATGTGAACAGTTAAAAGCTCGGCTTTTTATTCGTTTTTGCGCAGGCAGGCCTTTGGGCCACGGATATGACGTGATGGCCTCTTCGTTGGCAAGTAATACGTGGGGCGAGAACGAGAAGTTAATGACTGTTGATATACAAAATAAGCAGCGTGTCTTCTTTAAGGGTAACTCTGATACATGAGGTCTATCGGGGTAAAGCGGGTGCAGGGAAAAGTGAAGAGAGACAATAATAATGGTAGACACTAAAAAGCGACCAGGAAAAGATCTCGATCGTATTGATCGTAACATCCTGAACGAATTGCAAAAAGATGGGCGTATTTCCAATGTCGAGCTTTCCAAACGTGTTGGGCTGTCGCCGACGCCGTGTCTGGAGCGTGTGCGTCGTCTGGAAAGACAGGGTTTCATTAATGGCTACACAGCGCTGCTAAACCCGCATTATCTGGATGCGTCACTGCTGGTTTTTGTTGAAATAACGCTAAACCGTGGTGCGCCTGATGTGTTTGAACAGTTTAATTCTGCGGTGCAGAAGTTGGAAGAGATTCAGGAATGCCATCTGGTTTCCGGCGATTTTGACTACCTGTTGAAAACGCGCGTACCGGACATGTCCGCTTACCGTAAACTCCTGGGCGAAACGCTGCTGCGTCTGCCGGGTGTAAACGACACCCGTACTTACGTGGTGATGGAAGAAGTGAAGCAAAGTAACCGTCTGGTCATTAAGACTCGATAAACGCGTGGGTGCAAAACCCGATAAATTCAGCTACACTCCTGTGAATTTATACAGTTCCAGCGCCGGGTTTTCTCGGCGCTTTGTCATAAACCTTACAGGCCCCTGGAGAGACTCTTGAGCCAGGAATATACAGAAGATAAAGACGTTACCCTGAAAAAACTCAGCGGAACACGTCGTTTGCTTGAAGCGATTTTAATCGTTGTGGCACTTTTTGCGGTTTATCTCAGTGTCGCATTGCTCAGTTTCAGCCCCTCCGATCCCAGTTGGTCGCAAACTGCGTGGCATGAACCTATCCATAACCTTGGTGGTGTGGCGGGTGCCTGGTTGGCCGATACGTTGTTCTTTATTTTTGGCGTTCTGGCCTATGCTATTCCGCCGATCATGCTATCTCTGTGCTGGGCGGCTTTCCGTCAGCGTGATAACCATCAATCCATTGAGTATTTTACTTTTTCACTTCGCCTGATTGGAACGTTGGCGCTAATCCTGACTTCTTGTGGTCTGGCTGCGCTGAACATTGACGATCTCTACTATTTTGCTTCTGGTGGCGTATTGGGAAGCCTGTTGAGCAGTTCAATGATCCCGCGTTTTAACAGCATGGGCGCGACGCTGGTTCTGTTGTGCGTATGGGGGGCTGGGCTAACGCTGTTTACTGGCTGGTCATGGCTAACCATTGCCGAAAAAATTGGCGCTGGTGTGTTGGGCTGTCTGACGTTCATGTCAAACCGTTCACGTCGCGATGAAGAATATCGTGAAGAAAACGATCGTGAAGAGGATGAGAAGGATGTGCTTACCCTGCATCACGATGACGCATCAGATGAGGCGACAACACAACTGCGTGATGACGATGACGTCCTGTTTTCTGCATCTTCTGTTGCTAATGCTGTACACGATACGATGGCAGATAGCACGATAGAAGAGGTATCGCCGTCAACGGAAAACGAGCCAACGGCTACACAACCGATACACTCAGCAGAAAGGCCCACGGCAGCATTGTCTGACGCACCGTTGTCTGGCACTGTGCCGCCAATTACCCCCTCTGAGATCGACTCGACGCCGACGCTGTATTCGTTTGAGGTTCCTGAACCGCCTATAACGACGCCAGACCCCCATGGCAGTGCGTCTATTCCTTACGGGAATGCTTACGAGAATCATGTTGTAGCGCCGATCGTAACGCCAGCGGTGATTCAACCGTTTGCTGAGTCAGCACAATCTGCACGCGATACCGATTTCAACGCGAATAACACCTTTATGCCGGCGTTTAGTGCTGAAGCGGATGATAACCCGCAGATTAAACGCGGTGTAGGACCGGAGCTGCCGCGCCCTAATCCGGTACGGATTCCTACTCGCCGCGAGCTGGCGTCGTATGGAATAAAGCTACCGTCGCAACGGCTGGCTGAAGAACAAGCAAGGTTACAGTCTCAGAGCAATAGCGCGGAGACGGAATTGACGAACGATGTGTATCAGGAAGAGACTCCGACTGATATCGCCCAGCAAGAAACTGCGTTGCAACAAGCGTATTTGGAGCAGCAGCGTCAGCGTTATGGTGACGAGTATCCGTTACGGGAAGACGATGAAGACGCACTCTTGCAAGCGCAGCTAGCCAGCGATTTCGCTGCACAGCAGCAGGCTCGTTATGACGCCAGCTCGTCACAGCCTGATGAGATAACGCCTGTATCGTCTGTGGTCAGTGAGTCGGTTCGTCCAACACCTGTAGCACCGCATAACGCCTTTTCGTTCTCGCCGTTTAGCGTAGATAATGAGCGTGAATCTGAACAATCTGAACCGAATGTTTTTAGCGAATCCCCGTATTCACCGCCGTCTTATCGCCCGGAACCAGCGCTTCCGCCGATGCATGCTGGTGAAGATGAGGACGACGACGATGAGCACGCTCCGCTGATGTTTGGCCAGCCTGTGCAACCGACTTCAGCGCCTGTTGACGTTGTAAAACAGGAAAATGCGGCAGTGCCAGCGCATCATCCGGCAATGGATGGCCTGATTCATCCGTTCCTGATGCGTAACGAGCAACCGTTGCAGAAGCCGACTACGCCACTGCCAACGTTGGATTTGTTGACCCCTCCGCCCGCAAGTGAAGCACCTGTTGATAATTTCGCGTTGGAACAAACCGCACGATTGATTGAAGCGCGGCTGGCTGATTTCCGGGTAAAAGCGGATGTCGTTGACCACTCTCCTGGCCCAGTGATCACGCGCTTTGAACTAGACTTGGCTCCGGGTGTTAAAGCCGCGCGCATTTCGAATCTATCACGCGATTTGGCACGTTCATTATCGGTTGTCGCGGTGCGTATTGTTGAAGTGATTCCTGGTAGGCCGTATGTCGGGCTGGAATTGCCGAATGCGCATCGCCAGACCGTTTATCTGCGAGAAGTGCTGGACTGCGACGCGTTCCGGGATAATCCTTCGCCGTTGTCGATCGTCTTGGGGAAAGATATCGCGGGTGAACCCGTGGTTGCTGACCTGGCGAAAATGCCGCACCTGCTGGTTGCCGGTACCACAGGGTCGGGTAAGTCGGTCGGCGTCAATGCCATGATCATCAGCATGTTGTATAAAGCCACGCCGGAAGACGTGCGCTTCATCATGATCGACCCCAAAATGCTTGAGCTCTCGGTGTACGAAGGCATTCCACATTTGCTGACGGAAGTCGTAACCGACATGAAGGATGCAGCAAATGCGTTACGCTGGTGTGTTGGCGAAATGGAGCGCCGCTACAAGCTGATGTCTGCGCTTGGCGTGCGTAATTTGGCGGGATACAACGAGCGGGTCATGACGGCAAATGCGATGGGACGTCCGATTCCCGATCCGTTCTGGAAACCGGGCGACAGTATGGATATGACACCGCCAGTGCTGGAAAAACTGCCATATATTGTCGTCATGGTCGATGAGTTTGCCGACCTGATGATGGCGGTAGGTAAGAAGGTTGAAGAACTGATTGCTCGACTGGCGCAAAAAGCGCGAGCTGCGGGTATTCATCTGGTACTGGCGACGCAACGTCCTTCAGTCGATGTGATCACCGGGCTTATCAAAGCGAACATTCCGACGCGTATCGCGTTTACCGTTTCCAGCAAGATCGATTCACGGACTATCCTTGATCAAGGGGGCGCGGAATCGCTCTTGGGAATGGGGGATATGCTGTATATGGCCCCTAACTCTTCGATTCCCGTCCGTGTGCATGGCGCTTTTGTACGCGATGAGGAAGTGCATGCCGTGGTTCAAGACTGGAAAGCGCGGGGACGCCCTCAATATATCGATAATATTGTCAGCGGTGGCGATGATGGGGAAGGTGGAAGCCTCGGCCTTGATGGCGATGAAGAACTCGATCCACTGTTCGATCAGGCGGTAGAGTTTGTGGTCGATAAGCGCCGCGCATCCATTTCCGGCGTACAGCGTCAGTTCCGAATTGGCTATAACCGCGCTGCGCGAATTGTTGAGCAAATGGAAGCGCAGGGCATCGTCAGTTCTCCTGGACACAATGGTAACCGTGAGGTACTGGCACCTCCATCAATGGAATAACAGCGCGGTATCCGTTGACATCACTCCATCATAAGGGCTGCGTGCGCAGCCCTTATGCAAAGAAGCGTAAAAGCGCTAATAAGCAGATAATTCACCTATCACTGTCCGAGTGGGTTCAGATAACATAGATTCATAAATCACAGTGCTTCACAAGTAACCGTGATCTACAAAGAACATCGACGCAACGTTAAGCGTTTGGCCTTGATAGACAAGGCCTGTTATATCAGGAAATTCAAAGGATTATGCGTATGAAAAAGTGGTTAGCTATCAGTTGCCTGATTACGGGAATGACGTCAACCGCTGTCTATGCGGACGCAGCAAAAGATTTGCAGGGGCGCCTCAATAAAGTAAACAGTTTCCACGCAAACTTCAGCCAGACCGTCACCAGCGCGGATGGCGCAGCGGTACAGGAAGGAGAGGGTGAACTGTGGTTAAAACGCCCTAACTTATTTAACTGGAAAACAACATCACCCGATGAAAGTGCATTGATTTCTGACGGAAAAACACTCTGGTTTTACAATCCGTTTGTTGAGCAGGTCACGGCGACCTGGCTGAAAGATGCAACAGGCAACACGCCGTTCATCCTGATTACGCGTAACGATACCAGTGACTGGGATAAATACGATGTACTTCAGAAAGGCGATGATTTCGAACTTACGCCGAAGTCAGCGAGCGGCAATCTAAAGCAGTTCGCGATTAATGTGACGACAAACGGTACGATCAAGCAATTTACCGCGACGGAACAAGATGGGCAGCGCAGTACCTATGTGCTGAAAAATCAGCAAAACGGCGCTGTTAATGCCGCGCGGTTTACGTTTACGCCACCGAAAGGCGTCACGCTGGACGATCAGCGTCAGTGAGGCCAGCGTGAGCAACCTGTCACTTGATTTTTCCCATAATGAATTCCAACCGCTGGCCGCGCGTATGCGGCCAGCAACATTGGCGCAGTATATCGGTCAACAGCACCTGTTAGGTGTTGGTAAACCACTGCCACGAGCCATTGAGGCAGGGCAGTTGCACTCGATGATTCTTTGGGGGCCGCCAGGAACGGGAAAAACGACGCTGGCAGAATTAATTGGGCATTACGGGCAGGCTGATGTCGAGCGTATTTCTGCCGTAACGTCTGGCATCAAAGAAATTCGTGAAGCGATTGAACACGCTCGGCAAAACCGTAATGCGGGTCGCCGCACCATCCTGTTTGTCGATGAAGTTCATCGTTTCAACAAAAGCCAGCAGGATGCGTTTCTGCCACATATCGAAGATGGAACCATCACCTTCATTGGCGCGACAACGGAAAACCCTTCTTTTGAACTCAATTCTGCATTGTTATCGCGCGCCCGTGTCTATTTGCTAAAAGCATTGACGGCAGAAGATATCGAACAGGTGTTATTACAGGCGATGAGTGACCGCGAGCGCGGATATGGTGAACAGAATATTGTGCTGCCTGCTGAAACGGGTCGAATGCTGGCAGAGTTGGTTAATGGCGATGCCAGACGTGCGCTGAATAGTCTGGAAATGATGGCGGACATGGCAGAGATTGATGCGCAAGGTATGCGTGTCCTGACGCCAGCTCTCCTCAATGAAATCGCAGGCGAACGCAGTGCCCGTTTTGATAACAAGGGCGATCGCTATTACGACCTGATTTCGGCTTTGCATAAATCGGTGAGAGGCTCTGCGCCGGATGCGGCACTTTATTGGTATGCCCGAATCATCACCGCTGGTGGCGATCCGCTGTATGTTGCGCGGCGGCTGTTGGCGATTGCCTCTGAAGATGTCGGCAACGCCGATCCGCGAGCGATGCAGGTGGCGATCTCTGCCTGGGATTGTTTCACCCGCGTTGGCCCGGCAGAGGGGGAGCGTGCGATTGCACAGGCTATTGTTTATCTGGCTTGTGCCCCTAAAAGTAACGCGGTATACAGTGCTTTCAAAGCGGCGATGCAGGATGCTCGCGAGAAACCAGACTATGATGTCCCCGAACATTTGCGCAATGCACCGACTCGGCTGATGAAAGAAATGGGTTTAGGGGCAGAGTATCGATACGCACACAATGAACCTAATGCCTATGCGGCGGGTGAGAGCTACTTTCCGCCTGAAATGGCGAATACGCACTATTATGTGCCTACCTCGCGCGGCCTTGAGGGCAAAATTGGTGAAAAGCTCGCCTGGCTTGCGACTCAGGATCAAAATAGCCCGACAAAACGCTACCGTTGAACTAAGCGTTGCGGTAAGGTTATCGAGATATTTTCTGAAGCTGGCGCGCCTAGCGCGCCGTGTTCGCCATCATTTCATTTGATAATCATAAGCACAGGATTAGCATGCTCGATCCCAATTTACTGCGCAATGAGCTAGACGCAGTCGCCGAAAAGTTACTGGCTCGCAGAGGCTTTAAGCTGGATGTTGAGACCCTGCGTAAGCAGGAAGAACGTCGTAAAGTATTGCAGGTAGAAACCGAAAACCTGCAGGCAGTGCGTAACTCCCGATCGAAAGAGATCGGTGCAGCGAAAGCACGCGGTGAAGATATCGAGCCTTTGCGTCGTGAAGTTAACACACTCGGCGAAAAACTGGATGCTGCGAAGGCAGAGCTGGATCAGTTGCAGAATGAAATTCGCGATCTGGCGTTAACGATCCCGAACCTGCCAGACGACGCAGTACCGCTTGGTAAGGATGACTCGCAGAACCAGGAAGTGACCCGCTGGGGTGAGCCACGTAAATATGATTTCCCCGTGCGCGATCATGTCGAACTCGGCGAGATGGCTGCCGGACTGGATTTTGCCGCCGCGGTGAAATTAACCGGTGCGCGGTTTGTTGTGATGAAAGGACAGATCGCTCGTCTGCATCGTGCACTTTCCCAGTTCATGCTGGATTTACATACGCAGCAGCACGGTTATCAGGAAGCGTATGTGCCTTACCTGGTAAACCATGCCACGTTATACGGTACGGGTCAGTTGCCTAAATTTGGCGAAGATCTGTTCCACACCAATCCTTTAAGCGAAGAAGCAGAAAGCAGCCAATATGCGCTGATCCCGACGGCTGAAGTTCCGCTGACTAACCTGGTGCGTGACGAGATTCTCGATGAAGAATCCTTGCCATTGAAAATGACCGCACACACGCCGTGTTTCCGTTCTGAAGCGGGTTCGTATGGCCGTGATACGCGTGGGTTGATTCGTATGCACCAGTTTGACAAAGTTGAGCTGGTACAAATCGTCCGCCCTGAAGATTCTATGCAGGCGTTGGAAGAATTGACGACCCATGCTGAAACGGTGTTGCAACTGCTGAAATTGCCTTACCGTAAAGTATTACTGTGTACTGGGGATATGGGCTTTGGTTCCACCAAAACTTACGATTTGGAAGTTTGGCTGCCAGCGCAAGATACGTACCGTGAAATCTCTTCTTGCTCCAACATGTGGGATTTCCAGGCGCGTCGTATGCAGGCTCGTTGCCGCAGTAAGTCCGATAAGAAGACCCGTTTGGTTCACACGTTAAACGGTTCGGGTCTGGCAGTTGGCCGTACACTGGTGGCTGTTCTGGAAAACTACCAGCAGGCCGATGGCCGTATTGAAATTCCTGAAGTGCTGCGTCCGTATATGGGCGGGCTGGAATTTATTGGCTAACCTCTGCTATCTGAATAAAGCGCCTCAGGGCGCTTTTTTTACGTCCCATGTTCGGTAATATTTTTTTATCGTAAAAATAATTTATTTATCTCATATCGTTTTTTTTACTTAATTTTTAAGCTGAAAGTGTTTTAAAATCAGATGAGTAGTCGCCTTCTGCTTTCACGTCTCTGGCCCTTTCTATGAGTATTGATTAATTCTTTCAATCCATGATTGAAGAAAGAAGTTTTTGCACTTTTTGCCCGGATTGACTTTTATATACGCAGTGTCATGATGCGCTCACTCTTCTCCGGTTGTTTGGTTATCCACTTCGCTATGTCTGCTTATTCCCGCCCAGTGCTGTTATTGCTCTGCGGACTTCTGCTGCTGACAGTTTGTATTGCGGTATTAAATACTTTGGTTCCACTTTGGTTAAGTTATCAGGCTTTGCCTGTCTGGCAGGTGGGACTGGTTGGTTCATCCTATTTCGGTGGCAATCTGGTTGGAACGCTATTAGCCGGTAAATTAATCAAACTTTATGGGTTTAACCGCAGCTATTATCTCGCAGCTTTATTATTTGGCGTCGCGATTGTGGGGCTTGGTATTTCTACGGATATTGGCAACTGGTTGTTCTGGCGTTTTCTTGCTGGGATAGGCTGTGCATTGATCTGGGTTGTGGTCGAGAGTGCTTTGCTGTGTAGTGGAACATCGACGCAGAGAGGGCAACTGCTAGCTGCTTACATGATCGCTTATTACCTCGGTAGTGTGATTGGGCAACTACTGCTTGGTGTATTGCCTACGTCATTATTGAGCGTGCTGCCGTGGATGACTGCATTAGTTATTTTAGCCGTCTTACCATTGCTGTTTACTCATCTCCCGACTCCACCAGAACAGCACGAAAAACCTGTCAATATGTGGAAAATGTTGACATATCGCAGTGCGCGTTTAGGCGTACACGGCTGTATTATTTCCGGCGCAATTCTAGGTTCGTTGTATGGCTTGATGCCGCTGTATCTCTCCCATCAGGGAATGAATGATGCGCAGGTTGGCTACTGGATGGCGCTGTTGATCAGCTCAGGTATCATCGGCCAATGGCCCATTGGACGCATGGCGGATCGTTATGGCCGATTGTTGGTTCTTCGGGGGCTGGTTTTTGTGGTGATTGTTGGCTGTATTGCCATGCTAAGTATCAGCCACTATGCCATGGCTCCGTCACTGCTCCTGTTGGGGTGTGCCGGGTTTACGCTGTACCCCGTTGCTATGTCATGGGCATGTGAAAAAGTGTGCCCTGATGAACTCGTGGCAATGAATCAAGCGTTACTCCTCAGCTACACGCTTGGCAGTCTTTTCGGGCCAAGCGTTGCAGCGGTATTGATGCAGAGCTACTCCGATCGATTGCTGTTTGTCTTGATCGCTGTTGTTGCCATGATCTACTTGATGCTGTTACTCAGAAAAGCCAACCATCATCCAACGCCATTAGCTGCTGCTTGAGTTAGTGAGATCGAGGCTGGCCAGCGAGCTTTGTCCCGCTTCGACCATGTTATTCCATAGCGCTTCGGCTACTGGGCTAGGGCGCTGTTTTGCGTTTCGCACCAGATAAAATATGCTGGTTAGCTTTAAACGATCGGGCGCGATTGCGGCGAGTTTTCCTTTTTCAATCCAAGGCGCTGCATAGTGATCGGGGAGAAAACAACTATGAGTTCCCGCTAGCAGAAGTAGTAGACTCCCCTCAAGATGCCAGGCTGTTTGGTGGTAACCTTGTTTTGCTACGGGGCCGAGTTGTTTCGATATTTCGTTGAAAGCATGACCACCGATTAGTAATCGACGGGGATTTAATTCACCATTTAGCCATTCACGCTCTATAATTTCAGCATTTTCTGCTAGTGAATAAAAATAACTGTGTTCAACGAATACAGGTTCATAAAAAATGTCTGCGGGAATGTCATCGGGCAGGGCGCTTAAAACAATATCAAGATGTCCATTTTTTAGCCGCTCCATGAGCGGAAGGTACTCCATAATATCAAGTTCGACATTGACTTCTGGGCTTTGAGCATAAAGCTGGGTTATCGCCTGAGATACGACGTTATTGGGGTGTGTGGCAATATTATCCAGGCAACCTAGTTTAACTTTACCTATGAGCTGATGTTTGATACGGGCTAATCTGTTAGCGAAATCATCGAGTGTGGAAATGACAGATTTGGCTTCCTGATAGACAACCTCTCCCTCGGTTGTTAAAGCAAAACCACCACGTCCGCGTTCGCACAACACAAGTCCAAGCGTATCCTCAAGGCGAGATAGATAGTGGCTTAATACAGGTTGGCTTAGGCCAGTTGCGGTTTGCGCATTGGTAATTCCTTGTTTTTCAACGATTTTACAAAACAATTTTAACCAGCGGATTTCCAGTTTATCTAAGCGCATAGCATTTCCTTCGCATACATTACATATTTGAATGTTAACATCAAAATATATCTGTATTAATCGATATGAAACCCATTTATCTTGTTGTCACGCCACATCGATGGTGTGGTTGCCACAAAAGAGCGTGGTTTTATGCGTCACATCAGGGTCTCCCATAAGCACAATGGTGTTGTTAGCTTGCTGACGACACCATTGTTCTATACGTCGCCAAACAACCTCTATAAAATATCACAACGATACAATAATTATTTGCTGCTTATTTGATGGAGGGGTGATGTCTCAAGGAAATGCTGTACCTAAAAAACAACAACAGGAGCGAAAAATCTATGATTATGAATACGAGCCTGTCCCTGTTGAGGTGAGAAAAAGTTGGTATGTTATTGCCTTAATATGGCTAGCTTTAGGGATCGATATTTCTGGTTTGTTTCTCGGGTCTTTTCTAAGTAGTGGACTGCCGTTTTCTCAGGCTATCTACGCTACACTCATTGGCTCCGTCTTACTAGGCATCCTCGCCGCACTATGTGCTAACGTCGGCTATGGTTGCGGGCTATCAACAACGCTACTAAGTATTTCCGTTTTTGGGAGATTAGGTGGAAAAATAATTGGCGTATTTTCCGCCGTTTCTATGGTGGGATGGTTCGCCTTTCAACTCGATTTCTTTGGTGTAATGTTGCAAAAAGCCCTGTTACATTATCAATTTGAACCTGGGCGTTTTTTTACCCTGCTTTTCGGCATGGTATTAATGGCATGGACGGCCATTTGGGGGGTCAGGGCGTTAGGTAAATTAAGTGTATTAAGCGTCCCGCTAATGCTCATACTGATAATATCAGGGATATATCTCGCAGCCAGCGGCCATTCTTCGCCTGCTGAGGTCGCTATTCAAAATCCAATAAGCTTAGGAAGTGCGGTTTCTTACGTTGTGTCTATTTGGATAGTGGCGGCAAGTATTGTATCACCCGATATCGCCCGTTATGCCAGAACGCGTAAAGACGCTATATTAGGGGCTGGCCTAGGATTTTTGCTGGGGAACAGCTCAACGATTCTTGTTGCACTCGTATTGACTCATATGGTTGGTAGTGACGATTTGGTCGAAATATTTTTTAGCATCGGACTTGGTGTGTCGGCCATTGTAGTTTTAATTTTCGCTCAATGGACGACGAATAGTTCGAATTTAATTTCAGCTTCATTAGGCCTCTCTGTTGTTGTCAGAGCAATATCCCGGCCAATACTCGTTGTGTTGATGGCAATTGTTGGTTTGTTTTTGGCTTATAACGGCATGATTAATAACTTTACTCAGTTTTTGTCGTTACTAGGTGTCCTAATTTCCCCTATTGCGGGGGTTTATCTTGCTGAATATTACTTTTTTGACTCTTCGCGTCTCAAGCAGGACGCATCACAGCCACCATTATTGAATATTTGTGCGTCTGTCGCATGGCTATGCGGCAGCTTTGTAAGCTTATTAACAGCTACAGACTTCTTTGATTTGTTCACGATCACATCCGTTTCGACATTGGATGGCATAATAATCAGTCTGGTGATGTATATCGCTATGCGGAAACTGTTCCCGCAGTTGGCAGAATCTTCCCATTCATTTTCTAAATCTTAGGTTGTTCGATGGTTATTGGGTAAGTAATGGTCCGCTATATTGATTTTGAAATCATAGATGATATCGCGCTGGGGGCTTCAATTCTTGGTACAGGCGGCGGTGGCGATCCTTATTTGGGATCGCTAATTGCGAAAAATGCTTTGCGCCATGGGAAGCCAGTAACGGTGTGCAATCTGGATGACGTAAAGGATAGCGAGCTCTTTATTCCGTGCAGTGCGATGGGCGCGCCGACTGTCTCTGTAGAAAAAATAATATCTCCACGGCAAATTCTCTTGGCATTTGAAACAATGGAGGAATACCTGGCTGAGTCTGCAGCTGGAACTTTTTCTATCGAAGTTGGTGGTATCAATTCACTCATACCGTTAGTGGTTGCGGCTGCAAAAGGCATCCCCGTCGTCGATTGTGATGCGATGGGAAGAGCCTTTCCGGCAGCCCAAATGGTGACCTTTTTCCTTGACGGCTTATCTTCGGCACCTAATACGCTGGCTGATGAGAAAGGTAACTCGGTTATCCTCAATCCAATTGATGGCGTATGGTCTGAACGGTTAGCCAGAGCCATTACGGAACAGATGGGAGCCGCCTGTGCGATGTGTGACTATCCGCTCCGTGGACGCGAACTCAAGCGTAGCGCGATTAAAGGGACGCTTACACTGGCACAAGATATCGGCAAAACGCTGCGTCAGGCAAACCAGTCGGGTAGCCATCCAGTACAATCCCTGCTTACGGTGCTAAATGGTTATATCGTTGCATCAGGAAAAATTGTTGATGTAGTACGGCGCACAACAGGTGGTTTTGCGCGGGGGAAAGTGGTGTTGGATGGCATGGGGAACGATAAGGGCGAGTCGTTTACGGTGCTTTTTCAGAATGAGTTATTACTGGCGTATCGTTCATCACAAACGGCCAATCCTACGCAGGATAATCTGCTGGCTGTTGTGCCTGATTTAATCTCCATAGTAGATAGTGAAACCGGACGTCCGATTATTACGGAACATTTACGGTATGGGCAGCGGGTCGACGTGATTGCCTATCCGTGCAATGACAAGTGGCGAACGCCAAAAGGGATTGACGTGGCGGGTCCAGGATATTTCGGTTATCCGGTGCAGTATGTGCCGATAGAACAGCTTGCAAATCGCTGAGGCTTTCCCGATGTTACATAAACATGATTACCGACTCGGGATTGATGTCGGCGGCACCAACACGGATGCGGCAATTTTAGATGGTGACCTACGCTGTATTGCGACGGCCAAATGCCCTACTAGCATGGATATCTACAGCGGTATCGAACGGGCGATTGCTGAAGTACTGGCGCAATCTGGTATCGCGCCGCAGCATATTCGCTATGCAATGTTAGGCACAACACAATGTACTAACGCGATTGTCGAGCGAAAAGGACTGGATCGCGTCGGATTATTGCGCCTGAGCCTGCCAAGCAGCGATAGCGTTCCACCACTGTTTGGCTGGGATGACGAGTGGCAAAAGACGTTAGGCGAACATTTTTACCAGCTTCACGGCGGCTATGAATTTGATGGGCGGGAGATCTATTCCATTCTGTTGGATGAAGTGCTGGCAGTTTGTGACAAGATGCGTGGTCATGTCGATAGCGTGGCGATCTGTGGCGTATTTTCCCCAGTAAATAGCGAGCAGGAATTGCAGGTTGCCCAGTGGGTGAATGCAGCATTGCCTGATGTTTCCCTGTCGTTATCCCACCGGATTGGCAGCACGGGATTACTGGAAAGGGAAAATGCGACAATCCTGAATGCATCGTTGCAAAGCACGGCTATCCGCTTTGTTAACGGCTTTACGCAAGCGCTAACCCGGCACGGGATTAACGCTACGCCATTCTTTGGGCAAAACGATGGCACGTTGATGTCCGAAAGTATGGTGAAGCAATACCCCATTTTAACGATGGCATGCGGGCCAACGAACTCGATTCGCGGGGCGTGTCACCTTTCGGGGTTGGATAATGCATTGATTATTGATGTCGGGGGCACAACAACCGATATTGGCGTGTTGGTGAATGGCTTCCCGCGTGAATCGGCAATTGCCGTTGAAGTGGGAGATGTGCGGACGAATTTCAGGATGCCGGATATTATTTCTATCGGTATTGGCGGCGGAACCTGCGTGCGGCAGTCTCAGGATGGGACGCTCACCCTTGGGCCTGATAGCGTTGGCTATCGTCTTCTTGAACAGGGCGTCAGTTTCGGCGGGGAAACGTTAACGCTCAGCGATATTATGCTGCAACTTCATCGTGAGCGATGGGCATCAGTTCTTTCTCATCCGCTGCCCGAGTTAGATAAAACATTTTGCCAGCAAGCTTATCGTCAGATGATTGATAAAGTGGAAAGTGCTATCGATCGGATCAAATCGTCACGTGCGGCTATCCCCGCGGTGCTTGTTGGTGGCGGAAGTATTTTATTACCTGAGGTTTTATCTGGCATCAGCCAGGTTGTGCGCCCGCTGAACTTCGATGCGGCAAATGCGGTGGGGGTTGCGTTAGGGAAGGTCGGGGCGCAGATTGAGCGTGTGGTTAAAATGCCGGATCACGATCGTGAAAAAGTAAAAAACGAATTGCTGCAGCAAACTATTTGTCTGGCTGAAGAGATGGGAGCGATGTCGGGCAGCGTTGAAATCATCGACTATCAGGAAATTCCTTTGGCCTATCTGCCAGGGAATGCGGTACAGGTGAAAATCAAAGCGGCAGGTAATCTGGCTTAGCACAGCATAACGATTTAGTGCTGTTCTAATGAAATGAAAATAGCGCGCCGTGAGCGCGCTATTTTTGCAGAAAGCGGCCGAGATTAGTAGATTACCTTGTGACCGTAACTTTCAAGAATTGATTTAACGCGATCCATCGTATCGGCCTTAGGCGGTTTAACACCGTCTAATTTGTACTCTTCGCCCATTGCGATCCACTTGTGTTTGCCAAGCTCATGATAGGGCAGAAGTTCAATTTTCTCGATGTTTGTCATATCCTTCGTAAACTCGCCCAGTTTATGTGCGGACGCGTCGTCGTCAGACCAGCCGGGCACTACCACATAACGTATCCAGGTACGCTGGTTACGTTTTGCCAGATAACGAGCGAAGTCCAGAGTACGATGATTCGATACGCCAACTAAATTCTGATGTATATCATCGTTCATTTGCTTTAAATCGAGCATCACCAAATCGCTGACGTCTAATAGCTCGTCAATGACAGGGTCGTAGCGGCGTACGAACCCATTGGTGTCCAGACAGGTATTGATACCTTCGGCCTTACAGGCGCGGAACCAGTCGCGCACAAACTCGGCTTGCAGGATGGCCTCACCGCCTGATGCTGTTACGCCGCCGCCAGATGCATTCATAAAGTGGCGATAGGTCACGACTTCTTTCATGAGTTCTTCCACTGTCACTTCTTTGCCGCCGTGTGTATCCCAGGTATCACGGTTATGGCAATACAGACAGCGCATCAGGCAGCCCTGGAAGAAGATGATGAAACGGATGCCTGGGCCATCGACGGTGCCGCAGGATTCAAAGGAGTGGATGCGACCGATTACTGACATTGCGAGGTTTTCTCCAAATTTGACCGGACAATAGCGGTCTTTATGAGCGCAGTCATGAGAAAGTTGGCATCGTTCTGGCAGACGTTTCTGACAGAAGAACACCGTGTGACAGATGCTGCGTCGAATCTGTTTTGCAAGCCATCCACAGAGTGGGGCCGCATAGCTGGCTGGCAAAACAGGCTAACAATTTGAACGACAAGCAAGGGTAAGAAAAAGGCCCCACTGACGTGGAGCCTTTATTTTACGCCTTTTCAGACAGCCATGGAAATTAGATTGACTGTGTGAAAGTACGGGTAATAACGTCTTGCTGCTGTTCTTTCGTCAGTGAGTTGAAACGCACTGCATAGCCAGATACACGGATAGTCAACTGCGGATATTTTTCCGGGTTTTCCATCGCATCAAGCAGCATTTCACGGTTCATGACGTTGACGTTCAAGTGCTGGCCACCTTCGATGCTGGCTTCATGATGGAAATAACCATCCATCAAACCCGCAAGGTTAGCTTTACGCACGTTATCGTCTTTACCCAACGCGTTAGGTACGATGGAGAAGGTATAAGAAATACCATCTTTCGCGTAAGCAAACGGCAGCTTGGCAACAGAAGTCAGAGACGCAACAGCACCTTTCTGGTCACGACCGTGCATTGGGTTAGCACCTGGTCCGAATGGTGCACCTGCGCGGCGACCGTCTGGGGTATTACCTGTTTTCTTGCCATATACCACGTTAGAGGTGATGGTCAGAACAGACTGCGTCGGGGTTGCGCCACGGTAGGTATTCAGTTTCTGAATTTTCTTCATGAAACGTTCAACCAGATCGCAAGCCAGTTCATCTACGCGAGCATCGTTGTTACCGAATTGCGGATATTCGCCTTCGATATCAAAGTCGATAGCCAGGCCATCTTCATCACGAATCGGCTTAACTTTGGCATATTTGATAGCAGACAGGGAGTCAGCAGCAACAGACAGACCCGCGATACCACACGCCATGGTACGGAACACGTCACGATCGTGCAGTGCCATCAGCGATGCTTCGTAGCTGTATTTGTCATGCATGTAGTGGATGACGTTCAACGCGGTGACATATTGCTTAGCCAGCCAATCCATGAAGTGATCCATACGATCCATCACTTCGTCAAAGTTCAGAACGTCGCCTTTGATTGGTTCTGATTTAGGACCAACCTGCATTTTCAGTTTTTCGTCCACGCCGCCATTGATTGCGTACAGCATGGTTTTCGCCAGGTTTGCACGAGCACCGAAGAACTGCATTTGTTTGCCAACGATCATCGGGCTTACGCAACAAGCAATCGCGTAGTCATCGTTGTTAAAGTCAGGACGCATCAGATCGTCATTCTCGTATTGCAGAGAAGAGGTATCGATGGAGACTTTAGCCGCATAGTTTTTAAAGCTTTGTGGCAGTTTTTCAGACCACAGAATGGTCATGTTAGGCTCTGGAGACGGCCCCATGGTGTACAGGGTGTTCAGGAAGCGGAAGCTGGTTTTACTTACCAGCGTACGACCATCCAGACCCATACCAGCCAGAGATTCCGTTGCCCAGATTGGGTCACCAGAGAACAGCTCATCATACTCAGGCGTACGCAGGAAACGCACCATACGCAGTTTCATGACCAGGTGGTCAATCATTTCCTGAGCTTCTTCTTCCGTGATTTTGCCTGCTTTCAGATCGCGCTCAAGATAGATATCCAGGAAGGTGGATACACGTCCGAAGGACATTGCCGCACCATTCTGTGATTTCACCGCAGCGAGGTAACCGAAGTAAGTCCACTGAACGGCTTCCTGAGCTGTTGCGGCTGGGCCAGAAATGTCACAGCCATATTTAGCAGCCATTTCTTTAATTTGGCTCAGCGCATGATGCTGATCGGCAATTTCTTCACGCAGACGGATTGTTGCTTCCAGATCTTCGCCGTTTTCCAGTTTGGATTGCAGAGAAGTGAACTGAGCAAACTTGTCTTTCATCAGATAATCGATGCCGTACAGCGCAACGCGACGATAGTCACCGATGATACGGCCACGGCCATAAGCATCTGGCAGACCAGTCAGAACGCCAGACTTACGACAACGCAGGATATCTGGGGTGTAAACATCGAACACGCCTTGGTTGTGCGTTTTACGATATTCAGTAAAGATTTTTTTCAGTTGAGGGTCCAGTTCACGGCCGTAAACTTTACATGAACCTTCAACCATTTTGATGCCGCCGAACGGAATCAACGCACGTTTCAACGGCGCATCAGTCTGCAGACCAACGATCTTTTCCAGACCTTTGTTGATGTATCCCGCGTCGTGAGACGTGATAGTTGCAGCAACATTGGTATCAAAATCAACAGGGGCGTGAGTACGGTTTTCCTGTTTGATGCCTTCCATGACGCTGTCCCACAGCGCTGAGGTCGCTTTGGTTGCGCCAGCCAGGAAAGACTCATCACCTTCATACGGCGTGTAGTTTTTCTGGATAAAGTCACGAACGTTGACGTTATCCTGCCATTCACCTTTGCTAAAGCCTTGCCATGCATTGGCCAATTTTTCATTCAGCTCGGTCATTTTACACCTACCTTTGATATGGATTTCTTAAAACCCGACGTTGCGGCCGATTGCACCTTAGTGGTGCTTGTCTCCACCGCGCAAATAAATTACCCAATATGTCAAACCGACCATTACGCCGCCGCCGATGATGTTCCCCAGGGTGACGGGAATCAGGTTATCGGTAATGAAGTGGCTAACGGTTAAATGTTCAAACTGAGACGGCGCCATGCCAATGGCATTCCAGAATTCCGGGGCCGCAAAATTTTTGATAACGATGCCCATAGGAATCATGAACATGTTGGCGATGCTATGCTCAAAACCGCTGGAAACGAACATGGCGACAGGCAGAATCATGGCAAACATTTTATCAGTAAGCGTACGGCCGGAATAACTCATCCACACCGCCAGACAGACCAGCAGGTTGGCCAGAATACCCAGACACAGCGCTTCAACGAACGTGTGTTCAAGTTTGTGTTCTGCCGTTTGCAGGACGTTGAGACCCCACGCACCGTTTGCGACCATGTGCTCTCCCGAGAACCAGATAAGCCCAACGAAGAAAAGTGCGCCAATCAGGTTGCCGACATAGACATTTGCCCAGTTACAGGCTAGTTGCTTCCAGGTAATACGTCCACTGGCTTTGGCAATCACGATAAGAACGGTTGAGGTAAACAAGTCTGCACCGCAGACGACAACCAACATGAGGCCAAGGGAGAAACAGATACCACCGATCAATTTCGCGATGCCGAAAGGAATCGTCGCGGTTCCTGTGGTAGCCGTAATATAAAAGACGAAGGCGATCGAAATAAACACACCCGCAGTGATCGCTAAATAAAACGTCGTACACGGTTGTTTTGTAGCTTTATAGACTCCGGCGTCTTCAGCAACTTTTGCCATGGCGGCCGGTAGTAATAGAGTGAAGGGGTTGTCAGCTTTCACACTAACTCTCTCTTAAAAATTATCAGCGTTGAGATACTAACAAAGCAGTATACGGTAAAATTTGACGTGGATCATATTGCAAGAAATTAACAGGTCGACGGGGAGGGTGAGATACCGTGATTTTATGGTTAATTTATTGAATTTTATGATAAAAAAATATTTTAATTTTTACAAAAAGAGTTGAATGACAGACGTTAAACCTACCGATTTAGCGTTAATAAAAATCATGTTTTGTAGAATTTCAGTACCACCTTGTCGAGGTAATTTAATTAAAAATTCACCATTCAATAACAATATTCTGATTATGCATCACGAATAATAAATTATTGTCCAGAGGACAATAAAATAGCCCTTTAAAATAAAGGGCTATTGGGGTTATTTACAACAGAGCGCCGCCATCAATATAAGATTGTAAGATGGCTGCATCGCGTAGGCATTATTTTGACGACCAATAACGACGTTTAGCCTGTTGCAGCTTTTCATAGGCAGCCAGCAACGACTGATGCGCAGGTAAAGAGGTAAAGGTATCGTCTACGGCAAACAGGCCGTAGAAGCATGCTTCGCCAGCAATGGCGGCACTGGCGACATCAACCGTCTCCCGACCGTACATTTTAGTAAAGGCATCGTAGTATTCAGCAGGATCGCGCTCAGGCTCGAGTGCCAGCAGCAGCAAGGTTTGCAGGCAACGATAGTAATTGCTGCGCTGTGCGCTGAAGACGGAGTTGTTGAAATCCTGCGTCCATTCTGTCCAGATCAGTGCCTGATCCAGGTCACCGCCAGCCAGTGCCAACATAGCTTTCAACTCGCCAACGCGCAGAGTGAACCAGCCGTTATCTTTGCCAGTGGCAATACCAAGCAGCTCGCGTACGCGGGTGAAGTCGTCCAGCCCTTCGTCATCCAACTGTTGCAACAGCGCCAGATAGTCTTCTTGTTCCCACTTGCTATCAGGTAGTGCCAGCAGCGTGTCGCGCAGGTGAGCGCCCATGCTGTTATTGGCCAACAGCAGATCGTCGGCAGGGTAGATGTCTGACATTCCCGGTACGATGATGCGGCAGGCATAAACGGCCAGATGCTCATAGTCAGCAATGTAGACCTCTTTATCTTCCTGCTTGAAGATAGCCATCAATGTAGCGAATTCTTCTTCCGTCGAGCCTTTAAAGCTCCAGTCGGCAAATTCATAATCTGCTTCTTTCTTGAACATATCCCAGGAGATTAGGCCGCTGGAATCGATAAAGTGGGTTTCCAGATTCGCGTGCTCGGCCACTTCTTCATCATCAAACGTCGGAGGAGTAAACACATCCAGATCTTTCAGACCGCGGCCTTGCAGCAGTTCGGTAACGGTACGCTCCAGCGCCACGCCGAAATCAGGGTGTGCGCCGAAGGAGGCAAAGCAGGTACCGTTAGCCGGATTAAACAGCACCACGCAGATGACCGGATATTTCCCGCCCAGTGAGGCATCGTAAGAGAAAATAGGGAAGCCTTCTTTTTCCAGTGTCGCAATCGCTTCGACCACGCCTGGGTAGCGATTTAGCACCTCTTGCGGAATTTCCGGCAGGCTGATGGATTCTGCAATGATGCGATTTTTGATACTGCGTTCAAACACTTCTGATAACCCTTGAACGCGGGCTTCGTTGGCAGTGTTACCCGCGGACATCCCATTAGAGACGTACAGGTTACCGATGATGTTCATCGGAATATAGACGGTTTGCTGATCGGACTGGCGGGTAAACGGCAGCGCGCAAATGCCTCTGTCGGCATTACCGGATTGCAGATCGATTAGATCGCTGGCGCTCAATTCCTGTTCAGGATCGTAAAACTGGTGCAGGCGAGCATCCAAAATCCCTTCCGGCAGGGCATCGTCTTCTGGAATCGGGAACCATTTTTCATTCGGATAGTGAACGAAATCACCGTTAGCGATCGTTTTGCCGAGGTAGAAGTCAGCAAAGAAATAGTTGGTGGACAGACGTTCGAAATATTCACCTAACGCAGAAGCCAGGGCCGCTTTCTTACTGGCACCTTTGCCGTTAGTAAAGCAAAGTGGGCAATCGCGGTCTCGGATATGGACAGACCAGACGTTTGGCACCGGGTTCAGCCATGACGCTTCTTCGATGTTAAACCCCAGGTCCTGGAGTTGCTGTTGAAAACGGGCGATGGAATCTTCCAGGGCGGCGTCTTTGCCTGGGATAAACGTTTGAGTCATGGTGTTCACTCTTGTCGAGATTAGCGGAAGCGGCATGATACGGATTTTTCTGTCTGGACTCTATTTATTCATAACAGATCGGCAACAGTGAAAAAGTACAGACTGAGTAACGTGCCGTTTTGCATAATGAAAGCGCAATAAGCGTTGCAGCCGCGATGGACGAGTGATAAAACCGATAGTAGGGTAAAAGTAGTGTGGTTATGGCGGCCGTTCCGTTATAACTACAATCGTGTAACAGCGATGTTTTTATAATCGGCAGGTTTATAAAAATGACATTTGTAACAACGGTGATAAAAACAGTCGCTATTTTTCAGGTGTGGTGAGGGGAAATGACTCAGATTTTTAATTTTAGCGCCGGTCCAGCAATGCTGCCGGTTGAAGTACTGCGTCGTGCTGAACAGGAATTATGTAATTGGAATGGCCTGGGTACATCGGTCATGGAAATCAGCCACCGTAGTAAAGAGTTTATGCAGGTTGCTGCTGAATCCGAACAAGATCTGCGTGACTTGCTGAAAATCCCCTCCAACTACAAAGTGCTCTTTTGCCACGGCGGTGCGCGTGCGCAGTTTGCGGCAGTGCCGTTAAATCTCCTGGGTGAGCGTTCAACGGCGGACTACATCGACGGCGGATATTGGGCGCACAGCGCAATCAATGAGGCAGAAAAATACTGCACGCCTAACGTGATTGACGTGAAAACGCGCGTAGGCGATTTGCGCGGTATTAAGCCGATGCGTGAATGGCAATTGTCTGATGACGCGGCGTTTGTACATTACTGCCCGAATGAAACCATTGACGGTATTGCGATCGAAGAAGAGCCGGACTTTGGCGATAAAATAGTGGTCGCCGACTATTCTTCCAGCATCCTGTCCCGCCGCATTGATGTCAGCCGTTACGGTGTAATCTACGCTGGCGCGCAGAAAAATATCGGCCCTGCGGGTCTGACGTTGGTTATCGTGCGTGAAGATTTGCTGGGTAAAGCGCGCCGCGAGCTGCCATCGATTCTGGATTACCAGATTCTGGCAGACAATGACTCCATGTTTAACACGCCGCCGACCTTTGCCTGGTATTTGTCCGGCATGGTCTTCAAATGGCTGAAAGAGCATGGCGGTCTGGTTGAAATGGAAAAACGCAACCAGGAGAAAGCCGACCTGCTGTATAGCGCGATTGACGGTAGCGATTTCTATCGTAATGACGTCGCGGTGGCGAATCGCTCTCGTATGAACGTGCCATTCCTGCTGGCGGATTCCGCGCTGGATAAAGTCTTTCTGGAAGAGTCGGTTGCTGCGGGCTTGCACGCATTGAAAGGCCATCGTGTTGTAGGCGGTATGCGCGCCTCTATCTACAACGCTATGCCGTTGGAAGGCGTGAAAGCGCTGACGGAATTTATGGCTGACTTCGCGCGTCGCCACGGTTGATTCATACCGACCTCGCTATACATTTTGATAAACCCCGGGCTTGCCGGGGTTTTTATGTCCACGTTGAAAGAATAGGCTTTACATGCAGGAATCCCTGACCCTAAAACCCATCAAGCTGATTAACGGTACCCTTAACCTTCCAGGATCAAAAAGCGTCTCTAATCGTGCGTTGTTATTGGCCGCCTTGTCTGAAGGCAAAACCCGGCTCACTAATCTGTTAGACAGTGACGATGTTCGCCACATGCTTACTGCGTTAACGGCGCTGGGCGTGGAATATCATCTGTCATCTGACCGAACCGTTTGTGAGATTATTGGTCTGGGGGGCGCGTTTACGGCAACGCAACCGCTGGAACTGTTTTTAGGGAATGCGGGCACCGCGATGCGCCCGCTGGCGGCGGCTCTGTGTCTGACGGTTGGCGATATTGTGCTCACCGGCGAACCGCGAATGAAAGAGCGTCCGATCGGGCATCTGGTCGATGCACTACGTCAGGGGGGGGCAAAAATTGATTATCTGGAGCAGGAGAACTACCCACCGCTTCGTCTGCACGGTGGTTTTCAGGGCGGTGAAATCAGCGTAGATGGTAGCGTATCCAGCCAGTTCTTGACTGCACTGTTGATGACTGCGCCTCTGGCCGAGCAGGATACGCAAATCAGCATTCAGGGCGATCTGGTTTCTAAACCGTATATCGATATCACGCTGCATATGATGAAAGCGTTTGGTATTGCGGTGCGTAACGAGAATTACCAGCGCTTCTTTGTCTCAGGTCGCCAGCAGTACCGCTCGCCGGGTGATTATCTGGTTGAAGGCGATGCGTCGTCGGCTTCTTACTTCCTGGCCGCTGCGGCGATCAAAGGCGGTGTTGTACGCGTGACTGGCGTAGGCCGTAATAGTGTACAAGGGGATATTCGCTTTGCTGATGTCTTGGAAAAGATGGGCGCGACCGTGCGCTGGGGGGAAGATTATATCGAATGCGAGCGCGGCGAGCTGCGCGCGATCGATATGGATATGAACCACATTCCTGATGCGGCAATGACTATCGCGACGGCGGCACTTTTTGCCCAAGGCGGTACGACCACGCTGCGTAACATTTATAACTGGCGCGTGAAAGAAACTGACCGTCTGGCGGCCATGGCGATTGAATTACGTAAAGTGGGGGCGGAAGTTGAAGAGGGTAACGACTATATTCGCATTACGCCACCCGTGAAACTGAAAGCGGCAGAGATCGGTACCTACAACGATCATCGTATGGCGATGTGTTTCTCGCTGGTCGCGCTGTCGGATACGCCAGTCACCATTCTCGATCCGAAATGTACGGCTAAAACGTTCCCTGACTACTTCGAGCAACTGGCGCGTCTCAGCGAGCTGGCTTAATTCCTTTCTAAGGCACGGTTTCCGTGCCTGTTCTCCCATTCTACGCGCTGTTTTTTCTTTCGAACTTGCGTACTACGTTCAGAGAATGTCTTATTTTTCCCGCCATCCCGGCATTAGGGTAACCTTTCTCTGCATTGATGCGTATAATAAGGCTCCGTGACGCCTTAAAACGGCATAAGCGGAACTTCCCAGTATTAAAGGAGAGAGAAATGACGGTGATGGCACCGGTAGTTACGGTTGACGGACCGAGCGGCGCAGGCAAAGGTACTTTGTGTAAGGCATTGGCTGAAGCTTTACAATGGAACCTGCTGGACTCGGGAGCTATCTATCGTGTTTTGGCTCTGGCAGCGTTACACCACCATGTAGATATCAGCTCGGAAGACGCGCTGGTTCCACTTGCTTCTCATCTTGATGTGCGTTTTATTGCAGAAGACGGGCAACTGAAAGTTATCCTTGAAGGCGAAGATGTTAGCCACGAAATTCGTACCGAAGCGGTAGGTAATACGGCTTCTCAGGCGGCGGCTTTTCCTCGTGTTCGTGAAGCATTATTACGTCGGCAGCGTGCTTTCCGTGAGGCACCGGGGCTGATTGCCGATGGTCGTGATATGGGAACCGTGGTCTTTCCTGACGCACCTGTGAAGATTTTCCTGGATGCCAGCGCGGAAGAACGTGCACAACGCCGCATGCTACAGTTGCAGGGGAAGGGCTTTAATGTTAACTTTGAACGTCTTTTATCTGAGATAAAGGAACGGGACGAGCGCGATCGTAGCCGCCCTGTTGCGCCGTTAGTGCCTGCTGCCGATGCATTGGTGCTGGATTCAACGGAAATGACGATCGATGAAGTGATAACGCGCGCGTTGGCTTATGCCCGCGAAATTTTAGCGTAATCACAGAAAACTGAATTTTTACCTCGCTGTAAGGATGCACAGCGGGGCATGTTAAACAACCCCATCGAGCAGGATGCCAGATGGACGTTAAATTGAAACCCTTAAGATTATCAAACATGACTGAATCTTTTGCTCAACTCTTTGAAGAATCCCTGAAAGAAATCGAAACCCGTCCTGGTTCCATCGTACGCGGTGTTGTTGTTGCTATTGACAAAGATGTCGTACTGGTTGACGCCGGTCTGAAATCTGAATCTGCCATTCCGGTAGAGCAATTCAAGAACGCACAGGGCGAACTGGAAATTCAGGTTGGTGATGAAGTTGACGTTGCTCTGGACGCTATCGAAGATGGCTTCGGTGAAACGCTGCTTTCTCGCGAAAAAGCTAAACGTCATGAAGCATGGCTGACGCTGGAAAAAGCTTACGAAGAAGCTGCAACGGTTACTGGTATTATCAACGGTAAAGTTAAAGGCGGTTTCACTGTTGAGCTGAACGGCATTCGTGCGTTCCTGCCAGGTTCTCTGGTAGACGTTCGTCCGGTTCGCGATACGCTGCATCTGGAAGGCAAAGAGCTTGAGTTCAAAGTTATCAAGCTGGATCAGAAACGCAACAACGTTGTTGTTTCTCGCCGTGCAGTTATCGAATCTGAAAACAGCGCTGAGCGCGATCAACTGCTGGAAAACCTGCAGGAAGGCATGGAAGTTAAAGGTATCGTTAAGAACCTTACTGACTACGGTGCATTCGTTGATCTGGGCGGCGTTGATGGCCTGCTGCATATCACTGATATGGCTTGGAAACGTGTTAAACACCCAAGCGAAATCGTCAATGTGGGCGACGAAATCACTGTTAAAGTGCTGAAATTCGACCGCGAGCGTACCCGTGTGTCTCTGGGTCTGAAACAGCTGGGCGAAGATCCATGGGTCGCTATCGCTAAGCGTTACCCAGAAAGCACGCGTCTGACTGGTCGCGTAACCAACCTGACTGATTACGGTTGCTTCGTTGAAATCGAAGAAGGCGTTGAAGGTCTGGTACACGTTTCCGAAATGGATTGGACCAACAAAAACATCCACCCATCCAAAGTTGTTAACGTTGGTGATGTAGTGGAAGTTATGGTTCTGGATATCGATGAAGAACGTCGTCGTATCTCTCTGGGCCTGAAACAGTGTAAATCCAACCCATGGCAGCTGTTCGCAGAAACCCACAACAAGGGCGACCGCGTTGAAGGTAAAATCAAGTCTATTACTGACTTCGGTATCTTCATCGGTCTGGACGGCGGCATCGACGGTCTGGTGCACCTGTCCGACATCTCCTGGAACGTGGTTGGCGAAGAAGCCGTTCGCGAATACAAGAAAGGTGATGAAATCGCCGCTGTTGTTCTGCAAGTTGACGCAGAGCGCGAGCGTATCTCTCTGGGCGTGAAACAACTGGCTGAAGACCCGTTCAATAACTACCTGTCTGTTAACAAGAAAGGTGCTATTGTTACTGGTAAAGTTACAGCAGTTGACGCCAAAGGTGCTACAGTTGAATTAGCGGATGGCGTAGAAGGCTACCTGCGTGCTTCTGAAGCCTCTCGCGATCGCGTTGAAGACGCAACGCTGGTACTGAACGTTGGCGACAGCGTTGAAGCGAAATATACCGGTGTTGATCGTAAGAACCGCGTTGTTAGCCTGTCTGTCCGTGCGAAAGACGAAGCTGATGAGAAAGATGCAATCGCAACTGTTAACAACAAGCCGGAAGAAAACAATTTCTCCAGCGCGATGGCAGAAGCGTTCAAAGCAGCTAAAGGCGAGTAATCACAACGGTAGAATGAGCAACGTAAGTTGCTCATTCTTGTAACGGTAGTCAGTTATCCTGGCTATTGATAGCCACGCATTTGGAGGCGCTATGACCAAGTCTGAACTTATTGAAAGGCTTGCTGGACAGCAATCTCATATCCCGGCCAAAGTGGTTGAGGATGCAGTGAAAGAAATGCTTGAACAAATGGCCTCTACGTTAGCCGAAGGTGACCGTATTGAAATCCGTGGGTTTGGCAGTTTTTCACTTCACTACCGTGCACCGCGTGTAGGTCGTAATCCGAAAACAGGTGATAAAGTTGAGCTGGAAGGTAAGTACGTCCCTCACTTTAAGCCGGGCAAGGAACTCCGCGACCGCGCTAATATTTATGGCTAATTATTAGTCCTAGATACCAGCCTTGTAGAAGCACCCATTTGGGTGCTTTTTTACATTTATCGCTATTATTTTTTTCCGCGCTATCGATAGCCGATAACGCGGGGGAACTGGTTTACTTATTATGACGATCTTTCAGACGATTGATGATAGTCGCTAGATCTAAATCCTGATCCTGCAACAGCACCAGCAGGTGGTACATTAAATCCGCAGCTTCGTTGGTCAGTTCTTCGCGGTCATGCACCGTGGCGGCTAATGCCGCTTCCAATCCTTCTTCACCGACTTTCTGCGCAATGCGCTTGGTGCCGCTGGCGTACAGGCGTGCGGTGTAAGAGCTATCCGGGTCAGCATGTTTGCGCGCGGCTAACAGTTGCTCTAATTGGTAGAGGAACGTCCAGTCGCTGGCAGCAGGCGAGAAGCAGCTGCTGGTGCCCAGATGACAGGTTGGCCCGATAGGATTGACCAGAATCAGCAGGGTGTCGTTATCGCAGTCCGGCGTGATAGAGACGACATTCAGGAAATGGCCGGAAGATTCGCCCTTGGTCCACAACCGTTGTTTGGTGCGCGAGAAAAACGTGACCTTGCCGCTCTCTTCGGTAGCTTGCAACGCGTCCTGATTCATGTAGCCCAGCATCAATACTTCACCGGATACTGCATGTTGCACGACAACCGGTAGCATACCGTCCGTTTTTTCCCAATCGAGCTGGTTCCGTTGTTCGTCGTTTAGAAAGCACTCTTTGCTTAACACACTCGAATCTCCACACCTTGTTGCTTAAGATATTGTTTCAGTTCGCCAATATTAATAATTTGCTTGTGAAACACCGATGCTGCCAGCGCGCCATCCACACGGGCGGACTGGAACGCATCCAGAAAATGTTCCATGGTGCCTGCGCCGCCGGAAGCAATGAGCGGGACGTTGCAGACATCTCGCACCAGATTTAACTGGTGTAAATCATAGCCGTTACGTACGCCGTCCTGATTCATCATGTTCAGGACAATCTCACCCGCACCGCGCTTTTGCACTTCTTGTACCCAGTCCAGCGTTTCCCAGGTGGTGACCTTGGTACGCGTTTCATCGCCCGTATATTGGTTCACATGGTAGCGGCCCGTCGCAACATCGTGCCAGGTATCAATCCCAACGACGATGCACTGCACGCCATAGCGGTCAGCCAGTCGGGTAATCAGCTCAGGGTCGGCCAGCGCCGGTGAGTTGATGGAGATTTTATCCGCGCCGAAAGAGAGGATCTGACCTGCTTCTTCCACGCTTTTAATGCCGCCCGCTACGCAGAAGGGAATATCAATCACTTCCGCAACGCGGGATACCCAGCTTTTATCGACTACACGGCCATCGGAAGAGGCGGTGATATCATAAAACACCAGTTCATCAGCGCCTTCTTGCGCGTAGCGCTGCGCTAGCGGCACGATGTCACCGATGATTTCGTGGTTGCGGAATTGAACGCCTTTGACGACCTGACCGTTACGCACGTCCAGACAGGGGATTATCCGTTTTGCCAGCATGAAATAGCCTCCGCGACATTAAATTTACCTTCTAACAGCGCACGACCCACGATCACGCCCTGCACACCACTGCCGCGCAAATTGGCAATATCAGTCAGATTACCGATGCCGCCGGATGCCTGAAAGGCAATCTGCGGGTAGCGCTGGCTGATTTCACGATAGAGTTCGACGTTGGAGCCGCTCAGCGTACCGTCACGGGAAATGTCAGTGCATAGCACATGTTTCAGACCAAACGGCAGATATTGTTCGACAACCTGTTCAAGCGTGGCGTTTGAATTTTCCTGCCAGCCGCTGATGGCGACGAACTTCGTGCCGTTGGCGTCGATACGCACGTCCAGCGCCAGCACCAGCGCTTCTGCGCCGTAGCGGGTGAACCATTGTTGGACGAGTTCCGGCTGTTTAACGGCGGTGGAACCGATGACGACACGGCTGGCTCCGGCTTTTAATAACGCTTCCACGTCCTGCTCGGTGCGGATGCCGCCGCCAATCTGAACGGGGACGGTAACGCCAGCCAACAGCGTGGTTAATAGAGGAATCTGGCGGGCCGAGGGATCTTTTGCACCGGTCAAATCCACCAAATGCAGCACGCCTGCACCTTGCTGCTGGTAATCCTGCAAGCGGGGGAGCGGATCGCTGCCGTACTGGCGCTGTTGTCCATAATCACCCTGATGTAGACGGACAACCTGTCCATCAATCAGATCTAATGCGGGAATAATCATGACGCTCTACATCTCCAGAAAGTTTTTCAGCAGTTGCGCGCCCGCCGCACCCGAACGCTCAGGGTGGAACTGCACGCCAAAGAAGTTATCTTTTTCCAGCGCGGCGGTGAAGGCTTCGCCGTAGTTGGCTTGGGCAATCGTGTTTTCGCAGACCGGCATGGCATAGCTGTGAACGAAATAGAAATAGGCACCGTCATCGATATCGCGGAACAAACGATGTCCGGCTTTCGGAGTCACCTGATTCCAGCCCATGTGCGGCAGCGGTAAACCGTGATCAACCATCTTTTTCACCGGTGAATCAACAATGCCGAGCGTGGAAATGCCGCCATTTTCGTCGCTGTTTGTGCCCAGTAACTGCATACCAAGGCAAATACCGAGAACAGGTTGGGTGCAGGCTTTGATCAGCGCAATCAGGTCACGTTCTTCCAACTGATTCATCGCGGCCTGTGCGGTGCCGACGCCCGGCAGAAATAGCTTGTCCGCTTGCAGAACAATCTCGGCCTCGCGGCTTACAACGGGCGTATACCCCAACCGCTGCACGGCGTAGGTCACCGAAGAGAGGTTAGCGCAGCCAGTATCAAGAATGACGACCTTCATCAGAGCACTCCTTTCGAGCTCGGCAGCGTGTCACCCTCGACGCGGATGGCCTGACGCAGCGTGCGCCCGAAGACTTTAAACAGGCTTTCCACACGGTGATGATCGTTACGCCCTTTAGTTTTCAGGTGCAGCGTACAGGCCATGGAATAAGACAGTGAACGGAAGAAGTGTTCGACCATTTCTGTACTCAGGTCGCCAACGCGCTGGTAGCTGAATTCCGCTTTGTATTCCAGGTGTGGACGCCCGGAAATATCCAGCGCACAGCGTGCCAGACACTCATCCATCGGCAGAACAAAACCAAAACGGCCAATACCGCGTTTGTCGCCCAGCGCTTTATTCAGGGCTTCGCCCAGCGCCAGACCGGTATCTTCTACCGTGTGGTGATCGTCGATGTATAGATCGCCTTTCACTTCAATGTTCATGCGGAATCCGCCGTGGGTGGCGATTTGATCCAACATGTGATCGAAGAAGCCGACGCCGGTGTTGATTTTGCTGCCACCTTCCTGATCCAGCCAGACGTTCACATCAATCGCGGTTTCACGCGTGACGCGGTTGACGTGCGCATGGCGGTCACGCTTGGTCAACTGGTTGGTAATCGCTTGCCAGTTTAGCCCGCCACGCTGATAGAGCAGCCCGGTTATGCCCATGTTCTGCGCCAGTTGAATATCGGTCTGGCGGTCACCGATGACGTAGCTATTCGCCACATCCATCAGGCCGTTGTTCAAATAGGCAGTCACCAGCTCGGTCTTGGGTTTGCGACAGGTGCAGTTATCCGCAGGTAAATGCGGGCAGATCAGCACTTGCTCAAAACGGATGCCTTGCGATGTCAGAATCTGCATCATCAGGTTGTGCGGTGGATCGAAGGTTTCCTGCGGAAAACTCTCGGTTCCCAATCCATCCTGATTCGTAATCATCACCAGCGTATAACCCGCTTTTTGCAGCGCCAGCAGCGAGGGAATGACATCTGGTTCCAGCGCCAGTTTATCCAGACGGTCAACCTGAAAATCTTCAGGCGGTTCAGCAATCAATGTTCCGTCACGGTCGATAAAGAGGTATTTCTGGCCCACGTGAGCTCCTTAAAATTAAGCGTTGATGCCTGGCAATGATTGTAATGCAGCAACAACGCGTTCACATTCGTAGCGGTTGCCGATAGTAATGCGCAAACAGCCTGCGAGGCTGGGTTGTTTATTTTGGTCACGCAGAATAATGCCTTGATCCCACAGCGTTTTAAATACAGCTGGGGAAGCGGTAAAGCGCACCAGCAAGTAATTACTCTCGCTGGGGAAAACCTCTTCAATGCAGGGAATATTTTTCAGGGTATCGCTCAACCAGCTGCGATTGGCGGTAACCTCTGCAACATTCGCCTTCATTTTGGCGATCCCTTCGTGGCTCAGCGCCTGCGCGGCGATATCTGCCACCGGGGTGGACAGCGGATAAGGGGCAATGACCTTCAGCAGCAGTTGAATCACTTCTGGGTTTGCCAGCGTGAAGCCACAGCGCAATCCAGCGAGTGAGAAGGCTTTGGACAAGGTACGCAGAATCACCAAATGTGGGAATTCGTCCAGCCAGACCGAGGTGGTCGCCTGCGGACAGAATTCAATATAAGCTTCATCGAGAACGACCAGTGCTTTTCCCTGTGCCAACGTGAGCAATTGGCGCAAATCTTCCCGTGCAATCAGGTTGCCGGTCGGGTTATTTGGGCTGCACACGTAAATGACTTTGGTGCCATCCAACTGTGCCTCAATCGCCTCAAGATCCAACTGCCAGTCTGCTTTGCTTGCCGCCGTGCGGCGTTCGACGCCAAACGTCTCGGCGCTGACAGCGTACATACCGTAAGTGGGTGGACAGAAGAGAATCGCGTCTTTCCCCGGTTCGCAGAATGCGCGAATCAGCAGTTCTATCCCTTCATCAGCGCCGCGGCTGACCAGAACCTGTTCTGGCGTTACGCCCGCATACTCGGCATAGCGGCCGATCACCGTGACCGGCTGGCATTCTGGATAGCGGTTCAGCGTTTGCAGCGTTAACTGAAACTCTGGTGCTTCAGGATATTCATTGGCATTCAGCCAGACATCGCCGTTACCGCCCAGACGACGGGCAGACATATAGGGTGTCAATGCGCGGACATTGGCGCGTGCCAGTTCTTCAATACTGCTCATGCTTGCTCCTTCAGTGCGGCAACACGCAGGGTAACGGCGTTTTTGTGGGCGGTCAGCTGTTCGGCCTGTGCCAATATTTCTATGGTCGGCGCCAGTTGCAGTAACCCCTGTGGCGTGAGCTGCTGTACGGTCATGCGCTTCTGGAAATCGGCCAATCCCAGACTTGAATAGGTCGAGGTATAGCCATAGGTCGGCAGAACGTGGTTAGTACCGGAGGCGTAGTCGCCAGCGGATTCCGGCGACCAGTCGCCAAGAAATACGGAACCGGCGCTGGTAATGCTGTCGACTAATGACTCGGCGTCACGGGTCTGGATGATCAGGTGCTCTGGACCATACTGATTGCTGATTTCAATACACTGCGCTAAATCCCGCGCGACGATGACGCGGCTGCTGGCAAGTGCCTGACGCGCGATATCAGCACGAGACAGTAGCGCGAGCTGCTCTTCAACGGCATCGGCTACGGCTTTGGCCATTGCCGCGTCTGGCGTGAGCAGGATGACCTGCGAATCCGGGCCGTGCTCTGCCTGCGACAACAGATCGGAGGCGACAAACGCCGGCGTCGCGCCGCTGTCGGCGATCACCAGAACTTCGGATGGGCCTGCGGGCATATCAATCGCTGCGCCGTCAAGCTGCTGGCTTACCTGACGCTTGGCTTCCGTGACGTACGCGTTGCCGGGGCCAAAGATTTTATCCACTTTTGGCACGCTTTCGGTGCCAAATGCCATCGCAGCAATCGCTTGCGCGCCACCAAGCTGAAAGACTTCTTTGATGCCGCCCAGCTGTGCGGCATACAGAATTTCGTCGGCAATCGGCGGCGGTGAGCACAGCACCACGCGACCGCAGCCAGCGATGCGTGAAGGTGTTCCCAGCATCAGCACGGTTGACGGCAGCGGGGCAGAGCCCCCAGGAATATACAGCCCGACGGTTGCGATAGGGCGAGTGAGCTGCTGGCAACGTACGCCCGGCTGTGTTTCGATATCGACAATCGGCAGTTTTTGCGCGTTGTGGAATGTCTCGATATTACGCACGGCGATGGCCATCGCCTGTTTTACTTCATCACCCAGACGGGCGGACGCTGCGGTAATCTCGGCATCGGTGACGCGAATCGCATTCACCTGGACTTTATCGAACTGTGCGCTGTAGTCGCGTAACGCGCTATCACCACGGCTTTTTACGTTTGCCAGAATATCACTCACGACGGCGCTAATGCGGTCTGAGGCGGAAATGGCCGGACGTGTCAGCAACTGACGCTGCTCTTCTGCTGAACAGCGCTGCCAGTCAACGATCGTGCTGAAACTGCCGATGCTTTTGGTGTTGTCAGCCATCGTCATCACTCCATCATTTTTTCAATAGGCAGGACCAGAATAGAGCTGGCGCCTAACGATTTCAGCTTTTCCATGGTTTCCCAGAACAGCGTTTCGCTACTGACCATGTGCATGGCAACACGACGCTGATCGCCGGCCAGCGGCAGAATGGTCGGGCGCTCGGCACCCGGCAACAGGGCAATGATTTCGTCCAGGCGCTCGCTGGGTGCGTGCAGCATGATGTATTTGGATTCACGCGCCTGAATCACGCCTTGCATACGGGTCAGTAGCTTATCGATTAGCTGCTGTTTCTCTGCTGGCATTTCGCCGTCGCGCTGAATCAGGCAGGCTTTGGAGCGGTAAATCACTTCGACTTCGCGCAGACCATTGGCTTCCAGCGTGGCACCGGTTGAGACCAGATCGCAGATAGCATCTGCCAGACCGGCACGCGGTGCGACTTCGACGGAACCGTTGAGCAGACAGGATTTGAAATTGACAGATTGTCTGTCGAGATATTGTTTGAGCAGGTGAGGATAAGAGGTGGCGATACGTTTGTTTTGCAGACATTCAGGGCCGGTATAGGCTTCATCCAGCGGCATCGCCAGCGACAGGCGGCAGCCGCCGAAATCCAGACGGCGCAGCGTGAAGTAACGCGGATCTTCACCCTGTGCTCGACGGTTTAACAGTTCTTCTTCCAGCACGTTTTCGCCGATGATGCCCAGATCGACTACGCCATCCATGACCAGACCAGGGATATCGTCATCACGCACGCGCAGGATATCAATCGGCATATTTTCTGCGAACGCGATCAGACGCTGTTGCTGTAAGTTGATTTTGATACCGCAGCGTGCCAGCAGCTCACGTGAATCGTCGCTCAGGCGGCCTGACTTCTGCATTGCTATCCGTAAACGTGTTTTATCCAGCATGGAAACCTCATTAACCTGTCAAATTTAAATTTCTGAAAATAGAGCGGGCATAAAAAAACCCTCGGAAGATGATCTTCCGAGGGCTCTCTTTGTGTTCTGCGCCACTGGAAGATCTTAACGTCTTCCAGCACCAACTGCCCGAAAGACTAATCAGGATGATGGTGATGATGGTGGTTAAACAGAACGCGTGTCATAAGATGTCTCTTTGTAAATGAATATCGATTTGTCTGTCGAATAACCTAAACCATGTGCGGGCTGTTGTGCAACATTTTTTTAGCAGATATAGGAAGTTCGTTTTGGTTGGGCGATACACCAGCATAATCACGCTGGAGATCGGCTCTTGATAGGTAGAAAAGCCTGTTGAAATCGGACCGATTCCGTGACGACGGGCATGAAAGCCGTTTACTCTGTCGGTGTTAATCACTGGCTCCTTGCAGAGCAGAACGGCAGGTGAAAAAAGTATCGATTGTGGGATTGGGATGGCTAGGTATGTCGCTGGCTCTGAAATATTGAAAATATATTCATGCTAATAAATATTATTTTATATGATTTCTTGTGTGACTTAATTAAATATCGATTAACGATGACTGGTAATCATTATAAAATAATTAAGGATTTATGTTTCTCTATATATCATTTTATTTTTCTTATCGGAAAATAGTTGATTTCTATTTGGCTGGTCGTAGTATGTTTTAGATTTTATAGGTAATCGAATCCCAATGTTGCTACGTGCCTTTTATCGCTAACCCAAACTCAGCGGTGAAATAATATCCTTAAAATAAATTGAGGTTCATGACGGAATGTATTTATTTTCAACAACGCGAAGCGTCAGCCCTTAAGACGATGCCAATTATGGGGCTCGTGCCGTGAAAAAGAAAGAGAAAATTCGCAGAAAATGAATCTGACTAGCCAGAAAATTACCTTCGGCGAGAGAGATGATGCCTATGTCTGTTTTACGTCTTAACACGAAATAATGGAGTGTTACATGAATGGTATCGGCAATATAAGTTTATTTACGATGCTGCAACGTGCAGGGAGTCAATACTTTAATGCAAATGTTAGTCGTTCCTTTAATCTAAGTCAGGTTATTTCTTCCAATCAAGGTGGTATTGGCGTAAAAGTGTCACTATCGGATGAATCGATATATAAAAATCTACTCACAAGCATTCAAACTAATACGGCTGAAAGTATTGATGGCATGAATAAAAAAGGAATTAAAGAAATCTGGGAAATTGTCGCAAATGGTAAGGGAAACGCGGAGGC
>NZ_RJTN01000049.1 GCF_005497185.1 Pectobacterium polonicum | reverse complement strand
AGACATTAGTACAAGCATTACTAAAAATTACTAATAAACTAGAACATCAGGTTAATATCATTGGCACACGTCATGGAGAAAAGCTCTATGAAGCGCTATGTAGCCGTGAAGAAATGTTTGTATCGGAAGATCAGGGGGGATATTACAGAATTCCGTCTGACAATCGTGATCTAAATTATTCCAAGTATAATGAGATTGGTGATAAAGATCTCTCCAGCATACAAGATTATAACTCCCATAATACAGATAGACTCGATGTCGATGCCATGATTACATTACTGCATAAACTCGATTTTATTTCTGATATAGAGCGAGGCAGCTTAGTGGTGCCTGAGGGGGTATAATGAATATTGTAGTCACGGGTTCTAAGGGCTTTATTGGCAAAAACTTATGTATGATGCTACGTGAGTCTGGTTTTAATGATATTCATGAAATTGATCGTAACACGTCACATAATCAACTGTTAGAATCGCTGAACAACGCTGATTTCATCTATCATCTTGCCGGAATTAATCGCCCAAAAGATGAGATTGAATTTAAACAAGGTAATACTGAGCTAACACAGCTGATTACTGATTTCTTGAGTCAAGAAAATAAAAAAACACCATTAGTTATTAGCTCTTCAACCCAAGCTCATAATGATAATGCCTATGGGAAGAGTAAATTACTTGCAGAGAAAGCTGTTGAGATATATGGAGAAAATAGCGGGGCACCTGTTTATATTTATAGATTACCTAATGTTTTTGGTAAATGGTGTCGTCCTAACTATAACTCTTTTATTGCTACTTTTTGTTACAACGTGCTAAATGATATCGAGTTAACTGTTAATGATTACAATGCACCTGTTACTTTAGTTTATATTGATGATGTTTGTAGGAATTTAATCTCATTGTTGAAAAACACAACATCCTCTGGCTTCCAATCTATTAAACCTGAGTATCAGACATCAGTAGGTATCGTTGCTGATACGATAATGGCTTTTAAAGAAAGTCGTAATAACCTAATTACAGAAGATGTAGGTTTAGGATTTAATAGAGCGTTATATTCTACTTATTTAAGTTATATGAATCCGGCTCAGTTTAGCTACACTATTCCTAGTTACGGTGACGAGCGTGGTATATTTAGTGAAATGTTAAAGACCAAAACTTCAGGTCAATTTTCATTTTTCACTGCTCACCCCGGCATTACTCGTGGCGGTCATTATCATCATTCTAAGAATGAAAAATTTTTAGTCTTAAAAGGAACGGCTCTTTATCGATTTAAAAATATGTTAACCCATGAAAAATATGAGTTGAAGGTTAACAGTGATTCTTTTTTAGTTGTAGAAACGGTTCCGGGTTGGTCACATGATATTACTAATATTGGCGAAGATGAAATGATAGTCATGTTATGGGCCAATGAGATTTTTGATAGAACAATGCCTGACACTTTTGCCTATCCATTAAAGTAAGTATGAGAAATAATTAATGAAAAAATTAAAAGTTATGACAGTGGTAGGTACTCGACCAGAAATCATTCGATTATCACGAGTTTTAGATAAATTGGATGCTCACTGTGATCATATTATTGTACATACGGGACAAAATTATGATTATGAACTTAATGAGGTTTTTTTTAATGACTTAGGAATAAGAAAGCCTGATTTTTTTCTAAATGCAGCAGGTAAAAATGCAGCGGAGACTATCGGGCAAGTTATTATAAAAGTTGATCAGGTTTTAGAAGAGATTCAACCAGAAGCTATGCTTGTATTGGGTGATACAAATTCTTGTATTTCTGCTATCCCAGCTAAACGACGTAAAGTACCTATTTTCCATATGGAGGCAGGTAATCGTTGTTTTGATCAACGAGTACCGGAGGAGACTAATAGACGTATTGTTGATCATACTGCTGATATTAATTTAACATATAGTTCAATTGCTCGCGACTATTTATTAGCTGAAGGTTTACCAGCAGATCGTATTATTAAAACAGGTAGTCCTATGTTTGAGGTATTGAATCATTATTTACCTCAAATAGATTCCTCGGATGTTCTGGCCCGTCTTTCACTCCAAGAAAAACGGTTTTTTGTTGTAAGTGCACATCGAGAGGAAAATGTTGATTCACCAAAAAAATTATCGCGGTTAGCCAATATTTTAAATACTGTTGCTGCACATTATAATCTTCCAATGATTGTGTCTACACATCCCAGAACACGTAATCGTATTGAGGCACAAGGGATTGAATTCCATTCAAATATTCAATTATTGAAACCGTTAGGTTTCCACGATTATAATTGTCTTCAAAAAAATGCGAAGGTGGTTCTTTCTGATAGCGGTACAATTAATGAAGAATCCTCTATTATGAACTTCCCTGCTCTTAATTTACGAGAAGCGCATGAGAGACCTGAGGGAATGGAAGAAGCATCGGTAATGATGGTCGGTCTTAATGTTGACCGTGTCATGCAAGCGCTGGATATTTTAGAAGGTCAACCTTCAGGTAATATTCGATTACTACGTCAAGTAAGTGATTATAGTATGCCAAATGTATCAGATAAAGTACTGCGTATTATTCTTTCTTATACTGATTATGTTAAACGCGTTGTTTGGAAAGAATACGGATGCGACTTGCCCTTATTATTGATGACTATTTACCACATAGTACGCGAGTTGGCGCTAAGATGATGCATGAGCTTGCCAAAGAATTTATAAGGCAAAATCATGAGGTTACTATTATTACTCCTCACTTTGATAAATCATTTCCTAGATTTATTCAGGAAGATATTGATGGTGTTAATGTGTGGCGCTTTTATTCTGGACCGATAAAAGATGTCGGAAAAATAACAAGGGCAATCAATGAATATTTATTGTCTTTTAGAGCATGGGGTGGAATTAACAAAATTGTAGATAAGAATACTTTTGATGGTGTCGTTTTTTATTCACCATCTATTTTCTTTGGTTCACTTGTATCTCGATTAAAAAGGCGTTGCGGTTGTAAAAGTTACTTAATTTTAAGAGATTTTTTCCCTCAGTGGGCGATAGATTCTGGGCTGATAAAAAAAGGATCGGCAATTGAGCTGTTTTTCAGGAAATTCGAAGCATTATCTTATAATAAAGCTGATATGATAGGCGTGATGTCTAAAAAAAATATGGATGTATTTTTAGAGCAAAATGCTAATTGCCAATATTCCGTTTCTGTTTTGAGAAATTGGGCTAGTCTTACACCACATATACTTAAAGAGAATTTTTATGCCCTTCGCGAGGAGCTAAATTTACAAGATAAAGTCATTTTCTTCTATGGTGGAAATATTGGTCATGCGCAAGATATGTCTAATTTGATGCGTCTAGTAAAAAATATGCAGGATTTTAAAGATGCCCATTTTCTTTTTATAGGTCAAGGAGATGAAGTTAACCTTATAAAGTCGCTTGCATTAGAGTGGGATTTAAAAAATTTCACATATCTTCCATCAATAAGTCAGGATGAATTCAAAGATGTTTTGGCTCAAGTGGATGTTGGATTATTTTCATTATCAGCAAAACATACTGCCCATAATTTTCCTGGAAAGCTCCTCGGTTATATGGTGCAGTCACTACCTATTTTAGGTAGCGTTAATCCAAATAATGATCTGACGGAGTTAATTAACTCTGCACGTGCAGGTATGATTACTGATAATGGAGACGATGCTCTATTATTGAAAAATGCTACTGAGTTATATAAAAATCAACTCTTAAGACAAGAGATAGGAGAGAGGGGATTTGATTTACTTAAATATGAGTTTGATGTCTCGAATATAGCTTCAACAATAGTTAAAACCCTAGAGGTTAATAATGAGAGTATTCGATAAGAGTTTCTTAAGTGATCTCGATAATCAAGCTGTAAATAATTTACGTAAACGATCTCATTTAAATCTACACAGTGATTTTAATGAGAAGATCCAACGATTATTTATATCGTTAGCTGAAGGCAGTTTTGTTGAGCCACATTATCATGAACTTCCGCATCAGTGGGAGATGTTTGTAGTGATTGATGGTTTGCTAGAGGTTGTTTTTTACTCACCCAACGGTGATGTTTTAAAGACACTTTTAGTTGGTCCAGGAACGGACTGCTGTGCGTTAGAAATCCATCCTTTTGATATTCATAGTGTGCGATGTCTATCTAAAAAAGCTTTAATGTTAGAAATAAAGGAAGGTCCATTTCAAGTTGAAACTGCTAAAGTAATGGTTGATTTTAGTACCTCGAATTAATCAGTATTGCTGATGACGAAATAAATTATTTATATAGTTATTAGATATTATTGGAGATGGCTATTTTTGTGGTTGTAATGAGAATATCCATTTTACTGTATCCTTATAATTTGATGTCTATAATTCATTAGTAGAATAACTATTGAGATATTTATATCTATCGAAAAACTCAGGGTAATATCAGGGCAGGGCGAGAGCGTGAACTAATTGTTAAATTGGCGTCAGTGCTGCCAGCCCCGCATCCAGCACTTTTTCCAAATATGCGCTGTTCATGCCCGCAAACTGCTGCTTCTTACGCAAACTTGCCTTTCTGCTCGTTTCCGCTCGCAGCATGTTTTGCGCCATGTGTCGTGCACAAGCCAATATCTGAGGGGCATCACCTCGATATATCTGGCAGGTATCTTCATTCATCACCACATCCAGCACCCAGTGCAGGCTATTTTCAATCGCCCAATGCCCGCGGACGCCAACAGCAAACTGCTCTGGCGTGAGTGTCGACGAACTGATGTAGTAGCGATACTCCATCGAAAGTTCCTCATTTTTTTCAATGCGATAGGATATCGCTACGCCGATACTCTTTAGTTCTTTCCATTCCGGAAATCGCACCACCAATGCGCCGGCGGGTAAGCG
>NZ_RJTN01000048.1 GCF_005497185.1 Pectobacterium polonicum | reverse complement strand
ATTTGATGCCTGGCAGTTCCCTACTCTCACATGGGGAAGCCCCACACTACCATCGGCGCTACGGCGTTTCACTTCTGAGTTCGGCATGGGGTCAGGTGGGACCACCGCGCTATCGCCGCCAGGCAAATTCTGTTTCATTCCAACCGTCATGCTTCGCTCACGCTCTCGCACAACCATCAGAACCAATCTTTGAACAAGCTAAATATCAAAACATGTCTCTATGAGTCATCATCACTCAAAACACCTTCGGTGTTGTAAGGTTAAGCCTCTCGGGTCATTAGTACTGGTTAGCTCAACGTATCGCTACGCTTACACACCCAGCCTATCTACGTCGTCGTCTTCAACGGCCCTTCAGGGACATCTAGTGTCCAGGGAAGACTCATCTCGAGGCAAGTTTCCCGCTTAGATGCTTTCAGCGGTTATCTCTTCCGCACTTAGCTACCGGGCAATGCAATTGGCATCACAACCCGTACACCAGTGGTGCGTTCACTCCGGTCCTCTCGTACTAGGAGCAACCCCTCTCAATCTTCCAACGCCCACGGCAGATAGGGACCGAACTGTCTCACGACGTTCTAAACCCAGCTCGCGTACCACTTTAAATGGCGAACAGCCATACCCTTGGGACCTACTTCAGCCCCAGGATGTGATGAGCCGACATCGAGGTGCCAAACACCGCCGTCGATATGAACTCTTGGGCGGTATCAGCCTGTTATCCCCGGAGTACCTTTTATCCGTTGAGCGATGGCCCTTCCATTCAGAACCACCGGATCACTAAGACCTGCTTTCGCACCTGCTCGAGCTGTCACTCTCGCAGTCAAGCTAGCTTATGCCTTTGCACTAACCTCCTGATGTCCGACCAGGATTAGCTAACCTTCGTGCTCCTCCGTTACGCTTTGGGAGGAGACCGCCCCAGTCAAACTACCCACCAGACACTGTCCGCAACCCGGATTACGGGCCTACGTTAGAACATCAAACATTAAAGGGTGGTATTTCAAGGTTGGCTCCACGCAGACTGGCGTCCACGCTTCAAAGCCTCCCACCTATCCTACACATCAAGGCTCAAGGTTCAGTGTCAAGCTATAGTAAAGGTTCACGGGGTCTTTCCGTCTTGCCGCGGGTACACTGCATCTTCACAGCGAGTTCAATTTCACTGAGTCTCGGGTGGAGACAGCCTGGCCATCATTACGCCATTCGTGCAGGTCGGAACTTACCCGACAAGGAATTTCGCTACCTTAGGACCGTTATAGTTACGGCCGCCGTTTACCGGGGCTTCGATCAAGAGCTTCGCCTTGCGGCTGACCCCATCAATTAACCTTCCGGCACCGGGCAGGCGTCACACCGTATACGTCCACTTTCGTGTTTGCACAGTGCTGTGTTTTTATTAAACAGTTGCAGCCAGCTGGTATCTGCGACTGGCTTCAGCTCCATCCGCAAGGGACTTCACCTACGCGCCAGCGTGCCTTCTCCCGAAGTTACGGCACCATTTTGCCTAGTTCCTTCACCCGAGTTCTCTCAAGCGCCTGAGTATTCTCTACCTGACCACCTGTGTCGGTTTGGGGTACGATTTGATGTTACCTGGAGCTTAGAGGCTTTTCCTGGAAGCGTAGCATTGGTTACTTCATCACCGTAGTGACTCGTCATCACGCCTCAGTGTTAACGATGACCCGGATTTACCTAAGTCACCCACCTTCACGCTTAAACCGGGACAACCGTCGCCCGGATAACCTAGCTTTCTCCGTCCCCCCTTCGCAGTAACACCGAGTACAGGAATATTAACCTGTTTCCCATCGACTACGCTTTTCAGCCTCGCCTTAGGGGTCGACTCACCCTGCCCCGATTAACGTTGGACAGGAACCCTTGGTCTTCCGGCGTGCGGGTTTTTCACCCGCATTATCGTTACTTATGTCAGCATTCGCACTTCTGATACCTCCAGCAACCCTCACAGGCCACCTTCAACGGCTTACAGAACGCTCCCCTACCCAACAACACCTAAGTGTCGCTGCCGCAGCTTCGGTGCATGGTTTAGCCCCGTTACATCTTCCGCGCAGGCCGACTCGACCAGTGAGCTATTACGCTTTCTTTAAATGATGGCTGCTTCTAAGCCAACATCCTGGCTGTCTATGCCTTCCCACATCGTTTCCCACTTAACCATGACTTTGGGACCTTAGCTGGCGGTCTGGGTTGTTTCCCTCTTCACGACGAACGTTAGCACCCGCCGTGTGTCTCCCGTGATAACATTCTTCGGTATTCGTAGTTTGCATCGGGTTGGTAAGTCGGGATGACCCCCTAGCCGAAACAGTGCTCTACCCCCGAAGATGAATTCACGAGGCGCTACCTAAATAGCTTTCGGGGAGAACCAGCTATCTCCCGGTTTGATTGGCCTTTCACCCCCAGCCACAAGTCATCCGCTAATTTTTCAACATTAGTCGGTTCGGTCCTCCAGTTAGTGTTACCCAACCTTCAACCTGCCCATGGCTAGATCACCGGGTTTCGGGTCTATACCCTGCAACTTAACGCCCAGTTAAGACTCGGTTTCCCTGCGGCTCCCCTATTCGGTTAACCTTGCTACAGAATATAAGTCGCTGACCCATTATACAAAAGGTACGCAGTCACCTAACAAGTAGGCTCCCACTGCTTGTACGTACACGGTTTCAGGTTCTATTTCACTCCCCTCGCCGGGGTTCTTTTCGCCTTTCCCTCACGGTACTGGTTCACTATCGGTCAGTCAGGAGTATTTAGCCTTGGAGGATGGTCCCCCCATATTCAGACAGGATGTCACGTGTCCCGCCCTACTCATCGAACTCACAACTTGTGCATTTTTGTGTACGGGACTATCACCCTTTACTGTGCGACTTTCCAGACGCTTCCACTAACACACAAACTGATTCAGGTTCTGGGCTCCTCCCCGTTCGCTCGCCGCTACTAGGGGAATCTCGGTTGATTTCTTTTCCTCGGGGTACTGAGATGTTTCAGTTCCCCCGGTTCGCCTCATTACGCTATGTATTCACGTAATGATAGTGTGTCGAAACACACTGGGTTTCCCCATTCGGGTATCGTCGGGTATAACGCTTCATATCAGCTTACCGACGCTTATCGCAGATTAGCACGCCCTTCATCGCCTCTGACTGCCTAGGCATCCACCGTGTACGCTTAGTCGCTTAACCTCACAACCCGAAGGCGTCTTAAAGACATCATCGTGCTGCGATTATTTGAGAGACTCACTGACAGACTGATTTGCCACTGATACCCGCAGGCATCAACGACCATTCAGCTGTCATGTTTCAATTTTCAGCTTGTTCCAGATTGTTAAAGAGCAATATCGTAAACATGACTCCGAAGAATCATCTTTAAGATATTCATGATAATGTCTTTCACTCATTATCGGATTGGCGTCCCCAAGGGGATTCGAACCCCTGTTACAGCCGTGAAAGGGCAGTGTCCTAGGCCTCTAGACGATGGGGACACGAAAAATCCGTACCGAATTAAAAATCCGGCACTATCGTGTCAGCATGAGTTTACACTCATCGCATCAACAGGTGCGCTTGCTCAGTATTTTCATCAGACAATCTGTGTGAGCACTTCACTCAACGCACATCTTCTTGGTAAGGAGGTGATCCAACCGCAGGTTCCCCTACGGTTACCTTGTTACGACTTCACCCCAGTCATGAATCACAAAGTGGTAAGCGCCCCCCCGAAGGTTAAGCTACCTACTTCTTTTGCAACCCACTCCCATGGTGTGACGGGCGGTGTGTACAAGGCCCGGGAACGTATTCACCGTAGCATTCTGATCTACGATTACTAGCGATTCCGACTTCATGGAGTCGAGTTGCAGACTCCAATCCGGACTACGACGTACTTTATGAGGTCCGCTTGCTCTCGCGAGGTCGCTTCTCTTTGTATACGCCATTGTAGCACGTGTGTAGCCCTACTCGTAAGGGCCATGATGACTTGACGTCATCCCCACCTTCCTCCGGTTTATCACCGGCAGTCTCCTTTGAGTTCCCACCATTACGTGCTGGCAACAAAGGATAAGGGTTGCGCTCGTTGCGGGACTTAACCCAACATTTCACAACACGAGCTGACGACAGCCATGCAGCACCTGTCTCACAGTTCCCGAAGGCACCAAAGCATCTCTGCTAAGTTCTGTGGATGTCAAGAGTAGGTAAGGTTCTTCGCGTTGCATCGAATTAAACCACATGCTCCACCGCTTGTGCGGGCCCCCGTCAATTCATTTGAGTTTTAACCTTGCGGCCGTACTCCCCAGGCGGTCGATTTAACGCGTTAGCTCCGGAAGCCACGCCTCAAGGGCACAACCTCCAAATCGACATCGTTTACAGCGTGGACTACCAGGGTATCTAATCCTGTTTGCTCCCCACGCTTTCGCACCTGAGCGTCAGTCTTTGTCCAGGGGGCCGCCTTCGCCACCGGTATTCCTCCAGATCTCTACGCATTTCACCGCTACACCTGGAATTCTACCCCCCTCTACAAGACTCTAGCCTGTCAGTTTTGAATGCAGTTCCCAGGTTAAGCCCGGGGATTTCACATCCAACTTAACAGACCGCCTGCGTGCGCTTTACGCCCAGTCATTCCGATTAACGCTTGCACCCTCCGTATTACCGCGGCTGCTGGCACGGAGTTAGCCGGTGCTTCTTCTGCGGGTAACGTCAATCGATGAGAGTATTAATCTCACCGCCTTCCTCCCCGCTGAAAGTGCTTTACAACCCGAAGGCCTTCTTCACACACGCGGCATGGCTGCATCAGGCTTGCGCCCATTGTGCAATATTCCCCACTGCTGCCTCCCGTAGGAGTCTGGACCGTGTCTCAGTTCCAGTGTGGCTGGTCATCCTCTCAGACCAGCTAGGGATCGTCGCCTAGGTGAGCCATTACCTCACCTACTAGCTAATCCCATCTGGGCACATCCGATGGCAAGAGGCCCGAAGGTCCCCCTCTTTGGTCCGAAGACGTTATGCGGTATTAGCTACCGTTTCCAGTAGTTATCCCCCTCCATCAGGCAGTTTCCCAGACATTACTCACCCGTCCGCCGCTCGTCACCCAGAGAGCAAGCTCCCCTGTGCTACCGCTCGACTTGCATGTGTTAGGCCTGCCGCCAGCGTTCAATCTGAGCCATGATCAAACTCTTCAATTTAAGATTTGTTTGATTTGCTGAACTCGTCAGCGATGCTCAAAGAATTA
>NZ_RJTN01000047.1 GCF_005497185.1 Pectobacterium polonicum | reverse complement strand
ACCACTTGACAAACGCCCTAATCGGGCGTTTGTTGATCAGGTAAGATTCAGTTTTCGCGAACTGAGTCACCGGCAGCTATCAGAATCCTTAGTTTCTCAGGCCGAAGATCTGATAGCTGCCTCGTTTTTACTGACAACCTAACGATCATCAGAATCATCTATTTTATCCTATTCCATAAGTGCACACCTAGCTTTTTCGCTGATTTTTCTCGCTTGATTTAAAAGGGAATTATCAGTCGGGTAGATCAAATTAACAACAATACCGCCGAACGGTAAGAATGTTAAAATCATGTTTAAACATACAGTTAAAAGTTGATATAAAAATCATAATCTAAACCCTCCCCTCAATTTCGAAATTTACCATGACATCCGTGATAAGCAGTGCGTAAAAAAAGCTCGTCAACCTAGAGATTGACGAGCCTTGTTCAGAAATAGAATTATTTTCCAATCAATACCAAAGAAGAAAACCATTTCGGGTTATTCTTCAGGGCATCATCAAGCTCATCCCACGTAATATTATCCGCAGTGTTTCCGCCTTTAACCTTCTCGTCGATGATGACCTTCAGCTTATCAAGGTTATCTTCTTTCTTAGATAAACCATTACGATACAACCAATCAGCCAGTTCATGCTCTTCGTCGGTATTAACAAACTTATTGTCGGGCTTACTCATAGGTAAATCTCCTTTTAATTTATAAAGATGAGTGGATAAAAAATACATATTATTAAAGTGGGTATTACTTACTCATTTATCAATAGTAATTTGATTTACCATAACATCCGATCCACGCACCACCCCGGACGCTCTCAACGCAACATTACGGCTTGAGCGCTAAAAAACGGGGTTATCTATGGGTCGGATCGGGAAAAACACGGCTGATAAATTTTAGCCGTCTGCATGCCTATGCACAGAAGTGCATAGGCAGTTTTTTCACGATAACGAGAACACGTAATCCCTGTTTTGGTCGCTTTTCCGCAGATTGGGACCATGGTCCCAGCCAAGAATAATTTTGCGCATGCGCAAACTCTCTCATCCACCAATCATCCCTTTTCGCCTATTTTCAGTTATGATGACACGTCACCGCACATCGGTGACCGGGTGTAGGAACCTGCTTTCTAGTTGGCGATAAAACGGACGCGCCAAGCGTCCTTTTTTATATCGCAGCCTTTGTTCGCCTCAATGGTGGCTCAGGCGGGGCAGCCTTCGGGCTGGCCGGGTCCGACTAGACCGGTATTCCTACCCCCGTCTGGGCTACCACCCAAAGAGCGTAGGAACTCTTGTGGTAGCTATCATTTTCTAGTTGAGAGCCATCATCATGTTCGACGATACCCCTCTTAGGCCTGAAGAACTGTTAGACCAATGCTGTGCGCTGTCCTATGCCGTCACCGCTATCACTCACGATCAGGTACGCGAAATTCTTGCGTTTGTGCTGCACGAAAAACTCCGGGATTTTTATGATTGCTACCACCCAGAGCAACGTTCTGAGGAAGACGATTAACGAACTGGCGCCCGTTTCATCCTAACCAGCGACGCCACCAGGGTTTAGGGTGAACGTTCTCCGATTCATCCTGTGCCGGCTTATATTCCAGCCGGCGCATTTCCTGGAGTTCCTGTTTGAGACCCGATACCTCTTCCCGGAGCGCTTTCATCTCAGAAATCAGGTCTTTCATTACGCTATTATCTGTCTCATCACCCTGTCTCTGAGTGTCCCGATCTGTTGTCTCACTCGGTTTCAGTTCACCGTAAACCCGCATCAACTCACTTGTATCAAGAGATCTACCACCATCAGACTCAGACCTATATGATACGCGGCCTTTCGCCATATCCCGGTACAGCGAACTTCGCCCTTTCCCGGTCAATTCCATCGCTTGTCTCACGCTGACCCACGCCATTGTCTCACCTCCGATTTTTGAGACAGTATAACGCTACACAAGATGTTCTCAGCCAATCGGCCATCTTCAGCCTGCTAATTAGGGTGCCTCGCTCTCATTTTTTCTCGCCTTTCTTTAGATTATTCGTTATCAGCTATACCCGCTATGTACAACGAATAAATACGTTGTACATAGCGGGTATAGCTGGATTTACTCAACATAGACGCAATAATTAAAAAGCATGTTGGTAGCGCAACATAATCCGTATTATTCTTGTGCTGTTGATGATTAGTGCACGTCACGCACTCCTGATTACACCGGATACAGGTCAACAATCCGCGCCCCTTGAGGGATCTGAGACCCAGCAGCGACATCTGGAGAAACTGAGGCGACGCAGTTAAAACGCCACCTGGTCAGTGTAACGACCGCGATTAGCCCACGCTGACGGGGAAAAACATGGCGAGAATAGTCCGAGCCAGACGCCACAAGGTGTCAAACAGGGGCAAATAGGCATTCAATTGCCGCTGAACCGGTATCTCCGGTCAGGCGTTCTTACAAACTATCAAGCGGTGATGATATGACGGAGTTTAGCGTCAGCCAGGAACTGGCCGCATTACAGGAAGAGACCCGGTTAATTCGCAAACCGCGCTACAGGAAATCGCGCCTCGATCGCTACACCGGAGAACTGCGCCAGCTTCATCAGGCCGGAGCCAGTGCCGCCGAGCTACAACGCTGGCTAAGAGCAAAGCGGATTAGGGTAGTGCTATCCACCGTAACCCGCTGGCTGGCTCGTCATGGTTAAGCCCGTAACATGCCATCCTAATGCGACGTTGCTACACTCAGAAACAGACTTACGGAAAATCAGGAGCGTCATCCATGAACAGCACCCACTACGAAAACGCGAACTTTCTGCGGGAGCTAGCCGAGAGCCTCCCACACCTCATTCCTTCAGGAAGTGCGGATAAAGCTGCACTGTTGCAGCGTCTCGCTAATGAAGAACTGGCACAGGCAGAGTATGAGGAAAGAGCACGCGCCAAAGTCGCAGAAGCCCGTGCCGACACCCGACCAAGTATGACAACCGACCAGCTTCGTCAGCAGCTACAGCGCCGCTATCAGGAAAAGCACGATGCCGTATGATGTGGAATGGAAAGCAAGTGCCACGGAGGATGTGATGGCACTTTTTGACTATATCGCTGAAAACGCTTCTCTCTGGGATGCAAGGCACGTTACTGAACGCCTCCTCGCTTCCACCGAAAAACTCGCCGAGTTTCCCAAGCTATATGAGCTAGATCCGCGCTATGGCGAGGGCGTCCGCCGTATCAGTCTGATGGGACAGAATGTGCTGTATGACGTGGATGATCCCACCCAGAAAGTTCAGGTTCTGGCTGTTATCGGTCAGCGCCAGAACCCTCAGCAGATCCGTTAACCTTCAACAGTATCCTCATGGCAAAAGCAAAATTTTCCTCACCCGGGCGTCAGGCGGCTTCGATCATGAAAGCCATACAAGGGGAAAGTCTGCGTTCAGTCGGTACCGTACGCAATTACGAACAGGCATTAACCCGGGTAGCAGAATGGGTTCGTGCATCCCGTATCCTCGGAGGACTTCGTGAACTAACGCCTTCTCTGGCCGTCAGTTATCTTGAATCCCGGGGCGAATCGGTAGGACAAAAAACCCTCGACATGGAGCGGCAAGCTATTCAGGCCATGATGCACCATGTCACCGGCATCCTGCCTCTGACCGAACGTTTACCGGTGATCCGCGCAGACCATCCGCAAATCCTGACAGGGCGGGCTTACACCTCAGAACAAATCACCCGTATTTGCGCCGCTCAAACCCCAAAGAACGCACTGGCGACAGAGCTGGCCTACGCCGCAGGATTACGCGCCCATGAGCTTTATACGCTGGCGAGACCGGATGAACAGCCGCCCAGTGTACGACAGGCCGATGCAACAAAGTGGGCGGGGCGTAGCGGTATAATCTACACCGTTCACGGTAAAGGCGGACTGGTTCGGGAAATCCAGCTTCCAAAGGAGCTTGCTTCACGCCTTGAAGCGGTCAGGCGCGACCACACCGTCACCCTGACCGATCGTGGCGTCAACCACACCAGCCGTTACGCGCTTGGTGGCGGCCATCCCTGGTCAAACAGCTTCAGTGCGGCCGCACAACGGGTATTAGGCTGGTCAGCCGGTGCCCACGGCGTTCGTCACAGCTATGCTCAGGAACGGATGCGTGAACTGCAACATCTGGGGCTGCTCCGGGAAGCTGCCCTGACGACAGTCAGCCAGGAAATGGGGCACTTTCGCCCAGAGATCACGGAAACCTACCTGCGATGAAATTTGTTTTCTGGCGAGTCACGGTGTTAATCGTTTTGTTTGCACTGCTTGGTGCGGCCTACGTGTATATATCAGCCAAACTGGAAAACTACACGCTGATAATCCGGCAAGGTGAACAGCTTATAAAATTTTCAGGCTGGTACATGGCTGCTGAGTTATGGCCATTCATGGTGTCGGGCATGTTCATCACAGGTAGTGCAGGCGGGATCGCACTCATCTGGATAATCGTTAAAGCCGATAACCGCGATCAGGCCGAAAAAATCGCGCATTACCATAGGCTAGCGTACCTCGCGCAAGAAAACGCCGTACAGGCCGAATTTAAAGCCAATGAACGCCTCGCTGAACAACTCAATCAGGCCATCCAGCGAGAAAATGCCGCCACGCTACGCGAACAGAAAGCCAGTATGCTCATCAGGACAACACAAGATCAGCTGGAAAACATCATCGCAGAAACGCTGAAACAGGTAGATATCGCCAAGGAAGAAAGTAATGACGCCGAAAACCGACGCAAAAATGCGACTGCGACAGCAGAGCGTAGGCGGAGAAAACTGGAAAAGCTCAAAACGGAACAGGAAAACCGGGAATTAATGGAATTTTTCAAATCCTGAAGCAACGTAAGGAGTGAACGGAGATCCCATCACAAACAGTGCTATTCCGCTTCCTCGCTCATTCGCTCACTCCGTTCGGTCATGAGACTGCGGCGAGCGGCGCGTGTTAACGACGAAAACCCGATGGTTTTTTCCATTCAAACAGGCGCTCCTGCGCAGACTCATGACGCTGGCGAACAATCCTGTTGGAGTCACGCTGAGAAATAATCTGCTGACGTGCCGTCGCTAACACCTTATTTTTCTCGGTGCCGGAAAGTCGCGCACCCTTTGCACGTTCTGCCGCGAAGACCGCAGCATCGATAAACTGTTTTTCAGAAACGGATAACGATGATAATCGAGTCATTAGAACCTCCAAAAGGAAAAAGACAGCAGCCCCCCTCCCCCCAAAGCCGGACCAGCAAGTCTCGCTTTTCCATAGGCTCCGCCCTCCTGACGAGTATCACAAAAAATGACGCTCAAGTCAGAAGAGGCGAAACCCGACAGGACTTAAAGATCCCCACCGTTTCCGATGGGTCGCTCCCTCGTGCGCTCTCCTGTTCCCACCATGAGGTTTACCCGTTGCAGACCGCCGTAAGGTGGCGTTTTCTCATTCCTCCCCGCGCAACTGGGTTCCTTGTAGGTGGTTCGCTCCAAGCTGGACTATATGCACGAACTCCCCGTTTAGTCCGACTACCACGTTTTGTACAGGTAACTGCTCTCTTGATTCCAACCCTGACAAACACGAAAAATCGCCACTGGCGGTAGCCATTGGTAACAGGTTTCACGGAGCGAGATTACATACATTTGTATGTAAGAGTTCTTGAAGTGGGAGCCAATCTACAGCTACACTGAAAGGACAGATTTGGTCACTGCGCTCCGTTTAAGCCAGTTACCACGGTTCAGAAGTTCCCCAACTTACTGAACCTTCGAAAAACCACCTCCCCAGGTGGTTTTTTCGTTTAGGATGCAAGGTTACGCTCCCGGAAAGTATTTCGTCAATAAACATCCTCTGTTGCTTCCTCACTATCATTGTGATGTAACATTTCTAATCACATATTTTTTATATTTAAACCAATTACTTAACCCATCAGCATGGGTAAATAAG
>NZ_RJTN01000046.1 GCF_005497185.1 Pectobacterium polonicum | reverse complement strand
TAAGGAAAAATGAAGAGAATAAATTCAACAATTATCATGACTTTATAAGATCGCTAGACATTGAGTTAACAATAACGAAAAACGATAAAAAAAATATCAGCCGTATATCCCAATTAACTCAAAAAACAAATCAATTTAATTTCACAGTCAAGCGATATTCTGAATTTGACATCGAGTCATTCATGAATGATCCTAAAAAAACAGTCTATACGGGTGAAGTTAAAGATAAATTCGGCTGTTACGGACTAGTTATGATGGCTATCATTAGCCATATAGACAATGATATCATCATCGATACTTTCCTTATGAGTTGTAGAGTAATAGGTAAATTAGTTGAAAAAGCTTTTCTTAATAACATTCTAAATCGTTATAACGGCATAAATACAATTATAGGGATATATAAACCGACCAAGAAAAATGTAGTTGTCGAACATTTTTATCCCGACCATGGTTTCACCTTTGATTATACAGATAGTGATGGCCAACAATTTTACAATGTCTTAGCTCCAATAAATATGAACTTAGATCTAAATATAGAGGTAATAGATGCGTAATTTAAATGAAATTTTGGAAGAGGTTCTTGAGTGTACATTTTTTGATGACATATCTAAAGATAATTGTGAATCATGGGATTCTATAAACCATGTAAATATAATACTTGAATTGCAAGATGAATATGATATAAAAATCTCCCCTCAGGATATAGACAAACTATTATCATATCAATCCATTCTACATTACCTTAAAAAACAAGGTATCAGTGCTGAATAAAATGATAGAACGGTATATTTAATTATAAATATACCGATTTCACTCTAGGCTAAATCATTCAAGAAGATAATATGAAGCAAGCGGTGGTGACGTATCGAATAAATAATAAAAACTAGCTTTGAACATAAAATTATAACTAAACGCTTTACGCTTATTTTTAATGAATTACACCAAGGACGATACAGCAATGAAAATACCTAAGAAGATTCATCAAATATACACAAAAGGCATAAATAAACTGCCTGAAGAAATTTTAGTATCTATAGAACAATTAAAAGAGATGAATCCAACGTGGGAATACTTTTTTTATGATGAAAAAAGAATAATTGAATATATAGACAAGCATTATGGAAAAGAGATGCTGAATCTCTATTTAAGCATCGAACCAAAGTATGGTGCAGCTAGGGCTGATTTATTTCGCTATTTATTGATTTATATCGAAGGCGGTGTTTATCTCGATATTAAAAGCTCGTGTTTGAACCCACTTAATGATGCCATTGCAGAAGATTGTGAGATGTTGCTATGCAGTTGGGACAATAAAGCATGTGGCTGTGATAAAAACATGGGAATACACAAAGAGTTAGGGTTCTTAAAATGTGGTGAATACCAACAATGGAACATAGCCGCAGTACCTGGGTCTCCTTATATCAAATCTGCAATAGATGAAGTTATTCATAGGTTAAAAATCTACAAACCCTGGATTTACGGGGTAGGAATGAGAGGTGTGTTAAATACTACAGGCCCAATTCCCTTTTCGATTGGCATTGAAAAAATTAATAAAACCGAATTTTTCCATCATGAGGAAAATCATCGGAATATCGGATTTAAATACCGTAATGTTACCCACGAGGCAATAAGAAAATTTAACGGGAACCATTACAGTAAACTAAAAGACTCCATTGTTATCCTAGAAGGAAAAGATAAAGTTTATTACAGATTATGGTTGTTATTTATTTATCCACTACAGCGATTGAAGAAAAACATTATTAATGAAAGTAAAGGCGTCATGAGAAAAATGAAACGTATCTTCTGTGAAAAATCCCAATAGATACAAACGCCTCATAAATCAAGGCTCGAGCGAATAAGAACAGTTGGATCTTCTGGTTCGTTCGATTGCCTGTTTATCCAGAACGAGATTCAACAATTGCAATCATGTGTACATCCTGCCAGCGATTTTCAGGAAAATCAGTAAAGGAATAAACAACACCCGTTTTACAAATAGCCTTATCCTCACGAACCCGATAAAATCCCCCCAGCGATAACCGATAACAGTAGATCTTATGTTACAAACTCTCTACACCATCATCCTGTACCTCATCCAACCGTTGATTTGGCTTCGCCTGTGGCTTCGTGGCCGCAAGGCACCTGCTTATCGTCGGCGTTGGGGTGAACGCTACGGTTTTTGTGCAGAGAAGGTTAAACCAGACGGTATCATGCTGCATTCGGTCTCAGTGGGTGAAACATTAGCAGCTATTCCTTTAGTTAGAGCATTGCGTCATCGTTATCCTAATCTGCCGATCACGGTAACGACAATGACACCCACTGGCTCTGAGCGCGTGCGTTCCGCTTTTGGCGACACGGTCTATCACGTTTACCTGCCTTATGATTTGCCCTGTGCTCTGAAACGCTTTTTTGATCAGGTTCGTCCAAAAATCGTCATCATTATGGAAACCGAACTATGGCCAAATCTGATCGCGGAGTTGCATAAACGCGACATTCCGCTGGTCATTGCAAATGCCCGCCTATCAGAACGCTCTGCGGCGGGTTACAAAAAGATCGGTAAGCTAACGCGTCATATCTTGCAACGCATCACGCTCGTCGCCGCACAAAATCAGGAAGATGGGAATCGATTTATCGATCTTGGCCTGAAACGCTCAAGCCTGAAAGTAACCGGTAGCCTCAAATTTGATATTTCCGTTACACCGGAGCTAGCCGCCCGAGCGATTACATTACGCCGGCAATGGGCACCGCACCGCCCAGTATGGATAGCAACCAGTACGCATGAAGGTGAAGAAGCCATCGTTCTGGCCGCACATCGCCAGTTGCTTGGTACCTACCCCGATTTATTGCTGATTCTTGTTCCTCGCCACCCAGAGCGCTTCTCCACCACACAGGTGTTGGCAGAAAATTTGGGGTTCACCTACACACTGCGCAGCAGCGGTGAACAGCCTTCTGCGAACACTCAAGTAGTAATTGGTGACACCATGGGCGAACTGATGCTGTTGTACGGTATCGCCGATCTGGCTTTTGTCGGTGGAAGTTTGGTTGAGCGAGGCGGGCATAATCCGTTAGAAGCGGCAGCTCATGCCATCCCAGTATTGATGGGGCCACACACGTTCAATTTCAAAGATATCTGCAACAAACTAGACCAGGCTGACGGACTGATTACCGTTACCGATGCAGACTCACTTGGAAAAGAAGTAGGGAAACTGCTCGCCGACGAAGACTATCGCCTCTACTATGGTCGACACGCCGTGGAAGTGTTACACCAAAACCAAGGCGCATTACAGATGCTGCTAACGCTGCTGGAACCTTATTTGCCCCAGAGAGCCCAGTAAAACAGTGGCCACCAAGACAGTGAATGAAGGGCTAACGCGATGACGACCAAAGCGATTTATCCTGGCACGTTCGATCCATTAACCAATGGTCATTTGGATTTACTGACGCGTGCGTCACGCATGTTCGATCAGGTGGTGCTGGCTATCGCCGCCAGTCCGAGCAAACATACGCTTTTCACACTGGATGAGCGCGTGGCGTTGGCAAAGGGCGCAACACAACATTTGTCGAACGTCGAAGTCATCGGTTTTAGCGATCTCATGGTGCACTTCGCGCAGCAGCAAAAAGCGAATATTCTTGTGCGCGGTTTGCGAGCCGTTGCCGATTTCGAATATGAACTCCAGCTCGCAAAAATGAATCACCACCTGATGCCGACACTCGAAAGCGTCTTCCTGATGCCATCGGAAGAATGGTCGTTTATTTCGTCCTCTCTGGTCAAGGAAGTCGCTCGCCACGGCGGTGATGTATCACATTTCTTACCCGATGCCATCGTTAGTGCACTACACGGTAAATTATCGAAGAATCAGTAGAGAAACTACTTTTTCTTTGAAAATAGACAAACAGTAAGATTAAAACGTAGGGCATACCAAAAATCATTAAATGACGTCATGCCCTTAAATAAATTCCCACCGATACCCGTCGCAATAAATTTCTGGGCTAATTGTTTCCGAATAGCATGAGATGATATTTTTTTACGTAAAAGCCCAAACAAGTGGCGACTCTCTCGGTTGGCATGACGAATTAATGCTCTATTTAAAATAACGTTGTCTTTTTTCAGGTTAGCAAGAGCAATCAGACCCTGCATGATGTCGATATAACTGTTTGCTCTGCGTGATATTTTTTCAATCGACACCGATTTCGTAATCGAATTCGTATTACCAATTCGATAACCATAACCTAGCTTTTCACAGAATCCCACTCGTTTAGCTACCAGCGCTAAATTCGCCGTCCATAGAATGTCTTCATGCATCATATCCGGAATAAAACTTAACTTACTCAACGAGATGACATCATGGCGTATTAACTGCAACCAGGCAAAGTGACACCATTCGTTATTTTCTACACTGCGAATGATCCACTCCTCTCCGCTGATTACCTCACCCCATGGTTGCTTCGTCTGAATAGGCTCTTTTACTTCTTGTTCTGGATTTTCATTAAACTTAAAACCGTTGCCAATCAAGAGATCGAGGCGTTGCTCCCTCGCTTTTTCAAGCCATATCGATAACGTACTTTTTTCCAACCAGTCATCACCATCAACGAATGCAATCCACTCGCCATTGGCATGCCGAATCCCTGTATTTCTCGCCTCAGACAGCCCTTTATTCTCTTGACTGATAATAATCAAATTCGTAACCGACTTGCCTATCTCATTCAATTCCAGAAGGCTGTCATCTGTGGAACCATCATTTACCGCAATAATTTCAAAAGCGACATTATCCTGAGCAAGCAACGACGAAAAAAGAGGTTCGATATACTCTTCACAGTTATAAATAGGAACAATGACGCTAATATCCACACGACCCATAATGCCCTCTAAAGCACCTTATATTTAAGCAACAAAAGCTGAATCAAATATACCCAATAAACCTCAAGATGCAGGTTTGAGCACCTGAAAGCGATCGTGAATTCTGGATGTCAGCGAGTCCGCTATTTCTGGCAGCGTGGTTGAGAAAAAATTGAATATTGCATTCCTAAAGTCGTGCGTGTTTTCAAAATAGCGATTATTCCGAGCATGCTCGTTCATCACTTTCCATAAGCGCTCTATCGCATTCAGATTCGGACTGTAAGGCGGTAAATAGTGAAGGTCTATATTCACGACAAAAGCCCAGTCTTTAATCAATTGGGTTCGGTGATAACCCGCTCCGTCCAGTATCACATGGATTTTCTGCCGATAATCGGGGTAACGTTTACGTATCTCAATGAAAAAAAGAGCAATATTGTAGTCATTAATCGTTTTGTAATCGTGAATAACTGTGCGGCTGATATCGCTCAGATTTAGTGCACCCAGTATATTCAGACGGGTTCGGCTTCCCGTTGTTTTCACTGACTTTTTATGTCCTTTTCGTATCCATCCATAACTGAGCTTTGTCGCCTGTGTCGGATGCACTGCATCGATAAACAGAATCGGTTCATTACCTGCCGTTTTCTTTAAATTTTCATAATATTCAATGAACTGCTTCTGTTTTTGCTCACTGAATTTATGGGGTATACCCGCTGGTTTTTTGTAAGTGAAACCCTGACGGTGCAGCCACTTGTTCATGCCGGGGATACTGAACCGGATTGCCCAGCGCAGTTCAACATAAGCCACGATATCGCGAGTATGATGGAACAGATGCAGAGATAACTGACTGATGAGGCTTGTAGTTTGAGTGGCGCTGAGCATGCTGTTAGAGCCGCCGTTTTCAGGCTTGAGTTTGCGGGTGTTGACGTAATCGTTGATATGTTGGTTTACCGTCGTTTCGTGCAGACGCAGAGCCTGCGCAATCATCGCAGAAGTCCAGCCTTCTGAGGCAAGAAGGACGGCTTTAATGCGGTCACGAACACGACCATCACGAGTGGTGTCATGAAGGTGCTCAAGTTCGGCTTTCTGTTCGTCGGTAATAAATATCTTCATAGTGGATGAGCTTGATCTTCTCGTCACATAAAATCAAGCATCTTCAATGATCACGGGTATA
>NZ_RJTN01000045.1 GCF_005497185.1 Pectobacterium polonicum | reverse complement strand
CCTTTTTCGTATGGTCATACATAGACCACCTCTATATTTTCTGCGCTGAAAATACCGAGCTGGTTAAACGCAATATCAACCTGAGCATTCACCGCAGATGCTGCCGACATCCCTACACCGATCGACTGAACAAATCCGCTGCCAGCGACAATGTAGTTAACTGGGGTATACAACCGCCCCGCCCCAACATCCTCACCAATTCGAAATCCCGTCTTTGCAAATCCGGTTGTTTGCTCAAACCCGATGTTCGAATACTCAACGATAGAGCGTTTTATTTCGTCATCATCAAATCGCCGATCGCTGGAGATGCTGACGCGAACAAAGATAGGAATAAACTCCGGCCGGAAAAACGTAGCATTAAACGGGTTTCCGCCTGGCGTAACCGTATCAGTGCTGATTTTGTTCGGGATGCTGCTGTTATAGCGATTCAGCCCGCAGCCGGGATTTTTCCGTTTCGCGATCGCTGCGACAATATCTGCAGGTTCGCCGCCGTCAATGACGATCGCCAGTGAATGCCCCTCGACGCCATTTTCATCCGGTGCGGACTCAGTGTTTTCATAAATACGGACCTGTTTCATTCCTTCCAGATTGACCAAAGCCGCATAAATATTGTCGAGCTGGTTATTGCCGGGGAACGCAACAGACTCATTGCGACGAACGCGAAACGCATTATCTGATTCCTCATCACGTCCGAGCGATGCGGGGTTTGCGTTGGTAACGGCGGTAATGCCACCGATCGGCGTGGCAATGATAGACAGGTTATTGCTGTTTCCCGCCTGACTGCCAGCGGTTGTGCATGTAACGTTAGCTGTTGCCATGCCGCCGCTGCTGGTTTCCACTGTGCTATCTGTTGCCCACAGCGTGCCGGTAATCCGATTTCGCACCAGAGTACCGGCAGGAATTTCAACAAGCGGCGTGCCAGTGAATGTCACTGTAACAGTTGAGAATGTACTATCTCGGCGCGTAATACCCGCGAACGCCGCTATGCGATCGAGCTGTTGCCCAATCGCTGAATTGGGATCGGCTGAGTGATAGGCACTGATAATAGCCTCGTCCAAATTCGCCAGTGTTTCACACCATGCAGCGATAATGAGGCCATCCGGCGATTCTGGATTGATATTCCAGCCGTCATCAATATCAAGATAGCGCTGGCGCATAACGGCAACATAGCTGTTTAACGTCTGCCCGCTCACGCCATCTTTGGTAATTTCAGCCATCAGATAATTTCCTCATCAAACAACAATTCAAACTGCTCGTTATTGATGTCCACTAGCGATGCGTAAATTGTGATTTTTCGCGTGGTCTGGTCGATGTTGAACTCAAATCGAGTGAGGCCAATTACGCCCGGAGCAGTCAGGATCCGCTGCTTAATACTGGCTGCGGCAATGTCTACCTGTGTTTTACCGAGAATTGATTGAAACCACGGCGTCCCCTCTGCGGCATTGAGAAAATATTCACCGAGAAACAACCGCAGCCTCCTGATGATCCCTTGCCGTGTAGCCTCTTTTCCCGTTGCGAAATGTTCGCCGTGCGTGACAATGTCGCCGTCTATAAAATTACGAATCATGATTAGCGCCCATAAAAAAGCCCCAGCGATGCCGGGGCGTGAATGTGGTTTCAAACTTATTGAGGGCCGTCAGATATCCCACTGCCGCGCTCAACACCTCCGTGCGCGTGATCATCAAACTCAATATCACCAACAGCCAGGCCACCAGTGGTAACCTCTGTCCGTCCATCCAGCGTTGTTTTGCCGCTGTGCGTTATCCCTTCGGGCGAAACCGTCAACGAAACGCCGCCACATGTCAGGGCTATCCCTCCATCTGTCAGGTGGATGCGCACAGAGCCGTCACGATTACTCATGCCCACACCGGATGTGGGTAGGTTGGGAATCGCGGTTTTCAGTGACCGATAACCGGGTGAGAAAAACGCATCACTAGCACTGAACATTTCGGGGCCGGTTGGCGGTACCGGACCGCCCATATCGAGCCACGCATCGACAGATCGCTGACTGAAATGAATATACCCCTCAGTACCAGCCGGTAGCTCATGAAACACAACCCACTCCGCAGAACCAGAGAATTGCACAGGGACGTTAACCAGCAGTGGAAGTGTTTGAATTGAGCCGTCACTCATTCTTCTTTGAATGCCGCATTCGACCTGAGCGCGTTGTTTATTTGGGTCGTATGCCACAACATGGCCGGGCATGCCAACCATCAAATCCCCGATCATGTTCATGCTGGCGGATTGAATAGCTGAAAATAGCGGATTCGTGCTTTTCATTATGCAGCGCTCCACTGGCACCGAAACGTTGTACGCCAGTCGTCATTCCAGAAATCACCCTGATGCGTCGTTGATAGCACCCTAAATGAACCGGTTCGACGTTGAATATTCGACGTGTCATTTAGTCCGGTGTTGTACATGCCGCTGTAGTTGATAGTCCAAAAATCAGAACGGATTTTTATCAAATCGCCAGGTTGGATGATGTGGTTAAGGCGCGCGTCAACCTCAAGGTCTTTCTGGTACCAGCGCGGGTAACTCTCCATGCCGTTATCTGAATTCAGCTCGTAGGTTGTTGGCCGTGTGGCTCCATCACGAATCAGTGTGGTTTTAGTGTCCGACAGCAGCCAGTCATAACGCCACGCCGATTTCATAGCGTTTAAAAAATTCCTGCTTGATGTATGAGGCAGCGTGTAGCCATGGTTAAACATCGGCAGATCGGAGAAATCACCAACGGTTTCGATCGGTGGACCGAACGATCGCGCCACGTCCTGCAGTATTTCTATTGCCTGCGTCTTCTCGCCCCACGTCTTTCCGATAGTGGCGTCAGCCCAGATCACCGACCAGCAGTTTAGGCGCAGATAAACGTTCACACCATCGCGCCCCACTTCAACGCTATTTATCTGCCCGGAGAATAATTCCCCGGATGATTCGTCGTATCCAGCCGTCAGGCGGACGGTACCGAAACGCTGGCGAGTTTCATCGAATTTCTGTATCAGTTGCCGATACTGATCAGACACGCCGTAAATCATAATCATGGCCGTGGCGACCTGATTCATTGGCATATTAGTGATCAGAAATTTAACCTGTGTCGGTGGCTCACACGTTAATTTATTCCCCTCTGCTGATGTCACCTCGAGGTTATACGTTCGCCCGAATAATCTAGTCATTTGGGTACCATCTCAGATTGTTTGTGACACCGAGGTTTTCCATTGTTGGTGTTTCGCCATTCAGCACCAATCTGCCGATGTCAGTATTCAGCCCCGCTAATAAATTGACGCCAACGTGCAAGCCTCGACCCAACGTGATCGGATTACCCATCGCATCACGAATATCTACGACAAAATAACCGTATCGAGTGAGCCAACGCACATTGAACCGTAGCGTTGCGTTATTGAGCGTTGACGTAAACGAGAAATCAGCCAGGCCGCGCGTGAGGGGGACTATTTTCATTGCGGTGTTACCTCGCCTAAATTAACGTTCGCCTGCCCCTGAGTAGCCGCCGAGTCTCCAGCAGGTAGATTCCGGTTTGTAGTCGTGGCGCTGTCATTTCTGTTTTTTATCAGAAGCGCTCGCATTTCTACGACGATCTCCTGCCCCCCTTCGTTCTGTTTGTTTTTCTGGACTCGCGTGTTAGTAATGATCATGTCGTCGTAGGATGAATTAACGCCGACAACCGTCAGAATCGACTTTTCAACCTGTAGCTTTCGGATTTCCAGCAGTGCCGACTCAGACCGCTTACTCCCTGACGCGGCAAACGCTAAGCCCGCCGATGCTGCCAGTCCGGCCAGCGCTGCCGCACCACCTCCTAGAATCGAACCGACAGCGCCGACTGCAACACCAGCACCGATCCCCGCAATCCCAGAAAACTGACCAGCCTCAGCCATTAGCTCCTTTACTGGGTTATCAGATATAGCGACCGTCATCGTTACTGTCATCGGACGGGTAACGGCGTTGTCATTCGCTGTTTGACCGGTCTCTAACGGATACTCGCTAACATCCGTCCTCAGTTCGCTGGATTCCTCCAATATTGCATCAAAAAAAATCCCGCCGATTTCTGGGCGGGACTTATCGAACACTCCGACGATTGACATGATTACCACCCACTATTGTTAAATGAGCGCTCCAGATTTTCTCCAGCTGTTGTTAGCGCCTTTGCAATTGAATCCTCAACCTGTTGCTCATTAAGCCCCAAACCGGAAATGTTTTGCTCTACATGCATTGTGACGCTGGTTGGTTTTGATGATTCGGAGCGGCTTACTGATGGGTTGTATGGCGCAGCATCGCGTTGATAGCTGTAACCAGGCAGATAATACGACTCCATTTCAGCCTGGCTGCGTTTTGGCTGTGCATAAGGTGATGATGGCAGTGACGCCCATACGCCACCGAGATTATTCGTTGCCGTCATGAAATCACCGTTCAATACGTTATCCAACTGCCCCGCCCGCTGAATAAGCCATAATGCGGCCATGTCCTGGCTTTGCGGCGAAAAATCTTTTAGCCCCAGCGCCGCTGCGGCCTCATCCCATGATTTTTGTGTGAACTGATAACGGCCTGCCGCCGATGTTTTATTCCACGTCCCGTCTGTCTGCTGGAAGTCTTTTAACTGGCGCGGGTGGTCAGATAGGCTGGAAATCTGTCCACCACCGAACATGGTGTGATAACCGGAATTCATATAGCCACTCGTCCCCTCGGCGCGGGATATCGCATCAAGATACGATCGGGCATTTGGGTTATTGAGTGCGGAATGTAGTGAACTACCCTGCGGTAAGTGTGTTTGGGAGGCAAGTCTTCTTACCTCTTCCTCGGGACCAAGTATCCCACGCATCATGGCGTCATTCCTGCGAAGATGGTTCCTGAATTTAATACCCCGATCTTCAGCGTCATCCATCACATCGCTATACAGTTCCAGTGGGGATTTCTTTCCCATAATCTCACGCCTAGTGAAATTATTTGCATCCTCCTCGGGACCAAGTAATTTACGCATGGTTGCGTCGTTGCGGCGCAAGTGGTTCCTGAATTCGATCCCTCTCTTTTCAGCATCATTCATTATGTCGTCGTACCAACTGCCAGACGTTACTTTATCTACAATCCCGTTAATTGTTCCTCTGTTTTTATCAACGAATTGATTTATATCACCGAGCATTTTATTCAGGTTTTCTAAGAGCGGACCGCCAATCTGATAAGAAAGAATCTCAAAGTTACGACCGATTTTTGCCATTTCATCATTAAATATTTGCGCATTTTTCAATAGCGCATCATCAATTGGGTATGTCATTTTATTTGACATTTTCATTGTTTCGTCAAAAAAACCGCTACCCATCTCCATTAATCTGGTTATTGGAGAGTCCCGCCCAAACCCTCCCCCTTCGCGCAGGAATGATTGCTGGTCGTGATTCATTTTTGAATAAGAACTGATCAGGTATTTTAACCCCTCCTCCTGACCCATTCGGGAGAATTCAGTTGGATTGAATGCCTCCCCCCAGTAAGCCTTATCATTTAATTCCCCGAACCTGGCCTTTCTTTGCAGCTCAGGGATCATCTTTGCAATATCGTGCGCGGATTCAGGGGAGAGATTAAGCCTGCGCATTGCAAATTCAAGTCCCTGAATTTGTCTGATCGTAAAGCCGGTATTGTCGCTCAGCCTCTTCATTTCCAATGCTGAGTTAGCTATCCCTGATGTCAGCGCTTTAAAGCCTAACCCAGCACCAGTGGCGGCGGCGAGTTGCATCATCCCATCAGTGACGCCTTTTATCGCGTCAGCGCCTTTTTGAAATGATTTAGCATCCGTTTCAAGACCAAGTGACACCAGTAACGAATCTATGGTTTCAGCCATTCCGCTATCTCCAAGCATTAAAAAACCCGCTCAATGGCGGGTTATCTCATATTCATATTTTGGCTAATTTGCTTTCTTATATTGCCAAACATAAATAGCACATGAAAAAAAATCTAGCTCGCTGCCATATGATGGACAATATTGAAAGGCATCATCCGGAATCGATTTATCTCGCGTTAGTGTTAGCCACATGCGCAAGCCTTTAGCCACCGATGCAACACATTCGTTATATTCAAACTCACCACCTTTCCACCACGGCGCTTGACAGAGAGTCACATCAGAAACTAAAGCAAGGTGCAAAATTCCACTTTGATCATTTCCGAAAAATGTTTTTCTCCCATTAATTTTTGTGTTAATCGGTTGATGACCATCAATCTGACAGGTGATGTTTTCGCCGTTCACTATGTCAATGAGCCTGTCTACAGCTTTCCGCCCATTTCGTGAAAAATAGCAGCGCTGAACCGGAATTGCCGCTATGCGATCCGATTCTGCTTTTTCAGCTTCCTTTTCTTTTCTTTCATACTCTGCTTTGGTTAATTCGAACGATTCTTTTGCTATCCGGCTTTTTTCAGCCATCATGGCATTCCATTTTTTATCCTGCTCAATCCTCTCGCTGGTAAGTCCTTGCGAGCAACCAGAGATAAAAAGAATCAAAGCAAATGCTTTCAATACCCTCACATCCTTGCCCTCATTACACAGATCTGTAGGAAGATTATCGGCCACGTCAGCCCAACCTTTACGCTGGTATTTTGTCAGGATTTCGCGTCGTCGGGAACGGTGG
>NZ_RJTN01000044.1 GCF_005497185.1 Pectobacterium polonicum | reverse complement strand
AAACTGCGCGGTCAGATAACTGACGAGCTCACGCTTTATCGCTGGTTTTAAAGCTTTTTTTCAATAACATCTTTGAGTGCGCGGCACTCCAGACTCAGATCAGCAAACATCTGTTTCAATCGACGGTTTTCGTCCTCCAGATCTTTCATCTTTTTGATATCAGAGGCTTCCATACCGCCAAACTTGGCTTTCCAGTTGTAATACGAAGCCTCGGATATTCCCGCTTCGCGGCAAACGTCTTTGACGGTCCGTCCGGCTTCAACGGACTTCAACACGGCGATGATCTGGTGCTCGGTAAATCGGGCTTTGCGCATAGCGATCTCCTCAACGGGACATAATCAGTATGTCGGAAGATCTCTAAAAGTGAATGGTTCAATTAAGCGGGATGCTTACACTCGAACAGGCCTCCCGGTTTTGCTACCGCGCGCAGGTGATGGGCCATTGAATGCAGATAGAACTTGGTGAAGCGTGAGTGCTGCGCTCGCGGCTGGATGTAGCCATGCAGGGTCTGCAGATACGGGGCAAAGTTGGTTTCGTCCTGAGCGTAGAGTTGCAGCACCCAGGGGTTGTCGTCGAGCTCGTCGAAGCTGTCCTGCAACGCGTTTTCCAGCGCATCCCGTGCCTGAGCCAGCCAGCCTGGCTCGCGGCCTTCGGTGCCCAACGGGGTCAGTTCGAAGAATGCGGCGACCGAGATACCATCTTCCAGCAGCATACTTTGCGATTCGGGCAGGTATTCGACCCAGGGCAGCAACGCGACGAACGATGGCGCAACGTCGTACAAGGCCTGCTCATCCGCTTGCGTAGCGGGGCGGTTCTCCCTCACGGTGGCACCGGGTTCGGGAATGCCCGATTTTCGTAATGCATCGATGTGGCGCTGCCAGCCGTCCGGTTGTTCATCTTTGGTAGGCACCGAGGGTTTGCGCGAGGGACGTGACCAGACCATCAGTAATCCTCCGTACGTTCGCCCGGCATTGCGTACTGCACACGCTGGTAGAGGGGGAAGATAGTCGTGTAACCCGGCACTGGAACTGGGTCCGTCCCCGCCAGATGCGGGAACACGTACATCAGCAGGTCGGGATTCGGCAGTCGCTGAAACTGACTGCGTACTTCATTGGCGGCGGTACGCGTGTAGTGTGCCTGTTCTGCAGGAGCAGCTTGCACAGCCGCGTGGCTGAGTGGACGACGCAAGCTTTGGCGGGCATCGAGCAGTTGGCGATAGGCCATCTGTCCCACTCGGCCCCCATTGCCGCTCTCTTGTTGCCAGATATCCTGCATGGGTTGGCCGCCATGAGGTAACAGGTCTTCCTTGCTCGTGGCGCAACCGGTCAGTACGGCTACGGATAGCATGATTGCCAGCGGTTTAATCCAGTTCGAGCGCATGGCTTTCTCCTGTGCGGTGGTCGACTTTGCGACCTTCGGGCTCATAGTCGATGGCGAGGGTTTTTTCGAGGTGAACGGCGACGTGTGCGCCTGGTTTCACATAGACCGCTGCGAATGCCTGTCCATAGAGCTTGTTGACCCAGTCCGACATGTCGCGTACACCGCCGGCGAGAATACGACCCACAGCCTCGTTGCTGCTGATACCCACCGTACCGATGGAGCCGTCGGCACCGGCGTAGGACATCTGACCGCTGTCTGAATCGATGAGCGATGCCGCGCCAGCCCCCGCAGCGGTGATCAGCGCCTGTGTGCCGAGATACTGCTGGGCATTGCTGCGGCGCTCGCCGGACACGCACGGGATACCGTAGGGGTCGCTGATCCAGCCCAGGCCGTTCTGGTCATTGTTTTGTTGATTACTGCGTTCGCCGTCTTCCGGAATGGTGCGAATGGTGCCGTCATGAAACACGAAGGTGATGGAGCGCACTTGCCCCCTGACGCATGAGAGTGTCCAGTCGCCGGAGGCGGTGCCGCTGAATACCGCTCCAGCTACATCAGGAATATCGATGCCGTTGGCCGTGAGGTTGTCGGGGCCGACCAAAATTTTGAAAGGGTAGGGGTCATTGACGGTGCCATCGATGGGCACGCGACCGATCAGCGCAGTCATCGCGACAGAGCCCATCAGCGTTGAATTGGTCGGTACGGTGTAGACGGCTTTGGCAGTTTTTACGCCAGCAGCCCTCGCTCCCGCATCGGTGACAGGGTTGGCCGTGGTTTCCAGCGTTTTCTGGGCTGGCCCGAAACGTGTCGGAAAGCTCGGCGCAGCGTTGCCATGACGGCCCTCAGTCTGTCTGGCATCGTCAGGCTCTACCCAGCGGATCGTGGTCTCGTCGCTGAATCCTTCCGCATCCCCGTTTTGCAGGCCGAGGCCGACAGGCAGGTCGCCGTGACCGCCGCTGCCCATGCTGTCCAGCCGCCGCTGCAAATCTGCCAGCAGACCCTCGGTCTTCTGGCGCTCGCTGCTGAGTTGTTCCTGATCGCGGCGCAGGCTGGTTCGTTCGGACTCCAGTGCGGTGCTGATGCGCTGGTCAATGGCGCTTTCACGCTGACGCAAACGCTGGTTTTCTTCTCTCTGTACCCGGTTGTCGGTGGTGGCAGTTTGCAGCTCGGTGCGCAGTTGTCGAACCTGGGCTACCAGGGTCGCGACCGTATCACGGGGTGTGTCCCCTTCTATGCCCAGCGCCTTCATTTCCTCCGGGGTGAGCTGGCTGGCTGTCTCTGTCGAGGCAGGGGATTGTGTGCTGCCACCAGAGAACATGCGGATGCCAACGAACAGGACCAGCAGTGCGACGGGGATCATCAGCCATTTCAGCAGACCGTTACTGCGCATACTGCACCTCCATCGCCGGGTTTGTTGTGGTTTGCACGTACCTGGCGGGATCAAAGCGTTGGATGGCGGGTAGCAACGACTGTGATAGCCCATGCTTGCGGGTGACCAGATACAGCACGGTGGTGTCTTCGGGGGTGCCGCGTGGGCCAAGCGCTGGATGCTGGAAAGTGGCGGTGAGGAAGTCGCCCTGAAGTGTGCGCGGATCGAGTTCGATCCAGCCCCCCGCCATATGGGTCAGCCGCACGGCAGTCACCCACTGGTCTTCCAGCCGCCATGATGCCAGCGCGGTCGTCTGAACAGGCAGCGTAGGCAGTAAGGTGTCGAGTGGCAGGTCGCGGCGCAGGTTCACGCGCACAATACCGGGTACAGGTTCAATGGTGCGCAGTGGGGCGTACAGATTCTGTGCAGCGTAGCGCGTCAGTACCACGGCCACGGGTGTTTCACGTCGTGTCGGCCTGTCCTGTTCTGTGATGGGAGCGTCGGTTTCGCTGTCCCGTTGCTGGCCGTAGCGCGGTGGCGTGGTCTTGCCCTCAACGATGCGTACCGGTTCAAGCACCGGTTCACCGTCTTTGGCGGGGGAGGCCGCAATGTCGAGCAGAATCAGCGTGCCGCTGTCAGCGTCCTGCAACTGCAATCGGGTGGGTTCGATGGGCTCACTGGCTCGCAGGTAAATTGCCCCCCCTGCACTCTGTACGCGCAGCCGATCGCCGACGCTGGCCGGGACGCCAACACGGATGTTGCGATCCACAAACACAATGCGTTCCTGTCCGACCATAAGGGGAACGGCAAGCGGCAGTCGCTCCCAGTGCAGGATCTCCACAGCATGGACAACGGGCGTCAGCATCAGGGTCAACAGTCCCAGCCAGATGAGACGGAGAGGGTGATGTTTCATGGGGTTTCTCCCTGTGTACCCAGACCGCCACGACTCGGTGGCTCCGGTGTGGGGGCTGTGATGCGTTGCGGGGCACCGTCGTAGCAATCAAGCACGAGGCCAAACGGGTTACGTGCCGGATCGACATCGGCACGTGCGACTTTCACCGGGTAGCGTACGAAAGCGCGTTTGACCTGTTCCGGGCCGTGGTACTCGTCGGCGCTGAGGTCGAGGGTCACCACCCAGTCACGGTTGGATATTGTGCGCACCCGTGCGGTGGGGTTGTCGCCATAGCCGCGCCCTGGAATTTCGTAGACACCGCGTACGCGCTGCCGCAGTTCTCCTGTACTGCGGCGGTAGTCGTAATCCGCCTGCAGAAAGGCACGGCATGCTGGGGTGAGGTACGATGACAATGCATGCAGGTTGCGTGCGTAGTCCTCTTCCCCATTGGTTGGCCAGCGGTTGAGTTGCTGGAATACATAGAAGGTGAAAGCGTAGACCGACTCGGGTGGCACCTCCCACCAGGCGCGTGCGCTCCCCGAGCGCAGGTCGGGCGGTACGTGAATGGTCAAGTCACGCGGTGCGCTCCACCAACCGGCCCCCATCACCAGTGACACCAGAAGTAATGCACTGGCACCGATACGAAGGGTTTTGATGTGTGCCTGTAGGTGCGCCACTTCGTTCTTGAATCGGCTCATCGCACCGTCCTTCTATTCGACCAGAAGCCTGAGCGTGTGATCAGCCGGTGCCCGCCCACCCAGCCTGTGAGAAGCGGGTAGCGGGTCGTGATGCGCCATTGAAACTGACGGTACAGCCAGGTGTCGGGTCGGCCGCGTTTCTGTCGTCGCAGGAAGCCGCCACCGACGAATACGCCACAGGCGATGCCCAGCACAATGCAGGTTGGTGCCAGAGCGATGGTCGAAAGTAGCCAGGACAGCGGGATACCGATTAGCAACCCGGCGCTGCCGGACAGGCCACAACAGATCCATAGCTCATCGGCCGTCAGACCGCGCACCACCACCGGATGCCGATTGAGCCGATGCGGCAGGAACGTGACGGTGCCGTCTGCGCGGGTATGAGGATGCGCTGACATGTCCAGTCCCTCTCACAAAATGCCAGTAGCTTCGGTCAGCAGCCAGATACCGATCACCAGCAGCACGGCCCCAACCGCAACCGTCAGGCCGAACTGGCCCCAGGTTTTCTTGCCGTTGTGGATCTCGGCGTAGGTGCCGTACGCGTGATAGCACACACCGATGAACATGCTGGCGACTACCAGAAGCGCGACCAACAGGACGATGTCGTAGCCGTAGTTGCGGATGGTTTCCATAATGCCGCCACCGGTGCCTCGCGAGGGATTTTCCAGCTGCGGCAATCCCTGTGCGAATGACAGTGAGGGCAAGGTGGTCATGCTCAAAGCCAGCGCGACGCGCTGAACGAGGCGAGTGGGAGAGTGGTGGTATTTCATGGGGTAGATCCTTTCTGGTTACGAGAGGAGGAAAAACGTCAGCACGAGGTACATCGCGAGAAAGCGCACGATGACACCGAGGAACTGACGCTGGTTGAGCTGGTTCTCGGCCCAGCCGACGTAGGCGGTACGGATGGCCCATGCGCCCCATAGCAGCAGAACAGCGAACACGATGCCGATCAGGACAGTGGACATGGCCGCAGGTGTGATACTGCTGTTCGCCTGGAAGGCGCTGATCTGTGCGGCAGTCATGGCTGGCCTTCTGGGGAGACGTTGCTGCGCTCGGATACCGATTCCTGGCGGTAGTGACTGCTCAGCGCGGTGGCGTCGCGCGGCTGGGCGCGGGACGGTGACAGATAAAACTGGATGCCTGCGCGTACACGCGCTAAATCATCGAGCAGCCGGGGGTAGTCGAAGTAATAGCGCTCGCCTGGTACTGTGGGGACTCTGGATGCGCTCTGTGCAACGAAGCGCTCCAGGGCGTTGAGCTGGCGCAGTGTGGCAGCCAGTTCTTGACGCTGGGCTGGTGTGTCGGCATGGGCAGTCAATGGACTGACCAGCATCAGAGCGGCGGAGAGAAAAATGAGCGCGCTGTAGTGCGCAGCGCGACGTCGGGTTGGGAGAACCATCACTCCATTCCTCTGTTCGTTGAGCAATGGCGTGATGTTGGAGAAATGAGTGTTTCAGGGCTGCAAACAATAAGAACTGTGCAGTTACCGGTTTTTTAAATTTTGTGGCCCATGCAGTAAAAAATTCAGGATTTTATATTTAATGTTGTTTTTGGAAGGTCATGGGTGTGTGGTTGTGAATGAGATGGAAAAAGCAAAATATTGCCTGCGCTGACAAACCCGTTTAATGTGGGGCAGCTATTTTGAATGAGTTGTTGGGGGGAAGGGTCGGCAAAAAATAGAATGATTGAGGAATTTAATGGTATATAAAGTGAATTCGCAAAATCAATGCATCGTTCTGTAATGCCGATTTTGGTGCGCTAATAGTAATTCCGATTGGTTTGGATTAATTATTAGGTGTGAAATTATTAATATGGGATATAAATATGGCAAAACTTGATTTTCCGTTCTCCGTCCATCTTTGGGAAGCTAAAGCGTCAGTGTCAATAATGAAAATGCTTGCTGACCAAGCTGAGAGCAATGTGGCTCGCGCTGTAAACGAGGCGGATTTGTCTGGGTTTGTATCGGAGGGTACGTTTACCGATTTGAGAACGGCTGAAAATGGAGAAGAGTATGAATTCGAACGTTCCTGGTACTCATGTGGTTCGTGTGTTGGCTATGACCATGACGAAGTGAAAGCGGAATACAAACACTTAATTGCACAACTCACACGACTCCCGCCTTAAAAATAGCTACTGAAGTAAAGGCGATATAGTCAAACTAGAAATTACCAACCCTAATTTTATTAATTGTATTTGCATTCGATAGTTTATAAACCCTTTCATTTCTATCAATGCGAAAATTAAAATAAACACCCCCAGCGAAACTCATCGACCAACCTTTAACTCTCTCCCTTTTCCCTATTATTTTCAATACTCCTACCTTTGCATGATTGGCAACATTAAGTATCCCTATCCACTTCATATACTTCTCATCGACATGGTCACTATTTAATTTTAAAATATCCACCTCATCACTAAATGAAAGGTTTGAAAATAACAAACAAAACTTCAAGCTGAATTTTTTATCATTTATTGAGAATTCGCAA
>NZ_RJTN01000043.1 GCF_005497185.1 Pectobacterium polonicum | reverse complement strand
TGTAAGTTAGGTGTTTCTAATAAATTGAAGATTACTCTTATTAAAGAGGAAAACAAAAAATTTCTTAGGATGCACCGAGAATTATATGATTTTAAGTAAATTCAATCTCATCTGGTTGTTATTTTTAGTTAGTTTAGCATGAAAAACTAGATGGTCTTTTATTAACGATTTTTTATTAGGAAGTCTTTTTGCTAAGTTGTATGGTTAAAAAATCAATATTATATTGATAATGCTATAAAAACCGTTGAAGTGGTTTAAATGAAATACGGGAGTTTAAGATAATAATGGATGAAAAATTAAACACTATTGGTGAAGGTGTAGCCGTAGGTGTTGGTGCTGCGGTAGGTGCTGGCTCTGGTGCTGCGATCGGTGTAGCTGGCGTAGCTGCGGCTGCAGAAGCTGTGGCCGCTACTGCTGTAGCAGCTGGGGCGTCAGCATCCGTAACGACTGGTGCAATTGCTGCTGCTGGTGGCGGCGCCATTGCAACTGGTGGTACAGGTATGGCTGGTGGTGTTGCTGCTATAGCTAGTGCTGCTGCAAGTAGTGCGGTTGTTCCTGTCGTTGGGTGGGCTGTTGCTGGGGCCGCGGTAGTAGGGCTTGCATCATGGGGTGTATATAAGTTCATAACTAAGTAACCCCTATTAGCACTCCTATGATGCTGTATTTGTTTAAAAGTAATAGAAGCACATAGCATATTAATTTTTAGGCCCTTAGGGGCCTTTTTGTTGCAAATTGAAATATTTTATATAATATCATTGCTGTATGGATGTACAGTTATTTAAGGTGATGGATTGGCAATAAAACTACCAGGTTCGGGTTACGCAGTCGTGCGCTGTCGTGACCATGTCGTTGTAGCGACGTTTAAGGATTTTCCAGAATTTGACCGCGCACTGACGTACAGGAGGGGCGATATAATCTCATTTATGCCGCTCAAGCCTGATGAAATTATCGGAACGCCGACGCTCGTCACGCAAATGTTAGAGCGAGCCGGATATCGAGTAAGCCAAGTTTAAAATAACCATATATAATTCCCGCTGATGGCCTGAACAACCATCGCCTGCTGCGTCACTGGAGATAAACCAATGGCGCAAAAAAACGTATCAAATTCCCAATCACTGACGTTTAACGACGCCAGCGATTTTCTGTATTCAGCGGCAACCCTGTGGGGTGCTGCATGAAACAGCAATTCCACCTGGCTAATGACGCCGTCAAGCAAAATGCCATTAATTTTATTCGGCAACTACCTGTTGACCAAAAACGCCCTCTGGTTGTGGACATCAAAGATCCCAGTCGCACGAAGGCTCAAAACAATAAGATGTGGCCACTCCTGCAGGACCTTTCCGATCAAGTTATCTGGTTTGGAAGCAAATACGACAAGGAAGACTGGAAAGACCTGATCACTGCAATGATTGCTAAATCCAAGAAGCAAGAGCAGCGCATGGCTCCCGGCTTGGATGGCGGCATTGTGATGTTCGGTCAACGCACCAGCAAAATGAACATTCCGCAGATGGTAGAAGTTATTGAAGCCATTTACTGGTTCGGCACTCAGCAGCACGTTAATTTCAGTGAAAAATCCAAGCTGGAAATAGAGTGGGCTAAACGCTGGGGTGATCGGAATGGCTAAGTTACCCCGTCGTAAATGCAAAATCTGCGGTGAGAGATTCACACCTCAATTCGACAACATCCGCTGGTGCTGCCCTGAGCACGGCGCGCAGTACGCAATACAGCTCCGTGAAAAAGAAAAGCAGCGCCAGCAGCAGAAAAAACAGAAAGCAGATCAGGCTGCATGGCGTGAGCGCAAGGCGGCAGTCAAACCATTATCACACTGTATTAGCATGACGCAGCGCGCCGTCAATGACTGGCGGCGAGAATCTTTATTGGCTGCTGGCGACTGCTGCATATCCTGCGGCACGCGTGAGGCGTTCGCATGGCATGCTGGACACTACAGAACAACTGCCGCCGCATCACATCTGAGATTTGAGCCTGACAATCTGTGGCTACAGTGCCACACCTGCAACGTCCACAAATCGGGAAATATCGAAGCGTACCGCATTTCGCTGGTGGAACGGATCGGGGAGGTTCGCGTTCAGGAGCTGGAGAGTAACAACGACACGCATCGATGGACGCGTGAAGAGCTCGACAGAATCCGGGCAACCGCACGGGCTAATTTACGTAAACTGAAAAAGCAGGAGGCAGCGTGAAAGCAGCTAAAGATACATCATGGCAAGCATTGGCACGCGCTCCGCGTCGTTCGTATCTGGGTAAATATCGCAGGCTGACGCCAGAGAAAAATCGGTGGGTTCGTTCTCTACTAAATCACTGGGGGGCAGTGTACGGCGGCAGTGGCACTGAACACCTGTCAGCTGGTGGCGGCATATTTTCCCAAGCGGAAACCGGTTGGAGCTGTGAGCAGCAAGAGCGAATGGCGACAGTGCTCGATGGTCTGAGGGACATGGGCTATAAAGGCGATGATTTGCTCATTATGGCTAAAAAAATTCTATGGCCTAAAAAGTCGCTGGGGGACCTGATCGGTGATGCTGGTGACGAAGAAGAAGCTGCGTTCATGGAGCGTGTCATCCTTAATTCATTCAGCAAAGAAAACCCTGTTTATGAAATTGGGCGCGACTATTACACCTGGAACAAAACCATACTGGACATGGCACGCTGGCTTAATCGTAAGCACGCTCCTTCCTTAACGGAAAAACAGTGTATTGATAGGGTTCGCTGGTGCATAGAATTGTTTAACTCTGCCGTCTATTTCACGTTATTTGATGAGTTATGTCGAGAAAATGCAGAAAAAGGTTGAAAACAGGTTTTGAATCCGCATAATTTAGGTACGCTTCGCAAAGCTGTATCCAAGCGACAGAATCACGGAAACCCGCCATCAGTGCGGGTTTTTTATTTCAAAGGAATTGACGTTAATATGCGAAAAATCATTGTGTTAGTGCTAGCGCTTCCATTGACATCATTTGCTGCTATTAATGATATCAGCAAAGCAGCACATGAAATCTGTATGACTGAGTGGAATATCACAGACAAGGTGGGATCAACGGATAGAGATGTGCTAGCAATCATCAATGAAGAGGTATCCAGCTTCAAAGATCGTGGTTTTAGCCTTTCTGATTTCGGTATTGATGAGTCGGAGTATGTTGCCACATCAGCCAGAATTGCCGAATCATTTCGCAAAGATTATCGCCCTCCCAATCGACAATATGACGGCGATACAAGGGACATGTTCAGAGATCTAATGATCCCTGCTTGCGAGAAAAAAGTAAAAGAGAGTTTAACTAACCACTAAACGATAACGTCTCAAGAATCATGGACTGCGCGAACGCGTGGCTTTTTATGCTCTTTTCCTATTGATAACCTATATTGATACTGGTTGTAACTATTTGAAATGTAATCATTATAACTATTTTAATGCTTACCATTTCATTTCTCTGGCAAGGTATCTATAGGAAAAGAACATGAAACTTAATTTAATTAAGCTTTTACCGATTTTGTTGCTTGCGGGTTGTACGGCAACATATCAACCTGCACAAACGCCTGATGTAATCGAACCAACGGCTTCTGCACCAGCAGTGGTGGTAGCAACAGTTGATAATTGTCTGGTGGGTTGCCCTACTGGCGGAAGTTCACAGACGCTTATTCGTGATGCGTACACGTTGAACAACAACGCGTCGACTAAATTTGCGAATTGGGTGGCGTATAAAATCACAAAGACCAGCCAGGCTAGCGGTAGGGCGAGAAATTGGAAGCAAGACCCTGATTTACCGGCTACCGACACACTAGCTCCCGCTGCGTATGATGGTGCAAATGCTGCGTTAGCTGTGGATCGCGGGCATCAAGCCCCGCTTGCCGGGCTAGGTGGATCATCGGATTGGCAATCACTCAATTACCTCTCAAATATCACCCCTCAAAAAGCTGCTCTGAATCAAGGGGCGTGGGTACGTTTAGAGGATAAGGAGCGTGCGCTTGCAAATAGTGCTGGTGTATCAGCGGTCTACTCTGTTACTGGACCACTATTTGAGAAGAACATTGCGACGTTACCGAACGCGCCGACAGTTCAGATTCCTAGTGGCTACTGGAAAATAATCTTTATTGGTACGAGTCCAGATAAAGGTGAGTATGCAGCGTTTCTGATGAACCAGGACGCACTGAAAAGTGCTGATTTCTGTAGTTATCAGGTCACGGTTGACAGCATTGAACAGAAAACAAATCCGAAGTTGAGTATTTGGTCAAATCTCCCTGCCAATATTGCAGCGATCGTCAAATCGCAAAAAGGGACATTGGCTAAGAGCCAGTTTGGCTGTCCCTGATATATACACCACGAATTAATCCACAGACCCGCTACGGCGGGTTTTTTATTTCCTGTAAATCACACACAGCGCCCCGTACAGCGGAGGTGAGGCTATGACCAAAATGAGCACTATCTACAGCAGGTTATCATATGGAACTGGCGCGACATTAGCTGGCGGTGGCGTCTCTGCAAAGGCATACGCTGCAAAAACTGCCGCTGATAGCGCGTGGCTGATTGAGAAGATCGCGGGGTTAACGTTGAGCGACTGGGCAATCATTATCGGTATTGCATGCACTGTAGTTACATGCGGTGTTAACTGGCACTACCGCCGAAAGGAATATCAACTGAAATCAAGACGTATCAGCGCGGGGTGATCGATGTCATCACTAAAAACAAAATTAAGCGCTGCAATGTTAGCGCTCATTGCTGCTGGCGCGTCAGCTCCAGTTCTGCTGGATCAGTTTTTGATTGAGAAAGAGGGATTCAGGCTGGTGGCTTATAAAGATGGGGTCGGTATTTGGACTATCTGCGACGGCCTGACGACATATCAGGGGCAGAAAGTTGTGGCGGGAATGAGGCTAACGGCTGAGCAGTGCCGCACTGAATCATCGCGACGACACAAAGAGGCTCTTTCTTGGTTGCAGAGGAATATCAACCCCGCCGTATACGTCACACTAACTGAACCTCAGAAGGTCGGCGTGGCGTCGTTTTGTTATTGGAACCTCGGACCAGGTAAATGTACGACAAAAACAACATTCTGGCCGCGGCTGAACGCTGGCGATAAAAAGGGTGCGTGCGAGAGTATTAAGTGGTGGATTAAGGATCAGGGGCGCGACTGCCGCATACGGTCTAATAACTGTTACGGGCAGGTTGAGCGCCGAGATCAAGAATCTGAGCTGACGTGCTGGGGGCTAGATGGATGACAACAGCCGCTATCGCTATTTTTAAAGCACACTGGAAGCCATTAGCGCTCATAACGCTGGTGGCTTTTTTAATATGGGGATTCTCGCACTGGCGATATACAGCCGGTCAGGATGATGCCAATGCTGCGTGGCAATTAAAGTGGGCTCGGCGCGATACAGCAGATACTGAAGCGCTGGCGAAACGTCAATCTGATGAGCGTCAGGAAGAACGACGCAGACAGGAAGCGATCAATGCGATATCGACTAATGCGCAGCGTGAAATTGAACTGGCGCAGGCTGATGCTGTTAACGCTCAGTCTGCTGCTGTCGGGTTGCAGTCTGCAATCGGAAAACTCAAGCGGCAACTGGCAGCAAGTGAAACAGGCCGCATTTCCGCAATTACCGCAACAGGCGCAGCAAAATCCGAGGCCGCAATACTGCTTGCCGAGTTGCTTAGCGAATCTGACAAAGCAGCGGGAGAGTATGCAGCAGAGGCTGACGCAGCTTACAGAGCCGGAATGACTTGTGAGCGGGTCTATGACGCAATAACAGGAGAATCGTTATGAAGCACTAAAGCGGATAGACCGCGGCGAGTCGTGCCGACGCAGCAGTAATGATGCTGCCCCGAGTCTCCACGTAGAGAGCCAGATGCAGGTCCGAACTGCAACACACGCTGGTGAGGGTTAATGAGGAAGAAGGTGTGCCGGTACTCCAGAACGATCGCCAGTCGTTCACCGGTTAGAGGTGAGGGATTCATGAGATACCCCTGACTACGGACTCAAGGGCATGAGCGCGGCCACTGCGAGAGTGTGACTGGTATTATAATGGGCATCCTGAGATGCCCTGACAATCAAACAGGGATGCCTATTTTTCTGCAAATTTTAGATAATAAGGCACCAGTATTGTAAAAATCCTGTACACCTATGGCTGCACCACAGGCAGAACACTGCACGAAGAAATGTCGATAATTTGAACCTTTGATTTTTGTTTCTTTCATTTCAAACGAAGTTGAAGGGCACTTGGGGCAGGTTGTATTGGCCATAGTATTCCTTATTAGAGGTAATGAGATATTTCTCACTTAAAGGTTGGGGGTATTGCTTTTGGTTAGTATGCTACGTTTACGATTTATCCTTACCTTTATCAACCGAATAATTTTATTGCCATCACATTATTTATTTCTGAGTGAATAGCGTAATGGCTTTATAAAATTCTAATAACTCCGATGGTACCGCATAGTAAACAGCATATCGTATAGGTTTGCGCGGCTTCTCATGCTCGGTACCACGGGGTTTATAGTTTCCAGCATAGAGGAATATTCTGTTATGGCTGATAAAGAAATCACACGGCCATACCCGCCACCCCACCTCATGAACGAATTCAGCGTATACACCAGGCTAATTCCGGCAAACGAGATTTATGATTGGGTGGACAGGCAGATCATCAGCGAAAGTGGAAATCTGTATAACCCAGATCATTTCCATCTGCATACGGCTGACATTGCGTTTATGTGGGCGTCATCAGCATTCGAGAAAAAAGGCCGGACGGTTCTTGGTCAATGTGAAGAAGTGATGATGCGCGCTGGTGGATGGCAAAAGGCAAGAATGGAACAACAGATGCATGAATGGTTCGGCCGAGTGCCGACGTTCATCATCACGCTAGCTGCTGACTATTGTTCTCAGTGTAGTGATCTGGATTTCTGCGCACTCATCGAGCATGAGCTTTATCATATTTGCCACGCTACCGATGAATTCGGTGCACCGAAATTTAAACGAGATACGGGATTGCCGGTGCTGAAAATGCGTGGTCACGATGTTGAGGAATTCGTTGGCGTGGTTCGTCGCTACGGTGCCAGCAAAGAAGTGCAGGACATGGTTGATGCTGCAAACAGGCCAGCGGAGGTTGCTCACGTTAACGTCGCTAGAGCGTGCGGAACGTGCTTATTAAAATTGGCGTAAATTTAATACTGTTTGATACGGATGGTGGAATATGGCATCACTGAAACCAGAAGTGAAAGCC
>NZ_RJTN01000042.1 GCF_005497185.1 Pectobacterium polonicum | reverse complement strand
TTTCTTCGCCTCTGGTTTTCTGCAGATGTGATGAGCTTATCGCAGCTGACCGAGGAATAAGCGGCTCTGTAGCGACTTATGGCATCGATCACCGTGAAGTGGCTATAGTGTTCATGATTGCTGACCTAAAAATACGGATAGGATGATTAATCGGGTCACACCTACATTATTGGTGAATTTGAAATGATGCTAAGGAATGTGGACAAGTCAGGCTGCTCGCCTTGCGAAAATAGCCTGAGTGACCCTGGCAGGGAGGTTTGCCTGGGGTGTTTTCATCTCAATCGCGTATCAACAACATGAATAAAGTTGTCGGGCACTTCTGGCAAGGCGCTGCCTTAATTTTCAGATAAGGATCTGCCGCTAGGATGAATGAATCGCTTTCACCTAGACGACTGCCATAATTGGTCTAAACGCACTGGCAGCTATTTTCCATCACTACTTCATGCGTGATGACACGTTGCGCAGAATGATGCCTTAACAGCGGACGATGTAGAAACAACCATTAACTTGCAAATTCAAAGTGAAGTTCATGGTCTGATTAAATGAACTACTAGTCTACTTTACTGGGTTTAAGATGCTTGAAGTGGGTGGGGCGTCGAACGCCCTTCACATTGCCTGAAAAGCTCAGGGTTCTGTTTTCAGCACATACCAGTCCAAGTTCAGGGCCAATGTCTGCTATTGGCACGGAGCTGCCTGTCAGATTAGGTTTGGTTCTGTGCTGTAACACTGCTAAACAGGTCTGAGCTAATAGAAATAAGAAAGTGATGAGCAAACACGGCTACAAATATTTTTTAAAACTACTAGCTGTCAGCGCCACCGCGACGCCCAGCAATGCCGTACCGGGCAGCAGGATCAGCAGCGGATGCACTGATATCGGCAGCGCCAGATAGGTTACCCAGGGCAGCACAGCCAGCGGCAGTAACGCGGCCTTTGCCCTGTGGTAAACGAAGCCCGATTCCCGGCCCGCCCCAAACCTGCGCACATCGCGCCGTACCAGACCATCAACCAGGCCTACAAACACAGCCATGACAATGAGCGGCAATGTCAGCACCAGTACCAGCAAGCGCACCATAAACGTCAATGTGGTGAAGGCTGTGGCGATCAGATAGTTTTCTGACCACACATAGGCTTGGCTTACGAAGTAGCGGAAGTCGCGGTTGGATATCTGACTGGTAGCACGCGCATGCTCGGCGGTCTGCTGTATGCGCTCAAGTAGTCCGGTCTTGACGAACATCCATTCATAGCCGGTGTCGATGAGCTGGTGGGCCGTGCGGCCCGGCTCCTGCACGATGACGCTGCGGGTAAAGTTATTCGACAGGTGTCCCAATTCGTATTGCAGCATCGCCTGCGAGTGTTGCCAGCCCTGGTCTTTCCAGAACAGATGCATGCCTGCGCATTCCACGATGATCGAGATCAGCAATGAACCAATCAACACACCAACCAACCTGAATGGCAAGGTGATGACACTGGCCAGCAGGCTTTTCCTGCGTGTCTGCTGATGTTGTGCCGTAGCCGCTGGATCGCTCATGGCGCTTTACCCTCGTCGATAATAGGGTCGGCATCCTCATCAAGCAGTTCAGGCGGTAGCGCTTGCTCCTGTAGCGTAGGCGAGCCATGGTTCTGCCACCATTGACCGGTATCGGTGTAGCTTTGGCGCATGTAGCCTGCCAATTGCTGAAGATCGGTCGGCATGATTTCGTCTGGATCGGGGGCGGGCAGGGGCATGCGGACTTTCCACAGGTTGCCACCCTGCAGCAGCGCAAAGCATTGCCCTTTCGGAAGTTGAACAACGTGTGACGGCTCAATCATCGGCACGCTCGACATGCTGATGCGATCCTGTGTGTTACTGGTGAAGTCGGTTTTGGTGTTGATGTCGGAGCTGTCTGTTGCGCCACTGACCACAGTCGTGGTGTAGACCTCCACCTTCGGCAGTTGCTTGGTGAGCAGTTCGGCGGTGGCTGTCTCGCGCACGCGCAGCATGAACAGGTTGTTGAAGTTTCCGACGACTTGACCCGCTTTGGCGCGATTGCCAATGCGTGCTTCGATATCGCTCAGGGTTTGAGTGTAGGCGGTGACCTGGATGCCGGCACCGCCACCTTTGTTGATCATCGGGATGAATTCGTTCCCCATCAACTCATTGAATTCATCGGCATGGACGTTGATTGGTACTTTGGTGTCAGCCGATGCGCCGGGCAGGCCGTCGTCGATACCGAATTTGTAGATGTGTCCGGCTACAGAGACCATATCGCTGAACATCGAGTTGCCCACTGCGGCGGCGACTTCGGCATCCGATAGCGCATCGAGTCCGACGTAGACTACTGCGCGTTTCCTGATGATCTGCATCCAGTCGAAAATTGGCCTGGGGTCGTTCAGATCCGAATAGTTCGGTGCCAGCAACTGGGCGATTTTGCCGCTGGTGAGTTTTTCAAGCAGGGGCAACAGGCTGGCGACGATCTTGTCGAAATAGGTTTTGTCGTAGCGAACCGCCGATCTCAAGCCATCCAGTACAGGGTCGTAGTTACGGGCCTGGCTGAGGTATTGCTCAAGAGCGACCACGCGCTTTTCGCGGCCGATCATGTTTCGGGGAATGTTTTTCTCGTTGAGTTTGGCTTCAATCTGAACGATGACCTCCCAGGCCTTGGGTTCCGTCTGGGCGAAGTAGTGCTGTGCGTATTCGATGAACAAGGCGTCGATATTGATGACGTGGCGTTGGATCAGCATGTAGTCTGGTCGTTGCCCCAGTTCAATCAATGCCCTGGCGATGATGTTGACGAACCGCCAGGCAAATTCCCGGAAGGCCGCGCTGTTTCCTTCTCCCGATAGCTGGCCCGAGATACGCGTCGCAACCTCGGAAATTCGCCCGAAGCGGCCTACCGCGTTGTAACGGGCGCTGATCTCCGGCCACCCCAGATGGAACACGTAGAACGCGTTCTCCCTGCCTGCGCGTCTTGCTTCGACGAACATCCTCTTGAGCAGATCTGCGTCTCCTTTAGGGTCGAAAACAATGACCACTTCATGTTCGCCGAGGGGATTCTTTCGACGAATGTCCTGGGTGATGAACAATTCGGCCAGCCGCGTTTTACCTACTCGCGTGGTGCCCAGGACGAGTGAGTGGCCAACGCGTTCGCCCAGCGGCAGACTGACGTCGACTTCCTCCGGCTCGATGCCATGCAGGCGCGGCAACCCGCCGACAGGCGGTAATGGCCGTACCGGATTGAGTGGGATGTCCCAGGTCGTGAGGCGGGGCAGTTGCGACAGCGGAAAGGGTGCGAACTCCAGTCGTTCCTCCAGATGGCGTGCAAACAGGTAGGCGGGGGTCGGCTCCACATAGCGTCTGAACTCGGGTCGGTAGGTCTGCATCAATCTGTGGGTGTGTTTTTGTTCCCAGCGAAACCCTTTGCCAATGAACAAGCGTTGTTGGCTGACAGGGACATCCTTGCTTGTCATCACGTAACGTGGCAGGCGACGGATATTGCGGCGGTAGCGCAGGATCACCTGCGCATCGCGCCAGCGCAGTACGCCAAAAAAACCGAATGCCAGTGCGCTACCGATGCCGATGTCCGGAGTCAGCGCAAGCGACCACGGTGCAGTCATGCACAGCAGCGCGGCTCCGGCACAAACCGCAACGGTGTAGAGCTCCACAGGAGGGCGCAGCAGTACCTCGACCGGCTGGGTCTGTGCCATCGTGTTATTGCTTAATACCCGTGCTGGTGATGAGCACGGGGTAATGGCGCAGGCCAAGGCGTTCGGCCAGGTCATCGGCGGCAACGGGTGCAAGCTGCAGGCCCGGCGCGGCTGCGCGCAGGCGTACCAGACCGTCCTCAGTCTCTACGTTGACGACCAGACCGACGGCACCACGCTCGCGCAATGATGCGCCCTGGAGTTGCAGCCACACATGGGATGACTCATCGTCGCCGACCAGGAAGAACGGCTGCAGACCAGGAGCGTCAATGATCCGTGGTGCTACGGTGCCAGGTGTGAGTTTCGGGCTACGCACTGGCAGCATGTCCGCTTCGGTGGCTGGATTGACCTGCACCGAGGGGAATGCAATAGGGGGGCGTGGCGTACCAGAACGTGCCTGAAGGCTGAGCGCTTCGTAGTACGGCAGGGCGGATGCCCCGCCCAGATCTTTCACCACGATGGGCGGTTGTGCCGCGTGCAGCAACGGCGGTACGGTGGTGAGGGTCAGGAGCAGGCCGTATACGGCAGCGATATGAGGCATCATGGGGAGGTCTCCTTTCTGATAGTCGTGGCGAACAATTGCTGTTGTGGCCCTAATACGCGCTGAAGGTGCTGCGACACACTGCGGCGGTAGCGTGCCGCCGGAGCACCTCCAGCGGGTCGGTGGTAGCGACCAATCGCCAGCAGCCAGTCTTCGCCGGGTGTGTGCTGCTCTTTGAGGATCTGTGCCGCGACAGCCAGGTTGTTGTACGGATCGAGTAATTCGCAGGGTTGGCCGTAGCGGTGCTTCTGCCAACCGAGATTGATCTGCCCCAGACCCACGTCGATGCGGGTAGGTGGTACGTCTTGTAGCGCCTGATGCACTCCTGCGCAGGCTTGCGCCTGGCTGGCATATCGGCGTGACTGACCGGCGACATTCAGCGACCACGGCCACGGCACGATGCGTTCTCTCCGGTACACGCCACTTTCCTGCAACGCCACGGCATACAGGACGACGGAGGGAATACCTGCGCGTTGAGCGGCCAACTGGTAGGCGGGAGGGGGGATTTCCTGCGCCTGGGCCAGACTGGTCAGCAGCAGGTACACCAGTAGTACATTCAGGCGCTGCATGGCGTTCAGGGCTGGCGTTGCCATTGACCATTGATCTGTCTGAGACTGGCAGGCAGTTCTCCTGGCATGCCCAGAGACAACCAGCGACCAGCATCGTGGTTCAGGGTGATGGTGCCGTTACGCACCCGTACCGGGTCGATCCAGGCACGCTTGGCCCAATCGCGGATACGCGCATCGTCTTGCCGCGAGCCGACCATGTACAGGTCGAATTCAGTACCGGAGGCTTGCAGGCGTTGTACGTGCTCGGCGCACGTAAGGCAGTCATCTTTGACGAACACTGCCGTGCGGCTGCTGCCGGTCATTGCGTTGCTGTAAGGGGCGGCATCCGGCAGGTTCACCCGCTGCATGCCGGGGTTCAGCCTTTGCCAAGCCTCATCGTAAGCACGCTGATAGGCCAGCAGCTTTTCAACGCGACGTGCTTCTGCCTGTACTTGCAGTTCGGCATAGCGTTGTCGTTCGTCGTCACTGCGTGCCTCGATGCCCAATGCCGATAGTGGATCGAGGTTGGGTGAGTATGTGCCGAGCGGCCCCTCCATGATTTTGCGGTAACGCTGCCATTCCTCAGTGTTCAGGCCCCAGTCCTGAGCCAGGTGCTCGTCTCGGTGCTGTTCGACCTGAGTCGGCACGATACGGGACTGCATCGTGGTGGGTTGCTGTGCCATCGTGGGGAGTGGAAGGGCTGTCACCGCAACTGCGATGAGGATCGTCATCAGGCGTTTCATGGTCTTCTCCATCAGGGGATCGCTAGGCGGCGTGTCTGTCCGGCGCGGCTGAAAATTGCGGTGTCACCCTCAATGGCATCCAGTCGCCACTGGTCCACGGTTTCGCCGAGCGACACGAGCTGGATTTGGTTGGATAACAGCTTTCCGCTGGCAGGTGCCAGCGAGACCATGCGTTGTCCCGCACGTAGTTCCAGCCCCAAAATGCGGAACGGGAATGGCATTTTTCTGGGCGCTGTCGCTGCAGGGCTGGCAGTGCTGTGGGTGGTTGGCGGGCTCGGGCGGGCAACGTCCAGTTGAGACTTGAGCCGCTCAAGCTCGTCACGAAGGGTTTGCACGGCTTGTGTGGAAGCCTGGTTTTCCTGCATCTGCTCGATTTGAGCGAGGCGATTTTCCAGATTCTGCTGTAATTCCCGTAGGGCTGTAGTGCTGGCAGGGAGAGTGTGCGTTTGAAGTACCTGCATGCTGTCGGCCAGCTCTGTCACGCTTTCTTCCAGTACGTGAATTTGCTGCATGCTGGCATCGACCTGTTTCCGTTCGGCGAGCTCGGCTATCGCGCGATAGCTCAGGCCGATAAAAACCGTGAGTACACTCAACCACGCATAGATCAGGAACCAGGAGACTGCGGCTGCCGTGCGCTTCAATCTTGTAGGTGCGTTGTTCATGGCTGACCTCCTGTGGGTAGGGCGGCTTTACCTGCCTTGACGGCAGGGAGGCCGCTGGGAGCTGCACTGACCTCGCTATCTGTGCTGGCGCGTACAAAGCACACCTGTCGCACTCGGTCATCGACCTGCATATCCCACGCTGAGCCAACCAGAGTCAGCAGAGCGTCACGTAGGGTCATTGGCCCCATGTACAGGTGAGCGGCGGGGAGTGGAAGTGAGTACAGTTCAGCGAGGGTTTGTGCTGTTTCACAGAGCTGGTAACCGCTGCGTTTGAGTACATGCCGCAGGCCATCACCTACGGTGGCTCGAGCATCTTCGGGTATTGACACGTCAATGACCTGTAGCAGCAGGTCGCGTTGCACCGCATTGGGTGCCAGTTCAACAAGGGTATAGCGCCCGTAGCGCACGATTGGGATGAAGTTCGGCGTCGCGTCGGGAACCGGGGAGACGGCTTTAATGGGCGGTGAGGGGGGCGGGGCAGTGGTTATTGTGCATCCACTGCTCAAGGCTGCAATGATCAGCAGATGACTGACGAACAGCCGCCGGGTTGAGTGTGTGGGTGACATGGTTCAGCTCTCTATGGCGATGAGCTGCTACCTTCGTCTGAGGCGTGGGTTTGATCAGCAAAGAATGCGGATTGGGTGCCTTCCTATTTTGCGTCGTTGACGCAGACGAAGTGGGGGGGATGATGATTCCAGCTCTGCAATTCGCTGAGCTACGCAAGGGCCTGATGCTGTAGTTTTATCAATCGGCGGGGCGAGTTCAACATATGTCAGTATTTTCCGAGAATTGACCCAACGTTCCCTTGCGTGGTTTCCATGCGCCTCTTGGAAATCGGGCCCCCCGAGGGAGCATCATGGAGAAGATCACGTTCACCAAGTTTGCAATCTATGCTGTACGCCCCCAAGATATGCGAGATACCGTGGCTGCCCTGCTTCCTATGCAAGATCACCTCGACGACTACAAGGTGTTCGTGCTCAAGTACTGCACGAACTCGGGCGAGTGCCACAAGCCCGCCCTGTGCCTGTATGGGGAGCTGACGGGTGATCAGGCATGCACAAGAGCGCAGGAATGGCTGAACGAGGCGCGCAAGGGCGGCCCCCTGTCTGGTAAAGCATGACGCAAGAGTGATATTTTCGAACATTCTGGCGATATCGTGCAAAGAACCGCCTTGTTTATATCTGTCCCAGATAAGTGTTTTCTATTCTGGCGTGTAGATAAGCTCATTCTTCGTTTCATGGCAACGTCTCCTTCGTTTAAGGGTAGCGTTGCATCGATCCGTTGAGCCTACAGTCAGTGGTGGTCATAGCCATACATGGCACAAAACGGGCATTTATGACACTGGTTTTCCTAGGCGGTATGGTTCTTATATTTGCAATAGAATGGAAATTTTTTACAACAATTAGCGGTTGCATTACACTTCCTGTATTCGTTCGTCAGTCTTTTTCGTAAGACAGTTTGGCCTTTATA
>NZ_RJTN01000041.1 GCF_005497185.1 Pectobacterium polonicum | reverse complement strand
CCGATTTAACAAAAGAGAAACAAATAGGTGGAGTAATAGCGAACTGTCACGAATCCTATTACTCCATCTTTTTGTCTGTAATTTCCGATGTTTTAATTCACTCCAGTTGATTCCGGTAGACAAAGCGATGGAGTGATATGTCAAGTAAAGTTCATTACAACCTAAACCAGTTCAGACCTAACCCCGACTCAATGGTTGATATGAAATTTATCACCACTGATTGTTTGTTGAGTGATAAATGGATCTACAAATTGATTGCGCAGGGGAAATTCCCTAAGCCAATAAAAATAGGCCGTATGTCGCGTTGGAAAGCTTCAGATTATTACTCATGGCGGGATAGCCATATCGCGGCATCCAATTAATAGCCTGAAAAAAACACATCGGTTTTTACTTTAAGGATTAATAAGTGAAAAAAATAGAACGCTGTAAATATGATAAAGCCCTGAACATCATTTCGGCTTATCAGCCGGTTCCGTTTGAACCAAAATACGGGGATGGTGGTTATGCGATCCGCGTCATTGAGACAATTGCAAGTGCAGCGACAACGGGCGGAGGACAATCACGAAAAGGCCAAATTAATCTATCAGGCGCGGCAGGGGTTATTAGGTTTGTTACGCCCTGTTGTAGAAGCGATGCTGAAAAAAAATATCAAAGGCTTTATGAACAAGGTGATGGAGAAATTGCCGGTTGCCTCGTTGCCTGCGTATGCCTACAGGATGGATTCCTATTCTAATGGTCTAAGTAATCAGTCTCATATTTATGCCTGGTCAAAGATGGACGAATTACAGAACGCGGTAGAAGAGATATTAAAACGCTGTCGTCATCCCATAGATAAATGTGAGTTAAATAATAATGGAATCGCAAAGGCTGAGTTATGCCGTTTGTATTACGGCCATGAAGGCGAGTTATTTCGCCAACTCATGCCAGTGAATGATTATGTAGAGTTAATGATCGAGACGGTAGAGATCGAGCAATATAAAAATCGCATGATGCGAGACGCACTGTAATTCACTGTATTACCTCATTTCTATAAAAGGATATTTTATGCATCACGTTAATGCCCCGGCATTGGCGGGGGAATTTCATCGCAATTTTACCCGCGGCGCGAATTATTTAAGTAATAACAAAAAGAGTTTTTCTGTATCCGATGAGGCAGAAAATAAATTACGCATTGCCTTACTGGAATCTGGTTGGATGATGCAGGGCATCACCCTGATGGACATGGCGGAGGAAACTGGCCAGGCGATCACGCTTGGGGATAGTAGCCTGCATACCGGGCGTGCGATGGAAGGGCGTTTTAACAAGCCGCTGGCTGTCAATGGTACGCCGTATGTGCTGGTTGAAACGGACTCCTGCGCGTCGCTGTCGTATGCGCAAATGTCACTGATTGCCAACGTGGGCGGCATTGATCACTTCACCCGGACGGTGGCGGCGTTCTTTGAACGCGCAATGGCGTTAGATATTTTGCGTATCGGGCTAAATGGCACGTTTCTTAGCCCCGAAACTAACCCCGATAAATACCCCAAAGGGGAAGATATCAATCTGGGCTGGCATGCCATTGCCAAGAAGTTTAATGATGGCTCTCAGGTACTGACTAACGAAATCACGCTGGGGAACGGCGGTGACTTCCCACATCTGGATGCATTGGCCAATTACCTGATTACCCAAAAGATACCCGAGGGATTGCGCGAAGATCCGCGCCTGGTGGTGTTGGTCGGTGCAGAGCTGGCCGCTACGGAGCGGCTACGGTTGTTCAATATGGCAGACAGGCCAGCGGATCTCGCCGCTGCGCAGATGGTCACCAGTTCCATTGCGGGGCGCTTTGCGTTTGTGCCGCCGTTTATGCCGGGTAAACGGCTGGCGATCACCACGTTGGAAAACTTGCACGTCTACACGCAAAAACACAGCCGCTATTTCCGGGCGGAATTTGTGGATGACCGTTCCGTGTATGAGCACAGCTACTGGCGTAATGAGGGCTATGCGCTGGGAGATGGTTATCTGTATGCCGCTGCTGATGAGCAGGCGATTACGCTGTTACCGTGAGGGAGCGCATGAACGATTCACAGTTAACCACCGGCTGGTTTTGCGTGGCTACCGAAGGCATCACCATTGACGGGCGCTATATCGATCCGGCCTGGCTAAAAGACATGGGCGCGACCTACAACCCATCACGTTATACCGCGCTGATTTGGGGAGAACACAAGCGCACCGGCGATAACCTGGGGGAAGTGCTGGCCGCGAAACATGAGGTTATCGATGGCGAATCCCGGCTATTCGTGCGTATTCGTCCCACGGCACAGCTGGTCAGCTACAACGAGAAAGGGCAAAAGCTGTTTTGCTCGATTGAGATTGAAGAAGATTTCCCCGAAGCCGGGCGATTTTACCTTAGCGGGCTGGCAGTCACAGACAGTCCGGCCAGCGTGGGAACGGATCGCCTGCGCTTTAGCGTAAATCGCGGCTATTTCTCACGCCGGGGGAAACGTGGCCGACTCAGCCAGCCGATCCCCTGTCAGTTTTCGCTGTCGCCGTCCGGCTGGTATGCCGCGATATCAGGCGGCTAAACGCAGGCAAAAAAATACCCGGTGCGGCAGGCACCGGGTAACACTCCCTTGTCATCTAACGTCATGGCTCGTCACTGAGCAGGAAACACTATGTACGCGATAACGTACCGGGTCAATCACGGGGATTCGGATAAAAATTGCTTGCTGTCGCCAGAAAACGCGGGGTATAGTCTGCGCGTTGCCGCAAAATCGGCAACCGGGCGTGGAAACCCGTGTAACTTACTGGCGATACCAGACGCCGATTGCGTCTTTTTTTGTATCGTAGCCTTTGTACACCCATTTTTTACGGCACCGATCCGTACCGAATCAATGGTGGCTCAGGCGGGGCAGCTTTCGGGCTGGCCGGTGTCCAGTGAGGCCGGTATTTCCACCCCCGTCTGGGCTACCACCAATCAAGAGCGTGGAAACTCTGGTGGTAGTGTTTTAACTACTCACTGGAGGTTGACACCATGTCATCTACCCCTACCCAAACTCACCCCGAATTTGTCTTTATATTCCTGGCCGTGCGCCGTGCTGATGTTCACGCCGTTCCGCACCGTGAAACCGTTATTGCCCCCACTGAACGCAGTGCCCGCCGTCTGCTGGCGCGTGACTATGTACTCGCTTTTGCTGGCCGTCTGCCAGTTGGAGGGGCGCGTCATGTTTGATAACACGCCGCTGGAACTCGAAGAAATCATCGACCAATGCCGGGCGCTGGCGTATGCGCTGGTTGAACTGGATCAGCCCCAGGCGAAAGAGGTGCTGACCTTTGTTCTGTCGGAGCGGCTGGACTGCTTGCACCGCACCTTTCACCAGCCGATAGCGGAGGGCGATCATGACTAATACTCAGTTTCCTTGCGGCTACACACAGAATGGCGAAGAGCGTATAAATCGCGCTTTACAGGCCACCGAGTGCATGGCCGAGTTGTTACGCCACCATGCCGTTCACCCTGGTAAGCCGCTTAATTCAGACGGCCTGGCCGCTATTTTTGAATGTGTTCGTGACCAGCTTAACAGCGCGGTAGAAACCAGTGAATTCTTTGCCGGAGGGGTGAACCATGAGCGCAATTAACCTGCCGACCTCACCGGCTTTCAAAATGGCGCTTTTGCGCCATTACATCGCCAACGCTTTTCTGGAAGCAATGACAACCCAGCACGGCCAGGCGGTGTATGTGCTGAACGGTAGCCGTATTCCGCTGACCGCCGACAAGGTGGCGATTAACATCATTTCCCACATTGAAGCGCCCTATATCGACCAGTTCGGCTGTGCAATGGGGCAAGCGATGGCGGCGCAGGCGCTGTATGAAATGCTCGAACCGGGCTTTATGCGTGAGGCGGTACGCCTGTCAGCGTATGGCTACTGCTGCCTGTTGGCCATGTATGCCGAGATAGCCAGTGGTGCGACGGATGGAGAACTGCCGCCCGGTGCCGTGGTGGAAACGCTGATAACGGGAGGAACGGCGCAATGAGTAGACCCAAACTCTCCGAGACTGTGAAGGCGGCAAACAACCGCTGGGTGCAGATATTACCGGCATTAGGGATTACGGTTCCGGCCAATGGCAGGCACGGTGCCTGCCCGAAATGCGGCGGTACAGACCGTTTCCGCTTTGATGATAAGGATGGGCGTGGGACGTGGTTTTGTTCGCAGTGTGGCAACGGTGACGGGCTGGATTTGGTGCAACTGGTCAGCGGGGATGACAACAAAACCGCTGCCGATGCGGTGGCGTCCGTGCTGGGCTTACCACAAGTGCAACACCCAACAACACCGCCCGCCAGGAAAGAAGCCGATGAAGCCGAAAAGCGCCGCCAGTTCAGCGCCAGCTATCGCACACTGCGGGCGACTTGTGAAACCGGCGAAAGCGCCTATCTGACCAATAAAGGCTTAGCGGGGCAGGGCTTGCCCCTGACTCGCCAGGAGAAACAGAGCGGTGGCGTGGCGTTTCCTGCCGGTTCGCTGTTGCTGCCGCTGACTGACGTTGACGGCCAGATAACGGGCGCGCAGCTAATCAGCCCATTGGGAGATAAACGGCTGCTGGCCCATTCCACCCTGGCGGGCAGCTTTATTGCCCTGCAACCGCTGCCGAGTGAGGCACCAGAGCAGGTGACTATCACCGAGGGTTACGCTACCGCGCTGACGGTGGCGGCAGTGACCGAGGGTGTCACGGTGGCCGCTGTCGCCGCCAGTAATTTACTGAACGTGGCGCAGGCGTTCCGGCAGCGCTGGCCGGACGTGCGGCTGGTGATTGCTGGCGATAACGACTTTGACGACGGCAAGGAGAACACGGGGAAACAGTGGGCGGAGAAAGCCGCCAAAGCGGTAGATGGCTGGGTGACGCTGCCGCCGACGCGGCATAAAGCCGATTGGGATGATTTCAGGCAGGAGCATGGCCAGGAGCGCACCAAAGAGGCGTTGCGCGAAGAAATGATTTTGTTTGGCAAGGGCAAAACCCACTTGCCGCAGGGTTTCCGGCTGACCAAAGAATACCTGTGGTTTGACAAACTGGTGAACAAGTCGGACGGCGATACGGAAATCCGCAATATCAAGCTGTGCAGCCCAGTGCGGGTGACGGCTATCACCTGCGACATGGACGGCAGCAACTATGGCCGTTTGCTGGAATGGGAAGACACCAACGGAATCAGCCGCAAATGGGCGATGCCGATGGAGTTGTTAGGCGGCAGCGGGGAAGAGTTGCGCCGCGTTCTGTTGGTTAATGGCCTGTCGTACATCAACACCAACGGGCAGGCGCGGGCGCATCTGATGGAATACCTTTCCTTGTGCAAGCCAGACCGCAAGGTAACGTGCGTCAGTAAAACCGGCTGGCACGGTTCGGTGTACGTGCTTCAGGATGAGGTGATAGGTGAGGGGGCGGAGTCGGTCATTCTGCAAACGTCTAGCGTGCAGGGGCGGGATTTTCGCACGGCGGGCACGTTGGCCGACTGGCGCGATCAGGTGTCACGCTATTGCGTCGGTAATGCCCGCGTGGCGTTTTCCGTCAGCCTGGCTTTTGCCGCGCCGCTACTCAAGCTGGTTGGCGTCGGGGGCAGCGGCTATCACCTGAAAGGGGAATCGACGGACGGCAAGACTACCACCATGAAGGTGGCGGCGTCGGTGTGCGGCGGTTCGGACTTCTGGCACACCTGGCGGTCAACCGGCAATGCGCTGGAAGGGACGGCCAGTCGGCGCAATGATGCCACGCTGATGCTTGATGAAATCCGTGAGGTAGACGGACGGGAGGCCGGAAATATCGCCTACATGCTGGCTAACGGCCAGGGTAAAGCCAGAGCCAGAACGGACGGCAGCGTAAGGGAAACGAATCGTTGGTGTCTGCTGTTTCTCTCCACCGGCGAACTGTCACTGGTTGAACACGCCGCCAACGCCGGAGAACGTACTTATGCCGGTGTGGAAGTACGCATGGTGCAAATCCCCAGCGATTCGGGCAAGTACGGCGTGTTTGAAGAACTGCACGGCTTTTCCGGTGGCAAGACATTGGCCGAGCATTTAGAACAGGCGGTGACGGAATACCACGGCGCGGCGTTCCGCGAATGGCTGCGCCACCTTACAACGGATTTATCCGGTATGACGGCCAAAGCCAAAGCGCTGCTGAAAACCTACACCCGCGAGTTAACCCCTGCGGAGGCAGGCAACCAGGTGGGGCGGGCGGTCACGCGCTTTGCACTGGTAGCGATGGCGGGCGAGCTGGCCACCGAAGCGGGGATAACCGGTTGGCCTGCGGGGGAAGCGCTACGGGCGGCAAAAGTCTGTCTGGATGCGTGGATGGTAGACCGTGGCCATGTCGCCAATCAGGAGGAAGCCGCCGCGCTGGAGCAGGTGAAAGACTTCATCACCCGTAACCAGTTCAGCCGCTTTGCCGACTGGCACAACGAGTACAGTCGTCCGGCCAATCTGGTGGGGTTCCGGCAGGTGGTCAAAGGCAACAACACCGAGGATGCCGCTACCACGTTTTATGTGCTGTCATCGGGCTGGAAAGAAATCTGTAAGGGGTTCGACGCCAAGAAGGTGGCACAGCTTTGTGTCAGAGCGGGCTATCTGGATGTGGCAGAAGGTAGCAGCCGCACACAGAAAAGCATTCGCCTGCCAGAAATAGGCGTCAAATGGGTGTACCAGTTTAATAGCAGCGTATTGGGTTAAGACTCTCGCACGTATCTTATTTTTCTGAGGATACAGCGGTTACAGCGGTGACAAGCAGGCGGGGCAAGGGCTAGTGTTGTCACCATGAAAAAATAGCCTGTGGTGACAGTGGTTACAAAACATGACCTGTAACCGCTGTCACCAGTAGTGAAAACGGCGTGGTTACAGTAAAAAACCTTTTATATCAATCGTGTAACCACTGTAACCGCTGTATCCACGCGCAGAGAAGAGAAACACCATAAAAATGGCCGTCCGTTAGGGCTTTATTCCTGGCGGGCGGGGTTAACAGAATGGAAGGAGTGAGCGACATGAGGATAATGCGTGTTTACTGCCCTGAATGTGGCGCTGTGGCCACGGTGAAGAAAACCCACCGTAAGCACCCGCATATCTCAGATATTTACTGTGCCTGTGCGGATGTGGAATGCGGGCATACGTTCGTGATGAATATGACGTTCTCACATACCCTCAGTCCCAGTGCTAAAACCCACGGGCATATGATTAAGAGTGTGGTAGACGGTATCGCCCCGGAGAAGCGCAAAGACATGATCGACATGCTGAACCAGGCGCAGGAGGACGACAAAAAGGCCGGAGCTGTGGACGAACCGGAAAACTCTCTGGGTGTGGTGCGGCGTAAAGTTGGGGGAAAATAACACTCGTAAAGCCGTATTGGCAGTTCTCATTTTTTCAGTTATGCCAACATCACTACTCGGCTGTAAGCCCCGTCCGGCAAGGGATTGCCGGAACGGTGGCACGTTCATTTCCCTACCTGATTTTTTTCACCTCGCCACATAAAATAATACCGAGTCTTTAAATTCAAAGAGATAGCGTGATTTTTTGCGGATTTCAAAACCGACAAAAAACGGCAAAACTGAAAAAAGCTGAAATTTGTTTCAATGATTTCAGTTGGCACTGAAGCGCACAAGCCCAGTTACGGCGCGGGCTGGCGGGTTGGTTTGTAGAAAAAGAAAACTGAAAAATTTTTATGATCCGAAAACCGCAGGCGGGTGCGGTGTAGCGCCGATTTTGTGGTGTTCCATTTTACTTTTTGGTGTTTGTGGTCGCTGCAGTGGGTTGGTTTTAATGATTTGTTAAACGATTTTTTTGACGAATATGTCATGAAATGGTATTTTTTCATGTCTTTTCCCTGTTCTTATCTGTGTTTGGTGACTAATATGGATTCATTTTGCGATTATTTTCAATTGGGTGAGTTATGATCTATTCATATGGCTTTAAAAATTATTTTGGTTTTAAAGAGGGGGCTGAGATCTCTTTTGAACTAAATAGCAGGGTTCCTAAAGGCATCTCTAATGGAAGAGATGTTGCGACCATACTTGGGGT
>NZ_RJTN01000040.1 GCF_005497185.1 Pectobacterium polonicum | reverse complement strand
ATACTATGCTAATCCGCTTTAAAGTCAAGTCATTACTGACTGCCTTTCGTAAATCTTTTTCCTGTCACCACAACCGCGTGTCGCTGTTGCCGTGTCAGTGGAGGCGCATTATAGGGACTTCTCGGCGGCTGACAAGTGCTAAATGCAAAATAATTATCGAGTGAGGATTTTTTCAGCAAAGCGAATTAAAAGACGCCGTTATGCCGGATTTTTCGCCGCTAATTGCGCGAAATCCTGTGCGAAACGGGCAACCTGCTGCCAGTCCGTGTATTCAATCTCTTTCGTGCTATCCGTTTCGCCTCCAGTTATACGCATAATGAGTTGAATCATTACCCGATCGAACCAACGATAGCGCGGATAACGCAAAGCACCCGCGAACACGCAACACAAATCCGGCTGCCAGGGTGAATTCAGCAGGAACTTACGCGTATAGGCATTGGTTTGTATCGTACGCTTTTCTGGTTTACGCGCAGTGAGATTCACCGAGAAGAATGCGCTAGGCAGTTGTTGCAGAGAAGCCAGATGTTTATGGATAAATTGATTTACCGCTGGATGAAAGCGCCCGTATCGAATCGATGCCCCAATCATCACCCGATCGTATTGAGCCAGATCGATATCATTCGCATTGAGCACATTAACAACATCACACTCCAAGGTTCCTTTCAGTGTATTCGCAATAGAAGAGGCAATCGCTCTGGTTTGCCCATCCCGACTCGAAAACACGATCAAAGCTTTCATTGTTCTTTATCCTTATGGGGACTATTCCCGCCAGAAGGTTGGCGTAAACAGCACTAAAAGCGTGAAGACTTCCAAACGACCAAACAGCATTGTCAGTATCAGAATCCATTTCGCCGTATCATTCATTGACGTAAAATTCTCAGCGACAACGCCCAAGCCCGGCCCCAGATTATTCAATGTGGCGGCGACCGCCGCAAACGCAGAGAAATCATCAACGCCTGTCGCAATGACAGCCAGCATGCTGACAATAAAAACCAGCGCATACGCGGAAAAGAATCCCCATACGGCTTCAAGGATGCGCTCCGGCAACGCGCGGTGCCCCAGCTTAATGGTGTAAACCGCATTCGGATGCACTAAACGCTTGAGCTCACGCGATCCTTGTAAGAAAAGCAGCAGGATACGAATCACTTTTAGGCCACCGCCGGTTGAGCCCGCACACCCGCCAATAAACGCGGAGCACAGAAGCAAAACCGGCAGAAAAAGTGGCCACGATGCAATGCTGTCCGTGGTAAACCCTGCCGTTGTCGCCATAGAGACAACTTGGAAGAATGCCTGATTGATCGTCTGCATCCCGCTGTCATAAACGTGGTGGAACCACAGGACAATCGTACACACGGCCACCAGCGACAGCTGAACAAAAATGAACATGCGGAATTCTGGGTCACGCCAGTATACCTTCAGGCTGCGACCACTCAGCAGAGCAAAGTGCAAACCAAAGTTACAGCCGGAAATCAGCAGGAATATCGCGATGATGGTGTTAATCGTTGGGCTATTAAAGTAGCCGATACTCGCATCATGAGTAGAGAACCCGCCGACCGACACCGTAGAGAAGCTGTGGCCAATTGCATCAAATATCGGCATGCCAGCCAGCCACAGTGCGACAGCACAGGCAATCGTGAGTAAGAGATAAATCAGCCACAGCGTTTTCGCTGTATCAGCGATACGCGGGCGCATTTTGTTTTCCTTCAACGGCCCCGGCATTTCTGCACGATAAAGCTGCATCCCACCGACACCAAGAATCGGCAGGATAGCAACGGCGAGGACGATGATCCCCATCCCGCCAAACCATTGCAGCATCTGTCGATAAAACAGGATAGCTTTAGGCAGTGAATCCAGCCCACCCAGCGTGGTTGCCCCCGTTGTCGTTAACCCTGAGAACGATTCGAAAAAAGCATCCGTTACGCCCAAATTAGGATGTTCAGCAAACAGGAAAGGCAGCGCACCGACGCTGCCCAGCACCGTCCAGAAGAGGACTACAATCAGGAACCCTTCACGAGATTTCAGTTCATGCTTCTGTTTTCGGTTTGGTAGCCACAGCATGATGCCAATCGCCAGCGCAACAATAAATGTCTGCGTAAACGCCCGGCCTGCGCCATCGCGATAAATTAACGCCACCAATCCGGGAATAACCATCGTCCCGGAAAACAGGATAACTAACTGGCCGACAATACGAGTTATGGCGCGCAAGTGCATCGCAGGGAATTCCTTAATGATTCATAAAAAGCGCTGGGATTATTATGGAACCGGCAATAAATGCAACGCACCGCGACTTAAATCACGCAATTTCGTTGCCGCTTCCTCGGTTCCCCTGATAGGGAGAGAGAACCGCAACACGACGTCCACGCCATATTCACTATGCAGCACTTTTCCGCCAAGCTGGAAAATCAGGGATTCCACCTGAGGCAACAGCGCATAGTCACAGTGTAAGCCATACTCTTTTTGCAAGACTTTCTCTTGCAGCGATACCAGCTTTAGCGCTTGCTGAACGCCACCGCCATAAGCCTTCACCAGCCCGCCAGTGCCTAGCGGGATGCCGCCATAGTAACGCACCACCACGGCCGTAATCTCACCGATACCGCTACCCATCAGCTGCGACAGCATCGGTTTGCCCGCCGTGCCGGATGGCTCGCCATCGTCAGAAAAACCAAGCTGCTGGGAATCGTCAGGCGCCCCCGCAACAAACGCCCAGCAGTGATGACCCGCCGAGGCATATTCTTCCCGGACGTGCTGGATAAACGCTTTTGCCACGTCGATTCCCGGCGTTGCCGCCAGGATCGTCGTAAAACGGCTTTTCTTGATTTCCTCGCTGAAACTCACCGGCGCGGTAAGAATGGGATACGCTTGCATCAGGCCAGATTCAGGTCGCGCGTCATGTTTTCAACGCGTCCTTCATGAATGACAATATTATCCTCAATCCGAATACCGCCAAACGGCTTCAGCGCATCGATTTTTTGCCAGTCAAAGTGCTGACTCAATTCGCTCTCGCGCCACGGAGTGAGCAACGATTCAATGAAATAGATGCCCGGTTCGATCGTCATGACCATGCCAGTTTCAAGCACGCGGGTACAACGCAGGTAAGGATGCTGCGACGGCGCTGCCAGATGTGTGCCGCGATCGTCTTGCATAAATCCGGCGACATCATGCACCTGCAAGCCCAGCGGGTGGCCAAGACCGTGTGGCAGGAAAGGCGACGTGAGCCCCTGCTCCACCATGGCTTCTTCGCTGATATCCCGCACCAACTGATGCGATTTCAGCAGCTTCGCAATCCGCTGATGCATCTGAATATGGTAATCGGTATAACGCACTCCCGCCTGAACGGTATCAATCAATGAAAGCATTTCCTGATTGAGATCTTTAATCAGCAGGGCAAACGCGCCATCGCTCTGTGCGGAATAGGTACGCGTAAGATCGGCGGCATAGCCGTTATATTCCGCCCCAGCATCAATCAGGAAACTGCGGACATCGGAAGGCACCTGATGATCGAGCTGGGTATAGTGCAGTACCGCCGCATGTTCATTGAGCGCGATGATATTGCCGTAAGGCACATCGATATCCCGATGTCCGGTGGCCGTCAGATACGCCAGATTAATATCAAACTCGCTCATGCCGGACAGAAATGCTTCATGCGCCGCACGATGACCGATAACCGCGGTCTTCTGCGCTTCACGCATACAGGCCAGCTCGTAATCGGTTTTGTAAGCGCGATGGTAGTGCAGATAATCCAGCACACCCTGAGGATTGATATTATCCGCACGAATGCCCAAATCCTGCGCACGCTGCGGGGCGTAGCCGATATAGGCAACACGCTCGCGCTGCGATGGAAGCAACTGCCCGATATCATCGGCATTCCGTAGCACGGTAATCTCAATCTCTTCAGTCCAGAAGCTCTCGGGGACCGGCGCAACGTTATGCCAGTAATCAACTGGCGAATAGAACCACAGCTTCGGCGGGTTCACGCCGTCAACCCAGAGCCAGCAGTTCGGCACCTGCGTGACGGGCACCCACGCTTTAAACTGCGGGTTAACTTTGAAAGGATAGTCGTGATCGTCCAGAAAAACGGTCAACAGCTCACCAGAGTGAATCAGTAATGCGTCAAGCTGATGGCGCGCTAAAACCGCCTGAGCACGCGTTTGCAGCGTAGCCAGATGGTGATGATATAAAGAAGCCAGCTTTTCCATGAGTATCCTTGTACGTCACGACATGATCCCTCCATTTTAACACAGGCATTCCCCAAGGGCAGCGTCCGGTGCTTTGTGATCGATTCGGCAAAAAATTAATCTCTCGTTTGCAAAAAATTAACATTAAAACCACAATTCGATTATCTGGTCATACCAGATCACTCACACAAACAGCGGAGATGAACATGCTTTATCAAGGTGAATCCCTCTACCTTAACTGGCTTGAGGACGGCATTGTCGAGCTGGTATTTTCTGCTCCTGGCTCCGTAAACAAGCTAGATACCCGCACGGTTGCCAGCCTGGGTAAGGCGCTGGACATTCTGGCGGAACAGCCGAACCTGAAGGGCTTACTGCTACGTTCTGACAAACCGGCATTCATTGTCGGTGCCGACATCACGGAATTCCTTTCTCTTTTTGCCGCGCCAGCAGAAAAGCTGCATGAATGGCTTGTCTTCGCCAACCGCATTTTCAACCGCCTTGAGGATTTACCCGTTCCCACACTGTCTGCAATTAATAGCTATGCGTTGGGCGGCGGGTGTGAGTGCGTACTGGCAACCGACTTTCGTTTAGCAACGACGGATGCACGCATCGGGCTACCTGAGACCAAACTGGGGATCATGCCGGGCTTTGGCGGCACGGTCAGGCTACCGCGTCTGCTGGGTGCGGACAGCGCGCTAGAGATCATCGCCGCAGGCAAAGATATCAGCGCAGCCGATGCCTTAAAAGTAGGACTAGTGCAGGCCGTTGTCGCCAATGACAAGCTGGTGCCGGCCGCCATCAAGATGTTAAAACAGGCGATTGACGGCTCACTGGACTGGCAGGCTTACCGACGTCCGAAACTTGCCCCGCTGAAGCTCAATAAGATTGAAGCCATGATGGGCTTTACCACCGCCAAAGCGATGGTGCTGCAAACCGCTGGCAAGCACTATCCCGCACCGATGCTAGCGGTAAAAACCATCGAAGCCGCCGCGACTATGGCGCGCGATGACGCATTGCAGCTCGAAACGCAGCATTTCGTTCAACTGGCACGTTCAAATGAAGCTCGCGCACTCGTCGGCATTTTCCTCAACGATCAATATGTTAAAAGCAAAGCGAAGAAGCTGATTGGCGAGACATCCGTGCCGCAGCAGGCCGCCGTGCTGGGGGCAGGCATTATGGGCGGCGGCATTGCCTATCAATCCGCGTTCAAAGGCGTGCCGATTCGGATGAAAGATATCAACGAGAAGCCGCTCGCGCTGGGGATGAATGAGGCAGCCAAGCTACTGAATAAGCAGATGGAGCGCGGCAAGCTGGACGGAATGAAAATGGCAACGATTCTGGCGAGCATTCAGCCAACGCTGGATTACGCCGGGTTCGAGCGCACCGACATCGTCGTTGAAGCCGTGGTTGAGAACCCGAAAATAAAAGCCAGCGTGTTGGCAGAAACCGAATCGCACGTGAGCGAGAAGACGATTCTGGCTTCGAATACTTCAACCATCCCGATTGCTTCGCTGGCCGCATCGTTAAAACGACCACAAAATTTCTGCGGTATGCACTTTTTCAACCCAGTCCACCGCATGCCGCTGGTTGAAATTATTCGCGGCCCCAAAACCAGCGATAACACCATCGCCAGCGTGGTGGCTTACGCCAGCAAGATGGGCAAAACACCGATAGTCGTGAACGACTGCCCCGGATTCTTCGTGAATCGGGTGCTGTTCCCCTACTTTGCTGCGTTCAGCTTATTGCTCAGAGACGGTGCCGATTTCCGTGAGATCGATAACGTCATGGAGAAAAAATTCGGCTGGCCGATGGGCCCGGCCTATCTGCTGGACGTTGTCGGTATTGATACCGCCCACCATGCGCAAGCAGTGATGGCTGAGGGCTTCCCACAGCGGATGGCGAAAGATTATCGCGATGCGATCGACGCATTGTTTGAACATCAGCGCTTCGGACAGAAGAATGGTCACGGCTTCTACCGTTATCAAACCGATGGCAAGGGGAAACAGCGTAAAGAACAGGATGAGGCTGTCGAAACACTGCTTAAGGACATCAGCCAGCCGAAAAAAGCGTTCGGCGCAGAAGAGATTATCGCTCGCATGATGATCCCGATGATTAATGAAGTCGCGCGCTGTCTCGAAGAAGGTATCGTCGCCAGCCCCGCCGAGGCGGACATGGCGCTGGTATATGGGTTAGGTTTCCCTCCCTTCCACGGCGGAGCCTGCCGCTATCTGGATACACTAGGCAGCAAACACTACGTCGAGATGGCGCAACCGTTGGCGCACCTCGGTGCAATCTATCAGGTGCCAGACGGCTTGCAGCAAAAAGCCAAAAGTAATGAAGGCTATTATCCATCGGTCGCGCCACACGCGGACGTTTCTTACGGTCAACCGGCATGAGGACAGGAAATATGGAAAAGGTAGTGATTGTTGATGCCGTGCGCACGCCGATGGGGCGATCCAAAGGCGGAGCCTTCCGTCAGGTGAGAGCCGAAGACCTGTCCGCGCACCTGATGCGTAGCCTATTGAGCCGTAACGCCGCGCTAGACGCCCATGAGATCGACGATATCTATTGGGGATGTGTACAGCAAACGCTGGAGCAAGGCTTCAACGTCGCTCGCAATGCGGCTTTGCTGGCAGAAATTCCAATGAATGTCCCCGCGACCACGGTTAACCGACTGTGCGGTTCCTCCATGCAGGCGCTTCACGATGCCGCCCGCGCGATTATGGTCGGTGACGCGAACGTCTGCTTAATCGGTGGCGTTGAGCATATGGGACATGTGCCGATGAATCATGGCGTCGATTTTCATCCGGGGCTAAGCCGCACCATAGCTAAAGCCGCAGGTATGATGGGGCTGACGGCTGAGATGCTGGCACGTATGCACAATATTAGCCGTGAGATGCAGGATCAATTCGCCGCTCGCTCACACCAGCGCGCCCACCGCGCCACCCAATCTGGCGCATTCCGTCATGAAATCATCCCCACGACGGGACATGATGCAGACGGCGCGCTGCAACGCTTCGATTATGATGAAGTCATTCGCCCGGATACCACCGTCGATAGCCTTGCCGCACTCAAGCCAGCGTTTGATCCGATTAACGGTACGGTAACAGCCGGGTCATCCTCAGCGTTATCAGATGGCGCAGCAGCCATGTTAATCATGAGCGAATCTCGTGCGGCATCATTAGGCTTACCGGTACGGGCCCGCATTCGAGCCATGGCCGTGGTGGGCTGCGATCCATCGATTATGGGTTATGGCCCTGTCCCTGCCACCAAACTGGCGCTGAAACGAGCAGGGCTAAGTCTGACCGATATCCGCATCTTTGAACTGAATGAAGCATTCGCCGCCCAGACGCTACCCTGCATTAAAGATCTGGGTCTACTGGAACAGCTCGATGAAAAGGTCAATCTCAACGGGGGAGCCATCGCGCTAGGTCACCCGCTCGGCTGCTCGGGCGCACGCATCTCTACCACGTTGATTAATCTGATGGAAAGTCGCGATGCTCAGTTTGGCGTGGCTACGATGTGCATCGGGCTGGGACAGGGCATCGCGACCGTGTTTGAGCGAACCTGAGTCTACACATGTCCCTCGTGATGGCTGCGAGGGACATTCTCAATGCACAAGTAGTATATACCCGTCATACTTCAAGCTGCATGTGCGTTGGCTACGTTCATTCTCACTTACCTGAGTAAGCTCATCGGGATTCTCTCTCTTGCCGCGTTACGAGGCGCATAAATACGCCTCGCCCTAGCGGGCCAACGCTTTACGTTGTTCAAAACGCTAGCGTTTTGTCCTGCAACTCGAATTATTTAGGGTATAAGCCGTATAAAGACGGCACAACCGCTCAAATATTATCTATCTTATTATCACAACGATCTATTAATCACACCTTTCCATTATCAAAAAAATAACACTCTGTAATTTCCTAATAAGAATATCCATTTTATGAATTTAACTTCATTTTTTATAACGCGCATAATTCAAAAACAGTAAACATCACCTTTTAAATTCACACTGAATAATAGTGAATTCTGTCTCTCATTTTTTATTAAGGAAAATATTATGAGTACCACCGTGGCGGAAGTCGGGCGCATTGCTACCTCTGAAGAGGCACACGAGATTGCCCAGAATGGCGCATTTGTTCGGCAAAAAAATCGCTTTACGACACCATTCGGCAATCAGCCGGGCGATTTGCCCGTCGAAAGGGATCGCTACCGTTTATTGTGGTCCCCCGTCTGCCCGTGGGCGCATCGCGCGGTGATCGTCCGTAGTTTGCTGGGCCTGGAAGATGTTATCAGCCTTGGTACTGCCAACGCCGTAAGGACCGAACAGGGTTGGGAATTTTCTCTGGA
>NZ_RJTN01000004.1 GCF_005497185.1 Pectobacterium polonicum | reverse complement strand
GACGGCAACGGCGGGACGACGACCAGCACGGTGAGCATCGGGATCACCCCGGTGAATGATGCGCCGGTGAGCGCGGATCAGTCGATCACCACCAGAGAAGATACACCGGTCGGTGGCACCATCCGGGCGACCGATGTGGACGGCGATACGCTGCGCTATACGGTGAGCACGCAGCCGCAGCACGGCACGCTGACGCTGGACAGCGCCACCGGGCAGTACACTTATACGCCGGCGCAGGACTACAACGGCAACGATCGCTTTATCGTCACGGTGTCGGACGGCAACGGCGGGACCACCACCAGCACGGTGAGCATCGGGATCACCCCGGTGAATGATGCGCCGGTGACGGCGGACCAGTCGATCGTCACCAGAGAAGATACACCGGTCGGTGGCACCATCCGGGCGACCGATGTGGACGGCGATACGCTGCGCTATACGGTGAGCACGCAGCCGCAGCACGGCACGCTGACGCTGGACGGGGCGACCGGGCAATATACCTATACGCCGGCGCAGGACTACAACGGCAACGATCGCTTTATCGTCACGGTGTCGGACGGCAACGGCGGGACGACGACCAGCACGGTGAGCATCGGGATCACCCCGGTGAATGATGCGCCGGTGACGGCGGATCAGTCGATCACCACCAGGGAAGATACGCCGTTTGGTGGCACCATCAAGGCCACTGACGTGGATGGCGACACCCTGCGTTACAGCGTGAGCACACAGCCACAGCATGGCACGCTGACGCTGGATGGGGCGACAGGAAAATACACGTACACGCCTGCGGCTAACTTTAGCGGTAGCGATCGTTTTATCGTCACCGTTTCGGACGGCAAAGGGGGCACAACAGCTAGCACGGTTTCAGTCGGCATTACCCCAGTAGCCGATGCACCGGTAGTGAGCCTGAATACCACCGCCGGCACCACAACACCGACCTCTGCGGAAATCATCAAGGTGAATGGAGGAAGTGGGAAGTCCGGTGGGTTTGATGTGCAAGATGGGAAAATTGTTAAGATCGGCAGTGGCGTGCGCGTTTGGTTGACAGAGGGTGATACTGCGCCTACTGCTGCTAACCCTTCGGAACAGATTAAGTATTACGGCAAAGATAACGGCAATGGCAATCCTGGGGGATCGACAAGCTATGCTGACATTTTTGTTGTTCATTCCAAAAGTGGTTATTTCTACCGTCAGTCTGATTGGACTGAAGCACAGAAACAGTATAACCAGCTTGATTCTGTCCACGGGAATAGTCAGTCACAGTCGAGTAACCCAGGTAAAGATTATATCTTTGTGCAAAAAGAAGAGGGCTTTACCTATAAGGCTGAGAACTCGACGAATAATAGAAATAATAACTTCAACACACTGGATGGTGTAAAAGTCACCTATTCGGATGGAAAAGGACATTCGGGGTCTTTAATCAAGCAGGTAAGTAACCAGCTTGAAGGGGTGATCTATAGCGATGGTACGACGTATACTGCCGGAAATAGTGCGACGGTGGACAAAGTACCCGGTCAGGCGGGAAAACAGACCTATGTTCTCGATGTTTCTGCTGCATTGACCGACCGTGATGGTAGTGAAACGTTGTCAGGGATTCGGTTGACGGGGATTCCAACGGGCACGGTGCTGACTGACCAGATCAACAACGTGAAGTCTACCGTGGGTGCTGATGGTACTTACCTGATTCAAAATACGCACAATGCCCAAACGCTGGCCGGGAAGATTACGCTTGAGGTGCCAGGTGATGCCGGTAAATTGAATGTCGTTGCACAGGCGACATCGACAGAAATGGGCAACCACGATACGGCAACGGGCTATTCGGCGGAAGGCGCTGAGCAATATGGATTGAGTGTCGGATCGGCAGGTAACGAGACGATATCCGGTACATATAATGATGATGTCCTGTTCGGCGATGTCGTGTCGTTCCCTAACATCGACGGTAACGGTATCACGGCTTTACAAAACTACATCGGTAAGCAATTGGGTATGCAAACGGGTGTTCCGACGACAAAGGACATGCATAACTATATTGCGTCGCATAGCACGGAGTTTGATCTGTCGTCAGCCAAAGGGGGGAATGACATACTCAACGGCGGTGACGGGGATGATATCCTTTTCGGTCAGGGAGGAAATGATACCCTCTACGGTGGTGCAGGGAATGACTTGCTCTACGGTGGTAGCGGAGACGACATCCTGATCGGCGGTGCTGGAGGGGATACGCTCATCGGCGGAGCTGGGGCAGATACCTTTAAATGGCAGGCTGGCGACATCGGCAATGACGTAATCAAAGACTTTAATGCCAAAGAGGGCGATCGGATAGATTTAAGCGATCTGATTGGTGAGTTGGAGCAAGGAACCGATATCAGTCGCTATATTCGCATCACGGATAATCAGGGGTCTCCGGTCATTGAGGTGAGCACGGCGGGGAACTTTACGGCCAATAACGGCGGAACGGTTGCGGTGTCGATTACGTTGGAACATTATAACGGCGCATTACCATCGCTTGAAAGTTTGGTTAATAAACCGGAACAGTCCCACTGATGGAAAAGGCGGAGCCTGTCTAGGCTCCCTACTTTATCGAAAACGTAAAAGGTCTCTGAAAATGTTTTATATCCAGCGCGACAGTGATGGGCATCTAATAAAGGTAGAAAAGAGTCCTTTTTCTGACATGAATGGTGAACTGCCTGACGATTCGCGTGAGGCGTTGGCCTGGTTCCGGAGCCATCAGACGGCGATGTCCAGCTTGCAGCAACTACAGCAAAGCGATCTGGAAATGGTGCGCGTACTGGAAGATTTAATTCAGGTTTTGATCCAGAAAGGCGTAGTTAGTATTACCGATTTCCCTCAGGCAGCGCAGCTGAAGTTGATCAACCGCGCTCAGGCGCGCGAAGCGCTGAATGGTGGGCTGAACAAACTGATTGGCGATGATGAAGAAACGATGTTTTAAAGCGATCGTGTTCTAAGTAGATGGTGCTTTAGATAGATTATGTTTTAACGTCGATCCCGACTTCTCTCTGCAAGGGAGGAAGCCGGGGCGGCGAAATACCACTAGCCAAAATGGCGTCAAGCCTTGAGCGCTGGCATCGGTTCTCCCAGCAGTCGTCCCATTGCGCCCTGTAATCCCATTTCCTGAAGCACTTTCAGCTCACCTGCGGTTTCAACGCGTTCGGCGATAAGCGGTAGGGCAATGCTGTTGGTGGCACGATACAGTGCTTCGATAAACATTTGCTTATCGCTTTCCTGATCGATATTGCGGATGTAGCTGCCATCGACTTTCAGGTAAGCCAGCCCCCACTGGGACAAGTTGCCGATCATATTAAAGCGTCCACCAAAGTGCTGTAGCCCCAGCGCACAGCCATGCTCATTCAACAGCTTGATTAAGGCTTCCAACTGGACGCTATCTGGCAGTTGATTCTCATCCAGTTCCAAAATCAGCCGTCTGGCGACGTCTGGCTGATGCTTCAGCGGAGCAAGCAGATCGGCGAGTAGATGAAGATCCAAGACCGTGGTACCGGACAGGCTGAGTGCGAGGTTGCCATCGTGTTGGCGGAGGTAGTCCAGCACTTCGCGCAGCATGGTCTGATCCAGACGAGTATCCCAGCCGAAGCGTTGAATCCACGGCAGGAAACGGCCTGCTACGATGCTGTTTCCTTGCTCATCCTGAATACGAGCCAGTACTTTGTGATGTAATATCTGGCTGGGATCGTCACACGCGACAACGGGTTGCAGGAAAAGCTGTAAACGCTCCTGCTCAAGGATAGGATCGAGCAGGTTAAACCACATATAACGATCGGTTTCGACCTGTTCGGCACTGACCGACGGAATGGCGTGAGTGGCGGTAGTATCGGTATCGCTTTCGGCCCGAGTGAGCGCCTGATCGCCCTGAATAAACAGGGATTGCGCGGTGTCGCCGGGGCGGAAGGGCACCATGCCGAATTGAGCGACAGGAGAAACATCGGTTTCACCTGTCAGATGTAGGGTTTCGATGTTGCGTGTCAGTTCGCCAATCAGCGCATAGGCTTCTTTATCGACCAATCCAGGACAGAACAGCGCAAACTCTCCACCGCGAATGCGTGCCAAGAGACTCTCCGTATTCGTGTGCTGTTTTTGCGTTTTGCGCAGGATATGGCCGACAGAGGCTAATAGCGCATCGGTACGCTGGCCACCCAACCGCTGGTTCATGCCCGCCAAATCCTGTACGCGAATCATAATAAGAAAGCCGGGGGCAGTTTCTTCATCGGCTAGCTTGTCGTTGAATTGCATATCAAATGCACGGCGGTTATTTAGCCCGGTTTGTGGATCTTGATAAGCTTCCTGACGTAAGCGCTCGCTTCGCTCTGCTTCCTCTTCAAACAGCGTCTTGAGTTTGCTGACCATCAGGTTCATTGCCTGCGCGACGCGGCGGAATTCTGGCGTATTGGGTAAATCCGGCTGGCTAAGGAATTCACGACGGGTAATTGCCAGCGATTGATCGACAATATAATCGAGCGGACGTAGCTGGCGGCGCAGGAATAGCGCGCCGATGAGCACGCCCAGCGTGCCGCAGCCAAGCAGCCACAGGAAGGTAGCCGTACTGCTACGCCACAGCCGGGTTACGGCGAACATCGGGTGGCTGACCACTTCGACTTTTGCTGCCTGTTCCCAACCTCGCATCACAATGGCTTCGCCGGCGCCGGGCTGAAGATCCACTAATCGGACAAACCAGAGCGGTACGTCAGGGATATCCGGCGAGGCGGTGCGTTCCAGCGTGACGCTGCCGGTTTTTAAATCTCGCACGCGAATACTGGAAAAATAGCCGCTGTCGAAAATTGAGCTGACCATCAGCTCCACCATCGCCGGGTCATCAATATTCGGCGTCAGGGAAAGCCCAAGTGCAGTAGCGGCATCCTGTGCATGAGAGTGAAGCTGGTTATTGTATTGTTCGCGCGAATTTTCCAGGCTGACGAAGAAACTCCCGCTGAAAATGATTAGCACGAACAGGCAGATGGCTATCAGTAATTGTTTGTATAAAGACATAGCCTACCTTTACTCCTCAATTGAAAACCCTTCGGCACGCATTTTGGTTAATACATCCTGCCAGCGTGAAAGTCGTTTACTGTCACCGACGCGTTTATTGCTGCCGCTTGCTCCCGGCAGCCAGAGACCACCGCCGTTAAAGGCATACACCGGCACTAAATCGTTGCGCTCTGTCGCAGGTTGGATCTTATCGGTCAGATTATCCAGCACCAGCGGAATCGAGGTTGGTGTGGGGTAATAGGTAACCACCATATGCGCTTTATTCAGGCGCAGGGCTTTAACATAAGTGATGCGCAATTTGTCCGCAGAGACGCCTAAATGACGCAGCGTAAAATACTTGGCAAGCGCATAATCCTCACAGTCTCCAGCGCCTTTACGCAGCGCTTCAATCGGTGTTGCCCAGTAATCTTCCTGATTCCAGACGACAATATCATCGCGAAACAGCATACGATCGTTGAAAAACTGATTCACGATACTCAGCAGCGCTTTTTCGTCTTTATTGCGGGAATTCACCAACAGCGTCTGCCATTCATTTATCCGACGGCGAGCATCGGGCGTTGCCGGGCCATAAAGCTGCTCGGTTCGCTGATTAATGGTAATAAAATCCCAGTCCGCACGTAGAGAACCCGCCAGCAGAAACAGCAGACAGCTAATAAAGAACAGCGTGTAACTGGAGATCTTGAACCCGGAGAGTCGCACTGAGGTTTCTCTGTTTACCTTGCGAGATGAATGTGGAGAGTGAATTCGATGCTACGATGCAGAATAGCTTACTTTTTCAGAGCTCCAAAGCGATTATAGTGGTGAAAATCGTTGAAAGAACGCTGGCATAAGGCATGAGGTATCAGAATGAGTTCAGACAGGATGGATAGAGAGCATCTTAATTTAGGAAAACTGGTTTCTGAAACCCGTAATCCAGCAACAATGTCGCTGGATCAGTTCTCTACGCTGGAGATGATGCACGCCTTTAATCAGGAGGATCGGAAAGTGCCTGAAGCGATTGCGCTGGTTTTACCCGCGATCGCCGAGGCAGTCGATCTGGCTACGGCCTCATTACAGGTGGGGGGACGACTGATCTACCTGGGAGCCGGTACTAGTGGCCGTTTGGGGGTGCTGGATGCATCGGAATGTCCGCCGACGTTTGGTGTGCCGCACGGGCTGGTTATCGGTCTGATTGCTGGCGGGCCGGGCGCGTTGCTTAAGGCGGTAGAAGGTGCGGAAGACGATGCTGCACTGGGTGAGGCTGATTTAAAAGCGCTGGGTTTAACCGCCGCTGATATGGTGATTGGTCTTGCGGCATCGGGTCGGACGCCGTATGTGATGGGTGCATTGCGCTATGCGCGTCATGTAGGTTGCCGGACGGCGGCAATCTCTTGTAACCCAGACTCCCCGATCGCACAGGAAGCGCAGGTGGCGATATCTCCCGTGGTCGGCCCGGAAGCGTTAACAGGCTCAACGCGACTGAAGTCGGGAACGGCGCAAAAATTAGTCCTGAATATGATTTCTACTGGCGTAATGGTTAAGCTGGGGAAGGTGTACCAAAATTTGATGGTCGATGTGAAGGCGACCAATGTGAAGCTGTTGGATCGGGCTTGCCGTATCGTGATGGAAGCGACGGGCGCAAAGCAGGATACGGCTCGGCAGGTGCTGGTACAGGCCGATAATGACGTCAAGCCTGCGATTCTGATGCTTCTGGCTAATATTGATGTGGAGACGGCGCGTGAACGCCTGAAGCAGCACAACGGCTATCTGCGTGAGGCGCTGATTAGCGGATAAGACTATTTTGGTGTAAGTCGGGGGAGATGTTTTGAGTGATAAGCGAGCGCGACGCATTGTTTTTTTTGATCTGGATGGCACGTTGCATCAGCAGGATATGTTTGGCAGTTTTTTGCGTTTCTTGCTTCGTCGGTTGCCGTTAAACCTCATTTTGGTTATTCCGCTATTGCCGGTGATAGGGCTTGGGTTATTGATTCGGGGGCGCGCGGCGCGCTGGCCGATGAGCGGGTTGCTGTGGGCGATTACGTTTGGGCGTGACGAAGACTGCCTTGCCCAGCTTGAAAAGCAGTTTGTCGGTGCATTTCGTCGCGATGTTATCCCGTTTCCGCAAGTTCAACAGCGGTTGAAAAGCTATCTTGAAGACAGTGATGCACAGGTTTGGCTGGTGACGGGATCGCCACAGCGGCTGGTAGAACAGGTCTATCACGATTCGCCTTTTCTATCTGGCGTGCGCCTGATGGGGAGTCAGATTACCCGTCGCTATGGCGGCTGGGTACTCACGCTGCGCTGTCTCGGGCATGAAAAAGTGACGCAGATGGAACAGCGTTTAGGCGCACCGCTCAAGCTCTACAGCGGTTACAGTGATAGCAAGCAGGACAACCCATTGCTTTATTTTTGCGAACACCGCTGGCGGGTGACGCCCGAAGGAAGTCTGCAACAACTGGAGTAACGCCTTCAATACGCCAACCATATAGGTATAATGCGCCGCCAAAAATGCGAATGATTGAGTGAGGAAATGTGACTAGCCTGCATAATGATGAATACTGGATGCGTTATGCATTGACGCTGGCTCAGCGCGCTCAAAATGAAGGCGAAGTCCCGGTTGGCGCGGTGCTGGTGTTGGATAACGAAGCGATTGGCGAAGGGTGGAATCGGCCGATAGGGCATCACGATCCTACCGCACACGCTGAAATTATGGCACTGCGGCAGGGAGGGTTAGTGTTGCAGAACTACCGCCTGCTGGAGACCACGCTGTATGTCACGTTGGAGCCGTGCATCATGTGTGCGGGCGCGATGATACATGGCCGCATTGGTCGTCTGGTTTATGGTGCGTCAGATGAGAAAACGGGTGCGGCGGGATCGCTGTTGGACATTCTGCGCCACCCCGGTATGAATCATCAGATTGTGATTGAATCGGGTGTGCTGGCCGATGAATGCTCTGCAACGCTCAGCGCATTTTTTCGCTTGCGTCGTGAACAGCATAAAGCCCGACGTGCCGCAGAAAAAAACGCCGCGCAGGAGTAGCGTATCCCCGTCATACTTCAAGCTGCTTGTGCGTTGGCCGCGTTACAAGGCCATAAATGGGCCTTGCCCTAACGGGCCAACGCATAGCGTTGTTCAAAATGCTAACGTTTTGCCACGCAACTCGAATTATTTAGGGAATAGTCCTATTAAGGCACGATTATTCCGGTACTTTGGTGAGAGGGACCGCTGGATAGCCTTGCGCAATCTGGGTTTGTTGCTGAGCTTTGGCTTCTTTTTCTATCAAATAACCTTCCAGGCTCACCATATAACGCCGAATGTTTTCCACATAGTTATAGGCTTCTTGCCCGCGAGCGTAGCCGTAGGTGGTTTGCGTGTAATAGCGCTTCTGGCTCAGCATTGGCAGGCGCATTTTTACGTCTACCCAACTGTCAGGATTGCCTTTTTGTTTCTCGGTCAATTTACGTGCATCAAGCAGATGGGCGTACCCCATGTTGTAGGATGCCAGCGCAAACCAGATTTTTTCATCTTCGGGAATGGTGTCTGGCATTTTCTGCATCATATTTGACATATATTGTGCGCCGCCGCGAATACTCTGCTCTGGGTCGACGCGATCGGTCACGTTCAGGCTTTCTGCCGTGTTACGCGTTAGCATCATCAGCCCGCGCACGCCGGTAGGGGAGGTTGCCAGCGGGTTCCAGTGTGACTCCTGATAGGAGATGGCGGCTAGCAGTTTCCAGTCGATATCGGTGGCGTATTTTTCAAACAGCGGGCGCAGGTCCGGCAACGTTTCATCAATGGCACTCAGAAACGTGGTGGTATCGACGTAATCAAATTCACCAACGTGGCTAAGATATTTTTCTTCCAGGCGTGCGAGCGTACCATCTTCGACAACCTTGCTGAAAAAATCCAATAGGGCAGCAGACAGACTGTCATCGTGCGATCGACGCATATACCAGGTGACCGGCTCTTCGTCGCTAAGATCGAAGGCGACGGCGAGCTGCGGATGGATACGTTGCATCAGACCGATGGTCACTGAGTCACCTAGTGCATAGTCCAGTTTGCCGTCGGCAACCTGTTTCAGTAATTCCTGTGTGCTCTGATCGGAGGCGGATTCCCAGCTCAACTGTGGGTACTTCTCTGCTTTTAAATCGCGCAGGGTTGCCGCATGGGCGGAGCCTGATGTGACAACGAGGCGGCCTTGCAGTTTATCCAGCGTTTTTGGGCGAGGTGAACCGAGGCGGTAGACCATCTGCTGTGAGATGGAGTAGTAGGTCGGGCCAGCACGGAAACGTTCCAGACGCTCATGATTGTAAATCAGCCCGGCAGCTAGCAGATCTGCATCGTCACCGTCCAGATCGTCGAACAGTTCGTCAAGATTCTTGCGTGACGAGACCACCAGCTTGACGCCGAGATAATCGGCAAAACGTTTTGCCAGTTCATAGTCCAGACCTGTCGGGGAACCGTTGCTCATAGCATAAGTCAGCGGTGAGTTAACGGTGCTGATACGTAACTCGCCGCGTGAGAGGATCTGCCTGAGCTGTACATCCTGACTGCTGCGCCAGGGAATGCTAGGCCATAGCGCTAACGCCAGTAGTAACGTGATAATCCCGATGAAAAAATAATTTAATTTTAAAGGCTTCAAATAGTTATCTCTCGGCGACCGGATGGCCAGGCTGTCTGTAACGGCAGTTTTTTTATACGTCATTTCCCAGAGTGGGGGCATTTTGCTTAACAAACCGCCAGTGTGCAACTTTTATTGATTTGGTCACCGATTAATCATTCGGCGGATGCGAAGTGAAATTATCGCCACGCAAACGGTTTCGTCCGAGGGAAGGATTCTCTATAATGTGCGCGTTTCCCCCCTGTTGTGCCCAGTGGCTGTATCGCAGCCAGTGCATCGAAGACGAGAGAACTTTAGATTATGGAAATACTGCGTGGTTCACCTGCTTTATCGGCTTTTCGTATTAATAAATTGCTGGTCCGCTGCAAAGAGCACGTTTTGCCGGTCAGCGATATCTATGCTGAATACGTACATTTCGCCGATGTCAGCGCCCCGCTGAACAACGATGAACAGGCCAAACTGACACGTTTGCTGAAGTATGGTCCTTCTCTCGCGGAGCACGAGCCGCAAGGTCGTCTGTTACTGGTCACACCGCGTCCTGGCACCATTTCACCGTGGTCTTCCAAAGCAACGGACATTGCCCATAACTGTGGATTAAGCAAAGTACTGCGTCTGGAACGCGGTCTGGCTTTCTATATTCATGCGCCTACGCTGAGCGATGAACAGTGGCAGCAACTGGGGGCATTGCTGCATGACCGAATGATGGAAAGCGTATTTAGCGACCTGAAACAGGCCGAAGCGCTGTTCTCCCATCATCAACCCGCCCCTTTTAAACGTATCGAAATTCTGCTGCAAGGGCGTCAGGCGTTGGAAGAGGCGAATGTCCGTCTGGGGCTGGCATTGGCGGAAGATGAAATTGATTATCTGCTGGACGCCTTCACCAAACTGGGACGCAACCCTAACGACATCGAACTGTACATGTTCGCACAGGCGAACTCTGAGCACTGCCGCCACAAGATTTTTAACGCGGATTGGGTAATCGACGGCGTAACGCAGCCGAAATCACTGTTCAAAATGATCAAAAATACCTTTGAACACACGCCCGATCACGTTCTCTCTGCCTATAAAGACAACGCCGCTGTAATGGAAGGTTCCGCCGTTGGCCGTTTCTACACCGATGCCAATGGGCAATACGCTTACCATCAGGAAGACGCACATATCCTGATGAAGGTGGAAACGCATAACCACCCAACCGCGATTTCTCCGTGGCCGGGCGCGGCGACTGGCTCTGGCGGCGAAATCCGTGATGAAGGCGCAACGGGTCGTGGCTCTAAGCCGAAAGCCGGCTTGGTTGGCTTCTCGGTATCGAACCTGCGTATTCCTGGCTTTATCCAACCGTGGGAAGAAGAAGAGTTTGGCAAGCCAGAGCGCATTGTCAGCGCACTGGATATCATGACCGAAGGCCCATTAGGCGGCGCGGCATTTAACAACGAATTCGGCCGTCCTGCACTGACCGGCTATTTCCGTACCTATGAAGAACGTGTTGATAGCCACAATGGCGAAGAACTGCGCGGCTACCATAAACCGATCATGCTGGCGGGCGGTATTGGTAACATCCGTGGCGATCACGTCAAAAAAGGCGAAATTAGCGTTGGCGCTAAACTGATTGTACTGGGCGGGCCGTCCATGAATATCGGTCTGGGTGGGGGGGCTGCGTCTTCCATGGCATCGGGTCAGTCTGATGCGGATCTGGATTTTGCTTCTGTTCAGCGTGATAACCCAGAAATGGAGCGTCGCTGTCAGGAAGTGATCGACCGCTGCTGGCAATTGGGTGAAGCCAACCCGATCCTGTTCATTCACGATGTCGGTGCGGGCGGTTTGTCTAACGCAATGCCTGAGTTGGTGAGCGACGGTGGTCGCGGTGGTCGCTTTGAACTGCGTGATATTTTGAACGACGAGCCGGGCATGAGCCCGCTGGAAGTCTGGTGTAACGAGTCGCAGGAACGCTACGTTCTGGCGGTTGCGCCAGAGCAACTGGCACAGTTTGATGACATTTGCCGCCGTGAGCGCGCGCCTTATGCGGTGATTGGTGAAGCGACGGAAGAACTGCATCTGACGATGAACGATCGTCACTTCAACAACAAACCTATCGATTTACCGCTGGATGTGCTGCTGGGTAAAACACCGAAGATGCTGCGTGATGTAGAGCGCAAACAGGTAGAAGGCACACCGTTACAGCGTGACGAAATTTATCTGGCCGAAGCGGTCGAGCGCGTGCTGCACTTACCGGTCGTCGCGGAAAAAACCTTCCTGATCACCATTGGCGACCGCTCTGTTACCGGTATGGTGGCACGCGATCAGATGGTCGGGCCGTGGCAGGTGCCAGTGGCTGACTGTGCGGTGACTACCGCTAGCCTTGATAGCTATTACGGCGAGGCGATGTCTATCGGCGAACGTGCGCCCGTTGCGCTGCGTAACTTTGCGGCCTCCGCGCGTTTGGCGGTAGGTGAGGCGCTGACGAACATTGCTGCTACGCATATCGGCCCGCTGACTCGCGTGAAGCTGTCTGCAAACTGGATGGCGGCAGCAGGGCATCCAGGTGAAGACGCTGGCCTGTACGATGCGGTAAAAGCCGTGGGCGAAGAACTGTGTCCGGCGCTGGGTCTGACGATCCCAGTGGGTAAAGACTCCATGTCGATGAAAACTCGCTGGCAGGAAGACGGTGAAGATCGCGCGGTTACCTCGCCGATGTCTCTGGTTATCTCTGCATTTGCCCGTGTGGAAGACGTGCGTAACACGGTAACGCCACAGCTGCGTACCGGGCAGGATAATGCGCTGCTGCTGATCGATCTGGGTGCAGGCAATAAAGCATTAGGTGCGACGGCGCTGGCGCAGGTTTATCGCCAACTGGGTCGCAAGACGGCAGATGTTCATAGCCCAGAGCAATTGGCAGGCTTCTTTAACGCGATGCAACAACTGGTTGCTGATAAGGCGCTTCTGGCCTACCACGACCGTTCAGACGGCGGTCTGTTGGTGACGCTGGCAGAGATGGCGTTTGCTGGCCACTGTGGCGTCACTGTCGATATTGCGTCTCAGGGTGAAGATACGCTGGCGACGCTGTTTAACGAAGAGTTGGGTGCCGTAATCCAGATTCCGGCAGCGCGTCGTGCCGAAGTCAACGCCGTTCTGGCGCTGCACGGTTTGGCCGATTGCGTGCATTATCTTGGTTATGCCGAAGAAGGAACGCGTTTCACCATCAATCAGGGGGCTGAAGCGGTCTATCAGGAAAGCCGTTCGACGCTGCGCCGCTGGTGGGCTGAAACCAGCTGGCAGATGCAGCGCCTGCGTGATAACCCGCAGTGTGCCGATCAGGAACACATCGCCAGACAGGATGATAACGACCCAGGCCTGAATGTATCGCTGACCTTCAACCCGCAGGAAGATATCGCCGCACCTTATATTGCTAAGAATGTTCGGCCTAAAGTGGCAGTCCTGCGTGAGCAGGGGGTGAATTCCCACGTAGAAATGGCGGCGGCGTTCCACCGTGCTGGCTTTGATGCCATCGATATCCATATGAGTGACCTGCTGGCGAATCGCTGTAACTTGAAGGATTTCCAAGCGCTGGTTGCGTGTGGCGGCTTCTCTTATGGTGACGTGCTGGGCGCGGGTGAAGGCTGGGCTAAATCTATTCTTTTCAACTCTCGCGTGCGTGATGAATTCGCTGAATTCTTCTTGCGTCCGCAGACGCTGGCGCTGGGCGTATGTAACGGTTGCCAGATGATGTCTAACCTGCGTGAATTAATTCCGGGGGCCGATCTCTGGCCGCGCTTTGTCCGCAATAAATCCGATCGCTTTGAAGCGCGTTTCAGTCTGGTTGAAGTGGAGAAAAGCCCGTCGCTGTTTATGAATGACATGGCGGGATCTCGCATGCCAATTGCTGTTTCACACGGTGAAGGGCTGGTTGAAGTCCGTGACGATGTGCATTTAGCGGCGATTGAAGAGCACGGTCTGGTAGCTCTGCGCTATATCAACCACTACGGGCAGGTAACCGAGAATTATCCGGCTAACCCGAATGGGTCGCCAAACGGTATCACGGCGGTAACCAGCACGAGTGGTCGGGCAACTGTCATGATGCCGCATCCTGAACGCGTGTTCCGTACCGTTAGTAACTCCTGGCATCCAGAAGAATGGGGCGAGGATGGCCCGTGGATGCGTATGTTCCGCAACGCACGTAGACAGTTGGGCTGAGTTAACGTCAGTGAGAGAAAGGGGCTTCGGCCCCTTTTTTACCTCTGTTATCTCGGTTTGTCGTTTTTTTGCGACGAACTGGTTTTTTATTGTCTCTAATTGGTGACATTTAACTGATTGATTTATATGGGTGCTGTGGCGGTGTTATAAAGCTGTCTGTTTTTAGCGACATAAATCGTCTCTTTTACGCATATTATCGCTGTTTTAATTTTGGGTAATCTGTTTTTGGATAAAATTAATAATAAAAAATATTATTAATCAAATGGTTATTTTTTCTTTTTTGATGTTGGCATGATACATGCATTTTAATCAACGTTGCTCATTCAACTGGTTATGATTGCGTTGCTAACTGGCAAACATTTTCGCTCATAACATCTGGAATGATGCCAAAAGAAAGGGTGCCTATCGTCCACCAGACCGATAACAGTACGTGAAAACGAACGTTATCAAGCATCGGACGACACGTTGAGTGAGGCACCGCCTATTCAGTTACGCGGCCAGAGGGAGCGATTCTTCTGGCCGCGTGACGTTTTTACTCGCCACATCCCCAGAGAATCCCCCCTGATTGCTTTTTACGGCGTTACTTTCTATAGCGTTACATTGGTATTCATGCCGTATTGCGAAGCGTTGCGCATGTCGTAAGGGAAAACATTGAACTTTTATAAGACTCAGTTAGCATCAGAGCGGATTCGATAGGTAACGAGATGATTTCTTTGAAACGATGGCGTTTATTTCCACGTTCCCTGCGGCAATTAGTCATTATGGCATTCTTGTTGGTGCTGCTGCCGCTGTTGGTACTGGCTTATCAGGCATATCAAAGCTTAAACATGCTGAGCGAACAGGCTGCGGATATTAATCGGACGACGCTGGCGGATGCCCGCCGCAGTGAGGCGATGACCAGCGTAGCGCTGGCGATGGAGCGTAGCTACCGGCAATACTGTGTATTAGATGACCAGACGCTGGCGACGCTCTACCAGAACCAGCGTAAACAGTATTCGCAAATGCTGGACTCCCACGCACGGGTGCTTCCCGATCCCCGTTATTATCAGACGTTACGTCAACTCCTGACTCAGCTCAGCGAAATACGCTGTCATAACAGCGGCCCGGAACAAACGGCGTCCAGCCTGCTGGAAGGATTCTCTCGCGCTAACGGACAGATGGTGCAGGTGACGCGTGACGTCGTTTTCTCTCGCGGGCAACAGCTTCAGCAAGCTATTTCCGAACGCGGCCAGTTCTTTGGTTGGCAGGCGTTGCTCTTGTTTCTGGTCAGCGTGCTGCTGGTCGCTCTTTTTACGCGGATGATTATCGGCCCAGTTAATGGCGTAGAGCGGATGATTAACCGTCTTGGTGAAGGCCGTTCGCTGGGGAACACCAGCACGTTCAAAGGCCCGCGTGAGATTCGGACGCTGGCGCAGCGCATTATCTGGCTGAGTGAGCGTCTGTCCTGGCTGGAGTCACAGCGGCATGAGTTCTTACGTCACATTTCCCATGAGCTAAAGACGCCGCTGGCCAGTCTGCGGGAAGGGACCGAACTGCTGGCTGATGAGGTGGTTGGCCCACTGACTGCCGACCAGAAGGAAGTTGTCGCTATTCTCGATAGCAGCAGCCGCCACCTGTTACAGCTGATCGATCAACTGTTGGACTATAACCGCAAACTGGCAGATACGCCGACCGAGCTGGAGCGTGTTGAAATCGAAGAAATCGTCGATATTGTCGTGTCATCCCACAGTCTCCCTGCTCGCACCAAAATGATTCATACCGATGTAACGCTGGCCGTTGGGCATTGTTGGGCGGAAACGACGCTGTTGATGCGAGTGATTGATAATCTCTATTCCAATGCGGTGCACTACGGTAAGGAATCCGGTAACATTTGGATTTATAGCCGTCAGATTGGTAATCGCGTTCAGATTGACGTCGCCAATAGCGGTACGTCCATTCCTGATGCCGAGCGGAGCATGATTTTTGAGCCCTTTTATCAGGGAAGCCATCAGCGTCGTGGCGCGGTAAAAGGTAGCGGGCTCGGTTTGAGTATTGCGCGCGATTGCATCCGTCGTATGCGTGGTGAGCTTAGCCTAATTACCGTGGACTATGCTGATGTGTGTTTCCGCATCGAACTGCCCTTATTGTCCGATAATGAATAAAGTCCGAGAATGAATAGATAATGAATGTAGGGTTTATGAAGGGATGGCTGGCGGATAGACCATTTTCCTGTCTGTTGAAGGCGGTGCTGCTGTCGTCGCCGTTTGTTTTGGCTGCGTGCAATAGCAATGTGAACAGCGGCACTGCGCTGCTGGAAATAGAAGGTACACCGCCGAAAGAACAGGTCGCCGATTTCCGTATCGCGCAATGTGAGCATTTGTGGCAGATAGACGATCGCGAATCCATGAACAACGCACTTTATTGGTTGCGGGCGATGGATTGTGCGGGGCGTCTGACCCAGTTTCAGGCTCGTGAAGAAGCTGAGCAGGCCGCGGGAGATAGCTGGGAAAATGCGTTTAAGCAGGGTATTTTACTGGACAATGCCGGTATTACTCAGGCTGAACGACGTCAGGTGCTGGAACAAATCAATTTATATCGTCTGGCTTTCCCTGCGGCGCTGCGCCCGTTGATGCAAACCTGGCGTGATAGACAAACGCTATTTCTGGCACTATCGGATGAGCGTCTGCGCTATAAGCGTTTACAGGAATCCAGTGACAAACAGCTAGACACTCTGCGGGTGCAGCAAAATCACCTGCAATATCAATTAGAAACGACCACGCAAAAACTGGAAAACCTGACGGATATTGAACGTCAACTATCATCCCGTAAGCAGTTGTCAGGGGAAATGCCGGATAACGATGCCGATCACCGTGGCAGTGCGGGGGTAAATAGAGATAGTTCACGCAATTCGGCCACGAAACTCAGAAATGAGCCCGTTGATGCGGATGACACCTATACGCCGCCAATTGGGTCACATACGGACAAATCGACGACGAAGGAATCAACAAGACAATGACAGCCCGAAAAACGGCGAGTTTGTTGCTCGTGGATGATGACCCCAGCCTGCTGAAGCTATTGGGAATGCGCCTGACGAGTGAAGGGTTTAGCGTGATGACGGCGGAGAGCGGCCAGGAGGCGCTGCGGCTGTTAACGCGCGAGACGTTTGACCTGGTGATCAGCGATCTTCGTATGGATGAAATGGATGGCATGGCGTTGTTTTCCGAAATCCAGCGCTATCAGCCGGGGATGCCGGTGATCATCTTAACCGCCCACGGTTCCATTCCCGATGCGGTTGCGGCGACGCAACAGGGCGTATTCAGCTTTCTCACGAAGCCCGTTGACCGCGATGCGCTCTACAAAGCCATCGATGAAGCGATGGCGTTATCTGCACCGGCAGGTGATGAAAGCTGGCGTGAAACTATCGTGACGCGTAGCCCAATAATGTTACGTCTGCTGGAACAGGCCAGAATGGTGGCACAGTCCGACGTTAGCGTGTTGATTAATGGTCAGAGCGGCACCGGGAAAGAGGTGCTGGCTCAGGCCATTCATGCCGCAAGCCCACGAGCGAAAAAAGCGTTTATCGCGATTAACTGCGGTGCGCTGCCGGAACCGCTGCTGGAGTCGGAGCTGTTCGGTCACGCGAAAGGGGCTTTTACCGGCGCGGTTAGCAGCCGTGAAGGGCTTTTTCAGGCGGCAGAAGGCGGTACGCTGTTTTTAGATGAAATCGGCGATATGCCGCTGTCTTTACAAGTTAAGCTGCTGCGTGTTTTGCAGGAGCGAAAAGTCCGCCCGCTGGGGAGCAATCGCGATCTGGACATCGACGTGCGGATTATTTCCGCCACGCACCGTGATTTGCCGAAGGCGATGGAAAAAAACGAATTCCGTGAAGATCTGTATTATCGGCTCAACGTGGTGAATATGAAGCTGCCAGCGCTGCATGAACGTGCCGAAGATATCCCGCTGTTGGCAAATCATCTGCTGCGTGAATCCGCCAATCGTCACAAGCCTTTTGTGCGCACCTTTTCAACGGATGCGATGAAGCGCTTGATGACGGCAAGTTGGCCGGGTAACGTGCGTCAGTTGGTGAATGTTATCGAACAGTGTGTGGCGTTAACCAGCGCGCCGGTAATCAGCGATGCACTGGTTGAACAGGCACTGGAAGGTGAAAATACCGCGCTGCCGACGTTTGTTGAAGCGCGCCATCAGTTTGAACTTAACTATTTGCGAAAACTACTACAGATCGCAAAAGGTAACGTGACGCAGGCTGCGCGAATGGCCGGGCGTAATCGAACGGAATTTTATAAACTGTTGGGCCGGCACGAACTGGATGCCAACGATTTTAAAGATTAGCGCTGAGAGCGCAGGTAGGGCGCCTGTAATGCAGTGTGGTGTGGGTCAGTGCCCACAATTCACCAGTAGCTTGAAGTATGACGGGTATAGATTGTCCGCCTGAGTTCTGACATGCTGTTTATTTGCTGATGCTCGGCTTTGGCCGCAACATAGATAACACAAAGGTTCCTCCATGAAGAAAATTGATGCGATTATTAAGCCGTTCAAACTGGACGATGTGCGTGAAGCGTTAGCTGAAGTGGGCATCACAGGGATGACGGTAACGGAAGTTAAAGGCTTTGGTCGCCAGAAAGGCCACACCGAGCTGTATCGTGGTGCAGAATACATGGTCGATTTTCTGCCGAAAGTAAAAATCGAAATTGTTGTGTCGGATGATATTGTTGATACCTGTGTTGAAACCATCACACAGACCGCGCAGACGGGTAAAATCGGCGACGGTAAAATCTTTGTTTTTGATGTGGCGCGCGTTGTTCGTATTCGTACTGGTGAAGAGGACGAGGAAGCGATTTAATCGTTTCGCCTCATCCCGGCAATACCGTTTATGCTCTACATCATTCTCGTTTCATGCAGCCAATGCATATGTAGCTTGAAGTATGACGGATAGTGAAGCCAGCCTGATGAAGGCTGGCTTCGTTACCTTTATTTCCCTTTAGGTGCAGTAGGAACCCAGCCTGCTAATACCTTATCTGCGGTGTATTCTGCCGCTTCCGCCTCGCTCAACTGACGGCGCTGATCGTTTTTCTCTGCCCCTGAACCGCTGGATTTATACTCGAAAAAGCGTGAGTCCTGCGGATGGAACCAGATTTTGTCACCTTGTTTATCTTTGCCTGACATTTTGTCCCAGCCATAGATGTGGTCGTCCATGCTGGTGTTCAGGAAAACGGTCTGGCCGATGGCGTTAGGATCGGCATAACGACCATCCTCAAAGGTGGTCGTTGGGTGCCATGGACGACCCAGACCATAGCTTTTTGCGGGCACATCTTTCTCTTTAATCACCTGACTATTAATAATGACCAAACCATATTTTTGCTTAATGTCAGTGCTAGGGGCGGTGAGGTAACCAAGTGGTTGATCTTTCACGTCGGTACGATTACGGGCGACGATGTCACAATCGTCAAACAGCGCAGTGCCGTTGCCAAAGATGAAATCAACGGTGCCGCTGATACGGCATTTTGAGAAGAAGCTACGCCCACCTTTCACATACAGCGTGTCCTGATAGCCAGTCAGGCTGACATCATGGAACCACGCCCGATCGCTGTTTTCGGCAACCAATAGTGCCACGGCCTGCGAATCTTTTAATTTGGTCGGATCATCATTGGCTTTGGCCTGATTGGCAGGGTAATCGAAATCGTTGCTGATAGTCAGTGAACGGGCGCTGAAATCAGGTGCATCAACTTTCACCGTGTTGCTGCCATAAGTTCCCCATTTGTTGCCATCGGGTTTGAGCATCCCAGCGGCGGTGGTTGCGGTGATCACGGTGCCGTCACGGCTTTCTCCCTGTAGATGGATGTTGGGGCGCGTAATGGTGAGGCGTTCGTGGTATACGCCATTTTTGACATAGATAACAAACGGGGAGCTGTCTGCCGGGGCGCTGGCAATCGCTTCAGTAATGGTTTTGTAGGCCTTGGCGTCCGTTGCATTGGCGGAAACCAGCGCATTATAGTCGGCTGCCTGTGCTAATGCCCAGGGGGAAGAAATTAACATGGCTAAGGTCAGCGTCTTGCAGAGGTGTGGGGTGTTGATCATGTCCAGAGTCCTGTAATCGGTAAGGGAAAGAGGAAGGTCTATAACGCGCGGCTAAATAACGCCGCGCGTGGTTCTGTCTTATCGTTTTGCCTGACTGTAACTACTTATGCTTGCTGACGGTTTTCTCCGCCAGAGCAGCTAAAGCGGGTTCCTGCCGAATGGCGTTAGCGACAATCTCCGCCACGGCAATAGCGCCTTTTTGCTGGAAATGGGTGGTGTCTGGTTTGCTCAGGCTACCTGCCTGATCGCGATAGTAAGGATATTTTTTGGGGTCGATCACCAGCCAGTATTGTTTCCAATGGTCGCTGTTGCCCTGATTTGCCAACGCAATGGTGGCGGGCTCAACGTCCAGCAAAATGACCTTGTTATCCTCTGCGGTGTCCTTGATGGTTTGGCTGTAATCGCCGACGAAGGCATAGCCATTGTCCGCATTTTGTTTGGTGAAGTGGCTATGTACGGCAGGTGTGCCGTTTTTCCCTTCAGCCGTTTTCACTCGAGTGGTCGGGGTTAGCAGAACTGGCGTGAGTTTGTGTTGACGTGCGAAAGTGATGTAGCGTTCCAGTGATGTCTGGAATGACATATCGGCTTTCCCCTGCGGTGCCTGTTTTTTCCCAGCAGCATCATTCGGGTAAGTACACAGATTCGCGACATCAGCAGGGCCGCGTACTTCTTTTGCACCGTTGCAATTTTGATCGTTGTGTCCCATTTGTATAAATAGGAAGTCACCTTCCTTCATCAATGGCTGCATCTGGCGGAACCAGCCCTCGTAAAAATAGTCGCGTGAGCTGCGGCCCGCGCGCGTACCATTGACGACCTTCACGCTACTGTTTTTACTGAACTGCTGTTCAAAAACCTGACCCCATCCCATGCGCGGGAAGCGCATTTTTTCATAGGTTGCCGCGGTTGAATCGCCAACGAGGAAAATACGGGTTTGTGCTTTCTGGATGGCATCCAGGCTTTGGCGGGCAGAGCGATAGTCTAATGGTTCATAGTCGCCTTTATCGTTCAGGCCGACAATCGGGTGAAATGCGCTGTCGGTTAGCACGGTATGGCCGGAGTAACCCGTATTGTTGTGATAATTGCGGTTATGGTTAATGACGTTGACAATTTTAGTGACGGCGTCCTGCTGGCTTGCGGGATAGGTTAGGGGATCGAAGCGCGCGGGGGCGCTGATACCAACCTGTTTTAATGCGCCATTAAAGCCGGCATGAAAATCGGCGTAAGCGGTTTTCCATGCTGCGGCGTCGAGCTTTGGTGATGCCGTGTCGTCGGTTAGCTGCTGTGGGCCGATGTAACCCGCTGCTACCGCGATATCTGAGGTAATACGGTCAGTCAGTGGGTTGATATTGGCGATATTTTCTTTACCGTCATGCAGTGAGGGTGCGACTGCAGACAGGCAGATTGCACGGGATATATTATTTAACAGACAGTTATTGCCACCGGATTCAATGGCTAAAACCCGTAGCGGGGGCGTGAGACCTGAAACATCAAGGTGATATTTCCCTTGCTCATCGGTCTGCGTTTGTCGCTTCTGGCCCTGTTGGTCTCTGATAATGATGGTGGCGGGTAGATGAATATCCCGAGCAGTGACGCTACCGGATAATCCCGTTTTTTCACCCAACGTTGAACCTGACAGCAATTTAGCGCTCTCTGGTGCGGCGGTCTGGTGTGCAGCGGCGGGAGCTTTAGCGTGTACCAGTGTGAAAGGGGCGGAAAGTATCAACGCTAAAGCCATACTTTCTGAAAAACGTTTTGCCATGGTCAGACATATCCCTTGTTGGTTAATCGAAAACGGTTAATGAACCCAAGTGTTATCAAAGAAAGAACGCTATTTTTTACCGTTCTTGTCACGGCCTTTAGAGAAAACATCGGGGCTTTTATTGTGCACCCAAGCCGATTCAAGGGCGATGCCTAAACGCAGAACCTTTTGATGAAATAACTATTCATTAAAAATGAAATATTATTTTAATAAGGTCTGTTTTTTTGTGACCCACCTCTTTTTTAGCGGAGTACCCGTGTATCGGCACATAAAATTGTGATCAATAAAGTGTTTCTGGGAAAGCGATGTTTTGATATACCCGTAATACTTCAAGCCGCAGGTGCGTTGGCTGCGTTCACTCACCCGAATCACTTACCTGAGTAAGCTCATCGGGACTCCCTCTCTTGCCGCCTTCCTGCAACTCGAATTATTTGGGGTATAGACAAAAAAAAGGCCGCAAAAGCGACCTTTGGGTTTGATCCGTTATCAATGAGGGTTAGACAACTTTATGCGGACCAAAACATTCGTAATGCAGCTGCTCAGCGGGGATGCCCATAGCCAGCAACTGTTGTGCGACAAACTGCATGAAAACCACTGGGCCACACAGGTAATAGTGCATATCTGGTGTGGTTAACTCCTCTTTTAGCGAAGCCAACTGCATCAGCCCGTTGTGATGATAATCTTCGCCTGGACGATCGGTCTGCTGTGGCTCCCGATACCAGATGTGGCGCTGAAACTGCGGTAGTGATGGCCCTGTCTGTTCGATTTCATCAGCAAATGCGTGTGCTGCGCCGTTTTCTGCCGCGTGCAGCCATAATACCTTAGCCTGGTGGCCTTGCTGTTTTAGCGTATGTAGCATGCCCAGCATCGGAGTTTGTCCTACCCCACCGGAAATCAGAGCAACGGGTGTGGTAGCGGGGATATCAAGGAAGAAGTCGCCGTGCGGAGCCGCCACATGAATGATGTCGCCTTCACGAGCCGTATCATGCAGATAGCCGGAAACGGTGCCCTGAGCTTCACGTTTAACCGCAATCCGGTAGGACTTTCCATTCGGTGCGTGGGTGAGAGAGTATTGGCGAATTTCCTGATTGGCAAAACTGTCATGCTTGATGTAAACCGCCAGATACTGGCCCGGTTGAAAGTCAGCGATAGGCTGGCCGTCGGTGGGTTCCAGTGTAAAGCTGGTGATCACTGAACTTTGTGGCTGCTTGTTCACAATGCGGAAAGGTCGCACGCCACTCCAGCCGCCGTTTTTCGCTTCGGTGTTGCGGTAGATATCGTTTTCGCGTTGGATGAAGACGTTCGCCAGTACGCCATAGGCTTTACCCCAGGCATCCAGCACGTCCTGGCCGGGGCTAAACATTTCATCCAGTGTTGCCAATAAATGATTACCCACGATCTGATACTGATCGGCCTGAATATTAAAGCTGGCATGCTTCTGGGCGATGCGCTCAACCGCGGGCAGCAGTGCCGCCAGGTTTTCGATGTTCGTCGCATAAGCACAAATCGCATTGAACAGCGCCTCCCGCTGATCGCCGTTACGTTGGTTGCTCATGTTGAAAATATCTTTGAGCTCCGGGTTATGCGTAAACATCCGATCGTAGAAATGTGCGGTCAGTTTCGGACCGGTTTCCGCCAGCAGAGGGATGGTTGATTTAACGATAGCGATAGTGTTGTTATCCAGCATGGTGACTCCTTATTTATTTGCATGACTTATAAGTTGTATTTTATATGCATCTTATTGGGTTTGTCCGTCGCTGTAAATTACCTTTTTGGTGGTAGGGGCTTTTAGCGTGGGTCAGAAGGAATAACATGAAGAAATAGCAGGATGAGAATGAAGAAAAATCCGTTTGTCGCCGCGCAACAGATGTTTGCTGAAGCCTTGTGCCGCCTGTAGCTAATCGTTTGCGTAAAAACCTCTGTCAAGACCTATCTTCATTGGGGAAAAACGGTTTACACTATACGCCATTCCCCAAAAGGGTAGGCCAATTCCCAAATGGGCCGTCAATTCCCAGTATATTTATGTTAGCTGAGTCAGGAGATCCGGATGTTAAAGCGTGAAATGAACATTGCCGATTATGATGCCGAGCTGTGGCAAGCAATGGAGCAAGAAGTGGTGCGTCAGGAAGAGCACATTGAACTGATTGCGTCAGAAAACTACACCAGCCCACGCGTTATGCAGGCTCAAGGGTCTCAGCTGACGAACAAGTATGCTGAAGGTTATCCAGGCAAACGTTACTACGGCGGCTGTGAGTATGTGGATATCGTTGAGCAATTGGCGATCGATCGTGCGAAAGCGCTGTTCGGTGCCGATTATGCCAACGTTCAGCCGCACTCCGGTTCTCAGGCTAACTTTGCTGTTTATACCGCGCTGCTGCAACCAGGCGACACCATTCTGGGTATGAACCTGGCGCACGGTGGTCACCTGACGCACGGTTCTCCGGTTAACCTGTCGGGTAAACTGTATAAAGTCATTCCTTACGGCATCGACGAAAGCGGCAAGATCGACTACGACGAAATGGCTGAGCTGGCGCGTACGCACAAGCCAAAAATGATCGTCGGCGGTTTCTCTGCTTACTCTGGCGTGGTTGACTGGGCGAAGATGCGCGAAATCGCTGACAGCATCGGTGCTTACCTGTTTGTCGATATGGCACACGTCGCCGGTCTGATTGCCGCAGATGTTTACCCTAACCCGGTTCCTCATGCGCACATCGTGACCACCACCACGCACAAAACGCTGGCTGGCCCACGCGGTGGCCTGATTCTGGCGAAAGGCGGCGACGAAGAGCTGTACAAAAAACTGAACTCCGCTGTTTTCCCTGGCGGCCAGGGCGGCCCGTTGATGCACGTTATCGCGGGTAAAGCGGTTGCGCTGAAAGAAGCGATGGAGCCTGAATTCAAGGTTTATCAGCAGCAGGTGGCGAAGAATGCCAAAGCAATGGTAGAAGTCTTCCTGTCACGTGGCTTCAACGTGGTTTCCGGCGCGACCAGCAACCATCTGTTCCTGCTGGATCTGGTTAGCAAAAACCTGACCGGTAAAGAAGCTGATGCTGCGCTAGGCCGTGCGAACATCACCGTGAACAAAAACAGCGTGCCTAACGATCCGAAGAGCCCATTCGTGACTTCCGGTATCCGTATCGGTACGCCAGCGGCAACGCGTCGTGGCTTTAAAGAAGCGGAAGTGCGTGAACTGGCTGGCTGGATCTGTGATGTGTTGGACAACATCAACGACGAAGCGACCATTGAACGCGTGAAACAGAAAGTTCTGGATATCTGCGCCCGCTTCCCGGTTTACGCATAATTCGGCATTTTCTCTGATATCACTGTCGGAAAACGTCTCAAACGCCAGCCTGAGTGCTGGCGTTTTTTATGGCGTGGACTAATGCCTCCGTTCACGTTTCATAGTGAATAACGCGTTGCGCCGCCGTGTGCTCTCTGACACAGTAACCGGAAAAAAAGTGCCGAAGCTAGGGGAGTTTGTCACCGAAAGGGAGGAATCATGGTTTTGCAATCGACGCGCTGGCTGGCGCTGAGCTATTTCACCTACTTTTTTTGTTATGGTGTTTTCCTGCCGTTTTGGGGCGGGTGGTTAAAAGGTGAGGGGTTGTCCGCAGAGTCGATAGGTATGCTGTTGGGGGCGGGGCTGGTAGCGCGCTTCGTCGGTAGTTTGGTCATTACGCCCAGCGTGAAAGATCCGTCCAAATTAATTACGGTATTGCGTGGGCTGGCGTTGCTGTCACTGGCGCTGTCTGTTGGTTTCTGGCTGGGGAATGCCTGGCTGTGGCTGATGATAGTGATGATCGGGTTTAACCTGTTTTTTGCGCCGCTGGTGCCGCTGACTGATGCGTTGGCTGCCACGTGGCAAAAGCAGGTAGCGATGGATTATGGCAAAGTTCGCGTGTGGGGATCTATAGCCTTTGTTATCGCCTCTGCTGTGACGGGTGAGCTGGTGGCTATTTGGGGGCATCCCGCCATCTTGGCGATCCTAAGTACGGGCCTTGTCGCCATGCTGCTTGGCATGTTGTTACAGCCGAGTGTGATGCCACAGGCCACTGCGTCTACGACACAATCTGCCAGCGTCACGCCATGGAAAAAATTACTGAGTGAACCAGCGGTATGGCGTTTTCTACTTTGCGTATCGCTATTGCAGGGGGCGCATGCGGCTTACTACGGTTTCAGCGTGATTTATTGGCAGGATTCAGGCTATTCCGCCTCGATTATTGGTTATCTCTGGTCGCTGGGTGTTGTCGCGGAGATCGTCATTTTTACCTTTAGCCAGCGCCTGTTCCGACGCTGGAGTGCCAGACAGCTCCTGCTGCTCTCCGCGGTATGCGGCGTGGTGCGCTGGGGTTTGATGGGGACGACGGTGGCTCTGCCGTGGCTGATTGTGATACAGATATTGCACTGTGGTACGTTTACCGTCTGCCACCTGGCCGCCATGCGCTTTATTGCGGCACGCAGCGGAGGTGACGTATTGCGGTTGCAGGCGGTATATTCCGCGTTGGCGATGGGGGGGAGTATTGCGGTGATGACCATGGTGTCCGGCTTCCTGTTTGATCATTTGCAGGGCGGTACGTTTTGGGTGATGGCGCTGTTGGCCGTTCCGGCTCTGTTTATCCGACCGTCTGTGAGCCATCACACTGTCGCAAAAACATGAGAGAGTGGCGTAACACATTGTGATAAAAATAATGTTACATTATAACGCTTTGAAACGGTGGTGCGGACGGATAACGTTGCTGATGACAGGTTTGGCATTCGGCCAGCCCGTTTTCGCTCACCCACACAGTTTTATTGATATGCAAACGACAGTTGAAAGCCAGAACGACAATATCACCGGTTTACGTATGCAGTGGACGATGGACCCTATCACGTCTGCCGACTTGCTGTATGACGCAGGACAGGCGAAAAAGGATTCTGAAGTCTGGAAAAAGCTGGCGGCGGAAGTCATGGCGAATGTGTTAGGGCAGCACTATTTCACTGATATTTATCGTGATGGTCAGCCCGTGAAATATGCACCGATGCCAACCGAATATCACCTTTCGCGCAAAGGCAATCAGGCGGTACTGGAGTTTGTGCTGCCGCTGGCGCATCCACAGCCGTTGGCGGGTAAGCCTTTGCTGATATCTACTTACGATCCTACCTACTTTGTCGACATGTCTTATCAGAACGATAAAGCCATTAAGTTGACGCCTGCGTTGACTTCACGGTGTAAAACTTCGCTCGTCACGCCGGAACCTAATGCTGAATTGCAGTCCTACGCGCTGTCGCTGGATAAGAACGATGCGCCGGATGAAGACATGGAGCTGGGGAAACAGTTTTCACAGCGGGTGACGTTGCAATGTCAGTGAACCTCGGCTCGCTGCCGCGTCAGCGCCCGTTGTTGAGCCGACTGCGCGATCTGTGGCCGCTGTGGCTGTTTTTGGCGCTGCTTGCTGCGGCGCTACATTACATTGTGGGATATTGGCCGCAAATCGTGCTGCAAAGCGCGATTTGGCAGAAATCGCTGCACCAGCAGATGTCACACCTGTTGCAGATGGTGGAACAGCAGCCGCATCAGGCGGGGCTGAGCCTGATGATGTTCAGTCTGGTCTATGGCGTGCTTCATGCGGTTGGGCCGGGGCACGGTAAAGTCGTCATCATGACCTATCTGGCGACACACCCGTCGAAGCTGAAAAGCAGCCTGAAGCTAACATGTGCTGCCTCACTGGTTCAGGGACTGATGGCAGTCGCGCTGGTGACCGTGGTATTAGGGATCTTACAACTGTCGAGCCGAACGCTGCATAACAGTAGCTTCTGGATGGAAAAGGGGAGCTTTGTGCTAGTCGCGGGGCTGGGACTATTGCTCTGTTTTCGAGCGCTAAAACAGCTGTATATCGCCCTTGTTCGGCAGCCGAAACCGGCGACGATTTTGCGTGTGACGCCACTTCACGAGCCGGCTCATCGACGTATGACACTGCGCCCAATGCTTGCACCGCCTCATTCTCTTCATCAGCACGATGCCGATTGTGGCTGTGGGCATCGTCATCTGCCGAGCAATGAGGAGCTTGAGCGTGATAGCAACTGGCGTACGCGTCTGATGATTGTACTGGCGATGGGGATGCGCCCGTGCTCAGGTGCTATTCTGGTGCTGCTTTTCTCTAAAGTGATCGGCGTTTATCTGTGGGGCGTAGCCTCTGCGCTGGTGATGGCTGCCGGAACAGCGATTACGATCTCAGCACTGGCCGTGCTGGTTTTTTACTGCCGTCGTGTTGTTGAGCGCTTAGGTGCAAACCGCGCATCGCCCGTGTGGCAGCGTACTACTTTTTCTCTTTTGGCTTTTTCTGGTGGGCTGATTTTAGTTGGCTCCGGTATCCTACTTTACCTCAGCGCACAGCCTGCGATGATGGGCGGTATTCGGCCATTCTCCGGCTGATTTCACTTTTTATTAACTTCTCGTTAGAAACCCATTGCCTCCGATAATCACGGCAGGATATTATTTCATTAATGATAACCATTATCATTTATAACCATAATCGCAGAAGGGAATAATAATGAAGAAATGGCTGTTCTCAGTCGTTGTGCTCTTGGGGCTGAGCGCTAGCGTTGCTGCTAGCGCTAACCCGATTGTTATTGAAGACGTTAGTGGCAGGAAAGTAGAAATCAAATCCGAAGTGAAGCGGATTATTTTAGGGGAAGGCCGACAAATTTATCTGTTGGCTGCCTTTGATACCGAAGCACCGTTCCAACGTGTGGTTGGCTGGCGTGACGATCTGCCAAAAGCCGATTACGACGGCTATCTGGCTTATGAAAAGCAATACCCGGAAATCACAAAGCTGCCGACTTTTGGCGGAGCGAAAGATGGTACCTTCAACGTTGAGCAGGCATTGACGCTAAAACCGGATTTGGTGTTGATGAATCTGGAGTCAAAAGCGGCGACGGATGAAGGTAAATTGATTGAAAAACTCAGTTCGCTGGGTATTCCGGTGGTGTTTATCGATTTTCGCGAAAAACCGTTTGAGAACGCGGAGAAAAGTATTCACATCATGGGACAACTGGTGGGCAAACCTCAGCGTGCGGAAGAGCTTATTAAATTCCGTCGTGAGCAGATTGAAATCGTTACCGATCGGTTGAAAAACTATCAAGGCTCACGTCCAAAAGTGATGATCGATCGCGCGGGTGGTTATGATGAAGAGTGCTGCATGTCATTCGGTGATGAAAACTTTGGTCGCATGGTTGAAGTTGCCGGCGGTGACAACATTGCCAAGAACATCATTCCCGGCACGTTTGGTACGTTGAATCCTGAGCAGATTATCAGCTCTCGCCCGGATGTCGTGGTGGTAACAGGCGCGAACTGGAAAAACTACAACACGGCGAACGGCTGGGTTGGTGTAGGTCCGGGAGCCGATCAGAAGGAAGCGCTGCAACGCCTGCAAAAGCTGATGGAACGCTCAGCATTTAAAACGCTGCCAGTAGCAACCGATGGCAACGCGCATGCGATCTGGCATCAGTTCTACGACAGCCCGTATCAGTTTGTGGCGATTCAAGTATTAGCGAAATGGATGCACCCTGAACTATTTAAAGACCTCGATCCTAATGCAACATTCCGTACCTTCCATGAGAAGTTCCTGCCGCTGCCGTATCAGCCAGGTTATTGGGTTACGCTGCCAGCGAAGAAATAGCGCTATCAGATAGTAAGCCAGAGATAAAAAGCACTGAACCTGATTGGTCAGTGCTTTTTTTTGTGCCTTTTTCCTTGAGTGCCGTTACAGATGAACGGACGTTTTTGACGATCAATTGTCGTTGGTTGATAGCTTTAATCTATCCATTTGATTTTATTAATTTGTTTTAACGATCGGGAACGCAAGGTCATTGTGGGTTTGCCGATAACTGAGCGTGGTAAAAGCATGCCTGATCCGTACTCAGTGGCATGTAAGAACGGGATGTTGCCGATGCGACCTACCCGAATCAGGAAAATATGCAGTATAAAAATTTAAAATGGAGCGGTTTATGAATATCACGCAACGCCTGCTGTTGACGTTTTCGTTAATGTCGCTAGCACTTATCTCATTGGTTATCGTCACTTTATCACTATTATCAGGGTTCCAGTCTCGTTTTGAATACGTTCAGGATAATGCCATTCCTAGCATCAAAGATTTGAACAACTTAGTAGATAAAAGCAATTCGCTGGTGCTTTTTTTGTATCGTCATCAGACCACGGATGACGATCGTAAGCTGCCGCCGATCGAGCAGGACATTAATAACACCATTGAGGAAATAAAGAAGCTCAATGAGTACTACCTGATAAACGATGCTTCCAGCGAGGCAGATCGACAATTGACGAATACGGCGATTGGTCTGACCCAGAAATTACAGGCAGCGCTACCTGTTTTTATTAATGCCTCAAGAGCGAACCAAAATGATCTCGCTCTTGGCCTGCTTCAAGGAATGGATGGCCCCGGAAAAGTGGTGCGTGACCTCCTCGCCAATTACCGTAAGCAATTCGATCTTAATGTTGAAATGGGCGACGATCTACGCAAGGTGAATAAACAAGTTTACGATCAAACGTGGTTTGGCCTGTTGTCAGGCACATTGCTGGTTGTGCTGCTGATTGGTTTCTTTGCTGTGAGAACCATCCTGGGCATTAGGAAGAGTTTGAACAATATGAATCAAACGATGGAAAACGTCAGCACGCATCTTGACCTAACCATTCAGGCTGACGATCGGCGCAAGGATGAGGTCGGGAATACCGCTCGAGCCTTTAATAGCCTGATGCATCGCGTTTCCGCGGCGCTGGCTTCGGTGAATGCTTCATCGCAGTCGGTAAGCAGTGCGGCGACGCAAATTGCAGCAGGTAATGAGGATCTGTCAGCGCGTACTGAGGAACAGGCGGCGTCGCTGGAACAAACCGCTGCCAGTATGACGGAAATCAGCGAAACGGTACGCCAGAATGCGGAGAACACACAGCAGGCCAGCCTATTGGCGGGCAATGCCAGCCGAATTTCTATCAATAGTGCCGATTCAGTCAGTACGATGCTGAGTACGATGGAACATATTCGTACTAGCTCTGGCAAGATTACCGACATCATTGCGCTTATCGAAGGTATTGCGTTTCAGACCAACATACTTGCCCTGAATGCGGCGGTAGAAGCCGCGCGTGCGGGTGAACAAGGTCGCGGTTTTGCGGTGGTAGCAGGAGAAGTGCGCACGCTGGCACAACGTTCGTCTACGGCAGCCCGTGAGATCAAGGATTTGATTGATGCCTCAAACTCACTGGTATCGGCAGGGGTTGAACAAGCCAGCGATGTGGGGAAAAACATGGCGGCGATGAAAGACGCGATCCAGCAGGTGACGGATTTGGTGAATGAAATCGCTGCGGCGACGGAAGAGCAAAGCCAGGGGATCAGTCAGGTGCATCAGGCCGTTAACCAGATGGATGATGTGACCCAGCAAAACGCCTCATTGGTCGAAGAAGCATCCGCTGCCTCGCAGTCTTTGCAGGAACAGGCAAGCACGTTGAGCCAACTGGTGGGGCAATTTATTGTGGGGCAAATTACGCCATCGGCGCTGACCCCCGCGCTTGCCTCTGTGCCGTCTGGTCTATCTGTACCTCGTCTCGCCCCCGCTAAGCAAAAAAGCGCTGCTGCTCAGGATGAAGGAGATTGGCAGCGTTTCTGATCTATCAAGCCGCGTGTTGTGCTGTGAGACCGTACGCGGCCATAGAATCCTATGCCGGATGGCGAAAGGATAAAGGGAGATGACAGTATGAAATCGACCGAGCACAGCGCTGAAAATTTGGGAGATTATGCGTCCCTGTTGACGGAATTCGAGCATATGACTGTGCTACTGACTCAATTGATGAAAAGCGATTACCGTACGCTTGATTTGTATCTCAATAATTGCAGCCATCTGATCCTGCGATTTACGGCTATTTATAAATTGATCGGCAAACCGGAGTTTGAGAATTATTTAAAGCATCATGATGCGGCGCTGTACTACAACGTAAACAGCGTTGGTTTGGCATTACGTTTGTTTGAGAACATGCTGACGAACATGCGCGATATGTTGGGAAGTGAGCGTTTACACTAGCAGTATTATGCCTCCGGGGCATTCGCTTACCGGAGGTTATTCGAATGGTTCACCATCTAGATGGTCGGTTCGCTGACCAGTCCGTCGATAATCACCTGCGGTACGCCCTGTGAACAGCGCTCAATACGTCCGCGTACGCCATAGACCGCTGACAGGCTTTCGGGGCTAATCACTTCCGCAGGCGCACCATCAGCAATCAGGTTGCCGTTTTGTAGCATCAACACATGGTCGCCATGACGCAGCGCGATATTGATGTCATGCACCACCACGACAGTGATGATGTTGCGCTTGCGCGTCTCCTTGCGCACCAAATCCATTACGTGGAATTGATAATTCAGATCCAATGCGCTGAGCGGCTCGTCGAGCAAGAGCAGTGAGGGTTGACGGATCAGCGATTGTGCTAACCCAACCAGCTGCTTCTGGCCGCCGGAGAGCTGATCGAGGTAGCTTAACGCCAGATGCTCAATGCCCAACTGTCGCAGCAGGTTCATGACTTCATCCTGCTTTTCGGCATTATGCATGCCGCCGGAGGCGCGCTGTGCGACGATAATCGATTCCAGTACGTGCAGGTGAACGCCTGCGGGCAAGGACTGCGGCAGATAAACGACCTTTTCCGCCCGCTGAGCGAATGGCAATGTCATCAGGTTGATATCATCCAGCCACAGTTCGCCTTCTGAAGGGTTCAGACCTGCCATGGCACGCAGCAGGGTGGATTTGCCGCTGCCGTTGGGGCCGAGCAGCACGGTAATTTTCCCGCGTGGCAATTGGGGTACTGACAGATCGCGAATCACCTGACGTTTGGGGTAACCCGCACGAAAATGAGAAAGTCGTAATCCAGATGTGGTTTGCTGACTCATACGTTCCCTCTGTGGCGCAAAATAATACTCAGGAAGAAAGGTACGCCAACCAGTGAGGTGACGATGCCGACCGGAATAATGACGCCGGGAATCAGGTTTTTCGAGGCGACGGAGGCCATCGACAGTACCAGTGCGCCAGTTAACGCACTGGCAGGAAGATAGAAGCGGTGGTCTTCACCAAAAATCATGCGTGCGATATGCGGAGCAACCAAGCCGATAAAGCCGATGGGGCCAACGAATGCGACCGAAATAGCGGATAAAATACTGATGCGCAGCAGCGTCGCCAGACGCAGGCGGCGCACGTTAATACCGAAGCTGACGGCGCGATCCTCACCCAGTCGCAGAGCGGTAAGTTTCCATGAGCTCATCAGCGAAATGGGCATAACAGCGGCAAGTACCAGCAGCAGGATGCCCAATTTTTCCCACGATGCACGAGCCAGACTGCCCATAGTCCAGAACACCAACCCTTGCAGGGTGTCTTCGTTAGCGATGAACTGGAGCATGGAAACCAGTGCATTGAAGGTAAACACCAATGCGATGCCGAACAGCACGACGCCTGACGTGGCGACCTGCGTCCAGCGCGTGATACCATCAAGCAGCAATGCTGCCAATAGGGCGAAAATAAAAGCGTTAGCAGAGATAAACCACTGAGCCGGGATGCCAGGGATACCGATACCGAGCACGATCGCCAATGCGGCGCCGAATGCGGCGGCAGAGGAAACGCCGAGCGTAAATGGGCTGGCCAACGGGTTGTTCAGGATCGTTTGCATCTCTGCGCCAGCCAGGCCGAGCGCTAGCCCGACAATGATGGCCATCAACGCATAAGGCAGACGAATATCCCAGACAATCACGCGCGTACCTGCATCAGCGCTGGCCGGATCGGTCAGCGTGTTCCAGAGCACATCAAGCGTTAGCCCCGAAGGCCCCATCGTGAAATCCAGTAACAATGAGCCGATGATGATCAACAGCAGTATCGCCATAACACCCACGCGGCGTCGAATGATGCCGCGATAGTTGTCCATTATGGTGTTGGCATCCGCGGCAGTATTGCGGATACCCGGTTCAGTGGTTGTACTCATGAAAAATTACTCACCTTGTTTCCAGGCAAAGATAAAGTCACTGTCAGGCAGTGAGGTAAAGTTTTGAATGATATGGTGATACGTGTCATCAGGATTCAGGCTGGAAAACGCCTGAGGATAAATGTCCTTTGCCAGATATTCCATACCAACAATGTTGTAGGGATGGTTGTAGAAATGGTGGTAAACGCCATACACGTGTTTTGCCTGAACCGCAGGGATCTGGCTAATACCGGTGCGGTTTAGTAGCACATTTGCCTGAGTACGAACGCCTTCCACATTGGCACCATAGCCTAGCGGCAGTACCTGACTGTTGCCGCGTTTAGAGCCCGTCATGATGTAAACATCAGGTTTCATGCTGATGATTTTTTCCAGCGAGACAAAACCCGTTGCGCCCGGCAGCAAATCTGAACCGATGTTTTTCGCGCCGACGGCTTCAACTAAGCCACCCCAGCCGCTGTTGCTGTGTGTGAAACAGCAAGAGTCTGAGTTACCGGCAATCGGCTCAACAAAGACGCTGGGTTTCGGGGCTATCGCGGCGGTTTTCTGCTGAATGGCATCGAAGTGCTGACGGTAGAAATCGGTATACGCTTTGGCATTGGCTTCGCGGTTCAGCACTTTTCCCAATAGATCGATGCTGGGGGCGGTATCTTTTGCCGGATTCACTTCATAATCGACAAACAGGACGGGAATATTCAGCGCGCTGAGCTTGTCGATCACGCCGCTTTCCTTCAGTGCCGCTTTGGCACGCAGTTGGGCAATCATCAGGTCCGGCTGTTTTGACAGTACGCTTTCTAGATCGACGTTACCTTTGTCACTGAAGCCCATATCCAGAATGCCGACGGACTGAGGCCATTTTCCTTTCAGCATGTCCCAGGTTGCGGTGTCCTGTTTTTTTGCCAGATTGTTCCAGGCAACCAGACGCTGAAAGGGATTATCGCGGTCAAGCAGTGCCATCGCCATAATATCACGTCCGTCTTGCAGAATGATGCGCTGCGGCTCTTGTTGGATGGTGACACTTCTACCATCGAAGTCGGTAACGGTAAGAGGATACTGGGTGGCATAACTGAAAAGTGGGGCGGAGAGTAATGCGGTCAGAAAGAGCGATCTTACTGATTTTCTTAACATGGTGGTGATCCTAATTCACAATTTATCAGAGAAATGAGTTTGATAATTATTATCGTATAAGGATAAACAATGCGTATACAGGATTCATATGTAAAGAAAAATAACAACTCCGACCCAATTTCATTTTTATGTGGGTGAGCCGGAGTGGGTCGAGATTAACGTTTCAGCGCGTCACTCAGTTCTTCACGAATGGTGCCCAGAATGGCTTTAACCACTCGTGGATTACCAGCAACCAGATTGCCGGACGTCATATAGTTATGAGCACCAACGAAGTCTGTCACGATCCCGCCAGCTTCGCGCACCAGCAGTTCGCCACCAGCAAAATCCCACGGCTTCAGGCCGATTTCAAAGAAACCGTCAACGCGGCCCGCGGCGACATAGGCGAGATCCAATGCAGCGGAACCCGTGCGGCGGAAATCTGCACACTGGGTGAACAGCGCGCCGATGACATTGATATAACTTTTGCTGTGTTGTTTTAATTTGAAAGGGAAGCCGGTTGCCAGCACGGTGCCGTCCAGATCGCGGGCAGTGCTGCTGCGCAGACGATAGCCGTTCAACTGCGCACCCTGACCACGGGTAGCACTAAACAGTTCATTACGCATAGGATCATAAACAACGGCAACTTCAGTACGGCCTTTAATGCGGACCGCGATAGAAACGGCAAAGTGGGGTAAACGTTTGATGAAGTTGGTGGTGCCATCCAGAGGATCGATAACCCATTGTACTGCCGGATCTTCACCTGCCAGCTCGCCACATTCTTCACCAATAATAGTGTGCTGTGGGTAAGACTTGCGGATGACTTCAATGATCAGACGTTCTGCATCCCGATCGACGTTAGTCACAAAATCGTTGCTGCCTTTTTGGCTAGCTTCGACGGCGTCTGGCGTTTCATAGTTTTTGGCAATCAAATTACCGGCTTTACGCGCAGCGCGTATAGCGATGTTGAGCATCGGATGCATGGTATCGGTCCACTGGAATGTTAAAGAACGGAAAGCGGCGCAGAGTATAGCAGGAGAAAAGTCAAATAGCGAAGTTTGTGTTAGAGTACGGCGGTTTCCTTTTCGCACGACTTCCTTTCGCACAATAGAGTACATATGTTAGACAATATTCGCATTGTTCTGGTTGAAACGTCGCACACTGGCAATATGGGGTCAGTGGCCAGGGCGATGAAAACCATGGGATTAAGCAAACTTTATTTGGTCAACCCATTGGTTAAGCCTGATTCGCAGGCGATTGCGCTGGCGGCCGGTGCCAGCGATGTCATCGGTAATGCTACGATTGTTGATTCGCTCGATCAGGCGCTTGAAGGGTGTAGTCTGGTTGTTGGCACCAGTGCGCGTTCCCGCACGTTGCCCTGGCCGATGTTGGACCCGCGCGAATGCGGCGTTCGCAGCGCGCAGGAAGCAGAGCACGCACCGGTGGCGTTGGTGTTTGGACGTGAGCGTGTTGGGCTGACAAATGATGAACTGCAAAAATGCCATTACCACGTAGCGATTCCCGCAAACCCGGAATACAGCTCGTTGAATCTGGCAATGGCGGTGCAGATTATTGCTTATGAAGTGCGTATCGCGCATTTGGATCGGTTACAGGCCGGTAAGCCGGAACATGAAGAATCGCCGTATCCGCTGGTCGACGATCTGGAGCGCTTTTATCAGCATCTTGAAGAGACATTGCTGCAAACCGGATTTATCCGACCAGCACATCAAGGGCAGGTGATGAACAAGCTGCGTCGCTTGTTTACCCGCGCCAGGCCTGAAGCGCAGGAACTTAACATCTTGCGTGGGATACTGAGTTCGGTACAAAAAACCCACGACGAATAATACTTGAGTATTTTACTCGGTTAAATAGTTGACTAAAACACTCGGGAATGTCAGACTCGCGGTATGTTCTGCCAATACATGTTTTCATAATACATGTTTTACCTACAGGTACCACTATCATGAGACTGACATCCAAAGGCCGTTACGCCGTTACCGCCATGCTCGATGTGGCTCTGCACTCCCAGGAAGGTCCGGTTCCCTTAGCGGATATTTCTGAGCGCCAAGGCATTTCACTGTCTTATCTGGAGCAGTTGTTTTCGCGCCTGCGTAAGAATGGGTTAGTTGCCAGCGTTCGTGGCCCGGGCGGTGGTTATCTGCTGGGTAAAAACGCGAATGAAATCGCCGTTGGTATGGTCATTTCGGCCGTCGATGAATCCGTTGATGCAACGCGCTGTCAGGGCCGTGAAGGCTGTCAGGGTGGCGATCGTTGCCTGACGCACACGCTGTGGCGCGATCTGAGCGACCGTATTACCGACTTCCTGAATAACATCACGCTGGATGAGCTGGTGAATAATAAGGAAGTGCTGAACGTTGCCGATCGTCAGGATGCGGACATTCGCCGCACCGCCAATGGACGTATTCAGGAAACGATCAACGTTAACCTGCGCGCCTGATATATCTTAAACGTGGCCGGTACTTTGCGACGAATAGTCTTTACTTGTCACGTTTTGCCTTTCTGATAGCCGCATAATCCTGACCACATTACTCAATGTGGTGTTGGCGTTAGTTCGACTGTCACGGCGTGTTCTGACGATCAATTGTTCCGACTATAGCATCGTCAGATTTTTTGCATTGGCCCGAGAGGTTGCGGGTATAAACAGCCTGTCAATAAAACAAAACGCATTGTACGTTTTGAAGTGATGTACGGAGTTTATGAGCAATGAAGTTACCTATCTATCTCGATTATTCAGCTACCACGCCGGTTGATCCGCGCGTCGCTGAGAAAATGATGCAGTGTTTGACGTTGGACGGTACGTTCGGCAACCCGGCTTCCCGTTCACACCGTTTTGGCTGGCAGGCGGAAGAGGCGGTTGATGTCGCCCGTAACCAAATTGCTGATCTGGTTGGTGCCGATCCGCGTGAGATCGTCTTCACGTCAGGCGCGACCGAAGCCGATAACCTCGCAATTAAAGGTGTTGCCAACTTCTATCAGAAGAAGGGCAAGCACATCATCACCAGCAAGACCGAACACAAAGCCGTGCTGGATACCTGTCGTCAACTCGAACGCGAAGGTTTCGATGTCACTTATCTAGCCCCGCAGCGTAACGGCATTATCGATCTGACCGAACTCGAAGCTGCGATGCGTGAGGACACCATTCTGGTTTCCATCATGCACGTCAACAATGAAATCGGCGTTGTGCAGGATATTGCAGCCATCGGTGAGATGTGCCGCAGTCGCGGGATCGTATTCCACGTTGATGCCACACAGAGCGTAGGTAAACTGCCTATCGATCTCAACCAGTTAAAAGTGGATCTGATGTCTTTCTCTGGCCATAAAATCTATGGGCCGAAAGGGATCGGAGCACTGTATGTTCGTCGTAAACCCCGTATTCGTCTCGAAGCGCAGATGCACGGCGGCGGCCATGAGCGCGGTATGCGTTCCGGCACCTTGCCTGTGCACCAAATTGTCGGTATGGGCGAAGCCTACCGCATCGCGAAAGAAGAGATGACCGCAGAAATGGATCGTCTGCGTACGCTGCGCGATCGCCTGTGGAACGGCATTAATGATATTGAAGAAGTCTACTTGAATGGTGATATCGAACAGGGCGTGTCCACTATCCTGAACGTCAGCTTCAACTATGTTGAAGGTGAATCGCTGATTATGGCGCTCAAGGATCTGGCGGTATCGTCCGGTTCTGCCTGTACGTCGGCCAGCCTGGAGCCCTCCTACGTGTTACGCGCGCTGGGCATGAATGATGAGCTGGCACATAGCTCGATCCGTTTCTCGCTGGGACGTTTTACCACCGAAGAAGAGATCGACTACACCATCGAACTGGTGCGTAAATCCATCGGTCGTCTGCGCGATCTTTCTCCGCTGTGGGAAATGTTCAAGCAGGGCGTGGATATCAGCAGCATCGAATGGGCGCATCATTAATTCACCAGAGCGGGGACGACTATCATGGCTTACAGCGAAAAAGTAATTGATCACTACGAAAATCCACGCAATGTGGGTTCGTTTGACAACGCCGATCCTTCTATCGGTAGTGGCATGGTCGGCGCGCCAGCGTGCGGCGATGTGATGAAGTTGCAGATAAAAGTCAACAATGAGGGTATCATTGAGGATGCCCGCTTCAAGACATACGGTTGTGGTTCTGCCATTGCCTCCAGCTCGCTGGTCACCGAGTGGGTAAAAGGCAAATCGCTCAATGAAGCTGAAGCGATTAAGAACACGCAGATTGCCGAAGAGCTTGAGCTACCGCCAGTGAAGATTCACTGCTCCATTCTGGCGGAAGACGCTATCAAGGCAGCGATTGCGGATTACAAAAGTAAACGCGACGCGCAGTAATCTCTGCGGCTGAACTCGTCGGGGCACCGTTTCTCTCGGTGCCTGATCCCGTCGAGCTGGCGAACGATCGAGGTAACAGTATGTCGATTTCTCTGAGCGAAAGTGCGGCACAACGCGTGAGCGCTTTCATCGCAAACCGGGGCAAAGGTCTTGGGCTGCGTCTTGGCGTACGGACATCCGGCTGTTCCGGTATGGCGTATGTGCTGGAGTTTGTGGATGATTTGAACGACGGTGATACGGTCTTTGAAGACAAAGGTGTCAAAGTCATCGTGGACGGCAAAAGTCTGGTCTATCTTGACGGAACCGAATTGGATTTCGTCAAAGAAGGGCTGAACGAAGGCTTTAAGTTCAATAATCCGAACATTACCGGCGAATGTGGTTGCGGCGAAAGTTTCAACGTCTGACCCCTCTTGGGTAGTGAGCGTGCTATCAATGAATGGCAAGCGCAACTACCCAGAACTCCCAGAGTACCACTATGGATTACTTTACGTTATTCGGGCTGCCGATTCGCTATGATGTGGATGGCGGCCTGCTTGCATCCCGTTTTCAGGATTTGCAGCGGCAGTTCCATCCTGACCGTTATGCGGCCAGCCCAGAACGCGAGCGCATGCTAGCGGTGCAGCAGGCGGCGACGATCAATAACGCCTATCAGGCGCTCAAGCATCCGCTGAAACGCGCGGAGTACATGCTGTCGCTGCACGGTTTTGATGTGAACAACGAACAGCATACGATGAAGGACACGGCATTCCTGATGGAACAGCTGGAACTGCGTGAAGAGTTGGAGGCGATCTCACCGCGATCTGATGCGGATGAAGCGCTGACGGCCTTCGCGGAGCGGTTGCAGGCAATGATCGTTAAGCGCCGTTCGCATATGCGTGATGAACTCGATAATGAGACGTGGACAGACGCCGCGGATACCGTGCGCAAGCTACGCTTTTTAGACAAGCTCCAGCAACAGGTTGAAGAACTCGAAGAACAATTGCTGGACAGATAACTGGTTAATCCGGCGGGAAACCCGATGGTGATTACCATACCGGTTTTTTCGTCAGCCAATTGATGGAAGCTCAATATGGCCTTATTACAAATTAGTGAGCCTGGCCTTAGCGCCGCACCGCACCAGCGCCGTCTGGCTGTCGGTATTGATTTAGGCACCACCCATTCTCTTGTTGCCACCGTACGCAGCGGCGAAGCGCAGACGCTCGCGGATAGCGACGGACGCGACCTGCTGCCGTCGGTTGTCCACTATCGTCACGATGGTCACAGCGTCGGCTGGCACGCGCGCGACAATGCTGCCCACGATCTGGAAAATACCGTCAGTTCAGTTAAACGCCTGATGGGGCGTTCTCTGGACGATATTCAGCAGCGTTACCCGCATTTACCCTATCGCTTTTATGCCAGCGATAACGGTCTGCCGCTGATTCAGACGTCGGCCGGCAACCTCAATCCTGTACAGGTATCGGCGGATATTTTGTCCGCGCTGGCTGCGCGTGCGGAAGCGGCGTTAGGCGGTGTGCCGGATGGCGTGGTGATTACCGTTCCCGCCTATTTCGATGACGCACAGCGTCAGGGCACCAAAGATGCGGCACGTCTGGCTGGGCTGCACGTCCTACGCCTACTGAACGAACCGACCGCAGCCGCGATTGCCTACGGGCTGGATTCCGGTAAAGAAGGCGTGATCGCCATTTACGATCTGGGCGGCGGTACTTTTGATATTTCCATTCTGCGCTTAAGTCGTGGCGTCTTTGAAGTGCTGGCGACGGGCGGCGATTCTGCATTGGGCGGTGATGATTTCGATCATCTGCTGGCGGAGTGGCTGCGTGAGCAGGCGGGTATTCACGATCGTGACGATCGCCAGTTGGATCATGCCTTTCGTGATGCGGCGGTGAAAGCCAAGATTGCGCTAAGCGGCGCCGAGTCGGTGCTTGTGGATGTCGCAGGCTGGCAGGGCGATATCACCCGCGAACAGCTTGATGCACTGATTGCTCCGCTGGTGAAACGCACGCTGCTGTCCTGCCGTCGTACGCTGAAAGACGCGGGGCTGACGGCAGAAGAGGTGCTGGAAGTCGTGATGGTGGGCGGATCGACGCGTGTTCCGCTGGTGCGCGATCAAGTAAGAACGTTTTTTGGTCGTACACCGCTGACGTCGATCGATCCAGACAAGGTTGTGGCTATCGGCGCGGCGATCCAGGCGGATATTCTGGTGGGCAACAAGCCAGACAGCGAAATGCTGCTGCTGGATGTGATCCCCTTGTCGCTGGGGCTGGAGACGATGGGCGGGCTGGTGGAAAAAATCATTCCGCGCAATACCACGATCCCCGTTGCCCGCGCACAGGAATTCACCACCTTCAAAGACGGCCAGAGCGGCATGATGATCCACGTCTTGCAAGGCGAACGCGAAATGGTGGCGGATTGCCGTTCGCTGGCGCGCTTCTCACTGCGCGGCCTGCCGCCGCTGCCTGCTGGTGGGGCTCACATTCGCGTGACCTTTCAGGTCGATGCGGATGGCTTGCTGAGCGTGACGGCGATGGAGAAGTCGACGGGCGTTGAGGCATCCATTCAGGTTAAACCGTCATACGGTTTGAGCGATACGGAAATTGCCACGATGATCACCGACTCGATGCTGAATGCGAAGGAAGATGTTGGCGCGCGTCGGCTGGCAGAGCAAAAAGTCGAGGCAGCACGCGTGCTGGAAAGCTTGCAAAGTGCGCTGGTGGCCGACGCAGAATTATTGAGCCATGACGAAAAAGGCATCATTGTCGCGGCATCCGAACACCTGCATACGATGATGCAGGGAAGCAATCCCGTGGCGATTGAAGCCGCGATTAAAACAGTCGATCAACAAACCCAGGAATTCGCCGCCCGCCGCATGGATGCCTCTATCCGTCGCGCGCTAGCAGGCCATTCTGTGGATGAGGTGTAACATGCCTAAGATAGTTTTTTTACCGCATCAGGATCTGTGTCCTGAAGGGGCGGTTTTGGAAGCGGAACGCGGTGAAAGCATTTTGGAAGTCGCCCTGCGTAACGGTATTGACGTTGAGCACGCCTGCGAGAAATCCTGTGCCTGTACCACCTGCCACTGCATCGTGCGCGAAGGCTTTGACTCGCTGGCAGAAAGTACAGAAGACGAAGACGATATGTTAGATAAAGCCTGGGGGCTGGAGCCGGAAAGTCGTCTGGGCTGTCAGGCGCGTATCGCCGGGGACGATCTGGTTGTCGAGATCCCGCGCTATACGATCAACCATGCGCGCGAGCATTGATCTGAATAAGGAGAAACCGCGATGGGATTAAAATGGACAGACAGCCGGGCTATCGGTGAAGCGCTTTACGACCAGTTCCCCGATCTCGATCCGAAAACCGTACGTTTCACGGACATGCACCAGTGGATCTGCGAACTGGATGAATTTGACGATCGGCCAGATGCCTCCAATGAAAAAATTCTGGAAGCGATCCTGTTGGTCTGGTTAGATGAAGCCGACTAACATTATGACGGGCTGCCTTGGGTGGCCCATTTTATTTCGTGCCAAAATTCGTAACATTTGCATGTCATGATGCACCGTTTATTTATCTGCAAACCGAGTATTTATAAGCGAGAGCGTTTATAAACACGCATTGATAAGCAGAATGTCTGCAAATATGAACATCACCTGCAAACATGAAAAGTGGCAGGAATACCTATTATCGGAGAAGCACTATGACGAACAATACCATGCTGATTTCACTCTCCACTCAACCTGCTGACGCGCGCTGGGGAGAAAAAGCGACGCTGAGTGTGAATGAGCAGGGCTTTACCATTCATGTTGGGTCGATGTCGCTGAATGGCAAAGCTGCCTTGGCAACGATCCAGCGTGCCGCCCGTAAAATCGATGGGCAGGGGATTAAACACGTTACGTTAGCGGGGGAAGGCTGGGATCTGGCAAACAGCTGGGCATTCTGGCAGGGCTATCGTGGGCCGAAAGGGCAAAGAACGGTCGAATGGGCGGAACTGAACGACGCGGATAAGCAAGAGCTGAACGATCGCCTGAAGATTGTGGACTGGGTGCGTGACACCATCAACCTGCCTGCCGAAGATTTGGGGCCAGAGCAACTGGCGACCCGTGCAATCGACCTGCTGTGCGATGTAGCCTGTGATGCCGTCAGCTACCGCATCACCAAAGGTGAAGATCTGCGTGAACAGAATTATGCTGGTCTGCACACGGTGGGCCGCGGCTCTGAACGTCAGCCGGTGCTGCTGGCGCTGGACTATAACCCAACGGGCAATCCGGATGCGCCAGTATTCGCCTGTCTGGTGGGTAAAGGTATTACGTTTGATACCGGCGGCTACAGCCTCAAGCCTAGCGGGTCCATGGATTCCATGAAGTCAGACATGGGCGGTGCGGCCACCCTGACTGGCGCACTGGCGCTGGCGGCGTCACGCGGTTTGCAACAGCGTGTGAAGCTGTACCTGTGCTGTGCAGACAACATGGTGAGCGGCAATGCGTTCCGTCTGGGCGATATTATTCGCTACCGTAACGGCAAAACGGTTGAAGTGATGAACACCGACGCGGAAGGGCGTCTGGTACTGGCGGATGGTCTGATCGATGCTTCCGAGCAGAATCCGCAGTGGATTATCGACTGTGCCACGTTGACAGGCGCAGCGAAAATGGCGCTGGGTAACGATTATCACGCGCTGTTTAGCTTTGATGATGAGCTGGTGGCGGCATTGCAGGAAAGTGCGAAAGAAGAAAACGAACCGTTCTGGCGCTTGCCGCTGGAAGAATTCCACCGCAGCCATCTGCCGTCAAGCTTTGCCGATCTGAACAATATTGCCAGCGGTGCACACACCGCCGGTGCCAGCACGGCAGCGGCTTTTCTGTCGCATTTTGTGAAAAATTACCAGCAGGGCTGGCTGCACATCGACTGTTCCGCAACGTACCGCAAAAGTGCGGTAGATCAGTGGGCGACAGGCGCGACGGGGCTTGGTGTTCGCACATTGGCGAATCTCCTGCTGAGCAACGCCAAATAGTCGATTCAGGTTTATCTGCCATTTAATGTGTTGAAGAAATAAAGCCGGGCCTCAACGCGCCGGCTTTTAACGTAATCATGTTGAGGAAAGTATGGAGTTTTCGCCACGTAACAAACTGGAAGACGTGCTGATTCTGGCCGCAACGGAGCCGGCGCATCGTCCTGAATTTTTCAGTGAACTGATGGAAGCTACGGTGTTTGTACTAGGCAGTACCGACGACGGGGATGAATCCGGTGAGGTAGTATTGCATGCGGGCAGTAATGTGAACATCCAGCACTGGGAAAAAGACGATGGTTCATCCGCCATTCCCTTCTTTTCTTCCCTGGAAGCGTTACAGAGCGTGATTACGGAAGAAGCCCCTTTTCTGGCACTGCCAGTACGGTCGTTGTTTGAAATGACGCAGGGCGTCACGCTGTTCCTTAATCCTAAACTACCGTATGGCAAAGAATTTTTGCCGCAGGAAATTGAACATATTCTGTCTGGCGAAGGCAATGGTTTTGTTCAGCAGCGCGTTGTTGAAGAAGATATGCAGGTGATGCTGAGCCAGCCAGCCGAGATGCCAGCACAGATGATTGATTCTTTGACGCAGCTGTTTGCCAAACACCGCCAGGTAAAACGGGCGTTTTTGGCACAGATTCAGGAGCCAGGTGAAGAACAGCCGCACCTGCTGATTGGTATCGATGCCGATCGGGACGAGGAAACCATCATTCGTGAGGCGGGCAACGTCGCTAGCGATACCTTACCGGACGATCGTCCTGTCGATTTGTGTCTGGTGAAAGACGGCGAGCCGGGTATCAGCCATTATATGATTAAACACACCACGCCGTTCTACGAGCGCAAGTGGGGCAGTTTCCTGCGGGAGTTTAAGGCCACCGGCAACGCCTGATACTCGTCATACTTCAAGCTGCTTGTGCGTTGGTAATACTCGGCTCATCGCTGAGCTTCGCCCTTCGAGCCAGCGCATAGCGCTGTTCAAAACGCTCACGTTTTGTCACGCAACTCGAATTATTTAGGGTATCTAAGTTTGATATAGGCGACAGCGGATTACGCTTTTTCCGCTGTTGCCTGCTCTACACCTGACCGTCATTCGCGGTTGAATACAATCTCACCCGGCATTAATCGCGTGCAATCGGGACATCATCGCGGCTCCCCCAGTCGCTCCACGACCCATCGTATAACGTCACATTAGGGACATTTAACTGCGTCAGCGCTAATACTACGACGCACGCCGTCACGCCAGAACCACAGCTGGCGACGATGGGGCGAGTGAAATCCACGCCCTGCTTATGCAGAATGGTCGCCAGTTCCGCATTGGGCTTCAACGTACCGTTATTCACTAAATCGGTCCACGGCACGTTCAGGCTACCGGGAATATGGCCACGGTGCAGGCCGGCGCGCGGTTCGTCCACTTCGGCATGAAAGCGTGGGGCGGGGCGGGCATCGATAATCTGTTCTGATTTATCCCGGCTGATTGAAAGTACGTCATCGCGTGAGCGAATGACGTTTTCATCCAACGCGGCATGAAACGTGACGGGCTTACGTACGGCATCGCCTTGCTCCAGTGGCAGGGCTTGCGCTTTCCAACCTGCTAGCCCGCCGCTCAGAATAGAAAGTGATGTGGCACCGAAGGTGTGCAGCATCCACCATGCTCGGGGGGCGGAAAAGAGATTGCCTTCATCGTAAATCACCAGATGCTGCTGATTATCGATCCCCAGTTCACCCATCGCGTGTGCGAAATCTTCGCGAGTTGGCATCATATGCGGCAGGTCTGTGCTGTGATCGGACAAGGCTTCAATGTCAAAAAAAACCGCGCCTGGCAAATGACCGTCGCGGTATTCAGCATGAATATCACGGCTAGCGTTACCCGGTGGTAGCATTCGTGCGTCAATAAGCGTGATGTTGCTATCATTCAGGTGGCTGGCAAGCCAGTCTGCGGACACAAACCGCTCATGAGAAACGGGCAAATCAGAAGACGATGCTGACATAGATCCTCCACGCTAGAGCTGAGGGATTCAGCCCTGATGTGCAATGATAGATTTATTGTCAGCGATTTTCCCTAATCCGACAAGCCATGGATGATTGGATGCTACGGTTTGTATAGGCTTGTTTTAATTGCAGCCGGTCATCCCGATTGGCGTCAATCATTGAGAATTGAATCGTTAATGAAGAGAAAAGAATAGGTAATATTTTTTTAATAAAAATGTTATTTCCTTGGTAGGCAATAAAGGCCAGTACCCCTATAATTTCCGCCACTTTCACCGGCTGGGTAAACAACTCTTATAATCCGGCTGCAATCTGATAGTTTAGTTAATGAGGTCAATATGACGATAGAACGTACCTTCTCCATCGTAAAACCTAATGCGGTTGCCAAGAATGCCATCGGTGCAATTTACGCACGCTTTGAAAGCGCTGGTTTTACCATCGTTGCGGCTAAAATGTTGCGCCTGAGCCGTGAACAGGCAGAAGGTTTCTACGCAGAGCACAAAGGTAAGCCATTCTTTGATGGCCTGGTTGAATTCATGATGTCTGGTCCGATCATGGTGCAGGCGCTGGAAGGTGAAAACGCCGTCCAACGTAACCGTGACATCATGGGTGCCACCAACCCAGCTAACGCGTTGGCGGGAACGTTGCGTGCTGATTATGCCGACAGCTTCACGGCAAACGCGGTGCATGGTTCCGATTCCATTGAGTCTGCTCAGCGTGAAATTGCTTATTTCTTTAGCGAAGACGAAATCTGCCCACGCGCATAATTCTGCGTGGGTAATAGCAGGTGAGTACTCGTGATGTGACCCTTTTTTCACCGAGTCAGTGCGCGACTCTGAAGCGATGACACAGAAAAAAAGCGGTGATAGTAGCTTACCTGTTTTAAACTTTGTACAATGCTGCGCCCCGGATGAGCCTGCACTTGCCCGGGGCATTTCTTTGGTCATTACCATCGAATTCAACCCTCTTTTTTAGTGCCATAACGTGTAACAACGAGGCCAGGATCTATCAATGTCTAAGCAAATCGTGTCTGAGTCTGAAACTATCGTGTCTGAATTCTCCCCGGCATCTGCTGATGCTTCTCAATCCGTTAAAACTAGTGCGGAAAAAATTAACCTGCTTGATCTTAACCGCCAGCAAATGCGTGATCTTTTCGTATCTATGGGGGAGAAGCCGTTCCGTGCCGATCAGGTCATGAAATGGATCTATCACTACTGCTGTGATGACTTCAACCAGATGACGGATATCAATAAAGTCTTCCGTTCCAAATTGCAGGAAATCGCTGAGATCCGTGCACCCGAAGTGGTGGATGAGCAACGTTCTTCCGACGGCACGATTAAGTGGGCGATTCTGGTCGGCGGTCAGCGGGTTGAAACGGTTTATATTCCAGAAGAAGATCGCGCCACGCTGTGCGTCTCCTCTCAGGTTGGCTGTGCGCTGGAGTGTAAATTCTGTTCAACGGCGCAGCAGGGCTTTAATCGTAACCTGCGCGTATCGGAAATCATCGGTCAGGTGTGGCGCGCAGCGAAGATCATTGGTGCTTTTAAAGTCACGGGTCAGCGTCCGATCACCAACGTGGTGATGATGGGGATGGGTGAACCACTGCTGAACCTGACTAATGTGGTGCCAGCGATGGAAATTATGCTGGATGATTTCGGCTTTGGTTTGTCTAAGCGCCGTGTGACGCTGTCCACGTCTGGTGTGGTGCCAGCATTGGATAAATTAGGCGATATGATTGATGTTGCGCTGGCGATTTCACTTCATGCGCCGACAGACGATATCCGCAACGAAATCATGCCGATCAATAAAAAGTACAATATCGAGATGTTCCTGAGCGCGGTGCGTCGTTATTTGGAGAAATCCAATGCGAATCAGGGACGCGTTACGGTTGAGTATGTGATGCTGGATCATATTAATGACGGTACCGAGCATGCGCATCAACTGGCTGAATGCCTGAAAGATACGCCGTGCAAGATCAACCTGATTCCGTGGAACCCGTTCCCAGGTGCGCCGTATGGCCGCAGCTCAAACAGCCGCGTTGACCGTTTCTCCAAAGTGCTGATGGAATATGGTTTCACGACGATCGTACGTAAAACGCGTGGGGATGACATTGATGCTGCCTGCGGTCAGTTGGCGGGGGAAGTCGTGGACAGAACCAAACGTACTCTGAAGAAGAAAATGGCCGGTGAACCTATCGCGGTGAAAGCGGTCTGATAACGAATGGCACGGGTTAATGCGGAAGCGTTAACCCAACGTCTTGCCGCCGAGGTCATTTTTAGGGCCGCGGTGGGAAAATTGCGAGGCGTGCCGCGTTGTTGTGAGGCCTGACTGCCACTCTGTTTGTATTCAGGTAACCTCTTTGTCAGGAATGACAACGCGAGGGAACAGGGATGGTGAAGCCTCTATTGCAGGGACTGTTTTTATTACATGGAAGGCCGTTATCACCGCTGAGTAGTGTGTTTGCGGTGTTGCTGCTGGTGGGATGCGTGAATTCGCCTCAGGAGGTGACAAATCCAGCGGTCGCCCAAACCCGCTTACAGCTGGGGCTGGCGTATTTGACGCACAATAATCTGGATTCGGCGCGGCAGAATCTTGAGAAGGCGGTAGCGATTGCTCCGCAGGATTATCGAACACAATTGGGGATGGCGCTTTACGAACAGCGGATAGGTGAAAACCGTCTGGCCGAACAGCGTTATCAGCAAGTGCTGAACATGGCGCCGGAAAATGGCAGCGTCATGAATAATTACGGTGCGTTTCTGTGTAGTTTAGGGCAGTATGTAGCGGCGCAGCGACAGTTTAGTGCGGCTGCACAACTTCCTGATTACAGTCAGGTTGCTGATGCGTTGGAAAATGCGGGATACTGCTTTTTCAATGCCGGGCAAATTGAAGACGCACGTCGTTTATTAAGTCGGGCGCTGAAATATGACCCGAAGAAAGGCATCGCATTGCTGGCGGAAGCAAACCAACAGTTTTCTGCCGGAAACAGTGAGCAAACGCGACTGCTGATTGAGATTTATCAGCATAGTCTTCCGGCCAGTGCCGAAAGTTTATGGTTACAGATTCGTTTCGCCGCGTTAGCGGGCCATGATGGCGATAAAGAACGTTATGGCAACGTGCTGGCGCGAAGTTTTCCACAATCTAAACAGTACCAGCATTTCTTAGCTAATGAATACTGAAGCCACCCAAAATACAACAGAAGCAAAACTACCCGGTGAACGTCTGCGTGAGGCGCGCGAACGCCTTGGGCTGACTCAGCAAACTATTGCCGAGCGTTTGTGCCTTAAAATCACCACCGTTCGTGATATCGAAGACGGTACGACCCCTGCCGATTTAGCGCCGACCTTTCTGCGCGGCTATATCCGTTCTTATGCCAAGCTGGTTCATTTGCCTGAAGATGATCTGCTTCCCATAGTGGATAAACAGGCCGTGCCTAAAACGATCTCAGTTTCGCCGATGCAGAGTTTTTCACTGAAAAAAAGCCGCAAAAAGCGTGATGGTTGGTTGATGACAATCACCTGGCTGGTTGTGCTGGTTGTTCTGGGGCTGACGGGGGCATGGTGGTGGCAAAACCATCAGGCTCAACAGGCAGAGATCAACAGCATGGTCGATCACGCCAGTTCGGTACAGGCGCAAACGGAAGGGCAGTCTGTTCCGCTGATGGATAACAGCGCTCCGCAGGAAACCACGACGTCGAGTTCTGCAACTGCACCTTCTTCTACGCCAGTCGATCTTTCCGCCACTATTGCTGCGGCACCATCAACGACGCCTTCTTCCACAACAGCCCCTTCTGCTGCACCGTCCAGCCAATCATCTTCATCGGCGAACGTGGCGCAGCCACAGGCTGCGGGTCATACCTTACTTGGGGCTGGGGCCGTCGCACCTGCTGCTACGGTAGCGGAGAGCAATCCGGTGTCTGCAACTCATGCATTGGTCATGACCTTTACGGCTGATTGCTGGTTGGAAGTCACGGATGCGAGCGGTAAGAAACTGTTTAGTGGCATGCAGCGTAATGGCGGCACGCTGAATCTGGATGGCCAGTCACCTTATAAACTTAAAATTGGTGCACCAGCGGCGCTACAGATCCAATTTCAAGGTAAGCCGGTCGATTTAAGCCAATTTGTGCGCAGTAGTCAGGTTGCACGCCTGACGCTGACGGCCGAATAACATGTTGTTCAAGTAAGACTGCAATGTTGGAGATGAAGTAATGCATAACGCTGCACCCATAACCCGTCGAAAATCAACACGGATTTACGTCGGCAAGGTGCCTGTTGGTGATGGCGCGCCGATTGCGGTGCAATCCATGACCAACACTCGAACCACCGACGTTGAAGCCACCGTCAACCAAATTAAAGCGCTAGAGCGTGTTGGTGTCGATATTGTGCGCGTCTCCGTACCCACAATGGATGCGGCGGAAGCCTTTAAGCTGATCAAACAGCAGGTGAATGTTCCGCTCGTCGCTGACATTCATTTTGACTACCGCATTGCGCTGAAAGTTGCAGAATACGGCGTCGACTGTCTGCGCATCAACCCCGGTAATATTGGTAACGAAGAGCGTATTCGCTCGGTTGTTGACTGTGCGCGTTACAACAATATCCCGATCCGCATTGGTGTTAACGGCGGCTCGTTGGAAAAAGATTTGCAGGAAAAATACGGTGAGCCAACACCGGAAGCGCTGCTTGAATCCGCAATGCGCCATGTCGATATCCTCGACCGCCTGAACTTCGATCAGTTTAAAGTCAGCGTCAAAGCCTCGGATGTTTTCCTGGCGGTGCAGTCTTACCGTCTGCTGGCGGCGCGTATCGATCAGCCGTTGCACCTTGGTATTACCGAAGCCGGTGGGGCGCGTAGTGGTGCGGTGAAATCGGCTATTGGCCTCGGTCTGCTGCTGTCTGAAGGTATTGGCGATACGCTGCGTATCTCTCTAGCGGCCGATCCCGTTGAAGAAGTGAAGGTTGGCTTCGATATCCTGAAGTCACTGCGCATTCGTGCACGCGGCATCAACTTCATTGCTTGCCCGACCTGCTCTCGCCAGGAATTTGACGTGATCGGTACGGTGAACGCGCTGGAGCAACGGCTGGAAGATCTCATCACACCAATGGATGTCTCAATTATCGGTTGCGTGGTGAATGGCCCCGGTGAAGCGCTGGTGTCTACCATTGGTGTTACGGGTGGGCACAATAAGAGCGGCTTCTATGAAGACGGTGTGCGGCAGAGAGAGCGCTTCGATAACGAACAGATGATCGATCAGTTAGAAGCCAAGATTCGCGCTAAAGCCTCCATGATGGACGAAAATCAGCGTATTACCGTCAATCTGGTGGATAAATAATTTTGCAGGCGTGGCGGTATGCTGTCGCCGGTATAATTCACGACTCCTGAACCCGATGGGGATGCCCCGCATTGAAGATGCGACGACAATCCTTCTATAATCGGGTTTATTTTTTGAAAAACGCATAGAGAACTGACGTGGCAAAAAATATTCAAGCCATTCGCGGCATGAACGATTACCTGCCAGCCGAAACGGCATTGTGGCAGCGTATTGAAAACAGCCTGAAACAGGTGCTCAGCGGCTACGGCTATAATGAAATTCGTTTGCCGATTGTCGAGCAAACACCGCTGTTTAAGCGCGCTATCGGTGAAGTGACCGATGTTGTCGAAAAGGAGATGTATACCTTTGACGATCGCAATGGCGAGAGCCTGACTCTGCGCCCTGAAGGGACGGCAGGCTGCGTCCGCGCTGGTATTGAGCACGGTATTCTCTACAATCAGGAACAGCGCCTGTGGTATGTCGGCCCAATGTTCCGCTACGAGCGTCCGCAGAAAGGGCGTTATCGTCAGTTTCATCAGTTGGGCTGTGAGGTTTTTGGTCTGCAAGGGCCGGACATTGATGCAGAACTGATCCTGATGACGGCACGCTGGTGGCGTGTGCTGGGTATCGCCGATCATGTGAAGCTGGAACTGAATTCGATCGGCTCATTGGACGCGCGTGCTCGCTATCGCGAAGCGCTGGTGGCGTTCCTCGAACAGCATAAAGATCGGCTTGATGAAGACTGTTTACGCCGGATGTACACCAATCCGTTGCGCGTTCTGGATACCAAAAATCCACAGATTCAAGAGCTGCTGAATGACGCGCCGGTGCTGACGGACTACCTGGATGATGAATCGCGTGAACACTTTGAGGCGTTGGGTGAACTTTTAACGCAGTCTGGTATCCCATATACCGTTAATCCGCGTCTGGTTCGTGGTTTAGATTATTATAACCGCACCGTATTTGAATGGGTTACCACCAGTCTGGGCGCTCAGGGCACGGTCTGTGCCGGTGGGCGTTATGATGGTATGGTGGAGCAACTGGGCGGCCACGCGACGCCAGCCGTCGGTTTTGCGATGGGGCTGGAGCGTCTGGTTCTGCTGGTGCAGTCTGTGAACCCGGATTTCAAAGCAAAGCCAAGCGTGGATGTTTATCTGATTTCTTCCGGCGCAGGAACGCAGGGAGCTGCAATGCAGCTGGCGGAGAAATTACGCGATGCGCTGCCGCAGCTGAAATTGATGACCAACTATGGCGGTGGCAACTTTAAGAAACAATTTGCGCGCGCTGATAAATGGGGCGCACGCGTCGCATTGGTATTAGGCGAAAATGAAGTGGCGGCCGGTCAGGTTGTGGTTAAAAACCTGAGCAATGGCGAACAGGATACATTGGCACAGGCCGACGTCGCATCGCGGCTGGCAACGTTACTGGATTGAGGAGAGAGACACCGTGGAAGTCTATACCACAGAGAATGAACAGGTTGATGCACTGCGTCGTTTCCTCGCGGAGAACGGAAAGGCGCTCGTTGTCGGTGTTGTGTTGGGCGTCGGTGCGCTGGTTGGCTGGCGTTTCTGGCAAAACCATCAAAATGACAGCGTGCAGGCGGCATCGGCGTCTTATCAGCAGGTGACGGATCAACTGGTCGAAGGTAAAGCTGAAGCGATTGCTTCAACAGAGAAATTTACGGCTGAGAATAAGAATACCTATGGTGCGCTGGCTTCTCTGGAACTGGCTCGTCATTACGTTGATCAGAAAGATTTTGCTAAGGCAGCGCAACAGCTGGTACAGGCACAGTCGCAGACTAAAGATGCCGATCTGCTGGCAGTAGTGAATCTGCGTCTGGCGCGGATTCAGCTACAGGAAAACAAAGCGGATGACGCGCTGAAAACGTTGGATGCCATCAAGCTGGAAGGCTGGGCGTCACAGGCAGCGGAAGTGCGTGGCGATATTCTGGTGAGCAAAGGGGACAATCAGGCTGCGCGTGATGCCTACAACAAAGGGTTGTCTTCCAATCCATCGCAGGCACAGCAAGCGTTACTGCGCATGAAACTGAATAACCTGTCCAGCTAAGAGGAATTCCATGCAATTGCGTAAAACACTGTTGGTAGGACTGGTTTCTGTTGCCCTGCTGAGCGGATGCTCGCTGTTTAACAGCGAAGAAGATGTTGTCACTATGTCTCCACTGCCGAAGGTGGAAAACCAGTTCACGCCAACCAAAGTGTGGAACAGTTCGGTTGGGAGTGGCATTGGTGAGTTTTATTCCAACCTTCACCCCGCATGGCAGGATAATCGCGTTTTTGCCGCCGATCGTCGTGGTACCGTCAAAGCGATGGACCTGAATGATGGCAAAGAGGTATGGCGCGCCGATCTGTCCGAGAAGACTAACTTCTTCTCCCGTAATAACCCAGCATTGCTGTCTGGCGGCGTAACGGTTTCGGGCAATCATGTCTATGTCGGTAGCGAAAAGGCGCAGGTCTATGCGCTGAATACTGAAGATGGTACGCCGGTATGGCAGGCGAAAGTGGCAGGTGAAGCGCTGTCCCGTCCTGTTGTCAGTGATGGTGTGGTACTGATTCACACCAGCAACGGTATGTTACAGGCCTTGAATGAAGCGGATGGCGCAATCAAGTGGAGCGTTAATCTGGATATGCCGACGCTGTCTCTGCGCGGTGAATCTGCACCGACAACCGCATTTGGTGCGGCGATTGTCGGCGGCGACAACGGTCGTGTGAACGCCGTGATGATCAATCAGGGTCAGCTCATTTGGCAGCAGCGTATTTCACAGCCGAGTGGTGCCACCGAAATCGATCGCCTGAACGATGTCGACACGACTCCCGTTGTCGCGGGCGAAGTGGTTTACGCGCTGGGTTATAATGGCAACATGACCGCGCTGGATCTGCGTTCTGGTCAGGTTCTGTGGAAGCGTGAACTGGGTTCCGTGCATGATTTCATCATTGACGGCGACCGCATCTATCTGGTCGATCAGGACGATCGCGTTGTTGCGTTGAATACCAACGGCGGCGTGAGCCTGTGGCGTCAAAGCGATCTGCTGCACCGTAACTTAACGGCTCCGGCACTGTATAACGGTTATCTGGTTGTGGGCGATGCCGAAGGGTATCTGCACTGGCTGAATACGGCAGATGGTCGCTTTGTGGCGCAACAAAAAGTGGATAGCTCGGGCTTCCTGAGCAAGCCTGTCATTGCCAGCGACAAGCTGTTGATTCAGGCGAAAAACGGTGATGTCTACGCGTTCACTCGCTAAGTAATACCGTATCGATTTGGAGCGCAGCGCTTTTGGATGCGTTCCCATAACGGCTCCTGACACTATCAGGGGCCGTTTCGTCTTTTTATCGTCAGCGAGTATTTCGCTGTAACGTATTGAAATATAAGTAATGAGGTTGTAACAATGATACCTGTCGTCGCGCTGGTCGGGCGCCCGAATGTGGGTAAATCCACGCTATTTAACCGCTTAACGCGCACTCGTGATGCATTGGTGGCGGATTTCCCTGGGCTGACTCGTGACCGCAAGTATGGTCGTGCAGAAGTGGAAGGGCATGAATTTATTATCGTCGATACCGGTGGGATTGACGGCACGGAAGACGGCGTGGAAACGCGCATGGCAGGTCAATCGCTGGTGGCGATTGAAGAAGCCGATATCGTGCTGTTCATGGTAGATGCTCGCGCGGGGCTGATGCCTGCGGATGAAGGCATTGCCAAACATTTGCGTAGCCGCGAAAAGACGACCGTGCTGGTCGCTAACAAAACTGATGGCCTTGATCCTGATATGGTCACGGCGGATTTTTATTCGCTCGGTATGGGTGAAGTCTACGCGATTGCAGCATCTCATGGCCGTGGCGTAACGTCGCTGCTGGAAACGGTTTTGCTGCCGTTTGTACAAGATGAAATAGAAGAGCCGGTCGAGCTAACCGAAGAAGAAGAAAACGCGGCTTATTGGGCAGCGTTAGAAGCGGAAGAGCAGGCCAGCGAAGAAGAAGCGGAAGACGATTTCAATCCTGAAGATTTGCCGATCAAACTGGCGATTGTCGGGCGTCCGAATGTGGGTAAGTCCACGCTGACTAACCGTATTCTGGGTGAAGAGCGTGTTGTGGTGTACGACATGCCGGGCACAACGCGTGACAGTATCTACATTCCGATGGTGCGCGATGAACGTGAATATATTCTGATTGATACTGCTGGGGTGCGTAAGCGCGGTAAAGTCACGGATACGGTAGAAAAATTCTCCGTCATCAAGACGTTGCAGGCGATTGAAGATGCTAACGTCGTGCTGCTGGTTATCGATGCACGTGAAGGTATCTCCGATCAAGATCTCTCACTGCTGGGCTTTATCCTCAATAGTGGGCGCTCACTGGTGATCGTGGTGAACAAATGGGATGGCCTGTCGCAGGAAGTGCGCGATCAGGTGAAAGATACGCTGGATCTGCGCCTCGGCTTTATCGATTTTGCCCGCATTCACTTCATTTCTGCGCTACACGGCAGCGGCGTAGGTAACCTGTTTGAGTCGGTTGCCGAAGCCTATTCTTGCGCGACGCGTCGCGTGAGTACGGCGATGTTGACGCGTGTTATGCAAATGGCGGCAGACGACCACCAGCCGCCGCTGGTGCGCGGTCGTCGTGTAAAGCTGAAATATGCGCACGCCGGGGGCTATAACCCACCGATTGTGGTGATCCACGGTAATCAGGTGAAAGACCTGCCGGATTCCTACAAGCGCTACCTGATGAACTACTATCGTCGTTCGCTGGAAGTGATGGGTACGCCGATTCGTATTCAGTTTAAAGAAGGGGAAAATCCCTTTGCAGACAAGCGCAACACGCTGACGCCAAACCAGCTACGTAAGCGTAAGCGGCTAATGTCGCATCTTAAAAAGAGTAAGTGATTCATCAACGGGGGCGAATAGCGATATTCGCCCCCGTTTCGTCTCTGATAAAACGAATAATAATCAAGGAAAGTCATGTCCTGGGAAACCTGGAGTTTTGCATTCAACGTTACGATGCCTAATGTACTTATGTTGTTGATAGGTATTGTGTTACGCAAACTCAATCTTCTGAATGATGCGTTTTGTGATACGGCAATGCGGGTTGTATTCAATCTTTCTCTTCCCTGTCTGTTGTTTTTTAGTGTCGCAGGCAATCACCATTCTTTCGCAAGCCAATGGCCACTAGTGGTGTATGGCACGGTAGGGACATTGGCGACATTTCTGCTGCTGGAAATCGCGGCGGTGAAGGTCGTTAAGGACCCGAAGGAACGCGGCATTTTTGTGCAAGGTGGGTTCCGTTCGAATACTGGCGTAATGGGGCTGGCATTTGCGATGAGTGCTTACGGTGATGAAGGCATTGCTGTTGGCTCAATGTATCTGATGGTGACCGTGATTATGTTCAACGCACTGTCTGTCATTACGCTGACGCGCAGCTTGCAGCGGCAATCTCCTGAACAGAAGATCCCAGTAAGCCAATTGCTACGGGGGATTGTGACGAACCCGCTGATCATTGGTTTACTTCTGGGGGCGGCATATGGGCAGAGCCAATTGCCGATGCCGAGTGTGATTAAGCAAACTGGCGGCTTTATTTCCTCAATGGCGCTGCCGCTAGCATTACTCTGTGCCGGAGCGAGTCTGGAGTGGCGCAGTATGTTCCGTTCGTCCAATGTTGCCGTGTTGTCTTCTGTGGCGAAGATATTCATTGTGCCGGGGCTACTCACGCTGGGCGGATGGCTGGTTGGCTTTCGCGGTGTCGAGCTGGGCATTATTTTTCTGTTTTCATCGACGCCAACCGCAGCAGGTAGCTATGCAATGACTCGCGCGATGGGGGGAAATGCTACGCTGGCGGCCAATATCATCGGGCTGACGACGGTTGGCGCGTTTTTCATGATTGCGATTGGGCTGTACGTACTGCGTTCCCTCGGTGTGATTTAACGTCTGACCACCACGCGTTATTGATAGCAAAATGGAGGAGAAAAGATGGATGCGCTATGTCCTGATTGTCACCACGTGATGCTGTGGCAGCCTGATGGCTCGTTTTTATGCGAGGACTGCCAGCAGCATTATCTGCGTAAGGCGGCGTGCCCTGAATGTAACCACTTACTTCAGGAACTGAAAGCCTGTGGCGCGGTGGATTATTTTTGTCAGCAACACGGGATGATTTCCAAACGGCGGGTCGTGCTCAGCTACGTACCTGCCGATTAAGCCAATTGTTACTCCTGTACGCCGTTGCGCCACAGCTCGGCCAATTCTGGCGGCGCGCGGTCTTCGGGGATCAGCAGGATGACATCGGCATATTGATTCTGCTGCGGATGGCTGTAGCTGATGTGGATTCGGTAGTAGAACTGGTCGCCGCGTCCTGGGCCATCGGGTTCACCGGATTCACGAGCTTGGGGAAAGGCATCTCGGATCGCATTACAAATGCGCTCCCGTTCGGATGAGGGGACGCTGGCGAGCGCGAAGCGTCGCGGCCCCGCCAGCTTGGGGATAAAGGCGAATCCCCCTTCACGCGCCAGCTCAATGATGGCGTCGTCGTTGAGCTCTGGCAGCGTTCTCATAAGAACTCCTGACGAACCTCCACGCCCACGGTTTCCCATGACTGCTGGACGATATCGGCAACCGTGTGGTTAAAACGCTTAGCGGCATGTTGAATGGTATGGCGCGCGAAAATCTCGAAATCCGCATTTTGCGGCAGCGCTTTGTCACACAGCGTGTCGTACCAGATTCGACCCGCTTTTTCCCAGGAATGCCCGCCTAGCGCGATAGCTGTCAGATAGAATGCCCGGTTGGGAATACCTGAGTTCAGGTGGACACCGCCGTTATCTTCACGCGTGTTGACATATTCGTTCATGTGGGAGGGCTGGGGATCGGTACCCAACAGTTCATCATCATACGCGGTGCCCGGATGAGACATCGAGCGCAGCCCCATACCATGTATACCGTCTGCCAGAAGTTCGGCACCGATAAACCAGTCGGCCTGCTCAGCGGTTTGCCCTAAATGATACTGTTTGACCATCGAACCAAAGACGTCGGACAGCGATTCATTGAGCGCGCCGGATTGGCGGAAATAAATCAGCCCCGCTTCATGTTCGGTGATGCCGTGAGCGAGTTCATGTGCAACCACATCAAGCGCAATCGTGAAGCGATTGAATATTTTACCGTCACCATCCCCGAATACCATCTGTTGCCCATTCCAGAAGGCATTCTGGTAATCCTGACCGTAATGCACGGTGCCAGCCAGTGTCAGCCCTTCAGCGTCCAGCGAATTGCGTTGGAAAACCTTCCAGAAAAAATCATAGGTTACGCCTAGGTAGTCATAGGCCTCATCCACAGCGATATCACCGTTGCTGGATTGGCCTTCAGCGCGTACCAGTTTGCCAGGCAACTGTTGCTGCTGTTCGGCATCGAGGATACGGCGGTTTGCTTGCCCGGCGGGCAATTTCTCATGGGGTTCCGGGCGCGGGTTGTGGCTGACCATTAATGACTGAACGTGCATTAGCGTTTGTTGCGCACAGTGTCGCTGCTCGTCTGTGCCGTTTGCAATAATACGATGCAGAATATAGGGGGGAATTACGCTACAAATTTTTTGTCTGGACTTCATACCTCATCTCCTTGAAAACGCTCATCAGGGGTAACACAGACGATCAATAAAGCTCACTGTCTTTTTATCCCATCCGCTTCATCGCGCCGTGCAGCTTGAAGTATGACGGGGATAAATTTTAGTGAGCTGGAAATGAGTATAGTTCAGATGTCAGTGGCAAGAATGGGGGATCGCCGTCGTTTTAGGATAAATCCCCATTTCGTGCATTTTATGCCAATCGCGTTATTTTGGCGTCTGGGACGAGGGTTTTCGCCGCTTTTTCACGGAACTTGGGTTTTGAATCAGCGTCGTGACCTGACTTTCCACCCAGCCGTCCTGCAAACGGGTTTTCAGCGTTTCGCCGGGGGCAATTTGCGCGACATTTTTTAGCACCTTACCGTCCGGTGCGGTGGTGACATTATAGCCACGCGCCAGCGTCGCCAGCGGGCTAACCCCCTCCAGTCGTGAACAGGCGATGCCCAGCTTCTGCTTATTCTGATTCAACTGACGCTCCACCGCGCTCTGCATCTGATAGCTAAGCTGCTGTAAACGCTGTTGCGCACGATGAATCCGGGTTTGCGGCTGTTGCTGCATCAGACGCTGCTGTAAGCGTTCACTTCGGCGCGAGGTCTGCCGAAGCTGCTGCTGTATGGCGTCATCCAGTCGCTGGCGTAGTTTAACCAACTGAGTCTGCTGACGTGCCAACCGCAGTTGTGGGTGCTGCTGCTGCAAGCGATGGTGCAGGCGGGTAAATTCCCGGTTGCGCTGGGCAAGGTAGTAGTCCATCGCCATTTCCAGGCGCTGGCGCTGGGACTGGATCTGACGCAACAGCTCAAGTTGGTTACGGCTCACTAACTCGGCAGCAGCGGACGGCGTGGGCGCGCGCAGATCGCCGACGAAATCGGCGATGGTGACATCGGTCTCATGGCCGACGGCGCTGACGATAGGAATACGGCTGGCGAAGATAGCGCGAGCTACTCGTTCGTCGTTAAAACTCCAGAGATCTTCCAGTGAACCCCCACCGCGCCCAACAATTAGCACGTCACACTCATCTCTCTGGTTAGCCAGTTCGATGGCGCGAACAATCTGTAGCGGCGCGTCAGTGCCTTGCACCGACGTGGGATAAACGATCACTGGCAGTGACGGATCGCGGCGCTGCAAGACTTGCAAGATATCGTGCAGGGCGGCACCGCTGGCTGACGTAATCACACCGACCCGTTTGGCGGGAGAGGGGAGCACTTGCTTAAACTGCTGGTCGAACAGCCCTTCGGCGGCGAGACGCTGCTTGAGTTGTTCAAACTGTTGTTGTAACAGACCATCGCCGGCAGGCTGCATACTTTCCGCCAACAGCTGATAGTCGCCACGCGGTTCATACAACGTAATGCTCGCGCGAATAAGAACCTGCTGACCGTTTTGTGGGCGGAACGTCACTTTGCGGTTGCTGGTGCGGAACATCGCGCAGCGCACCTGCGCTCGCTCGTCTTTCAGCGTGAAATACCAATGGCCGGATGAGGGCTGAGAAAGGTTGGAGATTTCGCCGGAGAGCCAAATCTGGCCCATTTCCATTTCCAACAGTTGTCTAACCGTCTGATTCAGTCGGCTAACGGTAAAAATTGCAGAGGAGGGAAATTGAGACATTGTGAGCCAGATCAAATTTTAAAACAGTCACTTAATTGATCGATACTACCTACCTGAAACAGGTAATCAAGCATTTTAGTAAAATAATGCTGGAGGCAACCGATTACGCTCTGTATAATGCCACGGCAATATTTTATCTATTCTTACATCCACCTTGGTGAGATATTGCCCATGCTACGTATCGCTAAAGAAGCACTGACGTTTGACGACGTCCTCCTGGTTCCTGCTCATTCTACCGTTCTGCCTAACACTGCCGATCTGTCCACGCAGTTGACGAAAAACATCCGCCTGAATATTCCTATGCTGTCCGCAGCGATGGATACCGTTACCGAATCCGGCCTGGCCATTGCGCTGGCGCAGGAAGGCGGCTTGGGCTTTATTCATAAAAATATGTCCATTGAGCGTCAGGCTGAAGAAGTTAGCCGCGTGAAAAAACATGAAAGCGGCGTGGTGGTTGATCCACAGACAGTCACGCCAGAAACGACGCTGCGTGAAATGAAGGAACTGACCGAGCGTAACGGCTTCGCGGGCTACCCGGTTGTGGCAAAAGACAACGAACTGGTTGGTATCATCACCGGTCGTGACGTGCGTTTTGTTACCGATCTGGAAAAACCAGTTAGCGCGTTCATGACGCCGAAAGAGCGTCTGGTCACGGTGAAAGAAGGCGAAGCGCGTGATGTCGTGCTGCAAAAAATGCACGAAAAACGCGTTGAAAAAGCGCTGGTAATTGACGACCAATTCCACCTGATCGGCATGATCACGGTAAAAGATTTCCAGAAAGCAGAACGTAAACCGAACGCCTGTAAAGACGAACACGGTCGTTTGCGTGTAGGCGCAGCGGTTGGCGCGGGTGCCGGTAACGAAGAGCGTGTTGATGCGCTGGTTGCCGCAGGTGTTGACGTCCTGCTGATTGACTCCTCACACGGTCATTCCGAAGGCGTATTGCAACGTATTCGTGAAACTCGCGCTAAATATCCGAACCTCGAAATCATCGGCGGCAACGTTGCGACAGGCTCTGGCGCGAAAGCGCTGGTTGAAGCTGGCGTGAGCGCGGTGAAAGTCGGTATCGGCCCTGGCTCTATCTGTACGACGCGTATCGTGACTGGCGTAGGCGTACCGCAGATTACGGCTATCTCTGATGCGGTTGAAGCGCTGGAAGGCACGGGCATTCCGGTCATCGCCGATGGCGGTATTCGTTTCTCTGGTGATATTGCTAAAGCCATCGCGGCAGGTGCAGCCTGTGTCATGGTCGGTTCTATGCTGGCGGGTACAGAAGAATCTCCAGGCGAAATCGAACTGTATCAGGGGCGCTCATTCAAATCTTATCGCGGTATGGGTTCACTGGGCGCGATGTCTAAAGGCTCATCAGACCGTTACTTCCAGACCGATAACGCTGCCGATAAACTGGTGCCGGAAGGTATCGAAGGCCGCGTAGCCTATAAAGGCCGCCTGAAAGAGATCGTTCACCAGCAGATGGGCGGCTTGCGCTCCTGTATGGGGCTGACCGGTTGTGCCACTATCGACGCGCTGCGTACGCAGGCTGAATTTGTGCGTATCAGCGGTGCGGGCATTCAGGAAAGCCACGTTCACGATGTTACCATTACTAAAGAGTCACCAAACTACCGTATGGGTTCATAAGGTAATTTGCGGGCTGATTTAACCCGATAAACCCGGTACTATTGCCTACCTTTTTAGGGCTATTCGCCGGGTTTACTTATTTTTTAGCTTTTTGGAACACGCTCCTCATGACTGAAAACATTCATCAACACCGCATTCTTATTCTGGATTTCGGCTCGCAATATACGCAACTGGTCGCACGTCGCGTGCGCGAACTGGGCGTTTACTGTGAGCTGTGGGCATGGGATGTCACGGAAGCGCAGATTCGCGGCTTTAATCCGAACGGGATCATCCTGTCCGGCGGCCCGGAAAGCACCACCGAATTTGGCAGCCCGCGCGCGCCAGAATACGTTTTCAATGCTGGCGTACCGGTATTAGGCGTGTGCTACGGTATGCAGACGATGGCGATGCAGTTGGGTGGCCACGTTGAAGGTTCCAACGAGCGTGAGTTTGGTTATGCGCAGGTAGAAGTTAAGACTGATAGCGCGCTGGTGCGTGATATTCAGGATGTGTTGAGCGCGACGGGCGCGCCGTTGCTGGATGTCTGGATGAGCCACGGCGACAAAGTGACGGCGATCCCGGAAGGATTTGAGACCGTTGCCAGTACGGATACCTGTCCGTTCGCCATCATGGCTAACGAAGAGAAGCGTTTTTACGGCGTGCAGTTCCACCCGGAAGTGACGCACACCCGTCAGGGCCAGCGCATGCTGGAACGTTTTGTACGCGATATTTGCCAGTGTGAAGCCCTGTGGACGCCAGCCAAGATTATTGACGATGCGGTGAACCGTATTCGTGAGCAGGTGGGTAACGACCACGTGATTTTGGGGCTGTCTGGCGGCGTGGATTCTTCCGTTACTGCGATGCTGCTGCACCGTGCGATTGGCGATCGTCTGACCTGTGTGTTTGTCGACAACGGCCTGCTGCGCCTGAACGAAGCCGATCAGGTTCTGGAAATGTTCGGCGACCATTTTGGTCTGAACATTGTGCATGTCGCGGCAGAAGATCGCTTCCTGAGTGAGCTGGCTGGCGAAAACGATCCTGAAGCCAAGCGTAAAATCATCGGCCGCGTGTTCGTTGAAGTGTTTGATGAAGAAGCCAGTAAGCAAGCCGACGTGAAATGGCTGGCGCAAGGCACCATCTACCCGGACGTCATCGAATCTGCGGCGTCTGCGACGGGCAAAGCGCACGTGATCAAGTCACACCACAACGTGGGTGGCCTGCCGAAAGAGATGAAACTGGGTCTGGTTGAGCCGCTGAAAGAGTTGTTCAAAGACGAAGTGCGCAAGATCGGTCTGGAATTGGGTCTGCCGTATAACATGCTGTACCGCCATCCGTTCCCGGGCCCAGGTCTGGGCGTGCGCGTACTGGGTGAAGTGAAGAAAGAATACTGTGACCTGCTGCGTCGTGCGGATGCGATCTTCATCGAAGAGCTGCACAAAGCCGACCTCTACAACAAGGTTAGCCAGGCATTCACCGTCTTCCTGCCGGTTCGTTCCGTGGGTGTGATGGGCGATGGTCGTAAATACGATTGGGTTGTCTCACTGCGTGCGGTCGAAACCATCGACTTTATGACCGCGCACTGGGCACATCTGCCATACGACTTCTTAGGTCGCGTCTCCAACCGCATCATCAACGAAGTCGACGGCATTTCCCGCGTCGTTTACGACGTATCGGGCAAGCCACCGGCAACGATCGAGTGGGAATAAACCTGCGTCTGCAATAGCGTTGTGCTAGGCAGCAAAAAACATATCTAAACCCGCGTAACTGCGGGTTTTTTTACGTCTGACTAAGACTTTCTACGTGATTGAGAACTACTTATATTTTAATTATTATGAGTATGGGGAATAAGCCGAACGCCTGCGGCTCTGGTGATTTCGGTGAGTGTCGTCAGCGTTGGGTTGCCATTTTCAGACAGTGTTCTGTATAACTGTTGACGAGACAGTCCCGATTTTTTGGCTATTTCGCCCACTCCGCCACGCGCTTCAACAACACGGCGTAATGCTGTCAGGAATGCAGCGATGCCACCTTCCTCATAAATATCCTCTAGTGCCGTCTGGAGGTATATTTCTGCGTATTCAGGATTTTCTCGTAGTTCTGCAACCATTGCATCATCGTGGCTAATGGCTTTTTCGAATTTAGTTGATTGGGTGATGATTGCCATGATGTTACCTCTTTTGATAATCCCGCCAGTATTGCACCGCTTTATCTAAATCTTTGCTTTGGCTTGATTTATCGCCACCGGTGAAGAGCAAAATTATCTTATCGCCTTCTATCGCGTAATACACTCGATAGCCTGGACCATAATCAACTCTGAGCTCCCAGACACCGTCTCTTTCAAATTTATGGTCGCCGAAATTTCCCTTTTCTGCGCGATCTATTCGGATATCTACTTTTGAAGCAGCGCGATGATCTCTCTTGCGCAATTTCTGTATCCATTCAGTGTAAGGGACTTTACCGTCACTGCTTTGGTAACGTTTTACTGTATACAAGATAGCGTCCTCGCAAGTCCTTAGTCCTTTAATATTTGTAACTTAAAAACGACAACCTTGCAAGGACGCCTTCGAACGTATTGGTGCATCAGGTTTTGGAACTAAGTTTTTTATTTACGAACAAGAGAGGTTTCATGCGCGATAGGTAATGAATGCTCTGTTGCACAAGTGCGCCTTGTTAGGTGTTTGATGAAATAACAGAGAAACACGGCGGTTTATCACGCACGACAATTTTATATCTATTCACATACTAGATAGTCAGAATTATAACGCTTGTCTAACACCTTAAATATGTGACTCATCGTCCGTGGTCTTGCTCATCACAAAACGCGATCCTACCCACACGGAAATCAAAATGATTTTTGATAGATGGAGGGAAATGGAATGAATCACACTGACTGGCACCCGGCGGATATCATCGCGGGATTACGGAAGAAAGGGACGACGCTGGCGGCGGTTTCCAGAGCGGCGGGGCTGGCTTCATCTACGCTGGCAAACGCGCTGACGCGGCACTGGCCGAAAGGCGAGCGCCTGATCGCTGAGGCGCTAAATAAATGCCCCGAAGAGATCTGGCCGTCGCGCTATCAAAACATCAAGAGAAGGCAAAGTGAGGCAGGGGAATCGGATTAAAAATTCATTCAGTAGAGGTTCACTCGATTTTACATTTTGCACGAATGGGTTTGGGAGCCAACAATGAACGGCTGAATGAAGCAAGAAGATGATCGCAGCAGGTCAGCAAAATCTGGTGATTATTGGTAGAATTAAGATCTTTCTTCAGACTCTGCCATTTTTTCCAGTATCGCCGTCTTTGTTGTTGATACGAAAAGCGGCTGAAATAGGACATAAAGCCGCATGAAAATCCCAAACAGACTACAACCGCTGGTCGATGATGGCCTGATAGACAATGTGCTCCAACGCTTGAAAAGCGGCAAGGAAGCGGACGTTTACACTGTTTTATGTGGTGACAAAATCCAGTGTGCCAAAGTTTACAAAGAAGCAATGCAGCGTAGCTTTAAACAGGCCGTGCAGTACCAGGAAGGGCGCAAAGTCCGTAATACGCGTAACGCTCGTGCAATGCAAAAAAACTCAAAATTCGGACGCAAGCAACAAGAAGAATCCTGGCAAACCGCGGAGGTCGAAGCATTGTTTCGTCTTGCTAATGCCGGCGTTCGTGTACCACAACCTTATATTTGCATTGACGGTGTGTTATTGATGGAGTTGGTCACAGATGTTGAAGGCGCTGTTGCTCCACGCCTTAGCGATGTGATTCTAACGGAAGAGAGTGCCGTTGCTGATTTTAATACGATGATCCGCAATATTGTGCGCATGTTGTGTGCAGGCATCGTACATGGTGATTTATCGGAATTTAATGTACTGCTTGATGCGCAAGGGCCGGTAATTATCGACTTGCCACAGGCTGTGGACGCCGCTGCAAATAACCTTGCTGAATCAATGTTTGTACGTGATGTTAATAACATTACTGCTTACTACGGCCAGTTCGCGCCACAATTATTGCAAACACGGTATGCGCAAGAAATCTGGATGTTATATGAAGACGGAAAATTAACCCCAGAAACAGTGCTAACCGGTCTCTTCGTCGAAGCGGCGCATGAAGTGGATATGGGTTCACTGATCGATGAAATCATTGCCGCTGAAGATGAGTTCTACGAACGTCAGCGGGCAAGAAAAGAACGCGACGATGAATAATTGTCGGAACGACATAAGTCGTCGATGGAATTTTCAGGGGGGATAGTGGAGACGGAGTTCATGATAGTCACATGACGCCAGTTTGCCATTCATCCCCAAGTATACGAGAGGCGGGAGCTGGCTAAGCCTGAACCTCATCCCCGCTCTTCCCCTAAAGTGCAATAGAGATCCTGCCTAGCCCAAAACTCAGGGCTACAGCATGGAGAATCGGCCACTAATCGTGAGGGTTAACGCTTTTCTTGTTGTTTCAATATTCCTGCTTTAAGTATATCCACTTCCTTTCCGTTAATCGTGGCGGTGGCGGAGGTGACCTGATATTCCAGATCGCTGAATGGGCAAAAATCGGGTTTGTACTGTGGGAGCAGAGCAGATGCCCGGGAAAAAATGAATTTTTCTCCCATCATTCCGGCATCAAGACTACTCAACCCAAAAGGTGGGAAAGCGAGTGTCTGTTCGGCCGACGCGCCTTCACTATTTTTGAGTCGTAACGTGGCGCGAAAATTGGCGACTTCACCGAGTTTATTCGTATTGATAGAGAAATTAAGTTCGCATTTATAGGGATTATTATCTCCACCGAATGGGCTCGATTCATGTTTTAACGTTAAGACTGGTAATACGTCGCGTGTCGCTTTTCTCTCGCGCTTATCTTTTTCACATTGGCGAAAATAATGGTTATCTGTGTTCCCTTGGTACTTTTGGGCTTGATGACAATCCACATCAACGTACTGTCCGCTGTAATACATCTGGGACAAATATCTGCTGGCACCAGTCACGTCATTTTTATGAGCCTGTTCAAATAATGCATAGGCCTTACGGTAATCGGCCTTGATGAGTACGCCATCGTAATACATTTTTCCCAGATTCATCAGTGCGTTGTCATTGCCTTGTTTTGCTGCCCGTTCATACCATTTTTCAGCTTCTGCTCCATCTGCATGAATACCCCAGCGTCCTTTTTCGTATACCGACCCCAGAATATTTTGTGCTTCTGGATGGCCGCCTTCGGCAGCGACACGGAACCATTTAAGGGCTTCAATATTCTCATTTTTGATACCGGCATAGCCAAAATTATAGAAATAACCGACCAGGAAATTTATTTCTGGGTCGCCATCTTTTGCCCAGAATGTTGCCAGCCGTAGCACATCCCGTTTGCTAAAGCCGATACGGGTAAAGAAACGTTGTGTCTCTTCATCACCACTGGTGAGGTATCTTTTGGCGGCGTAAATTAACGTAGAACGCTGTGCTATATCGCTATCGGCATTGGCTTTTGCGCTATAGAGATAATCGATGATTATCTCTATTACATCAGGCGGTGTTTTGAGATCGGCACGATTCATTTTTTCTGCGAACTGTCTGGCGCGTTCTTTATCCTGCGCCACACCTTTGCCGTATTGATAAAAATACCAGACGTTGTAGCAGCCAAAATTGCCATCTATTTCGCAGGCCTGCTGGTAATACTGGAGCGCTTGCGTAGTATCTTGCGGGACTGTGATGCCGTACTCATAGATGAACCCCAGCGTGCTTAATGCCTGCGGGTCGCGGTCTTTCGCTAATGCTGCCAACGCGGTTAATGCATGAGCATCCTGCTGCGTCAGGCGTTCGTAGATCGCCTCTATCTTGTCATTGGCTGGACTGATGGATACCGCCGACAGGCTGAGCAGCATGGCAATCATTGTTTTCCTTATCATCAATGTTCATTCCCTGAGTGAATAGCAATGTGTAGCAAAGGTGTCGGCTAAGGTGATGGTTTGCCGTAGATCGTGCCTTATGGAACTCTCGATTCAATCACCATCGTCATTATCTAACGCACCCGGTTTATTATTTCTCAATAACGCCCATTTTCTGAACTGGGTCGGCGTCATCTCCATCTGCTGGGAAAAGGCGCGTCTGAAAGCAGTATCTTCACTGTAACCGCATTCGGCGGCAACCTGCTTGATATTGGTCATTGGGTTTTCAAGCAGCAGACAGGCCATTTCGATCCTGACGCGGGTAATAAAATTCTTCGGGCTTTCCGCCGTAAGTTCTTTTAGCTTGCGGTGAAGCGTTCGGTCACTGAAATTCAGAGCGCTGGCTAACGCTTCTGCGGTGATTGCTGGATTTTCGTAACGAATGAGCTGTTCAGCACGCAGCAGTAGGGGATGTACGGTATTAATGAACCCCTGCGGTGCATAAATACGCTGCGAGAGCGGCTGGCTGTCTGCCACCGCGATATCTGCCGCTAATTTTGCGATCTTAGGCCCACCACTGCGGCGAATAATATGCAGGGCAAGTTCCACCCAGGATAATGGCCCACCGGTGGTAATGATGCCATCTTGTTCTTCCAGCGCCTTGCCCCACACCGGTTTTGCCTTCGGGTATTTCTGCTTAAAGGTGTGGTAGAGCCACCATGTTGTGGTGCAGAAGCGACCATCCAATAGCCCAGCTTCGGCCAGAATAAACCCACCCGCACAGGCCCCGCCTATCAGTGAGCCCTGCTGATATTGCTCCCTGAGCCAAATGGCGGATTCATTAACGGATGATGCCGCCAGCGGTAATTTGTCCGGTCCGAGCATCATTCCGGTCGCCAGCACGACATCCGCTTTACCCACTGCGTCAAACGAACTGTCTATGTGAATTAGCCTGCCTTGGGCATCACGTACTGGTTTGCCGTCGGCACTGACAATGGACGTTTCAAAAGAGAGCGGTGTGGAGGAGGAGGACGCGCTATCAGGCTGCGTAATCAGCGTCTGGTTAACCATCCAGAAGATATCGGAAAGCCCGGAGATGGCCGACTGCATACTGCCCGGCAACGCCAGAATGGCGATGTGCATAGTGGACTTTCCTGTTAGATAGAATTTGGCGAATTTTGCATGAACTATGTCAAGTTTGCCATCTTACCGCAAGCGTCAACCACGATTAACATTCAACCATTCGCTACCCCCTGATGAAACCCGATGGGGAAAATCGAAAGCCGTATCACTTTTCCAGAGGAAAGCGTATGACGCATTACCGTATTACATGGCTCGGTCATGTGGCTATTGCATTATCGCTGGTGCTGTCAGCCAGTGTTCACAATGTTGCGGAGGCGGCAAAAATTAACAATATCGTCTTAGTCCACGGCGCCTTTGCCGATGGCTCCAGCTGGTCTGCTGTTACGGCCCGACTACAGGGGATGGGATACCACGTGACCGCAGTGCAAAACCCGCTCACTTCTTTAGCGGATGACGTTGAAGCGACAGATCGCGTGCTGCAAAGACAACAGGGCGATGTGCTGTTGGTTGGGCATTCGTGGGGGGGCGCTGTCGTGACGCAGGCTGGCAATGATCCCAAGGTTCGCGGCATCGTCTATTTATCCGCTCTTGTACCAGACAGCGGAGAATCCGTCTCTGATTTATTGCAGCGCCTGAAAGCGCCGATGGACGGCATGGAACCGGATGTTAATGGCCTGATTTGGCTGGATAACCCTGAGCAGTATCGTGCGGTTATGGCGGGCGATGTGCCGCGAGAAAAGGCGCAGGAGTTGGCTGCGGTGCAGCAGCCGATTGCGGCAAAAGCGTTTGGCGATCGCGTTCAGAAAGCAGCGTGGAAAGCTAAACCGAGCTGGTATTTGCTGACGGAGAATGACAAGGCATTAAATCCATCTATTCAGAAAGAAATCGCGGGCCATATCGGTGCAAAGACTCGTTCTATTGCGTCCAGCCATATGTCTCTGGTGTCACACCCGGAAGCTGTTGCGGATTTTATTGATAGCGCGGCTAAAGCAGTTAACTAAGTGAGCTTTGAAACTCAAATGTAGGAGAGGTCATTGTGAACATTTTACATATAGACTCCAGTATTCTTGAGAGCGGTTCCGTTTCCCGACAGATTTCTGCTGACGTGGTGAATGAGTTAGTCAAGCAACATCCCGATGCCGCCGTCTCTTACCGCGATGTGGTTAACGATGAAATACGCCACTTAACGGGGCCGATAGCCGCAGGATTTCGCCAAATAGCGTCCTCTTCAGCGGATGAAACCACGCTGCGGGAACACCAATTGTCTGATGCGTTGGTCGCGGAATTTCTGGCGCATGACATTATTGTTATTGGTGCGCCGATGTATAACTTTTCCGTCTCCAGCCAGTTGAAATCATGGCTGGATCGGCTTGCGCAGGCCGGAAAAACCTTTAAATACACGGAAAAAGGTCCGGTAGGGCTGTCTGGGGGAAGAACGGTTATTGTGGTTTCTTCTCGCGGTGGTTTTTATACTGCTCCGCCTTTTTTAGATATGGATTTTCAGGAGCGTTATCTCCAGGGTTTTTTCCGGTTTCTTGGTATTAGCGATATTCATTTTGTCCGTGTGGAAGGGGCTTCAAAAGGGGATGAAATCAAGAATCGTGAAATTCACAATGCGAAATCCTCTGTTCGTTCCATTATTACATCTATCCCCGTTCAATAATTATTGAGGTAGCAATCATGCTCTATGCGATTACGCTTTCTTACACCAGCCCGAAAGATGAACTTGAAAAGAGTATTGATGCACACAAAAAATGGCTGGCTGATAATATTAAAAAGGGAAATGTTATTTTTGCCGGCCCACTGGAAGAGGGCTCGGGCGGGTTTATTTTAGCCTACGGCTTAGCGCTTTATGAGATGGAAAATATTCTTGCCGATGATCCGTTTATCAATCTGGGATTAGTCAAAACAGAAATAAAGGCAATTGAGCCAGGGATCTGTTCGAGCCATTTCTACGCCGAATGGGCAGGGAATGCGAAGTCGTTATAAATAGTTTGTCGATATCCTTGCTTATTATTATTGAGCGAAAGCGCCATGTGAACATGGCGCTTTAACATCATCATGCAATAAACAGAATGTCGGGAAATAACGTCCCGATTTACAGTCCTGCAAATTTAAAGGGTGTCGCTGGCTTAAAGTGTTCTGAGGCCTGACCTGAATAGATTTTGCTTTGGTCTGGTCCCAAATCCAGTTTGGCTGCGTTACCTCCACGCGGAGCAAAATCGATCTTCTTCAAATCGACCCAAAAGATATTAGGCGAAACGGCAGATTCAAAGAAATATTGCAGCGATTTATGGTCAATAACGCTACGCCAGCGCGTTGAGGCAATATTCGGCATGTTCGGTAAGGAATAACCATAAGGAACCGACACATTACGTATGATACTGAATGCGGTAGCTAAGTCCGCTTTATTTTTTTCTATTTTTCCTTTTTCTGCTATGCCAGGAATGAGTTTATTGGGGGCAACACTTTTCACATAGAATGAGGCTCGAACGAAACGGTCGGCTGCGCGGTTCGTTCCCGGCAGCATCACATTACCACCAATCTGATCCCAATAGGCATTAAGCGCCAACTGTTGATCGAACGTGGGAGAATTGGTCATTACCTGATAGCTTTTATTATGGTGAATAACCTGTTTGCCGTCGATATATTCAATAATTGCACTGTCGCCAGACGAATCAGATAACGAAAGGTGCAGCGTTGCCAGTCGATCCTGTCCTGGTACGTCTTTGGTAACCAGTACAAATTTTTCCTGTTGTAGCGATTTCACGGCTTCATCGACGGTAGCAAAATTATCCAGCACGTACTGCGCCCACGCGGCGACGCTCAATCCCGGTTTTTTGGCTGTCGGCTTGGTTTTAGGGTATGTAGACTCAGCCAGCCACAGCACGTTAGCCGCCAACCCTTTTTCATTCACCCCATCGGTTGTGGAAGCCATTCTTTCGTCGCCATCAAAAGCAGAAGCAATAACACTGCCGTATTTTGATGTCCACTCCAGAGAATACTGGCCGGCTGCGCCAGAGCGATTTAATTCTCGTGGGAAAATCCAGAGATTGGTGTGGGTATCCTCGGCCCAGTCCATTGAACGGGCAGTAATAGGGTAATCAGGGTTTTGTGGGTCCAGATAAACGAAGCGCGTACAGGCGAGTGAAACCGCGGAGCCCAGCGTTAATGCGGCTAATGATAATGCACATACCGTAGACTTAATGCGCTTATTATTTTTTATCATTTAATTTCTCCACTTTCTACCAGAGGTGTGTTGTTAATTGAATTTTCAGATTTATTATAGTCAGTGGTTTTTTAATGGTGATAAATAATTAAAATAAACTGAAAAATGTTTGTTGATTATTTAATAATTGCATTTCGTAAATATATTATTCCCATGGTGATTTTTTACACACTCTCATGCCGTTTTGTGCAATGGCTTTTTTAGATGCTTGATAAAGAAGTAATGTGATTCTCCTGGTAAGGGGGAGTTTTCGACTTTTTCAATGATTTTATATCCTTTCTTCTCATAAAAAGCGGGAGCGTTGAAGCTCATTGACTCCAAATAGACGAAGATACAGCCTTCTTCTAAGGCCATTTTTTCTGCCGCAGCCAGTAGCTGTCCTCCTATACCTTTTCCGTGGTAACGATCGTCTACGACAACCATTTCTATTTGGAGATAATTGAAAAAGATGGACCCAACGATCCGGCCAACAACGTTATCGTCTTCTTTATAAATAAAGCTGACCTTCTTTTCTTTGAAGCAGAATCTATCCCCTAATTTATTTTCCGTATACGCATCCAGCGCCTTACCAGCCTCTTTTTCATTTTTCCTGTAATCTTCTGGGCAAATCATTTTTACATCCACGGTTTTTGTTGCATGACGGGTCCCGAGTAAACGTGATTTCACTCGGGCAATCGGGGAGTTTGAGTACAGCTAATCAGGCGGTTTCTTTTGTTTTTAATCCATCGAAGTTTTCAAAGTGCCAGGTTTCGCTGATGCGTTCTCCTTCAATACGGTGCATATCCATACCCGAAAAACGTACCTGTCGACCAGATGCTTTCCAGCAATCGAAATCACCGATATGTCGACCACTCATGGCAATTCGGCAAACGATGAGATCGTTCTCGGAAACGACCGCTTCGATATCAATATGGAAGCCTTCAAAAGCCGCATGCGTTTGCGCCACCGCGCGTTTGAATCCCGCGGGTGTGTTTGGTTGACCGGGGTCAGCGGGGTGATTGATCCAATTAGTCGCAAGTAGGCGGTCGAAAGCAGCGCTGTCATTGGTATTGAAGGCCTGATAGAACGCGACCGCCAGAGACGAGTTATCGCTCATATTGTTGTTCCTTGGTATTTTTTAGCGTGGTGTATTCCGCGAATAGAATGTGACATGCGGACCAGATAAAAGGAAGAATTTTACCTGCCTGTATCTGCACAGCGTAAAAATAGGTCAAGGTTTCACCCAATGCTTTAATCTGACTGCCAACTGGCAGTAAACTGGTCGTTATGATTTTTTGACCGATTTTCACTGTGGGTGTTCGCCCGCAGGTGTATCGATTCTGTTCCACTCCTTTTCTGTGAGCTATCTGGCCTATGACGTACCTCAAATTCTTGGGGATTGGGTTTATTTGTGTGCTGCTGCTGTCTTTTTGGCAAAGTTGGGCGCATTCAACGCGTAACGGCGAAACGTTTAGTGGGCAAAGTTGGTGGTCTGCTAAACGCGATTCTTCCGGGTTAGCGCCGAATCCGGTGCAATCCCGCCAAACTGCCGTCGTACAGGTTTATGCTGCGCCGACTTATGGCTGGCGCGGGCTGGTGGCGGTGCATCCGTGGATCATTTTCAAGAAAGCAGGGGAAACCCAATATCGCCGTTACGAGATTTTGAGTTGGGGGAGCGATAACGTCATCCATCTGAACCGTTCGGCGGCCGATGCATATTGGTACGGTGCGAAACCGACACTGTTAGTGGATCATCGAGGTAACAAGGCGGAAGCGATGATCCCGCAGATTGAAGCCGCCATCAAAAGCTATCCGTGGCCGAATACCTATCATGCGTGGCCTGGGCCAAATAGCAATACGTTTCTGGCACACATTGGCCGTGAGGTGCCTGCGCTCAAGCTGGATATGCCGGCCAATGCGATTGGTAAAGATTACCGTCCAATAACACGTCCCGTTGGCCGATCGCCGTCGGGGAGTGGCGTGCAGATTTCACTGCTGGGTGTCATGGGTATCACCATGGGCGTTGAAGAGGGGATCGAAGCCAATATTCTGGGTCTGAATATGGGCGTGGATATCAACCCGCCCGCGCTGCGTTTACCCTTTATTGGCCGTCTCGGCTATGACAAAACGGGTAGCGAAGAAGGCTGAGAGCCACATTTTACCCTTACGCTCCGTATTGCCGCAGATGAGCGAGTAAGTTAGCTACTTCGGGTTGCAGGATCGCGCCGGATTTTACGCCAAGCCAAAGCTGGCGCGATGCCCATTCATCGGTGAGTGTGATGGCGCGTAACCCGGTGCCGAGCACTTCAGGGCGAATCGCGCCCTCTGGCAGGACGCTGATCCCCAGCCCTGCTTCTATCATGCGGCAAATACCATCAAAGCTGCTGACCTGAACCCGCAGGCGCAGTACTCTTCCCAATGCATCCGAGGCGTCTTTCAGCTGTTTGAGCAAAGAGCTGCCGTTATTGAGACCAACGTAGTCGTAGCCCAATGTGTCGTTAAAGCTCACCTCTGGGCGTGAGGAAAGCGGGTGCAGAGGCGGAACGAGTACGACAAGCTTATCTTGGCGGTAAGGGATCTTTTCGACGCCTTGCGACCCCACATTGTCGGCGAAGATGCCAATATCAGCATCCCCCATCGCCAGCGCCGTTACCACCGTTTTACTGAGCTTTTCCTCCAGGTTAATACGAATGAGTGGTCGCGTCAGAAGAAATGACGCCAGATCCTGCGGAAGAAACTGAATAATCGCCGAAGTATTCGCCCACATGTGTACGTGGCCGCGAACGCCAGCAGCGTAATCGTTCATCTCACTCGCCATGCGTTCCACGTTGCTTAATACATTGCCTGCGAGAGTAACCAATTCTTTACCGGCCGGGGTGAGTGTCAGGCCGCGCGGCATACGGATAAACAGCGCACAGTCCACGGTACGCTCCAATTCGGCGATACGTTTACTCAAGGCCGAAAGCGTGATGTGAAATTTTTCTGCGGCTTTGGTCAGGCTACCCGTTTGGGCAACCTGCAAAAAGATACGAAGTGACTGGAAGTCAAAATGCGCCGGATTAATCATGGTTGATCGAGAGTCCTCAGCAGGGCGGGAAAACCGCACAATAGCTGGCAGTTTGATTCCGCGCAGCATGTCGTCACATGTCTTATGTCACGCTGTACGTTAACACAGTTGGAGGTTTTCCTAACAGGAAAGGGTCATTGACGATTCAGTGATTATCAAAACGCGGCTCTGCACCTAGGATGGTGTTGTTCTCTCTCTATTTTTACCTTATGGGTTATCTGGTTAGGTTATGTTTAGCTTAATGATGTTCAGCGATATTTTGTTGTGTTTGCTTTTGGGGATCGGGCTGGGATTTTGCGGAGGAATGCTGGGGATCGGCGGGGGGCTTATCGCGATTCCGATTCTTGGTGTGCTCTTTGGGATGGATCAGCATATGGCACAGGGAACCGCGCTGGTGATGATAACACCTAACGTACTGATTGGTTTTCTGCGCTATCGACAGCGTAACCGCATTGATACGCGGCTGGCGTTGACGATGTGTCTATTCGCCACGGGGTCTGCCTACCTTGCCGCTCACATTGCCTCATCGATTGATGTTCACAATCTTCAGCGCGCCTTTGCCACTTTTCTGCTGGTGCTGGCGGCGTACTATATGTGGCAGTGGTATAACAAAAAGCGCAGCCAAACGTCGGAGATTGTACTGTCGACCAAGTATCTGCCGCTACTTGGTGTCGCGAGCGGATTTATGTCCGGTATTTTTACCGTCGGCGGCGGTTTGGTGGTGGTGCCTGTGCTGGTTACGCTGTTTGCCTTTGCACAAACGCAGGCGCAGGGGATGGCGCTGATTCTTGTTGTGCCGGGCGCACTGGCGGCGCTGCTGTCCTATTCGCAGGCGGGTAATGTTGACTGGGGTATCGGTTTACCACTCGCGCTGGGGGGAATTGTCAGCGTGTCCTGGGGGGTAGCGGTTGCTCACAAGCTGCCAGTCGCTTATCTACGCGGCGCGTTTTGCCTGATGCTGGTCGGCGTAGGAATCGCTATGCTGGTGCTGAAATAACGAGAGATTTCTCATACATATGGCTTTTAATTCATACTTATTCCTTTAAATAGATAGACATTAAGCCTAAAGTTTTCAGCGCTTTCTCCGTTGATAGGTAGGAAGTCATGCGGTCAGACGGAGTGATTTCTCAAATAATCCCTGACCGTTGCTGGTGCGGCCCGAGTGAAGCTGGGTCGGCATCCTCTCTGAAGCCCAATCTGAATAAGGCGTGATGTATGAGTCTCGTGAGCTATCTCGGAAAGCAAACTCTCGGTGTACTGGCGGGTTATAAGCAGGATGGCATGGTCATCCATATTTGCGGCGTTTATCCCAATGCGGATAACAGCCTGCGCGTTTTTTTCCCGCACGGACATGAGTTTGTCGTTGGCGATCTGACAACCATTCACCTTGATAACCGCTCTGGGGTCGATGAGTTTGATGCCAATATTCAGGTCTATCGCGCCTCTTACAAAGGACGCGTAATAGCAAGCGAAGGTGATTGGGTGGTACTGGAACCAAGGGAATGTCAGCTCCTGCATGGTTTCACGCCTGTGCTGGACATCCGCGAGCCGGGCTATCAGTTTCCACAAGACGATCGCCCGTCCATGCCCGTGCCATTGACGCCAATGGTCGATTTTCCGCCGACGGAAAAGCAGGATTTTTCCAATAAGGTCGGCGTCTTAATCACCATGGCTGCCGAACAGCCGCATACTACAGTGTTGGCGTTCCTCTCATCCGTGGATAACGACATCTTCCTGATTACGTTCCCCGAGACCTTTAAATCCCAGTTGCTCAAACGTAATCCGCACTGCTTTTTTGCGATGGATGAGCGCAGCCATTATACCTTTGAGCGAGCCATCGAGTGGAACTACACCATTATCGAAGGGGAAGCATTTATTATCGCGCGCGATAATCCGCTCTATGAAAAAGTACGCCATGAATTCGTCACCAAGAACCCGTGGGAAATTGCCTTTTTCACACGCCCTGACGTCGAGGTTTACCATATTAAAAGCAAGCAGCTTGTTTGCCCCGGTAATACCCAAGCGCTTGGCTAAAATATAAAAAATGGGATAGCGCAGTGCTATCCCGTTTATACCTGTTGGCTAACTATCGTTTACAGTGACAGATCGATCACCATACGGCCGGTGATTTTCCCGCCTTTCATTTCAGCGAAAATGGCATTGATATCTTTTAGCGGACGGCGAGTGACTTTCGGTTTCACTTTTCCTTCGGCCGCAAATTGGAACGCTTCTTTCAGATCTTCACGCGTGCCGACCAGCGAACCCAATACTTGAATACCATCCAACACCAGACGCGGAATGTTCAGATCCATGGATTCCGGCGGTAGGCCGACGGCAACAATGCGTCCGCCCGCGCGAACAGAATCCACGGCAGAGTTAAACGCTGCGCGTGCAACAGCGGTGACCACGGTCGCATGTGCGCCGCCCACTTTTTCCTGAATGATCTTGGCGGCATCTTCTTTGGCTGGATTGATGATCAGGTCTGCACCGACCTCTTTGGCAAAGGCCAACTGTGCGTCATTCACATCAATCGCGATGACTTTGGCATTAAAGACATTCTTGGCGTATTGCAGCGCCAAATTTCCCAACCCGCCCAGACCATAAATGGCAATCCACTGTCCTGGTTTGATTTGCGAGATTTTCACTGCTTTGTAGGTTGTCACGCCAGCGCAGGTAATGCTGCTGGCTGCGGCAGAATCCAAACCATCCGGCACTTTTACCGCGTAATCAGCAACGACGATGCATTCTTCCGCCATCCCACCATCAACGGAATAACCTGCATTTTTCACCGTGCGACAGAGCGTTTCGTTACCGCTATTACAGTATTCGCAGTGACCACAGCCCTGATAGAACCAGGCTACGCTAGCGCGATCGCCGGGTTTCAGTGATGTCACGCCTGGGCCGACTTCTTTAACAATACCGATACCTTCATGACCGAGCGTGATGCCAGTCACATCGCCAAAATCACCGTCTTTGACGTGCAGATCGGTGTGGCACACGCCACAGCATTCCATTTTTAGCAGAGCCTCTCCGTGTTGGAGGGGACGTAGTTTTTTGTCCTGAATCTCAACGGAATGATCCTTCGTAACGATAGCTGCTTTCATTCGTCTTCCTTTTACTGAATGTGTTGTGGGGGTAATGTATTTTGTTCTACCTATAAAAGAGTATACGTAGGTCAGCGAGTTAACTAATCAGGAAGCGTTTAATTTTGTTACAAAATGATGGGCTATTTAATCGATGGTTTTCTATAGCGGGAATGTTGTTTACAGTAGTTTTTATGATGAGTTAGGGAGAGGCGCGTCCGTGCGGCCGTGTTATCGGATGAGGCTGCGTTGGATTACGGCTCCAGGGCCCATTCCACTTTGCCTTTGCCGGTATTTTTGGCTTGATAAAGTGCAACATCCACGCGTTTCATAAAGTGTTCTGTGGGTTCCTGCGGTTGTTTTTTACCTGCCCCAATGCTGACAGAAAGATAATGCCTATTTTTAATAATGATTTTGTTGGCGTTTTTTAATACTTCTCTCGCCAACTTCTCTGCCCGATCCTGTGTTCCGGCATAAAGAATAATCGCGAATTCTTCGCCACCAATTCGGGTTGCGACGACTTCACTGTTATCGAAACGGGAAAGAATATGGCCGAATTTACTTAATATTTCATCGCCTTTCGTATGCCCATATTTGTCATTGATGACTTTGAAGTTATCGATGTCGATGATAAATAAATAGGGTGTTTTCGCTTCGAGTTTTTTTAATTCGTTAATAAAAAACCGGCGATTGGGGAGCTGCGTAAGTTCATCGCTGAATGACTGTATTCTGGCTTCGACATACTTATTATTGATTTGTTGTATCAGGGTATAGACACCGAATCCGACGCCAAACATACCAATAATTCTCAGCATATCCTCAACATAGTACCCCACTAGCTTGGGTTGATAGATAAACTCATCCATGAAGTCAAATGTGGCTGAGCATATCCAGATATGTAGTCCGAGCCGGATGGATAAGGCTGACGTATGATTCAGTGAGATTTTACTGGTGCATGACAAGATAAAAAAAAGAAAAACCAGCGCGACCGAATCGGTATAAGACCCCGGATTATTGTGCAACTGCTCCTGAAAATCGCGGTGCTTGAAGAACAGGAGATTAAATATAATGATTAACGCAGACAATAAAAGGGAGAACCTTACTGACGAGGAAGCCTTCTTATTTCTATCAATGAAGTCGTGGTCATACTCTTTAAAAGGCATTGCGGATCTCCTCTTGCATCACCTTCCAATCCTATCATGAAACCTATTGAATACATTCAGTCGCGTGGTGCCGGGCGGTGTGGTTCAGAGAATGACGGTAATCTGACAAATGTGTAAAAAGCAGACGCCCGATCGCTCAGGCGTCTTTACCGATTAAAAATCGGCTTTTAGCACGACGCGATAGCGGGCTTTTCCGTCACGCACGTGCTGGATGGCATCGTTGATTTTCGACATTGGGAACAGTTCCGTCTGCGGTTTCACGCTGGCACGCGTGGCGAGTTTCATTAAAGAACGCAGCTCATGCGGAGAACCCGTAGAAGAACCAGAAACGCTGCGATCGCCAGCGATAAGTGTAAAAGCCGGAACGCTAAATGGCTTCATCACCGCGCCGACGGTATGGAATTTCCCGTTATAGGCGAGCGCGTTGAAGTAGGGTTGCCATTCCAGATCGACGCTTACGGTGTTGATAATGAGATCGAACTGGCCTGCCAGCGCGGTCAGCGCCTGCGGATCGCGGCTGTTGACGACCTTATCGGCACCCATCGCCAATACTTCCTGCTCTTTGGACGAATTAGAGCTGAACGCCGTGACTTCGCAACCCATCGCGTGCAGGAGCTTAATCGCGATATGTCCCAGGCCGCCGATACCGATCACGCCGACGCGGCTGGTTGCCGTGACATGGTGCATTAACAGCGGTTTGAACACGGTGATGCCGCCACACAGTAGCGGACCTGCCGATTCGATATCAATGGAATCAGGAAGCGGGATAGCCCACTGCCAGTTCGCACGAATCTTATCGGCAAAACCGCCTTTATTCAGAATCGTTGGCACGCTGCCTTGCTGACAGTTGGTTTGGCTACCGCTGATACAGGCATCGCAATGCCCACAACTGCGTGCCGTCCAGCCAATGCCGACGCGCTGCCCAATCTTTAATCCTTTGTTCTTCGCCGCGTCACCCAACGCGTGTACACGGCCAATCACTTCATGCCCGGCAACCAGCGGATAGCTCGACATGCCCCATTCGTTATCGATCATCGACAGGTCGGAATGGCACACGCCGCAGTAATCAACCACGACTTCGACGTCTTCCGCATGCAGTTCACCCGCATCAAACTCATACAACTCCAGCGCTGCGCCTGCTTCCGGTGCGGCATAACTCTTGATTATCGTCATCACAATCTCCTCAGTACGGGTTTGATTAACCAGTCTAAAGGGTTATGGCGTTTTTCTCTATGTCACAACGTGCCTGGGGTTTTTCATTTTTTGTCGTGTGGGGAAATTCTAGAAGAGTGTCCGGTTTTTTACATATGCATACACAGCTAAAAACTATATATAGACATTATTGTTGTAAAAATATCAATATGTGCACTGTATGTATTGACAGTCTGTTTGGGGTAGGGCATTCTTGAGAGGCTAAAAACTAAGCATTCACCCATCAATACTTCTGAATTGGAGGCCAGCTATGGCTAAAATCGGTCGTGATGCGAAAACAGGTCAGTTTATCCCGGTAAGTGAAGCAAAAAAACATCCTAATACAACGGTGGTTGAAACCATCAAGACACCAGCTAAGAAAGGGAAGAAGTGATATCTAAAAAGCGCCATTTAGGCGCTTTTTCTGTTTATACCTCTGGAGAAATATAATGGCTAATAACTTATTTATTACTTACGATTTGATCAAAACGAAAGATTACCCTGCCATACATGATGCTATTAAAGCATTAGGAAATTGGGCAAAAGTTACAGAGTCAAATTGGTATGTAAACTCGATTTATTCTGCCGAAGATGCGGCTAGGAAAGTGAAAGCTGTGATGGATAATGACGATAAGTTGATTGTTGTAGATGCGTCTCATAATAAATTTTATGCTTATAATATTGATTCTAAAGTATTGAAGTTCATACAAGATAAGTGGTTTAAATGATCATTCTAAACAGAGATGTAGAAACCTGAAGCTGGGGAGACCCAGCTTTTTCTGTTCCTACCATATGGTAAAAGCAGTTTTCGGTTGAAATATAAACTGTAACATATGGCCCGATGAAAGCAGATTTTGCCATTTACAATACTTCCCGCTGGCATTACCCTTATTTAAGATTAATAAAACATTAATCGCAACATTTTGATTTTTAATGACTCGGGGTGCCCTTCTTTGTGAAGGCTGAGAAATACCCGTACCACCTGATCTGGATAATGCCAGCGTAGGGAAGTCACGGTATGCCCACCGGTTGCCGCCTTCTTCCACGCCGGTTGGGAGACCTATGAACACTCGACCCACCGACTTTTCTGCCGCTCAGGCAGCAACATCGCTCACCCAATTTCGTTCTGCTTCACCGCTGGTGCACTGTTTGACCAACGACGTGGTGCAATCTTTTACCGCTAATGTGCTGCTAGCGCTGAATGCGTCGCCTGCAATGGTGGTCGATCCTGAAGAAGCTGCGCAGTTTAGCGCGGTGGCCGATGCGCTGTTGATTAATGTCGGAACGCTGGAACGCACGCGCGCTGAGGCGATGCGGGCGGCGGTAAGCCGCGCACATCAAGCGGGGAAACCGTGGGTGCTCGATCCGGTTGCCGTAGGCGGGTTGACCTTTCGTACCGAATTTTGCCGGGAATTACTGGCATGGAAACCGGCGGCGATCCGCGGCAATGCGTCTGAAATCATGGCGTTGGCGGGCTTAGCCGCACAGGGGCGGGGCGTGGATAGCGCTGATGATTCGCGGGCAGCGCTCCCTGCCGCACGCGAGCTGGCGCGGCAAGTGGGGACGATTGTTGCGGTGACTGGCGTGGTGGATTATGTCACGGACGGTGAGCGCAATATGGCGATAACCGGCGGCGATAGCATGATGACGCGGGTGGTTGGAACGGGCTGTGCGCTGTCGGCGGTGGTGGCGGGTTTTTGTTCTCTGGAGGGGGACCGCTTATCCCACGTGGCGGCGGCGTGTTATGTCATGGCGTTAGCGGGGCAGCAGGCAGCTTCGACGTCGCAAGGAACGGGAAGCTTTATCCCCAGCTTTCTCGATCGGCTTTATACCCTGCGCGTGGAGGATCTGGCATGAAACGTATCAATGCGTTGACGATTGCGGGTACCGATCCGAGCGGTGGGGCGGGAATTCAGGCGGATTTAAAAGCGTTTTCTGCGCTGGGTGCTTACGGCACGTCGGTCATTACCGCGCTAGTGGCGCAAAATACGCGCGGTGTGCAGTCCGTCTACCGGATTGAACCAGATTTTGTCGCGGCACAGCTGGATTCCGTGTTGAGCGATGTGCGTATCGATAGCGCCAAGATTGGGATGCTGGCGCAGGCCGATATTGTCGAAACGGTTGCCGAGCGTTTGCGTCATTACGCGGTGCCTTTCGTGGTGCTGGACACCGTGATGCTGGCGAAAAGTGGCGATCCGCTACTGGCTCCTGAGGCGGTGGAGTCGATCCGTCGTGAGCTGCTGCCGCTGGTTTCCCTGATTACGCCGAACCTGCCGGAGGCCGCAGCGCTGCTGAATACGTCATCGGCCACCAACGAGCGGGAAATGCGTGAGCAGGGGGAAGCGCTGCTGGCGATGGGCTGTCAGGCGGTGCTGATGAAAGGCGGTCACCTCAGCGAAGCGGAAAGCCCGGACTGGCTGTTCAGCAGACAGGCCGATCCGCTGCGCTTTAGCGCACCGCGTGTGAATACACGTCATACGCACGGCACTGGCTGCACGCTGTCTGCCGCGTTAGCGGCGCTGCGGCCACGTCACGATAGATGGGGTGAGACGGTCAAAGTAGCGAAGGATTATTTACAGAAGGCGTTGCAGCAGGCCGACACGCTGGAGGTTGGGCAAGGAATCGGCCCTGTTCATCATTTCCACCGCTGGTGGTAAAACGCACATGCAGCCTGAAGTCTGACGGGTATAAGTAAATTGACTTGTACTTTGCGTGACATATTTGCCAGTAATTTCAAACTAAATTAAGCGTATTTTGGCGTGACAGTGCGGGGGCATCCGGTTACTTTGCTGTGAAATCTTAGCGTTAATGTGAAATAGGATGTGGGGATAACATATGGCAGGTTCTGCTCGTAGTGCGATGGCTGCCAAGGCGCTTCAGACGATACTTAATATCGGCCTGCTGGTGCTGGCAACTATTCTGGTGATTTTTTTAGTCAAGGAAACGTTTCATTTGGCGAAGGTGCTGTTGATCTCCAACGAGAAAGATTCCTCCTATCAGCTGATAGAAGGAATTGTTATCTATTTCCTTTATTTTGAGTTCATTGCGCTGATCGTGAAGTATTTTCAGTCCGGCTATCACTTCCCGCTGCGCTATTTTATCTACATCGGCATTACGGCCATCATTCGCCTGATTATTGTCGATCACAAAAGCCCGTCGGATACGCTGATTTATTCCGCGGCGATTCTGCTGCTGGTGGTGACGCTGTATCTGGCAAACAGTAATCGCCTGAAGCGGGAATAATCGAAACAGGAATAGTCGAAACGCGCCGCTATTCCAGCAGTGAACACTGAGGCGGTAGCCGACAGTGAATCGCTGCGGGAAGCACCTCAATGCGGAAGCGTTTGGCGGTGAGCGGTTCGCCGTCCAGATTAAACGTCATATCGTCTGGCGCAGTAATCTCCAGCCAGGGTAGGGTAGCGGAAATCATGTTCTGGTTTTCGCTGCCGGTAAACCAGGCTTGCAACATATTCGGCAGCAGCTCTGTTGCCGACAGCACGCTCAGCTCCAGCAGCCCATCGTTGATTAGCGCTTCCGGGCAAAGCTGCTGCCCGCCACCAGCCTGACGACCATTTCCCACTGCGATAACCAGCGTATCGCCTTCCCAGTGAAAATCCTGCCCGCGAATCTCACAGCGTTCGGCTTGCAGCATGTCCATGCGAAAGAGCGCGTGCAGCACGTAAGAAGCACTCCCCAGCGCGGCCTTCATCTTGGCTGGCGTTTCCGTGGTAATACGCGTGGCGAATCCGCCTGTCGCCATGTTGATGAAGTAATGACTGTCGTTCACCTTGGCGATATCAATGGCGGTGGCGCGGCCTTTGATCGCCAACGTCAATGCGTTGTGCATTTCCATCGGAATCTGACAGCTGGTGGCGAAATCATTAGCCGTGCCTAACGGTACAATCCCGAGACATGGACGCACTGCTTCCGGCTGTACCGCCAATGCCGCCGCGACTTCATTGACGGTGCCATCGCCTCCGGCAGCGATCACATTATCTGCGTTGAGCTGGATCGCCTCTTCCACGTAGCGCTTCGCATCACCGTATTCCCAGGTGACGCGGACATGCAGCGTATAGCCGTCTTTGCGTAGCTCATCAATGGCTTCGCGGAGTTCTTCATTGCCCGCGCTTTTTCCATTCAAAATCAGCAGTGTCACCGGATTTTTTTCCATGGCCTCATTCTCCTCAGCAGGATAGTGAAATTAATAATAGACACTAAATCGGTAGGTAGAAATCAGAAGAGTCGGTGAATATACCCGTCATACTTCAAGTTGCATGTGCGTTGGCTGCGCTTAAATACTCGGCCCGTCGTGGGCCTCATTATTTAGGGTATACATGCGGTGGGAAAATGCGTGAGCGAGAGAAAAAGAAAAGCCAGCTCAAGGGAGATTGAGCTGGCCAAGGAGGTGGTTCCTAGTAGTATCACTACGCTTATTTTTCGTTCTATGTTTTCTCAGCGACGCAATACTAACCACAAGACCGGCGAATTGATGTGATCTGTTTCTAATATTCGTTAAAAACCCTGAGCTTTGTAACGATACCTCAGGCTATTAGCGTACTTATTTGTGGCAGAGCAGGAGTGATGATGGGGGGACATACCGTGAGGACGCAATGCCTTGTGAAGGCATCGCCGGACGATCAGGACATCCGGCGATATGACTGATTTATTCCGCGTTAGGATTACGCGTGGTGGTACCCGGCAAATTACGTAGCAATAGTGCGTAGTCCAGCGAGACATCATCCGGCACCGGCAGATAAACGATATGGCCGTTACCCGGCGCAACCTCGGTCGGTTGGCCTTTGGTATTCTGCATAGATTCGATGGTGAATTGAATGTTGCCGTTTGGCGTCATCATTTCCACACTGTCGCCGCAGGAAAATTTGTTCTTCACTTCGACTTCCGCCAGCCCATCGCGGCGCACGCCGGTGAATTCACCGACAAACTGCTGACGATCGGAAACGGAATAGCCGTAGTCGTAGTTCTGGTAATCTTCATGCACGTGGCGGCGCAGGAAGCCTTCGGTGTAGCCACGGTGCGCTAAGCCTTCCAGCGTTTCCAGCAATGTTGGGTCGAACGGCTTGCCTGCGACGGCATCGTCGATGGCGCGGCGATACACCTGTGCGGTACGGGCGCAATAGTAGAATGACTTGGTGCGGCCTTCGATTTTCAGCGAATGAACCTGCATCTGCGTCAGGCGTTCAACGTGCTGGATCGCCCGCAGATCGCGGGAGTTCATGATGTAGGTGCCGTGCTCGTCTTCAAAGGCGCTCATGTACTCGCCGGGGCGCATATTTTCCTCCAGCATAAAGACTTTGTCGGTCGGTTCGCCGATGCCCAGCGCAGGCTCAACGTTTTTCACCGCGATAGGCTCGTGCTGATGAACGATATTCCCGATGTCATCCTCTTTGCCTTCCTGAACCTTATATTCCCAGCGGCAGGCGTTGGTGCAGGTGCCCTGATTCGGGTCGCGTTTATTGATGTAGCCGGACAGCAGGCAGCGGCCAGAGTAGGCCATGCACAGCGCACCGTGAACGAAGATCTCCAGTTCCATATCCGGCACGTTTTGGCGAATTTCTGCAATCTCTTCCAGCGACAGCTCGCGGGACAGAATCACGCGCGTCAGCCCCATCTGCTGCCAGAATTTCACCGTCGCCCAGTTGACCGCGTTGGCCTGAACGGAAAGGTGAATGTCGATCTGTGGGAAATTTTCGCGCACCAGCATAATCAAGCCCGGATCGGACATGATCAGCGCATCTGGCCCCATTTCAATCACGGGTTGCAGGTCACGCAGGAAGGTTTTCAGCTTGGCGTTGTGCGGTGCGATGTTAACGACCACGTAGAATTTCTTGCCCAGTTCATGCGCTTCGTTAATGGCTTGCGCCAGCGTCTGATGGTTGAATTCGTTATTGCGCACGCGCAGGCTGTAGCGAGGTTGACCGGCATAAATCGCGTCCGCGCCATAGGCAAAGGCGTAGCGCATATTTTTCAGCGTACCGGCCGGAGAAAGCAGTTCCGGTTTAAACATGGTATCTCTCGATTCTGATCACAAGTCAGGCTGCTCCGCGGTGGGAACAGTAAAGGCGGAGGATTCTAGCGCTAATAGGGGGAAATTGCAGTAGACGACACACGAAAAGTGGGCCTATTGTTTGACGTAAATCAATCGTTTTACCTAAATAAAGAATGGCCTGCCATAAACAGAGCAGGCCAGATCTCGCCGTATTAACGCGTGGCGATACGGGATGTGCTGAGGGTTTCGCGGTTGTGTGGCTGGTATAAATCAACCAGTGGGCCAACCGGCACAATCTGTGTCGGGTTCAGCCAGGCAATACCGTAATAGCCCGCTTTAATGTGATCGATATTGACCGTCTCTGCGATGCCCGGCCACTGATACAGTTCGCGCAGGTAATTTGATAAGTGCGGATAGTCGGCAATGCGTTTCAGATTACATTTGAACGCGCCGTGGTAGGCCACGTCAAAACGTATCAGCGTCACAAACAGACGCCAGTCGGCTTCGGTCAGCGTATCGCCCAACATGTAACGATGGCTGCCTAAATGATCGTCCAGCTCGTCCAGCGTGGCGAAGAGCGTGGCGACCGCATCGTTATAGTGTTCCTGCGTTTTGGCGAACCCGGTCTTATACACGCCGTTATTGACGTTGTGGTACACGGTTTCGTTCCAGCGGTCGATCTCACCGTGCAGTTCAGACGGGTAGAAATCGAGGTGGTTGCCTGTCAGATCGTTAAATTCGCTGTTCAGCATACGGATGATATCCGCCGATTCGTTGTTCACGATACGGCCTTCTACCCGATCCCACAGCACGGGCACCGATACCTTTCCGGTATAGTTCGGTACACTGGCGGTGTACAGCTGGTGCAGATAGTGAATCTCACCCGCGTGCTCGCCAGCATCCTGCGGCGTGGCAAATTCCCAGCCGTTATCGGCGATACGTGGGTTGGCAATCGAGAGCGAAATGATGTTCTCCAGCCCTTTCAGCTTACGGAAAATCAGCGTGCGCGATGCCCACGGGCAGAGATAAGAAACAAAAAGCTGGTAACGCCCAGCCTCTGGCACCAGCTCGGTTTGCCGAAATTTGGTCTCTTCGCGGTGGAACGCGCCATTTTTGATCTCTTCTGCCGCGACATCGCCGTTAACCCATTTGCCATCAACTAAACCTGACATACATTTTCCCCTGTCTATTGTTTTTAAGCCCCATTCTTTTGAAGAACAATTACCTGGAAGAACCGTTGTTTTCAAAATCAATGGCGTTAAAAAATCAATGGTGTTGCAGGTGACCTGTGCCCGCATATGATGCGGATGGATACCTGTCATTATTGTAGGCTTGAAATGGTAACAGCCGTGGGAAAAGAAAAAATGACAAAATTTTCATTAAGTCGGACAGTATTTTTGACTGGCATACGAAAGAGGCGATTAACGTTCAGCCGCCAGCAAGCCGTAGAGCGCAGAATCAGACACGTCGCCGTCTACGATCCAACGCTGCCTTAATAACCCTTCCTGCGTGAATCCCAGCCGTTCCAGCGATTTGGCTGAAGCCACATTACGGGGATCGATTTCGGCTTCCAGCCGACTCAGACCCGCTGTTTCAAAGGCAAAATCCCGTAGGGCAGAGAGTGCTTCCGCCATATAGCCTTTCCCTTGTGCAGCTGCGGCCAGACAGTAGCCGATCTCTGCACGTTTAGAGTCAATCTCAAGATTGAACAGCACGCAGGTGCCGATCAGTTCACCGCTCGCTTTGACTTCCAGACCCAGCTTCATGTACTGCCCAGCGCACAGCGCGCTCCAGTATTCGTCAATCGCGTCATGCGCCTGCTCGATGTGCTGCCAGGGCGGGTGATTCCAGAAACGCATCACGACCGGATCGGACATAAAAACGAACAGTACAGGTGCATCATCACGATAGAGCGGGCGTAGCAGTAGGCGAGGTGTTTCGATTTTGATGGTTTCGGAAAATAGCGCAGTCATTATCGTGAAAGCCTCTTCTTCGTGGGAAAGGGATTGGTGCGCAATGAAAGACGGTTATTCTGACTGATGGCTGGCTTGCAGGGCGTCAATATCACCCGCAGCGATGATATCCAGATGGCGTGTGATTTTTTCTATCGGCCAGTCCCACCAGCTCAGCGTTTCTAGTGCATTGATGACATCCGGCGCAAAACGGGCTTTAAGGATTTTTGCCGGATTGCCGCCGACGACCGTATACGCGGGTACATCAGCTGTGACCACCGCGCGTGAGGCAATAATGGCTCCATTTCCGATATGAACACCGGGCATGATCAGCGCGTCATAGCCAATCCAGACATCATTGCCGATCACGGTGTCGCCTTTGTAAGGTAAATCTTCTGGCTTAGGCGTTACTTTTTCCCAACCGTTGCCAAAAATCTGAAACGGGTAGGTAGACAAGCCGGAAAGCCGATGATTAGCCCCGTTCATGATAAATTTTGCGCCACGCGCGATAGCGCAAAACTTACCGATGATTAATTTATCGCCGAGAAACGGATAGTGGTAGAGCACATTTTGCTCGAAATTTTCCTCACCATCGGGATCGTCATAATAGGTGTAGTCGCCAATTTCAATATTCGGGTTGGTGACAACATTGTTGATGAAACACACTTGGGGGAAACCGGCCATCGGGTAGCGGTTATCAGGATCGGGTCCGTTCAACATGGTCTCCATAACATCATAAGGCGGTGGGCGTTACACCTCATTACAGGGCGCGGCTTCCCAGCGATAGCCGATGCCGTACACCGTGCGGATAAATGAGGTTTCTTCATCCAGCTGTTCTAGTTTACGGCGCAGGTTTTTGATGTGGCTATCGATGGTGCGATCGGTCACGACACGATAATCGTCGTAAAGCTTATCCAGCAGCGCCTCGCGTGAAAACACTTTGCCCGGTTCAGTGGAGAGGGTCTTGAGCAGGCGAAATTCCGCAGGTGTCAGGTCAAGGTTCTGCCCCAGATAGCTGGCCTGAAAGCCGCTTTTATCAATCAACAGCGCTGTTTCGTTTTTCTCTGCGGCTTTCAGACCGTCGTTCTGCCAGCCGCAGCGGCGCAGTAGCGTTCTGACGCGCACGACGACTTCACGCGGGCTGAAAGGCTTACAAATATAGTCATCGGCACCAATTTCCAGCCCCAGCAGGCGGTCGATCTCTTCACTGCGGGCGGTGACCATGATAATCGGCACGTTGGAAAACTGGCGGATGGTGCGACACAGGGTCAGGCCGTCACAGCCCGGCAGCATTAAATCCAGCAGAATGAGTGAAGGAGAATGCTGTCGCACCCACTCAACGACATCATTACCATTTGGCAGCCAGTGCGTGGCATAGTCTGCGGCCTGAAGGTAATCCACCAGCAGTTGCCCCAACTTGGGCTCATCTTCGACGATCAAAATCGGTGACGTCATAGCGAAATCGGGTGCGGTTGTCATAGATCTGTTTATCTTCAGTTTCGCTTAGCGTGGCGTTTAATCAGGAACGTGCGATGGAAGCTCAATGGTAATCATCACTCCCCCTAATGGTGAATGTTCAGCATACAGCCGTCCGCTATGTGCCTCAACGATATTATTGCAGATCGCCAGCCCCAGACCTGCTCCACCGCTGGCACGGTTGCGCGAGCTTTCCGCCCGATAGAAACGCTCGAAAATCAGTGTGAGCTGCTCATCGGTTACGCCTGGAGCGCTGTCCTGCCAGATAATCGCCCAGCGTTTATGTCGCTGAACCAGTGAAATGGTCAGTTGACCCTGTTCATCGGTATAGCGCAGGCTATTTTCCAGCAAATTATTAAATAACTGGCTTAACCGATCCGGGTCACCAAAAACGCCAGCCTGATCGGGTAAATCGGTGGTGAGCGCGATCTGCTTTTTTTGGAAACGTGCATGAAATGCAGCAATAGCAATATGCAGGGTTTGCACTACGTCTACAGACGTTTTGCGGTAGGCCAACGCCCCGCGATCGGACAAGGTGAGCTGGTGCAGATCGTCTACCAGTTTGGTGAGCGTTGCGACTTCCGACTGAAGCGAATGCAGAGAGTGTGCGTCGGGCTTGCGCACACCATCCTGCAAGGCTTCCAGTTCGCCACGCAGCACTGCCAGCGGCGTGCGCAGCTCGTGGGAGACATCGGCCATAAACGCGCGGCGAGACTGTTCATTTTTTTCCAGCGTGTTGGCAAGCTGATTGAAATCCTGTGCCAGCCTGCCCAGCTCATCATGCGAGCTTGCCGTCACGCGGGTGCTGAAATCCCCCGACGCTAAACTGTGCATGCCGTTGACCAGTCGCTTAACGGGGGCGAGAAGGCCACGTGCAGTCAGCCAGGCGGCGATGATAGCCAGCAACATCGACAGCGCCACAATCAGCCAACTGGTGCGCTGTTGCTGTTGATCGAAACTGATGTCGGCGTTGCGGGTCAGGCGTTCAACGGGTGAGGCGACAATCCAGCCGACGGTCTGGTTCTGTACCTGAATGGGCTGCCGGGTACCTTCATTGGGTATTGGTGCCGGCGATCCGAACAGTTTGCGTTTACTGTTATCCAGCACCCAAAGACGCACTCGCCATCCCTGCATGCTGTTGTCGGTGTCGCTGTTCTGATCCACCGCATGCAGCATCTTGAACACCAGACGCTCATTATTGCGCAGGAATGACCAATCGCCGTGCAACTGGTATTGCTCTGCCAGCGCATCGCGTAGCTGCATAACCCGCTGTTCATTGCCGCGCTTAATGTAGTCGATAAAGCCGCGTTCAAAGCTGACGCGCACACCCCAGTGCATGGTTACCAGCACCAGCATACAGGTGGCGAAAATCGCGAGAAACAGTTTGGCGGTGATTCCGAATTTCATAACGACCTCACGATTTACGCGGTAGCGTTGACTGTTTTACGGTGTCAGGTGGGACACGATTAAAAATCAACGCTGGCAGAGCGATGATGACGACCATGCTAAGATAGGTGTAGAGAAATACCGTGTGGGTTGCCCCACTTTCTGCTGCGATGTGCGGTTGAGAAAACATGCCTAAGAGAATACCCGCGATGCTCACCCCCAGGCTGGTGGATAGCTGCATGGTCATCGACAGCAGGCTATTTCCGCCGCTGGCGAGGGAATCAGGCAGATCTTTCAGCGTCAGCGTGTTCATGGTGGAGAAGCGAATAGCATTCACCGTACCGAGGAAGAACAGCACAATCGGGATCATCCAAATCCATTGCATCAGTGCGACCAGCGCAAACAGCGCCGTGATCAGTGCCAGCAGCAGCGTGGAGACTATCAGCACGCGGCGGTAGTCGAATCGGTTGACGATTTGTACCACGATCCGCTTCATTCCCATGCTACCTAGCACCATTGGCACCATCATCAGCCCGGCATGAAACGGGGAAAACCCCATTCCTAATTGTAAAAATAGCGGTGTCATAAACGGTAACATGCCGCTGCCGATGCGTGCCAGAAGTCCGCCTGTCAGGCCAATAGAAAAAGTATGGGTGTCGAACAGACGCAGATTGAACAGCGCCCGTTCGTTGTGACGAGCGTGCAGCCAGTAGCTCAATAGCGCGATGAGTCCGATGGCAATCAACGCGAAAATGGCAATCGGCGGAATGCCGAGACTGCGGTTACCGTCCAGCGCCAGCGTCAGCGTCGCCATACCGACGGCAAGCCAGAAGAAACCGCTGACATCGAAACGCTGAGTTTGCATGGTGTAATTGGGCATCAGAAACCAGGTTGCCAGCGCGCCGATCATGCCAACCGGCAGGTTGATAAGGAAAATCCAGTGCCAGCTGGCGTATTCCACCAGAAAACCGCCGAGCGCGGGCCCCAGTAATGGGCCGATCTGGCCGGGCAGCGTCACGAAGGTCATTGCCGCCATATACTGATCGCGCGGGACGATCTTCATCACCGTCAGACGTCCTACCGGCACCATCATCGCACCGCCAATGCCTTGAATCACGCGGGAGAGCAGCAGCTCATCCAACGTTTCTGAACGGGCGCACAGCAGCGACCCCAGCGTAAACAGTAGAATCGCGGCAAAAAAGATGTTTTTCACGCCGATACGATCCGCCAGCCAGCCGCTGGCGGGCAACATCACCGCGACGGTCAGCACATAGGAAACAATCACCGAATGCATATGCAGCGGGCTTTCATTCAGGCTCGCGGCCATTGAAGGCAATGCGGTATTCACGATGGTGGTATCCAGCGTCTGCATAAAAAAGCCAAAGGCAACAATCCAAAGCTGCCAGCGGACAGAGGCGGAATTCATCATGTTTAAGATTCCCCCTGATTAAGTGATAGATGGATAGCTGGTGAATACATATGCCGACACCTGATTGTGTAACTTGTTCTTTTGGCGAGGTTTCGTGCGCTTAACATTTGTTTTTCTCTGCATGCTTTCCGTATGCGCACGACACAGGGGCGCTCAGTCGCCGCCGCCCTGTGAACCCAGGCTGTTTGGCGGGAAATGATGCCGCTTCGCGGTTCCTTCGTCGTCAATGCTCTCCTGTTCGGACCGCCGCTGACGCGTTCCCGACGCGGCAGCGGTTTTCGCGGCGTCCTGCCGCTCATCCGAGAGATCATCTCCTCCTCAGCATCATTTACGCCAAGGCGGGAGTTCGTTGCGAGCTATATATTTCTTTTCTGTCACTTCGTGTGCTTAACATTTTTTCCTGGCGTAAAAAATTGTACTGAGACGGAAGCTGGCTCACGGGTGAGTGGCATGGACGCCACGAAAGACAGTGACGCGCTCCCGGCGCGGCACTGGCGGCCCGTAAAGAGACGGCTTTCGGCGAAGGCACCGCGTAGCGGTACAATTTAGCGCCAAAAGCCAGGGTTCCAAGGGCGACGGCAATTGAGCCGCCCTTGGTCGGGCGCGTTCTGGGCGCTATTAGAAAAACAGTGAACGTTAAGCGCACGAAACCTCTCTAGAAATAACATGTTATTAGGTCTTATCGTTACTCATGTCCAGTTATGATAGTGACAAATCCTGCCGCTCATCCGAGAGTTTTTTCGCACTAGGAATTCGCTTCCAGTTCTCGTGGGGCTTTGCGCCGAATATTCCTCAGTTTGTCGAAAAACAGATACACCACCGGAGTGGTATACAGCGTAAGGATCTGGCTCATCACCAGTCCGCCGACAATCGTGATGCCGAGCGGTTGACGCAACTCTGCACCGTCACCGCTGGTTAGCACCAGCGGCAGTGCGCCAAACAAAGCGGCTAATGTGGTCATCATAATCGGGCGGAAACGCAGCAGGCAGGCCTGAAAAATGGCGTCCTGTGCGCTCAACCCGCCGCTGCGCTGTGCCACCAGCGCGAAATCCACCATCATGATCGCGTTCTTCTTCACGATCCCAATCAATAGCATGATCCCAATCAGCGCCACCAGACTAAACGGTACGCCAAACCACTCCAGCGCCAGTAGTGCACCTACGCCCGCAGAGGGCAGGGTAGACAGAATCGTCAGTGGATGCACATAGCTTTCATACAGCACGCCCAGCACGATATACACCGTGATAATCGCCGCCAGAATCAGCAACAGCTGGGAAGACTGTGATTGCTGGAACGCCTGCGCCGTACCGGAGAACTGACCGCGTACCGAGGACGGCACACCCAGTGACGTCATGGTTCTTTCTACCGCCGCCGTCGCCGTGGAAAGATCGGTGCCTTCTGGCAGGTTAAAAGAGATGGTTGAAGCGGCAGATAGCCCCTGATGGTTTACCGACAGCGGCGCGTTGATCGGCTTCCAACTGGCGAAATAAGAAAGTGGGATGGGTTTACCTTCGTTATTGATGACGAACATCTTGTTCAGTGAACTGACATCCTGCGTGTAGGCGTCGTCGACTTCCATCACGACCTTGTACTGGTTTAACGGCTGATAAATGGTCGAAATCTGACGCTGGCCGAAGGCATTATTAAGCAATGCATTAGCGGCAGAGACGTTGATGCCCAACTGTGCCATCGCATCACGATCGTAGGTTAACGCCATTTCTGCACCTTTATCCTGCTGATCGGAGTTCACATCGGCCAGTTCAGGCAGTTTACTGAAAGCGGCACGGATCTTTGGCTCCCAGGTACGCAGTTCGCTCAAATCATCAGACAGCAGCGTGTACTGATACCCGGCGCTCGATTCCCGCCCGCCGATACGGATATCCTGCACCGGCATTAAAAACAGATTGGCACCGGGTTCTTTTGCCAGCTTGACGCGCAGACGACTAATGACCTGCTGTGCCGATACATCGCGCTCGGATAGCGGCTTAAGCGAAATAAACATCGAGCCGCTGTTGGTGCGCGATCCCCCCGTAAACCCGTTCACGTTATCCACCGCAGGATCGCTGCTGACAATGGTCATGAAATTCTGGAGCTTCACCGTCATGGCCTGAAAAGAAATACTCTGGTCGGCCTGAATAAAGCCCATCAGCCTGCCCGTATCCTGTTCCGGGAAAAAAGTCTTCGGAATACTGATGTACAGCCAGACGTTAAGTGCGATGGTTCCCAGCAAGAGCAACAAAACCCAGCGTGCATGGTTGAGCACCCACTTCAGCGATCGCCCGTAGCCTTGTTGCATGGCGAGCAATACACGGTTAAAACCCCGTGTGCGTGGCTGGCTGCGTTTGGGCACGGCACGTAGCAGTCGTGCGCACAGCATGGGGGTTAGCGTGAGCGAGATCAGCAGGGAAATCATGATCGCCACTGACAGCGTCACGGCGAATTCACGGAATAGTCGCCCCGGCAGGCCGTCCATCAACAGCAGCGGGATGAACACCGCCACCAGCGACAGACTCATCGATAAAACGGTGAACCCCACTTCTCTCACCCCCTGAAGCGATGCCTGGAGCGGCTTCATGCCCGCTTCGATGTGGCGGGAAATATTTTCCAATACCACGATGGCATCATCCACCACGAAACCCGTAGCAATGGTGAGCGCCATCAACGACAGGTTATTCAGGCTGAAGCCGCACAGGTACATGGCAGCAAAGGTGCCAATGAGTGACACGGGAACGGCTAGTGCCGGAATAGCGGTTGCCCGCCCGGAGCGTAAGAACAGGAAGACGACCAGAATCACCAGTGCGACGGCGATAATCAGTGATTGCTCCACTTCCGCCAGCGAGGCGCGAATAGTGGGGGAACGATCCTGTGCGACATCCAACTGTATTTCGGCAGGCAGGCTGGCGCGCAGTTCCGGCATTGCGGCACGGATGTTGTCTACCGTGGTGATAATGTTGGCATCCGGCGCGCGGCGAATCATCACCAGAATGGCAGGCTTCGCGTTCGCCATCCCTGCATTGCGCGCGTTTTGCACGGAATCTTCCACCGTGGCGACGTCGCTCAGGCGAACGGCGGCGCCGTTGTTGTAGTGGATAATCAGCGGTGCGTAAGCATCGGCAGTTTTGAGCTCATCGTTGGTTTGTATCTGCCAACTTTTCTGACTGTTTTCCACATTCCCCAGCGGTCGGCGCACATTTGCCTGTGCGATGGTCTGTCGTACGTCATCCAGGGAAATGCCTTGGTTAAATAACGCCACCGGATTCAGTGCCACGCGCACGGCGGGGAGCGAACTTCCGCCGATGGAGACATCGCCAACGCCTTCCATCTGAGAGATTTTCTGTGACAACTGGGTGGACGCGAAATCGTACAGTTGACCCTGGCTGTAGGTGTCCGAGGTCAGCGTCAGAATCATGATCGGTGCGTCGGATGGGTTGACCTTACGGTAAGTCGGGCGGTTGGACATACCGGACGGCAGCAGGTTCTGCGCGGCGTTGATGGCCGCCTGAACATCACGCGCCGCGCCGTTGATATCCCTGTCGAGGTTAAACACCAGAATGACGCGCGTACTGCCGAGTGAGCTGGTGGACGTCATTTCGTTGACGCCCGCGATCCTGCCGAGCGCACGTTCCAGCGGCGTCGCGACGGCAGAGGCCATGGTTTCCGGTGATGCGCCGGGCAGTGAGGCGCTGACCGAGATCACCGGGAAATCCACCTGTGGCAGCGGGGATACGGGCAACAGGCGGAAACCTAATACGCCACAGAGCGCGATGGCCAACGTCAACAGCAGGGTGGCGACGGGGCGGTGGATGAACAGGGCGAAGAACTTCACTCGATTTCTTCCTCCTGACGCGGTGCACGACGAAAGCGCGCCGCCAGACGGTCAAACAGCAGGTAAATTACCGGTGTGGTAAACAGCGTCAGAATCTGGCTCATGATCAGGCCACCGACCATACAGACTCCTAGCGGCTGACGCAGTTCCGCGCCGACGCCAGTGCTCAGCATCAACGGTAACGCACTGAGTAGGGCGGCCATCGTGGTCATCAGAATCGGTCGAAAACGCAGCAGACAGGCCTGATAAATGGCGTCATACGGTGTCATCTCCTGTTCTCGCTCCGCCGCTAGCGCGAAGTCGATCATCATGATGGCGTTTTTCTTCACGATCCCGATGAGCAAGATGATCCCGATAATGGCGATCACATCCAGCTCATTCCCCGCCATCATGAGCGCCAGCAGCGCACCGACGCCCGCCGTTGGCAGTGTAGACAAGATGGTGATCGGATGAATAAAGCTTTCGTACAGCACGCCGAGCACAATGTACATCGCAACAATCGCCGCCACGATGAGCCACACGGTGCTGCTCAGCGCCGACTGGAACGCCAGCGTACTGCCCTGAAAACGAGTGGTGATATCCGCGGGCAGATTCAGCTGTTGTTCAGCCAGCGTGATGGCATCAACCGCTTCGCCTAGAGCATAGCCGCTGGCGACGTTGAAAGAGATCGTCGTCGAGGGGAACTGGTCGATATGGTTGATCGCCAGCGGTCCCTGACGCTCTTCAATCGTGGCGATGCTGCTGAGTGGAATTGTGCCGCCGTCGCTGCTGATGAGGCGCACGTCGTTCAATGCGTCCAGACCAGTGTTGTTGGTCGTATCGTGTTCCAGCACCACGCGGTACTGGCTGGCCTGCGTATAGATGGTGGAAACCAGTCGCTGACCAAAGGCATTGTACAGCGCGCTATCGACCTGAGACATGGTGATGCCCAGACGGCTGGCGCTGTCGCGGTTCACGTTGACGTAGGCGACTGCGGCACCGTCTTGCCAGTCGCTGCTGACATCCTCTAGCTGCGGTAGCTTTTTCAGTTCGGTCATCAGCTTCGGCACCCAGACGCTCAGTTCATCCAGCGACATTGCCTGCAACGTAAACTGATATTGCGTGCGGCTAATCTGGGTGTCGATGGTGAGATCCTGCACCGGTTGCAGATACAGTTGAATACCGGGAATCTGGGCAGTTTGCTGTTGCAGGCGACTGATGATCGCCTGAATACGCTCACTACGTTCACTGAGCGGTTTCAGGTTGATTTGCAGTCGACCGCTGTTCAGCGCAGCATTCGTCCCATCGACGCCGACATACGAGGAAACGCTCTCTACCGCAGGGTCCTTCATGATAATGGACGCGACGCGCTGTTGGCGGTCAGCCATATTGCTGAACGAAACCGTCTGCGGTGCCTGTACTGTACCCTGAATAATGCCGTTATCCTGTAGCGGGAAGAAACCCTTCGGAATCCAGATATAGAGCAGGATAGTGAGCAACAGCGTACCCAGTGCGACGCTGAGCGTTAGCCACGGATGATTGAGTACTTTGCGTAGCCAGACGCCGTAGACATTGATCAGACGGGTGAAGAAACGCTCGCTGGCACGCGTAAAACGGTTCTGTTTACTCAGCGACTGATGGCTCAGCATCCGTGCGCACATCATCGGGGTGAGCGTGAGCGACACGACGGCAGAAATCAGAATCGATACCGCTAGCGTCACGGCAAACTCGCGGAACAAGCGTCCGACGATATCACCCATAAACAGCAGCGGGATCAGTACGGCGATGAGTGAGAAGGTCAGGGAAATAATGGTGAAGCCGATTTCTCCCGCCCCTTTCAGCGCGGCGTTAAGCGGTTTTTCCCCTTTTTCGATATATCGGGCGATGTTTTCGATCACCACAATGGCATCATCTACCACGAAGCCAGTAGCGATAGTGAGCGCCATTAACGTCAGGTTATTGATAGAAAAACCGAGGAAATACATGGCGGCAAAGGTGCCGATCAGCGACAGCGGCACGGCGATGCTCGGGATCAGTGTGGCAACGGCGTTACGCAAAAACAGGTAAATCACCATCACAACCAGTGCGATAGCCAGCAGTAACTCGAACTGGACGTCTTTTACGGAGGCGCGAATGCTGGTGGTGCGGTCGGTCAGCGTGGTGACCTCGACGGCGTTTGGCAGGCTAGCTTTTAACGCGGGCAGCATCTTGTTAATGCTGTCCGTGGTCGTGATGACGTTGGCACCTGGCTGGCGCTGAACGTTGATAATGATTGCCTGCTGCCGATTCGCCCAGGCACCGAGATGAATATTCTCGGCGGCTTGCTCAATCGTGGCGACATCCTGAAGCCTTACCGGTGCGCCGTTTTTCCATGCAACAATCAGCTTGCGGTAATCATCAACAGATTTCATCTGGTCGTTGGCGGAGAGCGTCACTGAGCGTGTCGGACCATCCAGACTCCCCTTGGCGGAATTCACGTTGGCGGCGGTAATCGCGGTGCGAATGGTTTCGCTGGTCAGGCCGTAAGCCGCCAGCGCCGGCGCGTTTAGCCTTACCCGCACGGCGGGCCGTTGGCCACCGGCTAACGACACCAGCCCGACACCAGCGACCTGCGAAATTTTTTGCGCGATCCGGTTGTCCACTATGTCCTGCACTTGCGTCATCGACATCGCGGTGGAGGTGACGGCTAGCGTCATAATTGGCGGGTCAGCCGGGTTCACTTTGCTGTAAGTGGGTGGATAGGGCAGATCGCTTGGCAACAGATTGCTGGCTGCATTAATGGCGGCCTGTACATCCTGCTCCGCGACATCCAGCGACAGCTCAAGCTGGAACTGAAGCGTGATGACGGATGCGCCGCCTGCGCTCTGTGTCGACATCTGTTTTAGCCCGGACATCTGGCCGAACTGCCGTTCCAGCGGCGCGGTAATCGCCGAGGTCACCACGTCGGGGCTGGCCCCCGGATACAGGGTAACAACCTGAATCGTCGGATAATCAACCTCAGGCAGCGCGGAAACGGGCAGTGCCCGATAGCCAATGATACCGGCCAACAGAATGGCGAACATCAACAACGTAGTCGCGACGGGGCGTAGAATAAACAGGCGTGACGGCCCGCCGCCGCTGGCTGGAACGGTATCCTGCATCAGGATTTCTCCCCAGTGATGGCAGGTGTTTTCTCCGTTAGCGTAGAGGGAACGACTTCCACTTTGGTTCCTTCAGTCAGACGGTCGATGCCGTCAGTGACAACCTTAACGTCGGCATCCAGTCCGGCAGTGACTACGACCAACTGGCCGTACTGAATGCTGGTTGTGACCTGACGCTTACTGACCTCGTTCTTATCATTCAAAATCCAGACGAAGCGGCCTTCATTGCCCATTTGTACCGCAGCGGAGGGGGCGACGACGGCGTTTTGCAGCGTATCGACCTTCATGCGGATATTCACAAACTGATTCGGGAACAGGGCATCATCCAGATTGTCAAAACGCGCCTTGAGCTTGATCGTACCCGTGGTGGTGTCGATCTGGTTATCCATACTGAGCAGGCTACCCTGCGAGAGTTTCTTCTGATTGGCGCGATCCCAGGCTTCTACCACGGGCGGCTGACCTGATTTCTGCGCGCTAATGATGGTGGAAATTTCCGCTTCCGGTACGGTAAAGACGACATCGATAGGGTACGTCTGTGTAATCACGACAATGCCATTGGTGTCGCCGCTGGTGATGTAATTCCCCACATCGACCTGTTTTAAACCGATCCGACCGCTGATAGGGGCGGTAATTTTGCTGTAATCCAACTGGAGCTGTGCGCTGGCTACGGCACCGTCATCGGCTTTTAATGTGCCTTCCGCCTGACGCACGGCGGCGATCTGCGTATCCAGTTCCTGACGGGAGATCAGGTTGGTTTTCACCAGTTGCTGATAGCGTGCTAAATCCTGCTGAGCGTTAGCCAGTACGGCCCGATCTTTTGCCAACTGCCCCTGTGCCTGCGTCAGTTCAACCTGAAACGGACGGGGGTCGATTTCTGCCAGCAGATCGCCCGCCTTAACCTGTTGTCCCTCCTGAAAGTGAAGTGCCATCAGTTGCCCGTTCACCCGGCTGCGTAGCGTCACGGTGTTGGCCGCCGTTACGGTGCCTAAACCGGAGAGATAATAAGGTACGGAGGCGGATTGCGTCAGCGCAGCCTGTACGGGAGCCAGCGTGCGCATGGCCGCTCTACGCCCACCACCACTGCTGCTACCCGAATTTGACGTACGGGCGGCGTGCTGTTCACTTTTGCCGGGGGCAGTAGGCGGTGTCTGGGTAAAGTGGCGCCAGATCAGTACGGCAATAGCAATAACAGCAGCAAGTACCAGCAGGCCTCGGATACGTTTAGCATTCATAGTGGTGGATTACTCTCTCCAGGTTGCGCGGGAAGCACGATCTACCCGTCATACTTCACGCTGCATGTGCGTTAGCTGTCATACTCAGCGTGTTATTGGACCAATGGCCGTATTTTACTAGTTTAAACAGGGGATGCCGGACAAAAATGAAGGAAATATGGAAGATGTGTCAGGGTTTGTAGGAAAAAAAATCCGGCAGTGTAAGACTGCCGGACTGGGATAAGGATTTTATAACCTGATGAAGGGTTACAGCACCAGACCCGCGATAGACGCGGAAAGGATGCTCACCAGCGTGGATCCGTAAACCAGCTTCAGGCCGAAACGGGAAACCACGTTACCTTGTTGCTCATTCAGGCCTTTAATCGCGCCCGCAATAATACCGATAGACGAGAAATTGGCGAAGGACACCAGGAACACAGACAAGATACCCACGCTGCGTGGAGACAGCTCGCCTGCCACTTTTTGCAGTTCCAGCATCGCGACAAATTCGTTAGAAACCAGTTTGGTTGCCATGATACTACCAACCTGAAGCGCTTCATGAGACGGGATACCCATGATCCAGGCGAACGGGTAGAACGCGTAGCCAAGGACTTCCTGGAAGCTGATGCCAAAAATGGCGCTGAAAATCGCGTTGACTGCGGCAATCAGTGCAATGAAACCAATCAACATGGCTGCCACGATCACGGCAACTTTAAAGCCTGCCAGAATGTATTCGCCCAGCATTTCAAAGAAGCTCTGGTTTTCATGCAGATTACCCAACTGCAATTCCGGCTCTTCACCGACTTTGTAAGGGTTAATCAGCGACAGCACGATGAAGGTACTGAACATGTTCAGAATCAGCGCAGCAACAACGAATTTGGCATCCAGCATAGACATATACGCACCGACGATGGACATCGACACGGTGGACATCGCGGTAGCGGCCATGGTGTACATGCGTTTTTCAGACATCTTGCCCAGAATATCTTTATAGGCAATGAAGTTTTCGGACTGACCAAGAATCAGTGAACTGACTGCGTTAAAGGATTCCAGCTTGCCCATACCGTTCACTTTGGACAGCACTGTACCAATGGCGCGGATGATGATTGGCAGCACTTTAATGTATTGCAGAATACCGATCAGCGCAGAAATGAAGACGATAGGGCAGAGTACTTTGAAGAAGAAGGAAATCAGGTTCTTCTCACTATTCACCATGTCACCGAATACGAAGTCCGTCCCCTGGCCTGCAAATCCGAGTAATTTGTCGAAGACTGCTGCGAACCCTTTGACCACACCTAACCCAACGTTTGAGTACAGGAAGAAATAGGCGAGCAGAATTTCGATGACGAGTAGCTGAATAATAAAACGAATACGAATGCTTTTACGATCGCGGCAGACGAGTAGCGACAGCGCCGTAACAACAACCAGCGCCAGAACAAATTGCGCGATATGGGACAAGGACATGTGTGCTCCGAATATGAGGCAGGCCAAATTTTCCACGTCATTTTATGTAACGCGTGCACTAAAAATGAGAGGAAGAACGCAAAAAAACAATTATACCTTGGGATTTTATCTAAACTAAATGCTACGTCTCGTTATTTGGGTCTTTCTGTTCATTCATTATTCTTATTCCACATACCCGTCATACTTCAGGTTGCATGTGCGTTGTTCAAAACGCTAACGTTTTGTCCTGAAACTCGAATTATTTAGGGTAGAGAAATTTGCTCCGCCACGCTTTGCATTGCCGATTGGCGAGTCTGTTTATGATGTTTTCTGCATGATTCAAAAGGAGAGTGATTATGTCAGTATCAGATACCACACGTGAGCTTGGACGTTCTGGGATCGTGGTTCCACCTTTTTCTTTCGGCGGTAATGTCTTTGGCTGGACGGTTGACGAATCGACGTCGTTCAGCCTGCTGGATGCGCTGTTGGCGCACGGGCTGAATTTCATTGATACCGCCGATGTTTATTCGCGCTGGGCACCCGGTAATCAGGGCGGTGAATCTGAAACCATCATCGGCGACTGGCTGAAAAAAAGCGGCCAGCGTGACAAGGTGATTATTGCCACCAAAGTCGGCATGGAGTTGGGCGAGGGTAAGAAAGGGCTGTCTGCTAGCTATATTCGACAGGCGGTCGAGGCCTCATTACAGCGCTTGCAAACCGACTACATCGATCTCTATCAGGCACATACTGACGACAAAGAAACGCCGTTGGAAGAAACGCTGGCCGCGTTTGATACGCTGATTAAAGAGGGTAAGGTACGCGCGATTGGCGCGTCCAACTACAGCGCAACGCGTCTGGCTGAAGCGCTGAAAGTCAGCAAAACCAACCATCTGGCACGGTATGAAACCCTGCAACCGGAATACAATTTGTACGATCGGCAGGGTTATGAGGCCGCGCTAGAGCCGCTGGTGCGTGAGCAAGGGGTTGGCGTTATTAGCTACTATTCGCTGGCCAGCGGGTTTCTGTCAGGCAAGTATCGTCAGCCGAAGGATGCGTCGAAAAGCGCACGCGGGCAGGGCGTAGTGGAAAAATACCTGAACGAGCGTGGCCGCACTATTTTGGAAGCGCTGGATAGCGTGGCGAATGCGCATCAAACGACGCCATCGCAGGTCGCGCTGGCCTGGCTGATCGCACGTCCGAGTATTACAGCCCCGATCGCCAGTGCGACGTCGCTGGAACAGGTCGCCGAATTGGCGAGTGCCACGCGGCTGGTGCTGCCAGCAGAAGATATTGAGCTGTTGGATCGGGCGAGTCGCTATTAGGAAATTGCTATCTTTGCAGCGGTATTTTCGTTGCATTTTTATGCGGGCGTGAAGATGGTTTCGTGCGCGATAATACCGTTATTTTCATGCTACCTTGTAGCACGCGCCCGACATAGGGGGCTACGCCAGCCCCCTATGAACCCCGGCTTTTGGCGGGAATTATGCCGCTTACGCGGTGCCATCGTCGGTATCAGGCTTAGAGGACCGCTTGCGACACGTTTACTCGCCCCATAAACGGGGCTCGCCCTTCGGGCCAGCACAAGTGCTGTTCAAAAACGTCTCTGACGTTTTTGTCCGACGCGGCACTGGTTTTCGCGACGTCCTGTCGCTCACTCGGCGGCCAAGCTCACCGCTGCATAATTTTTTACGCCAGATAACGGCAAGGTACTCATACATTTACAACATTTATCGCGTACGAAACTGCTTCAATAGTGGCATAAAAATGTGGCTAAGAAATAGCGACCGAGCAGATTTAAAACCGCTACCGCGCTTCTGCGCCATCATCCTCAAACCAGGCGGCGAGTTCGCGCCGCAGGTTATCCGATTGCGTGCCGAAAATCGCCTGCACCTGATGGCCGACAATAATCACGCCGATAGCGCCCAGCTTTTGCAGACTGTCGCTGTTGACCAGACGCAGGCTGTGAACTTCGACCCGCAGGCGGGTGATGCAGGCATCCAGACTGACAATATTTTCTTTGCCGCCAAAGGCGGTTACCAGTTGCTGCAAGTTTTCTTTGTCTAGCGGTGAAGCGATTTCAATCTCGGTAATTTGCTTACCCAACATTGATGCGAACAATTTCCGAAAATTGTGAATCTTGCCCATCGTAGTCACCTCTTCGTTTGTTTATCAGCGTGCGTATGATAATGCCGCTCATCTGGCATTACTGTTAGGCGACACACGGCGATGAGGTTTCGTCGAAATCCCCATCACCGTTGCCCCACCAGTATTGCGATGCTTAACTGACCAGCATGAACCCTTACTGTAATGCGCGGCGTAGAATCCGGCAGCCGTAGCCTGACAGGTCGATAGTCCCTGAAAGCGTGCTACCCGTGGTCATTTCTTCGTAGGCGGTAGGCAGCGTAATTTGCTGCTGTGTTGCCGTGTAATTCTGTACGAAGATAAACTCGCTTTCCCCGTCATCACGACGATGAGCGACAATGCCGTAAGGCAGGTCGGTCGGTAGCGCACGCGGTAGATCCAGCGTTTGTATCAGCGTGGTGAAGAAATCCCGCTGGAAGGTGAGATCGTTGCGCGATGCGATGTAGTAAGCCTGTCCTTTGCCGTAATCATTGACCGTAACGGCCGGGCGTCCGGCATAGAAATCGCTGTCATAGGTCGCCAGCGCCCGCGCGCCTTCCAGATGAATCAGTTCGCACAGCTGCGTGACCTGATACGGCCCGACCAGACGTTGCTCATTGCCGTCCAGACCGCTGATGCTGTTGCTTTCATGATCGTACAGTCCGTCGATTTCTTCCGCCCAGATCCCCATGATAGGGCGAAGCGGGCCAGGGAAACCGTTTTGGTGGCAGAGATCGGTTTCGTTGACGACGCCAGACCAATAGGTGGTGACGAAGCGGCCACCTTGTTTGACGAAGGCATCGACACGTTCGGCAAAGCCATCGCGCACCATGTAAAGCATTGGTGCAATGACGACCTGATAGCCGCTGAGGTCGACATCGGCGTTGATGATGTCCACTGCCACGCCCTGTTCCCAGAATGTCCGATAGTGTTCGGTGACGGTTTTCTCATAGAACAGCCCCGCATTGCGCGGCCCTTGGGCGTTGTCCATCGCCCAGCGGCTTTCCCAGTCGAAAATAATGGCGACTTTGGCGTCAACCCGACTGCCTGCCACCGGTGCGAGTTTGTTAAGGATGTCACCCAGCTCCTGCACTTCTCGCCCAACGCGGGTGTTGATATGCCCGACATGATCGACGACGGCACCGTGGAACTTCTCAACGGAACCGCGGCTTTTACGCCACTGGAAATACTGCACGGAGTCGGAACCGTGTGCGACGGCCTGAAGCGAAGACAGGATATGCATACCCGGCTTTTTCAGCTTGCTGATCGGCTGCCAGTTGGTCAGGCTTGGCGTTGACTCCATCAGGTAGAAGGGCTTGCCACCTTTCAGCGTGCGCATCAGATCGTGATACATCGCGGTATAGGCACCCAGCGTGCAGTCATCTTCCGCGTTGTGCCACAGCGGGTAGCTGTCCCAGGAGATGAAGTCGATCACCTTTGCCAACTGCCAGTAGTCGTAATCATAGAAGTATTCCATGAAGTTCGTCGTGGTTGGCAGAGACGGATTTTCGGCTTTGAGCGGTACGATTTCTGCGGCACAGAAATCGCTGACCTGTGAGGTGTTAAAGCGTTTCCAGTCCAAATTCAGACCGTGGATGGATACTTCACCGATGGGCGACGGGGGTTCTAACTGTGACCAGTCGGTATAGGTATGGCTCCAGAAGGTGCTCCACCACGCTTTATTCAACGCGTCTATCGTGCCGTAGCGTGCTTTTAGCCAGCTTTGGAAGGTACTGCGGCAGGTATCGCAGTGGCACTCGCCGCTGTATTCGTTAGAAATATGCCAGCCGATCACCGCAGGATGGTGCGAGTAGCGTTTTGCCAACTGGGTGTTCATCTGTTTTACTTTTTCGCGATAGTTCGGCGAGCTTAGGCAATGGTTGTGGCGACCGCCGTGCAGCGCCCGTACGCGGTTGCTGCCCACGCGCAGCACGTCAGGATATTTCTGCGATAGCCAGGCCGGGCGGGCACCGCTGGGTGTTGCCAGAAAAACGAAGACCCCATTGGCATACAATGTATCGAGGATGCCGTCCAGCCAGCCAAATTCGTAGCGACCTTCTTCTGGTTCAAGCCCAGACCAGCTGAAAATCCCCACGGACATGACGTTGCACTGGGTCTGCTTCATCATCTCAATGTCTTTTTCCAGAACCTCTGGGTCGTCCAGCCATTGGTCAGGGTTATAGTCTGCGCCATGCAGTAGAACAGGCACCTTGCTGCTTAGCGGGGGAAATTTGAACATCGTTCTCTCCTAAACGGTTGTCGATGCGTTGAATACGGTTTACGACTTACTTAAACGCTCTGATGGAAGGCAGTACGTTGCCTTTGCAGTCGAACAGCGCTTGGTTTTCCCGCGCGTTGCCTTCTTTCCATTCGTCGTTGTTGTATTTCATACCCGCTTTCGTGGCCCAGGTTGCGCCGGGGGTAGGCAGCCAGATGGGCTCCCAATAGAAGACGCCTTTACCACGCTGATTGGGGACGTTGATGACGCTTTGCATCAGGTCATGCAGGTAATTGGCCTGACCCTGAACGGAAGCGGGGTAGCCGCCTGCATCCAGCTCTTTTTGCTGGAAGCTGTTTTCCGCGTTATCGCAGTTTTCTAGCGTGTAAGCATAGGCGGCTTCAACCACGATGATGTCTTTATTGTAGCGTTTGGTGACGTCGTTCATGTTGTACTGCAACGCGCTGATGGGGCCGTTCCAGTAGGTGTAGAACGAGGCGCCGATGACATCGAACGGGACATTACGTTTGACGATTTCATCGAACCACCAGATAAAGGTGTCGTTTTTGGTGCCTTCCGCCAGATGCAGCATGATTTTGACGTTATTCGCGCCCTGTACGTCCTTCACTCCCTGAATACCGGCTTTCAGCATCGCTGCGAGGCGATCGAATTCGCCGCCACCCTGACCCCAACTTTTTCCTTCCGGCCACAGCATCCCGCCGTTCAGTTCGTTACCGATCTGCACCATATCTGGCATGATGCCCGCTTTCTGAAATTCGCTAATAGTGGCTTTGGTGTAGTCATGTACGGCAGTGGTGAGCTGTTCCACGTTTAGGCCAGACCAGGCTTTGGGCTTGTTTTGGTGAGCCGGATCGGTCCAGAAATCGCTGTAGTGAAAATCCAGCAGCACTTTCATACCGTTAGCTTTGGCGCGTTTAGCCAGCGCCAGCGTGGTGGCCAGATCGTTGTTGCCGCCGCCATAGCCGTTGCCTGCCGCATCTTTCGGATCGTTCCAGATGCGCAGGCGGATATAGTTAATCCCGTTCTCTTTCAGAATCAGCATGGCGTCTTTCTGTTTGCCATGTTCGTCATAAAATTTTCCGCCGTGCTTTTCCACCTCGTTCAGCATGGAAATATCTGCGCCTTTAATGAAGTCGGCAGGGACGTTCGTCAACTTATTGATCGTCACATTCTCTGCGGCATACAGGGTTTGCGGCAGGGAGAAGGTCAACAGGCCAGTTGCCAGCATGGCGGCCATCAGTACGCGTTTTTTCATTTTCATTTTACGTTCCTGGAATAGGTACAGATGTTGAGTTATTACCCTTTGGTTCCGCCTGAGGTCAGGCCGGAGACAAAGTACTTTTGCAATGAAAGATAAAGAATGGCGACCGGTACCGCGATCAGCACGGCTCCGGCGGCGTAGGTGGTGTAGCTAGCGCCCATTTTCTGTGCGACCAGGTTATAAAGCCCGATAGGTAGCGTGTACTGATCCGGCGTGCGCAGGATGGTGCTGGAGAGAATGAAGTCGCCTAGCGGGCCGGTAAACGAGAACAGGGCGATCACCGCGATGATCGGTTTGGACAGCGGCATAATGATCTCGATAAAGATGCGGAAGTTGCCCGCGCCGTCCATACGCGCGGACTCATCCAGATCTTTCGGAATGGCATCCAGATAGCCTTTCATCAGATAGGTATTCATCGGGATCATGCCGCCGACGTAAACCAGCACCAGCGCAATATGGCTGTTCACCAGCCCTAGCATCTGCGCCAGTACGAAGATGGCGATCAGCGCGGAGAACTGTGGAATCATCTGCAATAGCAAAAACAGCATCAGCCCATTCTGGCGGCCGCGAAAGCGGAAGCGCGAGAAGGAATACGCGGTGAAGCTGACGCTGATGAGTGTCAGAATCATGGTCAGGAAGCTGATTTTCATCGAGTTCCAGTACCAGGCGGCATAGTCAATCTGGCCGTTGAACAGCTCCTCATAGTGAATGAAGGAGAAGTTATCCGGGATGATTGAGGTGTTGAGCAGGCTGCTGCCGGGATTTAATGATGCACCTACCGTCCAGATCAGCGGGTAAATAATAATGACGGCCACAATCGTCAGCAGCAGGTAGGTCAGGCCGAGTTTGATAAAATTTTGGCGTTTAACGCTGTGCTTTTTCATCTGCGCGCTTTCCTATGCCATGTTGTCTTGTTTGAAGGAATTGGTGGCGCGGAACTGCCACAGCGCGATTCCCACGACAAAAATCGACAGCAGAATGGTGATGCTGGCTGCGATCGCATATTGGGAAGAAGACATGGTCAACTTATAAATCCAGGACACCAGAATGTCCGTTCCACCTGCGTTGGAGCCGATCACCGCCGGTCCACCGTTGTTGAACAGATAGATGATGTTGAAGTTATTAAAGTTGAACGTGTACTGCGTGATGATGATCGGCGCAATGGAGTAGAGTACCAGCGGCAGCGTGATGGTGGTCAGCTTGTACCAACTGCTGGCACCGTCAATGGTTGCGGCTTCGTACAAATCGTCAGGAATAGCCTGCAATACGCCCGTCGTCATGGCGAACACAAACGGGAAGCCTAACCAGGTTTGCATCAGGATCAGCGCGGTTTTGGTCCAGAATGGATCGGTCATCCACGCTTTAGGCTCAATCCCCAGCGCGGCCAGAATACCGTTATTAATCACGCCAAATGTTTCGTTAAACATCCCCGCGAAGACCAGAATGGTGACAAAGCCCGGCACTGCCCACGGCAGGATCAGGATGGTGCGGATCAGCGGCTTGAAACGCAGGCCCTTCTGGTTCACCAAAATCGCCAGCAGGATGCCCACGGCGCACTGGAGTGTGGTCGCAATCAGCGTCCAAATTACCGTCCATTGCAGCACGTCAAAAAACGTAGAGCGCCAGAGATCGAGCCGGAAAATGTTGATGAAATTTGTCATCCCCACCCAGTCGACCAGCTTGGCGGGCGGCGTGTGGTAGAGGTTGTAATTGGTAAAGGCAATGGAAAAGCCGAAAATAATCGGGAAAACCACGACAAAGACCAACAGGATGAAGCCAGGCGTAATCATCAGATAAGGGAAGCCTTCGCTCAGCAGCATCTGATATTGCTTCTTCACGCTGTTCAACGGTAGGCCTCTATCACGCCTAGCACCGCACACGTAAGCATCGCGCAGGCTCAAATAGTAAACGCCGACGCCAAAGGCGGCGACGATCACACTAATAATGCCTTTTGCCAACAGAAAAATAGAGTGATCGCGCGGCAGCTCGGTGCCCAGCGTGATAAGTCCCCAAGCGCCGTTTTGCAGGAAATCATGGAATATGCCGATGAAGCAAACCATGACGATAAAGAAAAGCGCGCCTTTGACGAACTGGCGATTATACATCTGTCCGAGTCCGGGGACGATCGCCAGCAATACCGCTGTTCTGGCGTGGCGACGTCCTCTTTCTTGTGGCGTAAGGCCGCTGGCGTTGACGGTCACATCTACCTCCATTTTCTTAAAAACATGGGTATCCCCGCATCCCGATATCTAGTGGGGATAAACAGGGGGAACCCATGTTGACCCACGGTGGAGCAGTGGTTTACTGGTTACTGTGGTTAGCTTCGATCTGCATTTTTATTACCTTCACGGCGGATTCCAATGCCGCTTTGGTGTCCTGCTTGCCCGTCACGCTCAATTGCAACGCGCTGTTGGCTGGCGTCCAGACTTCCTGCATTTCCGGTACGCTCGGCATAGGAACGGCATAGCCAGACTGGATTGCGACAGCACGGGATTTTTCGTCATCCTTAATCAGCGGATCGTCAACCAGCGCTGCGATCGGTGGGATTTCGCCAGTTAACTGGAAGCGAATTTTGGCGTACTCAGGCTGATTGATGAATTCGATGAATTTCTGCGCCAGCTCTTTGTTTTTGGAGTAGGTGGAGATGCTGTAGCCTTTCACGCCCAGCAGCGAACGCGGATGCTCGCCGTTTGGCAGCAGCGGAAGTGGGGCGACGCCATAGTTTACGCCCGCGTTTTTGTACGGCTGGAACGCCCACGGGCCGGTAATCACGGCAGCGGCTTTTTTCTCGGTAAACAGGGAGTCGATGGCGTTAGCGCCAGTTTCACCGACGATGCCCGGCGGGAACAGGCCATCTGCATAGAATTTCTTGATGTAGTTGACGGCATCGATGGTGGCTTGTTTATCCAGACCGATGTCTTTTACGTTCGGTGAACCGTTGCTGTTCTGCCCGAAAATGTAGCCACCCATCCCGGCGATGACGCCATAGGCGTAATAAATCTCATCAAATTTCGCCAACAAACCATAGCGACCTTCGGCACGTTGTTGTTTGGAGAAGGCAAACAGGTCGTCGAATTTTTCCGGCGGCTGTGGCATCAGATCTTTGTTGTACACCAGCACGGTGGTTTCGACCGCTTTCGGCACGCCGTACAGCTTACCGTTGTAGGTTTGTGCTTCCAGTGCTGGTTTAGTGAAACTCGACAGGAACGTCTGATCCAGCTTCAATTCGCTAATTAACCCCTGAACCACAGCGGTGCCAACCTGATCGTGTGGCATCACTATCACATCTGGGCCGATCCCCGCAGGGCCATCCAGACGGAGTTTCTCAATCTGCTGGGCGTAAGGTGTTTCCAGCACTTTGATTTTGACATTATTTTGTTTTTCAAAGGCTTTTATCGCATCGGCAATGCCGTCTGATTTCTTGATATCTTCCCATACCAGAAGTTCTTTGTCGGCTGCCAGCGCTGATTTGCTGAGCACGCCGGTGATACCCAGTGAAATCATAATGACGGTAGTCAGCGTTTTCATTTTCATCATTAGTCCTCAAAGCCCTGGTGGGCCAATCATGGTAGGAGATCGTCACGTACTTTCCGCTTTCGCCGTTTTTGGCGTCTCTGTGCGGTGTGGGTGTAACGTTACACCACACGGCAGTACACAGCAGGAAATGAGGCATCTAACCGTACGCGTTGTGTGGTGATCGTCGCTGTGTGGCGCGTGATGCTTTATTGTGCATTTTCCACAAAGTAGGGTAACGGTTACACCAGTGGCGATTACATTAAGCAGAGTGCGCCACGTCTGCCAGTGAAACATGTAAAGGCTGTGATCTTATGCACAAAAGTAACCCCCTGTTTGTGCAAACGGTTACACCATGCTGTTATATTGCGATTATGACCAGCGTGCAGGTAAGCCTGGCCGGATGCTGATACGTCTGGAAGGGCTGCCGAGCCATTTTGAGTAGACGACCACTGGGCCGTTGTGACTCAGCGCTTATATCCTTAAAAGCAAAATTATCAAGAGGTTACCGTTATGGCGTCGATCCAGTTGGATAAAGTGAGTAAGCATTTTGGCAAAACGATTACGCTTCACGATGTGAATCTGACGATTGCAGATGGAGAGTTCGCCGTTTTTGTTGGGCCGTCTGGCTGCGGTAAGTCGACGTTGCTAAGAATGATTGCCGGGCTGGAAGATGTCACGGGCGGTGAAATCATGATTGATGATGCGGTAGTGAATGATGTCGCCCCCGCTCATCGTGGTGTTGCCATGGTGTTCCAATCTTATGCGCTATACCCGCACATGACCGTCGCCGAGAATATGGGCTACGGTCTGCGCGTTAATGGCGTCCCTAAAGACCAGATTAAGCACCAGATCGAGATGGTGGCGAAGACGCTGCAACTGTCTCACCTGTTGGAGCGCAAGCCGAAAGAGTTGTCAGGCGGCCAGCGTCAGCGTGTGGCGATAGGGCGTGCTATCGTGCGTAATCCGAAAGTGTTCCTGTTTGATGAACCGCTGTCGAACCTTGATGCTGAGTTGCGCGTGGATATGCGGTTGCATATTGCCAAGCTGCATCAGGAATTGAAAACGACCATGATCTACGTAACGCACGATCAGGTCGAGGCCATGACGCTAGCCGACAAAATTGTGGTCATGAATTATGGCAAAGTCGAGCAGGTTGGATCGCCGATGGAGCTTTACTATCATCCGGTTAACCAGTTTGTGGCAGGGTTCATCGGCTCGCCAAAAATGAACTTCTTACCTGCGCAGGTTATCGACTGGACGCCGGATAGCCTGACGGTAAATATCGCCGAGCAGTTACAGCTTGAACTGCCGGTGCGCACCAGTGAGCTGAGCGCTGGGAGTACGATTACGCTGGGACTACGACCAGAACACGTGTCACCGGAAGGTGAGGGGATTCGCCTGTCATTCGGCTGCGAAGTCGTCGAACGTTTAGGTAACAGCACCTACCTGTTCGGCCAATGCTGTGGCATTGATAACTTCAAACTGCTGCTGGCGGGCGACAGTGCTTTTAAACCCTATGAACACATTGAGGTGTTCTTCTCCCCGAATAACTGTCTGGTGTTCAACGCCGATGGCCTGCGTATCAGTGAGTAGTAAGCGACTGCATCGCTGCATCTCAATAGCCAAAATCCCTTCTAAACATAACCAGCGCCCTTAGCGGGCGCTGGTTTTGCTGCCGCTGTCTACGGCCTATTGTAGAAACTGTTTTTCTTTATGCTGATGCGGTGTAAGTGTTTCGTGCGTGTTAGGCATCTTATTTCTCTGCAACATCGTTACACGCCCGACAAGGCGCGCTCAATCGCCGCAGCGCCTTGACCACTGGCTTTTCGGCGTGAATATCGCCGCTGCGCGGTTCCTTCGGTATGCATGCCTGCTGATCGGATCACCTGAGACGCGTTCCAGACGCGGCGCAGGCTTTCGCGGCGTCCATGCCGCTCATCCGGCAGTCATGCACACCTCAGCGCGATTTTTTACGCTGGTATAAAAAACAGTGAAAATTTTATAGCGGATACCATCCGCAACAGAAAAAGGCTTTCCGTAGAAAGCCTTTTGGGAAACGCCCGACGGGAATGATGAGCCCGTCGAGCTGAGGGTTAGTGCAGTATTACCACCAGGCTTCTGCCTGAATACCGACGTTCACTGAATTGCTGCGATCGTCGTTGAAGCGGTTTTTATTTTCATTTCCACCGTTCAGATAAGAAACGAAGAAGCGCAGTTCTGGGCGTGTCAGCATAGGAATATCGGCGCTGAAGGCGTGGGCCAGCGTGTATTTTTGGCCGCTGTATTTGGTTTCTGTACCGGCTTTCCAACTATCTGTTTTTTGATACGCGCCGGCTTCCAGATAGGTTTTCTGGTTTTTGGTCCAGGCATATTGGCCGCGACCGACCGCAGACAATAATTCTGTGCTGTCGCGCCAGCGGCTGATTTCATCTGCTTTACCGTAGGTCAAAACATGGCTAAGGGAAATATTATCGGTGATCGGCAGGTCACCAGCCTGAATGACGCGGTAGCCTTTGGCGCTGCTATTGATGTTCCAGACGTCATACCAGCCGCCGCCCTGATCGACCATGTTGTGCGCCAGTCCTTTATCGGCGTATTGCAGCACCAGTTTCTGGTTGGACTTGAGGCCGGAGAAGTACTGGCTGAGTTCAGCCGTAATCATCATCGAGTCTTTAGGATCGAATTTCCCGCCCCCTTCCTCGGGTGAGACGATGAAGATGTTTTTCTGCGTGTCCGCTTCATTTGGCATCGCGTAGGAGATACCGAACTCCGTCCACGCGCCGTCCCACGGTTTCCAGCCCGCATAGCGTGCATCCAGATAGTTGATATTCAGATCGTTGTAGGTATCTTGCCTGGACGTACATTCCTGACTATTAACGCTGTTGCTACAGTTAACGCTCATGTTTTCGGCATCGGCACGTATCCAGGCAAAAGAGAACGCGCCTTCACCAGCCTTGACGTTTTCGATCCCGGCACCGGCACCGGAGATGTTCCAGTATTTGGTATCGATGATGTGCAAGTCATGGCGCTGATAGTAGCGTTTCCCCGCCCAGACCGTGGCATCCGGCAGCCCTGGCACAAAGCCTTTCGCCTGAAGATTCAACTGGCGCAAACCAAACTCGGCATCGTCATCCTTGGTGGTTTCATTATCGTTCGAGCCGTTGGAAAACATGGAAATCATACTGTCGAAGTAAAACGTTTTCCCATTTTCGTTATACAGCTGCTGCCCTAATTGAATTTCGCCGTAGGTGTCATCTTCGTTACCTAATCTTCCCACATAGTTCTTATCGGCTGTCTGTTGTTTCCCGTGGTTTGATACACCCACGCCAGAACGGAAGTATCCTGAAAAATCAACAGAATAAGAAGGAGTTGCCAGCATTGCCAAACTCAGCGCAATGGATGTCGTCAGCAGTTTTCTTTTCATAATATACCTTTCGCTTATTCGGGTAAGAATGTGGATGTTCCAAATAACATGACGTGAACGGAGGTAAAACGTTTCCACTCATGGCGAAGGATTATGGGGGAATAAAATAACGCATGACATGATTGTTCTCACAAAATACAAAAGAGTTACACCAAAAATTACACTAATTTAACGATGATACAGACTGGTTTTAGGCGATTTATTAGGTTTTATCTGATGTTATTCGCTGTGTAACGGCGTGTAATTGGTTACACATTTTGTTCGTGAGCCTCAAATGCAGCATAAAATTTTTTTATGTCAGAATCGGAAATGTTTCTGGAAAAGAGTGAAAGAGGGGTTGGCAAGAGAAGTAAAGAACAAACGTGTGAGTGCGGAAGGGTAATGATGTCACTGCTTGCCTGATATGAAGGATCATATCAGGCAAGCAGTGCGATAGCAGTTACTTCTTACGAGCCGGAGGGCTAACAGAATGGCGGCGTACCAGCGTCGGGCTAAACATATTCGTCGTTTCGCTGAGCTGTTTACCGTGGGATAACGCGATAGCTAATTCTGCCGCCTGAATGGCCATGGCGGAAACCGGATAGTGCACGGTGGTCAGGCGAGGGCGGAGGTAACGAGCGATCAATACGTCATCAAACCCTACCACCGACATATCCTGCGGTACGCTGATGCTGTTATCACTCAGGACGGAAAGGGCACCTGCTGCCATGGAGTCGTTGTAGCACACCACCGCGGTCATATTACCACCGCGACTCAAGAGTTCCGTCATGGCGGACTCGCCGCCCACTTCGTCCGGTGAGGCGCGGGCAATGAGGCGCTCATCCCGTGCGATGCCGTGCTCTTGCAGTGCATCCATATAGCCTTGTAGGCGGTCGGTGGAGTCGGAAATTTGGTGGTTGGAACAAAGAAAACCGATCTTCTGATGGCCTTCCTGAATCAAATGACGTGTTGCCAGCCAAGAACCATAGCGATCGTCAAGCGCAACGCAGCGGTGTTCATAACCTGGTAAGGTGCGGTTAATGAGCACCATATCAGGAATGTGGCTCATCAGCGCCGCCAGTTCCTCATCTGAAAGCATTTTTGCATGTACGATCAGCCCCGCACAGCGGTGGCGAATCAGCTGTTCAATGGCTTTCTTTTCCTGTTCGGCATTGTGGTAGCCGTTACCAATTAGCAGGAAGTTGCCGGTTGCCTGTGCAATTTGTTCGACAGATTTGACCATTGTCCCGAAAAAGGGATCGGACACATCCGCAACGACCAGCCCCATTGTCTCTGCACTTTGGTGTGCAAGCGCTCTGGCATTGGCATTCGGATGGTATTGCAGCTCCGCCATAGCCTTGTGTACGGCTTCCCTTGAGGCCGTACTGGCTTTGGGCGAATTATTGATGACGCGCGAAACCGTAGCGACTGATACACCTGATAGACGAGCAACATCCTTTATTGTGGCCATTGGCATTCCTGAACGGTCAAATGCGTGGTGAGGCGGACCGCAGCCTAACGCACAAGTTAAAAGAAAAAATCGATTACTTATATTGATAAATGTACAGGTTTTTGGAGGATGTTACCTACCCGACCTGCTTTCCTTTTTGATCCAGACCGTACTTATGTGATCGCTATCAACAATCATCGGCTATTTCTCTCTTCCAAAATACCATCCTGAGGTTTAAATTTAGGGTAACCGATTACACCTATGCGGTGGCTAAACGATAGCAGTCTATCTGTATTCAGCATTATTACAGCTATTTTATCCATAGCTTAGGGTGAAACTGATTACATTAACGGGATTTTCTGGTTAGGTTTACTGTCTTTTTAAACGCTTTTTCCAGACTGCTGACAGGCTGTTAGCGCCTTACAATTGGCTGCGGATGGCTACCACTGCTGTACCGAATTCGTATTTTGTATTGAGGAGTAGCTAATGCAGTTTGAGCCAACTGAACATCCGCATCGTCGTTTTAATCCACTTAAAGGCGAGTGGATTTTGGTTTCTCCACACCGTGCCAAGCGCCCTTGGCAAGGCCAGCAGGATGAACCCGACCGCGCCACGCCGCCGCCTTACGATCCGACCTGCTATCTGTGTGCGGGCAATAAACGTATTACGGGCGATATCAATCCGCACTATCAGAGCACCTTTGTGTTTACCAATGACTTTTCGGCACTGATGGAAGACACGCCGGAGGCTCCCTCGGGGGATGACGAGTTGTTCCGCGTGCAGCAAGCCCGTGGAGTAAGCCGTGTGATCTGTTTTTCTCCCGATCACAGTAAAAGCCTGCCACAGCTTTCGCTGCCAGCACTGAAAGCCGTGATCGATACGTGGAGCGATCAAACCGAGGAATTGGGTAAGCGCTATCCGTGGGTGCAGGTGTTTGAGAATAAAGGCACGATGATGGGGTGTTCTAATCCGCACCCACACGGGCAAGTTTGGGCTAATGATTTTTTACCGAACGAAGTGCTGCGTGAGGATGAACAGCAGCGTGACTATTTTACTCGCCATGGCTCGCCATTATTGCTGGACTACGTTCAGCGAGAGCAGTCTGACGGTTCACGCATTGTGGTGGAAACCGAACACTGGTTAGCCGTTGTCCCTTACTGGGCGTCGTGGCCGTTTGAAACGCTGGTACTGCCCAAGTTTGCAGTGCAGCGATTGCCACAGCTAAATGACATTCAGCGTGACGATTTGGCGTTGATACTGAAAAAACTGACCAGCCGTTACGACAATCTGTTTCAGTGTTCATTTCCCTATTCGATGGGGTGGCATGGCGCACCGTTTAAGGGTGACGACATCCAGCACTGGCAACTGCATGCCCATTTTTATCCCCCGTTATTACGTTCCGCCAGCGTGCGAAAATTTATGGTTGGCTATGAAATGCTGGCTGAAGCACAGCGTGATCTGACGGCAGAACAGGCCGCTGAACGCTTACGCAGCGTGAGCGATATCCATTTTAGTGAGCAAATTTGAGGTCATTTTATGAGCCGTATTGATTCTCTACGTCAGTTAACTGAGTCTGTTTTTGTCCGATTATTTGGCTATGCGCCGCACGCGGCTATTCAGGCTCCTGGCCGGGTTAACCTGATTGGTGAGCACACCGATTATAATGACGGTTTTGTTTTGCCTTGCGCTATCGATTATCAGACGGTTGCCAGCGCGGCGGTACGTCAGGACGGCATCGTGCGGGTGGTGGCGGTGGACTATGACAATCAGCAGGATGAATTTGATCTTGCTAAAGAAATAGTGCCTCACCCGGAATATCTCTGGGCCAACTATATCCGCGGAACGGTGAAGTTTTTGCTGGCGCGTGGCCTGCCGCTTAGCGGCATGGATATGGTGGTCTCTGGGAATGTGCCTTCCGGTGCCGGGCTGAGTTCTTCGGCTTCGCTGGAAGTGGCGATTGGGCAGACGTTCAAGGAATTGAATAATCTGGATATCAGCCAGTTGGATGTGGCGTTAAACGGTCAGCAGGCGGAAAACCATTTTGTCGGCTGTAGCTGCGGTATTATGGATCAGTTTATTTCTGCTCAAGGACGTGCCGGTCAGGCGCTGTTGATCGACTGCCGCTCTTTGGAAGGGCGTTCTGTGCGCATGCTCGACGGTGTCGATGTGCTGATCGTGAATTCCAACGTGCGCCGTGGGCTGGTGGACAGTGAATACAACACGCGCCGCCAGCAGTGTGAAGCGGCGGCGCGTCACTTTAACGTTAAAGCGCTGCGTGATGTATCCCTGTCACAGTTTGAGGCGGGAATCGAGGGGCTGGACCCGGTGGCGGTACGTCGTGCGCGGCACGTCATTACCGAGAATCGCCGCACGTTGGAAGCAGCCGATGCGCTGGCGCGTCAGGATGCCCACCGCTTGTTTACGCTGATGGCAGAATCGCATGTTTCCATGCGTGACGATTTTGAAATTACCGTACCGCCGATCGATACATTGGTCACGTTGATTCAGGATTATGTCGGTGAGCGCGGCGGGGTACGCATGACCGGTGGCGGTTTCGGTGGCTGTATTGTTGCCCTGATCCCCTCGGCGCTGACTGATGAAGTCAAACAGGTAATCGAGCGTGAATATCCGGCGCGCACCGGGCTTCAGCCGTCAATCTATCTGTGCCAGGCATCTGATGGGGCTGGGCGTGTGAGTTAAGTTTAGGCTGGGAAAGGTGAGGGAAACCTCACCTTTTCAGTTTATTGTCGAGCCTGTGGAGAAATAGAAACATTAACGTCACGGTTAAGCTGGCGCAGAGCTAACTCGATCGTTTCAACTTTTGATGAATGTTCAACGTCCAAAAGGCGATCAATTTGCGGACCTTTTTGGCCTAACCGTCTGGCAAGTTCAGCTTTACGCGTTCCTGTTTCAATCATTGCATTATGTAATGCAGCCTTCATCGTCACTAATACTGGGATCGTGACAACGTGCTCTCCTGCTATTGGCGCGCTAGCGTAAGGAACAGGGCGGCGTTCTTCAATTTCGATGGCTATGGCGGTAACAATTCCGTCAACAGATTCCAGAAGGGCTGAGTCAACGGAGTCACCAACCGAGTTCATTAATGGCAAATCGCGGCAAGAAACCACGTATTGTCCGGTTGCTTCGTCGAGTTCCAGTTTTACGGGATAGTTGAACATACTTTTACCTCTAAATGGGGTTTCCCCCGATGTAACGAGAATCGCACTTACATAGATTATAGTGGTATCGACGTAATCATATTAGTGGTTCTTCTAACCAATTCGCTGAATTTACAGAAATTTTGGTATATGAGATAGCCAAATTAGCTGGTAAGCCTTAAGTATCATAGTCCCAAATCTTTCATAATTTTCTTACGAAGAGGCTCAGGTATTTCTTTTGCGCCATGAAAAGGCAGAACGGATGCCTTTCCGTTTAATTTAACTTTAAGGTGGCTCCCACCTCCCGATGCTTTAGTGAATTCTGCTCCTTGTTGCAGAAGCCAGCGTCTGAATTCAGAATATTTCATTTGGCATCCCGCCACGTTGCTCAGTTTTCACCCTATAACTACACTAACTTATTTGTATAAAATGACAACTTATATGTTTATTAATGAATCATTAATGTTAATTCTGGCCCTTTTATCAAGGCAACAGGAACAGCGTTGCTAGTCCAAGAAAGATAAAGAAGCCGCCAGTGTCGGTGATTGCCGTAATCATCACGCTGGAACCGATGGCCGGGTCGCGTCCAAGCTTCATCATAACCAGCGGAATCGCGACACCCATCAGCGCGGCGAGCAGTAAATTCAGCAGGATTGCCAGCATCATCACGCCACCCATCGCGGGGCTGCCATAGAGCAGGAAGGTCACCACGCCCATGATCGTGCCCCATATCACCCCATTTACCAGCGCAACGCCTAATTCTTTGAGCAGTAGATACGATTTTTTACCGTGCTCAAGTTGATGCAACGCCAGTGCGCGTACAATCATGGTGATTGTCTGGTTACCCGTATTTCCGCCGATGCCGGCAACAATCGGCATGAGCGTCGCAAGCGCCACCAAATGCGATAATGTGTGCTCAAATAGACCAATGACCCGGGAGGCAATGAGCGCGGTACAAAGGTTGATCGCCAGCCACGCCCAGCGATTGCGGAACGACTTATATACAGGCGCGTAGACATCTTCAGAAGGTGTTAACCCCCCAGAACGCCGCAGGTTACTATCACTTTCCCGGTTTACGACATCGACGATATCTTCAATCGTCAGGCGTCCCATTAGCTTGCCTTTGCTGTCCACGACGGCGCTAGAAATTAAGTTATAACGCTCAAAGGCGCCAGCGGCCTCTTCGACTTTATCTTCAGGCTGAAATCTCAGCGGCTGAGCATCCATCACATCAGTCACCAAGGCATGAGGCGAATGGAGTAGGATACTCGCCAGCGATAACTCGCCGATCAGCGTGTTTTTGCGATCGGTCACGAACAGCTTATCGGTAGATTCAGGAATGGTTTTGCGGTAGCGCAGATAGCGTTGTACGGCTGCGAGCGTGACGTCGGCGCGCACGGTGATGAGTTTGAAATCCATCATGTGGCCGAGGCAATCTTCATCATAGTTGATGGCGGCTCGTAGCTGCGCGCGCTGTTTCGGCTCAAGTGAGGTCAGTATTCGGCCCAGCAAATGGCGGGGGACAAGGCGAGATAATTGCGCCTGTTCATCCACATCCAGTACCCGAACTGCCCTGAGAATTTCCTTATCCTGCATATCGCCGATCAGATCGTCGGAAATACTGTCTGAGGCCTCAATCAAAACGTGGCCGCGTTTCGCTATGGGGATAAGCCGCCAGAGCGCCAGGCGTTCATCCTGTGGTAACGATTCCAGCAAATCGGCCAGGTCAGCAGCATGTAAATTGACGATCAGTTCGCTGATTTCTGCGGTTTGATCGAGCAGAATACTTTTTTCACGCAGCTTGGTTTTATTACTTAAGACCGTTTTGTCGCTTAACGTGGTTTCATCATGCTCTGTGATAGGGGGCTGCCGATTGATGATGTCTTCAACCAGCTCTTTATTTTCTAATAGCAGAAGGGAGATACGACGCCGGAGGTCGGTAAGTTTTTTTACACTTGACATAATGTTTTATGCTCGGTCTGTTTTTTATCCATCTTTTATTAAACGTAGCGCAAAATCAGTAGATTAAGAATAGGATTACTGGCGAATCGCAGTCTGAAAAACGAGCTGATACAAGGCGAACGTGTTTTTCAGGATGATTTTTATTTAATGCAATATTAAATCGTTTGCTATTTAGTTTTGGGCGATGTAAAGTCAGTGTCAGAAACGCAATAGATACCGATGGCAGAGACGATGAACGATAACGCTTATAAACTGGATGGACAGCTATGCTTCGCACTGTATTCTGCCAATCTGGCAATGAATAAGCTGTATCGCCGTTTACTGTCTGAACTAAACCTGACCTACCCCCAATATCTAGTGATGTTGGTTTTGTGGGAACGAGATGGATTGACGGTATCTGAGTTGGGCGAGCGGCTGTATTTGGATTCCGCTACGCTAACGCCATTGCTCAAGCGCTTACAAAGCGCAGGGCTGGTGGTACGTAACCGAGGTACGGAAGATGAGCGTCAGGTACTGATCGGATTAACCGAAGCAGGTCATGCCCTTCAGCAACAGGCGCGAGCGATTCCTGAAAGTGTGTTTTGTGCGACGGAATGTCATCTCGAACAGTTACAGACGATCAAAAAAGATCTCGAGATGCTGCGTAAGAGCCTGATCGGACATCTTTAAACACGTGCCTGTTCTATGCACATCGTAAGATTTGTTAGGTAGCATCATGTTTTTAAGTCATTTATTTTTACTCAACTAAGTAGTGTACGATTTAATTTTTTGCTATTTAAATGAAATAACAGCAGCATCCCTATTTCCTTAACTATCTGGAGTCACATTATGTCTATTGAAAAAGTATTATACGTTGCTCATGCTCAGGCCACGGGTGGTCGTGATGGCCGCGCGGTATCTTCCGATAATGCAGTTGATATCAAATTGACGACGCCACGTGAACTGGGCGGTGCAGGCGGTGAGGGGACTAACCCAGAGCAGCTGTTTGCTGCTGGCTATTCTGCCTGTTTCCTTGGGGCAATGAAGTTTGTCGGTGCACGTGAGAAAATCGCCGTACCAGCTGATACAACGGTAAACGGTAGCGTAGGCATTGGTGCCATCCCTACAGGGTTTGGTATTGAAGTTGAACTGAAAATTTCACTGCCAGGTTTGGATCGTGCCGTGGCTGAAGATCTGGTGCAGAAAGCCCATATCGTTTGTCCTTACTCCAATGCAACGCGTGGCAACATTGATGTGACCTTGACTATCGTCTAAGCCCGGTTTGATGTGAATTATTGAGAGTTGAAAACGGTGGCTGCGAAGATTCGCACTGCCGTTTTTTTATTTGTGCGACATAAGCCGAATGGGCAACGCGTGCTGGTGCGAAAAACGGGCGCGAAAATACAAAGGCAATAAAGCCTAACGAGGCAATATAAGAAACGGCTTTAGCTAAGCGTTACTCTTTCTGATTAATGAGCACGTTGGTAGGAGGCAGTAGCTGTTCAGCACGTTGCTGCTGTTTGTCTTGATGATGGGCAAACGCGGTGATAGTGGAGTAGGCAAAACGACCTAAAAGAATAATGAAACTGATGAGTAAAACAGCACGAGCGATACGAGAGCCACTTCGTCGTGGGCGTATCGATAATCGTCGTTTGTGGGTAAGCGTGGACATTACCAGTAAATCCTCTGTGAAAGCGAACATTCGCTGTTGTTTATTTATACACAAGCAGTAGCCTAGGTCAATCTGCCGCAGTGAAAAAGGTGAGGGCAGATTTGGTTTTAGCATAGTAAGTATTTATTTTTATAATGATTTTAGTTTTTGCTATGGTTGCCTTTTTCCAGCAGATCATACATTAAGTGAGTGCTACGCGGGAGCAAGCCGACTTTTAAACCTAATGGTCTGAATACTCGATTTAAGAGCATGATGGATTGGCTACCGCGATCTTTTTCAATATCAGATAAAGTACGGCGGCTCACTTCTACCAATGTGGCGTACTGCTCCTGTGACATACCGAAAACGTCCTTTCTCAATTTGTGAAGTAGTCCACCTATAGAGAGCCGCTCATTGAAAAACTCTGTGAGTAAATGGGCGAGTAGCGCATCACGTTCAGAAGAAGACAGGTTTTTCATAATAATTGCCATGTTGCGAGTTTTTCATCAATGTAATCAAACGCCATGACTGGCATAGCGATAATGCGCTGTGGAACGCCGCGTTCGATAAGACGAGATTTAAGGCCGATGAGCTGACGTGCGGTCGTGCTTAATTCATGAATTAAATCTTCAGGATCAATGAAAGAAGAGAGCGCGTTAGCAATAGCGAACCAATCGATTCTCCCGCCCTCTTCGTAAGGTGAGCCCCACTGTGTGGTTCTTGCTATGCCTTCAGGGTCAGCTTTCATAGGGGCAAAATCATAAATAGGAGCAAGCCATATTCCTTGCGGGCGCTTAATGAGCGACGTGTTACGTCCGTGGTTATCTGAATTGCCAAAAATGATATTCAGCATGTCGCGCTTGACCATTTCAATAACTAATTCACGACGTTGCGGCGCATGATTGCCAGTAGGAGGAGCGATCGTGTCAATGATCCTTTGAATAACAGTGAAATGATTAAGGTAGCTTCCCGCCGGTTTTTTCAGCAGAGAATAGATAGACTCCATTCCATGTAGTGTTTTTCTCCCGTCTATGTAGTCGACATCAAAACGAGGTAGCCACAAGGAAGGATAATGCTCCCCTTCAATTAATCGCATACCTTCGAGGTTGATCGTCTCCATCCCCAGTAATGTGAGCTCATGATAAAAATAATATTCTGCGCGCAAAATATCGCAATCAACTGGGCTGCGTGGCCCTCTGGGAAATTTCACCAGATAGTGCATGTCCTGAGTAGAGAGATCGTCCTGAAAAGGATCTATCCAAATTTCATCGTTATCTGAACAACGGAGTAATAATTTGGGGGCTTCTCCTCCAGCTCCGGTTGCCCCACCTCCGGCAGCGCCACGCTGCTGTGCGTACTCGATAAAGTCACTATTGCGATCGGCGACGTCTTGCACACTGAAACGTATTTTCTGTAGTTGTTGGGTACTTAGTGAAGAAGGGAGTGATTCTTTGATACGTATATTGCCAATAGGGGCAATGGTTCCATGAACCAACAGGACATAATCTTGCTCATTAGCGGGTAAATGACCTATTTCTAATTTATTGACCCAATAGCGCCGACTTGCCCCAGAAGGGATAATGTCATCCAAAAAAGTGAACCAAGGCTTAGAACGATAGGTTTCCATCATTTCTACGGGCAAATTGATACTACAACTGCGATGGTCATTTTTACCTAACCAACTGGCGGCATAATCAAAGTCATAACCAAGGCAGGATAACCCATTCTGTCCCGCTAAAGGAGTGGGAATGTCTAGCTCGGCAGCATCATACCACTGATGATTATGGAAAATTTGTATGGTAGGCATCACTGATCCATATTGAGCAATATATTGCTCAATTATGGCATGTTTACTTTTTTTTGAGCAATATTTTACTCATTTTTGAGAAATTCACCTTAGTTTGAGCAATATATTGCTCAAACTAAGGTGGCATGTTTGTTATAGAAGAAATAGTACAAATAAAAAACGCCCCAGATGGGGCGCGAGTATGTGGCATCGTTCAGGAATTACGCCGTGGTATTGACGTTACGCCCAATTGCCGGGTTTGCTGGCAGTGGGGGTAAGGCTTGCAAAATACCTAAAGCAACAGCCTCTTGGCTGTCTAGCGCTTTTTTCATCACAAGCGTACTGGCCTCACTGCTGGTGCGCAGGCTGCTGAGGTCGGTTGCGAATGATGCAATCTGTGATACATCCATTTTACTCTCCTTAACGTTGAGTTGGATTACTATCCGGTATGAAAAGGAAGCGCGCCTTTCCACCGAGGTTGCACGATGTTGGTGAAAATTCTCATCAGCCATCAATTTGGTATCGGCCTCATTCTGGCTAACTTTATGTTAACCAGAATAAACCCGCCAACGTGGTGGTGCTATTTCGCCTTATTATGGTGCCGAATGCGCGCCAGATTTCTTGCGCAATACCTTCGGTAATCAGGCTTTCTCTTCCTCAATCATCAGCTTCCAGCCGGTGACGTCCTGCCAATATTCCTGTTCACGTTCCAGATCGAGCTGTACCAACGTGTTATTGGTAAAAAAGTCGTGCGGGAACGTCAGCGTCCAGTAATTATCATCGGTATGTAATTGCAATGATTCTGGCGTCGTCGTTGCCTGCCGCTGGTTGTTTAACAGCGTGGCAAGACGTAGCAATTGTACCAGCGGCAAATACTGTTTCTTTTTAAACAGATTCAGTCGTGGCAACTCTTCCAGCTTGATGGCCTTACGATGCAGCCGTACGATCATTGATAGCACAAGCTGTTGTTCCTGATTGAAACCGGGCAAGTTGGTATTTTGCAGAATGTAGGCGGAATGGCGGTGCATGCCGCTGTGGTTAATGCCCAATCCGACTTCATGCAGCATGGAAGCCCAGTTTAAGATGGCCTCAAGCTGTGGATGCACCAGGCTAGGGTTTTGCTCTGCCCATTGCGCATAAAGCTGTTGCGTGGTTTCCCGCACGCGTCGTGCCTGCTCACGGTCGATATTGTAATGGGTTGCCAGGCTTTGTGCAGTACGGATACGAATATCCTGATGGCGGAAACGGCCTTCCATTTCGTACAGCACGCCTTCGCGCAGCGCGCCATCAGACAGGCGTAATTCTTTGATCGCCAGCGCATCGAAAATACCACACAAAATCGCCAGACCGGGCACCAGTACCGACTGCCGATCTTCAGATAGCCCCGGTAGGCTCAGCGATTTGAAGTGCTTAAATTGCAAAATCTGCGCGCGTAACATTTCCAGCCGCTCGGGGGTAATCAGGCCGTCTTTTTCCCCCATTTCTACCAGAATCTCGTGTGTGGCTTTGATCGTTCCAGACGCACCGAGGGCGAATTTCCAGCCGTATATGCGGTACTCCCAGGACAGCGTTTCCAGCTTCTGCGCCGCAGCCAGCCTGGCGCGCTTGAAATTGGCTTCGCTGATCTCACCATTGGGGAAAAATTGCTGTGCGAAGCTGACACAACCCATTCGACGGCTTTCTACCAGCATCGGTTCGAAATCCTCACCGATAACCAGTTCGGTAGAACCACCACCGATATCGATAACCAGTTTGCGGCCTTTTTCCGGCTGTGTATGCTCCACGCCCATAAAAATCAGGCGAGCTTCTTCATGACCGGAAATGATCTCTATCGGATAGGGGATGATATCTGCTGCACGGCGCAAAAATTCCTGCGCGTTGACCGCCTGACGCAGCGCGTGCGTTCCGACGATAGAAACGTTAACCGCGGGGAAGCCTTGCAAACGTTCAGCAAACAGCGCCAGACAGCTTAGGCCGCGTTGAATCGCTTCTTCACTGAGCACACTTTTGTTGTCCAGCCCATCGGCCAGATGTACCCGCTGTTTTAAACGCCCCAACACCTGAAGCGCACCGTTTACCACGCGTGCGATCACCATGTGAAAACTATTGGAGCCCAGGTCGATAGCCGCGAATTCTTGAGGCTTCATCTCGGTTTTTTCATTGTTCGTTAACGGCATTATTCAGGCTTATCTCCAGGTTGCTCCAACGCCTTGATGTAGTCGTAAATGGCATTTTGCGCGCGTACTTTACGCTTGTTGCCACGTGATACATAGCGGTTGCTCGACTCTTTATCAATGACGCGGGCTTTCACCGTGTCGCTGAACAGGATATCCAGCGTTTCCAGTACGCGGTTCTTCAAAATGGGATCAAGGATTTCCACTGCCACTTCAATGCGATAATCAATGTTGCGTGTCATCCAGTCTGCGGAAGAGAGGTAGACTTTTTTGTCTCCGCCGTTGTTGAAGACATACACCCGATCGTGTTCCAGATAACGGTCAAGGATACTGATGACCTGAATATTGTCGCTGATCCCCGGCAAATTAGGAATCAATGAACACATGCCGCGTACCAGCAGATTAATCTTCACGCCCGCAGACGAAGCCTGATACAGCTTTTCCGCCAGCCCTTTATCCACCAGATTATTTACCTTAAGCGTAATGCCTGCATCACGATTCGCCAGCGCATTTTCGATCTCGGTATCGATCAGTTGGTAAAGTTTGTCGCGGGAGTTTTGAGGTGACACCAGCAGGTGTTCAAAACTGACCGGACGGTAAGGGTTTTCAATGAAGTTGAAGACGCGACGCACTTCGTTGGTAATGCGTTCATCGGCGGTCAGCAGCGAGTAGTCGGTATACAGACGGGCGGTTTTCTCGTTGAAGTTACCGGTGCCGATGTGTGCGTAACGCACGATATTTTCCCCTTCGCGGCGGGAAATCAGAAACAGCTTGGCGTGAATTTTCAGCCCAGGCACCGAGAAAATGACGTGCACGCCAGCTTCCGTCAGGCGTTTCGCCCAATGGATGTTGGCCTCTTCGTCAAAGCGCGCCTGTAGTTCCACGACCACTGTCACTTTCTTACCGTTATGCGCCGCATGGATCATTGAGGTAATGATGCGTGAGTCTTTGGCGACGCGGTAAATATTGATTTTAATGGACAGCACGCTGGGATCGAACGAGGCTTGTCGCAGCAGTTCCAATACGTGCTCGAAGGTGTGGTACGGATAATAGAGCAGGATGTCACGTTCGCGGATCGCATCAAAGCCGTTGCGAAAATGGTTGAACCCGGTGTGTCGCAGGCGCGGCAACGGTTTGTTGACCAGATTGGCGCGTCCGACGTTCGGGAAAGAAATAAAGTCTTTGAAATTATGATAACGCCCGCCGGGGATCACGGAGTCATAGGAAGAGATCCCCAGTTTTTCAAGTAACATGGCGACCATTGCGTCCGGCATATCGCGCTGATAGACGAATCTCACCGGTTCGGCGGTCAGGCGCTGCTTTAGGCTGGAAGACATCAGCTCCAGCAGGCTGGATTCCATTTCCGTAACCAAATCGTATTCCGCATCGCGTGTCATTTTCATGGAATACGCGTTCAGCGCATCATAATCAAAGAAACCCTTGAAGATATCATCCAGACAGTAACGCAGGATGTTATCGATGAGGATCATGGTCTTACGGCGGCGTGGCGCTTCCGCTGGCAGGTTGACGAAACGCGGTATTTTATCCGAAGGGATTTCCAGCAGGGCATAACTGATCTCATCGCCACGAATAATTTCGACGGCAAGGTAGGTGTAGTTATCTTTCAGGAACTCCACCAGGTTGGTTTCGTCAAAGATAAGTATTGGCGTGATGTGTGGGCGTAGATATTGCCGGAAGTAGTCCCTTAGCCACTCCTGCTGATTCGGGGAAACCTGACGCTCGTTGACCAGAAAAATCTGGTTCCGCGCCATCTCCAACAGCAGTTCGTTATACAAGCTGTCAAAGAGTTGATCGGTTTTGAGTACACGCGCCTGAATTTTGCCTAAAAGATGCCGTAGATTGCCGTCCAGACCTTGTTCTTCGTTAATCAGAATGCGTCTTTTCAAATCGGCAAAACGGACTTTATAAAATTCATCAAGGTTGCTGGAGTAAATGCCAAGAAAGCGCATGCGTTCGATTAACGGATTGCTTTTATCTGCTGCTTCCTGAAGCACTCGCTCATTAAAGGATAACCAACTTAATTCTTTCTCTATATAGAGTTTGTCCTGACCCATTGTCACTCCGCTCAACTCATGTACTGAAGGTTCATCCAATATTCATACCCTTCCTCTGTGAGGATAGGGTACAACAACATTATGGCGTGTTGATGACGATACCCGTCATATTTCGAGCCGTCTGTACGTTGGCTACCCCAAAATACTCGGCCCATCCTAGGCCTCGCCCTAAAGGGGCAACGTTAAAGCGTTGCTCAAAACGCTAACGCTTTGTCATACGGCTGGAACTATTTAGGGTATAAAATCTAATTCATAGACAGACTTACCATTGTCATATTATGGGCGTAAAGGCAACATATGCTACCCGCAATACGTTAGCAACACGACTCTGGCGACTTCATTTTAACGGCGAGAATAATGGTCAAAACAGGCAGCACATTACAGTATCGGGATCGTCGACGAGCGTGGGTAGATCGTTTGGTGCACCGCATTGTTGCGGGCAGCGGGCTGCTGGTGCTAGCGATGCTGTTGTTGATCTTCTTCTATCTACTGTATGTGGTGACGCCGCTGTTCCTGTCCCCTTCGATCAACGGGCAAAAAACGGTTCAACGCCACAGTGCGGAACCTTCGCTGGCATTGGGACTCAGCGACAATGGGCAAATCGGGTTTCGTATCGACGCTCAGGGATATGGTGAGTTTATTCCATTTGCGGAAAATCAGCCTATGTTGCGCATTCAACTGGTTCCTGCCCTGAGTTTGCTGGCGCAAAGTCAGGGCGAGCGACAGATTTATGCCTTGAGCCAACCTGATGGCCGTTTGCTTTTTGTTCAACCTGCATTGTCGCAGACGGAAAACCGTTCTCCTGCCTGGATATATCCGCTGGGTGAACAGGCGTATTCACTGGGGCTACCCGCGCAGCCACTGCGTCACCTGGCGATAGCGGCTGTGGGCGAAAAACGTGTTGTTACTGCTGCGATTGGTCAGGAAAATGCACTGATTATTGCCGATGTTGATGAGAACGGCGTGCGGCGACGGGCATCTATTCCGCTTCCAACCGGTACCATTAGCCAACTACTGCTGACGCCAGACGGGCAGCACGTGTATTTGCTCCGCGGAAATACGTTAACGTGGTGGCAAGTGGGAGCAAATACGCTGACGCTGCGTGAAGAACGGCAATTGCAACTGGCGGAACCCCTGCATCTGGCGCTGTTGTCCGGTGGACGTTCGTTGCTGGTGCAGGCCGCTGACGGGCGGATTAGCCAGTGGTTTGATGTCCCGAGTGAAAAGGGTGCCAGGCTGACAGAGACGCGTCAGTTTCCGCACGTTGCTGGGGAATCGGTGTTGCTGGCAACAGAGGCGCAGCGGCGCGTATTTGCCACATTAAATACACAAGGTGAGCTGTCACTGTTTGCCAGTAAACAATCACATGCGTTGCTGACGCAGACATTGCCAGCACAGGCGCAGGGGATGGCATTTTCGCCGCGTGGTTCTGCCATGCTGATTGAAACGGCACAGAGTTGGCATCGCTACCAGGTTGATAATCCGTATCCCGATATTGGCTGGCGCGGGCTGTGGCAAAAGCTGTGGTATGAGAACTACCCGGAACCGGCTTATATCTGGCAATCCACGTCTGCGGATGATAGCTATCAGGCCAAATTCAGCATGATGCCGCTGATGCTGGGCACCATGAAAGCGGCGATTTACGCCATGTTGTTTGCCACGCCGCTGGCGCTGTCTGCCGCGATTTACACCGCCTGCTTTATGTCTCCGACACTGCGCCGCTGGATTAAACCCACGCTGGAGATCATGGGCGCGCTGCCGACAGTCGTCGTCGGCCTGATTGCGGCCATCTGGCTGGCACCGCATTTTGCGACGTATTTGTCCGCTATTCTGGTCATGCCGGTGTTATGGATGCTGGTCGTGCTCGGCTGTGGCTGGTTGGTTGAGTGCCTGCCGACACGCTGGCGTACCCGTTTCCCTGTGGGCTGGGACGCACTATTTCTCACTCCCGCCATTTTGTTGACGTTCGTGGTTGGCTGTTGGGCCGCGCCGCATATCGAAATAGCGCTATTGGGGCAGCCGCTATACCAATGGTTGGGTGACGATTTTGCCCAACGTAATACGCTGGTGGCGGGCGTTGCGCTTGGCTTTGCGTTGATTCCGCTGATTTTTTCGCTGGCAGAAGATGCGCTGTTCAGCGTGCCGACGCGTTTAAGTCAGGGATCGTTGGCGCTGGGGGCAACGGCGTGGCAAACCTTGTGGCGCGTTGTACTGCCGTCAGCCAGCGCCGGCATTTTTGCCGCGTTGATGTTGAGTTTTGGCCGCGCCGTGGGGGAAACCATGATCGTACTGATGGCGACGGGCAACACGCCGATTATGGATGAAGGTCTGCTTCAGGGGTTACGTTCTCTGGCAGCGAATATTGCCATTGAAATGCCGGAAGCTGTAACGAACAGCGGTCACTATCGGGTGCTGTTTTTAACGGCACTCACGCTGTTTGTTTTCACGTTCATCGTGAATACGCTGGCTGAAACTATCCGGCAGCGTTTGCGCCAACGTTATCGTGATGAAGGAGAAAACGCGTGAAGCGCTGGTTCCGTTCAGGAAGGCCGTGGGTGTGGCTGACTGCATCATCAATTTCTATCAGCCTGTTGGCCATGCTAGCGATTATCGTGCTGTTGGCGGGGCAGGGAATGCGTTATTTGTGGCCGCAGCCCGTCTGGCTACTGACGTTACAGCCTGAGCAGGGTGTGCAACGTGCGTTGATGGGGGAAATTTATGCCGAGCAGACGCTTTCGCCTTTGCAGTTGCAACAGGCCAATTTAGCGTCTTCGTCTGGTAAGGGTAAGGAAGAAACCCGCTATTTGATCAAAATTGGCCAACGTGAAATTCATGGGCAAAGCTTTCGCACGCTGCTGTCCCGCGACGTTGTTCGCTTTGATAAGCCAGCCGACATTCTGGTGTTAAAGCGAACCAATAATGGCACCGCCTACGGTTATCTGGCCGGGATGCTGGAGGGAGAGCAACCGCTAGTGGCGACGAATCTCTCCGCAACCCTACAGCATCGCGTCGAGCAGGTGCAGGGATTGCTCGCGAAGACGCAGACAATCCGCATGGGCGAGATGGCAAAGATCAACCAGCAGTTTGAGACGCTACGGCTGGAAGAGAAAAAGCGACAGCAGGCAAAGACGCTGGACAATCAGGCGCTAGCCCGTCTTCAGGCAGAACGTATTGAACTGCAACGTCGCTTTGATGAGCTATCGCGCCAGTTAACCGCACTCAATCTGGATATTAATCGCGATACTGTGCAGTTACGGGATGCGAACGGTAGCGTCCATCTTATCCCGCTCAAAGACATTGAGCAGGTCTGGTATCCTAATGCAATGAGCTTGTGGGAAAAAGCCCGCCATTGGGGCTATCAGGCGAAATACATGCTGATGCACTACTCGCCGGACAGTAACAGCGCGGGGCAACTTTTCCCTGCCATTTTTGGTACGGTATTAATGGTGGTGCTGATGTCCATTGTCGTGATGCCACTGGGGGTGATCGCTGCGGTTTATCTACATGAATATGCAGGAAAAAACAGTTTAACGCGCTGGGTGCGGATTGCGGTGGTTAATCTGGCGGGTGTGCCGTCGATTGTTTACGGTGTATTCGGATTAGGTTTTTTTGTTTATCTCATCGGCGGCACGTTGGATCAACTGTTCTATTCTGAAGCGTTGCCGAACCCGACATTTGGTACGCCGGGGTTGCTGTGGGCGTCGTTGACGCTGGCATTGCTAACGCTGCCAGTGGTGATTGTGGCGACGGAGGAAGGGTTGTCACGGATTCCGATGTCTGTGCGCCACGGTTCGTTAGCGCTGGGGGCAACCAAAGCCGAAACGCTGTGGCACGTTGTCTTGCCGATGGCAGTTCCCGCAATGATGACGGGGTTGATCCTCGCGGTGGCACGTGCCGCAGGGGAAACCGCGCCGCTGATGCTAGTCGGCGTGGTGAAGTCGGTGCCCGTCTTACCGATTGATGACATTTTCCCTTATCTGCATCTTGAGCGAAAATTTATGCATCTGGGGTTCCAAATCTACGATCTGGCATTTCAAAGCCCGGATGTGGAAGCGGCAAGGCCGCTGGTGTATATCACCGCGCTGCTGCTGGTATTGATTGTTGTCGGGTTGAACCTTGCTGCAATTGGGATTCGCCATGTTTTGCGTGAGAAATACCGTTCGTTATCACTCTGAAAGTAGGATGAAGTTATGGGATTTATGACACAAAAGGAGATGGTACCGCTGCCTGATGTTCATCAGCTGAGTGATGAACAGACGACGTTAACCGTGGAACATCTGAATCTGTACTATGGCAATAAACAGGCATTGAACGATATTTCGATTCGCATTCCGAAGAATCAGGTCACGGCGCTGATTGGGCCGTCTGGCTGTGGCAAATCCACGCTATTACGCTGTTTTAATCGCATGAACGATCTGGTGGATGACTGCCGTACCGAAGGTGATATCAGGCTGAACGGTATGCCAATTAACGACCCCCAGTTGGATGTTGCCGTGTTACGTCGCCGCATCGGTATGGTTTTTCAGCGTCCTAATCCGTTTCCCAAGTCGATCTATGAAAATGTGATTTATGGCCTGAGATTACAGGGGCTGCGCGATCGTCGCGTACTGGATGATGCCGTTGAGCGTGCGCTGCGGGCAGCGGCACTATGGCACGAAGTAAAGGATCGGCTAAGTGACAACGCGCTCACGTTATCCAGCGGACAGCAGCAGCGTTTGGTGATCGCTCGCGCTATCGCCATTGAACCGGAAGTGCTGCTGCTAGATGAGCCAACCTCTGCGCTCGATCCGATTTCGACGCTGATTGTCGAGGAACTGATGGGAACGCTAAAACAGCACTTTACGCTGGTATTAGTGACCCACAATATGCAGCAGGCGGCTCGTGTGTCAGATTACACCGCGTTTATCAATCAGGGTAAATTAATTGAGTACAACTGCACGGATGATTTATTTACTTCGCCGATGCAGCGCCGCACAGAAGATTATATTACCGGACGCTTTGGTTAGGTTATTATTCAAATAATACAATATCATCACCATGCATATAATTTTATTATAAATGGTGGTGATATTATAAATTCGGTCAGTTTTATTATAAATAATAAATAACTGAGCAATCATTTTTATCTAATTTAAATATTTTTATTTTATTGTGATTTAATTACTGGAAAAAATAACATTTTGATTCATAGTTTATGTACAGCGATTGGCTGTATTTAAATGGAATTACTCAGGATGAGAAAGAAAATATATATTGGATTTGCCTTCAGTATGCTGGTTAGCGCTGTATTTCCAGCTTATTCTCAGGATATTGAAGAGCCCGTGGCGGAAGCAATTACCGCATTTGATTCTCCGCTTCTGGAGAACCCAACATCTGCAAATGAATCCTCTTCTCAGGACTATAAACCTCTTCGTGCGCCAGCGCCTGCATTGAGTTCTGTCTATGTCTACGCCGTGGCATCAACACAGAATGGTGGAGCCTGGGAATATATTGGCCCAAATAAATCGATAACGGCTCAGGACCATGGTGGGGCACAACTGCGCATTGCGGTGCTGGAAGTCGGTTATGGGAACCATCGTTTTGCTTCGGTTGGTGGTCTAGACAAGAAATCCTATCAGGTTAATGGCGTTTGTATTGTTCGTGGTAATTACAGCGAATCATGCCCCGTTGGGGCGACTTATGTAGGATGGATGGTTTATTTCAATGGCGATGGCATGCAGTCTGGCAATTTCCGCTATCAATCCACTTCTACTAATCCTCCTTTTAGAACGCTTGGCACTTCACTGAATATTCGATAACGCCATATTTTCAGCAGGCTCTCCCAAAAAGAGAGCCTGCTTTTTATTATGCTTTCACGCTAATCGGTGTGTAACTGAGTTGTACTAATTTGTCTAATACCGCCTTTTGCTGTTCCGCATGTAAGTGCTCACCGCGTGACAGTGAACCACTTATCCCGTTTTTGAGCATTTGGATAAAATTGATTTTCTGGTTGGGGTCGGCGGGGGCGACATCGTCAAGCGGAGGATGCAAAATAAGCAGCGCCGCCATACCAATTTCCAGGCTTTCTTCAAATGACATATCGCCGGAGGCCGTAAATTCTTTTGTTGCGTCAATCGCTTCTTGTGGCGTCATATTGGAAAAGTCATAACGTTTGCTTGGCTGAATCGTTGAGGGGGTATTGGCAGAAACAGAATGGAGGGTTGACTTTGACGTGTCGCCAGCGAGTGAAAATGCGTTTTCCGCTGGTTCTTTACGGTTCACTGAGGGGGCTGAGTAATGAGTGATACCATTAAGGCTGGTAATGCTCATTATGGAGGTTCCTTTCCTGTGAGAGTGAGATTCAATAGTAGAGCATCGTTATGCAGTACAATCGCGTGAATATAGAACAAAGTTTATCGTACTTAATGTATTTGTCTTCTTTTTTATTTTGTTAATTATCGGTTGTTTTTTAGTTTATTGTTTTTATTTGATTATTTTAAATTTTCTGTCTTCTTCATTGTTTATTAGTGGTTTTAATTATTATATTACTTAATCGTTTCTATTAAATATACCCCAAATAATTCGAGTTGCAGGAAGGCGGCAAGAGAGGGAGTCCCGATGAGCTTACTCAGGTAAGTGATTCGGGTGAGTGAACGCAGCCAACGCACCTGCGGCTTGAAGTATTACGGGTATATAACCCGTATTGACGGTCAGGCTGGTGGGATGTGCATAGTCCCATCAGGCCATAAAAAAATTATGGCTACCGTTCATCAATTATCCGTGCCATTTGAAAAATTGATGATAAAATGCGCGCAATTTTATGACTCTGGTAAGTGGCGGGTAAAATGAAATTCAGCACCATGAACGAAGGCGAAATTATTACCGAACTGTGCCGGAGAATAAAAGATGCCAGAATCCAGCAGCGTTTATCACAGGTCGATCTCGCTGAGCGTGCGGGGCTGGGGATTGCAACGATTAAACGGGCTGAAATGGGCGAATCCATTACGCTCAGCAGCCTGCTCTCTATTCTACGTGGGTTGAACCGTCTGCATCAGATTGAAGGTGTGCTCTTCGATGCGGAAGTCGAATCTTTTCATGCGCAGATCAGCGGTGAGAAAAAACAGACGCCGCTGCGTATCAGGAAGAAAGCAGCGACGTTTCCTGCCAAAGCGCTCGCCAAACATGAAAACATCAAGAAGCCAGCTAACAGCACGGTGGACTGGTACATCGCGGCGGCTGAAAATAATATTGTCTGGTCGCTGCCGGAACGTGATAAAAAATAAAGGGTTAATACAAATGCATTAACCCCGATTGTCGCGTTAAGCTGCCTGGCATTTAACGCGACAAGGCCAGTTTGATCATTCGCACAGCACGACTTTAATCGCCAACCCACCGCGAGACGTTTCACGGTACTTGGCGTTCATGTCTTTGCCTGTTTCATACATGGTTTCAATCACCTTATCGAGCGATACGCGTGGCTCGCTGGTACGGCGCATTGCCATTCTTGCGGCATTGATCGCCTTCACGGAGGCGATAGCGTTACGCTCAATACACGGTACCTGAACCTGACCCGCTACCGGGTCGCATGTCAGCCCCAGATTATGCTCCATGCCGATTTCTGCGGCGATGCACACCTGTTCCGGGTTGGCGCCAAGTAGCTCAGCCAGACCCGCTGCGGCCATCGAACAGGCCACGCCAACTTCTCCCTGACAGCCAACTTCAGCCCCAGAAATAGATGCGTTCATTTTGTAGAGCATGCCGATAGCGCCGGATGCCAGAAAGTAACGCAGGTAAGATTCTGGGGTGACGGGTTGAACGTAGCGATCGTAATAGGCCAGTACGGCGGGGATAATACCGCATGCACCGTTCGTCGGTGCCGTAACGACGCGTCCGCCAGCCGCATTCTCTTCCGACACGGCCATCGCGAACATGTTAACCCAGTCCATCGCATCCATCGGATCGTTAGAGAAACGATCGTTGATGAACAATAGGCGATGCAGCGCCGATGCACGGCGGGGGACGCGCAATGGCCCTGGCAACACGCCTTCGGTATTCATACCGCGATGCATGCAGTCCTGCATGGTTTTCCACACGTCAGCAAAATAGTGCTCAAGTGCTTCCCGCCCATGCATCGCAATCTCATTTTTCAGGACGATGGCGGATAACGACAGGCAGTGATCGTGACAATGTTGCAGTAATTTCTGGGCAGAAAAGAATGGATAGGGCGCACTTTCCTCTGCCAGATTGGGTTTGCCGAAATTTTCCTGGTCGACGACGAATCCGCCTCCGATGGAGTAATACGTTTTGCTATACACCAGCTCTTGCTGGTTATAGGCGCGAATGGTCATGCCGTTTTCATGCAGCGGCAGGTTCTCCGGCTGGAAGCGCAGAGAAGATTCCAGCGGGAAGCTGACCTCATACTGACCGTTGAGCATCGGCAGGCGCTGAGAGTCTTTCACCTGTTGAATAAACGCCGGAATACTATCGATGTTTACGTTATCTGGCAGGTTACCCGCAAGCCCCATGATGATGGCGATATCGGTGTGGTGCCCTTTCCCCGTCAGGGAGAGCGAACCGTAAATATCCACGACAATGCGTGTCACCGATGAGATAAGCGCGCGATTCACCAGATCGTCGGTGAACATTTTACCCGCTTTCATTGGGCCGACAGTATGAGAACTGGACGGGCCGATACCGATTTTGAAGATATCAAATACGCTGACCATTGCGATTTCCTTGAAAAAAAACGCCGCATACCCGTCATACTTCAAGCCGTATGTGCGTTGGCTTCCCCACTCACCCCAGTCACTTACTTGAGTAAGCTCCTGGGGATTGATGAACCTCATAAATGAGGTTCACCCTTCGGGTCAGTGCTAGCACTGTTCAAATCGGTCTAAGACCGATTTGTCCTGCAACTCGAATTATTTAGGGTATGGCTAGAAAATAACGTGCCGGCGTTAAAGTAGTGTCGGGGGCTTACAGCAGATCGCGCAGGCTGTAAACAATGGCGGAAATAGCGATCAGTCCCATCAGGGTAACAAAGACGTTACTGATGTGGCCGCTGTACTTCTTCATCGCTGGAACTTTCTGGATAGCGTACATCGGCATCAGGAACAGCAAGCAGGCGATAATCGGACCACCCAATGTTTCGATCATACCCAAAATGCTTGGGTTCTTGGTCGCAACAATCCAGGTGGTGATCAGCATGAACAGCGCTGTGATGCGGTTCAGTTTGGTGTGGGAAATGGTTTTGCCTCTGCTACGTAGCGTTTTCACGATCATGCCGTTAAAACCCTCGCCAGCGCCCAGGTAGTGACCCAGGAAGGATTTAGAGATCGCGATAGTAGCAATAACCGGTGCCAGATAGCCGATGACCGGATTGTTAAAGTGGTTCGCCAGATAGGACAAAATAGAAATATTCTGTGCTTTCGCTTCCATCAGCTCAGCCGGAGAAAGGCTCAGTACGCAGCTGAAGACAAAGAACATCACGGTCATCACCATCATGATGTGGCTATAAGACAGGATGCGTGAACATTTTTTCTCTGCGTCATCGCCATATTCTTTACGCTTGGCAACGGCGAAAGAGGAGATGATTGGCGAGTGGTTGAAGGAGAAAACCATCACCGGAATAGCCAGCCATAATGTTGCTAACAGACCGTTGCCCGTTACGCTGGAACTCAAAGAAATGTTTTCGAAAACAGAGGTATTCCAGTTAGGAATTAAATAAAGCGCCAGTAGCATCAGCACGGCAACAAAAGGATAAACCAGAATACTCATTGCCTTAACGATCATCGCTTCACCGAAACGGACAATAAACATCAACCCAAGGATCAATATTAATGACAGCACGGCACGCGGTGGAGAAGGTAAGTGCAATTGGTGAGTAATAAAGCTATCTACCGTATTGGTGATAGCAACGCTATAAACTAATAGGATCGGATAAATAGCGAAAAAATAAAGCAAAGTGATTAATTTACCTGCACCAACGCCGAAATGTTCTTCAACGACTTCGGTAATATCTTCGCCACCTTTCTTGCCGGATAATACAAAACGGCATAATGCACGGTGAGAATAATACGTCATCGGGAAGGCAATCAGTGCCATGATAATTAACGGAATTAAACCACCGATGCCAGCATTGATGGGTAAGAATAACACGCCAGCGCCGATGGCTGTGCCATAGAGGCCGAGCATCCAGACGGTATCGCTTTTACGCCATCCAGAAGCCTGTTCTAACACGTGGCTGCTATCTTGAATTGTGCTCATTTAATGGTTTCTCCTCGGTGAACACATTAATACCCGTTTATACCCGTCATACTTCAAGCTGCTTGTGCGTTGGCAATACTCGGCTCATCTCGGGCCTCGCCCGAAGGGCCGCCGCAAGCGGCGTTCAAATCGGCTTAGCCGATTTGTCTTTACTCACTCCAGTCACTTACCTGAGTAAACTCCTGGGGATTCGCTTAGTTGCCGCGTTACAAGGCAATCCGGCCCTGTCCGCAGAGCGTTGTTTAAAACGCTCACGTTTTGTCACGCAACTCGAATTATTTAGGGTATATTTAGGTATAAAAATTACAGTATCGGCAACTTGCCGTTACAGAGTTTAAAAAACGAACAAGACATATTGCTAATTATGTCAACAGGTCAATACTGTTTTGTGGCGGCATTCTATATCGTGGTGGTCAGCGAATAATATTGAGGCGATCACAGAAATGAATTGACGGGGAATATTTTAATAAATTTCCGCGCAAATTAAAATATCAATAATGATACTTTATTTTAAATATTTTTAACGGCTCGTTATTGATACTTTATTTAATTACCGAGTGATAAAAAACGAACAGTAAATAAAATAAAAGGCAGGTGAAATAATAAACGCAAATTTTCTGATGTCACGCGTAATGATGGTTTTTCTCTTTTGGGGGAGACTGGCGATCTCGTTCCTACCTTTACATCCCATCGCGTCGTGCTCTAATGAGCGTTATCCGGCAGATCGCAATCTGCCGGATAACAGCCGCCGATCGTCAGGCTGTGAGTTTTTCTTCTGCCCACGCCAGGCCGCTGTGGTATTCCTCTGGTAAGAGAGGCGCCAGCGATTGCAGTGTGTGCTGCAATTGTGCGGTGTCCGACGACGGTAGATTGAGGTGTCCTACTTTGCGGCCAGGGCGAACCTCTTTCTCATACCAGTGCAGATGCACCAGCGGCAGCGCCAGCCAGTCGATATTCACATCGGTTCCGATCAAATTGACCATCACTGAAGGGGTTTCGACGACCGGTACTGGCAGCGGCAGATCCAGAATGGCGCGCAGGTGGAGCTCAAACTGGCCGATCGATGCGCCATTTTGCGTCCAGTGTCCGCTATTGTGTACGCGTGGTGCCAGTTCGTTAATGAGCAGGTGGTCGCCGACAATAAAGCATTCCATCGCCATCACGCCAACATAGCCTAGCGCATTCATAATCGCGGACAGCATCTGCTCAGCCTGCTGTTGCAACTGCGGGTCGGGCTGAGGGAAAGCCACGCTGGTGCGCAGAATGCCATCCTGATGCAGATTATGCGTTAGCGGATAGAACACGCATTTGCCGTGTACATTACGGGCGCCAATCAATGAGACTTCGCCAGAAAAATTAATCCCTTGTTCAACGATGCACTCGCCGTAGCAATCAGCAGGCAGCGTTTGCTGTTCGCCGTCACGCAAGCGCCATTGCCCACGGCCGTCGTAACCGCCGACGCGGCGTTTAACGATAGCGAGCTCACCGAGTGAAGAGAAGACGTGTGGCCATTCATCGGCGCTGGCCAGCAATTGCCACGGGGCGGTTGCCAGATTCAGCGAGTCCAGCAGCTGTTTTTGCGTCAGGCGATCGGCCAGACGCGGGAAAATATCGCGGTTCGCAAACGCCGTGTGTTCGGCCAGCTCGCGGGTGAGTGCAGTTTCAGGCCAGCGTTCGATCTCGGCAGTAATCACACTGTTATGAAACGGAACCGACTCCGGCTCTGCATCCAATCCCACGGGATAAACTGCGATCCCTAACGGTTCGCCAGCCTGGCGGAGCATTCTGCCTAACTGACCATTGCCTAATACGCAGACCGGTTTCATGCCTCCTCCCGCGGATCGGGATGAGAGAGCACATCATCAGTTTGCGCCTGACGCCAGTCGGCCAGTCGGGTGGCGATGCCGTTATCATGCAGGGCGAGAATTTGTGCGGCCAGCAGAGCGGCATTCGCTGCACCTGCCTTGCCAATTGCCAACGTGCCGACTGGGATACCGCGCGGCATTTGGACGATGGAGTACAGGCTGTCTACACCGCTCAGCGTTGAACTTTGTACTGGTACGCCGAGCACAGGAACCAGCGTTTTCGCTGCCAGCATACCCGGCAGGTGTGCTGCGCCACCTGCGCCAGCGATAATCACATCAAAACCATTTTTTGCCGCCTGCTCAGCGAAACTGAACAGCTTATCTGGCGTCCGGTGTGCAGAAACGACTTCGGTATGAAAAGGAATGTTCAGCGTGGTGAGGATTTCCGCAGCAAACTGCATAGTGGCCCAGTCACTCTTTGAACCCATGACGATGGCAATTTTAGCCGGGGCAACGTTGGATGACATGCCTGTGACGCTCCTGTGATTGTACGTGTTCGTGACGATTTTACGTCGGCCAGACAGAGAGGGTCTGGCGTTGAGGGCGTAGAGCATATCACGCCATTATGGCGAGGAAAACGGTTGCGTATGCGGAAATACAGGGGGGACTAGGTGAGAGACCGTTAAGTCAATGGCAGAAAACGTATTAAAAGGGGAAGGAAATCAGTTCGATATTCTGTGGCGTGACCTTAATCATCGACCCTTCTTCATGCCAGGCACCGAGAACGGCGCGACGACCAGAAGATTCACCGAGATCGACCTGATGAATGGCCGGACGGTGCGTGTGGCCGTGGATCATCGTCTCCACCTGATAATGTCGTAAGCGTTCAAGCACGGTGTCGTGATTGACATCCATAATCTGCTGCGACTTCTTCTGGTTTTCGTGCTGGCTGGTTGCCCGCATCTTCGCCGCAATTTTCACACGCGATGACAACGGTAACCGCAGGAATAGCCATTGAATGAACGGGTTATGGACCCGACGGCGGAATTGCTGGTAATGCCGATCGTCAGTGCACAACGTATCGCCATGCAGAATGAGAATCTTTTGGCCGTAGAGATCGAGCACCGTTTCTGTCGGCAGCAGCGTCATTCCACTTTGCTTGGCGAAACGCTTACCGATCAGGAAATCACGGTTACCGTGCACGAAATAGCAGGGAATGCCGCGCTGGTGTAAGGCATACAGTTCCGTGGCGACAGTCGCATGCAGCGGTTGCGGATCGTCGTCACCTATCCAGGCGTCGAACAGGTCGCCAAGGATGTACAGCGCATCGGCATGAATTGCATCATGGCGTAAAAAACGCAGAAAACCGGCGGTAATCGCCGGTTCATGAACGCTTAAATGCAAATCGGCAATGAACAGCGTTGCCATGCAGGACGGATTATTCGCTGACCGTTACGTGGGTAATCACCACGTCTTCTTTCGGTACGTCCTGGTGCATTCCGCTGCGGCCTGTTGCCACGCCTTTGATTTTATCAACGACGTCCATACCGTCGGTCACTTCAGCGAAAACACAGTAGCCCCAGCCATCGGCACGTTCTGAACGGAAGTTCAGGAAATCGTTATCAACGAGGTTGATAAAGAACTGGGCTGTTGCCGAGTGCGGATCGTTAGTGCGAGCCATCGCCAGCGTGCCGCGCGTATTTTTCAGGCCATTGTTGGCTTCATTTTTGATTGTCGCGTTGGTTTCTTTTTGATCCATACCGGGAGCGAAACCACCACCTTGAATCATAAAACCATTAATGACACGGTGAAAAATCGTGTTGTCATAAAAACCGCTGCGGCAGTAGCTCAGGAAGTTTTCTACGGTAACTGGCGCTTTGTCTGCAAACGTATTAATAACGATATCGCCGTGATTGGTATGAAGCGTAATCATAATAATGAACCCTAGATAGCCTTAGTGATTAAGAGTGCTGTCCACAAAAGACGGTGAACAACAAGAGCGCTGTTATAGCATAACTGGTCGATTGAGTCAGTATTTCGCTCTTGCTGCGTGTTTGTTGGCGACGGGTGTGATTGAAAAGTCGTATAAAAATGTGTACTACTCTGATTTAGGTAATCGCTGGGAAAGGGGGGCGGTGGCTAAGTGTGCATTGATGAACACATTAATCATGCAATGTGGATTTTTAAAAGCAAATAAATTGATCAAGTAATGAATTTATGGTTAATTTATTTGAATGATATTTTTATTGCCCCAGATCAATGTTTTGCGTAATCAACGTATTCTTTTTTTTCGGCTCAGATTAATCTGAGAGTAACTCTTATTTTCCCAAATAACTCTAAAGAGATAGGTGAACTATGCTGGGTATTCTGGACAGTGTTAATCGTTTATTAGACAAACCGGATTTTGGCAAACTGTTTTTACGCGTATCTTTCAGCGTGTTGATGCTGTTTCATGGCTGGCACAAACTGCACGGCGGCATTGGTTTTATTGAAGGAATGCTGACCAATGCCGGGCTCCCTGCTTTTGTCGGCTATGGGGTTTATGTCGGGGAAATTATTATCCCGATCATGATGATCCTCGGTATTCTGACCCGTCCTGCTGCGGTAATCTTTTCTTTCACGATGCTTGTCGCTGCGTTGCTAGTGCATTCTGGCGACTTCCTTTCTCTGGAGAAAACGGGAGCGTGGGCGGTCGAAGGCGCGGCTGTCTTCTTCTTTGCTGGTATCGCTATTGCCTTGCTGGGTAGTGGTAAATATTCTGTGATGTCGAATCCACGCTGGCGCTGATTGTTTTTTGTCAGCAGATCGTTTTTTCGACAGCAATACTGATTGTGTGAAATGGCCCGGATCTTCCGGGCCATTCCATTTTTATCCTTTCTCTCTTATTCCCTCTTCTTAACCTTGCAATACAATAAGGTTCAGGTTTCAATACGCCGTTAGGGTGGAAACCCTGAATGTATTGATGTTACTAGCGCTAACCGCGGCTGTAATTGACCTATCGAGTGAACACGATTTTTCTTGTGAAGACCATTTTTTGTGAAAACCATTTTTTTATAAAAACACTGGAACGCCCTGATGCTAAAGATTTTTAATACGCTGAGTCGCCAAAAAGAGGAATTTAAACCTATCCACGCCGGGCAGGTGGGAATGTATGTGTGTGGCATCACCGTTTATGACCTGTGTCATATCGGTCACGGGCGTACTTTCGTGGCGTTTGATGTGGTGGCGCGCTATTTGCGGTATCTGGGATATTCACTGAAGTATGTGCGTAATGTCACCGATATTGACGACAAAATTATTAAGCGTGCGATCGAAAATGGGGAAACCAGCGACCAATTGACGACTCGCATGATCGCAGAAATGCACGCTGATTTTGATGCCTTGAATATTCTGCGCCCAGATGCTGAGCCGCGTGCGACGCACCATATTGCCGACATTATTGAAATGGTGGAAACGCTGATTGCCCGCCGCCACGCCTATGTGGCGAGTAATGGTGATGTGATGTTCTCTGTTGATACCGCTCCGGGCTATGGTGTGCTGTCTCGTCAGGATCTGGATCAGTTGCAGGCTGGTGCGCGCGTTGAAATTACCGAAGTGAAGCGTAACCCGATGGACTTCGTACTATGGAAAATGTCCAAACCGGGTGAGCCTCATTGGTCTTCTCCGTGGGGAGAAGGGCGTCCTGGTTGGCATATCGAATGTTCTGCCATGAACTGCAAGCAGCTCGGCGAGCACTTTGATATTCACGGCGGTGGTTCAGATTTGATGTTCCCGCACCACGAAAACGAGATTGCACAATCCAGCTGTGCGCACGATGGTCCGTACGTGAACTACTGGATGCACTCCGGTATGGTGATGGTTGACCGCGAAAAAATGTCAAAGTCGCTCAACAATTTCTTCACCGTGCGCGATGTATTGGCGTACTACGACCCGGAAACCGTGCGCTACTTCCTGATGTCAGGCCACTATCGTAGCCAATTGAACTACAGTGAAGATAATCTGAAACAGGCGCGTGCGGCGTTAGAACGCCTGTATACCGCATTGCGCGGCACGGATCTCAGCGTTGAGGCGCATGGCGGTGATGAGTTTGAGGCACGCTTCCGCGAAGCGATGGACGATGATTTCAACACGCCGGAAGCCTACTCGGTGTTGTTTGATATGGCGCGCGAAGTCAATCGCCTGAAAGCGGAAGATGTGCTGGCGGCAAACCAACTGGCATCGGCACTGCGTAAACTGTCTGGCGTGCTTGGTCTGCTGGAACAAGATCCTGAGCAGTTCTTGCAAAACGGTGCGCAGGTGGATAACGATGAAGTGAAAGAAATCGAAGCGTTAATCCAACAGCGTAAAGATGCACGCGCGGCGAAAGACTGGGCGCTGGCCGATCAGGCACGCGATCGGTTAAACGAAATGGGAATTGTGCTGGAAGATGGCCCGCAGGGAACGATCTGGCGCCGTAAGTAATCTTTTCTCTCAGTCAACACACTTTCAGTCAATAAAAAGCCCGCAGAGTATAAATCGCGGGCTTTTTTTCGGCATCATCGACGTGGTAAGGATTACTCGGCGATGGTTACCTTCTCGCCATTGAACTGAACGGTTTGCCCGGCGAAGATTTTGCAGCGTTTGCGCGTTTCTGTCTGGCCGTCAACGGTCACGTCACCTGCGGCGATAGCCAGTTTGGCTGTTGCGCCACTTTCACTCCAGCCCAGCAATTTTAAGAGATCGCACAGTTCAACGTGCGGATGTTTTTCAAGATTAAAGGTTGCCATAAGTTCCTGCTTATCGGTGTTTGACCTTATCGCCAATTATTCGGCGTGGTCATGATACTCTTCACACGCCTGTAGCGTGTTTTGAATCAGTGTTGCAACGGTCATAGGGCCGACGCCGCCCGGTACAGGGCTGATGTAAGACGCGCTTTCCTGCGCCGTTTCAAATTCCACATCGCCAACCACTTTACCGCTTTCCAGACGGTTGATACCCACGTCCAGCACGATTGCACCCGGTTTGATCCATTCGCCAGGGATGAAGCCCGGTTTGCCCACGGCGACAACCAATAGATCGGCGTTCTCAACATGGTGACGCAGATTTTTGGTGAAACGGTGTGTAACGGTGGTGGTACAGCCCGCCAGTAACAGCTCCAGACTCATCGGGCGGCCAACAATGTTGGATGCGCCAACCACAACGGCATTCAGTCCGAAGGTGTCGATATTATAGCGCTCTAGCAGTGTAATGATGCCGCGTGGCGTACAAGCTCGCAGCAGCGGTGCCCGCTGGCACAGACGACCCACATTGTAAGGATGGAAGCCATCAACATCTTTATCCGGGGCGATGCGTTCAATCACTTTGGTGTTATCAATGCCTTCCGGCAGCGGGAGTTGAACCAGAATACCGTCAATCGCCTGGTCAGCGTTGAGCCGATCGATAAGCGCCAGCAACTCTGATTCCGTGGTGGTGATGGGTAAATCATAAGAGCGGGAGATAAAGCCGACTTCTTCACATACCTTACGCTTGCTGGCGACATAGATCTGTGATGCTGGATTCTCGCCGACCAGTACAACAGCCAGACCCGGTGCGCGTTTTCCTTCAGCTAAACGCTGCGTGACTCGTGCGGCAACTTCGTCTTTGACCTGCTGCGCAATCGTTTTACCATCAATAATCTTTGCTGCCATCTGAGATGAGACCCATCAATTTGAAATAGGGGGGAGATGGCCGCTATTTTGTCAGAACCTGCGCGTGCTGTCAGGCATTGCGTCAACATTAATTCCAATTGCCCTCGCTATTCACTGACTTCGAACCGGTTTTTACCACCATTTTTGGCGCGATACAGTGCGGCATCGGCAATATCGACAACGGATGCCGCTGTTGGCGGTGGGTTATCGACGCAGAATACATAGGCTCCAGCGCTAATGGTGACGATTTTTTCTGGAAATAACGTCATTTCATGGGGGATTTTTTCCGCCCGAACTAAGTCCAGCACGCGCTGAGCGAACGTGGCGGCACCTTGCTTATCAGTATCGGTGATGATGATAGCGAATTCCTCGCCGCCATAGCGAGCGACTAAATCTTCGTTACGCTTCGGCATGTTGCTCAGGACGTTACCAATCTTGCGCAGGCACTCATCGCCAGCCACATGCCCATAATGGTCATTATATTTCTTGAAGGCGTCGACATCGATCATGATCAGCGCCATACACTGCCGCGTGCCTGCAATCCGCAAGAGCGTTTGTTGCAGGAAAATATCAAACTGACGGCGGTTAGCTAATCCCGTCAGGCCATCAAACAGCGCCAGCGTTTGCAGGGTGTGGTTAACTGATGTGAGCTCATCACGCACGATGGTTAAATCGATCTGATTTTTTAAATTCATGCGAATCTGCCGCAGTACGATCAGGCCGAGCAGAGTGATAGTGAACAGCAGAATGAGCGTAATGACACCGTAGATCATGCTGTCCGTTCGCCATTTACTGAGAACCAACTTAAGATCGAAGCCCGCTGCGATGACGATGGGGTAACGCTTTAATTTTGTGTAACCATAAATTCGCTCGATGTGGTCAAGTGTAGAGATAAACGTCGCCGTTCCGCTTTCGGACTGTTTCAGATGTTCTGAAAACAGCGGACCGTTGGACACATTGCGGTTGACGTATGAATCGTCGTAAGGCCGGCCGTACAGAATCCGACCATCGGAAAGCAGGATGGCGAGCACGTCCATATTTCCCATGGAGTAGTAGCCATAATACTGTTTGAAATAGTTCAGCGAGAGGGTAGCGAGCAGCACGCCGTTAAAGCTACCGTCCGGTTTACTGATGCGCATGGAAACGGGAATGATCAAATCACCTGTGGAGCGGCTTTGAATCACGCTGCCGATGTGCATGTCTTTGCTGACGTTGCTTTGGTGATATTTAAAATACTCTCTGTCGGCGTTATTGGCGTTGGCGGGTTTGGTTCCCCCCGAGTTCACCAGCCATTCGCCTTTCTCATCGTAGATAAAGATGCCATGCAGCTGTGGCAGCGTGGCTTTTCTGCTTTTTAAAATATCGCCGAGCCTGACTATTTGTGCCGGTGATAGGCCATCTTTGTCGATACGTTCTTGTAAATCTTGTAACAGGATATCGACTTGTAAAAACGTGTCTTCAGCATGGCGCGCCAGCGACAGCGACAGATTTTTGGCGTTTTGCTCTGTGGAATCAATAAGCTGTTGGTGAGAGTTGAATACAGCCCACCCGTTTAGCGCCACTACGGTTGTGATGATGAATAGCATAAAGACAATCATCAGCTTTTGCAGCGGCATTTGATAGTAGTTGGCTTTGCTGTGCGTGCTGACCCTCATTGTTCTTCCCATCCTTAGCCAGAGAGATGACTGATGATAAGTGTAGACGCTCTTGTTATTTATGCTGCTATTGATGAGGTTTGCTTATGCTTTTTTGTCGGTTTTTATCGAATAATAAGCCACGTTAATAATAAAATAACGTCTCTACATACTATCTCCATGTTGTGTTGATAAACACTTAAAAATAAACAGGCATCATCGTGTTTATTCACTAAAATCCTCTAAGATAAATAACGTTGTGTTACACAATCTCATGAAAATTTGTTTTCACGCTAATGATTAAGACATGTCACAAGGCGTAAGGGGATCTTTATTTATCATTAAATACGCTATGTTTAATTGGCGTTTAACTGGGATTGCTAATGATAAGGCTCTTGTGTTTCTGACGTTATCGACGGATAAGGAAAGTGTGCATTTGTGAATGATGGCGACGTATCGTGGGAGAGAAACACGAAATAAATTGACATGTTACACCTCTATTCAGATGTAAACAGAAGAAAGATACTGCGGCGAAATAGGTTTTTTTAGCCACTAATGAAATAAAGAGCCCTTCATGAAAATAGCCATTAGCGGAACGGGATATGTCGGTTTATCGAATGGATTATTATTAGCACAACGGCATCAGGTTGTAGCGTTGGATATTGTGACTGAAAAAGTGGCGCTGTTAAATCAACGAAAATCGCCGATTAATGACGCTGAAATTGAGCGTTTTTTACAACATGAAACGCTCAATTTCTCGGCTACGCTGGATAAACATGAAGCGTATACCGATGCGCAGTTCGTGATTATCGCTACGCCGACGGATTACGATCCGCAAACCAACTATTTCAATACCTCATCGGTAGAGGCGGTCATTCGTGACGTACTGGCGATTAATCCGCAGGCGATTATGGTGATTAAATCGACGGTGCCTGTTGGCTTTACAGAGAAAATCAGTCAACAGTTGGATACGGATAATGTCATTTTTTCGCCGGAGTTTTTACGTGAAGGAAAGGCGCTGCATGACAATCTTTACCCGTCACGGATTGTGGTGGGGGAACGGTCGGAAAGGGCAAGATTCTTCGCTAACCTATTGATAAAGTGTGCATTAAAAAAAGATATCCGCGTGCTCTTTACCGACCCGACAGAGGCCGAAGCGATAAAACTATTTGCGAATACCTTCCTGGCAATGCGGGTGGCCTACTTCAATGAGTTGGACAGCTATGCCGAATCGTTGGGGTTGAACACCCGGCAGATTATTGAAGGGGTGTGTCTCGATCCTCGCATTGGCGATTACTACAACAACCCCTCTTTTGGCTACGGCGGTTACTGCTTACCGAAAGATACCCGGCAACTTCTGGCTAATTATCGTACCGTGCCGAATAATCTGATCAAGGCTATTGTGGACGCTAACCATACGCGGAAAGATTTCATTGCCGACACGATTATCCGCCGCCACCCTAAAACCGTTGGCGTCTATCGCCTTATCATGAAGGCGGGGTCGGACAATTTTCGCTTTTCCTCCATTCAGGGCATTATGAAAAGGATAAAAGCGAAAGGAATCAATGTTGTGATTTATGAACCGGGTATTGATGATGATCATTTTCTCGATTTCCCTGTCGTTCATCAACTCGATAGTTTCAAAAATCAGTGTGACATTATTATTACCAATCGTTACGCCGATGAATTAAAAAATGTGATGGGGAAGGTTTATACGCGAGATTTATTCGGTGAGGATTGAGTTTTTGTCGTAAACCAAGATTCTGATGTTTTTGTTATTCGGCTATTAGCGAAAAGTTCATTTATACATTGTAATTAATTATATCTCTTTGAGTACGAGATGTGTTTGCGCTATGTCATGTGGTGCCATTTATCTATGGTTTTATGGCTGTCGTAATAAATTAAGGTTGGCTTAAGGCTTCATTATTTAGACTGCTGAATGATGATTTCTCGCCATTATTTATTTTGGGAAGACGTTATGACGGATTTTTTGCCTTTTTCCCGCCCGAACATGGGCGAAGAGGAAATTGCTGCCGTGGCAGAAGTATTACGATCCGGCTGGATAACCACGGGGCCGAAATGTCAGCAATTAGAGCAGGCGTTTTGCCAGCGAATAGGGTGCCGACAGGCGATAGCGGTCAGTTCGGCGACGGGCGGTATGCACGTCACGCTGATGGCGCTCGGTGTCGGCCCCGGCGACGAGGTGATTACGCCATCCCAAACCTGGGTTTCAACCGTCAACATCATCACGCTCTTGGGCGCGGAACCGGTGATGGTCGATGTGGATCGGCATACGCTGATGGTGCGACCACAGGACATTGAAGCTGCTATTACGCCAAAAACTAAAGCGATTATTCCCGTGCATTATGCCGGTGCGCCTGCCGATCTGGATGCGCTGCGTGCGATCAGTGAACGCTACGACATCCCGCTGATTGAGGATGCGGCGCATGCCGTCGGTACGCAATATCGTGATGAATGGATCGGCGCGCGTGGCACTGCCATTTTCTCGTTTCACGCGATTAAAAATATCACCTGTGCGGAAGGCGGCATGGTGGTGACGGACAACGAGGCGCTCGCCGAACGACTACGCAGCCTGAAGTTTCATGGGCTGGGCGTGGATGCGTTCGACAGGCAACGGCAGGGGCGCAAACCGCAGGCTGAAGTGGTGACGCCGGGGCTTAAATACAATCTGGCGGATATCAATGCGGCGATTGCGCTGGTTCAACTGGATAAACTCCCGGCGATCAACGCCCGCCGTCAGCAGCTTGCGGCGCGCTATCTTACCCAGTTGCGCTCGCTGCCACTCCTGCCGCTGGCCGTTCCTGACTATCCTCATCTGCACGCCTGGCATCTGTTTATGGTGCGGGTGGATGAAACGCAATGCGGCATATCGCGCGATGATTTGATGGCGGCATTGCAGTTACGCGGCATTGGCACCGGGCTGCATTTCAGGGCGGTGCATACGCAGAAATACTACCGTGAACGTTACCCTTACTTGCACCTGCCGGCAACGGAGTGGAATTCGGCGTCGCTGATGACGCTGCCGCTGTTCCCCGACATGCTAGATAGCGATGTCGATCGCGTCGTCGCGGCGCTAACCTCGATTCTGGAGTCTGTTCGTGATTGATGACATCAACAATGTTTCTGTTGTGATCCCCGTTTATAACGAAGAAGAGAGCCTGCCGGCGCTAATTGAACGCACGCTGGCGGCCTGTCGGCAGATCGGTAAACCCTGGGAAATTATTCTGGTTGATGACGGCAGCAGCGACCGCTCGGCAGAACTGTTGACTGAGGCGGCGAGCGACCCGGAAAAGCACATCATCGCTGTGCTGTTGAACCGCAACTATGGCCAGCATTCGGCCATCATGGCCGGATTCCAGCAGGCGGTGGGCGATGTGGTGATCACGCTGGATGCTGATTTGCAGAACCCGCCGGAGGAAATCCCGCGGCTGGTGGAGTTCGCGTCGCAAGGCTATGACGTGGTCGGCACTGTGCGGGCAAACCGGAAGGATTCGCTGTTTCGCAAACTGGCCTCGAAAACCATCAATATGATGATCCGACGTTCAACCGGAAAATCGATGGCAGATTACGGCTGCATGTTGCGTGCCTACCGTCGCCATATCGTCAGCGCGATGCTGCGCTGTCACGAACGTAGCACCTTTATTCCTATTCTTGCCAATACCTTCGCGCGCAAAACTATCGAGATCGACGTGTTGCACGCCGAGCGCGAGTTCGGCACGTCCAAATACAGCTTTCTCAAGCTAATTAACCTGATGTACGACCTGCTGACCTGCCTGACCACGACGCCGCTGCGCATACTCAGCCTGATTGGCAGCGTCGTTGCGCTGTCGGGGTTCCTGCTGGCGCTGCTGTTGATTGGTCTGCGGCTGTTTTTTGGCGCGGAGTGGGCGGCTGAAGGCGTGTTCACGCTGTTTGCCGTGCTGTTCATGTTTATCGGCGCGCAGTTCGTCGGGATGGGGCTATTGGGGGAATACATCGGTCGTATCTATACCGATGTGCGTGCTCGGCCACGCTATTTTGTGCAAAAAACGGTGAGCGCGGCAACGCCACTGACCACCAGCTTACGGGATGAAGAAGAATGAAAGCGATCGTATTTGCCTACCATGATATCGGCTGTGTTGGTCTTGAAGCGTTGAGGCTTGCAGGCTACGAGATTCAGGCGGTATTCACGCACAGTGATGCACCGGGTGAGAATCACTTTTATGCATCAGTGGCGAAAGCGGCAGCTGAGATGGATGTGCCGGTGTTTGCACCGGAAGACGTGAATCACCCACTTTGGGTGAACCGCATTCGAGAGCTGGCACCGGATGTTATTTTTTCCTTCTATTACCGCACGTTATTAAGCGATGACATTCTCCAGCTACCGTCGTTTGGCGCATTCAATCTGCATGGCTCACTGCTGCCGCGCTACCGTGGGCGAGCACCAGTGAATTGGGTGCTGGTGAACGGTGAAACGCAAACGGGCGTAACGCTGCACAAGATGGTTTCTCGCGCCGATGCGGGCGATATCGTCGCACAATCCGTGGTGGCGATTGACGAGGAAGACACCGCGCTGACGCTACATGGAAAATGTCGTACCGCCGCTGCCGCGTTACTGGCACAGCAGTTACCGCTGATCCGCTCGCGTGAGATTACGCTGACGCCGCAGGATGAAAGTCGAGCCAGCTATTTCGGACGCCGCACGGCGGCAGATGGGCTGATCGACTGGCAAAAAAGCGCCCGTGAGATTAACAACCTGATCCGCGCGGTGACGGAGCCGTATCCGGGAGCATTTACGTTTCTCGGCGAGCGCAACGTGACGATTTGGCGCGCTCGTATTGTAAAGGACAAGATCGGTGGTGAGCCGGGCGCGATTATCTCGACGTCACCGCTGGTGGTGTCCTGCGGTGAAGACGCACTTGAGATCGTCAGCGGACAGAGTGAAGCCGGGCTGTACATGTCGGGTAGCCGACTGGCGGCGGAAATGGGCATGGTGCCGCAGGCGCGGCTGGGCAACCTCGCCAGCCGAGTGCAACGACGCCGCACGCGTGTGTTGATCCTCGGTGTGAACGGTTTTATCGGTAACCACCTGACCGAGCGCCTGCTGCGTGACGATCGCTATGAGATCTACGGGCTGGATATCAGCTCGGATGCCATCGCCCGTTTTCTTGGCGATCCGCGTTTCCATTTTGTGGAAGGCGATATCAGCATCCATAACGAATGGATCGAATACCACATCAAGAAATGCGATGTCATTCTGCCGCTGGTGGCGATTGCCACGCCGATTGAATACACCCGTAATCCGCTGCGCGTGTTTGAATTGGACTTTGAAGAGAACCTGAAAATCGTGCGCGACTGCGTGCGCTACAACAAACGCATCGTTTTCCCGTCCACCTCAGAAGTGTACGGCATGTGTGATGATAAAGAATTTGATGAAGATACTTCACGTTTGATTGTCGGGCCGATCAACAAGCAGCGCTGGATTTATTCCGTGTCCAAGCAACTGCTGGATCGGGTGATCTGGGCCTACGGCGCGAAAAACGGCCTGCGCTTCACGCTGTTCCGTCCGTTTAACTGGATGGGGCCGCGTCTGGATACGCTGGATGCGGCACGCATCGGCAGTTCTCGCGCCATTACTCAGTTGATCCTCAATTTGGTGGAAGGATCGCCAATCAAGCTGGTGGATGGCGGGGAGCAGAAACGCTGCTTTACCGACATTCATGATGGTATTGAGGCGCTGTTCCGTATCATTGAAAACCGTAACGGCCAGTGTGACAGCCAGATCATCAACATCGGCAATCCGCATAATGAAGCCAGTATCCGCGAACTGGGCGAAATGCTGCTGACCAGCTTTAATGCGCACCCGCTGCGCGATCGCTTCCCGCCGTTCGCCGGATTTATTGATGTGGAAAGCAGCAGCTATTACGGCAAAGGCTATCAGGATGTGGCGCACCGCACGCCAAGCATTCGCAACGCCAAACGCCTGCTGGCATGGGAACCCACGGTGAAGATGGAACAAACCGTCGCGGAAACGCTGGACTATTTTCTGCGTACCGTTGAGTCCCAACACGCTGCTGATATCACGGATGCGCAGGGATGACGCGCGTTGGCCTGCGGATAGATGTCGATACCTGGCGCGGTACGCGGGACGGCGTGCCTGCGTTGCTGGATGTGCTGGCGGAGTTCGATATTCAGGCGAGTGTCTTTTTTAGCGTCGGGCCGGACAACATGGGGCGCCACCTGTGGCGTCTGCTGCGTCCACGCTTTTTATGGAAGATGCTGCGCTCCAACGCGGCCTCGCTCTACGGCTGGGATATCTTGCTGGCCGGTACGGCGTGGCCGGGGCGTCATATCGGCGCACGGTTTGGCGCGTTAATCCGCCAGACGCACGACGCCGGGCATGAGGTGGGGCTACACGCCTGGGATCATCATGGCTGGCAGGCGAATGTCGCCCGCTGGTCGGAGGCGCAATTAGCGGCGCAGTTCCGTGAAGGAATGGACGCGCTGACGCCGATGCTGCCATCACCCGTGCGCTGCTCCGCTGTGGCGGGCTGGCGAGCTGATTCGCGTGTTGTAGAGATGAAGCAGCGCTGGAATCTGGATTATAACAGCGACTGCCGCGGCACCCGACCTTTCCGACCACGCCTGAAAAATGGTGAGCTAGGTACTGTGCAGATTCCTGTCACATTGCCGACCTACGATGAAGTCATCGGCGAGCGCGTGAGTGACGGCGAATTTAATGACTTTATTCTTGAGGCGATCCAGCAGGATCGCGGTGTGCCGGTCTACACCATCCATGCGGAGGTTGAAGGTGGCGCGAAGCTGGCGCTGTTCCGTCAGTTGCTGCTTCGCGCCCGTCAGCAGCACATCGAATTTTGTCCACTTTCCTCATTGCTGCCTGATGACCGAGCCACGTTGCCCGTCGGGCGGATTGAACGCGCGCCGTTTCCCGGGCGGGAAGGGTGGCTTGGTGTGCAAACGGAAGAATAAATAAAGCAGGAGATAACATGGAAAAAGGCATGATAAGGCTGAAAAGCACCATGATATTGGTGCTATTTGCTTTGCTCTACCTGTTACCGCTTAACGGTCGTTGGCTGTGGTCGCCGGACGAAACGCGCTATGCCGAAATCAGCCGCGAGATGCTTCAGCGTGGCGATTGGATCGTGCCGCATTTGTTGGGGGTTCGCTATTTTGAGAAACCCGTTGCGGGCTACTGGCTGAATAACCTCAGTCAGTGGTTATTAGGTCATACCAATTTTTCCGTGCGTTTTGCCTCGGTATTTTCTACCGGGTTGAGCGCGCTGCTGGTGTTCTGGCTGGCGATGCTGCTGTGGAAAAACCAGCGTACCGCGCTGCTGGCGACGACGATCTATCTGACATCGCTGCTCGTGTATGGTATCGGCACGTACAGCGTGCTCGATCCGATGGTGACGCTCTGGATGACGGCGGCGCTGTTCAGCCACATTCTGATTCAGCGTGCCACGCTGACACGTGAGCGGCTTATGGCCTGGGGGCTGATGGGACTGGCCTGCGGCATGGGATTCATGACCAAAGGCTTTCTGGCGCTGGCTTTACCGGTGATCAGCGTGCTGCCGGTGGCGCTGGCGCAAAAGCGGATTAAGGAATTGCTGCTGTTTGGGCCGCTGGCGATTGTCGTTGCGGTATTGCTGAGTGCGCCGTGGGCGCTGGCGGTGCATGCGCGAGAAGCCGATTACTGGCATTACTTCTTTTGGATTGAGCATATCCAGCGTTTTGCAGAAGATGATGCGCAGCATAAAGCGCCGTTCTGGTATTACCTGCCCGTTTTGATTCTCGGGACGTTCCCCTGGCTGGCGCTGCTGCCGGGCGCGTTGTGCAGCGGCTGGACGAAACGGAAGACGAACCCGGAGCGGTTCCTCCTGTTGTGCTGGATGGTGATGCCGCTGCTGTTTTTCAGCATCGCCAAAGGTAAGCTGCTGACTTATATTCTGCCGTGCTTTGCACCGCTGGCGCTGCTGATGGCGGCGTGGATTTCCGGGCTGGCACCCGCAATACGCGAACGCGTATTGCGCATCAATAGCTGGCTCAATATTGCCTTCGGCAGCGTGCTGGCGCTCGCCGTTGCGGCGCTGGGCCTCGGCATCATCGTGCCGCATTTCTATCAGTCGGGAGAAGGGCTGACCATTGTCTCGGGTGTCGTCTGTTTTATCGGCTGGGTGGCCTTTGCCGCTGTCAGCCTGAAAAAGCAGCGGGCGTGGGGCTATCTGGTCGCGGGCTGTCCGCTATTTCTGGCGCTGCTCGTTGGCGGGAGTATTCCGGCGAGCGTGGTGGATTCAAAGAATCCTCAAACCTTTATTCGTAGCCATCAGCCGTTGCTGCAAGACAGCCGCTATGTGCTGAGCGACGAGGTGGGGCTGGCCGCCGGACTGGCGTGGGAATTAAAGCGTAGCGATATCACCTTATTTAAGGCGCGGGGCGAGCTGAACTATGGGCTGCACTATGCAGATTCCGCTGACCGCTTTGTCGATGAGGGCGCTTTTCCAACTTGGCTTGCCGAGAAACGGCGTAGCGGAAATGTCGCGCTGATGCTGAAGATCGACCGGGACAGCGATGACGAGTATCGCAATCTGCCTGTGCCCGATCAGTTGAGAAAGTCGCACCGTTACGTACTGCTGTTTTATAAGCAGGTAGCGCCATGAGTTATCTATTGGTTGCCATTGTCTGCCTGCTGACCAGTTTAGGGCAACTGTGCCAGAAACAGGCGGCAGAGTGCTGGCGGCGTTTGCCGACGCATCGACGCCAGCGCGTGACGCTGGGATGGCTGATGGTGGCGGCCTTGCTGCTCGGCATCGGGCTGCTGCTGTGGCTTGTGGTGTTGCAGCATCTCCCGCTCGGTGTGGCGTATCCGCTGCTGAGTATCAATTTTGTACTGGTCACGCTGCTGGCGCACTACGGGTTTGGCGAGCGTGTGGACAGACACCACTGGTGGGGCATTGCGCTGATTGTCATCGGTATCTATCTGATGCAGGGGGGATGATGGCGAAAAGAGGCTATATCTGGGCGATTATCAGCATTGTGCTCGCCAGCACCGCGCAGGTGTTAATGAAAAGCGGCATGCTGGCGCTGCCGAGCATTTCCTTCGCACACTGGCCGTCGCTCAGCTCGTTGGTGGCGGGCTGGCCTGCGGTTGCGGTGCTGGTCGGGGTGATCTGCTACGGGCTGTCGATGGTGTGCTGGTTCATGGTGCTGCGCTATCTGCCGCTAAGCCGCGCCTATCCGCTGATTAGCCTGAGCTACGCGGTGGTTTATCTGGCGGCGGTTTTCCTGCCGTGGCTGAATGAAGCGATGAGCCTGCGTAAAAACCTCGGCGTCTTGATTATTCTGCTGGGCGTCTGGCTGGTGAGTCGTAACGCGCAGGCGGCGAAATAAACTGCCTGTGTTTACCGCCCGTGAGGACGATTATTGACTGAAAACGTGTGCCGCACCGTTCACGCTGAGGCTAACCTGTTGACCGACGGTGAAAGCGGCATGACTGACGGTTTTTAGTTCAATGACATCGGCTTCTGCGTTGTGGATGCAGAGCGTCAGCGTAGAGACAAAGCCGGAAAACTCGACGTTGCGGATGGTGGCGCGAATGTGTGCCGTGCTCGTTATTCCGGTATCCTGAATCATTATCTGCTCCGGCCTGAGCATAATTCTTGCCCGACCGTTCGCCCTTGAGCGCTCCACTGCGATGCACCCAAGCAGGCAATTAGCCTGATCGCCGTCAATCTGCGCATCAAGAATCAGTGTTTCACCGAGGAAGGTGGCGATGTCCTCGCTGTTGGGGCGGTGGTAGAGCGTCCACGGCGAACCCGATTGCGACAGCTGGCCGTCGCGCATCACGACGACCCGATCGGCAAAAGATAGCGCCTCTCCCTGATCGTGTGTCACCAGAATCGATGCTACGTTAGCCTGCTGCAAGACATCCATCACCGCTTTACGGGTGGCGGCACGCAGGCCAGTATCCAGCGCGGAAAACGGTTCATCCAGCAGCATCAATGCAGGGCGCTGTGCCAGCGCGCGCGCCAGTGCGACACGCTGCTGCTGACCGCCGGAAATCTCATGCGGCGAGTGCTTCTTCAAATGCGCCGGAAGGGAAACCAGCGCCATCAGCTCATCCACACGCTTTTGTTTTTCCGCCTTCGTGCCTTTTAGCCCAAAGGCGATGTTGTCTGCGATGCAGAGATGCGGGAACAGCGCGCCGTCCTGCGGGACGTAGCCGATTCCGCGCTGATGGGCAGGAACGGACAGCCCGTTATCGCAGAGCGTCTGTCCGTTTAGCGTGATGACGCCGGTATCCGGTTTTTCAAACCCGGCAATCAGGCGCAGCAGCGTGGTTTTCCCCGAACCGGACGGGCCGACAATCGCCGTGCGGCGGCTGTTTTCTAGCGTCAGATGAATATCAGACAGCACGGTGCGCCCGTTAAAGCTTTTACTGACGCGATGAAGTTCCAACATGATTACAGCCCCGCCATTTTTTGTGATTGCGTGTAGAGAAACCAGGTCCACGGCAGCGACAGTAGGACCAGAATAAGTGCGTAGGGTGCCGCTGCGGGATAATCGATCTCACTGGTGAGCGCCCAAAAGCCCGTCGCCAGCGTGCGGGTGCCGTTGGGGGCCAGCAGCAGCGTGGCGGTCAGTTCATTGACGATTGCCAGAAAGACGAGCGTTGCTCCGGTTGCAACGCCGGGCGCCGCCAGCCGAATGGTCACGGTCATTAACGTCTGCAATGGCGAACGCCCTAGGCTGGCTGCAACCTGTTCCAACTCTACTGGTGCCTGTGCGATACCCGCGCGTAGATTAACCAGCGCCCGTGGCATGAACATCAGCAGATAAGCTAACAGCACGGTGAATTCGGTCTGATAGAGTGGCCTGATGACGTGAATGGTGGTGGTCACCAGCGCCAGTGCGACGACGATCCCTGGCAAAGAACTGGTGATGTAATTACACCCTTCTAGAAACCGATACAGGCGATTGGGGTGGCGAATGGTTAGCCAGGCCATTGGGATCGCGGCGAGCGTTGTCAGGGCGGCCCCGCTCAGCGCCAGCGTCATAGTTTGGCTAAAGGCATCAAGCAGTTCGCGGCGTTGCCACACTTCCCAACCGCCAAAACCTAGCCAGCGGAACAGCGTAATAAAAGGTACGCCGAGCGTCAGCAGCACCAGTGCTGTCAGTAACAGCAGAGCCAGCGAGAGAGAAAGTGGCGACAAGCGTACCGGTGTGACAACCTGCGGCGCGCCAGAGCCAACGTGTGCATAGCGCGTGACGCCGCGCACGCGGGCATCCGCACACAGCAGAAATAGACACAGCAACGCCAGCACGCCAGCTAGCATGTTGGCCGCAGGGCCATTAAACGTTGACTGAAACTGATCGAAAATCGCGGTGGTAAAGGTATCGAAGCGGATCATGGCAAACAGGCCATACTCCGCCAGCAGATGCAGCGCAATCAGCAGCAGCCCGCCGCCAATGGCCAGCTTTAGCTGCGGCAGCACCACGCGGAAAAATACGGTCACGGGAGGGACGCCCAGCGTAGATGCGACATCTTCCAGCGCCGGGTTAAGGCGTCGCAGCGTTGCGGCGCAGGGTAAATACAGAAACGGTAAATAGGCGACGACGGATAAAAACACGCCAGCCGGCAGGCCATGCAGACCGGGCGCAGCGCTGATCCAGGCGTAACTTTGTACGAATGCGGGTATTGCCAGCGGCGCGGTGAGTAGCAGTGACCACAGGCGTCGGGCAGGCAGGGTTGTACGCTCTGTCAGCCAGGCCAGCAGCACGCCCAGCACCGTGCAAATCGGCAGCGTCAGGACAACCAGCAGCACCGTATTTGTCAGGAGTTCACCGACGCGCGGGCGAAAAAGCAGGGCGCGCGCCGTTTCCCAACCGGTATCAATGCTGACGCCAATCACAAAGCCCAGTGGGACGAAGCCCAACAGGGATAACACCAACGCGACGATCGTAAGCAACGCGACAGGTTTGCGTAATGGCGGAGAGGATGCGGGAAACGTGATAGTTTTGCTGTAGCTAACGTTTGTCATACTGCCTGTAGCTGCCTCGTCAGGACGATATTCTTAGACGGTAAAATCGTGTTGAGCGGGATGATTCGTCAGGGCTAAACGCCCTGACGAAGGCGCTATCACTACCATTTACGTATTACAATCTATCCATTACAGCAAGCCAGCCTGTGTCATCAGATCCACGACTTTCTTACTGTTGAGCTTGGCAGCATCAACTTTCGGCGCATCCAGATCCTTCAGCGGAACCAGTTTGTCATTTGAAGCCGCGTTGACGCCAACGGCATATTCAAACGCATTGTTGGTACGTAAGATTTCCTGACCGGATTTGCCTGTGATCCATTTGATAAAGGCCTGAGCGTCTTTTGCGTGTTTGCTGGATGCCAGTACGCCGCCACCGGAAATACTGACGAACGCGCCCGGATCTTTATGCTTGAAGTAGTACAGCTTCGTGTTGCTACTGTTTTCGCCGGTTTTAGCCTGATCGACAAAACGGTAATAGTGATAGATCACACCGCTATCAATCTGACCTGCGTTCACGGCTTTCATTACCGTGCTATTACCCTTGTAGGCAGTGAAGTTCTCCTTCATGCCTTTCAACCACTCTTGCGTGGCTTTTTCGCCTTTCAGCTCTAGATAAGCGCTGACGATGGCCTGAAAATCCGCACCCGATGGCGACGCTGCCCAGCGGCCTTTCCATTCTGGCTTCGCCAGATCGGCTAAGGATTTCGGCAGTTGAGCGTCGGTAAATTTGGTCGGATTGTAGACAAAGACGGTGGAGCGTGCGGCAATCCCGATCCAGCGGCCGTGGGACGGACGATAGTCAGGTGCTACCTGCGCAAGGGTCGCTTTATCCAACGGAGCAAAAAGATCGGCATTATCGACCAGCACCATTGACGGTGAGTTTTCGGTCAGAAACACGTCGGCGGGGGACGATTTCCCTTCCTGTACCAGTTGGTTGCCCAATTCGGTGTCGCTGCCATTACGCAGCGTTACCTTGATGCCGGTTTCCTTCGTGAAACCGTCAACCCAGGATTTCACGAGGTTTTCATGTTGGGCATTGTAAATCACAATCCCTTCATCGTTTTCTGCTGCATTTGCCGATGCGCTGAGAGTCAGGCCGGAAGCTAATAAAACGGCAGAACTCAGTAATCCAAAACCAAGCTTCATAGTATTTACCCTTATCAATACCCGTTATGTTTGAATATTGCTGTCCGACATTGACTCCCTCGTATCGCATTATTTTAGTGACACAGGCAGGGATGTAGCGGCAGTCGAAAATGGATTCTACATATCGATAATAATAATGATAGTTATTATTATTTCGCTTTCTTAAGGTTAAATTAAGGTTTCGATGAATGTGATATTTCGGTCATCACTTTATTTCAGCAGGTGTCGCGGTGTGAAAGGGGATAAAACTACCTCGTAAAAACAGGTTGGTGGCACTGTGAAATTTATTTCATCGAATATGAGATATAACATCATGATTTACAGAAACAAATCTTGATTCATCGTCTATATTTACTATGCAGGCTGTGAGTAGCGATACAATAAATGCACCGTATCTCTTCGGTGTCACGTGCGCTTGTCTGCAATGTAGGGCTAATTGACCGACAAAAAAGTGACACAGCAACTGATATTCGGGGGATGGGATAATGGATGTAGAAACGCGGATGATTGAGCTTATTGTTAAATCTGGCGAAACACGTTCCTGCGCAATGGAAGCACTCAGATCCGCCCGCCGAGGCGAGTGGGAACACGTCGATGAACTATTAAAAATGGCGGCGGTAGCGCTGAACCGAGCACAGTTGATCCAAACTGGATTTATTGGCCACCAGAGTAAGGAAAAAGCCCATCTTGAACTCATCGTGGTGCACGCACAGGATCACCTGATGAATGCGATGTTGTGCCGTGAATTGGCTGAAGAGATTATTGAACTTAGGAAAGAGGTCTCAGGCGTTAATATGCACATGCGCTAGTCACATCACGAAGCAAACGGAAAAGCCACTCAGTTTCACGCTGAGTGGCTTTGCTGTTTATCCCCCTCGCTACTTTTATCTCGTCGCTACTTCCTGTTCCCGTATTGCTCGTCACTGACTTTTTCCAGCCAGTCGACCGGGCTGCCGTTGAGCGATTCGGCAATGGCAATATGCGTCATGGCAGTTTGCGCCGTCGCGCCATGCCAGTGTTTTACGCCTTCAGGTATCCAGACGATATCACCCTGGTTGATTTCCTGAATGTCGCCACCCCATTCTTGAAGCCAGCCCCGCCCCTGCGTGACAATCAGCGTTTGACCGAGCGGATGGGTATGCCATGCCGTGCGGGCACCCGGTTCAAAGGTGACTGTTGCGCCGCCGACCCGAGCGGGTGCGGTGCCCTGAAAGGGCGCATCAATGCGTACGTTGCCGGAAAAATAGCTGTCTGAGCCAGACTGGGATGGGTGTGAACCACTGCGGGTAATTTTCAATTTTTACTCCTTGCTGGAAAGCGTAGCCGCTATTGAACGATTCGCTGTGATTGAAAAACTCAGTGTTGATGAAAGACTGCGGCTGTGAAAAACGTTACTGCGATTTATCGCGGAGCACCAGCAGGTAAAACCAGAAAGAGGCTATGAATTATATTCATTAATTATGTGGAGAAATATGGAGCGTATTATCAATCCATTGCTTATTTTTCGTGCAAATTGGCGGGTTGTTGGCGGTTTCACATGGATATCATTCATGAGTTTGTATAATAGATAAAAATTGGTAACACCACTATTTGGACATGCTGATGTTAAAAGAAAACGTTAATGACCTCATTTCGTTCCTTGTGGTGGCAAGAGAGCGCAGTTTTACTAAAGCAGCGGCGAAACTTGGGCTTTCCCAGTCGGCGCTGAGCCATTCGATTCGCGGTCTTGAAGAACGTCTTGGTGTACGGTTGCTCACTCGTACCACGCGCAGCGTCGCGCCGACGGAAGCGGGGGAGAAACTGGCGCATAGCCTCGGCCCGCGTTTCGCGGATATCGAAAGTGAATTGGTTGCGCTGGGCGATATGCGCGAGCGGCCTGCGGGAAATATTCGTATTACGGCGGGGGAACATGCCGTTGATTCGATACTATGGCCAGTGTTAAAGCCATTTTTAGCGAATTATCCCGATATTCACGTCGAAATAACGGTGGATAATGCCTTAACGGATATTGTTCTTGGTCGCTTTGATGCGGGTATTCGTCTGGGGGAACAGGTAGAGAAAGATATGGTTGCCGTACGTATCGCGCCAGAAATAAGCATGGCGGTGGTCGGTTCCCCGAACTATTTTGCACGTAACCCTGCTCCCAAAACGCCACAAGATTTACAGCAGCATCGCTGTATTAACATGCGTCTGCCGACAATGGGCGGCATCTACGCGTGGGAGTTTGAAAAAAACGGACGAGAAATCAAGGTGCGTGTTGAAGGACAGTTGACGATGAATAGCCTGCGCCAGCGGATCGATGCCGCGCAAATCGGGCTGGGCGTAGCCTACGTGCCGGAAGATTCGGTGCAGGAGGAGATCGCCAGCGGACGCCTGATTCGGGTGCTGGCGGAATGGTGCCCGCCGTTTCCAGGCTACTATCTTTATTATCCCAGCCGCAAACAGCATACCACTGCCTTTTCACTGTTTGTGGAGGCACTGCGCTATCCGCGTTAGTAATGCGGAGATAACCTGTTGATTAAGAAACGAAGTCAGAATTCCGTTATTGATTGCTTTCATGGTTCTCGGCGTGTGATGTGATAAATTGGGGAAAGAAAATGTGCTTCTGATGAGGAAGGTTGCGGAGCGACTAAATTTGAATATCCAAGGAGATGAAATGTATTTTGATAACAATAAAACATCCGTAGATGTTTTTTCCGGTGAGTTTGGCGTGAGTGACAAGACCTGGAATCTTGATGCCGTGCGGTGGGGAGTTATTGAGAAAAAAAAGATTATTGCCAATCTGGAAGGGAAAATGGGCAGCGGCCCGTTTGAGGCAGAGATAACCTTACTATGGCGAGAAGAGAGCGGGGACTATTATGGAAAAGGTTCGATCACTTACCATAACTTCGGTCCAAAATATAAACACAATGATTTTTCAGTGGAAATTAGACAGTTAGATATTTATATAGAAGAAGATATTTGTGTTATAAAAAAAGCAAAGTGGGTTGAAAATGAACGCCCTTATTTATTCTATGGTGAATTGGAGCGGGTGGAGAATTAAGTGAATAGTGGCCTTTTGTAATAAAAAGTGCGACTTTTTCAGCGTTATTTCTTAGGGAAGTGGGGCTATGTTTGGAAAGCCCTCTGCCCAATAAAAATAGGCTAGAGCGTCGCTGAAGCTCTGATGAAAATGCCTTGCGCGTTAATGCCTTGACTGCTCACACTGATTTTTTAATCTCATCATTTCCGCTGGTGGCAAAGGTGCTGTCATCATAGAACGGTACTTCATACATTCCGGCGTTTCATCCGTGGGGAATTTTTTCACATTGGATGAACAGGCGATAACTAACAGCGTCACTGAGGCAATCAATAGCTGATGGATAGTGGGCTGATAATTTTTCATAAACTCTCCTTTAACCTTTTTGTCGGTCAGCGTTCAACGGTTTTTGAACGCCATCATCCCTGACATCACGTTCAAACTGGGGCGGTGAGACGCCTGCCAGCGAACCTTTACTACCCCATATTCGGGCTACGTAAGCAAGAAGAGATGTCTGAGAATCCTTCTCCTGCTTGGTCGCCAACCTGATTATTGTGACGGACATAAACACTGTACATACCGTTACACAGCAACGCTCATCATCGAAGATAAGCCTGGTATATAATCCAAAAAATACAGGGATCGATGTACTGTGAAGATAAAAATTCACAAATTTCAAACAATAAATATCATGTAGTCTTACTTTATATAATGAAAATAAAAAATACTCTCTGTCTACATATCCTGATGGCGACTCTCGCCATCCTGTTTCTTAGCGCTCACCCGCTAGCGACTAGCGTTGATCCGGCGTTAACATTTCAACCGCTGATTAACACCATGGAAGGAACGCAGAAAGAACAAAGGGAAAAAATAGCGACTATTTCTCATGCTTTACAGGGAAATGCGATTTTCTTTCTTGGTGCATCCGAAGTCTCTACTTCTGAAGACGAACATTACGCCGTCTATAACTATTTTAATAACCAACTGCATCGCCCAGTTGTGGCCTATGGCGATAGTTATATCGATAGCGTCACGCATTTTTTACTGCTTTCGCGTTTTAAAAATAATCTTAACGCAAACAGTAAAGTTGTTTTGCTGCTTGCACCTGATAGCTTTTATTCGGACGGTATTCCGCCGGCAATTTTTGCCAACAATTTTCCGGCATCTATTTTCAATCCGTTGATGAAGGATGACCAGACGCGTTCCTTTCTGGTCAATTACTTACAACATATCGATAAAGAAGAGATAAGCCATCTAACTTTCGGCCAAATGAAAGTCTATGGCTGGGACCCGCAAATTATCTGGCAGGAAGTGAGTTATCAATTTGCTAATTTCTGCGAGCTGATAAAAAGCGACTGGTTAGCGATGCTACGTATTGTCCCTCAGCCCGCGCAACCGTGGCCGAATCCACCTGCCACTCATGTGCTTCCTGACTGGGAGCGCGAACTGGCTCAGGCTCATGAGCTGAATAAGTCTCGCCAGCAAAGTGCAGACACGTTGTGGATGGATAAGTCTGTTTTTGCAGACGATCAAACGCGGGAAGAGTGGGATGACGCGCCGATTGTTCCTGCGCAAATGGAGGCTTTATCAGCGACGATCAAACTGCTAAAAGCGCGCAATGTGCAGTTTGTCGTCATTGTCGATCCGATCAATCCGTGGGCAATTAAGAATTCCGAGAAATTCCAGCCAATCGATAGTCAGATCAGATCGATGCTGGAGGAAAATCAGGTTCGCTATTTTGATATGTATGCGCAGCCTTATCAGAACGGCTGGAATTGGGACCGCCTACACCCAACCGAGCCTGCATGGGTCGCGATGGATCAATTTATTGCTGAGAGTTTTAAATGATGAAAACCGCCATTCGCCTTTTTTTCCTTTATCTCTTTCTGGCAGTAACCATCGTCGCGTGGACCTCTGTTGATGAAAGCATGAGTTTAAAAGTGCATTTTGAATATCAAAAATTCTGAAGGATGAATGATGTACAGCTCCGGAATGTTTTTTTTCCTTCTGTTTTCATCAGCATTACTGTTTGCGCTGGTTAACCGCGTATTCAGTTATCGGCTGACGTATTTATCCGCCTTTTCCGTCTTGGCGGTGTTAGGCTGGGGATATATTTTCCAGGGGGATTACGTTGTTCCCGTGGCGGTTTTCCTGAGTTTTTATATTCTCGTCACCTTAAAAGAAAAAGGTTGGCTAAAAACCTGGCAGGCGGTCAGCCTGACGTTGCTCCCGCTGTTTTTAGTGAAATTACACCTTAACAACCACTGGGGCATGATTGGTCTGTCTTTTATGACCTTCCGCGCCATTGATGTTCTGCTTTATCGCAGCAAAAAAGATGGCCAGAATTTCCTGCATTACTTCTGCTATTTGTTTATGCCTTTTATTATTCTGGCCGGCCCGATGTATCGCTGGCGGACATGGCTTACTGACATTAATAAACCGGTTTTCATCATTACCCGTGAGCAGTTTTTAGTGGCCATGGAGCAAATATTTACCGGTATTATTCAGAAGTTCTTATTCGCCATGCTGATCAATAATCTGGTGATTGAGTCGTGGAGCCATCGTCCGTTTACATTAAGCGTTGGCGTGGTGATGTCGCTGGCCTACAGCGCCTATCTCTATTTTGATTTTGCCGGCTACAGCAATATGGCTATTGGGGCAGGGCGCTTATTTGGCCTGAATATCCCAGAGAACTTTAATATGCCCATTCTGGCTAAAAACCCGCAGGATTTCTGGCGACGCTTCCACATCAGCCTGTCTGAATGGCTGAGGGATGTGGTCTTTATGCCGATTTATATGAATCTGATGAAGCTCGATTTTTTCCGACAGAACAAAACGCTGGCGCAGAATATTGGCATTTTCTGCACGCTGTTTTGCATGGGGGCATGGAACGGGCTTGAACGACACTATGTTATTAGCGGCGCGCTGTTTGGTGCCATTTCCGTTGTTCATAACATGTTGCAGTGGTCTGCCAAACGTAGTCCGGTTTTGAATAATTGTCTGCATCACCCGGTTATTGTGTTCATCGGTCGAATTCTGACGCTGACAAGCGCTGCGGCCTCCCTCTACATCTTTAGCGGAATGTCTCCTCTATGAACCTTCACTCAGAACTTCAGGAACTGCAAGATTTCCTGCGTGCGGCATTACTCGAGCCCGCTAACCCAACTCAGTTGGCGATTAGCGGCAGCGATGAAGCGATGACCTGGCAACAGCTATCCGTCGCTGTCACTGACTGGTCGACTCGCTATCAGCAATGTCGGCAGCCTGCGGGTCCGCCAGTGGTGTTATATGGGCATCAGCAGGCAGAGTTTGCCGTGGCGATCTATAGCTGCCTGCTACATAACATTCCGTATATCCCGGTGGACTGTATTTATCCGCAGGAGAGGCTTAAGGAGATTTGCCACCTGGCGAACGCCCCTTACTACTACGATGTTGCGACCAGGCAGTTCATTGCGACGGGTGAAGTGGGGCAGGCGTTGGTCGAGCAGGATCTCGCCTATATCATGTTCACCTCCGGCAGCACCGGGAAACCGAAAGGGGTGCAGATCGGGCGTGAAAGTCTGTGGCACTTTATGAAATGGGTGCGTGAGGACTTTGCGCTGCCAGATGTGCCGGTGCTGATGAACCATGCCGTGTTCAGCTTCGATCTCTCCCTGATCCCGCTACTGGCGAATCTGGCAACCGGAGGGCACATCGTCCTGAATGCGAAAGAGGATATTGCAGCAGAAAATTGGCTCGATCGCCTGAAAGACAACGGCGTTTCCGTCTGGGTTTCAACGCCCTCTTTCGCCTACCAGAAACTGCTTTCCCCTCAGTTCAACAGTGAATATCTACCTGAACTTAACGTCTTTGTCTTTATTGGCGAAGTGCTCAATAAAGCGTTGGTAAAGCAGTTACGTCGACGCTTCCCTAACGCCAAAATCCTCAACTCCTATGGCCCAACGGAAGCGACTGTGGCTACCACCGTTATCGAAATCACCGATGACATTCTGCACAGCGACAACGATCTGCTGCCCGTCGGCGCGATGATGCCGGACTCCAGAATGGAAATTACCTCTGAAGGTGAGTTGATTATCTGGGGGAAAAACGTGATGCGTGGCTACCTTGGGCTCGCACAGGAGAACGCGGAGAAATTGTTGCATCGGGAAAGTGAAGCATTTCGAGGCTACAGAACCGGCGACCTGGGCTATGAGAACGGGTTGTTGTACTGTCAGGGGCGAAATGACAGCCAGATCAAACTCAATGGTTACCGTATTGAAATCAACGAGATTGAAAACCGCCTGCTGGCGATATCCGACATCAGCGAAGCGGTTGTCCTGCCGTTGATGAAATCGGGCGGTGGTGTGCTGCGTATTGCAGCATTCTGCGTGACGAACTTAGCACCAGAAGCGATTAAAACCTCGCTCTCTAAGGTGATTCCACCCTATATGGTGCCTTCCCAAATCATTATAAAAGATGCGTTGCCGCTGAATCCTAACGGCAAAATCGATCGTAAACTGCTGGATACTCATGCCCGCACGATTTAATTTTCTTAGGAAAAATCATGGAACAAGAAATACTCGCGCTGTTTGAAAAGATCTTATCCCGTAAAGTGGGCTTTAACGATGAACTGATTGAGTCTGATATTCTCGACTCGATTTTGGCGGTCGATCTGGTGCTGGAAGTGCAGGACGTTTACGGCTGCGTGATCCCACCAACCGAAGTCGCTACCGTTCTGAAGACCCCAGCAGAATTGGCTCGCTACATTGAAGAGAACCGCGGCTAATCCTTAAGCGGCGACGGTTTCTCACTATATAAAGACCCTGGATAGATTTATCCGGGGTCTTTTTTTATCTGACAGGGATGCTGACACGAGAGACGTGTCTATAGCGTTACTTAGCCGAAAGTTCTCTTCGAATGATTTCTGCGCCTGCACTTAACGCATTGAGCTTGCCTGTAGCTACCCGACGAGATAAAGGAGCCATACCACAGTTGGTTGAAGGGTAGAGCTTGTCGGCATCGACAAACTGAAGTGCTTTGCGTAGCGTATTGGCGACGTCTTCCGGTGTCTCGACGGCATTGGTTGCCACGTCAATGGCTCCAACCATCACTTTTTTACCGCGAATCAGTTCAAGCAGATCCATGGGAACACGCGAGTTGTGGCATTCCAGCGAGATGATATCGATATTGGACGTTTGCAGTTTAGGAAACGCTTCTTCATATTGTCGCCACTCTGATCCCAGCGTCTTTTTCCAATCGGTATTGGCTTTGATGCCATACCCGTAGCAAATGTGTACCGCCGTCTCACATTTCAGCCCTTCAATCGCTCTTTCTAACGCGGCGATACCCCAATCATTCACTTCTTCAAAAAAGACATTAAAGGCTGGTTCATCAAACTGAATAATATCCACACCCGCTGCTTCTAATTCTTTGGCTTCCTGATTGAGAATTTTGGCGAATTCCCAGGCCAGTTTTTCGCGGCTTTTATAGTGGTTATCATACAGCGTATCGATCATCGTCATCGGCCCCGGCAGAGCCCATTTAATTGGTTGCTTGGTGAGCTGACGTAAGAATTTGGCATCTTCAACAAAAACGGGTTTTTGACGCGCCACCGCACCGACAACAGTCGGTACGCTCGCGTCATAGCGATTACGAATTTTAACGACTTCACGCTTCTCAAAGTCCACGCCGCTAAGGTGCTCAATGAACGTTGTAACAAAGTGTTGGCGCGTTTGTTCGCCATCGCTGACAATATCAATACCTGCGCGCAGTTGATCAAACAGCGATAAACTCAGAGCGTCTTTTTTCCCGTCAATTAACTCTTCGTTTTGTAATTTCCAGGGGGACCACAGTTTCTCAGGCTCTGCGAGCCAGGACGGTTTGGGCAAACTGCCAGCAGTTGACGTGGGGAGCAATCTTTTCATAACAGGTGACCTTATCGTTTTAGTGAATCAAAGCGCGTAGTGAGCAGACCATTGTTCAAGAATATTCTTGTAGGGTTTGATGAATTGCTCTTCAGTAAACTTTCCTTGCTCAATCGCCAACTGACTACGCTCTACCCGATCATAAACAATTTTTGTTAATGAATGATCCTGATGGTTCAGATTGGGTTGATAGTATTGCCCTGCTGCCGAGTTAGCATTGTAAATCTCAGGTCGATAAATCTTTTGGAAAGTCTCCATCGTGCTGATGGTACTGATAAGCTCAAGATTCGTGTAATCGCTCAGTAAATCACCAGAAAAATAAAACGCTAAAGGTGCGACACTATTTGCAGGCATAAAGTAGCGAGCCTGTAATCCCATTTTTTCGAAATAATGATCGGTCAAGGAAGACTCATTTTGCTGGTATTCGATGCCTAATACAGGATGCTGATTCCCCGTCCGATGATAGGTGTTTTTACTTGAAACGCTCAAGCATATAACGGGTTGTTTATTAAAGTTATTTTTGTAATAAATTGAATTTGTGAAACATTTAAATAATTTCCCATGCAGATCGCCAAAATTATCTGGCGTGCTAAATCCGGGGTGACTCTTATTATGTTCTGGCAGTAATACGCTAAAATCATAATCTCGCACGTAAGAAGAAAAGTTATTTCCTACAATGCCTTCAATGCGTTCGTTTGTTTTTTTATCAACAATATTCGTTTTCAATATCTCAATTGCCGGGAAGGTGTCGCCATTGCCTTCAATATCAATCTCGACGGAAATGATTTCAAGTTCGACAGAGTAACGATCGCCTTTGGGGTTATCCCAATGCGCCAGAGAATTGAAACGATTGTCAATCATCACTAACGTATTGCGTAAGTTCTCCTGACGCTTCTCTCCTCTGGCCAGGTTAGCAAAGTTGGTCGTGATGCGCGTATTTCCTGAAGGGTTATAATTTTCATCGAAACAAATGCTTTTAATGGTAAATGTAAAATCTTTGTTCATTGTGTTCTTGTATCCTAAATTTTGATGTGAAAACTGAATTAATTTGTTGATTTTAATGACTTTGATTGTTTCTTATTCAGTTATCTTCATGTTGTCGATAAGTTAATATTGCATATTTTATGCCAGAGTCATTGGGTGAGTGAAAGAGAGTTAATTTCATCAAATATGAATTATATTCATGATCAGGTGTGCGGTCAGGATCGACGTCAGTGCAGAAGCCCCTGTCTTACCGGATTCACCGCTGGCATCCATGGGGTTAGGAGCGGCTAACTGAAAAGATTGCCGATAACGAGATCAAAATGTGTCTTGGCCGATATTGAGTCGCCTGAGAAACACTGCCACTAATCGATTAGAACGGGCTCAAGGTTTGTTATCACAATGGCGAAGGAAAGCGGACGCTTCTGGTGCCGTGTTGTGTGAAGCTTAGAAGTTACATAACACACGTAATTGCTTATCATAGCGTCCTTGTTGAGTTCATGGCCGCCTGTTGTTTAGTGAGATGTTGAACATAAACATTTAAGGCGCAATATAAACCGCATACGGAGGGAAAGATAGTGAGCACAATAGGTACAATTAACATTGCAGCGGCGATTATCACCGATAGTAAAGGACGTTGCCTGTTAGTGAGGAAACGTGGCACTCACTACTTTATGCAGCCTGGAGGAAAACCTGAAGCGGGAGAGCTACCAGAAGCGGCGTTGGTGCGTGAGCTGAAAGAGGAGCTCAATTTCATTGTTTCACTTGATGAGCTTGTATCGGTCGGCAGTTTCACTGATATCGCTGCTAATGAGCCTGGGCATAGGGTATATGCTGACATTTTTCGCATATCGACAGATAAAACTGATTTCGAACCCGCCGCAGAAATTGAGGAAGTGATCTGGTTTGAACCGAGCCAGCATAATCATATTAAACTTGCCCCTCTGACTGAAAATCATCTGATTCCTCTGCTGATAGGGGCTTAGTTTTGTGAGACGCGTTGAAAGTCTGTCCAGGGGCGTGATTTGCCAATACGGCAGCTTTTCTGATCGCCGTCTGGCGATCTTTTTAGCCGCTTTCCGTTAGGGCAAAATCAAATCTGATAGTCCGCTCTGAATCGCGACAGGTTTGTACCAACCAATCAGTTCCGCACGAAGTTGACCGGTATGCATGGCAGCGTCAACGCCATAAGTTTACGCTGCCAGACGCGCAGAAAATCCTTTAGCCACGGCGAGATTCTTTTCTGGATTTACTCATTTATCCGCACTATAGATCTGTTCCATCAGCCTCTCTCACTTCCCGCGGTTTGCCCTCACGAAAGTCGTATTTAGCTGGAATTAATGTTTGCGGCAGCCCAAAATATCTGGCGGATAATGATTGTTAATACACTAATACTATAGAAGGGATGCTACTGTGCTGAAAAAGCTGGTAACTGGGCAACTAAGTTTGCCGATGACGTTCTGGGGATGGGGTTTTTGCGGCGGCTTGTTTCTTGGTCTTATTGGGATGGTCGGTGTACAGGCAGGCTACGCAGCAATGGTGCCGTTAGCTTACCTGCTTAAAACAATTCTGTTCAGCGCTGTACTTTCCGGTATTACGTTTATTCTTCGTAGAAAAATTACAGTACTTGGCGTTATTGCATTTTTTATCGTCTTGATTCAGGTGGTTATGGGCATTGTGATGGTGATAGGGCTTTCTTCGTTGTGGTTTGAATAATCGAGGAAAGAAGGAAAAACGGTCACACCGTGTGGCATCTCTGCGTGGAGAAGGGGAGTTATCACGCAGGGGCATTACCACCGAATAGCTTGATGCTGGATTATTTTCTGCTCGGTGAATGATAATGGTGTAACGGAACACCTGATTACAGGCTTGACTAATTTTACGCACTCATCAAGCACGCCGCGTTTTTCGATTTTTCGCGGTGTAGTTATGCTGGCTGTTGGTATAAGAATTCATTGAACGGGCTTGTACCATCACTTATACCAACAAATCCTACTTGATGTACGGAGATGTCGGTAGAGTCTGGTTGATTGAAAACAGCGAATTTATAGCTAATTCACTGAATTTTAGACATAAAAAAAGACGTCGGTTGACGTCTGTTTACTTCGAAATGGTACGCCCTACAGGGCTCGAACCTGTGACCTACGGCTTAGAAGGCCGTTGCTCTATCCAACTGAGCTAAGGGCGCATTACGCAAAGAAGTGACCGCTGCTTGTTGCAACAGTGCGCTGGATTATACCCACACGCCCCAGTGAGTCAACGGATTGGCGCGGGATTTACGTTATACGGTGAATCCCTGTACAACTTTGATGAATATTGCTTTTGCTGGTGTGAATTTTTTGCACAATTGCGAGCCCTCTCCACACGAATTACACATAGCAATGAAAATTTCATTTTTGTCTGCTGGATGCGTTCAGTAATTCTTTTCAAGTTATGAACAGGCATATTCTGCGCCCTACGCTGTTGGTACACTATGTCCGCACTTGTTGGACGTGGGATGAGTGCAGGCAGCTTTCACATGCTGGGGTCGTTGCTTGGCTATTGATGAATTCGCTATTTCGTCGAACTTTGGAACCTTTTGATTTATGAACATTCTTTCATCCGCATTTTTACGCATTTGTCTATTGACGATGTTAGTGCTGCCTGCTGGATATGCAGCGGCGGCGAATGCGGGTTCTGATCCAGACCCACAGCCCGCTCAGACTGAGGCTCCAGTAAAAATTAATGTTGATGCTGAGTTGGTCAAGCTACAAAAACAGTTAGATAGCATCAAACAGCAGGTTTCAGGCACGAATAACGACAGCAAATTTGGCGCGTTGAATGACACGACACAGGAATTGGTGAATAGCGCCAACGAGCTTTCTAATGCGGTTGCGCCGCTACGTGCTCAAATTCAGGCTCAGTTGGATGTATTAGGGCCCGCGCCAGAGTCTGGTTCCAGTCTTAATGAAACCAGTGAAGTGACGCGTAAGCGCAACAGTCTGAATGCGCAAAAAGCAAAAATGGATGCGCAGATCGAACAAATTCAGGCTTTACGCACCAGTGCCGCTAATCTGTCGGCGCAAATTGTTACTCTACGACGTAGCGCACTGAAAACACAGTTGGCATTGAACTCCGGCAGTATTCTGGGCGGGCGTTTCTGGGCACCGCTTGTGGCTCCGCAGGCTGAAGATGTCCGTCGCCTGAGCACCTTTCAGGATCAATTAAGTGACGCCTTTACGGTGGCCTGGGAACCAGACTGGCGTTACGGTTCTGCTTTCCTGATTCTGATTGCCATGGCTATGAGTTCGGCAGGGCGGCGGTATCTGGAAAAATATCTGGCCTGGGCGGGAATCCACTGGTTACCGGAAGGACGCTTGCGACGGAGTTTTTTAGCCACAGCATCGGTTATTTCAACCGTAGTCACGATCGGTATTGCGGTGAATTTGATTGATTTTACGTTCACGCGTCATGGTGAGGCGACAGAACGCGTCGTGTCGTTCCTTGATGCGTTGGTGAGACAGGCAATCTTCTGTTCGATGATTGCTGGACTGGGGCGAGCATTTCTGTCAAATCAACGCCCTTCGTGGCGTTTACCCGCGATTGCTAACCCAGTCGCAAAGGCCATGAAGCCGTTTCCTGTTGTTGCCGCCGGTATTATTCTGATCTTCGGCTTTATTGAACAAGTGACGGCGACGGTAGGGACATCGGTAGCGGCAACCATTATGGTGAACGGCTTATCTGCACTGTTCTTAGCCTTCACCGCAGGGACGATCACGCTAAAAAGCGATCAGATTCGGCGGCAGATGGTACATTCTGGGGAGCAGCCGGAAGCGCGTTCGACGCTATCTGGCATTATCCATCTTGCGGTATTGGCTACGTCATTCTCAATTCTGGTGTCGTTGGTCATCGGTTATATCTCACTGGCTCGTTTCCTGGCGTTCGAACTGGTGTGGATTGGCATGGTGTTCTCCTGCCTGTATTTGTTCTCAACGTTTATTACCGATATCTGCGAAAGCCTTTTCTCTCCCAACAATGCCAGCGGCAAGCGAATGAAAAATTCGCTCAATTTGGACGATCGGCATCTGGCTCAAGCCACATTGCTTCTGTCGGCTGGCGGTAAAGTCTTTTTAATCTTGATGGCGGCCGTTGCCTTACTAAACGGCACATTTGGCACGACTACACCTCTGGAGTTGGTGCAAAAAGCCGTTGAAATCTGGGGTGGCAAAGGGTTGGAAACCTTGAGCATCGTGCCTGCTCATCTGGTCAATGCCGTGCTCTTTCTGGTCGTTGGGGTTTATGTTTTACGCTCCTCAAAACGCTGGTTGGAAGACGAGTTTCTTCCTAAAACGACGCTGGAACGTGGAATCCGGGCGTCGCTGGTGACGCTGTTCAGCAACATCGGCTATATCCTGATTATCCTGCTGACGTTAGCGACATTGGGGATTCAATGGAACAAGCTGGCGTGGATTGTCAGCGCGCTGTCGGTGGGTATCGGTTTTGGCTTACAGGAGATAGTGAAGAACTTTATCTCTGGCCTGATTCTATTGACGGAGCGTCCGGTGAAAGTCGGGGATTCAGTGAGTATCAGCGGGGTTGAGGGCGATATTCGTCGGATTAATGTGCGTGCGACGGAAATTCAACTAGGCGACCGTTCGACGGTAATCGTGCCGAATTCTCAATTCATCTCACAGAATGTGCGCAATATTACCATGGGGAACCCGTTTGGGGTTGCGACGCTGGCGCTGACGTTCCCGTTGGATATCGATCCTGAAGAAGTCCGAACCCTGTTGCTGGACGCTTATATCAACCACGATGCTATTTTGGAATCACCAGCACCGTCAGTGAAATTCAGCCAACTGAACCCGACAGGCATGGTGTTGAGTGTGACGGGCTATGTCAGTAGCCCGAGAATGGTATCGGAAGCGAAAAGCGACCTGTTGTTTGCGATTATCAAACGGTTACGTGCCTCAAACATTCCACTGGCTGTGCCGCAGAAGATGGTGCTGGAAAATTCGGGGCTAGCGCTGCCTGATAGTATCTCGGGGGAGGATAAATAATCTACTCAGCTATCCGTTATCCGGTATTGAACGGATAACGGATGAACATCTATGCCGCACGAAGCGTGAATGGCGGCTATTTTCCCTGCTGTTTAATCATATCGAGATAGATGTCACGTAGCCGTTGAGTAATGTGACCTGGCTTGCCATCGCCGATCGTTTTTCCATCCAGCATGACGACAGGAAGGACAAGCATAGTGGCTGAACTGACAAAAATCTCTTTGGCGTGATACGCCTCTTCTGGTGTAAAACAGCGTTCTTCTAGCGTAATACCATCCTTTTCTGCCAGTTTGAGCAGCGACTGACGTGTGATGCCGTGCAGAATATCGTTGCTAAGCGGTCGGGTTACCACCGTGTTGTCATGCAGGACGATGTAGCAGTTGCAAGAGCTGCCTTCGGTGATGAAGCCATCTTCGACAAAGAAGGCGTCATCGGCCTTATTGGCGTGGGCATACTCTTTCGCCAGGCTGGCAGCGAGCAGGCTGACGGTTTTGATATCCCGACGGTGCCAGCGGATATCCTCGGTGGTGACAATGTGTAACCCCGTTGTTGCCTTAGGGTTGCCGACCAGCGAACGAGCCTGAGTGAATAAAACCAGCGTGGATTTGACGTCCGCAGAAGGGAAATAGAAATCACGATCGCCAGCATTGCCGCGGCTAAGCTGTAAGTAGATCGCACCTTCTTGCAGATCGTTTTTGCCGATCAGTTCGTCGTGAATATCTTTGAGCGCCTCAGCGGTGACGGGCAGCGTCAGCGATAATTCGCGGCAGGAGCGTTGCAGGCGAGTGATGTGATCGGGAAAATCAACCAGCTTGCCATCGATTACCGCAGTCACTTCATAGACAGCGTCGGCAAACAGGAAGCCACGGTCAAATACGGAAATTTTCGCTTCATTCTCTTCTAAATACTGTCCATCAACGTAAACAAGACGTTGCATCACAACACTCCTTAATAGTTGCTCAATGCAGGTTAATACACGTTATCCCCACAATAATGCGTTGGGCGGTAATATTTCGCTACCGTTATAATGCAACCCGTTATTGCGATCGCGCTGTAAGAGCAGCGGACCATCCAAATCGACCACGGTGGCACCCTGCGCTACGACAAATGCAGGAGCCATCGACAGCGATGTGCTTACCATGCAGCCGACCATGATTTTTAAACCTTGTTCCTGCGCGTATTTTCGCAAACGCAAGGCTTCAGTCAGTCCACCGGTTTTATCCAGCTTGATGTTAATCATGTCATAGCGCCCTATCAGAGCGGTTAGCGACTGACTGTCATGACAGGACTCATCGGCACAGACGGGAATAGGGCGGGGTAGATCTGCCAGCACGTCATCCTGACCTGCCGGGAAAGGTTGCTCGATCATCGTTACGCCAAGCGCGGCGAGTTCAGGAACCAGCGTCAGATAGCGATCGGTATCCCATCCTTCATTGGCATCGACAATCAGGCGAGCCAATGGGGCTCCTTCGCGGACGGCTGCCACTCTGGCCAGATCGTCGGTGTCAGCCAGTTTTAACTTGAGAAGAGGGCGATGGGCATTGCATATTGCGGCGTGTCGCATACCATCTGGTGTATCAAGCGATAGCGTATAGGCCGTCTCCAGTGCGGTAGGCAAAGGAAGATTCAGGCGCTGCCAAATGCGCTGCTGATGTTGTTTGCACTCCAGATCCCAGAACGCGCAATCGAGCGCATTGCGTGCCGCGCCGGCAGGCAGGATGGTTTGCAAGTGCTCTCGGTCTAAACCATTACGAACGTCGCTGTTCAGTGACGTGAGCTGAGCTATTACGCTATCCAGAGATTCACCGTAGCGCGAATAGGGGACGCACTCGCCATAGCCCGTTATGTTATTGCACTGAAGCGCCACGACAACGACATCGGCCTGACGCTTGCTGCCGCGTGAAATGGTAAATGCGCCCTCTATTGGCCAACTTTCGGTGAAAAATCGCATCTCGGTCATAGGCTTACTCTTGAGTCCTCCTCTCAAATCAACCATCTCGTGTCCCGAGCTTAGAAGGCCTGATCGGGTTGTAAAGTGTAATGCTTCTTCCGGCGCGTATTCTTTATTTTTCGCGATTTTAGCCAGAAATAAATGGGGGGTTACTTCCAGACCGAGAAAATTTATGAACGGGTATCGACAGAGCGAATTATCTGGGATAGCTTGAATAGACTCATCACACTTCAGGTCGCATGTGCTCTTGTGGTTAACGAAAGCGGTAGTCAACGAAAACTGGCTTCGTGCGATTCGAAAGATGTTGAGTAGAGTGCCTTTTACAGGCACTGCGTCGCTCGGACGGTCCGGGCGCTCACGTTAATTTGAGGATGTTATGGCTGATTCTACTTCTCCGCGCCGTTTTACGCGCATCGATCGTCTTCCCCCGTATGTATTTAATATTACTGCTGAATTAAAAATGGCTGCGCGTCGTCGTGGCGAAGACATTATTGATTTCAGCATGGGTAACCCTGACGGCCCAACGCCTCCTCATATCGTGGAAAAACTTTGTACGGTTGCACAACGCGAAGATACCCATGGCTATTCGACATCCCGAGGTATTCCGCGCTTACGCCGTGCGATCTCTCGCTGGTATGCCGAACGCTATGAGGTTGATATCGATCCTGAAAGCGAGGCTATCGTCACTATTGGTTCCAAAGAGGGGTTGGCGCACCTGATGCTGGCAACATTGGATCATGGTGATACGGTGCTGGTGCCGAACCCAAGTTATCCGATTCACATTTATGGTGCGGTGATTGCTGGAGCCCAGGTGCGTTCTGTGCCGCTAGTGGAGGGTGTCGATTTCTTTAATGAATTAGAACGTGCGATCCGCGAGAGTATTCCGAAGCCGAAAATGATGATTCTTGGCTTCCCGTCGAACCCGACGGCGCAGTGCGTCGAACTGGATTTCTTTGAGCGCGTTGTTAAGTTAGCGAAACAGTACAATGTGTTGGTGATCCATGATTTGGCCTATGCCGATATTGTGTATGACGACTGGAAGGCACCGTCGATCATGCAGGTTCCCGGCGCAAAGGACATCGCAGTAGAGTTCTTCACGCTGTCCAAAAGCTATAACATGGCAGGCTGGCGCATTGGCTTTATGGTCGGAAACCCTGAACTGGTCAACGCATTAGCACGGATCAAGAGCTATCACGATTACGGTACGTTTACGCCGTTGCAGGTTGCCGCAATCGCCGCGTTGGAAGGCGATCAGCAATGTGTACGTGATATTGCCGAGCAGTATCGCCAGCGCCGTAACGTTTTGGTGCGCGGTCTGCATGAGGCAGGTTGGATGGTTGATGAACCGAAAGCGTCAATGTACGTGTGGGCGAAAATTCCTGATGCCTATGCGCACTTGGGGTCGCTGGAGTTTGCCAAGCGCCTGCTATCGGAAGCGAAGGTGTGTGTTTCACCTGGAATTGGTTTTGGAGATTATGGCGACACCCATGTCCGGTTTGCCTTGATCGAAAATCAGGATCGTATTCGGCAGGCGGTGCGCGGTATTAAGGCGATGTTTCGCGCCGATGGTATTTTACCGACGGCTAAACCTTCATCAGGAAAAGGCTCTGTTGCCTGATATCCTCGGCTCCCAGTCGTCTGACTGGGAGCGACATAAACATGCCGTGACAGCGGCTTATCATTTGCTAGAATGCCTACCGTTAATCTCAATCAGGATGAGTTTGTCATGTCGTTATCTCTGTCTAAATTTTCTGCGTTAACGCTGCTTTGCGTCACGCTGGCCGGGTGCCAACAAACAGGAACGTCTGCCCACAAAGGAACGGTGGCAGGCCAGTCTTCTGCGGTAACCGTTTCTCCTAACGATCAACTGAATCAGCTGTCGTCATTGGTTGCTGCCACCCGATATCTTAAATCGAAATGTAATCGTAGCGATCTTCCCGATGATGCGACGGTTGCCAATGTGGCATTAGCTGTGGCGAAGCAAAGAGGCTGGAATGTTGCGAACTATCAGGCTTTGCCGCAGCGCAGTGAAAGTCTGTATCAAGGGTTATTAAAAGACAGTACGCCAAAAGAGGCGCAGTGTTCGGAATTTAACCGTACGCTGGCACCGTTTATTGATGCCATGCGCAACCACGGCTAAGGCGCGACGCTTCCACTTTCATCGTCGGCGGAACGTTCATTTTCGTTGAATTTTCCGCCTGGCCAGTCTTCCAGTGCTTCCAGAATAAATACCTCGCCCTCTACGCTGAAAATCGTCATATCTTGCTGGATCTGTTCTATGGTGAGCCCTTCTACTGGCGAATCACCTTCTCGGAACTGTAGGCCGTTGAGTGTGATACTGCGCTTGGCTTCGTCGGACGTATAAACATGTGCGCTGTAGGTCAGCGGCGGAATTTCGCCATTGCTGATAGCAGGTAATGGCAGCGTGGTCTTTTTCTCAGGGGACACTGGTGTATCAGCACGTACCTCCGTAGCCGCGAGTGCTTGTCCCTCAACCGCCGGCAAGGCCGCGGCGTGAACGGCTAAAGTGGCTGTCGGAGACGCCGTAGGGCTACCCCAGCGCTGGTGGCTGAACCAGCCTAGCGCGATAAAAAGCAAAGCGTAAACAACCATCAGATAACCGGGCATCGGATATTTGGCAAGTAGCGCTGGTTGTGAATGTGTCTGTGTGTCCGGTGCGTTGTCCATGCGCTAATCCTTAATTATCTATCCTTAGGCCGTGTAGCAGCATCACATCATAAACGAAAGTTGTGCAAACGGATGGTGCTATCTGCCTTATTTTGTAAAAAATAGAAAGAACTAAAAATCGAATCTCTCGGTTATGTGACAGCTCCTCCATTTTGATTAAAAACTATTGTAATGATAATAATCACGGATGGAACCTTGATACGGGTCGCAAAAAAAAAGTGCGGATTTGCTTTAATGAAATCATGTTTTACCATTGTAGGCATGATGTTTCTTTTTGATGCTTAGTGGTCAATGAATTCGGAGAAACCCTAATAATTTGATTAACCATCCTGAGCGTTAAATTAGCCGCGTTACTATGTGGTTTTTACTACAGGTGTTGCGCTACTTTTTTATCAATAAGGAAAACGTCAATCTGCCATTAAATTACAAATAAAAAAAATTTTAAAGAATGTGATTAGTATCGCAGGGTTTTTTGCGAATGTGTTATTTCCATTTTAATAATTAAAAAATACTGAGGGATGAAATGTTTAGAGCGGTTATTGGAACGGGTCGTTTACGTGCCTGTGCGGTAGCTATTGCTTTTTCTGGGATAGCACTTTCTGGGTGTGACAACAGTCAGCAACCAGTGGCAGAAACGACCCCGCCAGACTTACAGGTGAAAACGGCACCGTTTGGTTGGGCTGCACAATATCAGAACACGGATGGTAAATTTTATGCGACGACGGGAGGTGAGGGCGCACATGAAAATAGCATTTATGTCGTTACCAATCGTCAAGAATTAAAAGATGCGTTAAATAACATCCGCAGTGTTCGTTATATTGCCGGCGACTCCGATGCGGAGTTACAGGTAAAGTTAGAACCCAAGATTATCTATTGGCAAGGCACTATTCGTGGTGATGATTTAGGAAATGGGCGCTATGCGAATGCTGAGGATTATAAAACCAAACCGAATAAAACGACGTTCGATTTTGATTTATATGTTAAAGCGTTCGATCAGAACTATATGGCACAACTGAAAGCTACGGCGGATGCCGGTGGAGCTGATGCGTTAGCCGCCAGTGCAGAACTTAGCCTGTTGAAAAAACAGAATGGTCAGCGTTCGCAGTATGCCAACAACCAGAAAGCACAGATTCAATTTCAGGTTCCGCCGAATACCACGATTTTAGGTGTGGGTAGCGATGCGAAACTGGTGGAAGGCTACTTATCCCTCAATACGTTAAGTCACACGTTTGGCAAAACGGATAACAGTAACATCATTATCCGTAATATTACGTTTCAGGCACCGCGTGATTTTGCCCCCGCTTGGGATGCGGGTGATGGAGATAAAGGCAACTGGAATGCGCGTTATGATTCCGTGTCGATTAATGCCAGCAAAAATGTCTGGGTCGACCACTGTACCTTTACAGACGGTGAACACCCTGACTATCAGGAGCCGGTGCTGTTTGGTAAACATATCCAACGCCATGATGGCCTACTGGATATAGAAGATGGCGCCGATTATCTGACGATTTCCTACAACATTTTCTCCCAGCATGACAAAACGGTATTAATCGGCTCAGGCGACGGTGATAAAGGGGAATATCGGATCACTTTTGAAGGCAATTTGTGGGACAACAGCGTGCAGCGTTCGCCGCGAGTGCGCTTTGGTCAGGTGCATTTACTTAATAACTACTACCGTGGCGCAACGGATACAAATTACCCCATTCTGTATGCCATTGGGATGGGCTTCGATTCATCGATTCTTTCCGAAAGTAATGTTTTTAATTTCCAGGGCGGTGCGGCAGACGAAAAGCTGATTATTGGTGCCTACAAGGGAAGTAAATTTAAAGACAACGGTTCCTGGTTCAATGGCAATCCGGCAAGTCATCTGAATCAAATTGCCTTGGATAAATGTAGTGCATTGCAAGAAACCGAGAAAGCCGCCGCTACAAGCGCTGGAAAAACAGTACCGGGATGGGCGTTGGAGACCTGCACCAATGAATTGGAGTGGAGCCCACCTTATGTCTATAGCGTTGGGAAATCTATCGCCGCCGTTGAGAAATATGTTCTGGAAAATGCCGGCTCTGGGAAATTGGCTATCTCCCTCCCGTAGCTATCGCCATTGCTCATTATTTTTATTGAAATAGTTATCTGTAATCTCTCTGCCCAATATCAATCATTCTGTGGTAATGAATCTGCCACAGGGTGAGACATATCGGGAAAATAATAGTAAAAATACAGGAAATACTATGAATTACTTTTTACCCCGTACTCGTCTTACACTCTGCGCGACAGTCGTCTTGAGCGGCCTGATTGCTGGATGCAGCGATAGCGACTCAACGCCGGATGTCGGTGTCGATCGTTCCGCAGCGCCGCAGAATCTTAAGGTGCCGACGCTGGCCTATGATAATAGCAGCGTGGTGCTGGCTTGGGAAAAACCGACTAAACCTGCCGCAGGCATTAAAGATTATCGTGTCTACATGAATGGAACCTTGTTGGGCGGAACCATTGATAACCAGAACACCCACTCGCCAGCCAAGCCTTATATCGATAACTTCTACAATTCGATCGATACCGCCAACTGGCATGTTCGCGTCAGCTTCCATAATTTCAAGGTGGCTAACCTGTCGCCGGAAACGGAATACCGCTTCACGGTGCGTGCGCTTTACGACGACGGCAAAGAATCCGTTGATAGCGAAACGGTCGTGCAGAAAACGACGGCCACGCCAGTCTCACTGAACGTGACTAACTACGGTGCGAAAGGCGATGGGATAGCAAACGATACGTTGGCGATTCAGAAAGCGATTGATGACTGTACGCTAGCCGCCTATCCGAAAGGGTGTAAAGTCGTGGTTGAAGGGGGGACGTTTAAAACCGGCGCGCTGTTCCTGCATAGCGACATGACGTTTGAAGTTGCAAAAGGCGCTACGCTGCTGGGGTCGGCAAGCGGCGACGACTATCCGCTCGCTCGCGGCTACTATCTCTACCCTTACACTTCACCTCAATTGCCTAAACGCCCACCTTCGTTGATCAACGTGCTGGAAGCCGACGATCGGGGCAGTAGCCATGCCGGTACCTTTAAAAATATTCGTATCGTCGGGCAGGGTACGATTGATGGTAACGGTTGGGCGCGCGGCATTAAAGCCAGTGATACAAACATTACTGAAATTGATGAATTAAAGAATGAATTGCCGCTCTACCGTGCGAGCAAAGCGACCAATGTTGGCAGTGATGGTATTCTGGCAAAAGACCAAACGGCCAAAGCCGTTAATGAAGGGATGTCACTGGAGGAAGCGTACAAAAACCGACGCTCCAGCCTGATGACGCTGCGCGGCGTGAGCAACATGTATCTGGAAGGGCTGACGATTCTGAACCCGGCTTATCACGGCGTGATGGTGCTGGAATCCGAAAATGTGGCGATGAATGCGCTGGTGCACACGACGTACGATGCGAATAATGCGGATGGTATTGAATTCGGTAACAGTCAAAATGTCATGGTATTCAATAACTTTTTTGATACAGGTGATGACAGCGTAAACTTTGCGGCGGGGTACGGTGCCGAAGTGGCGACGCTGGGGCAAAAAGCGCAGAGCGGTGCCTGGATCTTCAATAACTACTTCCGCCGCGGACACGGCGCGGTGGTTACGGGTAGCCATACCGGTGCCTGGATTGAAAAAATTGTTGCTGAAGATAACGTCATGAATAAGACGGATGTTGGCTTGCGTATGAAGAGTCGACCCTATTATGGTGGCGGCTCGCGTGACGTGGTATTCCGTAATAACGCGATGCGTGATATTGTCAACGAGCCGTTCGTTTTCACTATCAAATATAAAGCGGACGTGAACGATACCCAGCCTGCGGCTGAACCCGCGCAGTTCCGCGATGTGACCGTATCTAACGTTACGGTTGATGGTTCAGCGAAGAAAAACAGCATTCTGGTTGATGGGATGACCATCGGTGAGATGGCTGATGCGTATAAGTTCTCTTTTGGACGTGATGCCTATCATCAAGGCTTGCATTTTGAGAATGTAAAATTCAGAAGTGTAAAAGTCACGGATATTACGTTCCTGAAGAACAGTGACTTTAAAAATGTCACTTTTGAGAATGTACCGGGAGCCTGGAATTTCGGTCATATTGAAAATATCAGGCTCGAAGACCGTGTAAATAATAATGCCGCGCTGACGACCCGCGGTGATGAAACCATCACCCGGGACGCCGCAACGGAATAAGGCATTTTCCCCACGCCGCTGGCGTGGGGAGTATTATGGATGATTATGCTATGGCACGATTGCAAGCTTTCAAAGAACCGTCTTTTAATTCGCTGGTTGCCTCTGTTCGGTCACTGCCCGCGCCGCTGATCCGACGTATTGTGTTGGGGCTGATTTTACTGCTGATTTGCCAGCAGTTGGCCGTACTGACCTGGCGCTTTCTCCTACCTGAAGATTCACGTGTTGTTGGCGTGTCGGTCACGCCTGCCCAAGCGAAAGAAAAACCTGCTACGCTCGGTGATTTTACCTTGTTTGGTCATGCTCCCGATGCGGATGCCTCCGCAGTTAACAGCGCCGCATTATCTGGTGATATTCCGCTGACATCGTTAAATATCAGTCTGACAGGGGTGTTGGCGAGTGGAGACGCCAAGCGTTCGATTGCCATTATCGCTAAAGATAGTCAGCAATACAGCCGTAATGTTGGCGATGCCATTCCCGGCTATGAAGCCAGAATTGTGACTATCTCTGCCGATCGTGTCGTGCTCCAGTATCAGGGGCGGTATGAGGCGCTCCATTTATATCAGGAGGAAAACACCGCCGATGCCTCACCGTCTTCTGGCGCTTTTAGCCAGGTGAAAGATGAGATTCAAAAAGCCCCCTTTACGGCGCAGGATTACCTCACCATTTCTCCCGTCACGGAAGAAGACGTACTGAAAGGATATCAGTTAAACCCCGGCAAAAATCCCGATCTTTTCTACCGCGCAGGCTTGCAGGATAACGATCTCGCCGTGTCATTAAACGGCATGGATTTACGTGATACGGATCAGGCACAGCAGGCGATGGCGCAATTGGCAGGGATGAGCAAATTCAATTTGACCGTCGAGCGTGATGGTCAACAGCAGGATATATATCTGGCACTGGATGGAGACCACTAATTTGTTTAGCAAGGGACAGGGATTTTTTAAGCGTCAGGTTTTTTCGAAGCATAAAAACCAATGGCTTAGTCATGTACGCCGCAAGAGCATGTTATTGCTCAGCGGGAGTGTTCTGCTTATGGCGTCATCGTTAGCGTGGAGCGCTGAGTTCTCCGCCAGTTTTAAAGGTACGGACATTCAAGAGTTTATCAATACCGTCAGTAAGAACCTGAATAAGACGGTTATTATCGATCCGTCGGTTAGCGGAACGATTACTGTACGCAGCTATGACATGATGAACGAAGAGCAGTATTACCAGTTCTTCCTTAGCGTGCTGGATGTTTATGGGTTTACTGTTATCCCTATGGATAACAATGTATTGAAAATTATTCGCTCAAAGGATGCGAAATCGACGTCGATGCCGCTGGCCAGTGATGATCAGCCTGGCATCGGCGATGAAGTTGTTACGCGCGTGGTGCCAGTCAACAATGTGGCGGCTCGTGATTTGGCGCCGCTGCTACGTCAGTTGAACGACAACGCGGGTGCTGGGAGCGTGGTACATTACGAGCCGTCGAACGTGCTGCTGATGACTGGGCGCGCGGGGGTAATCAAGCGGTTGATGACGATCGTCGAACGGGTTGATCAGACGGGCGATCGGAATGTTACCAGTATTCCACTGTCTTACGCGTCCTCCACGGAGGTGGTGAAGATGGTGAATGAGCTGAACAAGATGGACGAGAAGTCCGCCTTGCCAGGTATGTTGACCGCGAATGTGGTGGCCGATGAACGAACCAACTCAGTGCTGGTACGTGGTGAACCGAATTCACGCCAGCGCGTTATCGATATGGTCAAGCAGCTCGATCGCCAGCAGGCAGTACAAGGCAACACCAAGGTCATCTATCTCAAATACGCCAAAGCCGCCGATCTGGTTGAAGTGCTCACGGGCGTAGGCGACAGTATCCAAACCGACCAACAAAATGCGCTGCCTGCGCTGCGCAAAGATATTTCGATTAAAGCGCATGAGCAAACCAACTCGCTGATTGTGAATGCAGCGCCTGACATCATGCGCGATCTGGAGCAGGTGATTGCGCAGTTGGATATCCGTCGCCCACAGGTATTGGTCGAAGCGATCATCGCGGAAGTACAAGATGCCGATGGGATGAATCTCGGTGTGCAATGGGCCAATAAGAATGCCGGGGTGACGCAGTTCACGAACACCGGTCTACCGATCACGACAATGATGGCAGGAGCGGACCAGTTCCGGCGTGATGGAACGCTTGGTACGGCAGCGACAACGGCACTGGGCGGTTTCAACGGAATTGCTGCCGGTTTCTATCAGGGTAACTGGGGCATGCTGATGACGGCGCTGTCCAGCAACAGCAAGAACGATATTCTGGCAACGCCTAGTATTGTGACGCTGGACAATATGGAAGCAACGTTTAACGTCGGTCAGGAAGTGCCCGTGTTGGCGGGGTCGCAAACGACATCCGGTGACAACGTTTTCCAAACGGTGGAACGTAAAACGGTCGGTATTAAACTGAAGGTGAAGCCTCAAATTAACGAAGGCGATTCTGTTCTACTGGAAATTGAACAGGAAGTCTCCAGCGTAGCGGATGCGGCCTCCAGCAGCAGCACCAACCTCGGTGCAACATTCAATACGCGTACCGTTAATAACGCGGTGCTGGTCAGCAGCGGCGAAACCGTGGTGGTGGGCGGCTTGTTGGATAAAAGTACGAATGAGTCTGCCAGTAAAGTGCCCCTGTTGGGAGATATTCCCGTTCTGGGGCATTTGTTCCGTTCAAACAGTCAGGAAACGAAAAAGCGTAATCTGATGCTGTTTATCCGTCCTTCTATTATTCGCGATCGTAGCCAATACCAGAGCGCTTCTGCCAGTAAATATCATTCGTTCAATGCTGAAGAAGATAAACAGCGGGACGTGAGCCGTGGCGAAGGGGGGCTTTTGAGTAACGATTTACTGCGCTTGCCGGAAGGCGGAAATGCCTATACGTTCCGTCAGGTTCAGTCCTCTATCGTGGCATTTTACCCGGCGGGCGGGAAATGAGTGACGCTGCCTCCCAGATTATAGAATTACGCCCCCTATTGCCTTTCGCCTATGCACGGTCGCAGCAAATCCTGCTGTTACAGGGGGATAATGACGCGAGCCTTCGAACGATTTGTGTCGCGCAGACGCCAGCGGCTGCGTTGTTGGAGGCGCGTCGGGTGGCAGGATGCTCGCTCAGGATTGAGCGGGTCACGGACGAAGAATTCGAGCGGCAATTGGTCATTAGCTATCAGCGCGACTCGGAAGAAGCGCGCCGTATGATGGAGGACATCGGCAACGAGATGGACTTCTATACGCTGGTGGAAGAACTGCCAGATAGCGACGATCTGCTCGATGCTGATGACGATGCGCCGATTATCCGCCTCATTAACGCGATGCTGACCGAAGCGATTAAAAATAAAGCGTCGGATATTCATATCGAAACCTATGAGCGCTATTTGCTGATCCGCTTCCGCGTTGATGGCGTGCTGCGTGAGATTCTGCGCCCACAGCGTAAGCTAGCTTCGCTGCTGGTGTCGCGTATCAAAGTCATGGCAAAGCTGGATATTGCTGAAAAACGTATCCCGCAGGATGGTCGCATGGCGCTGCGGGTCGGAGGACGGGCGGTTGATGTCCGTGTCTCCACGCTACCGTCGAATTACGGTGAGCGTGTTGTGCTGCGTTTGTTGGATAAAAACAGCGTTAAGCTCGATCTTGAATTGTTGGGCATGTCGGACCGCAATCGACAACTGCTTGACAGCCTAATCCATCGTCCACACGGCATTATTCTGGTCACCGGTCCGACTGGGTCGGGGAAAAGTACCACGCTTTATGCTGCGCTTAGTCGCCTGAATGCTTCGGAACGTAACATCATGACGGTGGAAGATCCCATCGAATATGAGCTGGAAGGCATCGGGCAAACGCAGGTCAACACCAAGGTCGATATGACGTTTGCCCGCGGACTGCGTGCCATTCTGCGCCAGGACCCGGACGTTGTGCTGGTGGGGGAAATTCGTGATGGGGAAACGGCACAAATTGCCGTACAGGCATCGCTGACGGGTCACCTTGTGTTATCCACACTGCATACCAATAGTGCGCTGGGCGCGCTGTCCCGTTTGCAGGATATGGGCGTAGAACCTTTCCTGCTATCAACTTCTCTACTGGGCGTACTCGCACAGCGTCTGGTCAGAACGCTGTGTCCTGACTGTAGCCAGCCGCAGCCTGTCGATCCGGTTCAGGCAAAACAGATGGGAATCGCATCGGATACGCTGCTGCACGGCCCCGTTGGTTGTCCGCAGTGTAGCTTTACCGGCTATCGGGGACGTATCGGTATTCATGAATTGGTTCTCATCAATGATGACGTCCGTGCTGCGATCCATCGTCGTGACGGTGAAATGGCGATTGCGCAGATTCTGGGAGAGAGCCGAACGACGATCCGTCAGGACGGGTTAGAGAAGGTACTGACGGGGCTTACGACCTGGGAAGAAGTGATCCGCGTAACCAAAGAGGAATGACATGGCACAGTACCACTATCAAGCGCTGGATGCGCAGGGGAAAAAATGCCGTGGCAGTCAGGAAGCCGATTCTGCCAGGCAGGCGCGCCAGCTATTACGGGAACGGGGGCTGGTGCCGCTGTCGGTCGATGAAAGCCGAGGCGAACAGCAGAAATCCAGTTCTACGGGTTTCTCCCTACGTCGCAAGATCCGTATTAGTACCTCAGATTTAGCGTTGTTGACGCGCCAGTTGGCTACGCTGGTGGCGGCATCGTTGCCGCTGGAAGAAGCGCTGGATGCAGTGGCGAAGCAGAGTGAAAAGCCGCATCTGAGCCAATTGATGGCAGCGGTGCGCAGCAAGGTGATGGAAGGCCACTCGCTGGCTGATGCCATGAAATGTTTTCCCGGTAGCTTTGAACGCTTGTACTGCGCAATGGTCGCCGCAGGTGAGACGTCCGGTCATCTTGATGAAGTGCTGAACCGGCTGGCGGACTACACCGAGCAACGTCAACAGATGCGTAGCCGCATACAGCAGGCGATGATCTATCCCTGCGTGTTAACCGTGGTCGCGATTGCCGTGGTTAGTATTTTGCTGTCTGTTGTCGTGCCGAAAGTCGTCGAGCAATTTATTCATATGAAGCAGGCGCTGCCGCTTTCAACTCGTGTGTTGATGGGGATGAGTGATGCCGTGCGTGCGTTTGGACCGTGGTTCCTGCTGGCGTTGCTGGCAGGATTTATGGCGCTGCGGGTGATGTTGCGGCAGGAGAAACGGCGCGTTAGTTTTCATCGACGCCTGCTGCATTTACCGCTGCTTGGTCGTATCGCCCGTGGCCTGAATACGGCACGCTATGCGCGGACGCTCAGTATTCTCAACGCCAGTGCCGTGCCGCTGCTACAGGCGATGCGCATTAGCGGCGATGTGATGAGCAATGATTACGCTCGCCATCGACTCTCTATGGCGACGGATGCGGTGCGAGAAGGGGTTAGCCTGCACAAAGCGCTGGAGCAGACGGCGCTCTTTCCTCCGATGATGCGCCATATGATTGCCAGCGGTGAACGCAGTGGCGAGCTGGACAGCATGCTGGAACGCGCGGCAGATAATCAGGATCGTGAATTCAGTTCACAAATGACGCTGGCGCTGGGGCTATTTGAACCTCTGCTGGTCGTCAGCATGGCGGCAGTGGTGCTGTTTATCGTATTGGCGATTTTACAACCGATCCTGCAACTGAATACGTTAATGAGTTCGTAAGAGAACCAACAATTGAACAAGGAAAAGTAAGGATGCAACAGTATCAACGTAGTTATGGGCAGCACAGTTATAGTCAGCGTGGTTTTACCCTGTTGGAAATTATGGTGGTGATCGTCATTCTCGGCGTGTTGGCGAGTTTGGTCGTGCCTAATCTGATGGGGAATAAAGAAAAGGCGGATCGACAAAAAGCAGTCAGCGATATTGTCTCTCTCGAAAGCGCGCTCGATATGTACAAGCTGGATAACAATCGCTACCCGTCCACAGAACAGGGGCTGAAAGCGTTGGTGACGAAGCCGACGGTACAGCCGGAACCGCGTAACTATCCAGCCGATGGCTATATTCGTCGCCTGCCGCAGGACCCATGGGGGACAGACTACCAACTGCTAAACCCAGGTCAGCACGGCAAGCTGGATATTTTCTCTTTGGGGCCAGATGGCATGCCGGGAACGGAAGATGATATCGGCAACTGGAATCTTGATAAAAAATAAAGACGTCTGTCTTTGTTGGTGACTGTTGCAGCTGGGTTGTGGGGCGTTGCTATCGATGACGGCGGGAAAAGGACGGCAGAAGCGCAATGAAGCGGTCAACGAGGAAGCAGCAGGGTTTTACCCTGCTGGAAATGATGCTGGTCGTGTTACTGGCTGGTATTGCTGCGGGCATGGTGGTCATGGCATTTCCTTCCGAGCGCAAGAATGATAGCGCCTGGCAGTTGGCTCGTTTTCAGGCACAGTTAGAATTTGCTGCTGAAAGCAGTCAGGTTAACGAATACATGCTGGGCGTGCGCATTTATCCCGATCGCTGGCAGTTTTATCAACTCCAGCGCCCAACTGCATCGGAAGGGGTGCCGATCTCCAGCGGCGATCGCTGGCAGGGCTACAAATGGCAGCCGTGGCAACCGTATCGAGTGAGCGCATCGGCGACGTTGCCCGATGGATTACGGCTTGAGCTATTGCAGGCCGATGGGAAAAAAGTGGAGAAAACACAGAGTGGCGACGATCCTGATATCCTGATTTTGCCCGGTGGTGAAATCACGCCTTTCCGCCTGTTCGTTAAGTCTGACAACAAAGCGCTCTCGAATTGGCTCCAGATGGATGCCAACGGGCGGTTTGTGACGTCGATGAGTCAGGGTAAGAAACGATGAGGCGACAGAAAGGAATGACGCTGGTGGAAGTGTTGGTCGCGCTGAGCGTTTTTGCTCTGGCGGGCATTGCCGTTTTGCAAACGACTGCCAGACAAGCAAGCAGCCTGAGCCGGCTGGAAGAGAAAACATTTGCAGGCTGGGTGGCAGAAAACCAACAGATTCAACTGCGGTTGGAACAACGTTGGCCAGAAGCGTCGTGGGTAAAAGGGGAAACGAAATTCGCTGGCGTGCGTTGGCATTGGCGTTGGCAGGGCGTAGAAACTGGCGATCCTCAGACTAAGGCGCTGGATGTGGAAGTACGGCGCAATAAAGATGCCTTTGCTTCCGATGCCTCGCTACGCACCTATGTGGTGAAGCAATAATGTTTAGTAAAACAAGGATGTGCAATCAAACCAGAACGGTGCGAGAGGCCGCGCCGCGCAGGCGTCAGCAGGGGTTTACGCTGCTGGAAATGATACTGTCGATCGCTATTTTTGCGGCATTAAGCGTCAGCGCGTTTCAGGTACTGAACGGTGTGATGCGTAACGATGAAATTTCGCAGCGCAAGGCTGAACGTCTGGCTGAAATACAGCGCGCTTTTTCACAAATGGACGGCGATTTTTCCCAAATGATCGCACGTGGCAGCCGGGGAAGCACCTCGATATTCTACGCCGGTCGCGATCAGCTAAAAAGTGATGACTGGGGCGTTAGCTTTATGCGTAATGGCTGGCAGAACCCGTTTGGCATTCTGCCGCGCTCTGAACTCCAGCCTGTAGCCTATCGACTGCGGGATCACACGTTGGAACGGCTAACGCACTCGGTTCCCGATCCTATTGAAGGGCTCGAGCCCAGCGTAAAACCGCTTCTCACTCAGGTTGATGGTTTCCGCTTACGCTTTTTCAGCAATAAAACCTGGCGCGATCGCTGGGATAACAGTACGCAGTTGCCACAAGGAATCGAAGTCGTGCTGACCTTAAGGGATTACGGAGAAATGTCGCGTATGTTCTTGATTACCACCGGGCCAGTTAAATGAAGTCGCGTCAGCGCGGCGTGGCGCTGCTGGTGGTGCTCTTAATTCTGGCATTAATGGTAACGATAGCCTCAGCGATCACGGAACGCACAGGTAAAGCGTTTTTGCGTACTGAAAGTCATTTGAGCCGCCAGCAGGCGAAATGGTACGCCTTGGGAGCGGAAACGCTAAGCGGGCAGATATTACTGCGCGATGCGCGGAATATGCCGGGCCGCACGTTTGTCGGGCAAAACTGGTCCCAGCCGGGGCACCGTTTCCCGGTGGACGGAGGGGAAATCATCGGCCAGATTAGCGATGCGCGCACCTGCTTTAATCTGAATGCGATCAATCAAGGCGTGGATAACGAAAGCACGCTAGTGAAGACACCTTATCCAGCGCAGGTTTTCCGTTTTCTGTTGAAAAATCTAGGCGAAGATGCGGATCGTGCAGAAAAAATCACTGCGGCGGTACGTGACTGGATTGATGCGGATAACTACCCGTCGGCAAACGGGGCAGAAGACGAGGTCTATGCCACGTTGCCAGTGCCCTATCGCACAGCCAATCAGAGAATGAGTGAAATCAGTGAATTACGCGCAGTTTACGGTATGGACAGCGATCTCTATCGCCGATTATTACCTTATGTCTGTGCGCTGCCAGTGGATGCGATGTCTGTTAATATCAATACGTTAACTGAGTTTGATGCCCCGCTGTTATCCGCTATTTTCTTGAATGAAATGACGATATCTCAGGCAAAAGCGTTGGTGCAGCAGCGTCCACGTATGGGATGGGCAAGCCTGGAGGTCTTGCAGCAAACTGGATTATTACCTCCGAATAGTAAAAATACCGCGCAGCGGGTGCTGGCAGTGAAAAGTGAGTGGTTTTTTGTAAAGCTTCAGGTACGTGTCGGCGACAGTGATTTTCACCAACGCAGCTTGCTTCATTTGAGTGGACAAAAGGTAGAGGTCGTGCAGCGGCAATATGGAGGATATAGGACGGTGAATCCATGAAATTAGCGGGAAAATGGAAGCAAAAAACCGCGAAAGCCCCATTAAATCGAGGTTCGGTTGTTCGGCATCCGTGCCTCATTGTGCGCCTTCCGGTAGAGGAACAGGGCGAAATCGAATGGCAGGTCCGTTCATCCAATGGGGAAAACTTACTGAGTCAGGGACGCGGTAGCATAGAGCAGGTTCGTCCGGCGCTGGCTGCCTATCCGTCCGTGACATTTACCCGCGTTCTGGTTCCGGCAACTGACGTGACGTTTTATGCCCTGACGTTACCCCGGCAGGCGCGGCGTCAACTGACGCAAGTCGTGCCATTTATGCTAGAAGATCAACTGGCTACGGATATTGAAAAGCTGCATTTTGCCGTGTTGGAAATTCATGGTGATGACGGTACGGTTGCCGTGGTGGAAAAAAGCCGAATGCAGCAGTGGCTGACACAGTGTGAGGCGTTGGGTCTTCGCGTTGATGCCCTATTGCCTGATGCTCGCGTATTGCCAAAGCATCAGGATGGGTGGAGCGCGTTGCAACATGATGACATGTGGCTGTTTCGCCAGCCTACGGGCCATGCCATAGCGGCAGAATCGTCCTGGTGTGGTGACCTGCTGAAGGCGTCTATGCCGCTGCCTGCGATATACAGCTATAGCGCTGCCTCGGTCGGCGGTGAGCTGTCGCAGTACGAATGGCAGGAGGAGGGCGAGTGGAAGGCGCAGCCAGCAACGGATCTCTTTACATTGGCGGCAACGGTATCTCTACCTGCGTCGGTTGATTTACGGCAAGGCGACTACGCGCCGGAGAAAGCGTGGCAAAACACCCTGTTGCCGTGGCGTAGCGTTGGCATCGCTTTTGCCTGTTATCTCTTGTTGGTCGTGGCGGATACTGGCTGGGCGCACTATCAGCTTTACCAGCAGGCCGAGCATTGGCGGCAGGAGAGCGTGCGCGTCTATCGGCAAATTTTCCCTTCCGAAACGAATGTCGTTAACCCGCGAGCACAGATGCAGCAGCATCTGCAACGTACAACTGCCGGGAACGCAGGGAAGGGGCTACTGGAGCAATTGAGCCCTTTGCAGCAACTCATGACGCAGAATAGTGCGATCAAAATTCAGTCGCTGTCTTACGACGGTTCTGCGGGTGAATTCCGATTGGCGTTGCAGGGTACGTCTTATCAAGAGTTGGAGCAGTTTCAACAGCAGGCTGCTGCCTATTATCAGGTACAGGCGGGTGAGATGCGGCAGGAAAACGATCGGGTTGAAGGCCGGTTAACATTAAGGAGCCAGCAATGAATGAATTACGACAACGCTGGCAGGCCATGAGTCAGCGGGAGCGCCAGCTTATGGTTGTGTGTGCGGCGATGCTTCTGCTCTGTCTGGTGTATTACGCTATTGTTCAGCCGTGGCAACTGCGGGAGGATCTGTGGGAACGCACAATTTCCCGTGAACAGCAGACCGTTAACTGGATGCAAAAACAGGCCTCATCGATTCCACAGGAAAATCAGGCGCAGGGGGAAAATAGTCAGAGGGAAACCAGTCTGCCTATTTTGATTTCACAAAGTACCCAGCGTTACGGACTGTCCGTGGTACGTTTGCAGCCGCAGGGGAGCCAGGCATCGGTAACGCTAGCGCAGAGTGATTTCAATAGTCTGCTACGTTGGCTGAGTGAACTGGAACGGCAAAACGGTGTACGTGTTGTGTCGCTGGATGTGAATGCCGTGGAGCAAAGCCCGGGCATGGTGGATGTCACCAGGCTAATGCTGGAACGGGCGGATGACGCTTAAATCCGGCATCAGCGCAGGTGTCGCTCTGGTTCTGGCCTATGGACTGTTTCTGGCGTGCTATGCACCTGCCCGCTTGCTTGCTACGGTGCCCCTGCCAGCCGGAATGGTGGTCGCGGAGGCCGCTGGAACGTTATGGCAAGGGAATCTGCAACGGTTTAGCTGGCGTAAGTTAACGTTAGACGATGTGCACTGGAACATCACTTTTTCGGGTTTTATGCCCGCGCTGGAGATTGCGTTTAAGAACCCAGAAGGCATTGAAGGACATGGGATCATTCGCGGCTGGCAGCAGCCGCAGCTTTATCAATGGCGGCTTTCTGTTCCAGCCAGCTACTTATTCAGCCAGCTACGTTTTATTGTGCCAATCGGAGCGGAAGGAAACGTGCAGCTAGATCTGCAAGAGGCGACGGTCGATCGCTCAGGCTGCCAGTCGCTGGATGCTAGCGTCATTTGGGCAGACGCGCGGGTAAAAACGCCGCTGGGTGGGCTGGCGTTAGCGACGCCTCAGGCCACGCTACGCTGCCAACAAGGCGGGCTGGAAGCGAGCCTGCGGCAGGTTTCTTCACATCTACAGTTGTCTGGCAAAGGCAGCGTCACCCCGAAAGGCGAATACCGTTTTACAGGGCGGCTTAGCAGCGGGAATGACTTACCTGCGACCATGAAAAAACTGTTGGCGACCACGGGTAAGGCAGACGAACAGGGTGCCAGAACGCTGAATTTTCAGGGGCGCTTGTTGTAATAAAGACAATTGTTGTAATAAAGACGATCGTTGCAATCACTGCGTAGGCGCTCGTGAGAATGGGCAACTCATCTATACCACTTCTTTATCAATACTCAGGGATTAACGTGGATGATTTAAGGGAATTCGCACAGGTGTTTCCTGCATGGTGGTTCGGCATGTTGGGTGTATTGGGGTTGATTATTGGCAGTTTTCTGAATGTGGTGATTTACCGCCTGCCAATTATGCTGGAACGGCGTTGGCAGCAGGACACCGATCTTCAGATGGGAGTAACGGACTCCGGTCATGATAGTGCGCGTTATAACCTGTGGTGGCCGCCTTCGGCTTGTTCACATTGTCAGCAGGCTATTGCAGTGAAAGATAACATCCCGCTGCTCAGTTGGCTGTGGCTGCGCGGGCGCTCCCGCTGCTGTCATCAACCGGTGTCTGCGCAATATCCGCTAGTGGAAGCTATCACCATGCTGGCTTTTATGACGGCGGGTTTGCTATGGGTTCCCGGTATGGCGCTGTGGGGCGCGTTGATTCTGCTGTCTTTCCTGCTAGTTCTGACCGTTATTGATATAAAAACGCTGTTGTTGCCGGATGTACTCACGCTGTCGCTCCTGTGGGTGGGGCTATTGTTTAATTTATCGGAAACGTTTGTTCCATTGAATGATGCGGTGATAGGTGCCATGGCCGGCTATTTGTCGCTGTGGCTACTGTATTGGGGATTTAAATATGCCACCGGTAAAGACGCGCTGGGGTACGGTGATTTCAAGTTACTGGCTGCGCTGGGTGCATGGCTGGGCTGGCAGGCATTGCCGAATTTAGTGTTGGTAGCGGCGCTAACTGGGCTGGTTGTGACGCTCGTCTGGCGCGGGTTGCGCAAAGAGGGGACGGATAAACCGTTGGCCTTTGGCCCCTGGCTGGCAATCGGCGGGGTGTTCGGCGTGATAATGAACGGATTCAATCTGTAGAGAATGACAAAGGCAATACGAATTATCGGCTGAATAATCGTCGGCTGAACATAGATCGGCAGGCATAAAAATAGGCTGAGGGTATCAATACCATCAGCCTTTTTTATCTCTGTGTGTGCCCTTCAGCGAAGACATCTTTGCCGGGCAAATGACAGGTTATTCTACCATCAGCATAAAGGTACTCACCCAAACGACTAAGCAGAATGAGATACCCATAAAAAAATACTTCACCGATTTATTCTCCAGCAGAACCCACGCCAGCAACGATCCCGATTGTGCGTTTTATTATGGAAGGAAGTCATTACGCCGCCGCCGATGTCACCGCAGGAGAACGTCGCCGAAGGGTAATTCTTCCCGTTGTCATCACCAGAATCACACTAGTTATGACGGGATCGGCGCTAAATCTACGCCGAGTGAGGGGGGGAATTCAAGAGGTCCAGAAACTATATTTTCAAAATAGCATTAAAAAGCGTTGCGCCGCTTCTGAGGCTGGGAAATTCGGGGGAATTCCGGTGAAAATCGTCCCTTATTCCCCCGATTCTTGACGGTGCTATCTTAGGCGTAACGCCTCATTCATCGTCGAGTCATTGTATTGTTATCAGCTCATCATCTCAGGCTAGTTATTTAGCCGGCTGGCCTACTCTCTCCACCCCATCGCAGGCGCGATATGCTTCAGAATCGCTTCGATAACATGCGCATTGTAATCAACACCGAGTTGATTCGGCACCGTTAGCAATAACGTATCTGCTTCGGCAATCGCCTCATCCTGTTTTAACTGTTGGATGAGTGTTTCTGGCTCGGCAGCATAACTGCGTCCGAAAATCGCGCGTGTTTTCTCATCGAGAAAACCGACGGTATCGCTATCGTTACTGCTCCCGCCGAAATAGGCGCGATCCTGCTGATCCATCAGTGCAAAAATACTCCGGCTGACGGAGACGCGCGGTGTACGTGTATGTCCAGCCTCAGCCCAGGCCGCCCGGTATGCGCGAATTTGCTGTGCTTGTTGAATATGAAAAGGTTCGCCAGTTTCATCATCCTTCAACGTGGAGCTTTGCAGGTTCATTCCCAGTTTCGCCGCCCATACCGCCGTCGCATTCGATCCAGCGCCCCACCAGATTCGTTCACGTAACCCTTCAGAATGAGGTTCCAGACGTAGCAGACCCGGTGGGTTTGGGAACATGGGCTGCGGATTCGGCTTTGCAAACCCTTCTCCACGCAGCACATCCAGCAATACCTCGGTATGATGTCGCGCCATATCCGCTTCGGACTGACCTTCTGTGGGCTGATAGCCAAAATAGCGCCAGCCATCAATGACCTGCTCAGGAGAGCCTCGACTGATACCGAGCTGTAATCGTCCCTCTGAAATCAAATCGGCCGCACCGGCATTTTCAGCCATATACAGTGGGTTTTCGTAGCGCATGTCGATGACGCCAGTGCCAATTTCAATGCTGCGGGTTTTCGCACCAATAGCCGCAAGCAGTGGAAAAGGTGAACCCAGTTGGCGGGCAAAATGATGAACCCTGAAATAAGCGCCATCAGCGCCCAGTTCCTCTGCTGCGACAGCAAGATCGATGGATTGCAGTAATGAATCTGCCGCTGAACGTGTGCCGGACTGCTGCGACGGTGTCCAGTGACCAAATGATAAAAATCCAATCTTCTTCATAGGGTATTTATCCTTATATTCAGCGAGATATTTAGTAGAAGCGTGCGCGTAGCAAGGCGTAACGCGACAGTGTGATTACTCTACGCGATTAATAATGAGAATAAATGTCATTTTTTTAACGTAATAATTCAGTTTATCTGAGCGATTGCTTGCAGGGTAAAGGGGGGATTGAACAAATGATTTCTCGATTTTTCCCATCAATAACCTTTAGGGAAAACGTAATCCCGCTTATCTACCTCGAAGTTGGTATCTAAATATTATTATGAGCGAGATCAGTATTCTCTTTCTCACTGACGCTGTATTATTTTATATATAGCGAAAATCAGGATACCAACATGATAAAGAAATTTGGCTACGTGCTGTGGTTTACCGGACTGTTTTTGGTGTTTTCCAACGCCTGGGCTGCGCGCCAGGTCACCGATCAACTGGGGCGCAATGTAACGATTCCCGACCACGTTAATCGCGTAGTGGTGTTACAACATCAAACCTTAAATCTGCTGGTGCAATTGGATGCACAGGAGAGCGTCGTGGGTGTGCTTTCCAGTTGGAAGAAACAACTGGGCGAGCATTATGTGCGGCTGGCTCCTCGTCTGGCGGATTTACCGATGCCGGGCGATCTCACGCAGGTCAATATTGAAAGCCTGCTGAAGCTGTCGCCACAGGTGGTTTTTGTCGCTAACTATGCGCCGCCGGAAATGATTGCGCAGATTGAGCGAACGGGGATTCCGGTTGTGGCGATTTCGCTACGTCAGGATCAGCCGGGAGAAGCCGACAAGATCAATCCTACGATGGGTGATGAAAACACGGCGTATAACGAAGGGCTCAAGGCAGGAATTCGGCTGATTGGTGACGTGGTTGAACGTCAAAAACAGGCGGAGGCACTGATTGACTATACCTTTGCGCAGCGGCAGAGCGTTAGTACACGTCTGGAGTCCATCCCGGAAGAAAAGCGAATCCGCGTGTATATGGCTAACCCAGACCTGACAACCTACGGTTCAGGAAAATATACCGGCCTGATGATGTCGCATGCGGGAGCGTTGAACGTGGCGGCAGCATCGATAAAAGGCTTCAAACAGGTGTCGATTGAAAACGTATTGGCCTGGAACCCGCAGGTGATTTTTGTGCAAGATCGCTACCCGGATGTCGTGACGCAAATCGTCAACGATCCGGCCTGGCAGGCGATTGATGCGGTGAAACAGCATCGCGTGTATCTGATGCCGGAATACGCCAAAGCCTGGGGTTACCCGATGCCAGAAGCGTTGGCGATTGGCGAACTGTGGATGGCGAAGAAGCTTTACCCTGAGCGCTTTGCCGACATCGATATGCAAAAAGCTGCCGATGCGTATTACCAGCGCTTCTACCGTATGGACTACCGTGCGGAAGCTTCTGCGGCGCAATGAGTTATCGCACCTATCGCATTACGCTGCTGACGGTGGTGGTGCTCACGCTGTTGATTGCCGTGTGCTCACTGGGGATAGGGCGTTTTAGCTTATCCCCGTGGCGCATCGTCCAGATCCTTGCCGAACCGCTATCGGGCGGTAATCCTTTACTTGGGGATATCGAGCGGCAAGTGGTGTGGAGCGTACGTTTACCCCGCGTGTTACTAGCCTGGTGCGCAGGCGCGGCGCTGGCGCTGAGCGGAGCTACGCTGCAAGGCGTTTTCCGTAACCCGCTGGTCGATCCGCATATCATCGGTGTGTCCGCAGGCGCGGCCTTCGGTGGCACGTTGGCGATTCTATTAAGCTGGACGCCGCTGCTTTTGCTGCTATCTGCGTTTACGTTCGGCATGTTGGCGCTCCTGCTGATTTTCATGATGGCCGCCGCATTCGGTAAACAGAACGTCCTGATCCTGATTTTGGCTGGCGTCATCCTTAGCGGTTTCTTCGGCGCACTGGTTAGCCTGATGCAATATCTGGCGGATACCGAAGAGAAATTACCGAGCATTGTGTTCTGGCTGCTGGGTAGCTTTGCCACCGCACACTGGAACTCGCTGATGACGGTGGCGGTGCCATTAGCGCTTGCGGGTGGATTGCTGTTGCGGTTGCGCTGGCACGTGAACGTGTTGTCGATGGGCGAGCAGGACGCGCGCGCGCTCGGTGTGGCCGTACAGCCGTTGCGCTGGTTGGTTTTGAGTCTGTGTGCTGCCATCGTGGCTGCTCAGGTTGCGGTCAGCGGGAGTATCGGCTGGATAGGGCTGGTGATCCCCCATGTTGCGCGCATGCTGGTGGGAGCCGACCATCGCCGCTTGTTGCCTGTATCATTATGGCTTGGTGGCGGCTTTATGGTGCTGGTAGACGATCTGGCGCGCAATCTCAGTGAAGCCGAGATTCCATTGGGCATTCTGACGGCGCTGCTAGGTGCACCACTTTTTGCCGTGCTGTTGTATAAAACACAGCGCCAGGGGAGAGGACGCTAGTATGCCTACCATCAGGTTATCGACACAAGAACTCGTGTATGGCTACCAACAAGGGCAGGGCTTTTTTTCACCGTTGAACCTGTGCTGTCGGGAAGGTGAAGTGACGGCAGTTTTGGGGGCGAACGGCAGAGGGAAAACCACGCTGCTGAATACCTTACTGGGTCACTTATCGCCGCTTTCTGGGACGATCCAGCGTGAGGGACGCATTGGTTTTGTGCCACAGATATTTACCCCACCGTTTTCTTATAGCGTGCTGGATATGGTACTGATGGGGCGTGCCGCGCGTGTTCGGCTGTTTACCATGCCCTCTGCGCATGATATCCGCGTGGCTCAGAATGCGCTGAGCCTGCTGGGAATCACATCGCTTGGCGAGTGTGAATTTAGCGCATTGTCCGGTGGGCAGCGGCAGCTTGTGTTAATCGCACGGGCATTGGCATCAGAGTGTCAGACGCTGATTCTGGATGAGCCTATGGCGGCGCTTGATGTACAAAATCAGGCGCAGGTGCTGCGGCTATTGAAGGATCTGGCAAGGATGCAGCATCTGAGCATTCTGCTGACCACCCACGATCCTTCCCACGCGTTAGCAATTGCAGAGCAGGCGCTGCTCCTGATGGATAATCAGCATTATCTTTATGGCCGCAGCGATGAGGTTTTGACTGAGGCTAACCTGTCGCGTTTGTACGGCATCCCGGTACGGCAGGTTTGTGTGGACATCGCGCCGCAGCCGTATCGTGCGCTGATACCAATATTAACCATGACGGAGCGACCATGAGCGACCCTCTTCGTTTGTATGCCGCTGGCAGCCTACGCCTCGCGTTTGCTCCTTTGCTGACGATATTCAGTGAACGTTACGCGGTGGAGGTGACGTCGACTTTCGGCCCAGCCGGGCTATTGAGCGAAAAAATAATGCACGGCGATGCGGTGGATATTTTCGCCTCGGCGAACTGTGCACACCCTTTGCGCTTGAAAACGCTGGGACTGGCGGAGGAAACCACCGTGTTTACGCGCAATCATCTTTGTATTGTGATGCGCAACGTACCGGAACTTACCACGCAATCCTGGCTGATGGCGCTGCTTGACCCGTGCTTTGTGCTTTCTACCTCAACGCCCGGCAGCGATCCCGGTGGGGATTATGCATTTCAACTCTTTGATCGCATCGACCGTTTGCATCGTGGCTGGGGAAATCAGCTGCGGGACAAAGCGAAACCGTTAGTGGGTGGGGGGCTGGACCATGCGATTCCGACGGGTATGACGGCGGGGAGTTACCTGATTCGTACTGGGCAGAGTGATATGCACATTGGCTATGCCAGCTATCTGCCATTACTGCTCAATCAGCCGGATTTGCATGTGGTTCACTTACCCGATCCCTATCAGATTGATGCTGAGTACATGTTGGCCATCATGAAGCCCGCCCGACGTGAAGCACGACTGCTGGCGAACTACCTTTTATCACCCGAAGGACAGGATTTTTTGGTGCATAAAGGGTTCGCCTCGTTGTTTTAGTGGGGTAACGGGAGGTAAATCGGCCAACGATGGCGAACTCTGCTATGATTGCGGCATATCTACGCCGTTCTTTGGCTCGGCGTCACCTTCCGTTATTTCGTCCTTGGTAGAGTAATCACTGTGAGCACAACCTCTTTTTCTTCCCTCGCGCTGCCAGCAGAGCAGTTATCCAACCTTAATGAACTGGGCTATACCGACATGACACCCGTTCAGGCGGCGACGTTGCCAGCCGTTCTGAGTGGCGCAGACGTGCGGGCCAAGGCGAAAACCGGTAGCGGCAAAACGGCGGCGTTCGGGATTGGGCTGCTGAATCGTATTGTTGTGAGCGACTTTACCACTCAGGCACTGGTGCTGTGTCCAACGCGTGAACTGGCCGATCAGGTCAGCAAAGAGCTGCGTCGTCTGGCGCGTTTTGCGCAAAACATTAAGATTCTGACACTGTGTGGCGGTCAACCGATGGGGCAGCAGCTCGATTCGCTGGTTCACGCTCCGCATATTGTCGTCGGAACGCCAGGACGTATTCAGGATCACTTACGCAAGCGGTCACTGTCTCTGGATAGCCTGAAAGTGCTGGTGCTGGATGAAGCGGATCGTATGCTGGACATGGGTTTCACTGACGCCATTGATGATGTGATTTCCTATACGCCGTCCGATCGTCAAACGTTGCTATTTTCCGCTACTTACCCGGAAGAGATCGAACAGATCAGCGCACGGGTTCAACGTCAGCCGCAACGTTTTGAGATTGCCGATGATGTGGAAGAGTCGGCCATTGAACAACGTTTCTATGAAACGACAAAAGAGCAGCGTTTGCCGCTATTGATTGCCATTCTGAGCCATTATCAGCCTGCATCCTGCGTGGTGTTCTGCAACACGAAGCGTGATTGTCAGAGCGTATTTGACGCACTGGATATGCGCGGGATTAGCGTATCGGCGCTGCATGGCGATCTGGAACAGCGCGATCGCGATCAGGTGCTGGTACGTTTTGCTAACCGTAGCTGCCGCGTGCTGGTCGCAACCGATGTTGCGGCTCGCGGCCTTGATATCAAAGAGCTGGCGCTGGTGGTGAATTTTGAGCTGGCTTTCGATCCTGAAGTTCACGTACACCGCATTGGCAGAACAGGGCGTGCGGGTACGCAGGGACTGGCTGTCAGCCTATGTACGCCACAGGAAATGAACCGCGCTAATCTGATTGAAGACTATCTCGGTATGCGCATTAAGTGGACGTCGGCGGATGAGATTAGCCGCAGTGGCGAGGTTGTGCTCGAACCTGAGATGATGACGCTGTGCATCGATGGTGGCAGAAAAGCCAAAATTCGTCCCGGTGATATTCTTGGTGCATTAACTGGCGATGCAGGATTAACGGCGGCGGAAGTTGGTAAAATAGATATGTTCCCGCTGCATGCTTATGTGGCTATCCGTAAAGCCAGTGCTAAACGTGCGTTGCAGCAGCTCCAGAAAGGCAAAATCAAAGGGAAAAGCTGTAAGGCTAGACTGTTAAAGTAACCGATATTTAATAGATCAGGCAGGGCAGCATGAGCGTCGCGGTGTAATAGACAGGAGTGTTAAGGACGGATGCAGACAACAGAAATCGATCTGCGGCTTGCTGAAGTGAGCCAGCAGCTAACGATGGTGCTGGTGCCGGGGTTGCGAGATAGCGATGACGAACACTGGCAAAGCCATTGGGAACGGCGTTTTCCGCACTGGCACCGTATACGTCAGCGGGAATGGTATCAGGCCGATCTGGACCGTTGGGTATTGGCGATCCGCCGTGAGATCAGCGCCTGTACACAGCCTGTGATTCTCATCGGTCACAGCTTCGGCGCATTGGCTTCCTGCCATATCGTGCAACAGGGTCAGGAAGGGATCGCCGGTGTCATGCTGGTGGCTCCTGCCGAGCCCCTGCGCTTTGAAATCGACGATCGCATTCAGGCAGCGCCGCTGCCGGTTCCTGCGCTGACATTTGCCAGCCATAACGATCCGTTGATGAGTTTCACTCGCGCCCAATACTGGGCGCAGGCGTGGAACAGTGAGTTAGTTGATGTCGGCGAAGCGGGGCATATTAATGCGGAAGCGGGGTTTGGTCCCTGGGAATATGGCCTGACAAGATTAACTGAGTTTTCGCAAGCGCTCGCTGCTAATCGTTAATCGGCCAGTTTCCATCAAGTAGCCATCCTACATTATTAAGATAGCGCTATATTTTTCTTTAATGCCAGGGCAATGCGTTTATTTGTCTTGGCATCGATTTATTATTAAGACCGATCTTCCTGACCGCTTGAACCATGAATCATCTCTTGAATCTGCTGATAAACTTCGGCCGCAGATAAATTGCTATATGACGTCTTACTCTCAAAATGTAATACCTGTTCGCCACCAGAACTATGAAGTGCGCTCATGAGAGCCAAATCTTCCTGCGTGATGCGCTGTCCTGTAAAGGCATCAAACATTTCAGAATTACCATCTGGGTATTTAACCACGGACACGAGTTTACCGTTGTACAAAGGAATACCGGTCATCGCCAGAGAATATTCAGTGGCAGCTTTCTGCTGTGTCTTAATCTGTTCAGGTGGAGTGACATCTTTCTCTTCAGTAGCACGCTTCTTTTGAGACGACAGCGTGACCTTCGTGCTCTCGTTCGAGCCCGGCATATTTTGCGAGTCGGAATTTGCTGATGTGTCGGTTTTATTCCCCGAGCTGATGGCTGCAACAACCGTTGGGTTAGCGGCTGCGCCAATGGGAGGCATGGTCGCCGGGGTTGTTGAACTCACGATTTGAATATCTGGAATCACCACAGTATAACTCCTTCTTATATCTATTTAATGCTGGTAATGGTTTACCAGTGAGTTACTTCAGTGCGTTAAAACCACATGCGTTAATGCGCCATGTTAAAACTCGTGCCGCCAACATAAGCAAGTTAATTATCTTGCTTGGAAGAGGCATCAATCCAATGAGTATAATTTCCTATTATTCAACACGATGACGTTAACGACATGGTTCAATCAGAACACAGTTAATGTAAAAAAGTATTTATGCCAAACACTATTTATGCAAAATGCAATTGCATTAAAAAACACCCTATCGAAAAGTGTATCGGCTGTTTTTTCTGCTTCATTAATATCCAAAAGGCATAAGATTTAACTTTTTGATTACCAATCGTGCGATTTTATGTGACCAGAACCCTCTATTTTTAAAAAATAGAAAACTATCATGGTGTTAGCATGGATTGGTGATACCGCTTGTTATGTCTGTGCTCTACAAGCGCGAGTGAACGCGATACACTGTTTTCCTTGTTTTTTCCCTGTTAAGAAGTGCCATGCCCAGCATTAAACTCACGGTTAACTATTTGTATCGGCAATCCGATAAAACGCGCGAAGCATCACAGGCGACAGCCCGTATTTTTGTCGGTGATGCGCTTGTCGCCACTGAGGTGGTGAGCGGTATGACGGAAAGTCCCGTCAATAAGTATCTGCATCACTCGGAGCCTGAAGGCCTGCCGGTACGTGTCGAATGGGATTGTCAGGGAACAACAGCCATGACGGTTTCTGAGGTAGAAATCTGTCCCTGCTGCCAGCATGATTAAAGGGATGTGCTACTGGTGCTCGCCGTTTTTGAACAACAGCGCTTTATGATTACACACCCAATAACACGAGTTGCAGAAAAATTAACGCATACGTGGCTTGAGGTATAACGGGTAGACAAGGTGAATAGATGAGAGTAGCGGTATCAACCTTAATAGCCTGTGGACTGTGGACGGCAACATGGGGAGCGCATGCTGGCTGGTATGTCGTGAGCAATTACGAAGGCCATATTGGGCCTTATCCGGTGCATTTTTCATTGCAGAAATACAGTATTGACCAAGATAAGAACCTGTTGGGAAGTTACTTTTACGATAAATACCGAGCACCGATCCCTCTTTATGGTCGACTCTCGGAAACGTCGCTCGAGATCTGCGAAATTCATACGCCTCAGGATTATGATAAATATATCGTTCAGGGCGTTAAGTCTGACATGGATATGACACATTGCCCGTTTAAATTAACGGAAACGGGAGAAGAGCTCCGTGGCGAGTGGTCGAACGGGAAAGCTCGTTATGATGTTAGCTTACGGCGTGTTGCGTCCTTTGACGATAGCGAGCAACCAGCCAAGGTAGAAGGGCTGGTCGATATTCCTTTCTGGGGGCAAACGGAAACCCACAGTTTCGTCGGAGTGTATCAAAACAGCGATACGGGAATGGTTGTTGAGGGGATCAAGGCGATTAACAAGAAGACCGGCAATGTCGATCAGCTTCTTAAACCTGATTTTCAACAATGCCAGTTCGGCTTTTTCATGACCCCGGTTTATATGAATATTGAGAACGGCGAAGATAATCGCAGCATCATGTTGAACTGCTATTCCCACGGCGGAGGGGATATTCTGTTGGAATATCGCTTTGATGCGAAAAATCAGCGTTATGACGTGTTTGGAGAGTAAACGTCCTAATGTGGTAGGGGGCTTGCTGACTATTATATAAGTTCCCTACATTATTTTGCAGCCTAAATATATTCATCTTCATTGTTGGAAATAAAAGATTTTGATTTCCTCTTTTTTCTTGTTAAAAGTGGATCTTCTTACGCTTTCATCATGGATGCATTTTTTGTAGCTATTGATGATATTGGTTTTAAAAAGGTCATTCTTTACTAAAGGAATTAATATGCTTTCAGGAAAGAAAACAAGTCTGGCATTCTCAATATTGTTCGCTACTTTTTCTTCGCATGCGGATACTTTCCCTAAATTAAACCAAACCTTGCCATCTGGAATTGATGCACGGGCGATTGCACCGGTATTTGATTTTGATTCTGATGGTTGCCTTCCCAGCGCCGGAGTAAGCCGTAACGGTGTACAAAACGGTGGGCTTAAGCCATCGGGAAATATAACAGGTGGGTGCCGATGGAGTAACTTTCTTGACTCATCAAATACACTGCACCGATACGCCTGTGTTAACACTGGTGGTTCCCGTTATTGTGGCAGCTTCTACGCGCTCTATTTTTTAAAAGATCAGATACTGAACGGTGTAAATTCAGGCCACCGCCATGATTGGGAACATGTTGCAATCTGGACTAAAAATGGCGTAGTGACGCATGGTAGCTACAGTGCTCATGGTAAATTGACGACCAAAGATGCGGCGAGCATCGATAAACAGGATGGGCATCTGAAATTTGTTTATCACAAAGATGGTGCATTAACCCACGCTTTCCGTTTTTCTAAAACGAATGAACAAGCAGAAAACCCATATAAGAAATTTGTCACGCCAGATATTATCAGTTGGTACTCAATGTACGGCGATGGCATTAATAATCAGGAATTGCGGAACCGATTAAACGCGTTTGACTATGGATCGGCCTCAATTCCTCTTAAAGACAATAATTTCCTGACTAATCTGAATAATGGTCGGCCGGCTGGCTATCCAGAATTTACTGCTGCCAGCCTAACAGCATCAAAATAATCATGATAAGAGAGGTGTGGTCAAACATATCTCTCCTATTTCAGGTAAGTGATTCGGGTGACTGACAAATCTGCCAGAGGCAGATTTGAACGCTGCTTGCAGCGGCCCCTAAGGGGCGAGGCTCATGCCAGTGTGCCGAGTAATGCGTCCAACGCACATACAACTTGAAGTATGACGGGTATAAAACCCCTAATTGTGTTGTCGACCTATCTTGAGCACCCTGTACAGCTGAGCGCTAGCTGATTGTCTGGCTGAGTCAATAGGACGAGACGTTTATAGTCAGGCCATTGCTAAAATAGCTGGCAATAGCCTGAAGCAACATCGGCGTTACTATTCCCCTTCGCTTGGCTCTAAACTTGATATTTGTTCACTCATCGTTGCATTATGGCAACGATAAGCATGAATCTGTTCTTTAATTGAAGGATGATACGCTTCTAACGATTCGATATTGCCGCATTTGTTATTTCTTTCTTTAATCCATTTTTCTTGAGACGCGTGGAATTTACTCTTTATGTCTTCAGGTGCGTCTTCCAATATTCCATATACGTCGGTGAAAAAGAAAAGATATTGTTCTTTTTCATTTTCAAGCGTTTTATCTTGCGCGGTTTTTGTGATTTTTTCGGCGTTTTCACTGAGCCAGGCTACGCCATAAATTGCTCTGGATAGGGCATCATAGGATTTTTTTTCTACTTTTATTTCCTTTTCATGATTGAGAATGCTGAGATCGTAGGCAAATGATGGAATGACAATCTTGTTATCACTTAGCCTATTGTCTCTGCTTTCACCTGTTTTAGTAAAAATGTTATTGCTAATTTTATCCATTTCATCTTTTGTGTACAAAAGATCGTCTTTATTAAGAATAATGTCGATGATCTCCTGACTTACGGGAATTTCAACCCGCAGGCTACATGAGAATGCTTTTCCCCAGCGTGGCTGAGTTGATAATTTAGAATAAATCACGCTCACAGTATCAACAGATTGAGAAGGGTTCTTATAGAACATGGCTTTTGCACGATCGGCAAACGTTTTTTTAACGACTTCCACTGCATTGAGATCGCTGCATTGAAAGTCGTCCTTGGCATATGCTGACGTGCAAGTAAGGATAATTCCAATCATGACATAGTGGAGCGTTTTCATTTCTTGTCCTTGTTTTCAGTCAATCCAAGCTGTACCAGCCTTTCCCTAGTCATTTGTTGTTGGCAGGTATAAATTTTTGTCTTTTCTTCCAGAGAGTGGCTTTGACTTGAGAGGGTTTTTATTGCCCCGCATTTTTTATTTTTATTTTTTATCCACTGCCGTGCATCCTCTTTCATCTGCCCTTTAATATAGTCGGGTAGGTTACTCCAGTAAATATTTAACGCGCTATCAGCCTCAGTGAACTCTATGAGTGCTTTTTTATATTTAAAGCGTGGTGATTGATCTTCCAGCCTTGTTGCATTTTCTTGTAACCAGGCCAGTCCATAAAGTGTGCGCGAGACGGACTCATCATGTGGATACATAATATTGGTTTCTTGCTGATTATCAGCAATATGAACATTGTAATAAACACGGTCTAATGCGATGTATTCATCGCCTTTTTTGTGGGAGTAAAGATTGGAAAGGTAAATGCTTTTTGCTTTAGGATCTCCACTCTCTAGAATAGGATAGTATTTTAAAAAATCTAACACATCGGATGGGATTTTTATCTTGGCTTTGCCAAAGCAGCTTAGGTTATTTTTGGTTTTAAGTTTTGTGATAATGATGTCATATTCAAATTCAATTTTTTTAATTGTCTCTAAAGATACACGGTCGCTGATGGGTTGTGCTTTCTCTTGATCTTCTTTGATTAACGACTGAATGACGAGAGGACTACGACACACAAGATTATTTGCATTAACATAGTGTGATGAAAGTATTATCAATAAGAGAGATTTTATTATGACTTTTATCATTTTCAATTCCATTGAAATCACCTTAGCAGGACATGCAGATTCGTTTATCTGAAGATGAATATACGTTGGCGCTGACCATTTTATAGGTCTCATTTATTTTTTTGAATTGATAGATATAAGCTCCTTCGCCTGCTTCTTGTCTAAGTTCAGATTCCCTTTCGTTAAGTAGATTGATGACAATTCCTTTGAGGCCTGGAGGAGAAACGATGTCCATCTGGATATTAATGATACCTGATGACAGCATATAGTAATTCATGACGAAGACCGATCCTGCATCCGTGTAGGATTTTTCAAAATATTTTTCTGACGGCGGTAGGTTTTTTATTTCTTGTAGAAATGAAATAAAAGCTGATTTTCCATTTGAACCATTGAAGATGAAGCTGGAGTCAGATTCAAGCTTTGGCATTATTTCGTTGTTTTTATAACTGATTTTATCTTTTTTCGCTATGCTTACACCATAGTTAGCTGGAATAAAATAGGAGTTAGTGAGTTCAATAAATTGATTATAGTCTTTTTGTGATAATTTACTCTTTTGCAACACAGTAGTGAAGTTTGTAACAAACGTGGGGAAGTCTTGCGCGTGCGCTCCGATGGAGAGAAAAAGAAAAGGTACAATACCGCTTTTTATATAACTCCGTTTCATAATAAACACACATTCCTTACAAATAGTGAATAAATCCTATTGATATTATAAGGATATTCATAGCTGCAAGTATATATTCTTTGTTATTCAAGCCACTATCGATGCTTTACGGGGACGCCTGCTACGTTTCATGTTCAGTCCTGTCAGAACAATATAGGTACCATTCAAGTGATACTTGATTCGTTGTCAGTATGTTGAATCTTCAGGCATACATATAAATCAAGGAAATAAGGATGAGATTTTTAGGTTTAATGCTGCTCTGTTGCGCTGTTCTTTTCTCGCCATTTTCTCTTTCTGTCGATGTGTATAAAGTTTAAGCAAGACTACTCGGGGAGACCGTATCGACCTTCTATAAAATACGCTTATTACTATTTTCCGATTCGCTACTTATAGCGTATGGACATATTAATTTAGATAAATTAATTCAGGCTGGTGCCACGTGTTGAACTCAAAACACTAACTAAAAGTGTCAACCTGTACTTCAGTACCAACGGCGTCAGCCACTTTTTCTGGACGGTGACCCATCATAGAAAATCTCCCACGGTGATGATCTCTGCATTACCGAACTTACCATGCCAACATTGATACCAACAGAATAACGCGGATACCGGTAAAGCTGAGTAGATTTCAGTAGACGGACTGGTTGTGTCAACTTGATGAATAGTATGGAAAAAATAGACTTTGATGGACGTTCGTAGGTGAGATTATGGTGTCCCCGACTGGAATCGAACCAGTAACTAGCCCTTAGGAGGGGCTTGTTATATCCGTTTAACTACGGAGACATGAAGCGCAGTCATTATACGCATTTTGGCTCTGAGAATAAGCACTTAACTGCGCGTTTGCTCAAAGTGTCGGCAATCAGTGTCTTATAAATGTTCTTTCTTCTCATTTTCATGCAGCTTTTGGCGTGTGGTTCGGTATGAATGACTCATATCGCTACGAATTTGCGCATGGCTGATGAGAGCGAAAATAAAGGTGCCACCGATGATATTTCCCGCTAGCGTGGGTAAGGCAAATGGCCAGATGAACGCCTGCCAGGGGATATGGCCAATAAATACAAGATAGAAAATTTCTGAGGCACCAGCCACGATGTGGGTGAGATGACTGAAAGCAATCATCCAGGTCATGATGATGATAATCCACAGTTTGGCAGAGTAGGCGCGGGGCAGCATCCAGACCATGGTGGCAATAATCCAGCCAGAGACCACAGCATTTGCGAACATTTCCGTTGGTGAGTTCTTCATGACCTTCATGGCGATATCAATTAATGCTTCCCGCGTTTCGCCATCAAAAACCGGCATGTAAGTAAAGGCGAGGGCGGCCAAGGCGGTACCGATCAGATTGCCCGCGAGGACAACCAGCCATAGCCGACCAAGTAGATAGAAATTGCTACGCGTTGGTTTGTGCATGATGGGAAGCACTGCGGTGACGGTATTTTCTGTGAACAACTGCTGGCGAGCCATAATGACAATCACAAAACCGATGGTGTAACCGAAACATTCCAGCAGAAAGCCGCCAGGGACGCCAGCCAGGTGGTTGTGGAGCATGCCGACCGCCATGAATGAGGTTCCCATGGAAATTCCCGCTGCAATCGCCGACCACAATAGCGCTACCGCATCGCGCTCCAGTTCTTTTTGTCCTTCCTGACGAATCTCTTCATGGATTGCGGCAGCGGGTGAGGGTAAATGTTCTTCGTTTATATCGATCGTTTTTCCCTGCGTACTTTCCTCACTTTCTACCTCTACGTCTTTCTCTTTCTCTTTCTCTTGCCGGGTATGTTTGGCTTCTGAAGATGTATTCATAGCAATCCTCTCGATGCTCAAGCCAGTGGGTACTTGGCTAGCGGCGCTGACGCGAGTACCGATAATCCAGATGGTAAGCGTAGTCTTTTTTACAAGGTAGGATGACGCGTTATGCCTCACTGATTTAGGTTGGCAGTGCTATGCTTTGAGCGGAACAACGAACTACTGTGTTGTCGTCCACGCAGGGGAGCGCGTTGTCACGATACCGCGAGTTGTCCTGATAAAAAAAATGGCAACCCTCTGAAAAGGCAGTAATACGTAAGCCAGCGTAGCGATAGATCAATAAAATGTTACACTGTTGGCCGATATCCCGTCCTTATCGTCCAGCTTGATAGGTTGGGCTGATAGTGGGAATACCCATTTTCGGTCGCGGGTATAGCACACTATAAATCAGGGAGAACAGATATGAATTACCGCCTGAGTGGGGTGGTGTTTGCCAGCGTGTTACTGATCGGCTGCGCCAGTTCCGGGGATCGCGCTCAAGAAGGACGTTCTGATCCGCTTGAAGGCTTTAACCGTACCATGTTCAACTTCAATTACGACGTCCTAGATCCTTATCTGGTTCGTCCGGCCGCTGTTGCCTGGCGCGATTATGTGCCGAAGCCAGCGCGCAATGGGCTGGGGAACTTCTTCAGTAACCTGGAAGAGCCAGCGACAATGGTAAACTATTTCATTGAAGGCAAGCCGTATAAAGCGATGATTCACTTTAACCGCTTCTTCCTGAATAGCTTGCTTGGGATGGGCGGTCTGATTGATGTCGCGTCGATGGCTAATCCTAAATTGGCGAAAGAAGAGTCTCGCCGTTTTGGTAGCACATTGGGTAATTATGGCGTGGGCTATGGACCTTATTTGGTCGTGCCGGGCTACGGCAGCGCTACCCTGCGTGAAGATGGCGGTGACGTTGTGGATACGCTGTATCCGATGTTGAGCTATCTGACGTTCTGGATGTCTGCGGGTAAGTGGGCTATCGAGGGACTAGAAACGCGAGCGCAACTGTTGGATTCCGATGGTCTGCTGCGTAACTCTTCCGATCCGTATCTGATGATGCGAGAAGCCTACTTCCAACGGCATGACTTCCTTGCCAGCGATGGGCAAATCACTCCGCAGCAGAATCCGAATGCCGCTGCGATTGAAGACTCGCTCGACGAGATTGATTCAGCGAACTAGCGCAGCATATTTTTGTTCATTTCAAAGGCACCTGCGGGTGCCTTTTGCTTTTATAAAACACTGCTAAACTTATCGTTACCCCACTGATTCTGTGGTTTGTTTCTTAAAAGTTATTACTTTGTTGTTCATTTATTTACTTACTAAAATTTATTTCCTTTCGTCAGATAACAATAATGCAACGTCGTTAACCGCTATTGATGCTCACGGTGGCTGAAATGCATCAGCACGCTGATTTTTTTGTTAGCGAGGTGATTAACAAAAAGGTCATAAGAATGATGCCTTTTACCGATGGTGGCATGGGTCGTGTGTTAATGAATGTGTGAAATTCTATTTACCTGCACTTATAAAAATAGAGATATAAGCATGAAAAAACTACTTGCTATGTTCTTCTGCCTGACCGTGGTGGTTAGCACCCCACTGGCGATGGCTGAAGATGCTAAGACGACAGAGAAGACAACGGATGTGGTACTGATCGGCGGGGGAATTATGAGCTCTACGCTGGGCGTGTATCTACAAGAGCTACAGCCAGATTGGTCTATCGACATGGTTGAGCGTATGGATAACGTGGCGGAAGAGAGCTCCAACGGCTGGAATAATGCCGGTACGGGCCACTCGGCTTTCATGGAGCTAAATTACACGCCGGATAATCCCGACGGCCCAATCAATATCAGCAAAGCGCTGGAAATTACCGAAGCGTTTGAAGTCTCGCGCCAGTTTTGGTCCTATCAGGTGAAAAACGGCGTGCTGAATAATCCGCACTCTTTCATTAACAGTGTGCCGCATATCAGTTTTGTCTGGGGCGACGAAAACACCGCTTTCCTGAAACACCGCTATGATGCGATGCAGCATAGTACGCTGTACCGTGGCATGGAGTTCTCTGACGATCCCAATACGATCAAAGAGTGGGCTCCGTTGGTGATGGAAGGTCGCGATCCTGCTCAAAAAATTGCAGCAACCCGTATGCCTATCGGCACTGACGTGAACTACGGTGAAATCACGCGTCAGTTGGTTGGTGCGATGAAAACCAAGTCCAACTTTGCGCTGCACCTGAATTCAGAAGTGCGTGATATCAAGCGTAATGCAGACAACAGCTGGAGCGTGACTTACGCCGATCTGAAGAACGGCGAAAAAGAGAGCGTGATTAAGGCGAAATTCGTCTTTATCGGTGCGGGTGGGGCGGCACTACAACTGTTGCAGAAAACCGGTATTCCTGAGGCCGATTTGTACGGCGGCTTCCCGGTTGGTGGTGAATTCCTGGTGACAGAAAACCCGGAAATCGTGAAACGCCACATGGCAAAAGTGTACGGCAAAGCCTCTGTGGGGGCGCCACCGATGTCCGTTCCTCATCTGGATACGCGTATTTTTGACGGCAAGCCAGTCCTGTTGTTTGGGCCATTTGCCACTTTTTCCAGTAAATTCCTGAAAAATGGTTCGCTGTGGGATCTGATCGGTTCCGTGACCTTCTCCAACGTCATGCCGATGACGCACGTTGGTCTGGATAACTTCGATCTGGTGAAATATTTGGTCGGTCAGGTCATGATGGATGATGACGATCGCTTCGCTTCATTACAGGAATACTTCCCGAACGCGAAGAAAGAGGATTGGAGACTGGTGATTGCAGGCCAGCGCGTTCAGGTTATCAAGAAAGATGATGAGAAAGGCGGCGTGCTGAAGTTGGGTACTGAGATCGTCAGCTCGCAGGATGGCTCGATTGCCGCTCTGCTGGGGGCATCTCCGGGCGCATCAACCGCAGCACCGATTATGCTGAGCCTGCTGCAAAAAGTGTTTAAAGATAAAGTGGCAACGCCAGAATGGCAAAGCAAACTGAAAGAGATTGTTCCGTCTTATGGTCAGAAACTGGACGGTAATATTGAAATGACCAATAAAATCCGTAGCTACACCAGCAGCACGCTGGATCTGGATTATATTGAGGTTAAGCCTGAGTAATTGGTACTAATCGGAATAACGACATAAGTAAGGCCGCGAAAGCGGCCTTTTCTATCGTGTTTCTACGGTACAGCAGGCAATAAAAAAGCAGGTAAGTTGCCTTACCTGCTTTGTCACGTTCTGAGTGAGGAGAATTAGAACGTGTAGTTAAAGTTTGCGCCGTACAGCCAGGCAGAACCTTTAGAGGTGAAATCATAGTGCACTGCACTGAAGGCACCTGGGGCAGCTTCTGCGACGCTGACACTTTTACCACGCATGTAGGAAACGCCTACATCCACAGACATATCTTTATTAAAGGCATAGGTCGTCCCTGCACTTAACCAGAAACGATCCTGATCGGGGATGGAGATAGAACGTTTGTCAGCCGGTACCGGGCTGTCATCAAACGCGATACCGCCACGGAACGTCCAGTTATCGTCATGATAATAGGTGGTACCGAGTGCAATACGGTAAACATCGTGGAAGCTTTCATCTTTCTGGAACAAGGTTTGACCACTGTTACTGGTTGCTCTCAGCTCTTGGAACTGACTCCAACTGGTATAGGCCAGACTGTAATGAACCGCCCATTTTGGTGCCACGCGATGGTAGGCAGAGGCTTCCCACATTTCCGGCAGGTTTAGCGTCAGCTTACCAGGGATTGTCGCGCCATTGAGGGCACCAGGTCCTGCGGGCAATTGGTTACTGTAGTCACCGTTAAAATCAATGTCGACCTTGGAACGATAAGTCAGGCCGAAACGGTTATTTTCATCGACTTCATACAGGATACCGGCGTTCCAGCCGTAGCCCCACTCTTTGCCTTCCAAACGTGCAATTTCTGTGGTGCGTGGCAGTGCCGGGCTGAGATCGCCGAGATGACGCACAATTTTTGCATCAGCATAAACGGCGTTAACGCCCAGGCCGAAGCTGAAATGCTGGTTCAGACGGTAGGCAGCGCTTAGGTTCAGGTTTGATGTCACCAGATCGGTTTTCCCACCAATGGAACCCGCGGCATAGCTATCATTGAACTCTGTTGCTAAGCCATAATTAGTGGTGGCGGAAGCACCAATCGCCCACTGTTCATTAAGCGGCATGATGAAATGCAGGTTCGGTACCCAGGCATGCGGCGCTATATTTTTGGCGCTGGCATCATTGCCTGTCACTCGGTTAGAGCCTGAAACATCAATATCTGGGTTGATATAGGTAACACCACCAGAGAAGGACGGGCGGTCAAACATGGTCATGGTCGCCGGGTTACGACTGCCAGAGGCCGCGTTGTCGGCTACGGCACCTTCACCAGAAAACGCGCGTCCCAGACCCGATGATGAGTATTCATTAAGCTGGAAACCAGCCGCGGACACATTTGCTGAAAACAGGGCCACCGCAACAGCAATTGTGGATTGTTTGAACAGGTTTTTCTGGCTCATGACCAAAACCTCTTTATATGCTTGTTATTTAACGTTGTTACACGGGGTAACAAGGGACGCGCATTGTAGGGGGCGCTCTCAGCCTGACAAATCAGACCAGTTGCCAAAGTATAAGTTGGGAATACGATAATGTTGCGCTTGTGTATTAAAAATATTTCCAAAATGATGCAAAATTTAGATCTGCTTAACGTTTTGGTTAATTTTTGTGAGGAACTATTACTCGGTTTTTACTGCCTAATAACACCTTAATGTGACTGATATCACTAAAATTACGGGCAGCCATGAAGTACTGGTACTGCTTTAGGATGAGGGAGTAAAATATAAGGAAGATAGAAATATTTGAACTGGATCAAATCTCCCCGCGTCTTAGTTTTAAGAGGAAAGCATCATGACGAACGTAATCAATAAATGCAGTGCTGAAGAAACCGCAGCCTGCTGCTGTGTCGATGTCGGCACAATCATGGATAATACAGATTGCACGGCGTCTTACAGCAAAGTGTTCAGCGATCGTTCTGATGCGGAGGCGACGCTCGCCGCTCTGACGGCAAAAGCGCGTGCGGTGGAGTCTGAACCTTGCGACATCGCCAGCACGCTGGAGGATGTAGACGGTGGTGTTAAATTGGACATCGATTTTACATTCAGCTGCCAGGCTGAAACGATGATTTTCCAGCTCGGCCTGCGTTAAGCCTGTTCCCCGCAGGAGCCTTGATTGGCTCCTGTCCTTTCTACGTATTGCGCTACGTTTAATGCATTCCTCTTCAACTCTCACGGTTTTCACTCCTGCTTATTACTGATAATGCAAAAGGTTATAACGCAGACGGTCACACTTTTATGTTGCGCGGCTTTGCGTAATGTAACTATCTGGTTAACAATGAAATCAGGTCTGACCTGTTGTGCGCGTACTTTATTTTTGGTTAACGGGAGTATTTTCGGTTAACAGGAGCGTTTATGAGCGAGGTATTACCTCTGATAACCCGCCGTGGCGATCGCATTGCGTTCGTGAGCGGATTACGCACCCCATTTGCCCGGCAGGCAACGGCCTACCATGGTGTGCCTGCCATTGAATTAGGCAAACTGGTCACCAGTGAACTTCTTGTTCGCACTGGTATCGATCCTGAGTTGATCGAGCTATTGGTGTTCGGGCAGGTGGTTCAAATGCCTGAAGCACCGAATATCGCCAGAGAGATTGTGCTCGGTACGGGCATGAGCGTGCATACTGATGCGTATAGCGTTTCACGCGCCTGCGCGACCAGCTTTCAGGCCGTCGCCAATGTAGCGGAAAGTATTATGGCAGGCACGGTGGAAGTCGGTATTGCCGGAGGGGCGGACTCCTCTTCCGTGCTGCCCATTGGTGTCAGTAAAGCGCTGGCTAGAACGCTGGTGGATATGAACAAGGCTCGAACGCTGGGCCAGAAGTTGACATTGTTAAGCGGCCTGCGTCCAAAAGACCTGCTCCCGGTAGCACCCGCCGTGGCGGAGTATTCCACCGGGTTGCGCATGGGCGATACCGCCGAACAGATGGCAAAAACTTACGGCATCACGCGTGAAGAACAGGATGAACTGGCGCACCGTTCGCACCGGCTGGCGGCACAGGCCTGGGAATCCGGCGTGCTGCGGGATGAGGTCATGACGGCGTACGTCCCGCCTTATGAGAAGGCGCTGAGTGAAGATAACAACGTGCGCCATGATTCCGCCTTAGAGCAGTATTCTCGCTTACGTCCGGCGTTCGATCGCCGACACGGTACGGTGACGGCGGCAAACAGCACGCCGCTAACGGATGGGGCGGCAGCGGTCTTGATGATGAGTGAATCCAAGGCCAAAAATCTGGGGCTTACGCCGCTAGGCTATCTGCGCAGCTATGCATTCAGTGCCATCGGCGTGCAGCGCGATATGTTGTTAGGGCCGGCTTATGCTTCTCCACTTGCGCTGGCAAGGGCGGGTGTGGCGTTGGCCGATCTGACGTTAATTGATATGCACGAAGCCTTTGCCGCCCAGACGCTGGCAAATCTGAAGCTGTTTGCCAGCGATGAGTTTGCTCGTAATCAATTGGGCAGAAACGCTGCGCTGGGCGAGGTGGACCGTGCCAAATTCAACGTGCTGGGTGGCTCGATTGCCTATGGTCATCCTTTTGCTGCCACTGGTGCGAGGATGATTACCCAAACGCTGAATGAACTGCGTCGTCGCGGTGGCGGACTGGGCTTAACCACCGCCTGCGCAGCGGGTGGGCTGGGCGCGGCAATGGTACTGGAGGTGACGCCATGAACGATCAACAGCCTTTCCTCGCGGCAACGGAAAGCCCGTCTGCTTTTTCCCTCACCATTAGGCCAGACAACATCGGCGTGATTAGTATTGACGTCCCCGGCGAGAAGGTGAACACGTTAAAGCGCGAATTTGCGCAGCAGATTCTCTCCGTTTTCGAGCTGGCGCGGCAGCACGCGACGCTCAGAGGACTCATTTTTATTTCTGCCAAGCCTGATTCGTTTATTGCTGGCGCAGATATCACCATGTTGAACCAGTGTGGCAGCGCCGAACAGGCAGAAAGTCTGGCGAAACAAGGGCAGGAAACATTTGACCTCGTTGCTGCACTGCCTTTCCCCGTGGTGGCCGCGATCCACGGCGCCTGTTTGGGCGGCGGGTTAGAGCTGGCATTAGCCTGCGACTATCGCGTTTGCTCGCAGGATGAAAAGACGGTGCTAGGGCTACCTGAAGTACAACTTGGCCTCCTTCCCGGCTCGGGTGGAACGCAGCGTTTGCCACGCTTGATTGGTCTGGATAGCGCATTGGATCTCATTCTGACAGGCCGCCATCTCCGGGCGAGTCAAGCATTACGCCAGGGGCTGGTGGATGAGGCTGTCCCACACGATATTCTGCTGGATACGGCAGTCGAGATTCTCAAAAAAGGCAAAAGGAAGGCAGTGCCGTTGGGCTGGCGTTCGCATCTGCTGAGCAGTCCGGGTATTCGCCATTTGCTTTTCAAGATGGTGAAACGTAAGACGCGCGCGAAAACACACGGCAACTATCCGGCCACCGAAAAGATTATTCAGGTGGTGCGCCGGGGAATAGAAAAAGGCCGTGAAGAAGGATATCGGCAGGAGGCACGAGCGTTCGGCAAGCTGGTGATGACGCCGGAATCTGCTGCACTACGCCATTTATTCTTTGCCTCGAATGCGTTAAAGAAAACCTCCGGCTCAGCCTCTGAGGCGAAGCCGATCCATCGCGTCGGCATTCTCGGCGGCGGGTTGATGGGGGGAGGGATCGCTAGCGTTACGGCAACGCGCGGACAATTGCCGGTGCGCATTAAAGATATCAATGAGCAGGGTATTAACCATGCGCTGAAGTACAACTGGCAATTGTTGACCAAGCGCGTTCAGAGTAAGCGGATGAAGCCAACGGAGCGCCAGCGTTTGATGACGCTGATTTCCGGTAGTACGGACTATCGTGGTTTTGAACATGCGGATATTGTCATTGAAGCGGTCTTTGAAGATCTGGCGCTGAAGCGGCAAATGGTGGCGGAGATTGAAGATCATGCTGCGCCCCATACTATTTTTGCATCAAATACCTCATCGTTGCCGATCCATCAGATCGCGGAGGGGGCGCGTCGCCCGCAGCAGGTCGTTGGCCTGCACTATTTTAGCCCGGTGGACAAAATGCCGTTGGTTGAGGTTATTCCGCACGCACACACCAGCGCAGAGACGGTAGCGACGACGGTTGCTCTGGCGAGAAAACAGGGGAAAATTGCAATCGTCGTGAGCGATAGCGCGGGCTTTTATGTGAATCGCATATTAGCGCCTTACATCAATGAGGCGGCTTATTGCCTGCTGGAAGGGGAACCTGTTGAATCGATTGACTACGCGCTGGTGCGTTTTGGTTTCCCCGTTGGCCCGCTTGCGCTGCTTGATGAAGTCGGTATTGATGTCGCAACCAAAATCGTACCGGTGCTGAGTGAAGAACTCGGCGATCGCTTTACCTCTCCGCCCGCGTTTGATGCGATCCTGAAAGATGGGCGCAAAGGGCGTAAAAATGGAAAAGGGTTCTATCGGTACAGTAAAACACGCCGTTTCTGGCACACGAAAGAGGTTGATAGTTCGGTTTATCCACTGCTGGATGTGACACCGAAGGCGCATATCGATCCGGCGTTAATTAGCCAGCGTGCCGTGATGATGATGTTGAATGAGGCGGCGCGTTGTCTGGATGAAGGCGTGATTCAATGCGCTCGTGACGGCGATATCGGTGCGGTATTTGGCATTGGTTTCCCCCCTTTCCTTGGCGGCCCATTCCACTATATGGATCGTCTGGGGATGGAAACGGTCGTGAAAACGCTGCGGGTACTGCAACAACAGTATGGCGATCGGTTCGCACCCTGTGAACGTTTACTCACGATGCGGGAAGGCCAGCGGACGTTCTATCCGCCGGCCGATGAGGAGCATAGCGTTAGTTGATCGTGACGTTAATCGTGACGGTGTCTTTATACGCCCCCTCCGGCTTACTGGCCTGGCTGGCGTTAATGCGGGCGGTGTACGGGATACTCTGCGTAATCCCCGTGCCTGTCCCGCTATAATCGTTAGTCTCGGTCCAGGCGATGTTTCCAGTACGATAGAGCTGATATTGCAAATAGTAAGGCGTGCCGCCGACGGTGGCCGTCATTCTACGCCAGTTGGCATCATCGGGGTGGGTGCTGACGAGCTTGACGGTATAGGCTCCCAGCAGCGTACAGCGCACCCCAAGGCTACTGTTGACCGCCGCGAAATCGGCGGGAAACGCCGCAATACCAAAACTGACATTCGGCGCACTGGTGATCTGGCAATCATTGGTGATGTTCATGGTGATATTGAGGGTTGAGGTTGTTGATCCCCTATCATAAATACAGGCTATCAGAATCCCCAGAGAACAAATGCTGTAATCCCACAGAATGGTTACCGTATCAGTATAAGTCCCTGCGGCGATATTGTTGCCAATGCTGGTGCGGATATAAATTGGCATGGTGCCATCCGATGAATTGAACAAACCGAGTATGCCCAGGACAGTGGTTTGACTCCAGGAATTGCTTGAGCCGATGTTATAGGGTGCACTGCATCCTGAATCCATACACAGGTTATAAGGAATATAGTCTGAGCTTGTCCCCCGACGCATCCGCATGGTGGTGCCGCTGGGGTTGCTATCACTCTGTATCGTGGCCTTAATGGTATTGGTCGTTCCCACACTTAATATCCCACCTGCGCAGCGGAACCCACTCCCCGATGCTACGATCTGTGGCGTACCGTCAGCGCCAACCACCGAAGAACCATACGGCCCCAGCGTGGTGGAACTCGGTGGCGTCGTGCAGGCGGCGTAGCTAACCGGCGCGTAATACAGTGCCGTCAGCAGAAAAGCCAGACGTAGCCAACGGGCGGATCGCCGATTGGTGGCGAAGAGGTGCTGGATCTGCGGTATCGGGGTCAGCATCGTTTTATCCTTTTGGATCAGTCTGACAGGTAAGCGGGCCGATGGTTGCCATCATGGTCTGTGATTCCGGCAGTGAGAACGCCACGCGGCAAAGCCGTCCATCTTCTTGTTTAAAACGTAAGCGGTTAGCCGTTCCCAGATTGGCGAAGTAGGCTAGGCCATCATAGCCGCTGATGGTGGTGTTTCCGCTGGCTTCATCTGTTATCCAGGTGCCAATCGTAAGCGGGTTGCCATCGGTATTGCGCAATCGGATATTGGCTGAGCGCACGGTGTGAACGGGGAATTTCACGACGGTGCCACTACCTTCTTTTACCGACACGCGAGATTCCACCTGTGGGGTCGTGACGTTGGCTGGCAGTTGTAACGTATCGATTTCCACTTTCGCGGGGTAATTGGACACGACCCACGGTACGAGTAAATGGCCGCGTTTGTTGGTTTTCCCCACCAGTTGATTTTCATATTTTACTGGGACGTCGGGGTATCCATCGGTATCGACAACAATAAAGGCGTCGTTAATACGATTGCTAGGGAAAAGCCCTCCGTTCATGTAGATCAGCGAACCGCTCAGTTCCCCCCACTGGGTGGTATTCCCTTCATTGCCATAGGTCCCGCCAGCCATCATGGCATACGGGCCGCGCCAGTTCAGAGAACCTTGATGATAGGGGGTTTTGCCCGCGCCATACGCGGCGTTCCAACCGAATCCACCCTCTGTCGGTGCGGTACGGCTCACCCCGACACGCGGTGAATAATCCCCATTGTTGTCGCGCTGAACACCAGCATTGACGCTGCTGCTGTTACCAAAAGGCATCACAAACTGGATCTGGGCACTGTAGCCGTTTTCTCCCAGCGCTTTGTTAAAGGCGAGATAGATAGAACTGCCTTGCCAGATCTGTCGGCTGAAAGAGAGATTCAGCAGGCGGGTACGGGCTGAATCGTAAGCACGTATATCGAAATACCCCACGCCGAGCGAACCATTGCCTGCACCGAAGATTTGGCTGCTGATCGTTGCCTGATTGCTTTCCCGACTGAGGCGACCTTCCGTGAGCGTGGCCGTTAAATCGCTATATTCTTCGCTACGCTTGGCATGTTGAACGCTCAGGCCAAAGGCGGAAGTGTAGTAGGAGTAGCCTGCGGTATATTGGTGTCCGGTCGCATCCTTTTCGCTCTGACTGTAGGACGAACTCAGCGTCCCCCAGCGGCCAAGGGTAAAATCGGCACCTGCACCGATCAGATAAAGATCTTGTACGGCTTCGCCATGTGCCGACACCGTCAGTTTATTGGTTAACCCATATCGATAGATGCCGCTGATAGCCGGATCGTCCGTGTAGGCATTATTCTGCATGCCATAATCCCGGCGCAACACGCCAACCGACAGATCAAAATCGCTTAATCCCTCTCGCAGCAATGCGTTGGAGACGTAAAAAGGGATCGTAGTGGAAACCTGCCGCCCCTGGGCATCCGTAGTAATGACGGTCGCTTCCCCTGCGCCGTTCAGGTAAGGCGTATTGGTGAGGGTGAAAGGACCTGCGTTTAGGTTGGTGCTGTTCGCTTTATAGCCGTTGATAAACAGATCCAGCGTGCTGGGGACGGCGGCCGTACCGGTATATTGCAGCATCGGATAGGTCACGATATCCGGGCGAAGGCCGAAATTACGGGCGACACGCAGGCCACCCATACGCACCGAGTTACTCCATGTCAGGGAGTTGCTAATCAGGTCACCAATCTGATAGGTGATCATGCGTTCGTTATCGTTATAGCGCCAATAGGTATCGAAGCGCTGGTAGCCATCTTGCTGTGAAGTATTGCTGCCCGAGGTGAAATAGTAGATCCCCGTGTTGGATAAGGTTCCGTAGGGGCTGAAAAAGCGCTGCTCCATCCAACTGTTGAGTGAATCCGAATTACCGCGGGGTGAGGTGTAATACAGGTTATAGTTGAACAGCAAGCCGGGGCTGCTGCGGGCAGGGAAGCGCGCCATGTCTTGCCCTCCGCCGTCAACGGATTGCTCAGGTAGCCAGAGTGTGGGCACGGTGAGCTTTAGCTGCTGTATGGCCTGATCGTAGTCGGTAGTGACCTCTGGCAGCGTGCTGACATTGACGAGCCCCGTGCTTTGATCCGGTAAGCGGACGTGATTCGAACGTAGCGTTGTTGCATCCACATAATAGTTCCCTGCACGGTAGGTGACGGGAACAACCGCGTTATCACTCTGTCCGTTAACGGAAAGCGTTAAATAGTAAACGCTTTCACTGAGTGATGGCATGGTGCTGGGAGGCGCGGGAAGATCGGTATAGTCTTCCGCGAGAATGGTCTCAGAATAAAACAGTGCAAGTGCGGCATACATGAGCAGGGGCAAGACACCTGTTTTGATCGTCATGTCTGACCTCACCATGGCCGTACAGTCAATAAATACGCCTCTGCCGTTAACCGCGCCATCATTCACGTTTAATCAAGATGGGATCGGTGATACCGATCAGGTTGGTGAAGAGCTGCATAGCTGCGCCCGGCGTGGATACGCCTGCGGGTAGCGGCCAACGCATCTCTTGCCCCGGTAACACATAGCCTAAAAAGCCGTCGGTTAACGTTGTCCTGCTCCCTTTTCCGCTTTGGTCGGCGGCCCAATAGACATTACTCAGACGGGCATGAACCACGCCTCGGTTGCGGACATAAAGATAGTTTTTCCCCCCAACGGCACTGATTCGCCAACTCAGTACCGGTAGCGTTGGTTCGGTGTTGGCTCGCCGTTTATCCGGGCGAATATGCGTCCAGACGCCTTCACCATCAAGGAACAAGGGGAGTAGATAGCGCATCTGGAATTGCAGACCCATCTGTGGTGAGTTTTGCTGGTTAGGCGCGGAAATTTCATCAACGATGATACGATAAGCCTGCTCGGTATTGGCAGACGCGGGGTTGACGCGAATCAGGCGCACCATATTGCGTTTACCCGGTTCCAACGTCATGAACGGCGGTGTGGCTATCACGTTACTTTGTTCGGCATAACGATCCTGAAAATCCATTTGTTTCCAGGATAGGATGCGGATTTGTAAACCGACGGGAGCATTGCCTTTATTTTCCAGCCACAGTGCCGAACTGTTCTCATCTGATTCAATGACCTGATAAATTGGCCAAACGAGGATAGAGCTAGCGGCAAAGCAAGATAAGCTGATACCGCTTAACAACAAGACCATTGCCCGAATAAAAAACGCCATTTTCCTTTTCATCCTGTATTTACCCTGTTTTATTTTTAATAAGTCAGGCTAACGGTCACGTTATCGGTATAAACCCCTGCGGGAGGCAGAGGCGTGCCGCCAAAATAGCGGGCATAAACGGTGTAAGTCTGAGTAGTCGCTGGAAAAGAGACGATACTGAGTGCCAGACTTCCCGTTCCCCATACCTGTGTGCGTGCGGCATCACGATAAAGTTGATAGGCCAATAGCCGCGTCCCTGCCGCATTTTTCAGATAACGCTGTGCACTGCTTCCGCCATTGGTGCCGTAGTCCAGTTCAATGATGGCGTTAATGCCAGGCGTGCAGGTGGCGATAATCGATCCGCCCGCACTCGTGCTGGCGATATCCACGTTGGTCGCCGCGGCGCTGCGCGTCCCAAAATTCAGCGTGCCCATATTGGGCTGGCTGCTTGCCGTGCTGGTGCCAAAAACACAGCCTTTTTGTATCGTTGCCGTAACATCGAATGTGCTGCTCACGGTGAGTGCCATCGCCACCTTGGGAACGATGTAACCAGACAGCAGAAGTGACAACATCAATGCCGACGAAAAACGCATCGCAATACCAGTGGTTACATAAGTTGAACGGCAACACGAGAAACGTCTGAAGCCAAAAGGAGCGACGTGGCGTAGTCAGTAAACGCAACATCGCGTATCAGAGGTGGTGACATAACGGCTCCTTTTCTTGTGGATCAATGACCCTAAAAAGGCCGACATACGAGCATGTCGGCCTGTAAACCTTTACCATACGATTGTGGCAGCGACGGTGTCGGTATAAGAACCCGCAACGGGCGACAGAACCGTCTGGTCTGATGGCAGAATACGGGCATAGACAGAAACTGGCTGTGGGTTGCCGGTTGCGACAATCGCAATACCCGTGCTCCCGGTAGCCGTAAGCTCGGCACTGCGGTTGCTGTCGCTGTATAAACGATAAGGAATGTTATACGTGCCCGTTCCCGGTGCGAGTCTGCGCAGTGCGCCGCTGTCGTTCAGCCCGGCACCGATGTTCAGCGTGGCGGGGGTGCCAACAGAGCACGTGACCGTAATCCCGTTGCCCCCAGCACTGGTCACTTGGCTATCAATGTTGGCCGTTAAATCGGAGTGGGAACCAAAACTGAGCGTACCCCATGTACCGCTTTGACCTGCTGCGCCGTTGTTGATGGTGCAGGCGGCAGTAATGGTGAGTGATACGGGAATCTGACCATTAATCGTCACGCTGCTGGCGATGGGAGAAAGGCCGAATGTGGTGAATAATGTAGCCAGAATAGGTAATGTTATACGTCTAGAATTCATAACGATTCCTTTATATGCATCTCACTTATTTTCATCGAAAGTGTCTTCACGAAAATGCATCGATTTACGTAAAAACTGCTCGTTACGAGTGACTATTACAAAAGAAATCATAACGAGTCGTTTTAATCAGTACGGATATTTATATGGCATGGAGTAACCTACCGGGAAAATGCAGAGGGGTTATTCTCTTTCCTGATCGGGAAAACCACTGACATAAAAATGTCGCACTGCTGAAATATATCCTGCTAAAATTTCAGTGTTTTTCGCATGGTGAAAATAAATCTATAAAGGAAAAATATACTACTAATTCTCTCTTCCGTGGTGATGGGGCATTCCGAACATATAAAAATAACAGAAAGGTTCTTCGATTTTTATCCTTAATTGCACAAGAGTCCTTAAAATAGAAGAGCACTCTATTTTGATTATATGACGTTATATTCCGTATGATTTCTTTATTTATATAAAGTGAATATTAAAAAAACGCTATTTAAGATAAAGATAGAAGTAGAGTGGTTGTTTAACAATATCGCAAAATTGATATGTGTTAAAAGAGTGTAAATGGTTGATGTTTGTTTTATGGTTGGTTTTTTATGCTGTATTTTTTATTTTTTCTGGTCTTTAAATCCAAAAAATGACTTTGTTGGGCGTGACTTTAATATCCATTTCAAGGTTGTGGACATATTCGCGTTAGAGAAGACCTCTTGTCGTATGTCTTCAAACCTTTTATTTATCATGGGATTACTGAAAGGTTATAGAATCTGGGCAGACCGGCTACCGAAACCTGGCTCCTGGTGAGTTTATCAACGTGAAAAACTCAGGTAACCTACAAAGATAAGACTGTTTATACCCTACATCACTTACGTTGCAGGAACGCCTGTACTAGTACAACGTGAGGTATACAGGATATATCATATATTTCATTAACATAGCGGTGTGATATGCAAGTGTTGATAATGCGTCATGGCGATGCGGTACTTGATGCAGCGAGTGATGCTGTTCGGCCATTAAGCGACGGTGGTCGTGATGAATCTCGCCAGATGGCACGTTGGTTGAACGAGCAAAATATCGATATTGAGCGCGTTCTGGTGAGCCCTTATTTACGCGCTCAGCAAACGCTCGATGTGGTGAAAAAAGCGCTGCCTTTGCCGGAAGAAGCGGATTGCCTCAATGAACTGACACCCGGCGGCGATGCCCAGCTTGTCAGTTATTACCTGCAAACGCTGGCGAGAGAAGGTGTTGGTGCGGTTCTGGTTGTTTCGCATCTGCCGCTGGTGGGCTATCTGGTTGCTGAGTTATGCCAGAATGAAACGGCTCCAATGTTCGCCACCTCTGCTATCGCCTGCGTCAAGGTGGACACTGAATCCGGTAATGGGGTGCTGCACTGGCAAGTCAGCCCGGCACAGCTGACAGCAAGACCCTGATTTTCATCGAGAAACTCGACGTTCGTGCGGTATAAGGCGTGTCGCGTGCTACACGCCTTATAATGTTTGGAGCATGACGAGGATTACTCAAGCGAAGGCGCTTCCAGCGCAACCAATACCAGCAACGCGGCATTTCCTCCGAATTCTTTGGGTGCCTGATGAAAAGCCAGTACGTCAGGGTGCTGTGCCAGCCAGAGCGGTGTTTGTTGCTTAAGGATATGTTTGCCGTGTCCGTGCATTACGCAGGCGCAGTAAACGTGCTCCCGGCGACAGGCTGCCAGCAGTGCGCCCAACTCCTGCTTTGCCTGAAGCTGTGTCAAACCGTGCAAATCGAGAAACAGCTCCGGCGAATAATCCCCCCGCCGCAGTTTCTTCAATTCATAATGGCTAGCGCCTGGGCGGACATAGCGCGTCGGGCCTTCTGCGTCCAACTGCGGCTGAAATTCATCCGAAAAATAAAAACTGGCATCAACCTGTTCCTGCAATGCCCGTTTTGCCGGTAATTCGCCTATTTTCCTGCGCAGTGGTTTATGGGTATAGGTATCCTGACGCAACTTTTTTGTGCCAGTGATTGACGTGCGAAAAAGCTGCAATTCGTCGTCATTGAGCGAATATTTATTACTCATTTTTCATTCATCTTGCGTCAACATTCGATCAGTTTACCTTGTCTCCCCGCTGTCGCTAAATAAAAGTCTGTCTCAGTGCGCGTTCAGTCGGTTATATCTGCTGATTTGTCGCGGGCTTCATGGCAAACTAAGCGCCAATTTCCTATTCAGAACTGTCTGCGGAGGACACCCTTGGACAAAATTTTCGTCGATGAGGCCGTCAGTGAACTTCATACCATTCAGGATATGTTGCGCTGGGCTGTTAGCCGGTTTAACGCAGCCAACGTCTATTACGGTCACGGGACGGATAATCCCTGGGATGAAGCCATACAGCTGGTACTGCCTAGTCTGTATCTGCCGCTCGATATTCCTGAAGATATGTACACGTCCCGTTTGATCACCAGCGAACGGCAGCGCATTGTTGAACGCGTGATCCGCCGCGTTAATGAGCGTATCCCGGTCGCCTATTTGACCAATAAAGCCTGGTTCTGCGGCCTGGAGTTTTACGTTGACGAGCGCGTGCTGGTGCCGCGATCTCCTATCGGTGAGCTGATCAATAACTATTTTGACGAGCAACTGCCGAAGACACCAAACCTTATTCTGGATCTGTGCACGGGCAGCGGCTGTATTGCTATTGCGTGCGCTCAGGCGTTCCCTGAAGCGGAAGTGGATGCAGTCGATATCTCCAGCGATGCGTTGGCGGTGACCGAGCAAAATATTCAGCAGCACGGTCTGGAATACCGCGTGACGCCGATTCGATCTGACCTGTTCCGCGATTTACCGGCAATTCGCTATGACCTGATCGTGACGAATCCTCCGTATGTGGATGAAGAAGATATGTCCGATCTGCCGCAGGAATTCCGTTTCGAGCCGGAACTGGGGCTGGCGGCGGGCAACGACGGCTTGGATCTGGTTCGTCGTATTCTGGCCTGTGCGCCAGACTATCTTAGTGACGACGGCGTGCTGATTTGCGAAGTGGGTAACAGCATGGTGCACCTGATCGAGCAATATCCAGAGATTCCGTTCACCTGGCTGGAGTTTGATAACGGCGGTGACGGCGTGTTTATGCTAACCCAGTCACAGTTGGTTGATTGCAAAGATCATTTTAGCGCTTACCGTGATTAAACGGTCATAACGATATTTATCCGCCTTACTGTTTGTGCATTCGCTCAGACGGTAAAGCAGAAACAGAACACATGCGAAGGAGTTGTGATGGCAGGCAACAGTATTGGGCAATTTTTCCGCGTCACTACATTTGGTGAATCCCACGGTATTGCCCTGGGATGTATTGTTGATGGCGTACCACCGGGTATTCCGCTGACGGAAGCGGATTTGCAACATGATTTGGATCGCCGCCGTCCGGGGACATCTCGCTATACGACGCAGCGTCGCGAGCCCGATCAGGTCAAGATTTTGTCCGGCGTGTTTGAGGGGGTGACAACAGGAACCAGCATCGGCCTGCTGATTGAAAACACCGATCAGCGCTCTCAGGATTACAGCGCGATTAAAGACGTTTTTCGCCCTGGTCACGCCGATTATACCTATGAGCAAAAATACGGCCTGCGTGATTACCGCGGTGGCGGTCGTTCTTCTGCGCGTGAAACCGCGATGCGCGTTGCCGCAGGGGCGATTGCGAAGAAATACTTGCAACAACAATACGGTGTGCAGGTTCGTGGCTACCTGTCACAGATTGGCGATGTCACCTGCGAGCTGAAAGATTGGGAACAGGTGGAGCAAAACCCGTTCTTTTGCCCGGATATCGACAAGTTGGACGCATTGGATGAACTGATGCGCGCGCTGAAAAAAGAGGGTGACTCCATCGGCGCAAAGGTGAGCGTCGTAGCGGAATCTGTGCCCGCTGGATTAGGTGAGCCGGTCTTTGACCGCCTGGATGCCGATCTGGCTCATGCATTGATGAGCATCAATGCTGTGAAGGGCGTCGAAATTGGCGATGGGTTTGCGGTTGTCACCAAACGTGGCAGCGAAAACCGTGATGAAATCACACCAGAAGGCTTTCAGAGCAATCATGCTGGCGGCATTTTGGGCGGGATCAGCAGCGGCCAGAACATCGTTGCGCATCTGGCGTTGAAACCGACCTCCAGCATTATGGTGCCGGGGAAAACCATTAACCGTCAGGGTGAAGCGACTGAAATGGTAACGCGTGGACGTCATGATCCGTGTGTCGGGATTCGCGCAGTGCCGATTGCCGAAGCGATGATGGCGATCGTGTTAATGGATCACCTGTTGCGCCAACGCGCACAGTGTGGGGATGTGAACAGTCAGGTTCCTCGCTGGTAAAAAATAATGAAACAAGGGTTAATCGGGGTTCTCGCGCTGGCGCTGAGTGCATCGTTGTTGTCGAACGTCGCGTGGGCAAAAACACCGTGGCAGGAGATAACGCATCCGGTCGCGGGTACGGCACAGGCAATCGGTAGCTTTTCCAATGGCTGTATCATCGGTGCTCAGCCGTTACCGTTGCAGTCGTTGGATTATCAGGTGATGCGCGTCGATCAGCGACGCTATTTTGGTCACCCCGATCTTCTCGCGTTCATTCAGCGCCTGAGTACCGAGGTTAAGCGCACGACATCGGGTAATGTGCTGGTAGGGGATATGGGAATGCCTGTCGGTGGACGTTTCAGCAGCGGCCACGCCAGTCACCAATCCGGGCTGGATGTGGACATCTGGCTACAGTTGCCCAGACAGCGCTGGAGTGAACAACAGTTGCTGAAACCGCAGCCTATCGATTTGGTTAACGCCAGCGGGCTTAACGTCAACCCGCGCGTTTGGCGGCCGGAAGTCACCACGCTGATCAAGACCGCGGCGCTGGATAGCGACGTGACGCGCATTTTCGTTAATCCGGCGATTAAAAAACAGCTGTGTGCCGAAGCGGGTCACGATCGTGACTGGTTACGTAAAGTCCGCCCTTGGTTTGCGCATCGTGCGCATATGCATGTTCGTTTGCGCTGCCCGGCAGATAGCCTGGAGTGTCAGGAACAGAGCGATCCCCCCCTCGGAGACGGATGCGGTGCTGAGTTAACCAGTTGGTTCCAGCCGAAGCAGCCGAGTAGCGAAGCTCCAGAGAAAACGACGCCACCACCGTTGCCACCTTCTTGTCAGGCATTGCTCGACAGACATTTTGCCGCGAGATAACGAATAACGATGGATTGGTTAGTTCTAGGGCCAGACATGCTGGCCGTGCTGTTTTTTGTCGGGGCGCTGGCAGGGTTTATTGATTCGATTGCTGGTGGCGGCGGGTTATTGACGATCCCGGCCTTGCTGGCGGCGGGTTTATCCCCGGCGCAGGCGCTGGCAACGAATAAACTTCAGGCTGTCGGCGGCTCCTTTTCTGCCAGCCTGTATTTCGTTCGTCGCCGTGCGGTGAATCTGGGCGAGCAGAAACTGGCGATTGCGCTGACGTTTGTCGGCTCGACCTTTGGTGCCTGGTTGATACAGCAAATCCATGCCGATTTTCTACGCCAACTATTGCCGTTTCTCATCATTGGTATTGGCCTCTACTTTTTATTAACGCCCAAAATCGGCGATGAAGATCGGCAGCGTCGCCTGTCGCCGCTTCCGTTTGCGATTGTGGCTGGTGGTTGCGTCGGTTTTTATGATGGCTTCTTCGGTCCCGGTGCGGGGTCGTTTTACGCGCTGGCCTTTGTCACCCTGTATGGTTTCAATCTGGCAAAAGCGACGGCGAATGCCAAAATCCTGAACTTTACCTCTAACTTCGGTGGGCTGTTGTTTTTTATGCTCAGCGGAAAAGTGGTCTGGGTGGTCGGGGGCGTGATGCTGATCGGGCAGATCCTCGGTGCGCGGCTTGGCGCGAAAATGGTGATGACGAAAGGGCAAAAGCTGATCCGTCCTATGTTGGTGCTGGTTTCCGCCATCATGAGCAGCAAGCTGATTTATGACAGCCATGGGCATGCGATTGCTGCCTGGCTAGGACAGCTTTTATGAAAAAATTTTATAATGACAACAAATAACATGACAACGACGCACCATTATCAACAACTGATTGATATTTTTAATGATTGCTTTGGCGGCGAATACAATACCCGTCTGGTAAAAGGCGACGATGAGCCTATTTATCTGCCAGCGGATGAGGAGATTCCGTATCATCGGATTGTGTTTGCTCACGGTTTTTATGCCAGCGCGCTGCACGAGATTTCTCACTGGTGCATTGCTGGCGCACAGCGGCGTTTGCAGGTCGACTTTGGCTACTGGTACTGCCCAGATGGCCGCGATGCGGCGACGCAAAGCCAATTTGAGGTGGTGGAGATCAAACCCCAGGCTTTCGACTGGCTATTCTGCGTTGCAGCAGGCTTTCCGTTTAACGTCAGCTGCGACAACCTGAACGGCGATTGCGAGCCAGATCGTATTGATTTCCAACGACGTGTGCATGCACAAGTGATGCAGTATCTGGAAGAAGGGATTCCTGCGCGCCCGGCAAGCTTTATTCACGCGTTACAATCGTTTTACAACACGCCACCGCTGACGGCGGCGAGCTTCCCGTATCCAGCCGATCTGTGATGAGCGGGAACGGCAAAAATTTGAGGATAAGAAATGATCGCAGAATTTGAAACGCGCATTTTGGCGCTGATTGATGACATGGTAGAACATGCCAGCGACGACGAACTTTTTGCTGGTGGCTATTTGCGTGGTCATCTGACGGTGTCAGTCGCAGAAGCGGAAGAGAACGGGGAACATACGCTTGAAGCACTGCATGTACGCGTTAGCGACAGTATTAACAACGCGATCAAAAACGGTGAGCTGTCACCGCCGGATCAGGTACTGGTTAACGGAATGTGGGAACGTTTGTTCCAGCAGGCACAGAATAGTACGCACTGATTTTCATGTGTGCTAATCGTTAATCTGTCAGTGCTGGTTTAGTCGAACCAGCACAGTTTTCTTCCCCATTAATCCCTCGCTATCCTCAATTAATCCTGAGTGACAGGTTTACCTTTCAGCAGTTTCCTTATCCAGAAACGATTCGGGTTGAGTGCGGCGAGCGTGTCGCGATCCAGCGGTAGCGGTTCGCCATACATCTGTGAGGCCAGGATTTCCGCCGCGAGTGGGGCAGAGCAGAGCCCGCGCGATCCTAACGCACCGATAATAAACAGATCCTGCCAATAAGGTGCGCTTGGTACAGCGTCAGTACGATGTTGTGGATGCAGTCGATCTTCATAGTCTGTCAGCGTTTGTTCATAGTCCGGCACCGCGCCTAAGAGCGGCAGATGATCGCGCAGCGCGCAGCGGACGCCTTGGCGAGCCTGTGCAGTGCTGACATCGACTGCTTTGGTCCAATCGGCGTTGGGCAAACAATTCAGCAAACGCTGTCGGTTTTCTTGCTGCTCTTCTTCCCGGTATTCACAGTGTGTCTCGCCGCGTAAATAGCTTGCTCCGATGCAGTGTGTTTGATGGTGCGGGCTCACTGGTGTCAGGTAGCCATCGTAGCACAACACCTGTTTTAACTGCCCCAGTACAGGGTTAGTCGGAATGTGGCTGACCTGCCCGCGCACGGCGTAGCCGGGTAAATGGTGGGTTTGTGGCCAGTCAGTAATCTGGTGCCCATTCGCCAGCACCACGACCGCATGGTTTACCTGCTGGTCGGTGCTCAGGGTGAGCGCCCAGCCGTTATCCGTTTTCTCCAGATCGGAAACGGCAGCATTCATCTGTACCGACAGGCCGTGTTGCTGCGCCAGCTTCAGCGCAGCGGCGGTCAGTTCTGCTGGACACAGCCAGCCGCCGTCGGGATAGGTGATGCCATTTACGCCGGGATTCAGGCCGCTCTGTTCTTCCAATTGTTGCGCATCCACGCTAACGACCAGCTCCTCCGGCCATTCCCCTTGCAGAATCTGTTCGATTTTACGCGCACTTTTTTCATCCCAGGCAAGCTGGCTGACGCCACACCACTGGTGTTCAAATTTCAGTCCCTGCTGCGCCAGCGCCGTGTAGCTGCGGTGGGCAAAGTCAAAGGCGAGCGAGAAAAAGCGGGATACTGCATCGTGCCGGTTATTCAACAGAGGATATAGCGCGCCCTGACGATTGCCGGATGCGCCAGTGGCTGGCTGTGACTCCGCGCAGTAGAGCGTGACATTGGCGCCGCGCCGTTGCAGTGCCAGCGCGGTGAGTACGCTGGCGATGCCGCCGCCGATAATCGCAATATCGTCACTCGTGCTGGCGGCGGGGCGTGTGTACCACGGTGTTGGCGACGTGACCGGAAGTGCATCGGGAAGGATGCCGCTCAGCATTTCGCGCTTCTGTCCGAATCCTTTGATTTTGCTGACCTGAAATCCCGCCTGTTGTAGACCACGTCGCACAAAACCTGCGGCGGTAAAGGTGGCGAATGTCCCTTCTTTACGGCACAGACGTGCCATTGCCTGAAACAGATTATCCGTCCACATGTCGGGGTTTTTGGAAGGCGCGAAGCCGTCCAGAAACCAGGCGTCGACCTGATGGTTCTGCGTATCATCCAGCTCAGGTAGTAAGACGTTAACGTCACCGAACCACAAATCGAGCGTGATAGTGCCTTGTGCCAGAATCAGACGGTGACACCCCGGCAGCGCTAACGGCCACTGCTGGCGCAGTTCATCGGCGAATTCTGCTAGCTCCGGCCACTGTGCGTGTGCGGCAGCCAGATCGTGCTGGCGCAGAGGAAATTTTTCGAAGCTGATGAAATGCAAGTGTCGCAATGTCGCCTGCGGCTGATGTTGACGAAAATGGGAAAAGGCTTGCCACAGCGTGAGAAAATTCAGTCCGGTGCCAAAGCCGGTTTCCGCTATCACGCACGCGGTACGCGGGTGCGTGGTGAAGCGCTCAGGAAACTGATTGCCCTGCAAAAACACATAGCGGGTTTCGGCTAACCCATCCTGATTCGAAAAATAGACGTCATCAAACTGTTGCGATACAGGTGTACCCTGAGTGTTCCAACTTAACGACGCATGTTGGATGGGAAGGTTAGCCACGGCAAAAGCTCATTATTCAAGTGATGGCGAGATTCTAACGAGCTGAAGATCGTGGTGCAAATTTAGCAATAATTTCGCGTTAGTTCGGCTGATCGGACTTGTTCAGCTTACAACTGTACGCTAAAGTGCGAAGCGAAATCCCAAACTCTATAAGTGGAAGAAGAGGTATTAAATGAAACGTGCAGTGATTACTGGCCTGGGGATCGTATCAAGCATTGGTAATAACCAGCAGGAAGTTCTGGCATCATTGCGGGAAGGCCGCTCGGGTATTACTTTCTCTCAAGAGCTGAAAGATTCCGGCATGCGTAGTCACGTCTGGGGGAATGTCAAACTGGACACCACGGGCCTCATCGATCGCAAAATTGTGCGTTTTATGAGTGATGCATCGATTTATGCCTACTTATCCATGGAGCAGGCGATTCAAGATTCTGGTCTGTCCGATGAGGTTTATCAGAATAACCCACGCGTAGGCCTGATTGCCGGTTCCGGCGGTTCTGCGCGTTATCAGGTATTTGGTGCTGACGCGATGCGTAGCCCACGTGGTCTGAAAGCGGTTGGCCCTTATGTGGTGACCAAATCCATGGGTTCTGCGGTATCTGCCTGTCTGGCAACGCCGTTTAAAATTCACGGCGTGAACTACTCTATCAGCTCTGCCTGTGCGACTTCTGCACACTGCATCGGTAACGCGGTTGAGCAAATTCAGATGGGCAAGCAGGATATCGTGTTCGCTGGCGGCGCTGAAGAGCTGTGCTGGGAATTGGCCTGTGAGTTTGACGCCATGGGCGCGCTGTCCACCAAATACAATGAAACACCAGAAAAAGCTTCTCGTACCTATGACGCCGGTCGTGATGGTTTCGTCATTGCAGGCGGTGGCGGTATGGTCGTGGTAGAAGAATTGGAACACGCACTGGCACGTGGTGCGCATATTTACGCAGAAGTCGTCGGCTACGGCGCGACGTCTGACGGTGCGGATATGGTTGCTCCATCGGGTGAAGGTGCGGTTCGCTGCATGAAGATGGCGATGAACGGTGTGGATACGCCGATCGATTACCTGAACTCTCACGGCACGTCTACGCCGGTTGGTGATGTGAAGGAGCTGGGCGCGATTCGTGAAGTTTTTGGTGATAACTCGCCAGCTATCTCTGCGACGAAAGCGATGACCGGTCACTCTCTGGGGGCCGCTGGCGTTCAGGAAGCCATTTACTCCCTGCTGATGTTGGAACATAGCTTCGTCGCACCGAGCATCAACGTGGAAAATCTGGACGAGCAGGCTGCTGGCCTGAACATCGTGACTGAACCGACGGAACGTAAACTGACCACGGTGATGTCTAACAGCTTCGGGTTCGGTGGTACGAACGCGACGCTGGTGATGAGAAAACTCGATAAATAATCGGTTTTTCACCCGGCTAAATAAAAGCCCCGCAGGCGTAAGCCGCGGGGTTTTTGTTTTTTTTGACGGTGACAGCGATGGTAGCAGTGATGACGAACTGCAATCGTAGCCTGAATGCGAATAATGCTTAGATCAACACCCAGAGCAGAAACGCAGCCACGCAGGTGCTGACAATCACCAGAAACATGGGTTTATGGAACAGGGATTGCCAACTGAGCGGTAGTGACGCAATCAGCGGGTTAAACAGCGGATGCAGCAATTGTGAGGTCGTGGTCCAGTCCGTTTCCTGTGAGCGCTGAATGCGCTGCGTAAACAAGAATGTCAGTAGATCGCTGACCTGCATTGGCGTCAACGGGGTTTGCAAGCCGATATTGAAGCGATTCTGTGTGTAATCTATCAATAATTGCTGTTCCTGCGCGGTCATCGGCTGTTGTAACAGCGTCTGCAACGGAGCGAGGTTCGGGGAAAGCAGGGTGCTCTGTATTGGCAGCGGCTGTGATGATGAGAGCGTAGTTGTTGATGCTGAATTTGCATTTGTCGCGTTAGCCGTATTGGTTGTGTTGGCTATCGGCGGTTCCTGAGGTGCGCCAGCCGTTCCCGTATTGGTCGGCGTTCCCTGTGGCGTCAACGTGGCGCGCAGCAGCGTTTGTGTCTGTTGCAGCTCAACTTGTGCTTGCAGGAACTGCGTGAGTAGCGGCAGATGCTTGAACGGGATGGCGTCACCAGGGGTAAGATTCTGCATCGTCATCAGGTTACTCAGCACTCTCGCAGGTTGTTCTCCAGTCATTGTTGCTAACCGAGTAACTAACTGATTCAAGCTGCGCTGTTCAACTGGCGAGAGCGGACGCTCAGGCGAATTAGGTGCCTGAGTCGCTTGCGGCGCTGGAGCCGGTGCCGTTGACTGCGGAATCTGCCCATTTTGTAGCAGTGTCACCACCTGCTGTAGCTGCGTTTTATTCAGCGCACTTAGCGTGGTGCTGCCGAACTGTTGACGGATGAAATCACTGACTGCCTGACGATTATTGCCCTGGGACAGCATATCTGTCAGACGCTGAAGCAACGGCTGGCGGCCGCTGTTATCTTGCGCCTGCGTTAGACGCGTCTGAAGTATCTGCTCGGCTGGTTGGTAGTGGCGGGACTGTAGTTCATTATTTTCTGCCAGCCCTAACCCCTGTTTTACCGTCGTCCAGACCTCCGCCGCCTTTGACGTTGTCAGCGCAGCAACTTTAATCACCAGATTTTCCAGCGTGGTTCGCTGTGCCAGCGTCAGCGGCCGATCGTCACTGGTGGAACCTGCGACGTTAGAGGATAAGGTTGACGATGTGGTTGTCGGCGTAACCGCACGTTCGCCGGGCAGCGGGGCACCTGGGCCACTTACAGGTTGCATATCGGTTATCCTCACTGCCGTCATGATTGAGATGAATCATAGCAATCTCCCGTGATGGCCGATAGTCATGCATTGCCTAAAACGCACTAATCACTCGAAGTACGCCCTAACGGGACGCGCAAACGCTGGGCGAGGATAACGCCGAGTAGCGTGATGCCCCCACCAACCAGATGATAATGGTGCAAAGATTCGTGCAAAAAGCCAATCGCGATCATCGCCGTAAAGATCGGCGTCAGATTCATAAAGATAGAGGCTTTGCTGGCTCCCAGACGCATCACCCCTTGAATCCACAGAAAAGGTGCAATGATGGAAGCCATGATGCCAGCGAAAATCACCAGCGGCAGATTGTCGGCATTGAGCTGTACATTGTCCGTCAGCAGGAAATTTGGAATCAGTACCACTACGCCAAAGGCAATTTGCACGTAGAGCGATACCCAGTTGGGCAGCGGGATGCTCCAGCGTTTGGTTAACACGCCATAGAGTGCGTAGGACAGCGCGGCACAAAACATCATGAATTCACCGGGGCCGATGCCTTGCGCCAGAATCTGTTCGGGATGCCCCTCGCCAATCAGCCAGACAATGCCTGCCAGCGATAGCAGGCTCCCGAGCAGCACGCCCAGCGTCGGCGCCACGCGTAGCAGAGGAATGCTGAGCAAGACGGTGAGTAGCGGCACGAGCGACCCCATGATCCCCATCATCACGGCGCTGATCGTGTGCGCTGCGTAGTAGGCCAGACTTTGATACAACACCATGCCGAGTAGACCCAACACCAGCAGTTTCCACGCGTGCTGGCGAATGGCCACCGCATGGTGGCGAAGCGTTGGCAGCATGAACGGCGTCATGACGAGGAACGCAAGAAGCCAGCGATAAAACGAGATAGCGGCCGGATCAATAACGCTCGCGGAGAGCTTGTTGACGATGACGTTAATTGACCAGATTAGGACGGCAATGGTGGGAAATAGGACGTTCAACGTTGGTTTTCTCATAACAGATCAGACGGAAAACGCACCCATTGCCAGTCTGGTCGATAAAAATGGGGCAAGTGCGGAATGGCAAGCAACATAGCAGAGCCACGTGACGGCGATCAACCCAGTCTATCTTTCAAGAAGCCTGGCTTGCTACGATAAATTGCCGTTTATCGCAGGAATGATGGCGATACAATATCGATGTGAACCGATGGCGGAAAGGGATCGCATCGTAATTGCCTTGGGTTTCTGCACCATTCGGTGGCAAAATATCTCCCCGCTTTTTTTGGCTGGCTACAGGTTACCGGAGAAGAGAATGAAGATTCTGGTTGATGAGAATATGCCGTATGCCCGCGAGCTTTTCAGCCGTTTGGGTGACGTTCAAGCCGTACCGGGACGCCCTTTGCCACGCGATCTGCTGGCAGGCGCGGATGCGCTGATGGTGCGATCGGTCACGAAGGTGAACGCGGATTTGCTGTCTGGCACAGCGGTAAAATTTGTCGGCAGCGCGACGGCAGGCACCGACCATGTTGATGATCCCTGGCTTAACGCTAATGGCATCGCGTTTTCTGCCGCCCCCGGCTGTAATGCCATTGCGGTAGTAGAATATGTGTTTTCTTCTTTGCTGATGCTGGCTGAACGTGATGGTTTTCAACTGCGCGATAAAACGGTTGGTATTGTCGGCGTAGGGAACGTTGGGAGACGTCTGGATGCACGCCTGAAAGCCTGGGGCGTGAAAACGCTGTTGTGCGATCCGCCGCGTGCCGATCGCGGTGAGGCGGGCGATTTCCTGCCGCTGGAAACGCTGGTGCGTGACGCTGACATTCTGACGCTGCATACGCCGCTGTACTTCGACGGGCAGTACCGGACGCATCATTTGGTCGATGCCAACGTGCTGAATGCGTTCGCGGACGGACGTATTCTGATTAACGCCTGCCGTGGCCCAGTGGTGGACAATGCTGCACTGCTTGAGGCGCTGCAACAGGGTAAAAAACTCAGCGTCATTCTTGATGTGTGGGAGCCGGAGCCCGCGTTATCGACCGATCTGCTGGCGCGCGTGGACATCGGTACGGCGCATATCGCGGGTTATACGCTGGAAGGAAAAGCACGCGGTACTACACAGGTTTTTGAAGCCTGGAGCGAGTTTATCGGAACCCCGCAGCAGGTCGCGCTTTCATCGCTGTTACCTGAGCCGGACTATGCCGAAGTGACATTAACCGCACCGGTGGATGAGGCGTTGCTAAAACGTCTGGTGCATCTGGTGTATGATGTGCGCCGAGACGATGCGCTGTTGCGCCACGTTGCGCATCAGGAAGGCGAATTCGATCGCCTGCGTAAACATTATCAGGAACGACGTGAATGGTCGTCACTCCATGTTATCTGCGCCGATGCTGAAAGCGCAGATTGTCTGAACTCGCTGGGATTCACCGCGTCGGTGCGGGGCGCACGCTAGCGGCGTTTCTCTCGCGACGGTGTTGCGCGAGTATGATTCTTTTTTATTCAGGAACTGACAGGTGGTGTCGCTATCGTCTGTCGGTTTCCTTCATGATTTGTGTTTCATCAAAATTTGGGAGAGAACCAAATGTCTGACGGCTGGAATATCGCTCTGCTGGGCGCAACGGGTGCAGTAGGCACGGCGTTACTGGAACTATTGCAGGAACGCGAATTCCCGGTGGGTGAGCTGTATCCGCTGGCCAGCGAGCGTAGTGCGGGTGAAACCATACGTTTTAACGGTCAGTCTTGTCTGGTCACCAATGTGGCAGATTTTGACTGGTCGCAGGCGCAGTTGGCGTTTTTTGTCGCCGGCCAAGATGTCAGCGCCCGCTATGCGGAAGAGGCAGGAGACGCAGGCTGTCTGGTCATCGACAGCAGCGGCCTGTTTGCGCTGGAGCCGGATGTGCCGCTGGTCGTACCTGGTGTGAATACGCATACGCTGGCGGATTATCGTAACCGCAATATCGTTGCGGTGGCGGACAGCCTGACTAGCCAACTGCTGACGGCGATTAAACCGCTGACCGATGCTGCGGGGCTGTCGCGCCTGCATGTCGTCAATATGCTGTCAGTTTCCGCACGCGGTAAAGCGGCGGTAGACGATCTGGCTGGGCAAAGCGCCCGTTTGCTGAATGGTATTCCGCCTGAAGAAGGGTTGTTCCCGAAACAGCTAGCGTTCAATCTGTTGCCTTTACTGCCGGATGATGCGGGCAGCGTGCGCGAAGAGCGCAGTCTGGTTGATCAGGTGCGCAAAGTTTTGCAGGATGACGGACTGCCGATTTCCGTGACCTGCATTCAGTCACCGGTGTTTTATGGTCACGCACAGGTTGTTCATCTTGAATCACTGCGTCCGCTGTCTGCGGAAGAAGCGCGTGACGAATTGCTCAATGCCGGGAATATTCAGGTGAGCGACGAGCAGGATTACCCGACGCAGGTGGGTGATGCGTCTGGCAATGGGCAACTGAGCGTCGGCTGCTTGCGTAATGATTACGGTATTCCTGAGCTACTGCAATTCTGGTCGGTGGCCGATAACGCTCGCTTTGGCGGCGCGTTGATGGCGCTGGAAACCGCAGAATGTCTGGTGCAGGAGTATCTCGGGTAATGTCGGAAACCACTCAGGCGGCGGCGATTCAAGCCACCGCCGTTGCGGAAAACGAACGCGCCACGCTGAAAATTGCGCTGGGCATTGAGTATGACGGTAGCCAGTATTATGGCTGGCAGCGTCAGAGTGATGTCGCTAGCGTACAGGCCTGTCTTGAAAAGGCGCTAAGCAAAGTTGCGGATGAACCGATAGAAGTGTTTTGTGCCGGACGAACCGATGCTGGGGTTCATGGAACTGGGCAGGTTGTGCATTTCACCACGCAGGCGATCAGAAAAGAGGCCGCCTGGACGATGGGCGTAAATGCGAATTTACCGCCGGACATCGCCGTGCGTTGGGTGAAAACGGTAGATGAAGATTTCCATGCGCGCTTCAGCGCAACGGCGCGCCGCTACCGCTATGTTATCTACAATCACCGCTATCGCCCCGCGGTGCTTTCGCATGGCATGACGCACTTTTATCATCCGTTGGATGTGGAGCGGATGGAACGCGCAGGGCAATGCCTGTTGGGGGAGAATGATTTCACCTCTTTTCGGGCGGTGCAGTGCCAGTCGCGCACCCCGTGGCGCTATGTAAATCATTTAAAGGTTACACGTCACGGTGACTATATCGTGGTAGATATTAAGGCCAATGCGTTTGTTCATCACATGGTGCGCAATATCGTTGGTAGCCTGATGGACGTCGGGTGTGGCAATCGTCCCGAATCGTGGATTGCGGAACTGTTGGCAGCCAAAGATCGCACGTTAGCAGGCGCAACGGCCAGAGCCGAAGGGCTGTATTTGGTGGCGGTAGATTACCCCGCGCGTTTTGCTTTACCACGGCCTACGATGGGGCCGCTTTTTTTAGCGGATTGATGTTTTTGCTGTAACGAGTGCGCCTTTTGCGTGTTGCATGCTGCCGGATGGCGGTAAATCAAAAAGCCGTATGCAATGCGTGATAAGGTCGAGGCGAGTTAGCGTGCTATACGCAAGGCAACACGGATGGTACGGCTGCCTTGCGTATATCGACCGCGTGCGTTTGATATACATTCTTGGGAGAAGATGTTGTGGTGGAGTTTATACAGTTTATTATTGATTTTATTCTGCACATTGACGTTCATCTGGCGGAACTGGTGGCGCAATATGGTGTCTGGGTTTATGCCATTTTGTTCCTGATTCTGTTCTGTGAAACTGGGCTGGTGGTGACGCCATTCTTACCGGGAGATTCGCTGCTGTTTGTTGCTGGGGCGCTGGCGGCGCTGCCGTCAAACGATCTGAATGTGCATACGATGGTCTTTTTGATGATTGTTGCTGCGATTACGGGCGATGCAGTGAACTATACGATCGGACGACTGTTCGGCGAGAAGCTATTTAGCAACCCGAATTCAAAGATTTTTCGCCGTAGCTACCTGGATAAAACGCATGCGTTTTACGCGCGTCACGGCGGCAAGACGATAATTCTGGCACGCTTTGTTCCGATTGTGAGAACATTTGCGCCGTTTGTTGCCGGGATGGGGCACATGAGCTATCGGCATTTTGCCGCCTATAATGTGGTAGGTGCATTGCTGTGGGTGCTGTCGTTCACCTATGCGGGCTACCTGTTTGGCGATTTGCCGGTAGTGCAGGAAAATTTGAAATTACTGATTGTCGCGATTATTTTTCTCTCTATCCTGCCGGGTATTATTGAAATTGCCCGTCACCGTAGAGCAGCTTCGCGCGGCAATGTAAAATAAGTGAAGTATTTTAACATCCGGTTTGACCAGTTTTTTATCCACAGTCCCGGAGCGTTATGGTTTAATGGGCAGCATTTATGGTCTGTTCTTGGGAACACCCTGGGTGCCGATGCCTTTGTACCGCGATTGTCGTGCGTCTCAGGCATTTTTTCATTGGCAATGTTGTCAGGGAATAACATGAACAGCGGACTGGCATTTGCCAGGTTCAAGCAGAAAGGTTATCAATGAGCTGGATTGAACGAATTCTTAACAAAAGCAATATCACACCGACCCGTAAAGCGAACATCCCTGAAGGGGTCTGGACAAAATGTGATAGCTGCGGTCAGGTTCTTTATCGTGCTGAGTTGGAACGCAATCTGGGGGTCTGCCCGAAGTGCGATCACCATATGCGTCTTTCCGCGCGTGCCCGTCTACAGGCTTTTCTGGATAAAGAAAACACTGTCGAGCTGGGAAGCGAACTGGAGCCGAAGGATGTCCTGAAATTCCGGGATTCCAAAAAATATAAAGATCGTCTGGTTTCTGCGCAGAAACAGTCCGATGAGAAAGATGCGCTGGTTGTCATGAAAGGTACGCTTTACGGCATGCCGGTTGTGGTCGCGTCGTTTGAGTTTTCATTCATGGGCGGTTCAATGGCGTCCGTCGTCGGGGCGCGCTTTGTGCGTGCCGTCGAGCAGTCATTGGAAGACGGCTGCCCGCTGGTATGCTTCTCCGCCAGTGGCGGGGCGCGTATGCAGGAAGCGCTGATGTCGCTGATGCAAATGGCGAAAACCAGTGCGGCACTGGCGAAGATGCGCGAGCGCGGCTTGCCATATATCTCCGTGCTGACCGATCCAACCATGGGCGGTGTTTCTGCGAGTCTGGCGATGCTGGGCGACCTGAACATTGCGGAACCGAAAGCGTTGATCGGTTTTGCCGGCCCACGCGTTATCGAACAAACCGTGCGTGAAAAACTGCCGCCGGGCTTCCAGCGCAGTGAATTCCTGATTGAGAAAGGGGCGATCGATATGATCGTTCGTCGTCCAGAAATGCGCTACAAGCTGGCCACCATTCTTGCCAAACTGACGAACCATCCAGAACCAGGCAACGATGACGTGGAAATCCGCAGCGATGCGCCGTCTGAATCATCACAGGATGACGCATAATTGACATGATGGGCAGGACGTGTGGTACTCGACCACGTCGTTCTCGACCGAGTAGCAATACGCACGCTCTGCCCGCAATGAACCGTAAGCTAGTGAACGGGACTCATGGATACTCTTCAAATACCTCAAGCCACGTCACCTTTGGTCACGTGGCTTCATTATCTTGAGCACCTGCACGCTCAGGCCATTGATTTAGGTCTGGAACGCGTTAAGCAGGTTGCTGAACATCTCCAACTGCTCCAGCCTGCCGCCACGATTTTCACCGTCGCGGGGACAAACGGCAAGGGAACCACCTGCTGTACGCTGGAATCCATTCTGTTGGCCGCAGGCCTACGGGTTGGCGTGTACAGTTCACCCCATCTTGTGCGCTATACCGAACGGGTGCGTATTCAGGGCAAAGAATTGCCTGAAGCGCTGCATACTCAGGCGTTTGCGGATATCGAAACGGGAAGAGGGGCGGTATCGCTCACCTATTTTGAATTCGGTACGCTGTCGGCGCTGCAACTCTTTAAACAAGCGAATCTGGATGTCGTCATTCTGGAAGTGGGCTTGGGCGGGCGTCTGGATGCGACCAATATTGTGGATGCGAATGTCTCGGTGGTAACCAGCATCGCGATCGACCATACCGACTGGCTAGGTAACGATCGGGAGAGCATCGGCCGTGAGAAAGCCGGGATATTCCGACAGAATCGACCTGCCGTTGTCGGTGAGCCGGATATGCCAGGAACGATTGCCGACGTTGCCGCTGAGAAAGGCGCACAACTGCGTCGGCGCGGTCGCGATTGGGAGTTTTCAGTTCAGCGCGAGACGTGGAGCTGGCAGGATAAACAGCGTGAATTGTCACGTTTGCCATTACCCAATGTGCCACTGCCGAACGCGGCGACAGCATTGGCTGCATTGCACTATTCTTCATTGAATGTGAGCGAAGAGGCGATTCGTCAAGGCTTACAGCACGCCGCATTACCCGGTCGTTTTCAGACCGTGCAGGAGTCACCGCGATTGATTCTTGATGTTGCGCACAACCCTCATGCGGCGGCGTATCTGGCAAACCGTTTGGCTGTGCTGCCGAAAACCGGAAAAGTGCGTGCTGTTGTTGGTATGCTGGCAGATAAAGATATCGCCGGTACGCTGGCTCACTTAACGCCGTTGATTGATGAGTGGTACTGCGCGCCGTTGGAAGGCCCGCGTGGCGCGACGGCGCAGCAGCTTGCCGAACACCTGACGCGCAGCCAGTCGTTCCCCAATGTCGTTACCGCCTGGCAGCAGGCGATGTCCGAGGCGACGGAACAGGATATCGTCATTGTGTGTGGGTCTTTTCATACGGTAGCGCATGTGATGGAAGCGCTGGATGAGGAGAAGGCGAATGGCGAGTAAATTTCAGAATCGATTGGTTGGCACGGTCATTCTGGTCGCGCTGGGCGTGATCGTCTTACCCGGCCTGTTGGATGGAAAGAAAAAGCACTACGAAGATGAGTTTGCATCGATTCCGCTGATCCCCAAGCCGGGCGATAGCAATGAGATGGAATCCCTGCCTGCGCTGAACCCGTCGTTGCCGAACTTGCCACCGGAAGGGGCGGAAGCGGCGATGCAGAACAGCCCGGAAGCCGAAACGCCAGAAGCTAAGTTACCTGAAAATAAGGCACCTGAAACCTCCACACCGCCACCATCATCTCGCGCAGGGACAAATACGCCAGCCATGACGGCACCGCCGGTGGTGGTTGAGCGTCCGCCCATTCAGACGCCAGCGCCGGTGATGCCGAAGCCTCAGCCAAAACCTGAGCCCAAGCCAGAAGTGAAGCCGAAGCCTGAACCTAAACCGGAGCCGAAACCGGAAGTGAAGCCTGAAACGCAGCCGACGCAACAAGCGCCGGTCGGACAGGCCTATATTGTGCAGCTTGGTGCGTTGAAAAATGCGGATAAGGTGAACGAGATTGTCGCTAAGCTTCGTCTCTCTGGCTATCGTGCGTATACCGTACCGTCAACGCCAGTTTCAGGACAAATCACCCGTATTTATGTGGGGCCGGATGCCTCGAAGCAGAAACTAGAGTCTTCTCTGGCCGAACTGCAACAGTTGAGCGGGTTAAGCGGGCAGGTGCGATCACATTCGGTTCGCTGAGAGACCGAGAGAGAATAGAATCAGGCGTGACGGATTGTTGGTTTTTTCGCCTGATTATCTATCGGTGAAATCGGCGGAAATACGCTACGCAAACGTTTTCTTTTTCTGTTAGAATGCGCCGCGAACAGGATGACGTAGCGGCTTATCGGTAGCATCGTTCATTATTAGGATAGTTCATGGTTTGGGTTGATTACGTCATTATTGGCATCATCGGATTTTCGGCTTTGGTTAGCCTGATCCGGGGGTTTGTTCGTGAAGCGCTGTCGTTAGTAACCTGGGGATGTGCTTTTTTTGTTGCCAGTCATTACTACGCCTACCTCGCGGTCTACTTCACCCGTTTTGATGATGAACTGGTGCGTAACGGCATTGCGATTGCCATTCTGTTTATTGCAACGTTGATTGTGGGAGCTATCGTCAACTATGTGATTAGTTCACTGGTTGAACGTACCGGATTATCCGGCACCGATCGCGTTCTGGGCATCTGTTTTGGTGCGCTGCGCGGGGTGCTGATCGTTTCCGCACTGCTATTCTTTCTGGATACGTTTACCGGTTTTTCACAAAGTGATGACTGGAAGCAGTCCCAGTTAATCCCGCAGTTCAGTTATATTATCAGGTGGTTTTTTGACTACCTGCAAAGCACGTCAAGTTTCTTGCCGCAGCATTTATCGCTGCGGTAGCGCTGAGAGGAAAAGACACCATGTGCGGTATTGTCGGTATCGCCGGTTTTACACCGGTCAACCAGTCGATTTATGACGCGTTAACGGTGTTGCAACACCGTGGGCAGGACGCTGCGGGTATTGTAACCATCGATGCCTTTAATTGTTTTCGCCTGCGTAAGGCCAATGGCCTGGTGAAAGATGTGTTTGAAGCGCGGCACATGCAACGCTTACAGGGAAATATGGGGCTTGGCCATGTGCGCTATCCGACCGCGGGCAGTTCCAGCGCCTCGGAAGCACAGCCTTTCTATGTTAACTCTCCGTTCGGCATCACGCTGGCGCACAACGGTAACCTGACGAACGCCCACGAACTGCGTAAAAAGCTGTTCGAGCAGGAGCGTCGCCACGTTAACACCACGTCTGATTCTGAAATTCTGCTGAATATTTTTGCCAGAGAGCTGGACCGTTTCCAACATTACCCGCTGGAAGCCGATAATATTTTTGCGGCTGTTGCCGCAACGCACCAGCAAATTCGCGGTGCCTATGCCTGTGTTGGCATGATTATCGGTCATGGCATGGTGGCGTTCCGCGATCCTAACGGCATTCGCCCGCTGGTCATCGGTAAACGTGACCTGGAAGATGGCCGCAGCGAATACATGGTGGCGTCAGAAAGTGTCGCGCTGGATACGTTGGGCTTTGAGTTTTTACGCGATGTTGCGCCGGGAGAAGCGATCTACATTACGGAAAAAGGGCAGCTGTTTACCCGCCAGTGCGCAGAGAATCCAAAGAGCAACCCGTGCCTGTTTGAATATGTCTACTTCGCTCGCCCGGACTCTTTCATCGATAAAATTTCGGTCTACAGCGCACGTGTCCGCATGGGTCAGAAGCTCGGTGAAAAGATTGCGCGCCAGTGGGAAGATCTCGATATCGATGTTGTGATCCCGATTCCTGAGACCTCTTGTGATATCGCACTGGAAATCGCACGCATTATCAACAAACCATATCGTCAGGGGTTTGTGAAGAACCGCTATGTTGGCCGTACCTTTATCATGCCGGGACAACAGGCGCGTAAGAAATCGGTACGCCGTAAGCTGAACGCCAACCGTGCCGAGTTTCGTGACAAAAATGTGCTGTTGGTCGATGACTCCATCGTGCGCGGCACAACGTCCGAGCAGATTGTAGAGATGGCGCGTGAAGCGGGAGCTAAGCGTGTTTATCTGGCTTCTGCGGCACCGGAGATTCGCTTCCCTAACGTGTACGGTATCGACATGCCAAGCGTTAATGAACTGATTGCCCACGGCCGCGAAGTGGATGAAATCTGTAAAATTATCGGTGCAGATGAGCTGATATTCCAGGATCTTGACGATCTGATCGACGCGGCGCGTGAAGATAACCCGGATATTGCTCAGTTTGAATGTTCGGTGTTCAACGGCATTTACGTGACGAAGGATGTCGATCAAGGCTATCTGGATTATCTGGAAATGCTGCGTAATGACGATGCCAAAGCGCTGCGTAGCCAGAATGAAGTCGAAGATCTGGAACTGCACAACGAAGGTTAACGGCTAGTCGCACGTTAAGGCTGTATTGAAGGGGGAGGGCGCGAAAGTGTCTTCCCCTTGTTGTATCTAGAAAACAGTTGTATCTAGAAAACAGCTGTATCTAGAAAACTGTGTATAGAGAAGATAGGGTTTCGGCGCTTATCCTTGCTTATCGCTAATCAATGCGGCAAAGTTTGCGCAGATGATTTTTCCGCGTTTCTGCTGACGCGGCCAGCCAGAGGCAGTATGAATGAAGCGACTCATTGTAGGGATTTCCGGTGCCAGCGGTGTCATTTACGGCATCCGACTGTTACAGGTGTTACAGACGCTGGAAGGCATTGAAACCCATCTGATCATGAGTCAGGCGGCTCGCCAGACGCTGGCGCTAGAAACCGATTTTAGCCTGCGTGACGTACAGGCGCTGGCTGATGTGGTACATGATACGCGTGATATTGCTGCCAGCATCTCTTCGGGGTCGTTTAAAACGGCAGGCATGGTGATTTTACCCTGTTCGATAAAAACCCTGTCCGGCATTGTGCATAGCTACAGCGATAATTTATTGACTCGCGCAGCCGATGTGGTGCTGAAGGAGCGTCGTCCTCTGGTGTTGGGCGTGCGTGAAACGCCGCTGCATTTAGGACATTTACGGCTGATGACCACTGCCGTTGAGCTGGGTGCGATAATCATGCCGCCTGTGCCTGCGTTTTATCATCGCCCAGAAAGTGTGCAGGATATTGTCGATCAGACGGTGAATCGTATTTTGGACCAGTTTGATATCGACCTGCCAAAAGATCTCTTTATCCGCTGGCAAGGTGCGTCCTAGCAGGGTAGAGACCCAGGCACGCTATTTTTTTCTCTCAGGGCGGTAAACTTTTACTGCCCTTTTTTTGTGCCTTTTTATCACATTGCACTAATTTTGTGCGTAAAGGCACCAAAATGGTGCGTATGAGTTTTTGTATTCATGCCAATGTTATCTATTCTTATTGTTACGCGCCAAAAAAAATTCCTCTTAAAATATTTAATAATCAAACAGTTAGTCATTGTTTTTTGTGCGCTTCGTTCATAGGGTTTTTACGACATCCCTACGTTCATTGTGGCATGAAAACTGCTACAAAAACTGTAATAGTCGGCGTAGAAAACAAATAGCACTCATATCGTTCATATTTAAAGCAATAAATCGATATGTCTTCCGACATTGACGACACATGACATCAATCACTCATGATAAGGGTAGCAATATGAAGAAACTGATCAAAGTTTTGCCGTTGGCACTCATTCTGGCTGCGGGCAGCGCGATGGCGGAGATTCCTAAGAATATTAAAATCGGTACCGATCCTACCTATGCGCCTTTTGAATCCAAAAATGCCAGCGGTGAACTGGTCGGGTTTGATATCGATCTGGCGAAAGAGTTGTGCAAGCGCATTGAAGCTAACTGTACGTTTGTGGAAAGTGACTTTGATGCGTTAATTCCCTCTCTGAAAGCTAAAAAAATTGATGCCATCATCTCTTCTCTGTCCATTACCGAAAAACGTCAGCAGGAAATTGCCTTCACCGAGAAGCTATATGCGGCTAACTCTCGTCTGATTGCGAAGAAAGGGGCGAATATTGAGCCAACGTTGGCGTCGCTGGGCGGCAAGCGTGTCGGCGTATTGCAGGCATCAACCCAGGAGGCTTTTGCCAATGCGAACTGGCAGCCAAAAGGCGTTGAGGTTGTCGCTTATCAAAATCAGGATCTAATTTACGCAGATTTGGCCGCAGGTCGCGTCGATGCCGCTTTCCAGGATGAAGTCGCGGCAAGCGAAGGTTTTCTGAAACTCGATATGGGCAAAGACTATGCGTTTGCTGGCCCAGCAGTAAAAGATGACAAGTTCTTCGGTGTGGGGACCGGTATGGGGCTGCGTAAAGCGGATACTGAGCTGAAAGCCGCGCTGGATAAAGCCTTTGAAGCGATGCGTAAAGACGGGACTTACGATACGTTCGCGAAAAAATACTTCGATTTTGACGTTTACGGCGGTTAACTTCTCCTAACGATTCACACTCTGTAGCGGAATCACAGGGCAAGACGACATGGGACCGTTCCTCCCATGTCGTCTTCCTGGCGATGACGCGCTGTGCCATTAACCGCTATTTCAACGGATATCATTGATGCTCTATGGCTATGCCCCGCTAATTCTGGATGGTGCCATCATGACGCTGGAGTTGGCAGTGAGTTCGCTACTGCTGGCACTGGCTATCGGCCTGATGGGCGCGTCGGCGAAGCTGTCCTCCAACCGCCTCCTGGCTGGGGGATTTTCCTGTTATACCACGTTGATTCGCGGCATCCCTGATTTGGTGCTGATGCTGCTAATTTTCTATGGGCTGCAAATAGCCTTAAACGGCGTGACGGAATCGATCGGTCTGGAGCAGATTGACATCGATCCGTTGACCGCTGGGGTTATTACGCTGGGCTTTATTTACGGTGCGTATTTCACGGAAACCTTTCGTGGTGCCTATCTTGCCGTGCCGCGTGGACAGATCGAAGCGGCGGTGGCTTTCGGTTTCTCTCCTCTGAAGGTGTTCCGCCGCATTCTGTTCCCTTCCATGATGCGCTTTGCGCTACCAGGGATCGGCAATAACTGGCAGGTGATCCTGAAAGCAACGGCACTGGTGTCATTGCTTGGCCTAAATGATGTGATTAAGGCGACACAGTTGGCCGGCAAGGGCGCGCATGAACCGTTCTATTTCGCACTGGTTGCCGGGGCGCTGTACCTGATTTTTACCACCGTTTCTAACGGCGTGTTGTGGTGGCTGGAGCGGCACTATTCGCAGGGAGTCAAAAAAGTAAACTATGAGTGAGATCCTGCAACAATATTGGCAACCGCTGCTGTGGAGCGATGGTTATCGTCTGACAGGGCTGGCGATGACGCTCTGGTTGCTGATTTCTTCCGTGGCGATCGGCGGGCTGATGGCTCTGCCGCTGGCGATTGCCCGCGTGTCACCGCGACGCCGATTCAGCTTCCCGGTTTGGCTATTCACCTACGTGTTCCGCGGCACGCCGCTCTACGTGCAGCTCTTGGTGTTTTATTCCGGCGTGTATAGCCTGGAAATCGTGCGCGGCACCGATCTGCTAAACGCCTTTTTTCGCAGCGGGCTGAACTGCGCCATTTTAGCGCTGGCGCTCAATACCTGTGCGTATACCACGGAGATTTTCGCGGGTGCAATCCGCTCCGTACCGCATGGAGAAATTGAAGCCGCCAGAGCATACGGTTTTTCCCGTTTTAAGCAGTACCGCTGCATTATTTTGCCAGGTGCGCTGCGTATTGCATTGCCAGCCTACAGCAACGAAGTGATTCTGATGCTGCATTCGACGGCGCTGGCTTTTACCGTGACGGTGCCGGATATTCTGAAGATCGCGCGCGATATTAATGCGGCCACCTACCAGCCGTTTTATGCGTTTGGCATTGCTGCGGTGATCTATCTGGCGATCTCATTTGTATTAATCGGGCTGTTCAGAAGGGCAGAGCGGCGCTGGTTACGTCATCTTTATACCCGTTCATCTCATTAAACGCAGGAAAAAGAGCATGCCGAATAACAAATTGATGGTGACGGAACTGCGTAAACGTTATGGCCAGCATGAGGTGCTCAAAGGGATCTCATTGCAGGCGAAAGCGGGTGACGTTATTTCGATTATTGGGTCGTCTGGTTCGGGAAAAAGTACCTTACTGCGCTGCATTAATTTTCTGGAAAAGCCCTGTGAAGGGGCAATTTACGTCAGCGATCAGGAAATCCGCATGGTGCGCGACACTGACGGACAGCTGAAGGTATTTGATAAAAAACAGCTTCAGATGCTGCGGACGCGTCTGACGATGGTATTTCAGCACTTCAACCTGTGGAGTTTCATGACGGCGTTAGAGAACGTGATGGAAGCGCCAATTCAGGTGTTAGGGCTCAGTAAAGCGGAAGCACGTGAGCGGGCGGTGTTCTACCTGAATAAAGTAGGGATCACGGATGCTGCCCAACAGAAATACCCGTCGGATCTCTCCGGTGGTCAGCAGCAGCGCGTGTCGATTGCGCGGGCGCTGGCGATGGAGCCTGAAGTCTTGTTGTTTGATGAACCGACGTCAGCGCTCGATCCCGAACTGGTCGGTGAGGTGTTGCGCATCATGCAGCAGTTGGCGGAGGAAGGAAAAACGATGGTGGTGGTGACGCATGAAATGGAATTTGCCCGTCATGTTTCCAGCCACGTTATCTTCCTGCATCAGGGCGTAATCGAAGAAGAAGGACCGCCGGATCAACTGTTCGGTAGCCCGAAAAGTGCACGTTTACAGCAGTTTTTGTCAGGGGCATTGAAGTAGGTTTGGGGGATTGTGATGTGCGTTGAGCGATGATAATGGGTAGATCGTAAAGACGCTGTGAATACATCCCTGTACGCTCGAGCCGCGCCATCCTTGGCGCGGACGCTTTACTCTTCTATCCCATTATCATCGTTCCCGTTCTGCGAAAAGGCTACCAGCAACCTGAGATGGATAGTTATCAGCTCGGTTTTTTGATGACGTCTTGCAGGGCTTCTTCCAACTCAAAGAAGCGGAAACCAAAGCCTGCGGCTTCTAACCGCTGCGGAATGGCGCGCTGTCCGCCCAGAACCAGCGTTGAGGCTTCGCCCATCAGTAATTTGATCGCAAAAGCGGGCGCTCGTAGAAAACCGGGGCGATCCAAGACGTGTGCCAGCGTGGCGGAAAATTGTTCATTATGAACCGGATAGGGCGCAACCATGTTGAAAGGGCCGCGTAATATCGGCTGATCCAGCAGGTAGATAATGCCGTTAACCATGTCATCAATATGAATCCACGGCATGTATTGTCTGCCGGAACCCATCGGTCCGCCGAGCCCGAAGCGGAAAATCGGTAGCATTTTTGCTAGTGCGCCACCCTGTGGTGAAAGAACAATACCGGTACGCAGCAGGCAGACGCGCGTGTTATCGCTCTCTGCAGACTGTGCCAACGCTTCCCAGCGGGCGCACAGATGATGTGTGAATTCATCGACAGGGGATTCCTCTTCCGTGACCAGTGCTTCGCCCTGGTCGCCATAGTATCCGACGGCAGAGCCTGAGATAAAAACAGCGGGTGGTTCACTGCTGGCCTTAATCAGTGTGGCAAGCTGTTCGGTGATGCTCCAGCGACTCTGTGCCAGGCGCTGCTTTTGTTGCGACGTCCATCGTTTATCGGCAATAGGTTCGCCCGCCAGATTGATGACGCCATCAAAGTCGTTCAGTGAGGTGACATTACTCAGCGTGGACCAATATTCCACCTGATTGCCGAGAACGCCTCGAGCGCGCTCAGGATCGCGTGTTAATACCGTGATGTCATGGGAAAGCAGCTGTAATCGTTGGATAAGATGGCGGCCAATAAGGCCGGTTCCGCCTGTTATGAGTAGTTGCATCGCGCGCTCCCATATTTATGCCTTGTGATAACGCAGGGTCATGGAAACCGAATCGGCGTATCGCAGGGCAAACGGTTTATCGACTTCTACTTCAGCATAGGTGATCCAGTCGTGCTCGCTGGCGATGTTGAGCACATCCTGCGTTAATTTTTCCAGCAAAGCGAAGCGGTTATCTTCTACGTGGCGAATAATGTTTTTGGTGATGGTGCGGTAGTTCAGTGCGTCGGCGATATTCTCGCTGTTGCGTGCCTGTTCTGCTGGGTAGTGAATCACAACGTTGATGATCACATCCTGCTTATTCGTGATTTCCTCATCTTTGATACCGATGAAGGTGCGTAGCCGCAGATTTTTTATACGAATAATGGCGTCAGAATGGTGATGTGGCATTGCTCGGCCCTCGGTTGCTTCTGTTACTGCGACTAAACCGCAGCGTCAGAGGTATCGTTAACGACAATATGTTGATTACCATAGCAGAAGATACCCAAAGGCCGAATGAGATGATGCCAGAATTTTATTGCTCGGCGAGCTGATAGGCCCGTTGCGTCGCCGGACGTTCGCTGATACGCGTATACCACGCCTTCACTGCCGGGTAATCATCAAGGTCGACACGCTGACGGGCATAAGAAACCACCCACGGGTAGGTTGCGATATCGGCAATGCTGTAATGCTCTCCACCTAACCACGGACTGTCTTGCAGGTGCTTATCCAACACGCGATACAGGCGTTGTGTCTCCTGCTGATAGCGTTCAATAGCGTAAGGCACTGGCTGAGGGGCATAGTGGTTAAAATGATGATTCTGCCCCAGCATTGGCCCGAAACCGGCGACCTGCCAGAACAGCCACTGTAGTGTGGCCGTACGCTCACGTAATGACGTGCTCAATAGCACGCCGTGCTTTTCCGCCAGATAGAGCAGAATCGCGCCAGATTCAAACAGGCTAATTGGCGTGTCGCCTTCCGCAGGCTGCGTATCGACAATCGCGGGAATTTTGTTGTTAGGTGAGATAGCCAAAAACTCCGGTTTGAACTGTTCGCCTTTGCTGATATTCACGCGGTGGAGCTGGTAGGGGAGATTAGCTTCTTCCAGAAACAGGGTAATCTTATGCCCGTTAGGGGTTGGTGCGTAATACAGGTCAATCATGAATCAAGTCTCCGTTTTACATCATGGACTGTATGGCAGTTGATCGCTTCAGAGAACGATGCGCTGTCAGAATAGCGTATTGAGGAACGGGCCCTTACCCTACCACTTCTACGAGTGAAAAATAAACGATGGCGCATCTCGTTATACGATCTTTACCGGAAGCGTGCTGCCAACTTTGGTAGACTACGTCCGATGAAGGATGCGGGTGTTATGGGTGTAGCATTGTTGATATAAACGTTGTGGAGATAACGATGAAGTTGATGTTTGCGTCCGACATACACGGTTCCCTCAGTGCAGTAGAGCGTGTGCTGGCGATCTTTGAGCAGAGTCAGGCCGACTGGCTTATTTTATTGGGCGATTTTCTTAATCATGGTCCACGTAATCCGTTGCCGGAGGTGTATCAGCCTGCGGAAGTGGCTGCCCGGTTGAACGCTTATGCATCACGCATCATTGCCGTGCGCGGGAATTGCGACAGCGAAGTTGACCAGATGCTGTTGACCTTTCCGATAACGGCACCGTGGCAACATGTGCTATTGCCGCAGCATCGCCTTTTCCTGACGCACGGTCATCTTTATCATCCCGAGAATTTACCGCCGCTGCACACGGGAGATGTGCTGGTATATGGTCATACCCATATCCCGATTGCTGAGCAACGTGGGGAATATTATTTTTTCAATCCCGGCTCAGTGAGCTTGCCGAAAGGGGGATTCCCCGCGAGCTATGGTTTACTTGATCAAGGCGAGCTGCGGGTTCTGCCGTTACACGGTGGTGAGCCTATTGCGCGGGTTGCGATTAGGCACTAATTTAGCGTATATCCTGTTTTTGACCTTGAATAATGGCAAGGTAGCAGGGAAGATTCACAGCAAAGTTCGATCATTTAAAACAGACGCGCGTAGCAACGTGCCAATACTAAAGGGTTTCAGAGGATGGCGGAACAAAGTCAGGCAGCAGGCACAGAGTGGGTTGATATCGTCAATGAAAACAACGAGGTAATTGCTCAGTCAAGTCGTCAGCAGATGCGTGCTCAGAGTCTTCGCCATCGCGCCACTTACATTGTTGTGCATGATGGCATGGGTAAAATTCTGGTGCAGCGCCGGACGAAAATCAAAGATTTCTATCCCGGCTGGCTGGACGCGACAGCGGGCGGCGTGGTGCAAAGCGGTGAGCAAATGCTGGAATCCGCACGTCGTGAAGCTGAAGAGGAGCTTGGCATTGCTGGCGTGCCATTCGCAGAACACGGCTTGTTCTATTACGAAGGCGAAAATTGCCGGGTGTGGGGCGGGCTGTTCAGCTGTGTCACCCATGGGCCGTTCGCGTTGCAGGAAGAAGAAGTGGATGAAGTCAGTTGGTTGACGCCGCAAGAGATCACCGCGCGCTGCGATGAATTTACGCCGGACTCGCTAAAAGCCCTGTCGCTGTGGCTGACGCGCTATAGCGATCGGGAATACGGCAAGCCGATTTCACGTAAGCTGAATGAGGTGGTAGAGTCTGCTGAGACATCTGTCATTAATCATGACAATGTTCATGATGAGAACGACAGCAACGTTGTTCCATCGGAAACGGATTCGCAGAAATAATCTGTGCCCGTCTCGCCGCGGCTTTTTCTCCGCGGCGTCTTTTTTTTTGAGCGCTAAACTATCACTCGGAAATGTGAATACTTTTTTTGAAGTCTTTTAGGTAAATGATAATCGTGAACGTCATGATGGTCATCAGAGTCCATGAGCTCCATTTTCCTATCGAAACCATTGACCAGGCTCTGGACTGTTCTGGATAGCGCCATACTTTGAGAAATGTACTAATATTTTCAGCCAGCCAAATAAAAAAACCCATTGAAACAAACAGCAATGACAGAGGTGCGTTTCGCTCCTTATTATAAGGTGTGAAAATGATGGTTGTGCGTGAATAGAGCCCTAATACTAAAGCGGTAATATACCAACGATAATCAGGGATATAGTGGTGGGTAAAAAAATTGATATAAATGAACACTGAAACTAGTGTTGCCTGCCAGTAAGGTGGATGGTGGCGAATTTTAATATCGAACAGCCTCCAAGACTGAATAATATAACTGCCTATAGAGGCATACATAAATCCTGCGAATAGCGGGACGCCGAATAGTTTGCTATAGGCAAAATCAGGATAAGACCATGAGTGAATACTCGATGAGGTTTTAAATATTTCGAGAGCGAAACCAATAAGATGGAACAGAGTAATGGCCTTCAATTCGCTCCAGGTTTCCAATTTACTGGCAACCATTAAACCCTGAATCAAGATGGCGGCAATAAAAAGGAGATCGTAACGGGGGATAGAAAGCCATCCTGATTGGGGAATGCTGAATATAGCGAGGGAAAATAAACCAACAAAAGTACAGGCTCGAATTTCTTTGACGGAAAAATAAAGGAATTCAATAAAAAAGTGGGTTAATCCTTCTGCTTTCGTGGACATCATTCCTTTTTCTAATCGCTGCCGAAAGCGCAGAGCCAACATGCGTATGGACATCACCTATGGCCTCTGAGTTATCTGTATTACCCCTTTTCATAGCGACAATATATATGTCTGCATAGCGTCATTTTGTAAATAGTAATAAAAATGCCAGCCCGAAGGCTGGCATTAACGTCATCTGAATAGATTAGAGCTGTGTAGCCTGAATGGCGGTCAGGGCAACGGTGTAAACGATGTCGTCTACCAGTGCGCCACGAGACAGGTCGTTAACCGGTTTGCGCATGCCTTGCAGCATTGGCCCGATGGAGATCAGGTCGGCAGAACGCTGTACCGCTTTGTACGTGGTGTTACCGGTGTTCAGGTCAGGGAAGATGAACACGGTAGCTTTACCCGCCACTGGCGAGTTCGGCGCTTTGGACTGTGCAACGTCAGCCATGATAGCGGCGTCGTACTGCAACGGACCATCGATGACCAGGTCTGGGCGTTTTTCCTGCGCCAGACGAGTCGCTTCACGCACTTTCTCAACATCGCTACCCGCGCCGGAGTTACCGGTAGAGTAAGAGATCATTGCAACGCGTGGGTCGATACCGAATGCGGTAGCCGAATCAGCAGACTGGATAGCGATTTCAGCCAATTGCTCTGCGGTTGGGTCTGGGTTGATGGCGCAGTCGCCGTAAACCAGAACCTGCTCAGGCAGCAGCATGAAGAACACAGAAGACACCAGTGAGCTGCCCGGTGCAGTTTTGATCAACTGTAACGGCGGACGGATGGTGTTAGCGGTGGTATGAACGGCACCAGAAACCAGACCATCAACTTCGCCCTGTTCCAGCATCAACGTACCCAGAACTACGTTATCTTCGAGCTGTTCGCGCGCAACCACTTCGGTCATGCCCTTGCTCTTACGCAGCTCAACCAGACGTGCAACATAGCGCTCACGCACGACAATCGGATCGACGATTTCAATGCCTTTGCCCAGTTCTACGCCCTGAGCGGCGGCAACGCGTTGAATCTCTTCCGGGTTACCGATCAGCACACAGTGTGCAATGCCACGCTCGGCACAAATTGCAGCGGCTTTAACGGTACGTGGCTCATCGCCTTCTGGCAGAACGATACGTTTGCCAGCTTTGCGCGCCAGCTCAGTAAGCTGATAGCGGAATGCTGGTGGAGACAGACGGCGTGAACGCTCAGATTCAGCGCTCAGTGAATCGATCCACTGGGTGTCGATGTGGCGTGCAACATATTCCTGCACTTTCTCAACACGTTGGCGGTCATCAGCCGGAACTTCAAGGTTAAAGCTTTGCAGGCTGAGTGAGGTCTGCCAGGTGTTGGTATCGACCATGAATACCGGCAGGCCAGTCTGGAAGGCACGTTCGCACAGCTTGGCAATGCTTGGGTCCATTTCGTAGCCGCCAGTCAGCAGCAGGGCACCGATTTCCACGCCGTTCATGGCAGCCAGACACGCAGCGACCAGAACATCAGGGCGGTCAGCGGAGGTCACCAGCAGTGAGCCCGGACGGAAATGCTCCAGCATATGAGGAATGCTGCGTGCGCAGAAAGTCACAGATTTAACGCGACGCGTCTGAATGTCACCTTCGTTGACGATGCGAGCATTCAGGTGCTTCGCCATATCAATAGCACGCGTGGCAATCAGGTCAAAACTCCACGGGATGCAGCCCAGAACCGGCAGCGGGCTGTTAGCGAACAGCTGCTTAGGATCGATGTTGGCAACGCTGGCTTTCGTGGAGTCATCAAAGATTTCAGACAGGTCAGGGCGTGTACGACCCTGGTCATCTACTGGCGCATTCAGTTTGTTGATGATCACGCCAGTGATGTTTTTGTTTTTGCTGCCGCCGAAGCTGGAACGTGCCAGTTCGATACGGTCTTTCAACTGTGCCGGAGAATCGTTGCCCAGCGCCAGTACAAAGACGATTTCTGCGTTCAGCGTTTTGGCGATTTCATAGTTCAGCGCGTTAGCAAACTGGTGCTTACGGGTAGGCACCAGACCTTCAACCAGAACGACCTCAGCATCTTTGGTCGTTTCGTGGTAGCGCGCGATGATTTCTTCCATCAGCACGTCTTGCTGGTTGGAGCTCAGCAGGGCTTCAACGCGGCTCATCGCCAGTGGTTCTGCGGCATTGATAGCAGAATTAGCACGGATAATAGTGGTCGTCTGATCTGGTGTATTGTCGCCACTGCGCGGCTGGGCGATAGGTTTGAACACGCTCAGGCGGACGCCTTTCTGTTCCATGGAGCGAATGACACCCAGGCTGACGCTTGTCAGACCGACGCTGGTGCCAGTTGGGATCAACATGATTATACGGGACACGGCCGAACCTCTTTACGGTTGCTCGTTAGTCAAAAACAACACCGTCAGCCTTGGCTGACGGTGTTGGGAGTTACGTGTTTTACGCGGTCAGACGGTAAGCGTCTTCGGCGATGACCAATTCTTCATTGGTCGGGATAACCAGCGCCGGACGGGTGCCATCTTTAGCGATGTTGCCACCTTTACCAAAGCGTGCCGCCAGGTTACGTTCGTGATCGACGTCAAAGCCCAGCAGACCCAGTTTTTTCAGCGACAGTTCACGAACCATTGCCGCGTTTTCACCGATACCACCGGTGAAGATGACGGCATCCAGACGGCCTTCCATCAGTGCAGCGTAAGAACCGATGTATTTAGCCAAGCGGTGGCAGTAAACGTCCATTGCACGTTTTGCGTCTGCTTTCGTCTCGTAGTTATCTTCAACGTAGCGGCAGTCGCTGGTCACTTCAGTCAGACCCAACAGACCAGATTCTTTGGTCATCAGCGTGTTGATGCGCTCGATGTCCATGCCCAGTGCGTCGTGCAGATGGAAAATTACAGCTGGGTCGATATCGCCACAGCGTGTACCCATCACCAGACCTTCCAGCGGAGTCAGACCCATCGAGGTGTCGACGCATTCGCCGTTACGGATTGCAGTAACGGAACCACCGTTGCCCAGATGGCAAGTGATGACGTTCAGCTCTTCTACTGGTTTGTTCAGCACTTTAGCGGCTTCACGAGAAACAAAGTAGTGGCTGGTGCCGTGGAAGCCGTAGCGACGGATATGGTTTTCTTTATACAGTTTGTACGGCAGTGCATAAAGGTAGGATTCTTCCGGCATGGTCTGGTGGAACGCCGTGTCAAAAACAGCAACGTTTTTATCAGCCAGGTGCGGGAAAGATTTCAGTGCTTCATCGATACCGATCAGATGCGCTGGGTTGTGCAGAGGTGCAAAAGGTACGGAATCTTTGATACCCTGAAGAACATCATCAGTAATGATCGCGGATTGGGTGAACTTCTCACCGCCGTGAACGATGCGGTGACCGATAGCAACCAACTGAGCAGACAGCTCTGGCTTCTGAGACAGAATGGTATTGACGATGAAGTTCAGCGCTTCGCTGTGAGCTGCACCGGCACCCAGTTCGGCGTCGTGTTTACCGCCGTCCATTTTCCATTTGATGCGGGCTTCAGGCAGGTTGAAACATTCGGCTAAACCAGACAGGTACTCTTCTCCGTTAATCGCATCGATGATGGCGAATTTCAGGGATGAACTACCGCAGTTAAGAACCAGTACTAACTTACTCGACATGGAAGTACCTACTTGTTATACATGGTTAAAAAAATGTCATACAGGGCATAGCGTATCGCATGCCGCCGCTGGCATTTATGATTAACATCATGCCTTGGTGTGATACACCAGACACGATGATGAATAAGGGTCGATACTATGATGTATACCGGATAATCGGTACACCATAATCGCTACAACTAATCTCTATAACAATGTGACATCGACCTGATGTAAACCGCAGCTTTTAAAGCGATGATAACCGCGTTATGGCCGTTGGCTGCGCTTATGTCGCAAAGGGAATTATACTCCCTGCGTGTAGTCATACTACTTTAGGTATACAGCGGCCAAAAGGCCGATCTAGGATACCGATAGCGTAGGGTAAACACAAAATATATTTTAACCTTATCAACTTGAGTTGTTGATTTGTGCAAAAGTTTTATTTTTTATCTGTAAAGTTGAGGTGTGGCTATGGCGACGAAACCAGACAGTAGAATTAGTTGGCTACAGTTACTCCAACGTGGGCAGCATTACATGAAGACATGGCCAGCAGAAAAGCAGTTGGCTCCCCTATTTCCGGAGAACCGCGTGGCGCGAGCGACGCGGTTCGGTATTCGCATCATGCCGCCACTGGCGGTGTTTACCTTAACGTGGCAGATTGCGCTTGGTGGCCAGCTCGGCCCGGCCATCGCCACCGCGCTTTTTGCCTGTAGCCTGCCGTTGCAGGGCCTGTGGTGGCTTGGCCGCCGTTCTGTTACGCCTTTACCACCAACGCTGGCACAGTGGTTCCATGAGATTCGCCATAAACTTGCAGAATCAGGACAGGCACTCGCTCCGCTAGAGGAGGAAGCGCCAACATACCAAGCGTTGGCGGATGTGCTGAGGCGTGCATTTAAGCAGCTTGATAAAACCTTCCTTGATGATTTGTGATCGGCGTCAGGCTGTGTGCGGGTTGATGGCTATTTTGTTCTTTCCCCTGTTTCAAATCAAAGAAGCGGTGGCTACCGCTATCGTGACACGATTCAGTATGCGATTCTGCGGGTAATACCTATTTAGCGACATTGGCTTACACCAAAGAGGGTTCAGGAGAGCAACATGGAAATGACGAATGCCCAGAGATTGATCCTTTCAAACCAATACAAAATGATGACAATGCTCGATCCAGATAACGCTGAGCGCTATCGTCGGCTACAAACGATCATCGAGCGTGGTTATGGTTTGCAGATGCGGGAATTAGACCGTGAGTTTGGTGAGCTGACGGAAGAAGTTTGCCGTACCATTATTAACGTCATGGAAATGCATCATGCTTTGCAGGTGTCATGGACCAATCTGAAAGATAAGCAGGATTTGGATGAACGACGTCTGACCTTCCTGGGCTTTGATGCGGCAACGGAAGCGCGTTATCTGGGCTTTGTACGCTTTATGGTACATGTTGAAGGTCGTTACCCTCACTTTGATGCGGGTACGCATGGTTTTAACGCGCAGACAAAAATGTGGGAAAAATACAACAGAATGCTGGCTGTTTGGCAATCCTGCCCGCGTCAGTATCACTTGAGTGCGGTTGAGATCGCACAGATCATCAACGCCTGATTAATGAAAAAGGGGCTTTCTGTGGAGTGTAAAGGTTTTCTGTTCGACCTCGATGGTACGCTGGTTGATTCACTGCCTGCTGTAGAACGTGCGTGGATTAACTGGGCAAAAGATCACGATATTGAACCACAGGAAGTGCTGGATTTTATTCACGGCAAGCAGGCAATCACGTCCCTGCGCCACTTTCTTCAGGGGCAGAGCGAAGAAACGATTCAACAGGAGTTCGATGCGCTGGAGAAAACGGAAGCTTCTGACACGCAAGGTATTGTTGCAATGCCAGGGGCGAAGGCGCTGCTGGAACGGTTGGATGCTTTGGATATTCCCTGGGCAATTGTGACATCCGGCACCGTACCGATTGCCAGCGCGCGTCATCATCGTGGAGAACTACCTGCTCCTCGCGCTTTTATTACGGCGGAGCAGGTTGCCAAAGGTAAACCTAACCCTGATGCCTATTTACTTGGTGCACAGCAGCTAGGGTTGAAACCCGAAGAATGTGTCGTTGTTGAAGATGCTCCCGCGGGGGTGTTATCGGGTCTGGCGGCAGGCTGCAAGGTTATTGCGGTGAAAGCACCAACAGATACGCCGAAGTTGGATCAGGTCGATCTGGTTCTTGATTCGTTGGAGCAGATAGAGATAGAGACGTCACAAAGTGGCGTTAAGGTACTGCTGCGCCACTAGCTCGTCTGTAATATAATGACAAAACTGTGACTAAATATGATCAAACCTCGCATCCGCGAGGTTTTTTTTATGGCAGACTATACCTGTCGTACTTCAAGCTGCACGGGTGTTAGCTTCTTTTCTATGGCATGTTGAACCTACACCTCTCACTCTGTATTTTCCGTCAGGGGAACCGTTTTGAATAGCGAACTTCTCTGGGTTTTATCCCTGTTGCTGATCGCCATTGTGTTGTTTACCACCAATAAATTACGCATGGACGTCGTCGCGCTATTGGTCATCATCGCGTTTGTACTGAGCGGTACGCTGACGCTATCTGAAGCGTTGGTAGGGTTCAGCGATCCTAACGTGATATTGATTGCTGCCCTGTTTGTGATTGGTGAAGGGTTGGTTCGTACTGGTGTTGCTTATCAGGTCGGGGACTGGCTGGTTCGCGTGGCGGGCAGCAGCGAAATGAAGATGCTGATCTTACTGATGGTCACCGTTGCGCTGCTGGGGGCTTTCATGAGTTCCACTGGCGTTGTCGCCATTTTTATTCCCGTGGTACTGAGTGTTTCCGCGCGGATGAAAATTTCCCCAGGAAGGCTGATGATGCCGCTGAGTTTCGCTGGGTTGATTAGCGGCATGATGACGCTGGTGGCGACGCCGCCGAATATGGTGGTGAGCAGCGAGCTGATGCGCGACGGTGTCGCGGGCTTTGGGTTCTTCAGCGTGACGCCGATAGGGATGGTCGTCCTGTTGCTAGGCGTGGCGTATATGATGGTGGCACGTTACTGGCTGGGTGACGCTGAGACAGCAACAGCAAAAGAGATGTGGAAGAGAAGAACGTTTCGCGATCTGATTCGTGATTACCGATTGACTGGCAGGGCACGCCGATTGGCAATTCGCCCAGGATCGCCTTTTATCGGCCATCGTCTGGACGATTTACGTTTGCGCCAACGCTTTGGGGCGAATGTGGTCGGGATTGAGCGCTGGCGTAAATTCCGCCGCGTGATGATCAGCGTAGCTGGCAACACCGAACTTCGCCTGAATGATGTGCTGCTGATCGATATGTCGGCATCAGAGGTGGATTTACGTGAATTTTGCACCTCGCAGCGGCTTGAACCGATGGTGCTGCGCGGTGAGTATTTCTCTGAGCAGGCGCGTGATGTCGGGATGGCGGAAGTGTCTTTGATACCCGATTCCGAGCTGCTGGGAAAAACGCTCTACGACGTTGGCTTCCGTAGCCGCTATGGCCTGAGCGTCGTAGGGATTCGCCGGGCGGGCGAGGCAATGGAGGGTATCCTTGCCGATGAGCCGCTCCAGCTCGGTGATATTCTGCTGGTGATGGGCGACTGGCGCATGATTCGACAGTTGCACACGCAGAAAAATGACTTTCTTTTGCTCAATCTTCCTGCCGAAGTGGATGATGTCGCCCCAGCGGTAAGTCAGGCTCCGCACGCGTTGTTTTGTCTGGCGCTGATGGTCGCGATGATGCTAACGGATGAAATACCGAATGCGGTTGCTGCGCTGATCGCCTGTTTACTGATGGGTAAATTCCGCTGCATCGACATGGAAAGCGCCTATCGAGCGATTCACTGGCCGAGCATTATTCTTATTGTCGGGATGATGCCGTTTGCGCTGGCGCTACAACAAACTGGCGGTGTTGCGCTGATTGTTAAGGGGCTGATGGATGTTGCCGGGAATGCCGGGCCACATGTGATGCTGGTGTGCTTATTCGTGCTGTGTGCAGTGATTGGCCTGTTTATTTCCAATACGGCGACGGCGGTGTTGATGGCACCCATTGCGATTGCTGCGGCGAAGCAAATGGGCGTGTCACCTTATCCCTTTGCGATGATCATCGCCGTTGCGGCATCTGCCGCATTTATGACGCCCGTATCATCACCGGTGAATACATTGGTACTGGGACCGGGCGGTTATAAATTTGGGGACTTTGTGCGCATTGGTGTCCCCTTTACCCTACTGGTGATGCTTGTTAGCGTGGTGATGGTGCCGTGGCTGTATCCGTTCTAAGCGTTCCAGCCCGTTATAGCAGATGCGTGTTATAACGGAGAGTCTTGACTGATTTCGTCAAGCGACAGGCTAAAGCTGGGAACGAACACCGTCATGAAATAGTCCATTTCCGGGCTGTGGCGCAACTGCAATGTTTTTTCCAGCCGCGCCTTAGCAAGCGTGAATTCCGCGTTGCCCGCGGATAATTCCTCTAGGCATTTCAGGTAGGCGCAGAGCGCGTCTGCCTGTTTAACGATGGCGCGTTCTTCTTCACTGGTATAGTTGTCATCCAGCAGCATCCGATAATCCTGCTGTAACTCTTCTGGCAGCATTTCGATCAGCTTCTGCTGGGCAATTTTCTCTATCTTCTTATACTCATGCGCGATCTGCGCATTGTAGTACTTGATAGGCGTTGGCATGTCGCCAGTCAGCACCTCGCTGGCATCATGATACATCGCCAGTAGCGCAATGCGCTCTACGTTCAGGTTACCCTCGAATTTGCGGTTTTTGATGACCGCCAGCGCGTGAGCGACAAAAGCGACTTGAAGGCTGTGTTCGGAGACGTTTTCTGTACGCACGTTGCGCATCAGTGGCCAACGGCTGATGAGTTTTAGACGGGATAAGTGGGCGAAAAAGTGGCTCTGATTCATTGAGATCTCTCAGACAACAGCACGGTGGAATAGCGATATCGCGGGTGTCTATTGTGAGCACTTGCCGAAGATTATGCAAACGAAGCTCTGGTTTTCGCCGGGCGACGATAGCCCGGCGAGGGTAAGATCGTTTACTGCTGGGTTATTGGTGATAGTGCCCCAGAAAACGCCCTAATTTGTGAATTGCCATGTCCAGTTCATCAATACGCGGTAGTGTGACGATGCGTACATGGTCTGGGTAAGGCCAGTTAAACGCGGTTCCCTGAACCAGCAACACTTTTTCCTGTAATAGAAGATCCAGCACCAGTTTTTGGTCGTCATGGATGTTAAAGCGCTTGGCGTCAATACGCGGGAACATATAGAGCGCACCGCGTGGTTTTACGCACGACACGCCGGGGATCTGGTTGATCAATTCCCAAGAGCGGTTGCGCTGTTCGTACAGGCGTCCGCCGGGTTGAATAAATTCACTGATGCTTTGATATCCCCCCAAGGCGGTCTGAATCGCATGCTGCATGGGTACGTTGGCACACAAACGCATTGAGGCCAGCATTTCCAGCCCTTCAATATAGCCTTTGGCGTGTTTTTTTGGGCCGTTTAATACCATCCAGCCTTGGCGGAAACCTGCCACACGGTAGGTCTTGGACAGTCCGTTGAACGTGACTGTCAACAGATCTGGCGCGAGTGCGGCAATCGAGTGATGTTGCGCATCGTCATACAGAATTTTGTCGTAAATTTCGTCGGCGAAAATGATCAGGTTGTGTTCGCGCGCGATAGCCACGATATCCAGCAGCAGCTCTTTGCTGTAGACCGCACCCGTCGGGTTGTTCGGGTTGATGATGACAATACCGCGAGTATTCGAGGTGATCTTTTTGCGGATATCATCCAGGTCGGGGAACCAGTCAGAAGACTCATCACAGAGATAGTGAACGGCATTACCGTTAGACAGGGAAACTGCCGCAGTCCAGAGTGGATAATCTGGTGCGGGAACCAGCATTTCATCACCTGGGTTGAGTAGCGCCTGCATTGATTGCACGATGAGTTCGGAAACACCGTTGCCAATATAGACGTCTTCAACCGTAATATCGCGCATATCCCGCGCTTGATAGTGCTGAACGATGGCCTTACGGGCGGAATAGAGCCCCTTGGAATCACAGTAGCCCTGTGCTGTTGGCAGGTTACGGATGACATCGACCAGAATTTCGTCCGGTGCCTCAAAGCCGAAGGGCGCAGGGTTGCCAATATTCAGTTTAAGGACCTTATTGCCTTCTTCTTCAAGCCGCTTGGCTTCCTTTAGAACTGGGCCACGGATGTCATAGCATACGTTCTCCAGTTTCTTGGATTTTTCAATCGGAGACATAAATAGTACGAACCTTTTGCAGAGAGCGCATATTCCCATGCGGAATAGCATAACCCGCTTAATGTACTCCTCCTAAAGTGCCTTTTGAAGAATGATTATCGCTTTTGCTGCAAATGATTGCGCATCTGCACTATATGGTTGTGTACTCGTTGGATGGTGCGATATGGTAGGGGGCAGACAACAGTTCAGGACGCACTTTTTAGTGCAAGAATAGGGTGGCAGGGATTGCTCGTTTATTTACGTGTAGAACGTCTTTATTTCGCAGAATGAAATAAAGAGAAAGTGTCGTTGTTATTGAATAAAGGATTAAGGCTGGTGAGCCATTTAATTATGTGATGTCTTACCAATGGAAAGGCGATAGGGGTAACGAAATATAAGTATTTTTTTGCCCTTATCGTGCGTCTGCGATAGTGTCTTTAAATGTATCGGCCATTACCCGTACATGTAATAAAACACCAGGAATATTTTGTTAAAATTAAAATAGATAAGTGAAAAATCGTATGACCAGTGCAAATCGACCAGTACTTAATCTCGATCTTGATTTACTGAGGACGTTTGTTGCCGTTGCAGATTTAAATACATTTGCAGCGGCGGCCGCCGCCGTCAACCGGACTCAATCGGCAGTCAGCCAGCAGATGCAGCGGCTGGAGCAACTCATCGGAAAGGAGCTTTTCGCCCGGCACGGGCGTAATAAATTGCTGACCGAACACGGTATACAGTTTCTAGGTTATGCCAGAAAAATATTACAATTCAATGATGAAGCCTGTATTTCATTAATGTACAGTGATATTCAAGGCACGCTAACTATCGGGGCGTCTGACGATACGGCAGACACTATCCTGCCTTATATTTTACATCGGGTAACCTCTGTATTTCCTAAACTCTCCGTCAATGTCAGCGTAAAACGTAGCGCTGAAATGATGGACATGTTGAATCAGGGGAAAATAGATCTGGTTATTACCACAATGAACGGTGTGGTGTTTCCGCATGTGTTATTACGTAGTTCCCCGACGTTATGGTATTGCGCGGCAGATTACCAGTTCAGAGCGAATGAACCTATTCCTCTGGTTGTGCTGGATGAACCGAGCCCTTTCCGCTCGTTGGCCACGCAGCAACTGACGGCCGCAGGGATTCCCTGGAGAATCGCGTATGTGGCTTCAACGCTCTCTGCTGTGCGCGCCGCGGTGAAGGCTGGCATGGGTATCACCGTACGCTCGGTGGAAATGATGAGTCCGGAACTGCGGGTGCTGGGCGAAGAGGAAGGGTTGCCGAGATTGCCTGAAACCCGTTATTTTCTTTGCCAGAATCCTAACCAGGAGAATGAACTGGCGACGGCAATTTTCAATGTGATTGAATCAGGGAAGCCTTCTCACATTACGCCTGTCAGCATGTTGGCAAACAGCGCGGATGGAACGCTGTCTTCCGATTCGTCGCTGAAGGATGTGATCTAATCGTAATGGGTAGTTAATTATCATTCGGGGAGGGTAGGGATGCACCCCGAATGATGATGATTTATGACTAATGTGTTAAACCCGCGTAGACAGGGTCTGATTGACCTCATTTCCCCAGTTTTATTCCACTTTGCGTTTTCCATTTGGCATCAATAGGCTAGACGTGGCGATATAGGGCATATTTTGCTTTTATAAAACGACGGTTCTGTTTTTTTAAAATTATGTTATGGAAAATGATGCCCAACCTTGCCTTGAATCAGTGTGGTTTTTTTACTAACTAAATTGGTAAAAATGTGTGCTGGATCAAAAAATACCCCTAATAACCACATGGGGGAACAGGCATTTTCTGTGAAAATGGTATAGTGGCGGTGCAAACTTGCTTTCTGTGTCGCTGCGCTCTGGTTAACTGACGAAGGCACTGACTCGATTTAGCTACGAGTGAGAACACAAAATGTTAACAAAACAGCGTGCATGTAAAGTAATGTACTGTTATTTTTAGTAAGGTTGAAAAAAAGGTTACAAATTTGGGGCTCAACCATACCAAGCAAGGCTTACCTGATACGTTTCCGTGCTTTTTTGTGGTTATTAATCCTTCCTTTTAATCGATGTGGCGCATTAACTGCCGATAACAGAGCAGAGATATTACCCGCCACTTTTGATGAGTAAGCAAAGAGAATGTCAACAACTACTGAAATCCTCGCCCATCATTGGGCTTTTGCGCTATTCCTTATCATTGCCGTAGGCCTGTGCGTTTTCATGCTGACCGGTGGGTTCTTGCTGGGTGGGAGAGCCAGAGCCAGGGCCAAAAACGTACCTTATGAATCCGGGATCGACTCTGTGGGTTCAGCGCGGCTACGTCTGTCTGCTAAATTTTATCTTGTCGCTATGTTCTTCGTTATCTTCGACGTTGAGGCCCTCTATCTCTACGCTTGGGCGGTGTCTATCAAAGAAAGCGGCTGGATAGGCTTCATTGAAGCAACCATTTTCATTTTGGTGCTGTTGGCTGGTTTGGTTTATCTGGTTCGCGTTGGGGCACTTGACTGGACCCCGGTTCGATCCAAGAGACAAGTTGTTAAATCAGACATCATCAACACTACCAACACTCATCCGCAGTAACAGCGAGGCATTTTAAGATGGACTATACGCTCACCCGCATAGAGCCGGACGGTGAGAATGACCGTTATCCCCTGCAACGTCAGGAGATCGTTTCCGACCCTCTGGAGCAACATGTTCACCGCAGTGTCTACATGGGCAAACTGGAACATGCATTACACGATACGGTGAACTGGGGTCGTCAGAATTCCCTGTGGCCGTATAACTTTGGTCTTTCCTGTTGCTATGTAGAAATGGTGACGTCATTTACCGCCGTTCATGACGTTGCGCGTTTTGGTGCTGAGGTTCTGCGTGCGTCGCCACGTCAGGCTGACTTCATGGTCGTCGCGGGAACCTGTTTCACCAAAATGGCACCCGTTATTCAGCGTCTGTACGAGCAAATGCTTGAGCCTAAATGGGTTATCTCCATGGGCGCGTGTGCTAACTCCGGCGGCATGTACGACATCTATTCCGTTGTTCAGGGCGTAGATAAATTCCTGCCCGTTGATGTGTATATTCCGGGTTGCCCGCCGCGTCCGGAAGCCTACATGCAAGCGCTGTTGCTGCTGAAAGAATCCATCGGTAAAGAACGCCGCCCTCTGTCATGGGTGGTGGGTGAACAGGGCGTTTACCGCGCCAACATGCAATCTGAGCGTGAGCGCAAACGCGGCGAGCGAATCGCTGTGACCAACCTGCGTTCGCCTGATGAGATTTGACCTGTAGATGATAAACCCGGTGACCGTGTAATACCTCGATAATAGTGTGCGGTCATTATCAGCTACAGAAATAGCACATTTAATGTGGTGACATATTTATGACAGATTTAACGACACACGATCTCGCTCAGCCAGGCTGGCAAACCCGCGATCACCTTAACGATCCGGTCGTTGGCGAACTGTGTAACCGTTTTGGACCAGATGCATTTACTGTACAGGCAACCCGCACAGGTATCCCGGTGGTGTGGGTCAAGCGTGAGCAATTACTGGATGTTGTCGCATTCCTGAAAAAACAGCCGAAGCCTTATGTCATGCTGTTTGACCTGCACGGTATGGATGAACGTTTGCGCACCCATCGTGAAGGTTTACCTGCCGCCGACTACTCCGTCTTTTACCACTTAATTTCCATTGAGCGTAATCGCGACATTATGCTCAAAGTCGCGTTGGCTGAGAATGACCTGCATTTACCGACCGTAACCAAACTGTTCCCGAATGCCAACTGGTATGAGCGGGAAACGTGGGAGATGTTCGGCATGACCTTCGATGGTCACCCAAACCTGACGCGCATCATGATGCCGCAGACGTGGGAAGGGCATCCACTGCGTAAAGATTATCCGGCGCGTGCGACCGAGTTCGATCCTTTCGAGCTGACTAAGCAGAAAGAAGATCTGGAAATGGAATCGCTGACGTTCAAACCAGAAGAATGGGGCATGAAGCGCGGCACTGAGAATGAGGATTTCATGTTCCTCAACCTTGGTCCGAACCACCCGTCTTCACACGGTGCTTTCCGTATTATCCTGCAATTGGATGGTGAAGAAATTGTCGACTGCGTGCCTGATGTGGGTTACCACCATCGTGGTGCGGAGAAAATGGGCGAGCGCCAGTCTTGGCACAGCTACATTCCTTATACTGACCGTATTGAATACCTCGGCGGCTGCGTTAACGAAATGCCGTATGTATTGGCCGTTGAGAAACTGGCGGGTATCGAGGTGCCGGATCGTGTGAAAACGATTCGTGTGATGCTGTCCGAGCTGTTCCGTATTAATAGCCATCTGCTGTATATCAGTACCTATATTCAGGACGTCGGTGCGATGACACCGGTGTTCTTTGCGTTTACTGACCGCCAGAAAATTTACGATTTGGTTGAAGCGATTACCGGCTTCCGTATGCACCCGGCGTGGTTCCGTATTGGCGGTGTGGCGCACGATCTGCCACGCGGCTGGGAGCGTCTGCTGCGGGAATTCCTCGACTGGATGCCGAGCCGTTTGGATACCTACGTTAAAGCCGCATTGCAGAACACCATTCTGAAAGGTCGTACTCAGGGCGTAGCCGCTTACAATGCGAAAGAAGCATTGGAATGGGGGGTAACGGGAGCGGGTCTGCGTGCTACAGGCATCGGTTTCGACGTGCGTAAATGGCGTCCCTATTCTGGCTATGAAAACTTTGACTTTGAAGTGCCAGTCGGCGACGGCATCAGCGATTGCTATAGCCGCGTGATGCTGAAAGTTGAAGAGCTGCGTCAGAGCCTGCGCATTCTGGATCAGTGCCTCAAAAACATGCCGGAAGGGCCGTTCAAAGCGGATCACCCACTGACGACGCCGCCACCAAAAGAGCGCACGTTGCAGCATATCGATACGCTGATTAACCACTTCCTTCAGGTTTCCTGGGGACCGGTTATGCCTGCCAATGAATCATTCCAGATGGTTGAGGCAACAAAAGGTATCAACAGCTATTACCTGACCAGTGACGGCGGCACGATGAGCTACCGTACCCGTATTCGCACGCCGAGCTATGCGCATCTGCAACAGATTCCTTCTGTAATTCGCGGATGTCTGGTATCCGATCTGATCGTTTACCTCGGCAGTATTGATTTCGTAATGTCAGATGTGGACCGCTAATTATGCATGATCATAACAATCACGATCATATTGACGCTCTGGGACAACCGGCTGTCGATTCGCTGACAAAAGAAAGTACTTTTGTATTGAGTGACGCCGAACGTGACGCCATTGAGCACGAAAAACATCACTATGAAGATGCACGAGCCGCATCAATTGAAGCGCTGAAAATTGTGCAAAAAGAACGCGGCTGGGTGCCGGATGGTGCTATCCACGCGATTGCCGACTTGCTGGGTATCCCTGCCAGCGATGTGGAAGGTGTGGCTACGTTCTACAGCCAGATTTATCGCCAGCCTGTCGGGCGTCACATTATTCGCTATTGCGACAGCGTTGTGTGCCACATCAATGGTTATCAGGGCGTTCAGGCTGCGCTGGAGCGTAAGCTCAGCATTAAACCAGGACAGACAACGTTTGATGGACGTTTCACGCTGTTGCCGACCTGTTGCCTGGGGAACTGTGATAAGGGGCCGTCAATGATGATTGATGACGATACCCACAGCCATGTGACGCCGGAAGGTATTGAAACGTTATTGGAGCAGTATCAATGAGTAAAGACATTGTTCTGACGGCTGAGCAGCATCCTCTGACCTGGCGTTTACGCGCAGACAAACAGCCAGTATGGCTGGATGAATATCGCAGCAAAAACGGCTATGTCGCAGCGCAAAAAGCGTTAACCGGCATGGCTCAGGATGAAGTGGTCTCACTGGTTAAAGACGCTGGCCTAAAAGGGCGTGGCGGGGCGGGCTTCTCAACAGGCTTGAAGTGGAGCCTGATGCCGAAAGACGAAAGCATGAACATCCGCTACCTGCTGTGTAACGCGGATGAGATGGAGCCGGGTACTTATAAAGACCGCCTGCTGATGGAGCAAGAGCCTCATCTGCTGGTTGAAGGCATGCTGATCAGCGCCTTTGCACTGAAAGCCTATCGCGGCTACATCTTCTTACGCGGTGAATACATCGAAGCTGCGGTTCACCTGCGTCGCGCAATTGAAGAAGCAAAAGCCGCTGGCTTGCTGGGCAAGAATATTTTGGGCAGCGGTTTTGATTTCGAGCTGTTCGTGCATACGGGCGCCGGGCGTTACATCTGCGGTGAAGAAACTGCCCTGATTAATTCGCTGGAAGGCCGTCGTGCCAACCCACGTTCCAAGCCACCGTTCCCAGCGTCTGCGGGTGTTTGGGGTAAGCCGACCTGCGTCAACAACGTGGAAACACTGTGTAACGTACCGGCAATTATCGAGCACGGTGCAGCGTGGTATCAGGGATTGTCTGCGGGTAAAAGTAAAGATGCAGGCACGAAACTGATGGGCTTCTCGGGTCGGGTCAAGAATCCAGGTCTGTGGGAACTGCCGTTCGGTACGACTGCGCGTGAAATTCTGGAAGACTACGCGGGCGGCATGCGCGATGGTCTGAAGCTGAAAGCCTGGCAGCCGGGCGGTGCAGGTACGGATTTCCTGACGGAAAGTCACCTCGATCTACCCATGGATTTTGAGCACATTGCGAAAGCAGGTAGCCGTATGGGTACTGCGCTGGCGATGGCCGTCGATCACGAGATCAATATGGTTTCGTTGACGCGTAACCTCGAAGAGTTCTTCGCCCGTGAATCCTGTGGCTGGTGTACGCCGTGCCGTGATGGTTTGCCGTGGAGCGTGAAGATTTTACGTGCGCTGGAGAATGGCGAAGGTCAGCCTGGCGATATCGAAACGCTAGAGCAGCTTTGCCGCTTCCTCGGACCGGGTAACACCTTCTGTGCGCATGCGCCGGGTGCGGTCGAACCGCTGCAAAGTGCCATCAAGTATTTCCGGGAAGAATTCGAAGCGGGTATCTCTAAACAGTATTTAGGCAACCTCAAGGCGATTGGCGGTATTCAGCCTAACCTGTTGAAAGAGCGCTGGTAAGCTATCGCTCAATACGTGCGAGATGCAGTGAATGTATCCGCAGGGTGACGCAAATAAGCCACCCTCATAAACCCAATAGATTTCAAGGCGCAGGTAGCCAACGCATTTGCGGCTTGAAAGATGAGGGTATACAGAATTTTTGATTAGCGCCCGTGGCAACACGGGCCATTATGGAAGCATGCTGACTATGGCTACTATTCATGTAGACGGCAAAGAGTATGAAGTAAACGGAGCAGACAACCTTCTGGAAGCTTGCCTGACTCTGGGACTTGATATTCCTTACTTTTGCTGGCACCCCGCGCTCGGGAGCGTCGGATCTTGCCGCCTCTGTGCGGTAAAACAGTATCAAAACGCGGAAGACACCCGCGGTCGTCTGGTGATGTCCTGTATGACACCAGCAACCGATGGCGCGTTCATCGCGATCGAAGATGAAGAGGCGAAGCTATTCCGTAAGACGATAGTTGAGTTTCTGATGACCAACCACCCGCACGATTGTCCGGTGTGTGAGGAAGGCGGTAACTGTCATTTGCAGGATATGACGGTCATGACGGGGCAGAACTTCCGTCGCTATCGCTTCACCAAGCGTACCCATCGTAATCAGGATCTCGGGCCGTTTATTTCTCATGAGATGAACCGCTGTATTGCTTGCTATCGCTGCGTTCGTTACTACAAGGATTATGCGGATGGTAAAGATCTTGGTGTTTATGGCGCACACGACAACGTCTATTTCGGTCGCCCGGAAGATGGCACGCTGGAAAGTGAGTTCTCCGGTAACCTGGTTGAAGTGTGTCCTACTGGCGTATTCACCGACAAAACGCACTCCGAGCGCTACAACCGTAAATGGGATATGCAGTTTGCACCGAGCGTTTGCCAACAGTGCAGCGTCGGCTGTAATACCAGTCCCGGTGAGCGCTATGGCGAACTGCGTCGTATCGAAAACCGTTTCAACGGTAGCGTAAACCACTATTTCCTGTGTGACCGTGGTCGTTTTGGTTACGGTTATGTCAACCAGAAAGACCGCCCGAACCAGCCGTTGCAACGTCGTGGTAATGACTGGATCGCACTGAATGCCGACCAGGCACTGCAAGGTGCGGCGGATGTGCTGCGTCAGGCGAAGAAAACGATCGGTATCGGCTCGCCGCGTGCCAGCATTGAAAGCAACTTCGCATTACGTGAGCTGGTAGGGGCAGAGAACTTCTACACGGGTATCGCGCAGGAAGAACAAAATCGTCTGCAACTGATTCTGAAAGTGCTACGCGAAAGCGGTGTCAGAACGCCAGCGCTGCGTGAAATCGAAGGCTACGATGCGGTTCTGATTCTGGGTGAAGACCTAACCCAAACTGGCGCGCGTATCGCATTGGCCGTTCGTCAAGCCGTTAAAGGCAAAGCCCGCGAAATGGCGGCAGCACAGAAAGTGGCTGACTGGCAGATTGCGGCGATCATGAACATTGGTCAGCATGCCAAGCACCCGCTGTTTGTCACCAACGTCGATAACACCCGTCTGGACGATATTGCGGCATGGAACTATCGTGCGCCGGTTGCCGATCAGGCGCGCCTTGGTTTTGCCATTGCACACGGTCTGGATAGCAGCGCACCGGCAGTTACCGATCTGGCTGCGGGTCTTGACCAGAAAGTCGATATTATCGTACAGGCGCTGGCCGGTGCGAAAAAGCCGCTCATCATCTCCGGTACCAATTCAGGTAGCGAGGAAGTGATCTCCGCAGCGGCAAACGTTGCTAAAGCGCTGAAAAATCGCGGCTCTGACGTCGGCATTACCTTTGTTGCACCTGCTGCTAACAGCATCGGGCTGTCAATCATGGGCGGCGGTTCGTTGGATGACGCGCTGGCGCAGTTGGAAAACGGCAACGCCGATAGCGTGGTGGTTCTGGAGAACGATCTCTACCGTCATGCCCCAATCGCTCGCGTTGACGCGGCGCTGGAAAAAGCTGAAAACCTGATTGTGGTCGATCATCAGCGTACTCGCATCATGGACAAGGCCAGCATCATTCTGTCTGCCGCCAGCTTCGCTGAAAGCGACGGTACGCTGGTGAATCAGGAAGGCCGTGCTCAGCGTTTCTTCCAGGTTTATGACCCAACGTACTACAACGACAAGATTGTGATGCTGGAAAGCTGGCGCTGGCTGCACTCGCTGTATATCACCTATAACAGCCGTCAGGTTGACTGGACGCAGCTGGATAACGTGATTGACGCGTGTGTTACGGCATTGCCGCAGTTGGCGGCGATTAAAGATGCTGCGCCGGACGCGTCGTTCCGTATTCGTGGGCAGAAACTGTCGCGTTCACCGATTCGCTCCAGCGGTCGTACAGCGATGCGTGCCAATATCAGCGTGCATGAACCGCGTCAGCCTGTTGACAAAGACACGATGTTTGCCTTCTCAATGGAAGGGAACAACAGTCCGACAGCCAACCGTCAGCAAATTCCGTTTGCCTGGGCACCAGGTTGGAACTCACCGCAAGCCTGGAACAAATTCCAGGACGAAGTGGGTGGGCATTTGCGTCATGGCGATCCTGGCGTTCGTATGATCGAAGCTGGAGAAGGTTCGCTGGCGTACTTCGACAACATCCCTGCGGCTTTCGTCCCACAAGCGGGTCAGTGGCGCGTTGCGCCGTATTATCACCTGTTCGGTAGTGACGAAATGTCACAGCGTTCTGACGTAATTCAGCAGCGTATGCCAGAGCCTTACGTGATGGTGAATCCAGCTGATGCGGCGACACTGGGTGTAAACTCGGGGGCGTTGCTGGAATTGACTTGTGCAGGGCAAACGCTACGTCTGCCACTGCGCTTAAGTGCGGCATTGAGTCAGGGACAGGTTGGTTTACCGCTGGGCTTGCCGGGTATCGCACCGGTGCTGGCGGGTGCAACCGTTGAAAATCTGCGGGAGGCCGCACAATGAGTTGGTTAACGCCGGAATTAATCGAGATTCTGATCACCGTCGGAAAAGCGATCGTGATTCTGCTGGTTGTCGTGACCTGTGGCGCGTTCATGAGTATGGGTGAGCGTCGACTGCTCGGCCTCTTCCAGGGACGTTATGGACCGAACCGGGTAGGTTGGGGCGGTTCATTACAGCTTGTTGCTGACATGATCAAAATGTTCTTCAAAGAAGACTGGGTGCCGAATTTTACCGATAAGGTGATCTTCACGCTGGCACCGATGATCGCGTTTACGTCAATGCTGATTGCCTTTGCGATTGTGCCGATCACACCAACCTGGGGTGTCGCCGATCTGAACATCGGTATCCTGTTCTTCCTGATGATGGCGGGGCTGGCCGTTTACGCGGTGCTGTTTGCCGGCTGGGCGAGTAACAACAAATACTCGCTGCTCGGCGCGGTACGTGCTTCCGCTCAGACTGTGAGCTACGAAGTGTTTATCGGCCTGTCACTGATGGGTGTTGTCGCGCAGGCGGGTTCGTTCAATATGCGTGATATCGTTGATTCTCAGGAACATCTGTGGAACGTAATTCCACAGTTCTTCGGCTTTATTACGTTTGCCATCGCAGGCGTGGCGGTGTGTCACCGTCACCCGTTTGACCAGCCTGAAGCTGAACAGGAACTGGCCGATGGTTACCACATTGAATATTCCGGTATGAAATTCGGTCTGTTCTTTGTGGGCGAATATATCGGGATCGTGACCGTTTCCGCGCTGATGGTAACCTTATTCTTCGGTGGCTGGCATGGTCCGTTCTTGCCTCCGTTTGTCTGGTTTGCGCTGAAAACAGGCTTTTTCATGATGATGTTCATCCTGATTCGTGCTTCGTTACCCCGTCCACGTTATGACCAGGTGATGGCTTTCGGTTGGAAAGTCTGTCTGCCGATAACGCTTTTGAATCTGCTGGCAACAGCGGCCGTCATTTTGTACAACGCTTAAGAAGGGGTGAATAAACCATGACATTGAAAGAGTTAGTGGTTGGTTTCGGCACCCAGATACGCAGTATCTGTATGGTGGGATCGAATGCTTTCAAGAAGCGCGAAACCAGGATGTACCCAGAAGAGCCTGTGAATCCACCGCCGCGCTACCGTGGTCGTATCGTGCTGACGCGCGATCCCGATGGTGAAGAGCGTTGCGTTGCCTGCAACCTGTGTGCGGTGGCCTGTCCGGTCGGCTGTATCTCATTGCAGAAAGCGGAAACCAAAGATGGTCGCTGGTATCCCGAGTTCTTCCGCGTCAACTTCTCGCGCTGCATTTTCTGTGGCTTCTGTGAAGAAGCTTGTCCGACAACCGCTATCCAGCTGACGCCGGATTTCGAGATGGGCGATTACAAACGTCAGGATCTGGTGTACGAGAAAGAAGATCTGCTGATATCGGGGCCGGGTAAATATCCGGAATACAATTTCTACCGGATGGCTGGTATGGCAATCGATGGGAAAGACAAAGGCGAAGCTGAAAACGAAGCCAAACCTATTGATGTCAAAGGCCTGTTGCCCTAAGGAGCTAGCATGGAATTCGCTTTTTATACCACAGGTTTGATTGCGATACTGGCGACATTGCGCGTCATTACGCATACCAATCCTGTGCATGCATTGTTGTATATGGTCACCTCGCTCATGGCGATTGCGGGCGTCTTTTTCTCGCTGGGGGCTAATTTTGCCGGCGCGCTGAGCATTATCGTGTATGCGGGTGCCATCATGGTGCTGTTTGTGTTCGTGGTCATGATGCTCAACCTCGGTAATTCCGTAGAAGAACAAGAGCGGAATTGGCTGAAACCGAGCGTCTGGATCGGTCCGAGCATTCTCTCACTGGCGTTACTGGTGATTGTGGTTAACGCCATCCTGAGCCTGAAAGAGCAGGGCATCACTGGCACGCCTGTTGAGGCGAAAGCCGTGGGTATCAGCCTGTTTGGGCCTTATGTTCTGGCAGTTGAATTAGCGTCAATGCTACTGCTGGCGGGATTGGTTGTCGCTTTCCACATTGGTCGTGAAGATAAACGTGGTGACGTTATCAATAAAGAAGGCGCGAACCAGGACGTTGAGAAAAAAATAACGGGGGAACGCGCATGATTCCGTTACAACATGGATTGATTTTAGCCGCTATCTTGTTTGTTCTGGGGCTGACTGGTCTATTAATTCGTCGTAACTTGCTGTTTATGTTGATTAGTTTGGAAATTATGATCAATGCAGCTGCACTGGCTTTTGTTGTCGCAGGCAGTTACTGGCAGCAGCCGGATGGTCAGGTGATGTACATTCTGGCGATTACGCTGGCGGCGGCTGAGGCCAGTATTGGTCTGGCGCTGTTATTGCAGATGTATCGTCGTCGTCAAACCCTGAATATTGATACAGTCAGTGAGATGCGCGGATGAACTTACTCTATTTAACAATACTCTTTCCGCTGCTCGGCTTTCTGCTGCTGGCATTTTCTCGTGGTCGCTGGTCTGAAAACACGTCCGCGACGGTCGGTGTTGGCTCGATTGGTTTGGCAGCGTTAGTTACCGCTTGGGTTGTGGTTGATTTCATGGCTCAGCAGCACAGCGGCGGTGTCACCTTCTTTAACCAGCATTTGTGGACATGGATGACCGTTGGCAATTTCGACATTAGCGTAACGCTGGTGCTCGACGGTCTCTCGGTGACGATGCTGTCTGTGGTGACGGGGGTCGGCTTCTTTATTCACCTGTTTGCCTCTTGGTATATGCGTGGGGAAGAGGGATATTCTCGCTTCTTCGCTTACACCAACCTGTTCATCGCAAGTATGGTTGTTCTGGTACTGGCTGATAACCTGCTGCTGATGTATCTCGGTTGGGAAGGGGTAGGGCTGTGCAGTTATCTGCTGATCGGTTTCTACTACACCAATCCGAAGAACGGTGCGGCAGCGATGAAGGCTTTTATCGTTACGCGTGTGGGTGACGTCTTTTTAGCCTTTGCGCTGTTCATCCTTTACAAAGAGTTGGGTACACTCAATTTCCGCGAACTGATGGTTCTGGCACCGCAGAAACTGGCTGAAGGTTCACCTGAAATCACCTGGGCTACGCTGATGTTGCTGGGTGGTGCGGTCGGTAAATCTGCACAGCTGCCGCTGCAAACCTGGCTGGCAGATGCGATGGCTGGTCCAACTCCGGTATCTGCACTGATCCACGCCGCCACGATGGTTACCGCGGGGGTTTACCTGATTGCGCGTACTAACGGCCTGTTCCTGATGGCCCCGGATGTTCTGCATCTGGTAGGTATCGTGGGTGCAGTCACGTTGGTGCTGGCAGGTTTTGCTGCCTTGGTTCAAACAGACATCAAGCGCGTCTTGGCTTACTCTACCATGAGCCAGATTGGTTACATGTTCCTGGCGCTGGGCGTGCAGGCATGGGATGCCGCGATTTTCCACCTGATGACGCACGCATTCTTTAAAGCGCTGCTGTTCCTCTCTTCTGGTTCGGTAATTCTGGCCTGCCACCACGAACAGAACATCTTCAAGATGGGTGGCCTGCGCAAAACGATTCCGCTGGTTTATGTTTGCTTCTTGGTCGGGGGCGCGGCGCTGGCTGCACTGCCGCTGGTTACCGCAGGCTTCTTCAGTAAAGACGAGATTCTGGCTGGTGCATGGGCAAATGGTCACATCAATCTGATGGTGGCTGGATTGGCCGGTGCCTTCATGACCTCGCTGTATACGTTCCGTATGATTTTCATCGTGTTCCACGGTGAAGAGAAAACCAAGGCGCATGCAGGAAAAGGCATTTCTCACCACTTACCGCTGGTTGTGCTGATGGTTCTGTCCACCTTTATTGGTGCGATGATTGTTCCGCCGTTGCATGGCGTATTGCCGGCAACAACAGCACTTGAACATGGCCAGTTGCTGACATTGGAAATTACCTCTGGCGTGGTGGCGATTGCCGGTATTCTGCTTGCCGCTGTGCTGTGGCTGGGTAAACGTCAGGCGGTGAATAGCATTGCGAACAGTGCTCCAGGCCGTTTCTTCTCAACCTGGTGGTTCCATGCATGGGGCTTCGACTGGTTGTACGACCATGTCTTTGTTAAACCGTATCTGGCTATCGCGAAGCTGTTGCAGCGTGATCCGTTAAATGCACTGATGACCCTGCCTGCCATCATCACCCGTTGGGGTAATCGTGGGCTGGCGCTCAGTGCGAATGGTCAGTTGCGCTGGTATGTTGCCTCTATGGGCTTTGGTGCCGTGCTGGTGCTGGGCTTGTTACTGCTGGTGTAAGGCAGTATCCGGTAACGTATGAAAGGCAGGGCATTCCGTATAAAGGAATGCCTGCCACGGCAAGTTTTCAGATTTCTTTAATTTAGGGACACAAAACGCCATGCTACTACCTTGGCTAATTCTTCTCCCCTTTATCGGCGGTCTGCTGTGTTGGCAGTTAGAGCGTTTTGGTACGAAAGTACCGCGCTGGATAGCGTTGATTGCAATGGGGCTGACACTCGCACTGTCTTTACAACTGTGGTTGCAAGGCGGTTATTCACTCGTAGCGCCGAAAGGTGCGCCAGACTGGCAGGTTGAATACTTTGTGCCGTGGATACCGCGCTTTGGCATTGGTATTCACCTCGCGCTGGACGGCTTGTCACTGCTGATGGTCGTGCTGACGGGGCTGCTGGGTGTGTTGGCAATTCTCTGTTCCTGGAATGAAATTCAGCGCTATCAGGGCTTTTTCCACCTGAATCTGCTGTGGATTCTGGGCGGCGTTATTGGTGTGTTCCTTGCCATTGACCTGTTCCTATTCTTCTTCTTCTGGGAAATGATGCTGGTACCGATGTATTTCCTGATTGCACTGTGGGGGCATAAAGGCTCTGACGGTAAAACCAGAATTACGGCGGCGACCAAGTTCTTCATTTATACCCAGGCAAGCGGTCTGATCATGTTGATTGCGATTCTGGCGTTGGTCTTTGTGCATCACAATGCCACTGGAGTTTGGACATTCGACTACGAAGACCTGCTGAAGACACCAATGTCATATGGCGTCGAATATCTGCTGATGCTGGGTTTCTTCATCGCGTTTGCCGTAAAAATGCCTGTCGTGCCGTTGCACGGCTGGTTGCCGGATGCGCATAGTCAGGCTCCTACCGCAGGTTCTGTTGACCTCGCTGGTATTTTGTTGAAAACCGCAGCCTATGGTCTGCTGCGTTTTAGCCTACCGCTGTTCCCGAATGCCTCTCATGCCTTTGCACCGATTGCTATGTGGCTGGGTGTGGTTGGTATTTTCTACGGCGCGTGGCTGGCGTTCAAACAGACGGATATCAAGCGTCTGATCGCTTATACCTCGGTGTCGCACATGGGCTTCGTGATGATTGCCATCTATTCTGGTAATCAACTGGCTTATCAGGGTGCGGTGATTCAAATGATTGCGCACGGCTTGTCTGCTGCGGGTCTGTTTATTCTGTGTGGTCAACTGTACGAGCGCCTGCATACCCGCGACATGCGTGAAATGGGCGGTCTGTGGTCGCGTCTGAAGTTCCTGCCTGCGCTGTCTCTGTTCTTTGCTGTGGCGACACTGGGGATGCCGGGAACGGGCAACTTTGTTGGCGAATTCATGATTCTGTTCGGCAGCTATCAGGTTGTGCCAGTCATTACGGTGATCTCAACCTTCGGTCTGGTATTTGCGTCGGTCTACTCGCTGATCATGATCCAGCGTGCTTATTACGGTACGCCTAAATCTGATGAGCCATTGAAGGGTATGTCGATCCGCGAATTGTCTATCGTGCTGCTGTTGGTGGTATTACTGGTGTTGTTAGGGGTTTACCCGCAACCGATTCTGGATACCTCCAGTGCCGCGATGTCAAATATCCAGCAGTGGTTTATGTCGTCTGCTCCAGATTCAATTATTTCAACAACAAGGCCGTAATTCGCCATGACAATAACTCTTCAACAACTAATTGCGCTATCGCCGCTGTTGATCGTCGGATTGACGGTAGTGGTTGTGATGCTGTGCATTGCGTGGCGACGCAACCATTTTGTCAACGCAACCATGACGGTTATCGGCCTGAATATTGCGTTGCTGTCACTGTACTTTGTCGGTCAGGTTGGCCCAACGGACGTGACGCCGCTGCTGCGTGTTGATGGCTTCTCGATGTTTTATACCGGGCTGGTTCTGCTTGCCAGTCTGGCAACCAGCACGTTTGCCTATCCGTGGCTGCAAGGCTACCCAGACAACCGTGACGAGTTCTACCTGCTGGTGCTGATTGCTGCCTTAGGTGGAATTCTGCTGTCGAGCGCCAATCATCTGGCTTCGTTGTTCATCGGAATTGAACTGCTTTCTCTTCCGCTGTTTGGTCTGGTCGGCTATGCCTTCCGCCTGAAACGTTCGCTGGAAGCCAGTATTAAATACATGCTGCTGTCGGCGGCGGCGTCTTCCTTCCTGCTGTTTGGTATGGCGCTGATTTATGCCGAATCGGGCGATATGAGCTTTGCCAGCCTCGGTAAAAGCCTGAGCGATCACCAAATCCATGAACCGCTGTTGCTGGCAGGTCTGGGGATGATGATTGTTGGTCTGGGCTTCAAGCTGTCTCTGGTTCCGTTCCAGCTGTGGACGCCAGATGTGTATCAGGGTGCACCTGCGCCCGTGTCTACGTTTCTGGCGACAGCCGGTAAAATTGCGGTTTTCGGTGCGGTAATGCGTTTGTTCCTGTACGCACCGGTGGCTGACAGCGAATCCGTCAGAATCGTGCTGGGCGTCATTGCGTTCGCGTCGATCCTGTTCGGTAACGTGATGGCCGTGTCGCAAACCAACATCAAGCGCCTGCTCGGCTACTCTTCCATCGCGCATCTGGGCTATTTGCTGGTTGCCCTGATTGCGGTTCAGAGCCATCAGTTGGCGCTGGAAACCGTTGGTGTTTATCTGGTGGGTTACCTGTTCAGCAGCCTGGGCGCGTTCGGTGTGGTTAGCCTGATGTCCAGCCCGTACCGCGGGCCAGATGCTGATTCGCTGTTCTCTTACCGTGGTTTGTTCTGGCATAAACCGATTCTGTCTGCGGTGATGACCGTGATGATGCTGTCGCTGGCGGGTATCCCGATGACGCTGGGCTTCTTCGGTAAATTCTACGTGCTGGCCGTCGGCGTGAATGCTGAGCTGTGGTGGTTGACCGGTGCCGTCGTGCTGGGTAGTGCTATTGGTTTGTACTACTACTTGCGTGTGATGGTCAGCTTGTTCCTGAATGCGCCTCAACAGCTACAGCGTGATACACCAAATAACTGGGCCTTAACGGCTGGCGGTGTGGTCGTATTGATCTCCTCCATCGCGGTGCTGTTCCTTGGTTTGTACCCGCAACCGCTTATCTCTCTGGTGCAGTTGGCGCAGCCAATGATGTAACCACTGACGAATGTCAGGTTGAATAATGAAGCGCCGTTGATGAGAGTCAACGGCGTTTTTTTATGGCGAGCTTCCTGCTCGCCACCCTTCGGGCCGTCGCAAGCGACGTTGAAAAACGCTCCCTGCGTTTTTTTGTCAGCAAAATTATCGCCACTTCGGGAGGTGGTGATAGTAAGCAAAGTACGTTTTAGGAATGATCTGGTCTGCTAAAGCCGTAGAAGGCAGGAAAAATTGTCTATAGTTAAAAAGACAACGATTTATAACTACTGACTTTTCATAACAGAAGGAAGCACTTTATGGCAGCGATAAAAAAACAGCCTGAAGAAATTCGTGTCGATGATGATTTAAAACTTCTGTCCGAGACGTTAGATGAGGTGCTGCGTTATACGGGCGATCAGGCAGACCAAGCCTATCTTGATTTGAAGAAGGGGGCGGAAAAAGCACTATTGGAAGTTAAAGCCCGTATCGGTGTGACTGACAGCTATTATGCACGTGCAAAGCAGGTGGCCGACAAAGCCGATGTTTATGTGCATGACAAACCGTGGCACGGTATTGGCATTGGTGCCACCGTCGGTCTGGTATTGGGATTGCTGCTGGCTAAGCGCTAATTTTTTCCGCACTGAGTTGGAATGTTTCTGAGAATGAAATCTCTCTCTGAGAACATCGCTCTGTCATCCCATACAACATGACGAGCAATATCAGTGTAAACAGCCGAATGGCTCATGTTAGATCATTGGCAATGTAGCGGGATGACCCGCTACATCTCACCTGATATTTGATACTTTCTAAACCTTTCCCTCTTTTTCCTGCATTCCTTGTACCCAATATATGGCCTCAAATGGGCGTAGTACCAGAATGGCGGGTTGGGGCTGTGCATCAGAATAATTACTGAATAACAGCCGCCAGCGGTGTTCATGGGTATCCGTTGGTGGCTGCCAGCGCTGGGGTTGTTTACTGAGGTTTGCCAAAACCAGAAGTCGCTGTCCTTCCCAGATACGTTGATAGCACCAGACAGTGAGATGGTCAGGTAGCAAATCCCGGTAGTCTCCGTGCGTCAGCAGCGGCAGGGCTTTACGCATAGCGATAAGCTGCTGGTAGGTATAGAAGACGGACGCTTTATCTGCTAGCGCTTGCTCTGCGTTGATGTGGGTGAAATTTTGGCATGGAGTTATCCACGGCGTACCGGTCGTGAATCCAGCATGTTTGCTGCCATTCCATTGCATTGGCGTACGACCGTTATCGCGCGATTTGCTGGCGAGGATCGCTAATATGTGGTCATCTACCTGGCCGCGATCGCGCTGTTCGGCAAATTGATTCAGGCTTTCAATATCACGATATTGTTCAATTTGCGTATAGCCAGGATTCGTCATGCCCAGTTCTTCACCCTGATAGATATAGGGCGTGCCTTGCATACCGTGAAGCAGCATCGCCAGCATCTTGGCGGATTGCACACGGAATTCACCTTCATCACCAAAACGCGACACAATACGCGGCTGGTCGTGATTACACCAGAACAAGGCGTTCCAGGCGTGGTTGTGCATACCCTGTTGCCAGTGATTAAAAATTTGCTTGAGCTGAATAAAATCAGGTTCCGCCAGCGCCCATTTTTCCCCATTCGGATAATCAACTTTCAGATGATGAAAATTGAACGTCATGGAGAGTTCGCTGCCGTCCAGCGCCGCGTAGCGGCGGCAGTGATCTAACGAGGTCGATGACATCTCGCCGACGGTCATTAGGCCGCGAGGCTGAAAAACATCCTGACTGAACTCCTGTAAGTACCCATGAATAAGTGGACCATCGGTATAGAAACGGCGTCCATCGCCCTGTGCATCTGATGGGAAATCCTGCTGTTTGGAAACCAGATTGATCACATCCAGTCGCAGTCCATCCACGCCTTTATCTGCCCAAAATTCACAGACCTGTTTTAGTTCATCCCGCACACGCGGATGCTCCCAATTCAGGTCAGCCTGTTCGGTGGCGAACAGGTGCAGATAGTACTGTTTGCTTTCCGCGTGCCACTGCCAGGCTGGGCCACCAAATTTTGAACGCCAGTTATTGGGCAGTGCGCCGTCATTACCATCACGCCAGATATAAAAATGGCGATAGGGGCTACGGCGATCCTGAGCATTCTGGAACCAGTGGTGTTGCGTAGAAGTATGATTGAACACCATATCCATAACGATATGGATATGGCGTCGATGTGCTTCGGCGATCAACGTTTCCATATCGGCCATGGTGCCGTAGGTTGGATCGATGGCGCAGTAGTCGGCGACGTCATAGCCGTTATCAACCTGAGGAGAGAGGTAAACCGGAGTCAGCCAAATCGCATCGACGCCCAATTGTTGCAGGTAATCGAGTCGGGAAGTGATGCCGGCGATATCGCCAATGCCATTGCCGGTACTGTCCTGAAAGCTCTTCGGGTAGATTTGATAAATTACGCCGTTTTGCCACCAGGGGAGTGATGTACTCATGAAAAATCCTCCTGTAGCGATATAGCCACGGCTCAACAGACGTGGCTGAATAGAGAGTGGGACAGTTATACGGGATCTAGCGTGTCATTGCGGATTTTGCGCTTATAGACCAGCGACGTCAGCACAATTGGAATCACGGCAGCGACCAGCATGGCGAGGGCAAAGATTCCCCAAAACTGTGGCTTGATGGAGAGAATGCCCGGTAGTCCTCCCACGCCGATGCCATTTGCGGTTACGCCGTAGAGGCCGCAAATAAGCGCGGCGGCAGCGGAGCCGATCATGGCACATAGCATCGGAAAGCGGTATTTCAGGTTAATCCCGTACATGGCAGGTTCGGTCACGCCAAGAAAGGCTGAGATTGCGGCGGGGACAGAAATCTCGCGTTCATTGGCTTTCCGGCTGACGAGAATTATCCCGATGACGGCTGAAGCCTGTGCAATATTGGACAGCGCAATGAGCGGCCAGACGGGCGTGCCTCCCATACTCTGAATCATCTGCATATCAATCGCCAGCGTGGTTTGATGCACGCCTGTGATGACCAACGGCGCATACAGAAACCCAAATAGCGCAGCACCAACGGGGGCAAAACTGCCTGTCATGACTGCTTTAACGGCCCAGGCGACGCCATCGCCAATCATGCGACCAAACGGACCAATCAGCGTGTGTGCCAGGAAAACGGCCAGAATAAGCGACGTTACGGGTACGACCACCAGATAGAGGTAATCCGGTACGATTTTTTTCAGCCGCGTTTCGATCAGCGCCAACGCCATCCCGGCTAATACGGAAGGGATAACCTGTGCCTGATAACCTATCTTCTCAATTGTGAACCAGCCAAAATTCCACACCTCTGGTGTTTGTTGGCCGATGAGATAGGCGTTCATCAACTGCGGCGACACCAGCGTGATACCCAGTACAATGCCGAGGATGGGCGTGCCACCCATTTTACGTACGGTTGACCAGCAGACGGCGACAGGAAGATAGAAGAAGATGGCTTCGCCCAATAACCAGAGGAAATCATAAACGGTTTGCCAGGTTGGGTAGAGCTGTACCAGCGTTTGCCCGTCGCGCATCGGGATATCGCCGATAACGTTACGTGCGCCGAGGATCAAGCCCCCGCTGATGAGCGCGGGAAGCAGTGGAAAAAAGATCTCGGCAAAATGTGAAATACTGCGTTCAAACCAGCTCATATTCTGGCGGGCGGCGACTTTGGCTTCTTCCTTATTGATTTCACCTTTGCCCGTGGTAGCGAGCAGCGCCTTATAATACTCGTCTACATCAGTGCCGATCACGACCTGAAATTGCCCGGCATTCGTGAAGCAGCCTTTCACCATTCGCATTTCTTCAATGTTTTTGGGATGTGCTTTGGAAGCATCGTGCAAGACGAAGCGGAGGCGAGTGATACAGTGCGTGACGGCAGCGATGTTTTCACGCCCACCGACCAATTCGATCAGACGGTCAATATCCTGTTGTTTAACTTTACTCATAGTCATGTCCTTATATCTTTTAACGCAGACGTCGGGGACGCGAAGCAAGTACAGCTACAGGAAAGCATAGTCTGTTAATGGTGATTTTGCCGTGAGAGAGAAATGCATTGGGCTGTTTTTAAAAGAGAATGTTCAGGCATGCGGCGTGCTACACAAATCTGTGCTGTGCGGGTAGACAAAAAAGAAAGGAAGATAAACGGGAATAGGGGCGCAAGAAAAACAAAAGCCGCCTGATAGAAGGCGGCTTTAGAGATTGTTTATATCACAATCAGAACGGGCTGATGATTGACCCAATACGTTCACAGTAGCTGACATAAACATCTCCCATTCTTTTGAAGAATTTGCTGATTTTACGAAACATAGTCATTTTCAGACTCCTCTAACGGGTTAATTAAGTGTGATGTTCATCACGTTTTTAATGGTAGCGGAGATGAAATTGGATTTCAACATTTTTGTGATGTTAGTCACAAAAATATAACGAATTGGCAAATGGAATGCACAGTGGGGCGAAAAGAACCTGATGCGCGCCCGATAGAGCAGCGAATCAGGTGAGGGAATACAATACGAAGTCGTGTCAGGCGGAATAGTGATAAATATTATGATCGAACCACTGCTCACTAATCTTCTCGGCATTCTTTTCCGTGTGATGAAAACGGAAACCAAGCCGTTGGGCGACGGCGTTACTGCGTGTATTGGCGGTTGACGCTTTGATGACACAACGCTCAATGAGGCTTGCATCGGCATAGGCTTCTATCAGTGTACTGACGGCCTGAGAAACGATGCCTTTACCTTCGAATTCTTCTGCGATCCAATACCCGATGACGCCTTCCTTATCCTGAATCGTATTGAAGGAGACGATGCCCGCTAGCATGTCGTCCCAGCGGATGACATACACGGCGGCCGTTTTGGCGAAGAATTCCTTTCTGTTGCCGCGAATGGTTTCACGCGTGTCATCAACGGTTTTGACGGAATCCGGCCAGGGCAACGTTCGCCGCAGACGCGATTTTTCCTGTTGGATTAGGGTAAAGATCGCATCGGCATCGCTCTCTTCCTGTATTGTTAAGCGTAGGTGGGGCTGATGACGTAATTGATACAATTTATCTGTAAATAACGTATCTACCAGTGGTGCTTCCATAAAACCTCTCCCTTTTAACACTGCAACGTCCCGTCAACGATTGTGACGCTGTGTCCGCCGATCCATGGTTCATCGTTCAGGTACGTTACGGTAATGCGGCCATCGCAGTGCAGCATTGTACCCTGTCGAACAAGATAGCTGAGTGGTGCGGTAACATTATTCGTGGAATGCTGCTGGCGAAGCAGCGCAGCCAGGCAGGCGTTGGCACTGCCGGTAACCGGATCTTCTTTAAGATGGCCGCATTCAATGTAGAGCGCGCGAACTTCATAATCGGCTGGCGTCGCATTATTGTGCGGGCCATAGATGGCGATGCCGTTAGTTTGGCTGAGGTTTTGCGCGGCTGAGAGCGCTTCTGCATCCGGTATGATGTTAAGGCAGGTGTCGGCGCTGTCGACCCGAATCACAAGCCAGCGAATGCCCATGTGTACCGCGGTGGGTGAATAGCGCTTATCGATGTGGGCAGTACCAAGACCGGTTATGCCAAGCGCTTTTTCCAGCAGCGGTGTGTGCTCGTCACCAAACGGAACCATGGTGGCCTGCGGCGAGTGAAAAGCCAGACTCCCGTCATCACCGATGTTGATTGGAACTAAGCCAACGCCGCATTGCTGCACCAACTGACCCGGCGATTTAGGGCGCAATCCTTCTTCCAGCAGGGCATGTGCGGTGCCTAGCGTGGGGTGTCCGGCAAATGGCATCTCCGATTCTGGCGTAAAAATACGAACATGATAATCCGCCAAGGGATCGGTAGCGGGCAGGACAAACGTGGTTTCTGACAGGTTTGTCCAACGCGCGATATCCTGCATTTGCGCATCGGTTAACCCCTTCGCCTCCATAACCACAGCAAGCGGATTGCCCTTGAAAGGCTGCTGGGTGAAAACGTCGACCTGTTTGAAACGACGTACTGTAGGCATCGCATTTCTCTCCTGTATGCGCTATCGATTAAATATTACTCAAAACTAACCGCGATCCTGGCGCGCGCTTGTGGCATAATGCGCGCCAAATCACATTCCGACTCGAGTATAAGTGCTGTGTTAAGTACCAACAATATCACCATGCAGTTCGGCAGCAAGCCGTTGTTTGAAAACATTTCCGTTAAATTTGGCGGCGGCAACCGTTACGGTTTGATTGGCGCAAATGGCTGCGGCAAATCCACCTTTATGAAGATTCTCGGCGGCGATCTGGTGCCGAGCGGCGGTAACGTCTTCCTCGATCCTAATGAACGTCTGGGTAAACTGCGTCAGGATCAGTTCGCATTTGAAAAATACAGCGTGCTGGATACCGTCATCATGGGGCACGGCGAGCTGTGGGCGGTAAAAGAAGAGCGCGATCGCATCTACTCATTGGCTGAAATGAGTGAAGCCGACGGCTATAAAGTGGCCGATCTGGAAGTGGAATACGGTGAGATGGATGGTTACAGCGCAGAATCACGCGCGGGCGAACTGTTGCTCGGCGTGGGGATACCGGTAGAGCAGCACTATGGCTTAATGAGTGAAATTGCTCCCGGTTGGAAACTGCGTGTTCTGTTGGCTCAGGCGCTGTTTGCCGATCCCGATATCCTGCTGCTCGACGAACCGACCAACAACCTGGATATCGATACGATTCGCTGGCTGGAGCAGGTGCTGAACGAACGTAACAGCACCATGATCATCATCTCGCATGACCGTCACTTCCTGAACATGGTGTGTACGCACATGGCGGATCTGGACTACGGTGAACTGCGTATTTATCCGGGTAACTATGATGAATACATGACGGCAGCGACGCAGGCTCGCGAACGTTTATTGGCTGATAACGCCAAGAAGAAGGCGCAGATTTCCGAACTGCAATCGTTTGTCAGCCGCTTTAGCGCCAACGCCTCTAAATCCAAACAGGCGACATCGCGTGCGCGCCAGATCGATAAAATCCAGCTGGATGAAGTGAAAGCCTCCAGCCGTCAAAACCCGTTTATCCGTTTTGACCAGGATAAGAAACTGTTCCGTAATGCGCTGGAAGTGGAAGCGTTGAGCAAAGGGTTTGATAACGGCCCGTTGTTTAGCAAACTGGGGCTGATGATCGAAGTCGGTGAGAAAGTCGCTATTTTGGGGACCAACGGTATTGGTAAATCGACGCTGTTGAAAACGCTGGTTGGTGATTTCGAGCCGGATAGCGGCACCGTGAAGTGGTCTGAAAACTCCAAAATCGGCTACTACGCACAGGATCACGAATACGAATTCGATGAAACGCTGACCGTTTTTGACTGGATGAGCCAGTGGAAACAGGAAAAAGACGACGAGCAGGCAGTACGCAGCGTGCTGGGTCGTTTGCTGTTCAGCCAGGATGATATCAAGAAGAAAGTGAAGGTATTATCCGGTGGTGAAAAAGGCCGTATGCTGTTCGGTAAGCTGATGATGCAGCGTCCGAATATTCTGGTGATGGATGAACCGACCAACCACCTTGATATGGAATCCATTGAATCGCTGAATATGGCGCTGGAAATGTATGAAGGTACGCTGCTGTTCGTCTCTCATGACCGTGAGTTTGTTAGCTCGTTGGCAACCCGTATTCTGGAAATGACGCCAAATAAAGTGAACGATTTCACCGGAAATTATGAAGATTACCTGCGCAGTCAGGGTATTCAGTAAGTGTGTGATACGGCCTCATTATTGAGGCCGTTAATCCCCGTCATACTTCAAGCTGCATGTGCGTTGGCTTTCCTCGCTCACCTCAGTCACTTACTGATGTAAGCTCCTGAGGATTCACTGTGTCGCCGCCTTCCTGCAACTCGAATTATCTAGGGGATGTATTCGTTTTGTTAAGGATAAAAGCCGCGATTCAGGGCTTCCACCGCCTCGGCGACGCGTGGCCCCATTCCCAATAAAATCGCCTGATCGAGCGCGATAATACGTTGGTTTTTCCAGGCTGCGGTTTGCGTCAAACCGGGTACTGCCGCCAGCACCTCCACGCCGTTTTCCACACTTTGCGTGGTCACGACAATCACCTCAGGATTGGCCGCAATTAGCGCTTCGCCGCCGTAAATACGATATTGGCTATGCGTGGCAACATTCTTCCCGCCTGCCAACGCGATCAGACTATCCACCACGGTATTTTTTCCCGCAACCTGCGCCGCACTGCTGCCGACACTCAGCAAAAACACGACGCTGACGCGATCCTTCCGTGTTGCCAGCCGCTCTGATACCGCACTCAACTGCTGAGAGAGGCGCGTGGCCAACTGCTCGGCAGCCTCAGAGCGATGGAGCAGTGCGCCAGCCTGGCGAATATTACTCAACAGCTGCGCTGGCGTACTGGGCGTGCGGGTAAAACGGGCTACCGTTACGCCAGCCTGCTCAAGCTGGTTAAGCACCTGCGGTGGGTTGGCATCCTGCCAGGTCATTAATAACGTTGGGTGCAGCGATAAAATCCCTTCACTCGTCAACTGCTGCCAGTGGCTGACTTTGGGTAGCGCTGCTGTTTGTGGCGGGTAAGTGGTAGTCTGATCCACGCCCACCACCGTATCGCCTGCGCCAAGCGCATAAACGATTTCCACCAGCGAGCCACCGGCAATCACCACGCGCGGTTCGGCCACGCAAGTGAAAGAAGACAGCCCAAAGAGCATTAACGCGATAAGCGCCTTCATCATGGTTCTCAGAAAGAGAACGCCGCGCCAATCGCGGTGCTGAAGCCGGATGCCGGAATGCTTTCATGTGCGGTGGTGTAGCGTTTATCCAGCAGGTTGTTCAATGCCAGTGTGACTTGATACTGATTCTCGCTGCCGAAGGTACTGGTGAATTCCAGATTGGCCGTTGCCCAACCGCTGTGCTGGACGGCGGTATCTGCCGTTTCATCCTTAGCGCGTGAGGCTGCCCGGAAGTAGAGATCGGATTCCAGTTCCATGCGCTCGAATAACGTGATGTTTTTGAGGCCGATTTTGCCAGTAAAAGTGGGTTCCCCGGTACGATAGGTGCTGCGGGTCGGCAGTTCTAGCTCACGACGGATGATGTTTCCGTTAACGTAAGGAGACAGTGTCCAGCCGAGGTATTCCGCATACATTTCCATCCCATACGTGGTTGCACGGTTGGCGTTGGCATAGTAGCGACTACCCTGAGCTGTACTGCCGGAACAGATGGCGTTACCCGCGCAGTTAAGCGTGGTGATGTAATCTTTGGCGCGTGAGTGATAGATCGCGCTGTCCAGCAGCCAGCTCTCATCTTTATAGCGCATGCCGACCTCATAATTATCCGACGTTTCCGCTTGTAGACTGGCGTTGCCATAAGTGGTATTTCCACCCGCTGCCGTGTCGTAAAACTTATGCGTCAGGGTCGGGTAGACATAGCCTTGCGCAAAAGAGGCGCGCAGTTGGATATTGTCGAAACCGGAATAGTGCAGACTGCTGGCGGTCACTAATGTACTGTCATTTTCCTTTTTGGTGGCGAACGTGCTGTTGTTCGGCATCACCATGCTGTTCATTCTTATTGTGCCTGTCTTTTGTCCGCCGTATGAGAGCGACTCAACCCAATACTGGCGTGCGCCTAGCGTCCACGTCCAGTCCGGCGTTATTTTCCATGCATCCTGTGCGAACAGTGCCCAGCTATTCTGGCGCCAGTGGTTGTTGGATACCGAGCTGGGGTTAACCGAGGTAGGGAAAGGTGAGACAGGGGAGAGAAAACCATCTGCATGAACATCAGAGAACGCATTTTGCTTCACGACATCGGAGAGCCACTGTCCCCCGGCAATCAGCGTATGATCGGTGAATGGCGTGATATCTGCCTGTAAGGTCAATCCCCGACTGGTCTGTCTGTCATCGGTTCCTGTGCTCATCGTCATTTTGCCCTGATAAAGCGCCATGCCGTTATAACGCAACGGGTTACCGCTCTGTGACAGGTCGTTACGGAATTCGCGTGTGATATTTTGCTGGTAGGCATCCAGATGCAGGTTTTTCAGCACATCGCCGCCGAGTTGCCAGTCATAAAACAGGCCAATCTTCTTTCTTTCCAATTCAGGAATACGCACGCTGAAGCTGTCGTATTCAGTCGAATCGGTGTAGGTCTGCGTGCTGAGTTTGAAACTGTCCAGCGACAGGCCGAATTTATGATCGCCCAGGCGATAGCCGAGCCAGGCGGATTGGCCGCTGTTGCGGAAATGCGTATCCGGCAGGCGGCCATCCGGTGTGCTACGGTTGCCCTGATCGCTATAACTGCCGCTAAGGCGATAATCAAAATTACCGATAGAGCCGTAGGCTAAACCTGATTCCTGCCAGCCTGCGGTGGCACTGTCGTAAACGGCTTTGATTTTGCCGCTCAGCGGCTTGTCTCCGCCCTTGCGGGTAATAAAGTTGATCACGCCGCCGATAGCCTGTGAGCCATATAATACCGAATGCGGGCCTTTTACCACTTCGATGCGTTCGATATAAGAAGGATCAATTAATAATCCGAGGCTGTAATTAGGTCCGGCGCGTTGATAAGTGACTTCTTGTCCGTCAATTAACACTAATACGCGTGAGGCCTCTTCACCGCGAATACGTATTTGTTTACGACCGGCTAATGCGGTGTCGGTAATATCGACGCCGGGAATATCACGCAGTGCTTCGGCAATAGAATCACCGGTATATTTATTCAGTTTTTCATTATCGACAACCTGCATCGTGACGGGACTTTCCCATAAATTCTGTTCCGTTCTCCCTGCGCTAATAACGGTTATTTCATCGCTGTTTGTCGTCGTATGGCTTGTGGATGCATTATTTATAGATAAATCGTTTGTGGCTGCACTAATTGCGCCGCTATAAATAGCAGGCAGCATAAATAGAGCCCAGCGTGTGGCCTTTTTATTCATGGCTTCTTCTCTGAAAAGTTAATGATTCTCATTAACGTTATCATTTGGGCGCAAGGGGGAATAATTAAATTTAAATGAATTCTTGAAAATGTGACTCCAGTCTCATTTGTTATTAAATAATGACTTGCAATATTTTATTGGTTGTTAAAGTTAACGAACTTTAATGTAGTGGTTTTTGTTTTCATTTATTTAACATTTAAAAGCGATGCAGCGGATTAATGCTATGAAAATAATGATAAATAACTGTGTTTATTGACTCGGTAAATTTTAAACAAAATAAGCAAATCGGTTAATTTAAAGAAAAAATGATGCGGAAAGAATAACCAGCCTCCTTTCTGCCTGTCGGGCAGGTTGCCAAATAAAAATAATTATCATTTAATTTATTTTATTGATTATTTGGGGGCCGTTAATGAACATCGATTTGACGCCGTATTATGCCGAGCCCGGTGAGCAGCCTTTTGGCGCCCGACGTATGGCAATGCCTTGGCGCAACCATGTGCCACTTTCACCAGAACAGATTCCGGCCGGTTGGCAGGCGCTGAAGCAGCAAACATTGCCTGCTCGTAAGCGCCTGCTCTATCTGCACATTCCTTTCTGTGCCACGCACTGCACGTTCTGCGGCTTTTACCAGAACAAATTGCGTGATGACAGCACCGCGACCTATACGCGCTATCTGTTGCAGGAATTGGCGATGGAAGCGGACAGCCCGCTGCATCAGTCTGCGCCCATTCATGCGGTTTACTTTGGTGGCGGTACGCCAACGGCGCTGGCGGCCGATGAACTGTCGCAGATCATTCGCGCAATCCGTACCTCTCTGCCGCTGGCTCCAGACTGTGAAATCACGGTAGAAGGACGGGCGATGGATTTTGATGATGAGCGGATCGATGCCTGTCTGGATGCGGGGGCGAACCGCTTCTCCATCGGGATTCAGACGTTTGATACTCGTATTCGTCAGCGCATGGCACGCACCTCAGATAAACAACAATCAATTCGCTTCCTGGAGCGACTGTGTGAACGCGACAGGGCGGCAGTCGTATGCGACCTGATGTTTGGCCTGCCGGAACAAACGCCGGAAATCTGGCGCGAAGATCTGGCGATCGTCAGCGATTTAGCGCTAGACGGCGTCGATCTGTATGCGCTTAATCTGTTACCGACAACGCCGCTGGCGAAAGCGGCTGAAAACCAGCGTGTTGCACTGCCTGATGTGGTCGCTCGACGTGATTTTTACCGGACGGGGGCGGCATTTCTAGCCGATGCGGGCTGGCACCAGCTTAGCAACAGCCACTGGGCGCGGACCACCCGTGAACGTAATTTGTACAATCTGTTGATTAAGCAAGGTGCGGACTGTCTGGCGATGGGAAGCGGTGCAGGCGGTAATTTAAACGGCCAAGCCTACATGATGGAGCGCAGTCTGGAGCGCTATTATCAGCAGATCGATCAGGGGCAAAAACCGATCATGATGATGACGCCAGCCAGTTCTACCGGGCCGTGGCAGCATCAGCTTCAGGCGGGTATTGAAGTCGGTCGTATCAAGCTGCCTCAGCTTACCCAGCATGCCCGTGAACTTCAGCCCTTGCTGAGCCAGTGGCATCAGGCGGGGCTAACCTGTGACGATTCCACCTGCCTGCGCCTGACTAACGATGGCCGCTTCTGGGCGAATAACCTGATGCAGGCATTACAACAAATTATCCCTCAACTTAATGCCGAAGAGCATGCGCACTGACCGGAGACGCAACCATGACCATGACACTGAATGAATTACTGGCAACCAACCCTGATGGCACATTGGAAGAGATTGCCGGAAAATATAATACTTCGCTGTTTGCCGTCGTTGAGGCGCTGCCTGCGGCTCAGCGTACGCTGGCGACGGGCGATCGTTTCGATCAGGTCTGGGACACGATTGCGACCTGGGGTGAAGTGACGCTCATCAGCCACACGGCGGATGCGATTCTGGAGTTTAAGAGCGAGCTGCCAACCGGGACGCATCGTCACGGTTATTTTAATTTACGTGGCAAAAATGGCCTGAGCGGACATATCCGTGCGACGAGCTGTCAGCACATTGCGTTTATTGAACGTAAGTTCATGGGGATGGACACAGCCTCCGTGGTGTTCTTTAATGCCACTGGTGCGGCGATGTTTAAAATCTTCCTTGGACGAGACAGCCACCGCCAGCTGCTGAGCGCTCAGGTTGAGGCGTTCCATGCGCTGGCGAGTGAATTACAACCGGAGCAGGTATGACATGGTTACTTTTTGGCGCAGGCAATGGGGTCGGTGCCTGCTTATTACAGCGAGCTATTGAGTGCGAGCAGGCGGTCGTACTCGTATTGCGTAATCCTGAGCAGGCCAGACACTGGCGTGAGCAGGGAATGACGGTAGTGGAAGGCGATGCCTGCGACCCGGAAACGGTAGCGGAAGCCTGTCGTGTGGCGGGGCCTTCTGCCATTGTGGTGTCGACAATGGGCGGCGGCACGGTAAATTATCAGGGTCATCGCACGGTGATCGACGGTGCAGAACAGGCGGGTATCAAGCGTATGCTGCTGGTGACCTCGCTGGGCTGTGGCGATAGCTGGCCGCAGTTGTCGCCCCGCGCCAGAGCCGCGTTTGGTTTCGCAGTACGTGAGAAATCGCTGGCAGAAAGTTGGTTGCAAAGCAGTACGTTGGATCACTGTATTGTTCGTCCCGGTGGCCTGTTGGATGTGGTTGCGACGCACAATGCGCAACTGACACAAGGTGCGGCCACACTGGGACTAGTCTCTCGCTGGGATGTGGCGCTGGCGGTTGATAAACTGTTGCAACAACCGGTATTCGGTAATCACATTTACAACCTGATCGATCCCGATCTCACGATGCCTGCCATTCCGTAATCCTCGCTATTTTGTCGTCAATGATGTCGGGAAAATTCATCCCGGCATCAGTCAAACTGTTATAGTCAATCTGTCGAAAACTGTATCTGTTATCTCTCATGTGGCTATGTTCTAATCGATGCAAGCAGTGTTGTATTCCTCAAGCACGATGGTGATGACGATGGATGAAGTAAAACGCCTTCTGACCGAAGAGATCGAACGTATTAATCGGGAAGAAAAACGCGACAATAAAATACGTTTTAGCCGCAAATTCATGCAGTCACATCCCTATTTGTTTGCCGCGATGCTGGTGAGTTACGTGCCAGTTGCGATGATCCTGTTTTACGCCCCTTATTTTGGTTTGCCGTACCTGATTGGCTTTACTGCCTTCCTGTTGGTGATGTCGCTGGCACTCTCGATGGATATTAATCCGACCTATCGCTTTGAAGACATCGATACCCTGGATCTCCGCGTTTGCTATAACGGCGAGTGGTTTACGATCCGCCATGTATCGCAAGATACATTGGATAAGTTGCTACGTAACGAACAGGTGCCGTCCGCTGTGAAAGTGGGGATAGAGAAAATTCGACGCACGAAAGGTGACGTTGATTTCTACGACGTCTTCTCGCTGGCTTATCGTCAACAGCCCTCTCTCTAACCGACTATTTCCGCCCTCAAACCGCCCCATTTCGCGATGACCAAATAATGCGCATGGCTTTTCCTATGCGCAGATTTTCATGGTGGCTGGTTTTCATGTAGTCATAATGCTACGTTCGTTAGAAGCAGCGAGCGCCGCATTCTGTGGTTTTTCAGACGACGGGTTTATCAAACGGGTGATTTTCAAATACAGGTAGAACAGGACGATGAGCGAAAAGGTATTGCTGGTGATTCAGTTGGGTCAACCGCCGGAAGGCATTGCGTCTCAGGTTGGGCAACAAGGGAAGTGGTTTGTCGATGCTGTCGAGGGGAAAACGCAGCCGGTGCAGGTAGTTCGTCCCGATCTTGGAGAACCGCTGCCGCCGTTTGATACGCTGGTGGCGGCGATTATCTCCGGTTCGTGGTCGATGGTTACGGATCGGCTGGACTGGAGTGAATACACCGCTGGCTGGCTGCGCGAGGCGTATTACGCGGATGTCCCGCTGCTGGGCGTGTGTTATGGGCATCAACTGCTGGCCGATGCGCTGGGCGGCAAAGTAGGCGATAACCCGAATGGCAAGGAAGTCGGTGTTCAGGTCGTGACAACCAACGACGTTGCGGCACAAGATCCCTTACTGCGTGACTATCCGCCGCAGTTCAGCGCTTACCTGACCCACCAGCAATCCGTGCTGGAAGCGCCAGAAGGCGCGCAGGTGCTGGCGAGCTCAGAGATGGATGGTTGCCAGATTATCCGCTACAGCGATAAAGTCTTGACGGTACAATTCCACCCGGAATTCAGCGCGGACGTCATGTTGACGTGCCTGCGCCATAATGAAACGGCGCTGCGACAGGGTGGTTGGGATGTGGATCGGATGATGGACATTCCGCAGGAACCCATCTGGGCACGCAAGATCCTGCTGGATTTTGTACAGCGCTATGCGGCGAAATAGTCCGCGAACAACGCATCATTCTCGATAAAAAGTGTTTCTCGACCGTCACTGGTTGGTGACGATCGAGTCAAAAATCATCATCGATTCACCCGGCGAAACCGTAGCGCTATGGCAAAGTTTGAACAGCTCGCTCACCAGATCCGTGAGCAACTTCAGGAAGGCATTTGGCAACCGGGAGACAAATTACCCTCGCTGCGTGAAAAATCACTGCATGCGGGCATGAGTCTGATGACGGTGCTGCACGCGTATCAACTGCTGGAAAGTCAGGGGCTGATTGTGTCGCGTCCACAATCGGGTTATTACGCGGCACCGCAGTTGTCCGCACTACCGGCAGACAGGCTGCATTCACCCGTGGGGCAGGAGCGCGTTCAGTTGACCGAAGACGTGGACGTCAATGCGTTCATTTTTGATGTGCTTCAGGCCAGCAAAGATCCGACGGTGATGCCGTTTGGATCGGCGTTTCCCGATCCGCAGCTCTTTCCGCAGCGCCAGTTAACGCGTTCACTGGCCTCGGTAGCACGCCATATGCAACCACAAAGTGCGCTGGATAATCTGCCCCCGGGTAACGAAAATCTGAGGAAGAACATTGCTCAGCGCTACGCGTTGCAGGGGATTGCCGTCTCGCCTGATGAAATTGTGATTACAGCGGGGGCGATGGAGTCCCTTAATCTCAGCCTTCAGGTATTGACGGAGCCGGGCGATTACGTGGTGATCGAATCTCCGGCTTTTTACGGTGCGCTACAGGCGATTGAACGCCTTAAGCTCAAGGCTATTGCGATCGCGACCGATCCGCAGCAGGGCATCGATCTCGATGCGTTGCAGCAGGCATTGAATGATTACCCGATCAAAGCCTGCTGGCTGATGACTAATTTCCATAACCCGCTCGGCTACACGCTGTCTTGGGAGAAGAAACAGCGGCTGGTGGCAATGCTGGAGAAACACGGTGTCGGGCTGGTCGAGGACGACGTCTACAGTGAGCTTTACACCGGCCTGCAACGTCCGCTGCCCGCGAAGGCGTTGGATAAAAAAGGGACAATCTTGCACTGTTCCTCGTTTTCTAAAAATCTGGTGGCGGGATTTCGTATCGGCTGGGTGGCTGCGGGGGGCTATGCGGGAAATATTCAGCGTTTACAACTGATGAGTACATTATCAACCAGCGCACCGATGCAGTTGGCGATTGCTGACTATCTGGCGACCAGCAGCTATGACAGCCATCTGCGTCGCCTGCGGCGGGCGCTGGAGCAGCGCAAACATGCGGCATTACAGTCGCTACGCCGACACTTTCCGGGCGAGGTCCGCATTAATCATGCACAAGGCGGCTATTTTCTCTGGTTGGAATTGCCGGAAGGCGTCAGCAGCACGGCGCTATACCGCTGTGCGCTGGAGCGAGGCGTCAGCATTGCACCGGGGAAAATGTTCACGACCGGTGACCAATTCGATCGCTATTTCCGCTTCAACGCCTCCTACGAATGGGACGATCGCTGTGAACAAAGCGTGATTGTCTTAGCATCGCTGATTCGGACGCAGATAGGCGAGTGCCTGACACGAGCACCTCTTTAGAGGTGTGGAGAGGTTTGCTGCTTTTCTGCTACTGTCTACGTCATGACAGGAAGCGCTCCTATTGATAGCGAAAAACAGCTATAACCTTGCCGGAAATCAGGAAGTCGATAGGCATGATGGGTATAATCTTGGCTAAAGGTGAGCTATACCCGCTATCTTTCGGACCGCGCTGGCGGCCTTCCCGCATCCCGAAATCTATCGGATAGACAACGTAAATAACAGGAAAAATCCCCCTGATGAGTATTCGCATTGTTCCTCAGGAACAGTTAGAACAGAACGAAAAATCGATGACGGAAGGAAATATCCCTCCGCTGCTTTTCGCCAATCTGAAAAGCCTGTACAGCAGCCGTGCGGAACGTCTGCGTCAGCTAGCTGAAGATCACCCGCTGGGGGATTATCTCACCTTCGCCGCAGGCGTGGTGGAAGCCCAGCAGAAGGTATTGCACGATCATCCGTTGAAGCTTGACCTGAGTGACGTGCTGAAACAGTCCGGCGAACGTCCGCCGCTCGATATCGCGGTGTTCCCGCGTGATGCACACTGGCATACGCTACTGCGTGCGTTGATCGAAGAATTAAAACCGGATGCCAGTGGACAGGTGTTATCCACGCTGGAGAATCTGGAAAAAGCCTCAGAGCAGGAGCTGGAAGAACAGGCAACGGCACTGCTGCAACACGAGTTTCGTGCCGAGAGCAATGATAAAGCCCCGTTCATCTGGGCGGCGCTGTCGCTGTTTTGGGCGCAGATGGCAAGCCAACTGCCCGGTAAAGCGCGTGCCGTTCCCGGCGAACATCGCCAGTTCTGCCCCGTGTGCGGCAGTATTCCGGTATCGGGCGTGGTGCAGTTAGGCACCTCCAGCGGGCTGCGTTATCTGCACTGTAATCTGTGCGAGAGCGAATGGCACATGGTGCGGGTGAAATGCAGTAACTGTGAAGAATCGAGCGAGCTGAACTATTGGTCGCTGGATAGCGAAAATTCCGCTATCAAAGCGGAAAGCTGTGGTCACTGTGGCACGTATCTGAAACTGTTGTATCAGGAAAAAGATCACCGTGTAGAAGCCATCGCCGACGATCTGGCCTCGCTGGTACTGGATGTGAAGATGGAGGAAGAAGGGTTTTCTCGCAGTAGCATCAACCCCTTCCTGTTCCCGGAAAGTACGATCGAATAACCTGCCTAATCGGTGAAGCGCATTTGGGCTTCACCGCCTTTCTTTTAGAAAACCGTGTCTTACCACACGCCGCTGAAGTGCAGCAGCAATACCAGCGCGGTTATCGCGATTGACGATGACGTAAGGACGATCAGCCCGTGGCTGACGCGTGATAACACCGGTTGGCAACAGGCGTTAAAGCGGTAGCGCAGAATCGCCAGTACCGACATCAGAGCGGAGACGCACAAAAGCAGGATGGCGCAGGCAAAAACGGCGCGGCTGTCATCTACCATACTTAAACGAAAACACAGCAGGCTATTTATCAACATCACAAACAGGGTGCGTGTCCAGGCCATGCCGGTTCGCTGCGGCTGTAACCCCGGATCGCGTGTTGTCTCCATGTGCTACCCGAACAGGATCATGGCGGCAAGCGCGATGGCAATGAGGGTGATGAACAGCGTCACGATCAGCAGCATCGGCGTATACGGCATATCATTTTCCTGACGCATGGCCTTCTCATTGCTGACCCAGCGACGATAGGCCAGACCGCCGAGCAGCGCAGCGCAGACGACCAGCAGCAGAGCCAGCCCCTGACGCACCAGCGGATCGAGATGAACGGTAAATTGATCGATACCCACCGCACCCGCAAGAAACGCCAGCGCGGTGCGAATCCACGCCAGAAAGGTGCGCTCATTCGCTAATGAAAAGCGGTAGTCTGGGGTTTTCCCCTGACTCCACCACGGCGTTTTGTCCTGTCTGGGTGTTGTCATGTCGTCGTCTGATTTCAGGTTAAAAGAGGGCATCCGATTGGGCGCAGCGTCTGCATTCTAGCGCCCTTGGCGGGTTTCGTCTGCCCTGATGACGGTATCAGTACAAAATGATGAAGCGCCCGATGGCGGCGCTGCGTTCTCTCAAGGGGCGTCTCTGCCCGCTTCATGGTTCTCAACCGCCAGCGCAGTGACCAGCGCGAACGCGCAGGCCAGCAGCGTGCCGAGTATCCAGGCGAAATACCACATCTTCTTTCTCCTCAGTCGTTAGTAAACGGAATGCTTATTGGCTTCGATATAACTCGCATCGACCCGACCAAACATCTTGTAGTAACACCAACTGGTATAAAGCAGGATGGTGGGGACAAAAATGCAGGCCAGAATGGTCATCACCTGAAGCGTAAGCTGGCTGGATGTCGCATCCCAGAGGGTCAGGCTGACATTGGGATCGAAGCTGGAAGGCATCACGAACGGGAACAGCGTAATCCCTGCCGTCAGAATCACGCAGACAATGGTCAATGACGAGGTCAGAAAACCCCAGCCGCAGCGGTTCACGCACGAGAAGAGGCAGGTGAACCACGGCAGAACCACACCCAATGCGGGGATCGCCCACAGCGCGGGATGTGCAGTAAAGTTGGTTAGCCAGGCACCGGCCTGCTGGGCCACTTCTTTGTGCAATGGGTTAGACGGAGCCGCTTTATCCAGTGCAGAGGTAATTACGTAGCCGTCAATTCCGGTAACGACCCACAGGCCAGCCAGTAAGAAGGTGAGGCTCATCAGCGCGCTGGCTATCAGGACGGTTTTTTGCGCGCGACGCTGAAGTGCATCTGTGGTGCGCATTTGCAGGTAAATCGCGCCGTGTGCGACGATCATCGCGACACTCACGACGCCTGCCAGCAGCCCGAACGGGTTTAACAGGCCAAAGAATCCGCCGTGGTAGGTGAGGCGCAAATACTTATCAACGCTCAGCGGCACGCCTTGCAACAGGTTGCCTAATGCGATGCCGAACACCAGCGTGGGGACGAAGCTGCCGATGAAAATGCCCCAGTCCCACATGTTGCGCCAGCGGTGGTTTTCCAGCTTGGAGCGATAATCAAAGCCAACCGGGCGGAAAAACAGAGCGGCCAGCACCAGAATCATGGCGAAGTAGAAACCGGAAAACGCGGCGGCATAAACCATCGGCCAGGCGGCGAACAGTGCGCCCGCCGCGGTGATCAGCCAGACCTGATTACCGTCCCAGTGCGGGGCGATCACATTAATCATCACCCGCCGTTCGGTATCGGTCTTGCCTAGCAGGCGCAGCAGAATGCCCACGCCCATATCAAAGCCGTCAGTGATGGCGAAGCCGATGAATAACAGGCCAATCAATCCCCACCAAATCAGACGTAATGTTTCATAATCCAGCATTATTATGGCTCCCGTTAAGGTTTTGCAGGTGTCGCGAGGGATTGTGTCGTCGGTTGTTCAAAGTGGTAGCGGCCGGTTTTCAGGCTGCTTGGCCCCAGTCGGGCAAATTTGAACATCAGATACATTTCTGCGATCAGAAACAGCGTGTACAGTCCGCAAATCAGCCCCATCGACAGCAGGATGTCGTGTGCTTCCAGAGAAGAATTGGCGATGGCAGTAGGCAGAACTTCACCGACTGCCCACGGCTGGCGGCCGTACTCGGCGACGAACCAGCCGGATTCAATCGCGATCCAGGGCAGGGGGATGCCGTACAGCGCCATGCGGTGCAGCCATTTGCGCTGCCCCATGCGGCCGCGTATGACGCTCCAGAACGACAGAGCAAAAATGCCGAGCATCAGCACGCCGCAGCCCACCATCAGACGAAAAGCGATATACAGCGGCGCGACGCGAGGAATCGAATCTTTGGTTGCCTGCTGAATCTGGTTTTCGCTGGCGTTGGCGACGTCATCGGTATAGCGCTTAAGCAGCAGGCCGTAGCCAAGATCGCGCTTGGCGGCTTCAAAACGTGCGCGAACGGCGGGGTCGGTGTTACCTGAGCGCAGTTCCTCCAGCAGACCATAGGCCGTCATACCGTTACGAATACGTATCTCATGCTGTGTCATCAGGTCTTTAATGCCGACGACGGGTTTGTCGAGCGAACGGGTGGCGATGAGCCCCAGCAGGTAGGGAACGTGGATCGCATAATCATTCTGCATCGTTTCCTGATTGGGAACGGCGAACAGCGTGAAAGAGGCGGGTGCAGGCTGCGTTTCCCATTCGGCTTCGATCGCGGCCAACTTGGTTTTCTGCACATCGCCCATCACATAGCCGGATTCATCGCCCAGTACGATCACGGATAGCACCGAAGCCAGACCGAAACTGGCGGCAATGGCGAATGAGCGCTTGGCAAAGGCGATATCGCGGCCTCTCAACAGGTAGTAAGAGCTGATCCCGAGTACAAACATCGCGCCGGCGGTGTAGCCCGCTGCCACGGTGTGCACAAACTTCACCTGCGCGACCGGGTTCAGCACCAGTTCGGCGAAGCTCAGCATTTCCATGCGCATAGTTTCGTAATTGAATTCGGCGGCAATCGGGTTTTGCATCCAGCCGTTGGCGACCAGAATCCACAGGGCGGAAAAGTTGGAGCCCAGCGCGACGAACCAGGTCACCAGCATATGCTGGACTTTGGTCAGGCGATCCCAGCCGAAAAAGAACAGGCCGATCAACGTGGATTCGAGGAAGAACGCCATGAGTCCTTCCATTGCCAGCGGCGCACCAAAAATATCGCCCACGTAGTGAGAATAGTAAGACCAGTTGGTGCCGAACTGGAATTCCAGCGTCAGACCGGTTGCCACGCCCAGCGCAAAGTTGATGGCGAACAGCTTGCCCCAGAATTTGGTCATGTCCTTATAGATTTGCTTACCGGTCAACACATAAGTCGTGTTCATAATGGCCAGCAGGAAAGACAATCCCAGCGTCAGCGGGACGAAAAGAAAGTGATACATGGCAGTCAGGGCAAATTGCAGCCGCGACAGCTCAACGACATCAAACATGTTAGGCTCCTAGCTTCAGGCAGGAAAATGCTGTTATTCCGATGCTTGCCGGAATAAATAGTGATGAATAAAATGCGAATAAATTACCGCTGACGGTATTTGCATCCGTCAGAAATTAACGTCACTGATTGAAGTGAGATAAGAATGAATAGTGAATAAAACGTGCAGGGATTATAGCGTGCAAAAACTGAAGGATAAATAGTACAGTTTGTTGATTCGGTTTTTTTATCTTTAATGTCATTATTTTGGTTTTATATTTTAATTTAAAATTGTCTCTTGGTGTTTAATTTCATTTTATTTTAATTGCTGGATTTTTATTCTGTTTATTTATTGGTGTTGGAAATTTAATTTAATTAAAATAGTACAGATTTGAGATGTGTAAATATAACAGTTTCATTTTTTATTTTATTTTACATTTGGCGATAAAAATAATGGGGAATTATCAGAATATCCTTACTAAAAAGATGGAGATGATGTGCGTGTGCCGTATGCTAAATACGGCACACCTAATTGGTATGATGAAATACGGGTGCCAGCGATTACACGGAAGGGGCTACCGGCCACATGACTGGCGCAGCGGTGAGATCAATGCGGTTCAACGTCACCAGATAAATTTTCCATTGGGTTAGCCGCTCTTGCTCTTCATCCGTGGCAATGGCTAAGTCCACTGCGTAGTTCAGCTCGGCAATTCGGGTATTTGCTGTCGCGCGCCGTGCTGCCAACTCCTGCTGCAGGCTTTTGGTTGCGGCAAGCTGTTGCGCCTCCAGATTTGTCACCCAGGCCGCTCCATTCCACTGATCAAATTCGGTTGCTGGAGCCAGAAATGTCATATTTTCAGGCAGTTCACCGAACTGCATCACCGTCTGCGCCTGTCGAGTTTCCGTACTGTAAACCGTCTGGCCGCGATGGTCTGGCACCTGTTCCCATGCCTTACCGTCTGCACGACGGCGCAAGGCGTGGCCGACAGGCGGCAATTGCGGTTCGTCTGCGTAGCTGTCGGCTGGCAGGCCAACACCTTGCATAACATATTCATAGCTGGCGCTCTGATATTCCCGTGTAGCCGGATTAACGTGATAAACGGTAATCCAGCCGGAATTGATTGCCAGCCCACGTTCGTTCAGTTCTGCGTTTTTAATTTGTGTTGAATAGTTGCTCATTATGCTGCTCTCACGATGTAGTTAAATGCGATGTTGCGAGGACGGTTTTCGGATGCTGTCGGGACGACGCGGGATGCATCAAGACCTAATCCCATATCGCCAGCACCGCCTTTGCCGCCAGGTCCTCCACTTGTTTGATAAAACGCGCCAGTGTATCCATTCCCCTCCTCTATTGCCCCGCTGACTGAGCCAGTAATATTCCTAATGGCATCACCCTGCGCAGATAGTAACGCACGTCCCGCATCAGCGCCGCGCCCATCATCCCAACCGCGCACAAATTCGCCGCGTAAATCGGGCAGGAAACCGGATGGGTATCGTGACGCTAAAACAGGAAATTGTGCAGTGTCGAACTGCTGGCCGTTGCATTTCAGCCAGCCTGATGGGGCGACTGCACCGGGGAATAACTGCGGCATGCCAACCAGTTCGGATGTGGGTAGTGCGCCGATGGTTTGCGGGGTAAGGTTTCCGGTGTGGTACACCGTATACCACACTCCATTATCGTTATTCCGGAAATAAATTTCATCGCGCGAAACAATGCCAAGTTTGCTCGTGCGATTACCGATGACGATAGTATCGTCACCAGCCAGCGCCATCATTTGTCGATAGTTATCGTTAGATAGCATACCGACTATCGCCATATCCACGGGCATCGCAACACCGACATTCCCGCCGATTTTCATGCCGTTGTTCATCACCCCACCGCCGAGGGCGAGAGCGCCAATATCATTGGCCGTCGGCTTAAATTGGGTTGTATATATTTTTGCCCATGACTGTTCAAATCCCTCGCCATCTCGCGCGGTGCGATATGATAATCCGCCATTTCCATACTCGGCCAGCAACTGCAACGCTGGGCAACTGCCCCATCCGCCATTGAAATGCACAATCATTTGGCTATAGCTGTCCCTCTGTGCATTATAAACGCCCGAATTATCATTCCACGCCACATCAGTATTATTTACAGTACCTACAAATCCCGACTGAAATGCGCCAACATCATTAGCCGTGGGTTTTCTATGAGTGCTATATATTTCGTGCCAGTCCAGCCATTGGCCATTCAAGCGGTGCCGATAATATTCACGCTGTGAGTTCAGCCCCAGACATTTCAGTACACCGTATACGTTGTTTAGCGTTGGCATCCAAAAAAACAGATACGAAATATCACCGGGTGGGATATTCAAATACCCGCCGTCGTGTCCAGCATAAATCCCGGACGGCGCAGTATTAAAAAATGTGTTGATATCTGTATTTGCAGGAATAGATATAGCATTACCGCCCAATCCATAATCACCGCGTAACATCGCATTTCCTAGTCCAATATTATTTCGGAATTGGGATTTATCAGGAATATCCGCGCCGTTTTGGTCTTTTGCCAGCTTGCCAGCAATCGCATTCAGCATCGTTGTGGAAAAGTTCGGGTCATTCCCCAGCGCGCTCGCCAGCTCTTGCAGCGTATCTAGCGCTGCTGGTGAACCGTTTACCAGTGCGGCTACTGCTGCTTTCACAAATGCCGTGGTGGCCAGTTGCGTGTCATTAGAACCGGATGCTGCAGTTGGAGCGGTTGGCGTCCCCGTGAATGTAGGACTCGCTTTCGGCGCGTACTGGGGATGTGCATCAAGAGTTGATGCATGGGCATTCAACTTATTGGCTACGTCAGTTTTCACATCAGCAATCGTATTCAATACGGTTGTGCTGAAGTGCGGATCGTTGCCTAACGCGTTCGCCAGCTCTTGCAGCGTATCCAGTGCCGCCGGAGAACCATTGACCAGTGCGGCAAGGGCCGATTTCACAAATGCCGTGGTGGCAATTTGCGTGTTGTTTGCCGTTTGCGCTGTCGTTGGCGCGGTGGGCGTTCCCGTCAGCGCTGGGCTATTTTTTGGGGCATATTGCGAATGCGGGTCGCTGGCGGCGAGGTGCTTTTGCAAACTCTCGCCCGTGGTTTCCTGCATTTTTTTTAGGTAAGCCGTGCGGCTGGCTAACTGCTCAGCCTGACGGTTGGAGATTCCCCCAGGGCCTGCAACAACAGGGTCCGATGTCTCAAGCTGATAAATTCCATCAATCCAGCTTTCTTGTTCAGATAAATTCGCCATGCTCATGCGTTCCTATGGTTGTGACGTCGCTACGATGCGGCTTTTACAGCGATTCTTTCTGTTTCCACGCCGATGTCAGCATCATGCCGATGGCTATAAAACAGTTTTAGTAACGATGATGAGAGTACCTTTTGCGATGGGGCTGGTTTAGTAACGGAGTTTAAAAATTGAAGTGAAACGTGTACGAGCTCGGCAGCCATCGTGCGGACAACATGTCCTTGCTTCCCGCCAAATGTGAATGGGTGCAAATGGCGCGCTAATTGCATATTCCTGAATGTGATTTTTTCAGGAGAGACAGCGATGGTGGCAGAGCCTTCAACGACAATTCGATTTTTACTCGCCTCGCGCCAGTGTGAGCTGAACAGCCTGCGTTACTTGCTGCAAAGTGGCGAGCTGGTGGGAAAGATCAGCCAGCTTGTGCATCTACTACAGCGCGAACGAGGGACGGCCAATCTGTTTCTTTGCTCCGACGGTCGATTCTTCGCCGATGAGCTGATGCTACGTGAAAGGGATGTACAGGTGGCGCAGACGAATCTGATGGCGCATCTGGCCGGGTTGGAAAAAATGACGGCGGAATTGCCGCAGGCGAGTCGCCTATTCAGCCGTGTTGCCAGCGTGGTCTATGCGCTGAGTCTGCTGCCTGCACTGCGTCAGCAGACTCGCCAACGTTTGCTGCCCCAGCCGCAGGCGATGACATTTTTCAACGACATTATTCGTAACCTATTGGCGCTGGTTTTTGAGGTGTCGGACACGGCGGCCGATCCGGGGATTTCCCGGGCGCTGATTGCCATGTTCAGTTTTATGCAAGGGAAAGAGCTGGCGGGGCAGGAGCGTGCTGTCGGTGCGGCGGCTTATGCTGGGGGGAGTGTCGATGAGGACACCCGGCAAAAGCTACTGGACTTAATTGAACGGCAGGAGCGCTGTTTCGATACCTTCCTGAATTTTAGCGACGAAGAAAGCCAGCGGCGGTGGCGCACTATCGCGGTGGACAGTGAGTTTGAACGTCTGCGTCGCATCGTGTGCACTCGCAGCCCGATAGAAAAACTGTCGGAAGCCGATAGCCTGCACTGGTTTTCGGTTGCCACGCGGCGCATCGATGAAATGAAAAAAATGGAAGATGAACTGGAGCTGACGCTGATGCAGCGCTGTCGAACGCGTATTGCGGCAGCGGAGAAGGCATGCAGCGATCAACTGGCTGATTTTGAAGAGCTAATGGCGCAGCAGGAAGGTGACGATCCCGGTTATTCGATATTTATCGCCGGTCACGACGTGGAAGGACAAAACGTGCAGCCCGGTTGGCTACATAGTGACGGCGTCAGCCCACAGCTGGGGCGATCGCTGCTGTCGCTGGTGCAGCAACAGTCGCGTCGCTTACAGGCGCAGGATCATGAATTGGCTGCGCTGCGAGCCACGTTGAATGAAAGAAAGCAGATCGATCGTGCGAAGGGCTTACTGATGCAACACCGTGGATTAAGCGAAGAAGAGGCCTACAAAACCCTGCGTCGCATGGCGATGAGCCAGAATAAAAAGCTGATTGACATCGCGACGGCGATGCTCGCGGTGGCAGATGTATTCGGAGATACCCCTTAAGGGGTATATGCACATGAACTGTGCGTGTTCTGCCAGTTGGCGGTGCAAGGAGTGCCCTCGTGGGAGGTAAAATAACGGAATACCAACAGTATGAGGTGGTTTCGTGCGTAGCTGGTTCTCGCTGTCGTTGTGCTGTGATAAGCGTAAATAACGCTGAAGAAAAAACAGACTTAGGATGAGCGGCAGGGAAGCCGCGAAAGCCGTTGCCGCGTCGGGAACGCGTCAACGGCGGTCCGTTAAGAGGCTGTTTTTTATGAAGGTATCGCGTAGCGACGTTATTTCTCGCGAAAAAGCCACGGGTCACGGGGCGGCGACGACTGAGCGCCCCGTGTCGGGCGCGTGCTACGGCGTAGCATAGAAATAGCAATACTCTGGCGCACGAAACAATAACCTTAAATTACATATTGTTACCTAAATTTCAGTTCACCTCATGATTAAACCACTCCCCTCGGCAATATGTAAAACTGTGATAGCTGGCACAAACCTTGCTTTAACTCATTAGCAACAACCAAACATTCATAATGCGTTTCGGGCCAACGGCGGTGCGGAAGGTGTTAATCGGACAACGGCGTCCATAAGCGTGCAGATTCTGCATGGGCTTGTGGACGCCGTTTTTGTTTTTACCGCCTGAAAAGGTGTTTTGCGCAAGGGTGTCGTTGATGAGTGATTCCAAAACCAAAAGCATGACCGTCTCTCGCCGCCAATTTCTGTTGGGGAGCGCCGCACTGGGGGGCAGCCTGATGCTGCCAGGGTTGATGAATAGCGCCTGGGCCGCCGGTTCCGATGCGCCGGAGAAAAAGGAAATTCGGGTTGGGTTTATCCCGTTGACGGACTGCGCCTCGGTCGTGATGGCGGCAGTGAAAGGTTTCGATAAGAAATACGGCATCACCATTGTTCCCAGTAAAGAAGCCAGTTGGGCTGCGGTACGTGACAAGTTGGTATCGGGCGAGCTGGACGCCGCACACATTCTGTATGGTCAGCTGTATGGCCTGCAAATGGGGCTGTCCGGAGGGCAGAGCAACATGGCGGCACTGATGACGCTCAACCAGAACGGACAAGGCATCACGCTGGCGAACCAGTTGCGTGAAGCCAACGTCACGGATCTCGCCGCGTTGCAAAAGTATATCGCTGCCAGCCCGGCTGGCACCTATACCTTCGCCCAAACCTTCCCAACCGGCACGCACGCCATGTGGCTCTATTACTGGCTGGCTTCCGCTGGCATTCATCCGCTGAACGACGTGCGCACCGTGGTGGTGCCGCCGCCGCAGATGGTGATGAACATGAAGATTGGCAACATGGTTGGCTATTGCGTCGGCGAACCGTGGAATCAGCGTGCCATCAGCGAAAAAATCGGTTTTACCGCCGCCACCTCGCAAGACATTTGGCCGGATCACCCAGAAAAAGTGTTGGGTACCCGCTCCGACTGGGTGAACGGCAATCCGAATAGCGCCCGTGCGCTGACCGCCGCGATCCTCGATGCCTCACGCTGGATTGATGCCTCTGATGACAACCGCCGCGAAACGGCTGGTGTCATTGCCGGACGCGCCTACATCAATGCCAAAGAAGAAACCATCGTCGGACGCATGCTGGGCCAGTACGAGAACGGGCTGGGGAAAAGCTGGAAAGACGAACACGCGATGCGTTTCTACCACGACGGTTCCGTGAACTACCCGTACCTGTCCGACGGCATGTGGTTCCTCACCCAGCACAAACGCTGGGGCTTGCTCACCGAAGAGCCGGATTATCTGGCCGTCGCGAAGCAGGTTAACCGTATTGATATCTATAAGCAGGCGGCCGATGCCGTGGGGAATGTGTCGTTGCCCGGTAGCGACATGCGCAGCAGCGTGCTCATCGATGGCCGTCGCTGGGATGGTAGCGATCCCGCGGGTTATGCCAACAGTTTTAGCGTGAAGAAATAAGTGAGGTTGATGATGAAAAACCAGGCCCAGGTCATTCCAATTACCGCGGATAACGCCCCGGAAACCGTACACAGCGCTGAAATTACGCCGCTGCCAACTAAACCCGCAACGCCTGCAAAAGCACCGGCGGCACCGGCTTTCGCCTACCGCCCGCTGCTGCGCAAGCTGTTTCAGCAACTCTTTCCTGCGGCACTCGGACTGGGGCTGCTGGTTGCGGTCTGGCAGATTGCTGCGCTCAACAGCGAAAACTTCCCGACGCCGTGGACGACCTGGCTTGCGGCGCTCAGCCTCTTTGCCGATCCGTTTTACATCGCAGGGCCGAACGATCAGGGCATCGGTTGGAACGTATTGGCCTCACTGCAACGTGTTGGCATTGGCTTCGGACTGGCGGCACTGGTCGGCATTCCTGCTGGTTTCCTGATTGGTCGGTTTACGTTTCTGGCCAACATGCTCAATCCGATCATTTCGCTGCTGCGTCCGGTCAGTCCGCTGGCCTGGCTGCCTATCGGCCTGCTGCTGTTCCAACGTGCCGAACCAGCATCCAGTTGGACCATTTTTATCTGCTCCATCTGGCCGATGATTCTCAATACCGCCGAAGGCGTGCGCCGTATTCCACAGGATTATCTGAACGTAGCGCGCGTACTGAAGCTCTCTGAATTCACCATCATGCACAAAATTCTGCTGCCGGCGGTGCTGCCTAACGTATTGACCGGCGTGCGTCTGTCAATTGGTGTTGCCTGGCTGGTGATTGTGGCGGCGGAAATGCTGACCGGCGGCGTCGGTATCGGCTTCTGGATTTGGAACGAGTGGAACAACTTGAATGTGGAAAACATCATTATCGCCATCGTGGTGATTGGCGTTATCGGTCTGCTGCTTGAGCAGGGACTGGTGTGGATTGCTAACCGTTTCAGCTATGACAACCGCTAAGGAGCCGACGATGCGTACAACACCGATTATTCAAGTGCAACAGGTGAGCCAGCGTTTCAATACCGCCAGCGGTGAGTTTCTGGCGTTGGATCAGGTGAGTTTTGATATTCACACCGGTGAAACTATCAGCCTGATCGGCCATTCCGGCTGCGGCAAATCTACGTTATTGAATCTGATCGCCGGTCTGACGCTGCCGAGCAGCGGCGGCCTGTTGTGTGACAACCGTGAAATTGACGGACCGGGGCCGGAGCGCGGCGTGGTCTTTCAGAACCATTCTCTGCTGCCGTGGCTGACCACCTACGAAAACGTGGCGCTGGCGGTACGGCAGGTGTTTCGCGGGCAGATGAACAAGCACGAGATGCATGAGTGGATTGCCCACAATCTGGAACTGGTACACATGGGGCATGCGCTGAACAAGCGGCCTAATGAGATTTCCGGCGGGATGAAGCAGCGTGTAGGCATCGCCCGTGCGCTGGCCATGAAGCCGAAAGTCCTGCTGATGGATGAACCGTTCGGTGCGCTGGATGCACTGACTCGCGCACATCTTCAGGATGCGGTGATGGAGATTCAGCAGCGGTTGCAAACCACGATTGTGCTGATTACCCACGATGTCGACGAAGCGGTGCTGCTGTCGGATCGCGTGCTGATGATGACCAACGGCCCAGCGGCGACGGTTGGTGAAATTATGAAAGTTGAGCTGGAACGTCCGCGTTCACGCGTCGTGCTGGCCGACGATCCACGCTACCACCACTACCGTCAGCAGGTGCTGCATTTCTTATATGAAAAACAGCCTAAAGCAGCCTGACAGCGAGGCCGGAACGATGATGAAACCGCATCTGATTGTGATTGGTAACGGGATGGCGAGTGCGCGATTCGTCGATGTGCTGCGCCAACTGGCCGCCACGCGCTTCCGAATCACCGTGATTGGTGATGAACCGCGCGCCAGCTATAACCGTATCCTGCTGTCGCCGGTATTAAGCGGCGAAAAAGCGTTTACGGATACGCTGTTGACGCCAGCTGCTATTGACGACGATGCGGCGCTGCCGGTGAACACTCTGCTGGGTGAGCGGGTAACCCATATCGATCGCCAGCAGCGTGAGGTGACAACGACGCAACGGCAACTGCATTACGATCATCTGGTGTTGGCGACCGGCTCCACGCCGTTTATGCCGCCGATGCCGGGTATCGATCTGGCGGGCGTGTGCGGCTTCCGCACGCTGGATGATGTCGAACTGATGCTGACGACGATTCGCCAGTCCGTCCCTGCGGTGGTGATTGGTGGTGGCCTGCTCGGCATTGAAGCCGCCGCAGCGCTGCAACTGCGTGGTGCCGACGTCACGTTGCTGCATCGCGTTCCGGTTCTGATGGAGCGTCAACTGGATGCCACGGCGAGCGACCTGCTGTGCGACAGCCTGCGCGAACGCGGCATTGCCTGCGAGACGGATGTGCAGGTTGTGGCGCTGCATGGCGATGAACGCGGGGTGACGGCGGTCGCACTGGCAGATGGCCGCACGATTCCGGCGGGTCTGGTGGTGGTGACCGCGGGCGTGATTCCTGCCAGCCAACTGGCGCGTGAATGCGACTTGCCCTGCAACCGTGGCGTGCTGGTGGATGGACAACTGCAAACCGCCGACCCCTACATCAGCGCGATCGGCGAATGCTGTGAACTCAATGGCGAAACCTTTGGGCTGGTTGCCCCGTGTTTCGCGCAGGCTACGCTGGTGGCACAGCGCCTTGCTGGACATGCACCGCAAGACTATCAGCGTGAACAGGCGACGACGCGACTGAAGGTCACAGGGATTGGCGTAGTCAGCGGCGGCGATATTAACGTGGCACCGAATGATGAGGTGTACACCACTTTTGATCCGCAGACGCAGCACTATCGTCGTCTGCTCCTGCGCGACGGTCGGCTGTGCGGTGTCTTGCTGTATGGCGACACTGACGACAGCCCGCGTCTGCTGGCCGCGATGGAGAGCACCACTGAAGACGAGATGATACCGCCTGCCGCGCTGCTTTTCGGCCTTTCTTCCCCTGATTCTGACCCACAGCCTGAAGCTGTAAGGATTCCTGTCATGAGCAAACCTATTTTGGTGGTCGTCGGCCACGGTATGGTCGGCCACTATTTTCTTGAACAACTGGTTGAGCGCGACCTGCATCAGCATTATCACATCGTGGTCTTTGGCGAAGAGCGCCATGAAGCCTATGACCGCGTTCACCTCTCCGAGTATTTCTCCGGCCGCAGTGCCGCTTCGCTGTCGCTGGTGAAAGACGGCTTTTTTGCCGAGAGCGGCATTGAGCTGCGCAGTGCCAGCGAGATCGTGGCTATCGATCGTGAACGTCAGTGCGTGAGTGATGCGCAGGGCAGAGAAACCGCCTACGACAAACTGGTGTTGGCGACGGGGTCTTATGCCTTTGTTCCGCCGATTCCCGGCAACACGCGCCCCGGCTGTCTGGTGTATCGCACGTTGGACGATCTGGATGCGATTGCAGCACAGGCGAAAAAAGCTAAATCCGGCGTGGTGATTGGTGGCGGTCTGCTGGGGCTGGAAGCCGCCAACGCCCTGCGTCAACTGGGGCTGGACACCCATGTGGTGGAGTTTGCTCCGCGTCTGATGGCGGTGCAGCTGGATGACGGCGGTGCCACCATGCTGCGCCGCAAGATTGAAGCGCTGGGCGTACAGATTCATCTCAGCAAAGAAACGCGGGAAATTACCGACGGCGAGCAGGCGCTACATCGCCTCTGCTTTGCCGACGGCAGCATATTGGAAACCGATCTGGTGCTGTTTTCCGCCGGCATTCGCCCGCGCGACAAACTGGCGGATAGCTGCGATTTAGAGAAAGGGCCGCGCGGCGGCATCGTGATCGATGACCGCTGCCAGACGTCCGATGATGCGATTTTCGCCATCGGCGAGTGTGCGCTGTGGAAAGGGCAGATTTTCGGGCTGGTGGCACCGGGCTACCAGATGGCACGCAGCGTGGCGGATACGCTGGCGCAGCGCGATACGCCATTTACCGGTGCGGACATGAGCACCAAGCTGAAATTGTTGGGCGTTGAAGTGGCCTCGATTGGCGATGCACATGGGCGCACGGCGGGAAGCCAAAGCTACCAGTGGACGGACGGCCCGAACGAGGTCTACAAGAAAATCGTGGTGTCTGCCGACGGCAAGCGTTTACTGGGGGCCGTATTGATCGGCGACAGCAGCGATTACAGTACGCTGCTGCAAATGATGCTCAACGACATGCCGTTGCCTGCACAGCCGGAAGGACTGATTTTGCCTGCACGTTCTGGCGATGCGCCGAAAGGGCTGGGTGTGGCGGCGTTACCTGCCAGCGCACAGATCTGTTCCTGCCATAACGTCAGCAAAGGCGATATCTCGGCGGCGGTGGCGGGTGGCTGCGGCGAACTGGGCGCGCTGAAAACCTGCACCAAGGCGGGAACGGGCTGCGGTGGCTGTGTGCCGTTGCTTAAGCAGGTGATGGAGTATGAGCTGACGCAACTGGGCGTCGAAGTGAAGAAGGATATTTGTGAGCACTTCGCCTATTCGCGTCAGGAGCTGTACCACCTGATTCGCGTGCATGAGATCCGCTCGTTCGACAGCCTTCTTGAGCGTTACGGCCACGGTTTGGGCTGCGAAGTGTGTAAGCCGCTGGTGGGGTCGATGCTGGCCTCCTGCTGGAATGACTACCTGCTGCAACCGCAGCACTTGCCGTTGCAGGATACCAACGATCGTTTTTTTGCCAACATCCAAAAAGACGGCACCTATTCTGTCGTGCCGCGCGTTCCGGCTGGGGAGATCACACCAGAAGGCCTGATCGCAATCGGGCAGGTCGCGCAGCGCTATAACCTGTATACCAAGATCACCGGCGGCCAGCGGGTGGATTTATTCGGTGCTCGCTTAGAGCAGCTTCCAGCGATCTGGCGTGAGCTGATCGATGCGGGATTTGAAACCGGTCATGCCTACGGTAAATCGCTGCGTACCGTGAAGTCCTGCGTGGGCTCGACCTGGTGCCGCTACGGCGTGCAGGATTCCACCGGGCTGGCGATCCAACTGGAGCACCGTTACAAGGGGCTGCGCTCGCCGCATAAAGTCAAAATGGCGGTGTCTGGCTGTACTCGCGAATGTGCGGAGGCTCAAAGCAAAGACATCGGCGTGATTGCCACGGACAAAGGCTGGAATCTGTACGTGTGTGGCAATGGCGGCATGAAACCGCGCCATGCGGATCTCTTCGCCAGCGATCTGGATACGGAAACCCTGCTGCGCACCATCGATCGGGTATTAATGTTCTATATCCGCACCGGCGATCGCCTCCAGCGCACCAGTACCTGGATGGATAATCTGGAAGGCGGTATCGACTATCTGCGTCAGGTGATTCTGGAAGACAGCCTGAATATCGGCGAAGAGTTAGATAAAGAGATGCAGCGCGTGGTGGATGCCTACCAGTGCGAATGGCAAACCACGCTGGAAAGCCCGGAACGTCTGGCGCTGTTCCGCGGCTTCCTGAACAGCGATAGCCCGGATGAAGCGGTGGTAATGGTGCCAGAACGCGGGCAGATCCGTCCGGCACAGGATCATGAGAAAACGGTATCGCCAGAACCCGCTGTGCTAAAACCTGCCGCGCATGAAGCGGAGTGGGTGCAGGTTGCAACGCTGAGCGACATTCCGCGTCATGCAGGCATGGCGGCACGTCTCGGACAGCAGCAAATTGCGCTGTTCCACCTGCCGGGCAGCGAGCAGCAGGTGTACGCGTTAGAAAACCACGAACCAGGCAGCGGGGCGAACGTGTTGTCGCGTGGGCTACTGGGTGACGTGGCGGGTGAGCCGGTCGTGATTTCTCCGCTGTACAAAAAACGCTTCAAGCTGCGGGATGGCGTCAGCACGGATGACAGTGCGTTGTATGTTCGCGCCTGGCCGGTGCGCGTGGAAGATGACGAAATTTGGGTATGCCGTCAACCGCTGGCCGTGCCGGAAAGCGTCGGTCTGGCAGACAATGATATGGCGAAAGCATCATGAACGCGCCCGTCTGTCGGACAACCTGCCCGTATTGTGGCGTCGGCTGTGGCGTGCTGGCAGAACACGATGGGCAAGGGGCGGTAAAAATCAGCGGCGATCCCGCACACCCTGCGAACTTTGGGCGTCTGTGCGTCAAAGGTTCCGCGCTGGGAGAGACGCTGGATTTGAAAGGCAGATTACTGTGGCCGCTGGTGGAAGGGCGTCGAGTGAGTTGGGAACAGGCGCTCGATACGGTGGCTGAACGGCTGCTGGCAACGATGCAGCAGCACGGTCCGCAGTCGGTGGCGTTTTACGGTTCAGGCCAACTGTTGACGGAAGATTACTACGTCGCCAACAAGCTGATGAAAGGCTTTATTGGCGTCGCCAATATGGATACCAACTCGCGCCTGTGTATGGCATCGGCGGTGATTGGCTACAAGCGCGGGCTGGGGGCGGATGCGGTTCCCTGTAACTATGAAGATATTGAGCAGGCGGATGTGGTGGTGCTGGTGGGGTCTAATACCGCCTGGGCACATCCGGTGGTGTATCAGCGGTTGGTGCAGGCGAAACAGCAGCGGCCGCAGATGCAGGTGGTGGTGATCGACCCACGGCGTACTGCAACCTGTGATATCGCCGATTTGCATTTACCACTGCAGCCCGGCAGCGATGCCGGGCTGTTTAACGGCCTGCTGCATTGGCTTGCACAAGGTTCACGTATCGATCGCGCCGCATTGGCTGAACGCTTTTCCGGCGTGGAGGAAGCATTACAGTCAGCGCAAGCATGGTCGGTGGCACAGGTGGCGGATTTCTGTCAGTTGGATAAAGTCGATATCGAGTGTTTCTATCACCTGTTCAGCACCAGTGAAAAGGTGGTGACGCTCTATTCGCAGGGTGTTAACCAATCGTCCTCGGGCAGTGATAAATGTAACGCGATCATCAATGCTCACCTGCTGAGCGGCAAAATTGGTTTACCCGGTAGCGGTCCCTTTTCGATAACCGGACAGCCAAATGCCATGGGCGGGCGAGAAGTAGGCGGACTGGCTAATCAGCTTGCCTGCCACATGGGCTTTACGCCGCAGGATATCGATCGCGTGGGACGTTTCTGGCAGAGCGATAACGTAGCGACGCAGCCCGGCCTGAATGCGGTAGACCTATTTCGCGCAGTAGAACGCGGCGATATTAAGGCGGTATGGGTGATGGGCACCAATCCGGTGGTATCGATGCCGGATGCCGACCGGGTGAAACAGGCGCTGGAGCGCTGCCCGCTGGTGATCGTCTCCGAGGTAATGCGTCATACCGATACCGCAGAAACCGCTGATATCTTACTGCCCGCGTTGGGTTGGGGAGAAAAAGATGGCACGGTGACCAATTCCGAACGCCGCCTTTCCCGTCAGCGTGCCTTTCTGCCTGCACCGGGGGAAGCCAAAGCTGACTGGTGGATGCTGAGTCAGGTAGCGCAGCGTATGGGATTTGCCGAAGCATTTGCCTATCAGCATCCCGCAGAGATCTTTCGTGAACATGCGGCGCTGTCCGGGTTTGAGAATGACGGCAGCCGTGCGTTTGATATCAGCGGGCTGGCGACGCTCAGTAATCAGCAGTGGCAGCAGTTGGAACCGATACAGTGGCCAGTGAATGCGGCATACCCACACGGGCGAACCCGACTGAGTGATGATGGGCGGTTTTGGCATGCCGACGGCAAAGCGCGTCTGGTGGCGGTAACGCCGTCGCTACCGCAAAGCCCGTGGAGCGCGGCGTATCCGCTGGTGCTAAATACCGGACGAATCCGCGATCAGTGGCACACCATGACGCGTACCGGTAAAGCGGCTCGGCTGATGCGTCATATCAGCGAACCCTACTGCGAGCTTCATCCACAGGATGCACAGACGCATGATATTCAGGCGGGCGATCTGGTACGTCTGTCATCGGTGCACGGCTGGATGCTGGCTCGGGCGCGTCTCGACGTCGGGCAGGCGCGCGGCAGCGTGTTTGTGCCGATGCACTGGAATCAGCAGTTCAGCGCTCAGGCGCGGGCTGACAGTTTAGTTGCGCCGATTACCGATCCGTATTCCGGGCAGCCGGAAAGTAAGCACAGCCGAGTCCGCATCCAGCCCTGGCATACCGCCTGGCAGGCCACGCTGTTTTTTGCCGACGAACCCGTTCCAGCGCCATTAACGTTACCTACAGAGCATGATGTTCTGCCGCCGCCCACAACCTATTGGAGCAAGATCCCTCATGAAGGCGTGACGCAGTATCTGTTTGCCGATCGTGTACCAGTAGACGATTGGCAGGCATGGCTGCTCGAACATTATGGGTTGGAAAACATGCAGTGCCAGATCGCGCAGGGCAACGGTGTATTTCACCTGATTGGCTGGCGTGAAGGGCGCGTAGTGCTGGCCTGCTATGTCAGTGCACAGACGCTGCGTATCGACAGCGATGCGGTGCGTCAGGCGTTTATCACTCCACCGCAGCTACCGCACGAACGCCACGCGTTACTGGCGGGTCAGGCTCCACAAGGACAGGTGAAGCAGGGAACCACGATTTGCAGTTGCTATAGCGTTGGCGAAGCGATCATCGTCGGTGCGATTCGTAAGGGATGTCACAGCGTGGCAGCGTTAGGCGGCACGCTGAAATGCGGCACCAACTGTGGTTCCTGTATCCCCGAACTGAAGGCGTTATTGAGTCAGCATGTACCGATAACGGTCAATGAATTGAAAAAAGCAGGTTGAGCGCCACGGCGTAATGAGGTGTGACATGATGACAACACAATCAATATTGGCCGCAGGCCAGCGGCGTCAGCCCGTACTCGGCGGTGAAATTTGGCTGGTGGGGGCTGGGCCGGGCGATGCGGAACTGCTGACGCTGAAGGCGCTGCGGGCAATCCAGCAGGCGGATGTGGTGGTTTACGATCGACTGGTGTCGACGGAGATTATGGATCTGGTGCCAGAACAGGCGCTGTGTATCGACGTCGGCAAAACGCGCGGCTGTCATCGATTGTCGCAGGAAAAAATCAATCAGCTGTTGGTCGAATTGGCACAAGCTGGACAGCGGGTGATCCGTCTCAAGGGCGGCGATCCGTTTATTTTCGGGCGCGGCGGCGAAGAGATGGACTATGCCCAGCAGGCCGGAATTGTCTGTCATGTGGTGCCGGGCATTACCGCCGCGACAGGTTGTGCGGCGGCAGTGGGATTACCGCTGACACACCGTGCCTGCGCGCAGTCTGTGCGCTTCGTGACCGGCCATTCGCGCGACGGCGAACCGCAGTTGGACTGGCCGACGCTGGCGGACAGCCAGCAAACGCTGGTGTTCTATATGGGGTTGAGCCACAGCAGTCGACTGTGCCAGCGCCTGATCGAACACGGTCTGTCCGCGCAGACGCCCGTCGCGATTATTGAACGCGGCACCCAGCCGGATCAGCGATTATTAACGGCGACGCTGGCGACCTTACCAGCACTGCTGGCCCGCTATCAGCCACAGTCGCCCAGCCTGCTGGTGGTGGGTGACGTCGTTCGCTTCTGCCGTCATCCGGCGCTGCATGTTGATGCAGCCCCTGCACGGCTGATGATGGAAAAGCATGCAGCGGCCTGACGGCAACAAATTCCTTTCGATGATTAGCGCCTCATTTGGAATGTGAAGTAAGCAGGTTTTTCTTCGAGGCGCTTTCCACTTCCTACGCTGTTTTCTGTTTTGATATCGCATTCCCAGTATCCTCCCACTGAGTTTTAGCCAGTGTCTGACAAGGAAGGGGACGAAATGCCATCGCATGATGCGATCTTCAAACAGTTTCTCAGCGATATCGTGGTCGCACGGGATTTTCTAACTATTCATCTGCCGGATGAAATCCGCGAGCGCTGTGATTTCAGCACGCTGCAACTGGAGTCCGCGTCGTTTATTGATGAAAAGCTGCGCGCGCGGATATCGGACGTGCTGTACTCGCTGCGTACCACCGCAGGTAAAGGATATATTTACTGTGTGATTGAACACCAAAGCCGCCCGGAAAAGCAGATGGCTTTCCGGCTGCTGCGCTATTGTCTGGCTGCCATGCAGCAGCATCTGGATCAGGGACACGATCGCTTACCGTTGGTGGTGCCGCTGCTGTTTTACCATGGCAGAGCGCGTCCTTATCCCTACAGCCTTCGCTGGCTGGACAGCTTCGCCGATCCCGTACTGGCACAAGCGTTGTATGAACAGCCTTTCCCACTGGTGGATTTAACCGCTATTCCGGATGATGAGATTCGCACGCACCGACGCATGGCGTTACTGGAACTGGTACAGAAACATGTTCGTACCCGTGATATGCTGGAGTTGGCGCGTGAAATTGGGTTACTATTTGAACGCTGGTCGGTGCCGCTGACGCAGCGTCGGGCGCTGTTATTTTATATTGCACAAGCGGGAAACACATCCAAACCCGCAGATTTTATTGATGCACTGGCAGCACCGCTATCAACCGGTCAGGAGGACATTATGACGATTGCAGAACAATTGAAAAAAATGGGATTCGAGGAAGGAATCCAACGCGGTATTCAGCAAGGATTGGAGCAGGGCATTGAACAAGGGATGAAAAACAGTGCCAGACAAATTGCCCGTAATTTATTGCTAACGGGAATGGATAAGAACAGCGTGCAGCAGGTCACTCAGCTTGAGGAAGAAGAGCTGGAGCAACTGGTTACGACCATCCTGCATGAAACACAGCATTGATATGTGCGAGAAATCGAGCGTTGCTGCTGCCTTTTACGGCGGTCAGTCAGGCAACGCTCACGTCCTTTCGCTAACGCGTTGCTTTTAGCCTTTACGGACTCGCGCCGTCAGCCCTTTCAGAAAGTAGCGGATCACCTGATCGCCGCAGGTACGATAATTTTTATGCTCAGGCGCGCGCATCATCGCGGTGACTTCCGGCACTGAAATGCGAAAATTTTGTGCCAACAGGATCGCCTGAATATCATCCGTTTTTAGTGAAAACGCGACACGCAGCTTTTTCAGAATAATATTGTTGGTCATCTTGCGTTCAAACTGCGGTGCAGGCTGGTTCTCATCTTGACCGCGTTTTTGCAGAATCAACCCGTTCAGGAAATAACTCATCACGATGTCCGGGCAAGGCTGGTAGCCTTCCTCTCCCTCTTTTTTGACGTAGCTCGCCAACTGCTGGGGAGGGACGGTCATCTCCACCAGCGCCAGGATCTTCAGCAGGTGGTCATTATTGAAATTCAGCATATAGCGCACGCTGCGCAGGACGTCGTTGTTCATCATTACCGGGTTTTTCTCGCCACTCGTCTTGGTTATTGCCGGGTAGTATAAGGGAAGCGCCAATAAATGCAGAGGCGATCGCTATTGTTATGATGAATTTTCGTTTCTGACGCCGATATCACGATGTTGTCGCTTTCATATCATTTGAGTGATAACCCACAGAAAGGCAGTGCTGCAAATCGCGTAATGGCATTTTTTCTAATTCAAGCATCGGCAATATCGTATTATCTCGGCGAAAATCCCGTCCCCATATGGCGGCAACCACGTTAATCACTGAGGTATGTTGTGGCAATGCCAATCCCACTTTTTTCGCCATCGCTTCAGCAAAAACCAAGCCATACGGTGTGTCCTCTAAAATAAAACGCGTATCCAGCGTCGTTGGGCCTGCCGGGCCTCCGCGCCGCCGATGAAGTTCCTCTGCGATATCGGCCAGTTCACTTTCGGGCAGATCAAAAGATTGCTGAAAGTGTGCTTCAATACTGTGGATTGTGAGCCCAAAGCGTTGCGCCAGCGTCTGGCGCTCTTTTTCCAATGAGGTAATCAGATTGGCAACCCCTGGCGTCAGATAGTGATATTGGGGCCAACTTTCATGCCTTTCTATCCGTGTGACGTTACACAGCGCCAGCCCCAGGTGAGCGATGGGATTAATGTTGATCAATGACGTTGCCAGTACGTTGGTTTGGGCGCGGAAGCGGTGACCGAAAAGGGCTGAACACAAGGCGATCGCGCGTTCATTCTCCTGCATGGGTAAGGTGGCAACATGGACAAATTTCCTGGCCGCCATGATGGCGACTTCATACCCGTTGACCTGACGGCGGGCGGT